>NZ_JACKQP010000004.1:0-677656 GCF_031625235.1 Amycolatopsis sp. 505
CCCGTTCGCCACTCATCCACACCCGAAGGTGCTTCAGCGTTCGACTTGCATGTGTTAAGCACGCCGCCAGCGTTCGTCCTGAGCCAGGATCAAACTCTCCAACAATGAATAGTTTAATCGAGGCAATGTAATGCTCTCAAAGGAAACCCCGACGAGGGGGTTTCAAATATAAGCTCTACTGGCTTAGTTCACTAGCACACTGTTGAGTTCTCAAGCAACACACTCCGGACTCACCGCCTTATCAGCGGCTCTATCCTCGGCAGTTGTTCCAAGCGATATTCACAAGCTTTTGGTCGAGCATGCCTCAGCCTACGGGTTTAGTCGTAGGGGGTCGGCGGCCGCTCGTGGGCCGACGCTGAACATTACCCGGTCCGATCCGCGGTGTCAACCCGCTCGTCCCGGCCTGGTCTCCGGGGCTTTCGGCCCCGGTGTGACCCGGTGTTCCTGGCGACGAAGAGAAGATTACATGGCCCGGAACGACCCCCGAACAGGGGGGTCACTTAACGGCATCGCCGCAGGTCAGACTGCTTACGGACGGCTACGACGGCACCGTCGGCAGATACCGCGGCGGCACCCGGGCCGGCGCGGCCCGCGAGAAGTCCGCCGCCAACGCCAGCATCCGGGCGTCGGACCACCGCGCTCCCATGAACGAGATCCCGACCGGGAGCTGTCCCGCGAACCCGGCCGGGACCGTCACGTCCGGGTAGCCCGCGACCGCGGCCGGCGTCGAGGACGGGATCACGTCGTTGTCGCCCACCGCGCAATTCGTCTTCCACGCCGGCGGGTTGGTCGGCGAGGCGATCGCGTCCAGGTGGTACGCGTCCAGGGTCTCGTCCAAGGATCGACGCGAAAGGTCCGTGAGCTCGGCGCGCACGGCGAGGTAGCCCGGGTCCGACGGACCGGGTGCCGCGAGGGCCTGTTCGAACAGCTCCTGCCCGGCGAAACACGTCCGCTCCAGCGGGTCCGCCCGGTTGTAGGCGATCAGCTCGGCCAGGTTCCGCGGCCCGGACGGGCGGGTCGCCAGGTACGCGTCGATGTCCCGGTGGAACTCCGTGAGCAGCGCCGGGAACTCCAGTTCGGTCAACCGCGACTGGTAGGGCAACGTCACTTCGACGACCGTCGCCCCCGCCTTGACCAGGGAGTTCTTCGCCGATGTCATGATCGCGTCGGTGGCCGGGCCGAGGACCGGGAGGCGCCACAGGCCGATGCGGGCGCCGCGCAGGACACCCGGCCGGAGGAACTTCGCGTAGTCCGTCGGCTGGGTGCGGGGGTACGTCAGGGTCGCCGGGTCCGCGGGGTCGCGGCCCTGCAGGACCGAAAGCGTCAGGGCCGCGTCGACGACGTTGCGGGCGATCGGGCCCGCCGTGTCCTGCTCGGCCGAAATCGGGACCACGCCCGTGCGGCTGACCAGGCCGAGACTCGGTTTGTGCCCGACCGTCGCCGTCATGCCGGCGGGGCACACGATCGAGCCGTCCGTCTCCGAGCCGATCGCGACCTGGGCCAACGTGGCCGCGACGCCGGCCGCCGAGCCCGCCGACGACCCGCACGGGTTGCGGTCCAGCACGTACGGGTTGTTCGTCTGCCCACCCACGCCCGACCAGCCCGACGTCGGCTTCGCGGCGCGGAAGTTCGCCCATTCCGACAGGTTCGCCTTGCCGAGGATCACCGCTCCGGCGGCACGCAAACGAGTGATGAGGGTGGCGTCCGCCGCCGGGCGGCTGCGCAACGCGCGCGAGCCGGCCGTCGTCCACTGGTCCCGGGTGTCGACGTTGTCCTTGACCAGCACCGGGATGCCGTCGAGAGGGCCACGCAGGTGGTGCGCGCGACGTCGCGCGTCGCTGGCCGCGGCCTGGCCGAGAGCCGACGGGTTGAGGGCCAGGACCGCGTTGACCTTACCGTCGATCCGGTGAATCCGATCGAGGTAAGTGCTGGTCAGGCCCACGGCAGTGAGCCGGCCCGACGCCATCCGGGCCTGCAGGGCCGGGATGTCGGCGGAGTCGAGGTCGAACCGCGGCGAAACCGGCGAAGCGGCGACGGGCGCGGCGGGGACGAGCACGAGTGCGGCGGCCAGCATCGCGAGGAACACCGGCCGCCGCCCCATCAGAGCACCGGGAGGAGCGTTCGGAGTTCGTACGGGGTGACCGCGCTGCGGTAGTTGTCCCACTCCACGCGCTTGTTGCGGAGGAAGAAGTCGTAGACGTGCTCGCCGAGCGCTTCCGGCAGGAGCTCGGACTTCTCCATCTCGGCCAGTGCCTCTCCCAGGTTCTGGGGTAGCTGGGCGTACCCGGCGGCGCGCCGCTCGGCGTCGCTCAGCTGCCAGATGTTGTCCTCGGCGGGTGGCGGCAGCTCGTAACCCTTCTCGATCCCCTTGAGCCCGGCGGCCAGGATGACCGAGTACGCCAGGTACGGGTTGCACGCCGAGTCCAGGGTACGGATCTCCACCCGGCGGGATGACGCCTTTCCGGGTGAATACATCGGGACGCGGACGAGCGCGGAGCGGTTCGCGCGGCCCCATGACACCGTCGTCGGCGCCTCACTGCCGCTGATCAGGCGTTTGTAGGAGTTCACCCACTGGTTGGTGACCGCGGAGATCTCCTTGGCGTGGTGCAGCACCCCGGCGACGAAGGCCTTGCCGGTCTCCGACAGCTCGTGCGGGTCCTCGGCGTCGTAGAACGCGTTGCGGTCGCCTTCGAACAGGCTGACGTGCGTGTGCATCCCCGAGCCGGGCTGGTCGGTGAACGGCTTCGGCATGAACGTCGCGCGCACGCCCTGGGTCAGCGCGACCTCCTTGACGACGTAGCGGAACGTCATCACGTTGTCGGCCATCGTCAGCGCATCGGCGTAGCGGAGGTCGATCTCCTGCTGGCCCGGTGCCCCTTCGTGGTGGCTGAACTCGACCGAGATGCCCATCGCTTCGAGGGTCTCGATGGCGTGCCGGCGGAAGTGCGTCGCGGTGGCGTGGCTGGCCTGGTCGAAGTAGCCGCCGTTGTCCGCCGGCTCCGGCTCGCTGCCGTCGTCGGGCATGTTCGAGAGGAGGAAGAACTCGATCTCGGGGTGCACGTAGCAGGTGAAGCCCGCTTCGGCGGCCTTCGACAGCTGGCGGCGCAGCACGTGCCGCGGGTCCGCCCAGGACGGTGAGCCGTCGGGCATCGCGATGTCGCAGAACATGCGGGCCGAGTACGGGCCGCCGTCGGGGGTTTCCCAGGGCAGCACCTGGAACGTGGCCGGGTCCGGCTTGGCGACCATGTCCGATTCGTAGACGCGCGCGAAGCCCTCGATGGCCGAGCCGTCGAAGCCGATCCCGTCGTTGAAAGCGCCCTCGAGCTCGGCCGGCGCGACGGCGACGGACTTGAGGAACCCCAGCACATCGGTGAACCAGAGACGAACGAAACGGATGTCGCGCTCCTCGAGCGTGCGGAGCACGAATTCCTGCTGGCGATCCATGGCCGCACCCTAACCACAGCGTGTTAACGGCATGTTTCGCGACGCGCCGACGCCGCCGAAGTCACGTCGCGAGCACCGCAACGGGTTTCTTCGCCCGCGTGATGGCCAGAGAAGCGACCGACGCGATCACGGCGAGCACGGCGGCGGAGTACCAGGCCAGGGTGTAGTTCCCGAGCTGGTCGCGGACCAGGCCGGCGGCCGACGCGGCGAACGCGGCCCCGAGCTGGTGGGAGGCGAAGACCCAGCCGAACACGATCGGGCCGGCGTCACCGAAGGCGCGGATGCAGAGCGCGACGGTCGGCGGGACCGTGGCCACCCAGTCGAGGCCGTAGAACAGGATGAACGCCCACATGCTCGGCTGCACGCTGTCGGTGAACAGCTGCGGCAGCAGCGCCAGCGAGAGCCCGCGCAGGGCGTAGTAGACGCCGAGCAGGATCCGCGGGTCGATCCGGTCGGTGAGCCAGCCGGAGAAGATCGTGCCGACGACGTCGAAGACGCCGACCAGGGCCAGCAGGCTCGCCGCCGTCGTCTGCGGCATGCCGTGGTCGTGCGCGGCCGGGACGAAGTGGGTGCCGACCAGCCCGTTGGTCGTCGCGCCGCAGATCGCGAAGCCGACGGCGAGCAGCCAGAACGTGCGGGTCCGGGCGGCCTGGCCCAGCACGGAGAGGGCGCGGCGGACCGAGCCGGTCTTCGGTGCCGGGCGCGCGATCTCGGTGCCGGCGGGCGCGCCGTAAGCCGTGGTGCCGATGTCGGCCGGGTGGTCGCGCATCACCAGCAGGACCACCGGGACGACGGCGAGCGCGGCGATGGCGATCACCAGCGACGCCGTCCGCCAGCCGGAGCTGACCGCGAGGTTCGCGATGAGCGGCAGGAAGATCAGCTGGCCGGTGGCGCCCGCCGCGGTCAGGACGCCGGTGACGACGCCGCGGCGCTGCACGAACCACCGGGTCGCGACCATCGCGGCGAAGCCCATCGCCATCGAGCCGGTCCCCAGCCCGACCAGCACGCCCCAGCACAGCACGAGCTGCCAGCTCGCGGTCATGAACACCGTGCCGCCCGCGCCGGCCGCGATCACGGTCAACGCCGTCGCCGAGACGCGCCGGATGCCGAACCGCTCCATCAACGCGGCCGCGAAGGGCGCGAAGAGGCCGAAGAGCACGAGGTTCACCGAGACGGCGGAACTGATCGTGGTGCGCGACCAGCCGAACTCTTCGTGCAGCGGGTCGATCAGGACGCCGGGAGCGGCGCGGAAGCCGGCGGAGGCGAGCAGCGCGACGAAGGCGGCGCCGGCGATCAGCCACGCGCGGTGCAGCTTCGGGGCGGGACGGGTCTCAACAGTCACGCAGGCAGTCTCACCGCGCGCGCGTGACGGCGGAAGTGGCCGGAAGGACATCATCCGCAAGATTCGGGCCAACAGTAGGCTCGCGCCATGTCCCGCCTCGCGCTGCTGCTGCTCGCGCTTCTCCTGACGGCCGGCTGCACCGGGTCACCCGATACGCGGGGGCCCTTCCCGGCGGGTGCCGACCTCGTCCGCGAGGCCGCGACGTCATTCGCGGCCGTGCGGGGCGTGCACTTCGCGGCCGGCGTCAACGGCGTGCTGCCGGGCTTCCCGCTGCGTCAGATCGAGGGCGACGCGACCCTCGACGACGGCGAGTCCGCGACCGGAACGGCCGACGTCCAGGATGGCGACGGCCACACCGAGTTCCGCTTCATCGTCAATGGCACGCACGTCGACACCGGCACCGAGGCCGGTCCCCTGCCCGACGCGTACACGGTCAGCAGGTTCCTCGGTCCGCACGGCGGGCTGAAGCGGCTGCTCGACGGCGTGACCGACGCGAAGACCGAAGGTCGCGAGAACGTGGACGGCGCGCCCGCGCTGCGGGTCGGCGGCAAGGTGCCGGCGAACGTCGCGTACAGCGTGCTCGCCCAGGTCCACGCCGACCTGACCGTCAAGATCTGGGTCGCCGACGACGGCGGGCCCCGGCGCTTCGTGCGGCTGTGGGTGCAGGTCCCGCCGGCCGGCGACCACCTCAGCCCGGTGATGATCGAGCTGTCGCTGACCAACCAGCAGCAGTAGCTACTGGCCCGAGCAGCGCTTCCCGTCCGGCGGCACCGTGCCGTCGACCAGGTAATCCGTCCCCGCCTGGTCCACGCACTTCACGCCCTGGAGGAACACCGTGTGCTGCGTGCCCTCGTAGGTGAGCAACGCGCCCTTCAGGCCCTTCGCGAGGTTGACGCCGGCCTGGTACGGCGTCGCCGGGTCGTTGGTCGTCGAGATGACCAGCGTCTTCGCCAGGCCTTCGACGTTCGGCACGTGCGGCTCGGACGTGTTCGGCACCGGCCAGAACGCGCAGGCGTCGCGGGCCGCCGAAGCCGGGCGGCCGTCGTCGAGGAACGGCGCCACCTTCACGTACTCCTCCTGCGCCTTGAGGATGACGGCCGGGTCCGTGACGCGCGGGTCGTCGACGCACCGGATCGCCGTGAAGGCGTCCTGCGTGGTGCCGTACTTGCCGTCGGAGTCGCGCTCGTTGTAGATGTCGGCGAGCTTCTCGAGCGTCGCGCCGCGCTGCTGCTTCAGCTCGTTGAGGCCGGTGTTCAGGGTGTCCCACAGGCTTTCCTGGTAGAGCGCCTGGATGACGCCGGTGGTGGCGTCTTCGTAGGAGAGCTTGCGGCCGTCGCCGACCGGCACCGGGAAGTCGATCAGCGGGCGGACGAGGTTCTGGAACGCCGTGACCGCGCCGCCGGCGTCCCCGCCGAGCGCACAGTCCTGCTGGGCCGCGCACCACTTCGCGAACTGCGTGAACGCCGTCCCGAAGCCCTGACCCTGCGCGACGAGCGACTCGACCGCGTCCTGCTCGGGGTCGACCGCGCCGTCGAGGACCATCGCGCGGACGTTCTTCGGGAACGCCTCGGCGTAGGCCGACCCGATCCGGGTGCCGTAGGAGTAGCCCAAATAGGTGAGCTTTTCGTCGCCGAGGACCGAGCGGAGGACGTCCAGGTCCTTCACGACGTCGCGGGTGCCGACGTTGGCGAGCATCGCGGTGCCGTCGTCGGTGCGCTGGGCGCACTTGGCCGCGAAGTCCTTTTCCTGCGATTCCTGCTTCAGCACCCCGGCCGGCGAGCCGTCGGTCTCGCTGTCGTCGGCGCGGTCGGCGTCCCGCTCCTGATCGGTCAGGCAGTGGATGGCCGGCTGGCTGGCCCCGATCCCCCGCGGGTCGAACCCGACCAGGTCGAAGCGCTTGCCCAGCCCGGTGCTGGTCACCGGCTTGCCCAGCCCGGCGGCGGCGACCATGCCCGACGCGCCCGGGCCGCCCGGGTTGACCACGAGCGACCCGATCTTCTCGCCGGTGGCCTTGCGACGGAGCAGGCCCAGCGTGATCGTGTCCCCCGCCGGCTTCGCGTAGTCCAGCGGCACGGTCAGGCGCGCGCACTGGACGTCTTTCGCCTGGAACGCCGATCGCGAGTCCTCCGACGTCGCGTAAGGTGCGCAGTCGGCCCAGCTCAGGCTCTGGCCGTAGAACCGCTCCAGCCCGGCGGGCACCGGCCCGGACGGCGGGTGCGACTCGGTCGTCGGCGCGGGCGGCTCGGTCTTGCCGGAAGACGTGCACGCGGCCAGCGAGGCCGCGAGCAGCACGGACGTCGCGATCGCGGTGATCCGGCGACGATGGGACCTGGCGCTGGGATGAGGGAACACGGTTGGATCGTCCCATCCGGCCGCGGAACTCGAACGCACCACCGTCGCGTTGGGTGGTGGAGGCCGGTCGAGCGAGAGAGAACGGGAGACCAGGGGTGGCAGCACTGATCAGCCGGATGGGCAAGAAGCTCCGCCGGATCATCCAGCGGCCGGGCAGCGTCGAGCTGACCCGCTACGAAGCACTGCTGCCCGCGGTCGAGAAGCTCGAACCCGAGCTCGAAAAGCTCTCCGACGAGGAGCTGACCGAGCGGGCGGGCAAGCTTCGCGAGACGCTGAAGGACACCGCGTTCGGCGACGACCAGCTGATCGAGGTGTGCGCGCTGGGCCGCGAGGCCGCCCGGCGGGCACTGGGCGAGCGCGCGTTCGACGTGCAGGTGCTGGGCACGATGGGCCTGCTCACCAAGCACGTCGTGCAGATGGAGACCGGTGAGGGCAAGACCCTCGCGGGTGCGCTGGCCGCGGCGGGGTACGCGATCCGCGGAAAGCGCGTTCACGTCGTCACGGTCAACGACTACCTGGCCCGCCGCGACGCGGAGTGGATGGGCCCGGTGTACGCCCTGCTCGGCGTGTCGGTCGGCTGGGTCGAGCCGTCGCACTCGCGTGAAGAGCGCCGCGAGGCCTACGCCAAGGACGTCACGTACGGCGCCGTCGCCGAGATCGGCTTCGACGTGCTGCGCGACCGCCTGGTCACGAAGGTCGACGACCTGGTCCAGCCCGACCCCGAGGTGGCGATCGTCGACGAGGCGGACTCGGTGCTGGTCGACGAGGCCCGCGTCCCGCTGGTGATGGCCGGCTCGATCGACCGCAGCGACGCCGACGAAGAGGTCGCCAAGATCGTCCGGCGGCTGCGGCTCAACCTGCACTACGAGACCGACAGCGAGGGCCGCAACGCCTGGCTGACCGACGCCGGCTCGTCCGTCGTCGCGAAGTCGCTCGGCCTCGAGGTCGACGACCTGTTCAACGAACAGGCGTCGGACCGGCTGGCCGCGGTCAACGTCGCCCTGCACGCCCACGCGCTGCTCACCCGCGACGTCGACTACCTGGTCCGCGACGGCAAGGTCCAGCTCATCAACGCCGCCCGCGGCCGCGTCGCCGAGCTGCAGCGCTGGCCGGACGGCCTCCAGGCCGCCGTCGAGGCGAAGGAGCAGGTCACCGCGACCGACCGCGGCGAGATCCTCGACTCGATCACCGTCCAGGCGCTGCTCGCGCGGTACCCGGAGGTCGCCGGCATGACCGGCACCGCGGTCGCCGTCGCCGAGCAGCTGCGCGAGTTCTACGAGCTCGAGGTCGCGGTCATCCCGCCGAACACCCCGAACATCCGCGAGGACCTCGAGGACCGCGTCTTCGCGTCGCCGTCGCAGAAGCTGCGGGCGATCGAGGAGGAAATCCGCACGGTGCACGAAACCGGGCGGCCGATCCTCGTCGGCACCCAGGACGTCGCCGAGTCCGAAGAGCTGGCCGAGAAGCTCGCGAAGGTCGACCTCGAGTGCGTCGTGCTCAACGCGCGCAACGACGCCGAAGAGGCCGCCATCATCGCCGAGGCCGGCAAGAAGGGCGCGGTCACCGTGTCCACCCAGATGGCCGGCCGCGGTACCGACATCCGGCTGGGCGGCACCGACGGCGCGACCCGCGAAGAGGTCGTCGAGCTGGGCGGGCTGCACGTCATCGGCACCGCGCGGTACCCGTCGAGCCGCCTCGACGGGCAGCTGCGCGGCCGGTCCGGACGTCAGGGCGACCCGGGCAGCGCGGTCTTCTTCGCGAGCCTGAACGACGACCTCGTGCTGTCGAACGCGCCGGACGTGCCCGAGGGCATCGTCGACGACGAAGAGACCGGCGAGATCACCGACGGCGCGGCGCTGCGGCAGCTCAACCACGCCCAGCGCGTCGCCGAGGGCGTCGACCTGGAGATCCACCGCAATACCTGGCGGTACACGCGGCTGATCGAGCGGCAGCGGCGTGACCTGCTCGTGCACCGCGACAAGGTGCTTCGCACCGCGTACGCGGCGGAGGTGCTGGAGAAGGCGCACGAGGAGAAGTTCGGCGAGCTGAAGGAGAAGCTGGACGATCAGGAGAAGCTGGAGCAGATGTGCCGCGAGGTGCTGCTGTTCCACATCGACCAGCTCTGGTCCGACCACCTCGCGTACCTGACCGACGTCCGCGAGAGCATCCACCTGCGCGCGCTGGCCCGCGAGACGCCGCTGGACGAGTTCCACCGCGCGGCGATCCCGGAGTTCCACAAGATCATCGGCGAGGCCGATGCACGGGCGGCGAAGACCCTCGAAGAGGCGGAGCTGACCGACGAGGGCATCGACCTCGGCGACGCCGGGGTGCGGCGGGCGAACACGACGTGGACGTACCTCGTGCACGACAACCCGTTCGATTCGGACTTCGAGCAGACCATCAAGAAGGTCCGGAGCATGATCAAGCGCAAGTAGCTCTTCGCCTGTCGAGGCCCCCGTCCGGTTCGCCGGGCGGGGGCCTTCGATTTCGCCCACATTCGCTCGGCCTTCCGGGTGACCGTGAGCCAGAATGGCGGCATGCCGCAACTGCGCATCGCGCTCGCCCAGGTCAACCCCACCGTCGGCGACCTCGACGGCAACGCCGAGCTGCACGTCGAGTGGACGCGGCGGGCCGCCGAAGCCGGCGCGCACGTCGTCGTCTTCCCCGAGATGTCCCTGACCGGCTACCCGATCGAGGACCTTTCGCTCCGCAAGACCTTCGCGGCCGCCTCGCGGGAGGGCGTCGAGTCGCTGGCGCGCCGGCTCGACGAAGCCGGCTGCGGTGAGGTGCTCACCTACCTCGGCTACCTCGACCTCGACGACGTCGGCCCCCGCGACGCCGCCGCGGCGCTCTACCGCGGCGAGGTCGTCGCCCGGCAGTTCAAGCACCACCTGCCCAACTACGGCGTCTTCGACGAGCACCGCTGGTACAAGGCGGGCACCACGCTCGACGTCGTCCGGTTCCACGGGCTCGACATCGGCATGGTCATCTGCGAGGACATCTGGCAGGACGGCGGGCCGATCTCGGCGCTCGGCCGGGCCGGCGTCGATCTCGTCGTGGCGCCGAACGCTTCGCCGTACGAGCGGTCGAAGGACGAGCAGCGGCTGCCGCTGATCGCCCGCCGCGCCGCCGAAGCCGGGGCGCCGCTGGTCTACACCAACCAGATCGGCGGGCAGGACGACCTCGTCTTCGACGGCGACTCGCTCGTCGTCGGCGCGGACGGCACGCTGCTGGCCCGCGCGCCGCAGTTCGTCGAGCACCTGCTCGTGCTGGACATGGATCTGCCCAAGACCGGGTACGCGGGCGACGGTTCGTACGAAGGCCTGGCCGTCCGGCGCCGGGTGCTCAGCGAGGATCCCCTGCCGGCGTACCCGGCTTCCGCCGAGCCGGTGATCAGCGAGCCGCTGTCGGACGAAGCCGAGGTGTGGCACGCGCTGGTCGTCGGGCTGCGGGACTACGTGCACAAGAACGGCTTCTCGTCGGTGACGTTCGGGTTCTCCGGCGGCATCGACTCGGCGGTCTGCGCGGCGCTGGCCGCGGACGCGCTGGGCGGCCACAACGTCTACGGCGTCTCGATGCCGTCGAAGTACTCGTCGGGGCATTCGAAGGACGACGCCGCCGACCTGGCTCGGCGGATCGGCGCGCACTACCGGGTCGAGCCGGTCGAGGACATGGTGCGCGTGTACGTCGAACAGCTGTCCCTGACCGGGCTGGCCGAGGAGAACATCCAGGCGCGGACGCGGGGCATGCTCCTGATGGCACTGTCCAACCTGGACGGTCACCTGGTGCTGGCCACCGGCAACAAGACCGAGCTCGCCGTCGGGTATTCGACGATCTACGGCGACGCGGTGGGCGCGTTCGCCCCGATCAAGGACGTCTTCAAGACGCACGTGTGGCAGCTGGCGAGGTGGCGCAACGCCGAAGCGGTGAAGAACGGCGAAACCCCGCCGATCCCGGAGAACTCCATCACCAAGCCGCCGTCGGCCGAGCTGCGGCCGGGCCAGGTGGACACCGATTCGCTGCCGGACTACGAGCTGCTGGACGACATCCTCGACGACTACGTCGAGGGCGACCGCGGGTACGCGGACCTGGTTTCGGCGGGCTTCGACCCGGAGACGATCGACCGCGTGGTGCGGATGGTCGACAAGGCCGAGTACAAGCGGCGCCAGTACCCGCCGGGCACGAAGATCACGTTCAAGGCGTTCGGCCGCGACCGGCGGCTGCCGATGACCAACTTGTGGCGCGAGGGCAAGGCCTAGCTCAAGGCGACCTGGCGGCCTTCCGGAGTGCGGAGGGCCGCCGTCAGGCTCGCCTTGTCCGCGCGGCGGACCAGCAGCTCCAGGCCGAGCGCGTCGGTCACCGCGAGCACCGAATCCGGGTCCGGGTGGGTGCCGGTGACCATCAGCAGCGGCAGGGACGGCAAGTCCCGCGTCGTCGGGTGCGGGGTGCTGCCCCAGTCGATGAGGAACGGGTGCAGGGTGCCCGGGACGCTCGGCGGGGTCAGGCGCCAGCGCAGGGTTTCGCCGTCGCCGGTTTCGCGGGACATCTCCCTCGGGTCGCCCGGGTCGAAGCCGTGGGCGCGGGCCTGCGCGATCGTCGCGTCGAGGTCCGTCGTGCGGACGGCCCAGGCGACCAGGGCGGGCTCGGTCAGGTCGTCGATGCCGAACGGCCGGGGCCCGTCGGGGTCCGGCTGGTCCGGGTCGGGGCCGATGACCTCGAGGTACATGCCCGCGCCGAGGTCGGCGAGGTGGTTGGCGGTGCCGAGACCGACGTGGCGGCCGCCGGGCGCGGGCGTGACCCCGGTGAGGGCGGCGACGCGGGCGACGGCGTCGGCGAGGTCCGGGCCGGCGTAGACGAGGTGATCGAGCACGAGCGCCATCATCCCGCGCCGACGGCCTTCGCCGCATCGACCACCCCGTGGCCGTAGTAGGTCGTTCCTTGTTTCGTGGGCGCGCAGACGGTGTCCGGGCAGGACAGCGGCGTGGCCGTGGCGTAGAGGGCGCGTTTGATGCGCTCGGCACTCCAGTGCGGGTGCTGGCTCGCGATCAGGGCGGCGACCCCGCTGGCGTGCGGCGCGGCCATCGACGTTCCGCTGGCCGATCGGTATTCGCCGTTCGGCCAGGTCGACCAGACGCGCGCGCCGGGCGCGGCGACGCTGATCCGCGTCGCGGAGTAGTTCGAGAAGGTGGCTTTGACGAGCTTTTCGTCGAGCGCGCCGGTGCCGACGACGCCGGGGAGCTCGTGCGGCAGCCGGGTGCAGCTCGGGTCGATCCGGCGCTCCACCGGCGTGCTGTCGGCCGGGCTTTCCTTGTCCACCGAGCGGGTGTCCAGGTTGATCCCGGCGTTGCCGGCGGAGGCGACGACGAGGACGTTCCGGCGTTGCGCGTACGCCACCGCGCGGCCGACGGCGAGCTTCGCGGCGGCCTGGTCCGGCTGGTCGTCGCAGTTGTAGCGCCACGGGATCGAGCGGTAGCTGTTGCTGGCCACGGTGAACCCGTGCTCGGCGGCCCAGACGAAGCCGCAGACCATGCTCTCGGCCGTCTCGGTGTCGTCGAGTTCGGCGAGCTTGACGGCGGCGATGCGGACGCCGGGAGCGACGCCGACGACGCCGGAACCGTTGCGGGCCGCGGCGATCGTGCCCGCGACGTGCGTGCCGTGGCCGTCGAGGGTGGGCCGCCAGGCGCCGGGGCCGCGGTCGGGCCAACCGGAGAGGCAGGAGACGGAGTTCCTTCGGTCGAACGCTTCCGTGAGCTCCGGGTGGGTGTCGTCGACGCCGACGTCGAGGACGCCGACGACGGTGTTTTTGCTGCCGTCGGTGACGGCGTGCGCTTCGGGCAGGTGCAGCGCCGGGACGTCCCAGGCGGTGCCCTCCGGCGGGACCTGGCCGGAGTTCGGCGAGTTCGGCCCGGCGTAGCGGAGGTCCTTGCGGGGCGCGAAGAACTCCTTCGGGACCTTCGCGGTGCGCGTCGCGCCGACGGCGTCGATGCCCAGGGTTGTCCGGAGCTTCGCGGCGAAGTCGTCCTTCGCGGTGTACGCGACGACGACGCCGATCTGCGGGTAGCTCGCGACGACGGTGCCGCCGGCCTTCTTGATGGCGAACTCGGCCCACCAGGTGTGGTGCGCGACGACGACGTGCGGCAGCACCAGCGGGTCGGCGGCCGCCGGCGTCGCGATCAGGCCGAGCAGCAGCGCTGTCGCCAGGATGATTCGCCGCACGCGTCCTCCTCGAATTCGCCCAAACCGAACTTAGCGATCATTTGCGGCGGGGCGGTACCCCTCTTCGGTCGTAGGCTGGACGCCATGACGACGGGGTTCACGGTGTTCGAGACGGCGATCGGCGCGTGCGGGCTGGCCTGGCGCGACGACGTCGTGATCGGGACGTCGCTGCCCGAGGGAAGTGCTTCGGCGACGCGGGCCTGGCTGATCCGGCGGTTCCCGGACGCCGTCGAGGGGCCGCCGCCGGCGCCGGTTCAGGAGGCGGTGGACGCGATCGTGGCGTTGCTCGGCGGCACGCGTCAGGACCTGGCTTCGGTGGCGCTGGACATGACCGGGGTCCCGGAGTTCAACCGGCGCGCGTACGAGGTCGCGCGGACGATCCCGCCGGGCAGGACGCTGACGTACGGCGACATCGCGCACCGGCTCGGCCAGCCGGGGTCGGCGCAGGCCGTCGGGCAGGCGATGGGGCACAACCCGTTCCCGATCATCGTGCCGTGCCACCGCGTGCTGGCCGCCGGCGGGAAGGACGGCGGGTTCTCCGCGCGGGGCGGCGTCGGGACGAAACGCCGGATGCTGGTGATCGAGGGCGCGCTGGCGGACGAGCCGACGCTGTTCTGAGCCTCCCGCGGTGCGCTCGGAGGGGCATCACGCGTGCCGGGATGGACGACACGCGTACCCAGGCGGACGACACACGTGCCGGGATGGACGACACACGTACCTGGACGGACGACACGCGTACCCAGGCGGACGACACGCGTACCTGGATGGACGACACGCGTGATTGGAGGGTCGGCTCGCGTGATTGGACGGACGACACGCGTGATTGGAGGGTCGACACGGGGGGGGCGGCTGGGTGGCTCGCGGGGGGGCGCGAGCCGGGCGGCTGTCAGGCTGGTTGGGTTGTCGGGGTCCAGGGCTTGATGAAGGGGGACTCGGGCCAGCCTTCGGCGGCGGCCATCAGGGGGAAGGCCGTGGCGCCGTCGATGTGCTCGCGGATGATGTCCGCGTGGCCGGCGTGGCGGGCCGTCTCCTGGATCAGGTGCAGCAGGACCCAGCGGACCGACCACGCCTCGACGTCCTGCGGGAACCACGGGACGCCCTTCGGGACCGGGACCGCCTGGCCGAGGTCCTCGATGCCCGCGATCACCTCGGCCGTGCGCGCGGCCACCTCGTCGTAGCGGGCCAGGACGCCCGCCAGGGTCTCGTCCGGGCGCAGCCGGTGCGCGTCCTCGTACTCCGCCACCGCCTCGTCGAACGGCTTCTGCGGGACCTGCAGCACCGTGTCCATCCAGCCGTACTCGGTGCTGGCGACGTGCTTGATCAGCCCGCCCACCGACAGCGTGCTCTTCGTCGAGGTGAGTCTCGCCTGCTCGTCCGTCAGCCCGTGGGCGGCCAGCCTGAGCACGTACCGCTGCTGCTCCAGGAAGCTCAGCAGCCCGTCACGCTCGTCGGCCACCGGGCGCACGTTTCCCGCCATGTCGATCCTTCCGCTCGGATTCCCTTGCGGCGATCGTGCCACCCGGCACCGACATTTTCGGGCGAATCCCGCTATCGGTGCACGTGCCGCGGGGCCGGCTTGACGAAGGCGTACGCCCCGCCGACGCCGTACAGGGCCGCGCGGACCACCAGCTGGACCCGCGTGAAGACGCCTTCGTACGTGCCCAGCTGCCGGGCGAGCACGACGGCCAGCCAGGTCGCCAGCACCACGGCCAGGCCCGCGACCGCGAGGGCGCGCCAGCCCGGCGGCCACCACATGATCAGGCTGATCACCCCGCCCACCAGGACCACGTTGAGCAGCGACGACAGCAGGTCGCTGCGCTCGGGGTAGGCGGCCTGCAGCAGCACCAGCACGCCGAACGCGCTCACCGAGATCGAGCTGAGCCGCGCCGACCAGTGGACCGGCCCGAGCCGGTGCAGCGGGGGCCCGGCGAGCACGAACGCGACCCCCGACACGGCGAGCAGGACGCGGAACACCGGCGGCCCGGTCAGCAGCGCCTCGGCCGGGTCGTGCACCGGGGACACCCCGGTCGGCAGGAAGAACTCCAGCAGCCAGCCCGAATACGCCAGGATGGCCACCCCCATCAGGAGGGCCGAGGCGATCCGAGCCGTGCGCACGAGGCAGAGCGTAAGCGACGGACCGCGCCACGGCCCGTCGCCGTGACCAGGTCCACCGACTCGTTATGCCTGCGGTCGGACGAAGGGGAACAGGACCGTCTGGCGGATCGACGCCCCCGTCAGCATCATCATCAGCCGGTCGACACCCAGGCCGAGCCCGCCGGTCGGCGGCATGCCGTGCTCCAGGGCGAGCAGGAAATCTTCGTCCAGTTCCATCGCTTCGACGTCGCCGCTGGCCGCGCGCAGCGACTGCGCTTCGAGCCGCCGCCGCTGCTCGATCGGGTCGGTCAGCTCCGTGTAGGCCGTGCCGACCTCGGAGCCGAACGCGATCAGGTCCCAGCGCTCGGCCAGCCGAGGGTCGGCGCGGTGCTGGCGGGTCAGCGGCGAGACGTCGGTCGGGTAGTCGGTGTAGAACGTCGGCAGCACGGTCGCGCCCTCGACGAGGTGCTCGAACGCCTTGAGCACGAGGTCGCCGTGGCTCGGGTTCTCCCCCACCGGCACGCCCGCGGCCGCGCACAGGCGGCGCAGGTCGGCCACCGGCGTCCCCGGGCCGACCTGCTCGCCGAACACCGCCGAGACGGCTTCGTGCACCGGAACCACCGGCCAGTCCCCGGAAATGTCGTACTCGACGACCTTCCCGTCCGCGTCGGGCCGCCGCACGATCTGGGCGCCGTACGCCGCTTCGGCCGCGTGCTGGACCAGCTCGCGGGTCAGCGTCCGCATCGTGTCGTAGTCCGCGTAGGCCTGGTACGCCTCGATCATCGTGAACTCGGGGTTGTGGGTCGCGTCGACGCCTTCGTTGCGGAAGTTGCGGTTGAGCTCGAAGACGCGCTCGACGCCGGCCACGCACAGCCGCTTGAGGTAGAGCTCGGGCGCGATCCGGAGGTACATCCGCATGTCGTAGGCGTTGATGTGGGTGACGAACGGCCGGGCGTTGGCCCCGCCGTGGACCGTCTGCAGCATCGGCGTCTCGACTTCGAGGTAGTCGGCGTGGTGCAGCCGGTCGCGCACCGCGCGGACCACAGTGGACCGCAGCCGCAGCATGGCCGTCGAGTCCGGGTTGACCGCCAGGTCGAGGTAGCGCTGCCGGACCCGCGTCTCCGGGTCGGTGAGGCCCTTGCGCTTGTCGGGCAGCGGGTGCAGGCACTTCGCGGTGACCGTCCACTCGTCGACGAGCACCGAGAGCTCGCCCCGCTTCGACGTCACGACCTGGCCGCTGACGCCGACGTGGTCGCCGAGGTCGACCCCGGTCCGCCAGCGGTCGAGGTCCAGCTCGCCGACCTCTAGCATCAGCTGGATCTCGCCGCTGAAGTCCTTGACGCGGGCGAAGCACAGGCCGCCGAGGATGCGCAGGTTCAGCACGCGCCCGGCGATCCGGACCCGGTGCCCGGTGCTCGTGTCCGGGGCCAGGTCGCCGTACTTCGCCACGACGTCCCCGATGTGGTCGTCGCGGCGGAAGCCGACCGGGTAGGGGTCGATGCCGGCCTCGCGCAGCTTGGCGAGCTTGGCGATCCGGACGCGGACCTGTTCGGGCCGCCGCACGGTCTTGGCCGCCGGTGCCGCCGCCGACTCCTCGATCTCCTTGACGTGGGCGACGAAGTCCTCGCTGACCGTCTCCAGCCGCAGCGACCGCGCCCGTCCGGTCGGGACGAATCCTTCGAGGGCGCCCGCGACGATGCCGACGCGCGGCAGCCGCCGGGCCGAGGAGTAGCAGAGGAACCGCGGCTCCCAGTCCGGGCCGTACTTGGCGTTCGACCGGTACAGCGACTCCAGCTGGAAGAACCGCGAGAAGACGCTCAGGATCCCGCGCCAGGCCCGCAGCACCGGACCGGCGCCGATCCGCTCGCCCTCGGAGAACACCGCGCGGAACATCGCGAAGTTGAGCGAGATCCGCTGCGCGCCGAGGTGCTGGGCGGCCGCGACGGTCTCGGCGATCATGTACTCGTTGAGGCCGTTCTCGGCGTCGCGGTCGCGGCGCATGAGGTCCAGCGAAAGCCCGCGGCGGCCCCACGGGACGAACGAGAGCAGCCCGCGCAGCTCGCCGTGGGCGTCGTAGGCCTCGACCATCACGCTGCGGCCGTCACTGGCGTCGCCGAGGCGGCCCAGCGCCATCGAGAAGCCGCGCTCGGTCTCGGCGCCGCGCCAGGCCTGCGCCCGCCACAGCAGCTCGGTCATCTCGGCGTCGGGGATTTCGCCGTGACGGCGGACCCGCGAGGTGTAGCCGGCGCGCTGGATGCGCTTGACGGCCTGGCGCACCGACCGCCGCTCCGGGCCGGCCAGGCTGAACTCGCGGACGTCGAGCACGGCTTCGTCGCCGATTTCCAGCGCGCGCAGGCCCGCGCCGGTGTACGCCTTGGCGCCGCGCTCGCTCGCCCCGAGCACGCCCGGGGTCCAGCCGTACGTGCGCGTCTCGTCGAGCCACGCGCGGACCGCGTCGGGCCACGCCTCCGGGTCGCCGACCGGGTCGGCGCTGGCGACGCTGGTACCGCCGAGGACGCGGTAGGTCACCGCCGCGCGGCCGTTCGGCGCGAAGACGACGCTTTTGTCGCGCCGGGTGGCGAAGTAGCCGAGGGAGTCGTCCTCGCCGTGTTCGGCGAGCAGCTTGCGCAGGCGGAGCTCGTCTTCGTCGGTCCGCAGCGCCCGGCTGCGCACGCCGCGGAAGAGCAGGTACAGGGCCGCGGTGGCGACGGCGGTCGCGCTGAGGTCGAGGAGGACGTCCAGCCAGCCGGGACCTTCGCCGACGCCGATCCGGCGCAGCTGCAGGTTCTCGCCGGTGGCGTGGTTGACGACCCAGGCGAAGCGTTCCCACGTGTCGCCGAGGTGGCCGGGGAACGCCTCGACCAGGCCCCAGCCGACCAGGATGACCACGGCGAAGCCGCCGAACAGCATGCTGAGGCCGTCGCGCCAGGCGCTCGGTGCGAGCCGGGCGGGGAACGCCGGGCGCAGCGCGAGCAGGAACACGATCAGCCCGATCGACACGACGTCGGCGATGGTCAGCACCCACAGCTGCGCGGGGATGTGCCGGACCTGCTTCGGGCCGAGCGTCAGCAGTTCGGGTGACCACAGCAGGGTCGCCTGCAGGGCCAGGGTGAGCAGCAGGCCGCCGATCTGGAACAGCACCAGCGTGTACAGCGCCGCCTTCTTGCGGCGGCGCAGCGCGCCCCCGAGCACCACCAGCAGCAGCACCATGACCAGGCTCTCGCTGGTCGGCACGCTCAGGCCGGAGAAGGCCATGTCGATGCCGTTGAGCAGGTGGCCGCGCGGGCCGCCGGTGAAGAGCAGGATCACCGAGAACACCGCGGCCAGCTGGACCACGGTCGCGACGATGCCGCCCGCCTTCGCCTTCCAGGCGGGGAGGCGACGGCGCGAGCTCGCGAGGTTTCCCATGGGTGGTTTCGTCGCCTTTCGCGGCCGGTCGGGGGTCATGCCCTCTTCTTGACGCAAGTGAACCCGCATCGGTTGTCCCCGGACATCAACCTGAAGGCTGACGGCCGGTCCTCCCCGGGGGTGTGAAGCTGGTCGCACGCGGTTGGGGCCGGTCCGGGGGCGTGTCACCCTTTGAGACGCCTCTGCTCCACGACCCGGGGACCTCACCGAGGCCTCGAGGGAAGGACGGTCGACGACGATGTCCGCCAGCACCGAAGAACCCGCCCCCTACGGCACCGGGCCCGCCGCTCCCGCGGCCAAGTCCCCGGGCCGGAAGGTCCGCGTCCACCACCTGCGCGAGCTCAAGGAACGCGGGGAACCGTGGCCCATGCTCACCGCGTACGACATGTACACCGCCGCCCTGTTCGACGAGGCCGGGATCCCGGTGCTGCTCGTCGGCGACTCCGCGGCCAACAACGTCTTCGGCTACGACACGTCGCTGCCGGTGACGGTCGACGAGCTGCTGCCGCTGGTCCGGGCCGTCACCCGATCGGTCAAGCGGGCCCTGGTGGTCGCCGACCTGCCGTTCGGCTCCTACCAGCTCTCGCCGCAGCAGGCGCTGGAGACGTCGGTGCGGTTCATGAAGGAGGGCCGCGCGCACGCCGTGAAGCTCGAAGGCGGGCGGCGGTTCGCCCCGCACGTCGAGGCGCTGACGTCGGCCGGCGTGCCGGTGATGGGCCACATCGGGTTCACCCCGCAGAGTGAACACAACCTCGGCGGCTACCGGGTGCAGGGGCGCGGCGAAGCGGCGGACGTGCTGCTCGCCGACGCGCTGGCGCTGCAGGAGGCCGGGGCGTTCGCGGTGGTGATGGAGATGGTGCCCGCCGAGGCCGCCAAGCGCGTCACCGCGGAGCTGAAGATCCCGACGGTCGGCATCGGCGCCGGTCCGGACTGCGACGCGCAGGTGCTCGTCTGGCAGGACATGGCCGGGCTGCGGCGCGGCAAGGCACCGCGGTTCGTCAAGCGCTACGCCGACGTCGCGACGGTGCTGCAGGACGCGGCCACGGCGTTCGCCGAGGACGTCCGGCGCGGGGAGTTCCCGGCGCCGGAGCACGCGTTCCACGACTGAGCCCGTCACCGGCGCTTGAACCGTTCCGCGAGCGCCGGGTCGTTCTCCCACCACAGGCCGGTCGGCGGCGCTTCGTCCAGCCGGACGTCGAGCTGCTTCGCCCGCCGTTCGTCGTCGCGGGCCCACCGCACGAACAACGCGACGACGAACGGCAGGCCGGCGACGTCACCGCCGATCCACAGCACGCCCGCGCCGATGACCTGGTCGGTGCGCGGGTCGGGGCCCCAGCCGGGGTGCGCGGCCGCGTAGTGCGCCGGGGCGAGCAGCGGGCCGAGCCACAGCACCAGGCCGAGCGCGCCGTCGAAGATCACCTCGGCGAACGCGATCCACACCGAGACCAGGTGCGGGTCCTCCCGCGGGGTCGGATCGAGCCCCAGGCGCGTCCAGAAGTAGGTGAAGCCGGCCAGCACGAGGGCCAGCCGGACCAGGCCGTCGACGAGCGGCGAGCGCAGCGTGAGGTCGTAGAGCGGCGTCAGGTACAGCACGAGCACCGGCGCGACCAGGACGACCGTGACGACCGGCGGGAACGTCAGCGCGCGGGCGAGCGGGCCACGGCCATGCCGCCGCAGCCACCGGGCGTCGACGGTGTCGGAGAGCAGCCGGACGGGCGCGCCCAGGGCCAGCAGCAGCGGCGTGATCATCAGCAGCGTGACCGTCTGGACCGCGCGGACCCAGAAGAACGTCGTGTCGTAGGTCGCCAGCGGCGAGCAGGTGACGATCAGAATCGTCGCGAGCCCGGCGAGGAACGCCGTCGTGCGGCCCGGGGGCCAGCCGCGGCCGCGGGCCGCGCGGACGTAGAGCGTCCCCGCGGCGAGCACGCCGAAGACGGCCGGGGCGTCGAACGTCAGCGGCATCTCAGACCGCGAAGAAGATCAGGCTGCCGATTCCGGCGACCACGCAGTAAATGGCGAACGGGGTCAGAGTGCGCGTTTCGAAGTATCCGGTGAGGAACCGGACAGAAACGTACGAAGCCACCCCGGCGATGACGCTGCCGACGAGCGCCGGGCCGAGTGAAGCGTGGTTTTCGGGGGCGAACAGCGTCGGCATCTTGAGCACACCCGCGGCGAGGATCACCGGCGTGGCGAGCAGGAAGGCGAACCGTGCGGCGTCCTCGTGACCCAGCCCGCGGCGGAGGCCGGCGACCATGGTGATGCCCGAGCGGCTGATGCCCGGCAGCAGCGCGAGGATCTGCGCGGCGCCGATCAGCACGGCCTCGCCGACCCGCAGCTTCGCCAACCGGACGTCGGTCGCCTCCTCGACCGAGACCGCCCGCATGACCAGCGTGTCTTCGGCCGAGAAGTCCACTGTGTCCGCTTCCTCGGCGGGCCTGCGCCGGGAGAACTTCTCGGCGGCGTAAAGGACACCGCCGTTGAGCGCGAGGAAGATCGCCGACGGCACCGGCTTGCCGAGGAAGTCGCGCAGCAGGCTTTCCAGCAGCAGGCCGGCCAGCCCGACCGGGATGGTGGCGAGCACCAGCAGCCAGGCGAGCCGCTGGTCGGGGGTGCGGACTTCGCGGTGGCGGAGGGACGTCCAGAGGCCGCCGATGATCCGCACCCAGTCCTTGCGGAAGAACAGGACCAGCGCGAGCGCGGTGGCGACGTGCATCGCCACCAGTACCGCGAGGTACGGCGAATCCTTCCCGATGCTCAGGTCCCGCTGCCACGAGCCGCCGAGCCAGGCCGGCAGCAGGATGCTGTGGCCGAGACTGGACACCGGAAACAATTCCGACACCCCTTGCAATGCCCCGACGACAATCGCCTCGAAATAGGTCACCGCGGACATTCCGTACCCCTTTTTGCCGAATCCCGACACCGGAAAGTACCGGCCCTTTCGTAAGCGCCGGGCAAGGGGGACGCGCGCACTCAGCGTCCTCACAGCGGGCGTTCACATCCATGAACATCAATCATGTTCTTGACTGGTGTTCGACTCGTGGCTTAGCGTTTAGCCCGTCGCCGCCACGACGAAGCATCGACCCTCGACGAGGAGGACGAAATGCGTGCGCGGATCACCGACCCACCCGTTTCCCCCCGCGGCGGCTGACGCCCTCGGACCGGGGACCCGCTCAGCCCGGCGGCGGGGGCGGGTCCCCACCTTTTCGGTCGTCGTCCCGGCTCTCGGCGGCGGGGCGCCGGGGCGACGGCCGAACCCCTACGGCACAGTGACTTGCATGGACGAGCTGTACCCGCCGATCGCCCCGCGTGCCGAAGGGTTCCTGGAAACCGGTGACGGGCACCGGATCCGCTGCCAGGAGGCGGGCAACCCGGCCGGGAAGCCGGTCGTGGTGCTGCACGGCGGTCCCGGCAGCGGGATCGCCCCGATGGCCCGGCGGCACTTCGACCCGGCGGCGTACCGGATCGTCCTGTTCGACCAGCGCGGCTCGGGGCAGTCGACGCCGGGCGCGCACGACCTGGGTGCGAACACCCTGTGGCACCTGGTTTCCGACATGGAGACCCTGCGCGAGCGGCTCGGCATCGACCGCTGGCAGCTCTTCGGCGGCTCCTGGGGCGCGACGCTCGCGCTCGCCTACGCCGAGACACACCCTTCGCGCGTCAGCGAGATCATCCTGCGGGGCGTGTTCACCGTCCGGCAGAGCGAGCTGGACTGGATCTACCGCGGCGGCGCGGCCCACCTGTTCCCCCGCGAGTGGGAGGCGTTTCTCGCGCCGTTGCCCGTTTCCCTGCGCGACGACCCCCTCGCCGGGTACGCGGTGCTGCTCGACGATCCCGCCGAGGAGGTCCGCCACCGCGCGGCGGTCGCCTGGAGCACCTGGGAGGGCGCGACGGTTTCGGTACTGCCGCAGGAGTCGTTCGTCCGCCAGTACGCGGACCCGGCGTTCGCGCTGACCTTCGCGCGGCTCGCGGTCCACTACTTCACCCACGGCGCCTGGCTCGACGACAGGCAGCTGATCCGGGACGCGGGCAAGCTGGCCGGCATCCCGGGTGTGCTGGTCCAGGGCCGGTACGACACGGTGTGCCCGCCGGTGACGGCGTACGAGCTGCACCGGGCGTGGCCGGGATCCGAGCTGAAGCTGCTCGAGGGCGCGGGCCACGCGGTGACGGACCCGGGCGTGCTGGCGGCCCTGCGCGCGGCGACGGACTCATTCCGCGAGTAGCACGGCGAACACCTTCTCGAGCTTGCCCCGCAGGACCTCTTCGTCCGCGCGGTTGAGCTCGGTGCTCCCGAGCAGGGTGCGCATCACCCAGAACCCGGCGATCACCGACAGCGCCAGCGCCGGGTCCGCCGGCGCGCGGTGCGGGAGCAGGCCGGCCAGGTGCTTCTCGACGTGCCGCTCGATGCCGGCTCGCAGGAGCTCCGCGGCCCGCGGGTTGGCCGCCGAACGCAGCATCAGCAGGAACGGGTCGAGCCGTCCGGCGTCCGGAGCCGTCCGGCGCACGAGCGAGGCCGCGAGGTCCGCGGCGAGCGTCGCCGGGTCGTCGGTGAGCACGGTCCGCTCGGCCATCGCCGCGTCGACGACCTCGGCGAAGAGGCCTTCCTTCGAGCCGAAGTAGCGGTTGACGAGCATCGCCGTGACGCCGGCCGATTCGGCGATCTCGCGCACGCCGACGCCGTCGTAGCCGGCCCGGGTGAACGCTTCGAGCGCGGACGCGAGGATCGCTTCCCGGGTCGCGGCGGCGTTGCGGGGTCTCATGTATACGAGTGTAGACTTCCCCTAAGTCTACAGCCGTAGACCTCAGCGAAAGGCACTTCATGGATCTCGAAATCGCAGGCAAGCGCGCTCTGGTCACCGGTTCGAGCGCGGGTCTCGGCGAGGCGATCGCGCGGTTGCTGGCCGCCGAAGGCGCGGCCGTGGTCGTCCACGGCCGGAACGCGGCCCGCACGGAGCAGGTGGCGGCGTCGATCGGGGCGGCCGGGATCGCCCTGGGCGATTTGTCGACCGACGCGGGAGCAGACGCGGTCGCCGCGGCGGCCGGGGACGTCGACATCCTGGTCAACAACGCCGGCGCCTACGACCACCTGGGGTGGGGCGACGCGACCCCGGCGGACTGGACCGCGATGTACGAGGCGAACGTCGTCTCGGCGGTCCGGATGATCCACCGGTGCGTGCCGGGCATGCGCGACCGCGGCTGGGGCCGGGTCGTCCAGATCGGCGGCGGGCTGGCGATCCAGCCCCTGGCCATGCAGCCGCACTACACGGCGACGCTGGCCGCGCGGCACAACCTGGCGGTGTCGCTGGCGCGCGACCTGGCCGGCACGGGCGTGACGTCGAACGTCGTCTCCCCCGGCGCGATCCTGGTCGACTCGGTGCGCGAGCTGCTGACGTCGATCGCCCCGCAGCACGGGTGGGGCACCTCGTGGGACGACATCGAACGCGCCGCGGCGCGCGAGCTGGTCCCGAACGACACCGGCCGCCTGGGCCGCCCCGAGGAGATCGCGGCCGCGGTGGGCTACCTGGTGAGCCCGGCGGCGGCCTACGTGAGCGGCGCGACGATCCGCGTGGACGGCGGCACGATCCGGTCAGTGCACTAGAGCCGCCCGCCCGAAGCCGTGTCGCCGGACAGGCGTTGCGCCAGGTACACCGGGACCGTCGACGCCACGATCAGCACCGCCGCCACCACGTTCACGATCGGGGCCTGGTTCGGCCGGAACAGGTTGTTGTAGATCCAGATCGGCAAGGTCTCCATGCCCGTGCCGAGGGTGAACGTCGTCACGATGATCTCGTCGAACGACAGCGCGAACGCCAGCAGTCCGCCCGCCAGCAGCGCCGACCGCAGCATCGGGAACGTCACCAGGCGGAACGTCGTGAGGCCGGTGGCGCCGAGGTCCATCGACGCCTCCTCCAGGTTGCCGCCCATCCTCCGCAGCCGGGCCACGACGTTGTTGAACACCACCACGATGCAGAACGTCGCGTGCGCGATGATCGCCGTCAGCAGGCCGAGGTCGATGCCGAGGATCGTCCGGAACGCGTTGTTCAGCGCGATGCCCGTGACGATCCCCGGCAGCGCGATCGGCAGGATGATCAGCAGCGACACCGGGTTGCGGCCGAAGAACCGGTAGCGCTGCAACGCGAACGCCGCCATCGTGCCGAGCACCAGCGCGATCGCCGTCGCCGCCAGGCCCGCCTGCACGCTCGTCCACAGCGCGTGCAACGCGCCTTCGTTGGACGCCGCGCGGCTCCACCACTCCAGAGTGAAGCGGGACGGCGGCCAGCCGAACGTCGTGTCGGCGTTGAACGAGTTGAGCAGCACCACCACCAGCGGGAAGTAGATCACCGCCAGGCCGAGCCCCAGCGCCACCCACAGCACCCTGCGCACGAGAGAACTCCTAGAGGTTGTCCAGCGCGCCGGTGCGGCGCACGGCGGCCAAGTACGCGAGCATGATCACGACCGGCACGGTCGCCACCGTCGCCGCGAACGGGAGGTTGTTGGCCGCGCCGATGTTGTCGTAGACGACGTTGCCGAGCATCTGGGAGGTGCCGCCGACGATCTTCACCGCGATGTAGTCGCCCAGGGACAGCGAAAACGTGAAGATCGAGCCCGCCACGATCGCCGGGAACGTCAGGGGCAGGATCACCGAGCGGAACGTCCGCAGCGAGCGGGCGCCGAGGTCGCCGGACGCGTCGACCAGGGAGTCCGGCAGCCGGTCGAGGCCCGCGTAGATCGGCAGGATCATGTACGGCAGCCAGAGGTACGACAGCGTGATGATCGTGGCCGTGACGCCGTACCCGGGCGAAATCGAGCTCAGGGCGCCGTTGCCGGACAGCATCGAGCGCCAGGCGTACGCCTTCACCAGGTAGCTGGCCCACAGCGGGGTCATCACCGCGATCACCAGGATCCGCTGCGCCCGCGGCGAAGCGAGCTTGGCCATCGCGTAGGCCATCGGGAACGCGACGACGGCGTCGATCACCGTCACCAGCGCCGCGATCCCGACCGTGCGGAAGGTGATCGTGCGGTACACCGCGTCGGTGAACAGCGTCTCGAAGTTGCCCAGCGACCAGTCGATGACGACCTGGCCGGTGAAGGCGTCGGTGTGCCAGAACGCCGTGACGAACAAGGCGGCGAGCGCGCCCAGGTAGGCCAGGCCGAGCCAGAGCAGTGGGGCCGACAGCAGGAAACCCAGGCGCAGCTTGGGTTTCCGGTAGAAGAAGGCGGAAACGGCGGTCATCGCACCTCGCAGGGTGAAGGCCGGACGCGGCGGGCGGAGTGGGGGGACACAGCCCGCCGCGTCCGGGGTTCGGGGGTCAGCCCTTGATCTCGGTCCAGGCCTTCGTCCACTCGCCGTAGTCCTTGCACTTGACGTCCGTGCGGCCGTCGAGGCACTGCGGGATCGGCGTGGTCCAGTACGCGATCTTCGCCGCGTACGCCGCGTCGTTGGCGTGGTAGGTGTCGCAGAGCGTCTTGTCCGACATCTCCGCGCACGCCTTCGTGTTCGCCGGCGCTTCGCCGAAGTACTCGGCGACCTGGGCGTTCACCTTTGGGCTGATGATGTAGTCGAGCCACTTGTACGCGCACGTCTTGTGCGCCGACTTCGCCGCCACCATCCAGGTGTCCGACCACCCGGTCGCGCCCTCGCTCGGCACCGCGGCCTCCAGCGGCGCGCCCTCGCCCTTGGTCAGGTTGACCGTGACCTGCCAGGCGGTGCCGACGACGGCGTCGGCGTTCTTCAGCGCCTGCGACTCCTTGAGGTAGTCCGACCAGTACTCGGACACCAGCGGCCGCTGCTGCTTGAGCAGGTTCACCGCCGCGGTGAACTGCTTGTCGTCGAGGGCGTACGGGTTCTTGATGCCCAGGTCCGGCTGGTGGGTCTGCAGGTACAGCGCCGCGTCGGCGATGTAGATCGGCGAGTCGTAGGCGATCACCTTGCCCTTGTAGGGCGAGTTCGCGTCGAACATCACCGACCACGACGTCGGCGCCGGGGTCACCTTGTCGGTGCGCCAGGTCAGCAGGTTCGCGCCCCAGCCGTGCGGGATCCCGTACGCCGTGCCGTTCACGCTGTTCCACGACTTGTTCTTGAGGAACGGCTGGACGTCGTTGTAGTTCGGCACCAGGTCGGTGTTCACCGGCTCGGCGTCCCCGGACGCGACCAGCCGCAGCGACGCGTCACCCGAGGCCGAAACGACGTCGTACTGCCCGGTCTTCATCAGTGTCACGGCCTCGTCGGACGTCCCGAACGGCTTGACGTTCACCTTGCACCCGGTCTGCTGCTCGAACGGCGTGACCCAATTGACCTTCGGGTCGTTCGACCCGTTCTCCGCGTACCCCGGCCAGGCGAGGACGTTCAGCTGTCCCTCCGGCTGCCCGAGCGCCTTCAGCGCTTCTAGCTTCGGCGGCGTGAAGCCCTGCGCGCCCGGCGGCGCGGCGGAATTCGAGCCGGACGTGCCACATGCAGCCAACAGCAGGCTGGCGCCGATGAGACCGGCGAGCCGCGTCTTCCTGTTCTTCATGGCAACCCTTCTGAAGGACTACTGGACCTGGAAGCTGTGTTCGTTCCGCCAGCTGAGCCGGACGCGCCCGTCGGCGAACGCCGCGCCGTCGGTGTTCTGCCGGACGACCGAAAGCCGGCCCCCGGCGTCGAGCGCGACCGAGTACCGCACGGTCGCCCCGGCGTAGACGACGTCGGTGACCGTGCCCGTCGCGGTGGTGTGCCCGGCCGCGGCGGGCTCGGACAGGTCGCCGTCGATGCGGATCTTCTCCGGCCGGATGCTGAACAGCCCCGGCCGGCCGATGACGCTCTCGGCGCCACGCCCGCCCAGCAGGTTGGACGTCCCGACGAACCCGGCGACGAACGCGCTCGCCGGGCGTTCGTAGACCTCCTCCGGGGGGCCGACCTGCTCGATCCGGCCGTCGTTGAACACCGCGATGCGGTCGCTCATGGTGAGGGCTTCGTCCTGGTCGTGGGTGACGAAGACGAACGTGATGCCGACGTCCCGCTGGATCTGCTTGAGCTCCAGCTGCATCGCCTGCCGCAGCTTGAGGTCGAGCGCGCCGAGCGGCTCGTCGAGCAGCAGCACCTTGGGCCGGTTGACCAGCGCGCGGGCCAGGGCGACGCGCTGGCGCTGCCCGCCGGACAGCTGCGCGGGCTTGCGGGAGCCGTAGTCCTCCAGCCGCACGGTCTTCAGCGCTTCGAGCGCGCGCTCCCGGCGCTGCTGCTTCGGGACGCGCTTGACGCGCAGGCCGTATTCGACGTTCTGCTGCACGTTCATGTGCGGGAAGAGCGCGTAGTCCTGGAACACCGTGTTGACGTCCCGCTCGAACGGCGCGAGCCGGCTCACGTCGTGGCCGTCGAGCTCGATCGTGCCCTCGGTGGGCAGCTCGAACCCGGCGATCATGCGCAGCACCGTCGTCTTGCCGGAGCCGGACGGGCCGAGCATGGAGAAGAACTCGCCCGGCGGGATGTCGAGGTCGACGCCGTCGACCGCGTGGACGTCGCCGAAGTGCTTGCGCAGCCCGGAAAGCCGGATCGCCGGGCGCGTGCTTTCCGGCGCGGCGGGCTCTTCCCGCGTCCCGGACGGTGCTTGGTTGGGCATCGCGACCCTCACAGTGCGCTCATCACGTGCTTGACGCGCGTGTAGTCCTCGAGGCCGTAGAGGGAGAGGTCCTTGCCGTAGCCGGACTTCTTGAACCCGCCGTGCGGCATCTCGGCGACCAGGGGGATGTGCGTGTTGATCCAGACGCACCCGAAGTCGAGCTTCGCGGCGGCGCGCATCGCCCGCTGGTGGTCGCGGGTCCAGACCGACGACGCGAGGGCGTACTGGACGCCGTTCGCGAGCTTCAGGGCTTCGGCTTCGTCGGAGAACCGCTGGACGGTGATGACCGGGCCGAAGATCTCGTTCTGGATCGCCTCGTCGTCCTGCCGGAGGCCGGAGACGACGGTGGCCTCGTAGAAGTAGCCTTCGTCACCGGCCCGGTGTCCTCCACAGTGGACGGTCGCGTGCTCGGGCAGCCGGTCGATGAACCCGGCGACCTTCTCGAGCTGGGCGGCGTTGTTGAGCGGGCCGTAGGCGACGTCTTCGTCGTCCGGCTTGCCGGTCCTGGTCTGCTCGGCCTGCCGGGTGAGCGCGGCGACGAAGGTGTCGTGCACGTCTTCGGCGACCAGTACGCGCGTGGCGGCGGTGCAGTCCTGGCCCGCGTTGAAGTACCCGGCGACGGCGATGGCCTCGGCGGCCGCTTCGAGGTCGGCGTCGCCGAAGACGATGACCGGCGCCTTGCCGCCGAGTTCCAGGTGCACGCGCTTGACGTCGTTCGCGGCCGACCGCGCCACCTCGATGCCGGCCCGGACCGAGCCGGTGATCGACACCATCGCCGGGATGTCGTGCTCGACCAGCGCGCGGCCGGTGTCGCGGTCGCCGCAGATCACGTTCAACACCCCGGGCGGGAAGAACTCGCCGGCGATCTCGGCGAGCAGCAGGGTCGACGCCGGGGTGGTGTCGGAAGGCTTGAGGACGACGGTGTTGCCGGCGGCGAGGGCGGGCGCGATCTTCCAGATGGCCATCAGCAGCGGGTAGTTCCACGGCGTGACCTGCGCGCAGACGCCGACCGGCTCGCGGCGCACGAACGACGTGTGGCCTTCCAGGTACTCCCCCGCGGCCCGGCCTTCGAGCACGCGCGCGGCCCCGGCGAAGAAGCGGACCTGGTCGAGGACCATCGGGATCTCTTCGGCCATCGTCAGGGCGACCGGCTTGCCGGTGTTCGCGGACTCGGTCGCGACCAGCTCTCCGGCTCGGGCTTCGAGGGCGTCGGCGAGCTTGAGCAGCGCGAGCTGGCGCTGGGAGGGCGTGGTTTCCCGCCAGGTCTCGAACGCGGTCGCGGCGACCTGCAGCGCGTTGTCGACGTCTTCGGGGCCGGCGATCGGGGCGGTGCAGTAGGGACGTCCGGTGACGGGGTCGACGATCTCCGCCGTCCGGCCCGACTTGGACTCGACGTACGCGCCGCCGACGTAGTGCTTGAGCTCCTGCGGCGGGGTGGGTGGGCTGGCAGAAGACACGGTCACTCCTCGGTGCTGACGGGAGCTAAAACATATGACTCCATATGTAATAGGACAAGGGCATGAGGCAAGATTGGTGCGAACGGGTACTCCGACCGGCGAGGATCACGATGCGCAAGGGCATGTCGCACAGCGCGCGTTCCGCCATGTTCGCCCCGCTCGGCCAGATCGGGCGGGCGGAGGCGGTGGCGGCGCGGCTGGTCGACGCCATCACCCTCGGCCTGCTCGCGGACCAGGAGCAGTTGCCCAGCGAAGCCGACCTGGCCGCGCAGTTCGGCGTCTCGACGGTGACGGTCCGGGAGGCGCTGGTGGCCCTGCGGCAGCAGGGGCTGGTCGAGACGCGGCGAGGGCGCAGCGGCGGCAGCTTCGTGCGCGCGCCGGCCCACCCGCCCGCGGACGCGTGGCGCTCGCGGCTGCGCGAGGTGTCGCTGTCGGACCTGCGGGACGTCGGCGACCACTACCTGGCGATCGCCGGGGCCGCGGCCAAGCTCGCCGCCGAGCGCAGTTCTCCGGAGGACGTCGCCCGGCTGCGGCTGGCGACCGACGACCTCCGCACGGCCCACGGCATCGATTTCACCCGGGCGGAGCGGCAGTTCCACCTGGAGGTCGCGGCGGCCGCGCAGTCACCGAGGTTGACGCACGAAGAGGTCCACCTGCAGAGCGAGCTGGGTGGGTTGCTGTGGCTGCCGCTCGGGTCCACGGCACCCTCGTGCGAGGAACACGCGGCGATCACCGCGGCGATTTCCTCCGCGGACGGCGAGCTGGCCCGCAAGCTGACCGAGGAGCACCTGCTGGGCGCCCTCGACCGCCTCGCAGACGTGCACCTGGACCTGCTCACGCCGTAAACTTCCGCTACTCCGCGCATCGAGGTGAGCACCGTGAACGACACCCGCACGCTGGCCGGCGACGAGGTCGTCGAGCAGGTTTCCGCGTTGGTGGAAGGGGTTTTCGAGCGGCTCAAGCCCCTGCTGGCGGCCGCCGAGTCGGTCCTGGCGGACAGTCCGGCCGCGGCCGCCCTGCACCGGATCCGCCCGCAGGTCACCGAAGCACTGGGCGGGCTCATCATCGGCGCGGGGTTCGTCAGCGCCCCGAGCGTGCTGGCCGACTCGGAATTCGGCTTCGAGTGGTGGACGGGCTCGTCTTCGGAGCCGTCCCAGCTGTTCATCAGCCTCGACCCGGCGAGCGAGAACTTCCTGGACTACACGCGCCAGTCCTGGTTCACGGTCCCCCGCGACACCGGGCGGCGGCACATCAACGGCCCGTACGTCGATTACCTGTGCACCGACGAGTACACGCTGACGTTCACGATCCCGGTGTTCCGAGGCGATTCTTTCGCGGGGGTCGTCGGCGCGGACGTGTACGTGAGGGAGTTCGAGCGGACGGTGCGGCCGCGGCTGCGGTCGCTGGGGCGCGGGGCGGCGCTGCTGAACGCGCAGGGCCGGGTGATCGTGTCGAACAGCGTCCGGCAGCCGACGGGATCGCTGGTGCGGGAGGCGGACGTCCCGGCGTGGTGGTCGGCGGGCGCGGAGCCCGGCCCGGGCCTGCGGCGGTGCGGGGATTCGCCGATCGTGCTGGTGACTGCGGCTTAGGGACCGCCCAGCAGTGCGTACCGCACGAAGCAGCCCGGGCTGTCCCGCACGAGCACCGTCAACGGCGTTCCCTCGGGCACCGGCCGGGTCGTGAACACGGGGTGCGCCGGACCGAACAGCGTGCTCACCTCGCCGACCCGGGTCAGGGAGGTTTCGTCGCCGCCGAAGGGGGTGCAGTTCGTGGAGGCGCGGTAGTCCCGGCCATCGTGGTGGATGCGCGAGGGGAGCCCGCCGTTGCCGGGCAGGGCGTAGCCGAAGTGGTTCGCCGTCCACGGCAGGAACGCCATCCCGCCCGCCGCGAGCAGGACGACGGCAGCCACGACAGCCGCGCGTTTCCAGGTCACCTCCCGAAGACGCCCGTCGGGGTGTTCAGGTTTGCAGCGCCACCCAAAGTTCCGCGCGGACGCCCGGTGAGTCCAGGTCGCGGCCCAGCAGTTCCTGCGCCTTCGTGATCCGGTTCCGCAGCGTGTGCCGGTGGACGCCGAGCCGCGCGGCCGCCACGTCCCAGTGGCCGTGGTGTTCCAGCCAGCAGCGCAGCGACGCCACCAGGTCTCCGCGGCCCGTTTCGTCGTGGCGGCGCAGCGGGGCCAGGAGGTTTCCGGCGTGGACGCGGGCCACCTCCGGGTCGATCAAGGACAGCAGGCCGCGGCCGGTGTGTTCGGCCGCCGAGATGAGGATCTTGCCCTCGGCCTCCGCCGCCTGGGCCGCCAGGCCCGCCTGCTCGAGCCCGGCCGCGAAGTCGCGTGGGGCGACCGGGCCCGCCACCCCGCCGTGCAGCCCTCCGATCCGCACCGCCACCTCGGCGGCCTGCTCGACCACGCTCGCCGGCCCGAAAGCGACCACCGACGCCCCGGAACGCGCCGCGAACAGCTCGCCGTCCAGGGCCCCGAGCAGCTTGCGCCGGGCCGCGGGCGGGCCGAGGAACACCAGCACCGACCACGGCGCGGCCGGCGCCTCGGCCCCGGAAGCGGCCAGCACCCGCAGGGCCAGTTCGGCCTGGCCGCCCACGAGCAGCTCCACCAGCCCGGTCCGCAACGCCTCCCGCGCCGCCGCCTGCGCGCGATCCTGTTCCAGCGCCAGGGAAAGCACCGAGACCGCCGTGTTGACGATGTGCCGCCCCGCCGTGTCCAGGGACGCCCCGACGGCGAGCACCCGGCGCGCGCTGGTGTCCAGCGTTTGCAGCACGACTTCGTCGTCCCCCAGTGACACAACCCGCGTGCCGGTCTGCAGCCGCTCCAGCTCTTCGCGCAGCGAAGCGCCGTACGTCCGCGCGCTCGCCGGAGCCGCTTCGGTGACGGTTGTGCGGTCGAAGAGCAGCACCCAGCCGTCGACGAGCTTCGCCAGCTTGCGCAGCACACCCGCCGGGCCGCCCTTGCCGACCGCCGTGCGGGTCAGTTCCTGCTGGGCGCGGCCGATGCGGACCGTCGTCGCGTACTCGTCGGCCGCCACCGCGCGCGACACGGCCCGGGTGATCGCGATGAACGGTGTCTTCCGCGGCACCTCCAGCACCGGCAGCCCCACCGACGCCGCCGTCGTCACGAGTGAGCGCGGGACGGACTCGTGGCTGAGCCCGACGCCGAAGCCGAGGCCCGCGACCCCGGCGGCCACGAGCCGCCGGACGTAGGCCGGTGACGTCGCTTCGTCCAAAGCCAGGCCGGTGGTGAGCAGCAGCTCGCCGCCTTCGAGGAACGCCTGGGGCTCGGTCAGCTCCGTCGGGTGGACCCAGCCGATCGGGCGGTCCAGGACGTCTTCGCCGGTCAGCACCCGCAGCCCGAGCGGGCGCTCGGCGGCCAGCCGGGCCAGCGTGAGTGCCATAACGGCCAATTGTACGCGCGGAATTGTCCAGGACGGCCACCTGACGACCGTCCGGTAACCGCTCATCCTGAGGACGTCCCCGACTTCCCAGGAGCACGCCGTGACCGCAAGCACCACCGCCGGGCCGCAGGCGCCGGCGCCCCGCCAGCGCAGGCTGCAGACCGAAATCCCCGGCCCCGTCTCGCGCGAGCTGCAGCAACGCCGCACCGCTGCCGTCGCCGCCGGGGTCAGCTCGGTGCTGCCCGTCTACGTCACCTCCGCCAGCGGCGGCCTGCTCACCGACGCCGACGGCAACGTCCTGATCGACTTCGGCTCCGGCATCGCGGTGACGAACGTCGGGCACTCCGCGCCGGCCGTCGTCGACCGCGTCCGCAAGCAGGCCTGCTGGTTCACCCACACCTGCTTCATGGTCACGCCGTACGAGGGGTACGTCGAGGTCTGCGAAGCCCTGGCCGAGCTGACGCCGGGCGACCACGCGAAGAAGTCCGTCCTGTTCAACTCCGGCGCCGAAGCCGTCGAGAACGCCGTGAAGATCGCGCGCACGGCGACCGGGCGTCAGGCCGTCGTCGTGTTCGACCACGCCTACCACGGCCGCACCAACCTGACCATGGGCATGACCGCGAAGTCCATTCCCTACAAGCACGGCTTCGGCCCGTTCGCGCCCGAGATCTACCGCGTGCCGGGCTCGTACCCGTTCCGCGACGGCCTGTCCGGCCCCGAAGCCGCCGCGCTGGCCATCGACCGGATCGAGAAGCAGATCGGCGGCGACCAGGTGGCCGCGGTGGTCCTGGAGCCGATCCAGGGCGAGGGCGGCTTCATCGAGCCGGCGCGCGGCTTCCTGCCCGCGATCGCGGCCTGGTGCCGCGAAAACGGCGTCGTGTACGTCGCCGACGAGGTCCAGACCGGGTTCTGCCGCACCGGTTCGTGGTTCGCGTCCACCGACGAGGACGTGGTGCCGGACCTGATCGCGACGGCCAAGGGCATCGCGGGCGGCCTGCCGCTGTCCGCCGTCACCGGCCGCGCCGAGCTGCTGGACGCGGTCCCGCCGGGCGGCCTCGGCGGGACGTACGGCGGCAATCCGATCGCGTGCGCGGCGGCGCTCGGCTCGATCGAGACGATGAAGACGGAGAACCTGGCCGCGTCGGCCCGGCGCATCGAAGGTGCCGTGCTGCCGCGGCTGCGGGCGCTGGCCGCCGAGACCGGCGTGATCGGCGACGTCCGCGGGCGCGGCGCGATGCTCGCCGCGGAGTTCGTGAAGCCCGGTACGTCGGAGCCCGACGCCAACCTGACCAAGCGCGTCGCGGCGGCCTGTCACCGGGCCGGTGTGGTGGTGCTGACCTGCGGGACCTACGGCAACGTCGTCCGGCTGCTGCCGCCGCTGGCGCTGTCCAACGACCTGCTCGACGAGGGCTTGTCGGTGCTGGAGCACGCCGTCCGGACGGAGGCCCGCGCATGACGTTCCCGTTCTGGGTCGCCGGGAAGGCGGTGACCGGCGGCGCGACCGCGGTCGTCCGTCACTCCTTCGACGGCTCCGAGGCGGGGTCCCACTTCGTCCCTTCGCCGTCGGACGTCGAAGCCGCGGTGCAGGCCGCGGCGGACGTCGCCGACGAGTTCGCGACGCTGCCCGCGCACGTCCGCGCCGGGGCGTTGGACCACGTGTCCCGTTCGCTGGGTGAGCGGTCCGAAGAGATCGCCGCGCTGATCACGGCGGAGTCGGGCAAGCCGCTGAAGTGGGCCCGCGGCGAGGTGGGGCGCGCGGTGTCGACGTTCCGCTGGGCGGCCGAGGAGGCCCGCCGCTTCTCGGGCGAGCTGCAGCGGCTCGACACGGACCCGGGCGGCACCGGCCGGCTGGCGCTGGTCCGGCGCGTGCCGCGCGGGCCGGTGCTGGGCATCACGCCGTTCAACTTCCCGCTGAACCTGGTGGCGCACAAGGTGGCCCCGGCGATCGCGGTGGGCGCGCCGATCGTGCTCAAGCCCGCGCCGGCGACGCCGCTGACGGCGTTGCTGCTGGGCGAAATCCTGGCCGGCACCGATCTGCCGGCGGGGTCGTGGTCGATCCTGCCGGTGGACAACGAGACGTCGTCCCGCCTGGTCGAGGACCCGCGCCTGCCGGTGGTGTCGTTCACCGGCTCGGTCCCGGTGGGCTGGGCGATCCGCGACCGCGTGCCCCGCAAGCACGTGGCCCTGGAGCTGGGCGGCAACGCGGCGGTGCTCGTCTGTCCGGATTGGCCGGACCTGGACTTCGCGGCGCAGCGGATCGCGACGTTCGCGATGTATCAGGCGGGGCAGTCGTGCATTTCGGTGCAACGGGTGTACGCGCACGACTCGGTGTTCGACGCGCTGGCCGCGAAGGTGCTCGACCAGGTCCGCGCGCTGGGAGTGGGTGACCCGCGCACCGAGGGTGTCGACGTCGGCCCGTTGATCAACGTCGACGCCGCTTCCCGGGTTTCGTCGTGGGTTTCGGCGGCGGTTGCTTCCGGCGCGAAGTTGCTCACCGGCGGCGGGCAGTCGGGAGCCACGGTCGAGCCCACGGTCCTGGCGGACGTGCCGGAGGACGCGTCGGTGATGGCCGAGGAGGTGTTCGGGCCGGTGGTTTCGCTGGTCCGGGTTTCTTCGGTGGAGGAGGGCGTTTCGCGGATCAACGCGTCGCGCTTCGGGCTGCAGGCCGGGGTGTTCACCCGCGACGTCCCGACGGCGTTCGAGGTGTCGGCGGCCCTTCGCGTGGGCGGCGTGATCGTCGGGGACGTGCCGAGCTTCCGCGCCGACCAGATGCCGTACGGCGGGGTGAAGGACTCCGGTGTGGGGCGGGAAGGCCCGGCGTCGGCGATGGCGGACTTCACCGAGGAGCGCGTCACGGTCCTGACGGGATTGACGCTGTAAGAGCCTCGTGCGCCTCGACGAGTGACGGTCCGTACCACGTGAGGTGACGGCCCGAGACCAGGACGTACCGCGCGTCCGGGAAGTGGTCCGGGCCGTCCTCCTCGGTGAACAGGTACGGCTCGTCCGGCAGCACCAGCAGGTCCGCGTCCGCCGAGAAGTGCGCCCGCAGCTCCTCGATGTCCGGGCGCGGGTAGCGCTCCTCCGACGTCGCATACACGTTCGCCACGCCGACGCGGCGCAGGACGTCGCCGGCGAACGTGTCGCGGCCCAGCACGATCCACGGCTTGCGCCACACCGGGACCACCGCGTGGAAACGCACCGGCCGGACCTCGCGCCAGGCCTCTTCCGCCGCCACCAGCCACTCCGGCTCGGCGAGCTCGTACGCCTGCGTCAGGATCCGGCGCAGCGAGCCGAGCGCCGCGGGCACCGACGCCGCCGCGGCCATCACCCAGACCGGGATTCCGTTGGCGCGCAGCCGTTCCACGTCCTCCTGGCGGTTCTCCTCCGCGTTGGCCAGCACCAGGTCCGGCGCCAGGTCGAGCACGCGGTCCAGCTTCGGGTACTTCGACCCGCCCACCCGCGGAACGTCCAAAACGGACGGATGCGTGCAGTAGTCCGTCGCGCCCGCCAGCCGTCCAGGGGCGCTGACCTCGACCGCTTCGGTCAGGGACGGCACGAGCGACACCACTCGCGAAGCCGGCCCGGACAGCGGTACCGGTTCGCCGAGATCGTCGACCAGGTACGTCATGCGCGTTCGAACGACACCTTCCGCTTCTCGACGTCGACCGCGGTCAGCCGGACCGCGATCCGCTCCCCCGCGGTCAGCCGCTCCCCCGCGCACTTCGCCATCACCGTGGGGTCCTCGACCAGGATCTCCGCCTTGTTCTCGTCCGCGCGCAGCACCACCGCGCTGAACTCGCCGCCGACGTGCTCGGCCAGCACCCACGCCTCGACCTGGTCGATGCACGCCCGCTCGACCTTCGCGGCGAGCGCGTCCGACGCGCTCATCCGCTCCGGGACGTCGGCGAGCGCCGCCCGCACCCACTCCGGGACCTCGCGGCCGGCCGAGACGGCGAGGCAGATCTCGGTGGCGAACCGGTCCACCAGCCGCCGGATCGGGGCCGTGACGTGCGCGTACGCGCCGCCGATGCCCGCGTGCGTCGTCAGTGACGGCAGTTCGCCGTCGAACGCCGTGTAGCCCGCGCCGCGCAGCAGCCGGGTCGTGTCGGCGTAGAGCGCCATCGACGCCGGCTGCCCGGGATCCAATCGGGACAGGAACTCCGACACGGTCACTTCCGGCGCCCACGCGATGCCGAGCGCTTCGGCCGAGCGGCGCAGCCAGTCGACGGCCTCGGGCTCCGGGTCGGGCAGCGTGCGCAGAACGCCGATCCGCGCGTCGAGCATGATCCGCGCCGCGGCCATCCCGGTGAGCAGCGAGATTTCGGCGTTCCAGGCGTCGACGGCGGTGCGCGGGCGGCGGGCGAGCACCCAGCCGCCGTCCGGGTCGCCGGTGATCTCCTGCTCCGGCAGCTGCAGCTCGACGGCGCCGCGCCGGACGGCCAGCTCGCGCCGCCGCCGGCCCAGTTCCGGCAGCGCGGCGACCGACGGGTGCGGGTTCCCGGCGTCGAGGGCGGCCTGCACCGTCTCGTAGTCGAACTGCTCGGTGGACCGGACCAGCGCGCGGCGGACGCGGGTGGCGGTCGGCTCGCCGGCGTCGTCGGTCTCGATGGTCCAGAGCACCGCGGGCCGGATCTCGCCGGGCAGCAGACTGGCCGCGCCTTCGGAGAGCACCGGCGGGTGCAGCGGGACGTTGCCGTCGGGCAGGTAGAGCGTCTGGCCGCGCAGGCGCGATTCGCGGTCGAGGGCGCCGCCGGGCGGGATGAACGCGGCGAGGTCGGCGATGGCGTAGTGCACGCGGAAGCCGTGCGCGGTCTTCTCGACCACCATCGCCTGGTCCAGGTCCTTGGACCCGGGCGGGTCGATGGTGACGAACGGCAGGTCGGTCGCGTCCTCGCGGGGGCCGGCGCTGGCCAGCGGGTCGAGGACCGCCGCCTCCGCCTCGGCCAGCACCTCGGGCCCGAACGACTCCGGCAGCGAAAACTCGGCACGCAGGGGGCCGAAGTCCCCGCCCGCCGAGTGTGTCCTGATCACGAGGGGAGGCACCCCCCAACCCTAACCCGCGCCGGGCCCGGAGATCGCCCGATCGGGTGCGGGCCGGTCGGGTGTACGTTGCTCTGGGCATAATGAAAACCGTCATCATTACCAGAAGGGGATCCCGACCGTGAAGATCGCGTTCGTCGGCAAGGGCGGCAGCGGCAAGACCACGCTGTCGTCGCTGTTCGTGGCGTACCTCGCCGACGCCGGCCTGCCGGTGCTGGCCATCGACGCCGACATCAACCAGCACCTGGCGGTGGCCCTCGGCGCGACCGAGGAGGAAGCGCTCGCCTGGCCGACGCTGGGCGACAACATGGCGCTGATCAAGGACTACCTGCGCGGCGACAACCCGCGGATCCCGGACGCGGCGTCGATGATCAAGACGACCCCGCCCGGCCGCGGCTCGCGGCTGGTCCGGCCGTTCGAGGACAACCCGGTCTTCGCGGCGTGCTTCCGCCAGCTGGGCGGCGTCCGGCTGGGCGTCACCGGCCAGTTCGACGAGGACGACCTCGGCGTCAAGTGCTATCACTCGAAGGTGGGGGCGGCGGAGCTGCTGCTGAACCACCTGGTCGACATCGACGGCGAATACGTCGTGATGGACATGACGGCGGGCGCGGACGCGTTCGCTTCGGGCCTGTTCACCCGGTTCGACGTGACGTTCCTGGTCTGCGAGCCGACGGTGCGGAGCGTGGGCGTGTACCGCCAGTACGCGGACTACGCGCGCGACTTCGGCGTCCGGCTCGTGGTGGTGGGCAACAAGGTGACGGACGCGGAGGACGTCGAGTTCCTGCAGGACCAGGTCGGCGCGGCGCTGCTGGGGTGGCTTTCGGCATCCGGGCACGTACGGGCGGCCGAGCGCGGAACGGCCCGCCCGATCGCGGAGCTCGAGCCGATCAACCTGGCCACGCTGGCCACGATGCGCGCGGCGGTCGACGCGGAAGAGCGCGATTGGGCCCGCTACCAGCGCCAGGCGGTCGAGTTCCACCTGCGCAACGCGGCGGCCTGGGCCGGCGCCGACCTCGCCGCGCAGGTGGACCCGGAGTTCGTGCTGAGCCCGCGGTTGACGGTCTAGTCGTCGTCCTCGGCATCGGCCCGCCGGGTGCGCTCCCGGGCGATCTCGAGGGCGCGCCGGGCGGTGGCCTCGTCGGGGTACGGGCCGAGCAGATCGACGCTGCGGCTGCGTTCGAGGTGCTCGACCTGGTGGGTGCGGGTGTTGTAGTACCACCCCTGGTCCGGGTTCGGGTCTTTGGACATGGTCCTAGGTTCGCACCCGAGCGCCGGTTTTTCAGCGCTTGTACCGGTAGGGGATCTCGGTCGGCTGCCCGGTGGGCCCGAAGTCCTGCGGTTCTTCGGGCTCTTTCTGTTCGGTGAATTCGTCGAACCAGCCACGCGGGGTGCCGCGAGGAGGAGTTTCGGGTTCCTGGCGAGAGGGCTGCGGGAGCGGGGTGTCCCGCCCGGGGAAGACGGGACGGGCGTTCGCCGCCGGCGGCGGAACGGGCGGCATGGTCCCGGGGCCCGGGAAGACCGGGCGGGCCGGGGCCGCGTGGCGGGCCGGGAACGGCTGGGGGGTGGATTCCGGGCCGGGGAAGACCGGCTTGGGGTTTTGGGGCCGGCTGGGTGGGGCTGGGGGGCTGATTGGGCCTGGGGTTGGAGTGCTGGGTGCTGCCGGGCTCTGCGCCGGTCCGGTGGCCGGGGTGCTGGGCACTGCCGGACTCTGCGCCGGACCGGTCGCCGGGGTGCTGGGCACTGCCGGACTCTGCGCCGGACCGGTCGCCGGGGTGCTGGGCACTGCCGGACTCTGCGCCGGACCGGTCGCCGGGGTGCTGGGCGCTGCCGGACTCTGCGCCGGACCGACGGCCGGGGTGCTGCTGGGCGCTGGGCTCTGCGCCGGAGCCCCGGGTGCCGCTGAGGCACCCGTCGGACTCTGCGTCGCGCCGGGCGCCGGCGTGCTGGGTACCGCTGGGGAGCCGGGCACCCCTTGGGCCGGGCCGACGGCCGGGGTGCTGGGTGCCGCTGGGGAACCTGCCGGGCTTTGCGCCGGACCGGCGACCGGAGCGCCAGGCGCAGCGGGGGAAGCAGCCAGACCTTGCGCCGGACCGGTGGCCGGAGCGCCGGGCGAAACGGGGAAACCACCCGGACTTTGCGCCGGGCCGGCGGCCGGAGTGCCGGAAACCGCTGGGGAACCAGTCTGCGCCGAGCTGGGCACCGGAGCAGCGCCGGGCGCCATTGGGGAATCGACCGGGCCTTGCACCGAGCGGCCGGGTGTCGTCTGGGAGCCGGCCGCGCCGCTGCCCTGCGCGGGCGTGGTGCCCGGCAGCGAGGCAGGCCCCCAGGGCGGCTTGGGCAGATGGGCGCCGATCATCGGAGCCGGTGCCTCCGGTGAGGTCGGCTGGGAGGCATCGGCCGAGGCAGCGCTTGGCTGAGCGACCTCCGGTGCGGCCTGCGATTCGGCAGGCTGTTGGGCGCCAGTCTGCGCCGTCGGCTGTGGAACGGCTGCGGGTGCCGGCGGTTCGGCGGGCGACTCCGACTCCGAGGCGGCCGTCGGCGGCGAAACCGCAGCGGATGCCGACGGTTCGGCATGCGACTCCACCTCTGAGGCGGCCCTCGGCTGCGACTCCGCTTCCGGAGGGGCTGTCGGTTGGGGGGCCTCGGGCGCCGTCTGCGATTCCGCGGCAGGCTGCACCCCGACCGGCGGCTGCGGCTGCTGACCAGCCGAGTGCGCTTCCTGCGGCACAGCCGGCGCACTCTCGACCGGATGGTCCGGCTTCTGTTCCGCCGGGCTGGGAACGTCCGGCTCGATCCGGTCTGCTTCGCCTGCCTGCGACTCGGCGGGCATGGGTGCCGCCTCGGTCTGGGGCTCGTTCGACGGCACCGATTCGGCCGCAGGTTCGACCGACTCCGGGCGGGCGGCCTCCTCCGATGCCGCTCCGGCGGATACCGATCCGGCTGCCTCCGCCTCTCGCAATGCCGGTGCGGCAACTTCCTGCTGGTCAGAAACCGCTTCAGCCGCCCCGGACTGACTCGCATCCCCCGCCTCGGCCGAAACCGACCCGGCAGCCTGATCCTCAGGTTCACCGGGTGGCGCCACCGCAGTCTCCGGCTGCTCCACGTCCTGCGGCGCTGCCGTCGCGCTGTCTGGCCGCGATTCACCCGCCGGGACGGCACCCTCAGGCCGCTCGGATTCCCGGGGCGCCGAGGCGACGGTCTCCGGCGCATTCACAGGCTCAGCCCCAGGGCGAGCCCCCTGAGCCTGCACGGCCTCAGCCACCGACGGGCGTTCCTCAGCAGCAACCGGCTCAGGCGCAGAAGTGACCGCATCCGGCGAAGCAGGAACCTCCGGCGCCGCATGGCGGGGCGGGGTCGGGGCCTTCACCGGGCCCGGCAGGTCCGGCTCGGCCGTCAGCGACCACTCCGGCGGAACCGGCGCCCCGCCACCGGACGAACCCGGCCGCGCCCACGCCCCCGGCACCTGCTGCTCCGGTGTCCCCGGTACCGCCTGGGCCGGCGGGGGGTGGGGCACCGTCCGCCACACCGGGGCCGGGCCGATGTTCATCGGGGCCGGGGCCGCCGCCGAGCCGGACGGGGACGCCGCCGGGGGTGCGGGTCGCGCTGCCGGCTTGGGGATCGGGTCCAGGCACGACACCAGGACCGACGTGTTCTCCGGGTCCGGGACCTTCCGCCCGCTCCTCTCCCGGTAGACCATCTCGCCGTCCGCGTCCATCTCCACCAGGTAGCCCGCCTCGGCGAGCTGTTCCTCGTCGAGGTCCGCCAGCTTCTCGTAGCGCGATGGCACCACCCGGTAGATCGGCCACGCCAGGCCCGCGTTCTCCGCGTGGAACTGGGCCAGCAACGCCGCCATCTGGTGCTGCCACGGCAGCGACATACCCTCGGCCAGCGACCGCGGCAACACCACGTACCCCGCGTCGACCCCCGGGTAGCCCTGGCCCAGCTGGTCGGCGAGCGGGGTGCTGGACACGGGACGCGCGCTCTGCCGGGGCGGCTGAGGCGCGCCGAACAGCGCCGCCGGGTCCCGGGGCTCGCCCGCTCCGGGCTTGCCCCTCCTGCCGAATTTGCGTCCCACGTGCTCATCCTCTGCCAGTACGCGGCCACCTGCTCGTGGAAGCGGCCGCGACGTCGGTGCGATCGGTGTCCAGGCCCTCGCAACCCATGCTAAACGCCGGGGCGGACCGCCTGCGGCACGAGTTCGCGCTCGTCGAACGAGAAGGCCCGGGTGTGCACCGGGACACCCGTCTGCTGCGCCTCGACGATCTTGTTGTCCCCCAGGTACATCATCACGTGGTGGATGGAGGACGGGTCCGCCGGGTCGGTGGCGAGGAACAGCAGGTCACCGGGCTGCGCGTCACGCACCGGCAGGTACGCGCCGGCGTGGTACTGGTCGCGCGAGACCCGCGGCAGGATGATCCCCGCCGACTCGTACGCGCGCAGCATCAGGCCCGAACAGTCGTAGGAATCCGGGCCCGTGGCGCCCCACACATACGGCTTGCCCTGCTCGCCCAGCGCGAAACTGATCGCCTGCCCGGCCGCCTGGCTCGGCGGCAGCAGTGCACCCAGGCCGGTGCCGCAGGCGACGACGTCGACGACCTGGCCGACCGTCTCGACCAGCGTCGCCGCCATCGGCTCCCACTTGTGGTAGCGGTCCGGGAAACCCGAACGCTCCACCGCCTGCGCCGCGTCGCCGGGCCGCTTGTTCTCCCAGTCCGGCACCGCGAGGAGGACGTCGTAGAACTTGTTGACCGCGTACGTCGGGTTCGTCACCTCGGCGACCGATCCCCAGCCCATCGACGGCCGCATCTGGAAGATGCCCTGGGAGTCGCGGTCACCGTAGGTGAGGTTGTGCAGGCCGGATTCGGTCATGCCGGCCTGGATCGCGACCTGCCACGCGCGCGGCGCGAGCGTCCGCTGCTTGCCGATCGAGATGATCAGCGCGACGATGCCGCGCTGCTCCTCGTCCAGCTTCGACGCGTCGACCGTGCCGCGATCACCCTGGCCGGGCTGCGTCGGCCCGACCGAGGCGTCGCAGCTCATCAGGTTGACGCCCCGGGCCTGCGCCTGCTGGTTGTCGACGACGACCTTGGCGGCGACCGCGGTCACGACCAGGGCACCGATCGCGACGAACACGACCAGCCCCAGCCACAACCCCAGGCGCCGCACGGTCAGCTCGCCTGGTCGTAGTCGGCGACCCGCCAGCCGGCGTTGGTACTCACCACCGTGATGGCCAGCTTCGGCCCGTCGGTCGGGATGGTCAGCTGCACCGAGCTCGGGTAGGACGTGCCGACGACCGGCTCACCGGTGACCTTCGACGCCGGGATGTTCGACGGGTCGACCGTCGACATCACCGGCAGGTACTCCTCGGTGGTGTACGGCTTCAGCTGCGCGAGCCACTGCTCGGAGGTGATGCCGGCCGGGTGCCTCACCCAGGCCGCGGCCCACTCCTTGGCGACGCGGATCGCGTCGGCGTTCGGCGCCGTCGGGGTGGGGGTGGCGAGCGGCGTGGACAGCCGCGTCGGCAGGTTCGACGTCGGGACCGGCGCCGCGACCCCCGGCGGGGTCGCCGTCGCCGAGGTGGTCGTCCCCGGGCCGCCCGGGGACGCCTTGGCCTGTGGTTTGCCGATCACCTTCGGCAGCACGATGCCCAGCGCGGTGATGAGGATGGCCAGGAACACGAGCGCGCCGACGAGGTGGCGCGGCGAGCGCAGCGGCCAGCCCCACAGGCGCCGGTAGACCGCGGCGCGGCCGCGGTTGGTGCGGATCGGCATCGATCACCGCCCCAGCACTTGGTCGGTGTCCCGCGGCTCCTCGCGGACTTCGATGCCCCGCGACGGCCGGTAGAGCACGAACACCGGCTTGCCGGCGACGACTTCGGGGTCCACGCGCCGCGGCTGAGCGCGCACACCCGGCGTCCGCGGCGCGTAGTCGCTGAAGCTGGACTCGGGCGGCCGCAGGTCGGACGGCACGACGACGGGCTCGGGCTCGTCGCTCCAGCGCCGGTCGGCCACCGGCGAGGTGTCGACGCGCCGGCTCTCCTCCCGCGTCGTCGGACGGCCGCCCGCGCCGACGACGACGTAGTCGCCGCCGTCGCCGTTGGCCGGGTTGTACTGGCCGAACACCGGGGCGCCGGGACGTCCGCCCGCCGGCAGCGCGCCCGCGGACCCGCCCCCGCCGACGGCCCCCGGCCACGCGCCGGACCAGGCGGCGGCCGGGCGGGAGGCGTGGGAGCCGTTGTCGAGGCGCTGGGCGTTGGCGAAGATGGTGGCTTCCGGCCGGAACCGGCCACCGCCGGCGGTCGCCCCGAGCGGGCCGCGCTGCTCGCCGTCGACGACGTCGTCGGTGTCGCGGACGTTCTGCCAGAACTCGTCCTGCGGGGTCGGGCCGTTCTTGTTGCGCCGGAACCGGGAGAAGATCCCGCCGCCGGGCGACGGCACCGCGGCGCCGACCATGCTGACCGACATCTCGACCATCTGCCACAGCCGGCGCACCGGCCGCCCGACCATGAACAGCAGCACGGTGATGAGCCCGGCGAGCACCATCTGCGTGAGCATGTTCAGCGAGTTGCCGGCGTCGAAGATGGCTTGCAGCAGCAGGGCGTGCACCCCGGCGAGCACGGAGAGGACGACGAGGTTGAAGGCCACCCCGCCGGCGACCTTGAGCACGCGGCGCAGGATCTCCGGGTGCAGCAGGGCGACCAGGCCGATGAGCGGCGCGGTGAGGGCGAAGAGGCGGATGAGGACCTGGGCGAGCAGGACGCTGGCCTTGGCCAGGAGCTGGAAGAGCGAGTAGACGAGGGCTTGGCCCAGGGAGAGGAAGCCGGCACCGGTGCGGCCACCGGCCTCGCCGGTGAAGTAGCCGGTGGCGGGGCCGAGCTTGGTGGAGATGTCCTTGTAGGCGTTCTTCTTGCCGTCGATGACGGACTGGTTGCCGTCGTCCCCGTTCACGAGCTGGTTGCGGGTGAACGCCTGGGCGTCGAGCAACGGCTTGCCGAACTGCTCGGCCTGCGGCGCCGTCGGCGTGCCGAACTCCCCGCGCAGCCAGTTGTTGTAGACGATCTGCGTGTGGAGCTGGGTCGGCAGGATGTCGCGGACGATCCGGTCGCCGCTCTCGTCGACGAACCCCGCCTGGATGTTCGTCGTGGTCTGGACGATCGCTTTGTCGATCGGGTCGAAGTACCGCAGCATCGCCAGCGACGACGCCGCCAGCCACACCCCGGCCAGCGCGTAGAGCGCCCGTTTGCTGACCGCGGCCAGGTCGCCGCGCCAGATGTTGCGGAACATCATGATCGACAGGATCAGCGCGACCAGGCCGAACAGCTGGGCGTAGATGTTGTTGTAGACCTTCTCGGCGCCCGACTTCACCGCGTTGTAGATCGGGTTCAGCAGGCCGCCCTCGAGCACCGTGTAGTGCAGCGAGTTGGTCGCGCCGACGATGTTCTTGCCCAGGTTGAACAGCTGGTTCCCACCCCAGGTGTCCAAAGTGGACCCCGGCGGGGTGAGGTTCACGGCCGAGCAGTTGGTCTCGAAGGTGTTCCAGACCATGCCCGCGTAGCCGTAGTCGATGTAGGCGCTGTTCGGCTCGCCGTGGCCCTCCGGCGGGTCGATCGCGCCGACCATCCCGGCACCCGGGCGTTCCGGGTTCGGCGCCTCGCCGCACGCCGCCGCGCTGGCCGCGGGGGCCGTGGCGATGGCCTGCAGGCCGAGGACGAGCATGACGGCGAACATGGTCGCCTTGCGGCTCGGCACGCGCCGGGCCGGCGGGCCTTCCTTGATGCGGCGCTTCACGGCGTGCCACCCGGCGGCCAGCGTCAGCAGCACCGCCAACGTCAGCAGGGTGTTCATGCCGCACCCCCCGTGGCCGCACCGGAACCGGCCTCGGAGCGGCGGCCCGCGACCCGGCGGCCGGGGCCCGCGTCCGCGCGCACGCCTCGTTCCCGGGCCGCGTTCATGCGGCGTCCCGGCCGGTGCCGCCCTTCCCACCTGAGCGGGCGTGTTGCTGCTGCCCGTTGGACGGCTGGACCCCGCCCTCCACTTCGCCCGTCTCGGACGCCAGCGGGTCCGGTGCGCCGAGGAGGTTCTCGTCGGCCAGGCCGACCTCCAGTTCCGCCGCCAGCTCGAAGTCCTGCTCCAGCTCGATGTCGTCCTCCGGGGGCACGGCGACGTACGGCTTCTTCTCCTCCGCCGGCAGCGCCAGCTCGTTGCCCGGGCGGCGGGACGGCGCCGCGTCCTTCGAACCCGGGGTCGTGTCCATGACCGCCCGCAGGTGGTCCAGGTGGGGGCCGGAGAAGTCGACGCGGATGCGCTCCACGCCTCCTGCGCCGTCACCGAAGATGAACTGGCGGGGCTCGACGTCCCGCTCCAGGCCCCGCTGCGCTCCGGGACGGCGTCCGAGCGCCGCCACGACCTGCTCGTACCCGACGCCGACCGGCACCTTCAGCAACCTGAGGGCGTCCGCCTGGGCGTCGTCGTCGTCGAGACGGCCGACGAACACCGAGTCCAGCAGGGCCACGAACCCCTGGATCTTCAGGAAGTCCGCCGGGATCTGGGACGACAGCAGCACGCGGACGTTCCATTTGCGCGAGTCACGCGCGAAGCGGTTCATCAGCACGCGGCCCGTGGGCACCTCGGAGAGGAAGAACGCCTCGTCGATCCAGACGCCCTTGCGCATCTCCTTCGGCTTCTCGTACACCGACCGCTGAGTCAGCCACGCCGCCAGGTTCAGCATCTCGACGCCCAGGGACTCCGCGTCCGTCCAGTACTCGCGGGGGACGCCGTCCTTCGGCAGGGTCAGCCCGGCCATCGTCAGAACGGTGAGCCGGTCGTCGCGGGTCTCCGAGTACGGGTCCGCGTCCGTCTCCGGGATGAGCAGCGCCATGCGCTCGCGCATCTCGTCGAGGAAGTCCGCGACGACGCCCGCGTGCTCGTGGTGTTCCGACGAATCCCGCCGGAGCGCATCGATTACCTGGCCGGGATCGGCGTCGAACCGGCCGCCGACGGCCCTCACCGCGCGCAGCAGCACGATCCGCGTCTGCGCCATCCGGGACACCTCGTACGGCAGGACACCGGTCAGGACGTCCAGCACCAGACGTCGCCGGGTCGCGCCCGCGAGGGCCTTCTCGCGGCGCCAGGACCGCTCGGGGTCGTCCTCGTCCATGAAGTGCTCGATCAGCGGCTCGGCGACCACCCGGTACGGGTTGAGGATCCCCGGCTGGGCGTTGAGCAGGTTGATCGGCCGCGCGTAGGGGCGCAGCTCCGGCAGGTCGCACAGCCGCGACAGCGGGCCCGACGGGTCGAGGATCGTCCAGTTCGCCCCCGCGCGCAGCGTCTTGTAGACGATGCCGCCGCCGAGGAACGACTTACCACCACCCAGGCCGGCCACCATCGCGGTGAGGCCGGAGCCGTCGCGGATCTCCTGGGCCATCCAGGGGTCCCAGGCGACCGGGCGGCGGGTCGCCGTGCACGTCTCGCCGAGCAGGATGCCGCGGCGGTCGCCGACCTCCGCGGTCGCCGTCGGGACCGCCGAGGACGCCCAGACCACCGACCCGCGGCGCATGTACGCCGCCGAGGCGAGGGGCTCGCCAGGGATGAACTCCCGGGCCATCGCGTACTGGGCCTCGGGGTGCTCGATGGCGATCTTCGGCTTGTACAGGTCGAGCAGCTGCTGGGCCAGGCGCAGCGCGTCGCGCTCGGTCGGGCCGGACACCGCCAGCCGCCACCAGGACCGCACGCGGGTGGCCAGCGCGGTGAAGCCCGACGTCATCTCATCGTCGATCTCCAGCACCCGCCCGGCCTGCCGGGACAGCGACTGCGGCGGCTCGAGCTCATGCTCGTCGGTGTAGTGCTTGACCTGCGAGCGGACCTTGTTCATCTGCCGCTGCAGCTCGCCGGCGACCTCTTCGGGCCGCCGGACGTAGATGCGCGCGGACACCTCGACCGCGGCGGGCAGGCGGTCGGCGTGCTGGATCCACGGGTCGTCGACCTCGGGGATCTGCAGGCCGTGCATCTGCCCGACGGTCAGGATGGCCAGGTGCCGCGAGACGCCGGCGTTGGAGCCGGTGCGGCCGCGGACTGTCACCGTCGGCGCGTACGGCTCGGCGTAGTAGTCGGCGGCGTCGGTGAAGCTGGCCAGGTCCTCCGGCTCCCAGGCCGCGCCCGGCACGGCGGGCATGTTCCGCGGCGCGGGCAGGCCCAGCGAGCACGAGCGGTGCATCAGCCAGGACATCTCCTCGGCGTGCACCGGACGGCCTTCCAGCCCGGCGCTGCCGATGACCTGGTCGAGGTGCTCGACCTCGGAGTCCAGCGCGGTCAGCTCGGCGTCGACGGCCTCGGGCAGGATCTTGCGCAGCACCGGCGCGGCCCGCTCGACCGCGCGGTCGACCATCCGCCGGGTCTGCACCTGGACGCCCAGGTAGACCTCTTTTTCGGCCATCGAGCGGCCCATCAGCTGCTGCTGTTCGCCGATCAGGTAGTCGTCGAACGACATGGCGCCGGGGACGTCGGCCGGGCGGCCGTGGGCGTTGTAGACGTGCGCCTCGGCCCACATCCGGATCGGGTACGGGCGGTTCGTCACGCGCAGGTGCAGCCAGCGGCCCTGCAGCTCGGCGTACTGGCCGGCGATGGCCGCGATCAGGTCGCGCCGCTGGGAGTCCGAGCGGAACGACCAGCGCTGCGGCGCCAGCCGGTACCAGGCGTAGACCTCGACGCCGGTGCGGACCAGGTGCCCGTCGATGCTTCGCACCGCGATCGACGGGGTATACGCGGGAATCGCCTGCTCACCGGGCAGGCGCGCCTTGTTCCCCGAGCCGTTCCGCGACGCGCGGACCTGCTCGGGCGGTTGCCATGCGCCCGAGTGGGTGTCCCGACCCCGTTTTCCTCGGCTACCGCCGCGACCGAACAACGACTACCTCCCGGCCCGAGCCGGGTTGCCCCGGCTCCGGCGCGCTCGTGGTGCTCCCTGGGTGAAGGCTGCCCCCGGCGGGCCGCCGTGGTGCTGGTACTGCCGCCTCCGCTTGTGCTTCGGCAGCGGGCGCTCGGCCCGGACCCGGACGCGGCTGGCGCTGACCGCGCCCCCGGTGCCCGTGGTCACCTCTCTGGGGGTGTTCAGCTCGCGCCCGGCCATCGCGACCACGGCCCCGAGCGGGCGCTCGTGGCTGATCTTGGCGGTGAGCAGCCGGGTGATCACGATGGTGGCGACGAACGCCCACGCCGTCGAGAAGAACCCGAAGCTCCACCCTGCCCAGCGTTCGACGCCGAGCACGAGGAAGAAGGTCGGGATGCCGATGAGCCAGGCGACGTACCGGGCTCTCCAGGGAAAAGTCGCTTTCGGCGGGCCGAGCCACACGGCGTCGACCCGGTAAACCTCGTCGTCGGTCCTGATGCGCACGTGGGCCGCCTCAGCCGGTGAACAGGCCGGCGATCCACTGGCCCACGTTCACGCCCGCGCCGCTGACCGCGAGACCGATGATGGCGAGCGCGATGACCACGCCGGCGAGCCGGCGCATGACACCGGCGTTGTCGCCCTTGCCGCCGCCCAGCCACAGGAGCAGGAGTGCGACGGCCAGCAGCACCAGGGGGATGACGTTGTCGAGCAGCCACTGGCGCACGTTGCCCGTGCCCAGTTCGCCGGCCGCCAGCGTGTCGAGGGTGGTCAAGGTCATCATCGCGATACTCCCGGTGCGCGGTGGGGGCCGCGCGGTTCTGGCTCAGGCGGTGCTTCGAACAACATCATGGGGGCTACGAGGGGTAGTGGTCAAAGTGCGCAGCGTAGAGACCGGCTGGCTTGTCAACCGTCGTGGTGCGCGCGGCACCCGAAATCTCCACGCCCACCATCATCGCGGCAAGGGCCCTCGGGTTGAACCCCGGCCACCCATACTTCTCAGTGTGCTGACGAACTCACCCCATTGCCCGGGATTTGCTCACTGTGGGTACTGACACTGTGGCCGTTGTGCGGCCTGGAACAGTGTTGCATGACACGAACGGCCGTGTCCCGCGAGTCCGCTCTGTGACAGCCGTCCGCCGGTCGGCGGCCATGTCGATCTTGACCGCGAGTGCTGTCCGTCACGGGGCGCCCGATACTTCACAACTTTTTCACTACATAGCGTGATCTTGACCGGTGTTCAGGGCCTGCCGAGGGCGAAGACGCCGTCCGGGAAGGCGCCCGCGTCGATGACGCGACGGCTGAGACCGCGGCACAGCTCCTCGAGCCGGGCGGTCCGCTCGGGGCCCAGGTGGTCCCACGGCCGTCGCGCGGCGGTTTCGGTGGCCGCTTCGATGCGGTCGCGCAGCGCGGCGCCCCCGTCGGTCAGCACGCCGTCGGCGTCGAGGACCCCGCGGTCCGCCAACCGGCTCTCGGCCGCGGCCCACTGCTCGTCGCTCCAGCCGCGGGTGAGCTTCGCGGCGGCGAGGTTGAACCCGCGTCCGGTGGCGCTGTGGGTGACGAGGGCTTCGAGGCCGTCGAGCCCTTCGAGGACGAGGGCGGCGATGTGGCCGTCGCCGCGGTACTCGCGCAGCAGCGTGATGGCGTGCCAGAGCACCAGGTGCGGCTCCCCCGGCCAGGCCAGTCCGGCGTGCGCGGCGTAGAGGGGACGTCCTTCGCCGGTGCACCCCCGGCTCGCTTCGCGCGCGAGTTCGGCGGCCTCGGCGACTTCGTCGCTCTTGACGTGGTCGCCGAGCAGGCGGGTCAGCGCCTTGTCGACGGCTTCGAGCCGCGCGTCGAGGACCTGCTCCGGCGTCGCCAGGGTCCAGGCGCGCGGGATCACCCGGGCGACGACCTCGGGGTTGAAGTTGTAGAAGGTGGCCGCGACGACCTCCGGCCCGACGGCCCCCATGGCCGCCGACCGGCTCGCGAAGTACGGCATCCGGCCCGGCCGCAGCCCGATCCCGGTGAGCGCGGCCTCGGCTTCGGGCACGAAGTACACGAAGGCGTGCAAGGAATCGAAAGCCGACTTGAACCGCTGCTCGTCACCCGCCATGCCCGCACCCTACTACCGGGTAACCACGCGACGGAACCACGCTTCGGCGTGCAGGAAGGGTCATCACCCGTGATTGAGCAGTCGACACGCGTGATCAGGAGGTCGACACGCGTGATTGAAGCGACGACACGGCTTCGGCTGCGGGTCCCGCCGTGTCGACCCTCCAAACACGCGTGTCGACCCTTCAAGCACGCGTGTCGACCCTCTAAACACGCGTGTTGGCCCTTTGATCACGGGGTGGGCGGACGAGCTGGCATGTAAGCCGGATCCTGTTCCCCGGTCGCCTTGCGGCTCGCGGGGCGGCGGCCATCCATCTCGGCCTGCCGTCGCCGGCAGGCTCCAGCGGCCTACCCGCAGGCTCGGACGGGCCGTCCTCGAACGCCTGCGCAGGAGCTCGCGCTCCCTCTTGGCCTTGCTCCGGGTGGGGTTTACCTAGCCGTCCCGGTCGCCCGGGACGCTGGTGGTCTCTTACACCACCGTTTCACCCTTACCCCCGCCGAGGCGGGGGCGGTCTGTTTTCTGTGGCACTTTCCCGCGGGTCGCCCCGGGTTGCCGTTAGCAACCACCCTGCCCTGCGGAGTCCGGACTTTCCTCGGGCCGGGTCGCCCCGGCCCGCGACCGCCCTGCCAGCTCGTCCGCAGGCTGGATCGTAGCCCAGCGCGGCTCAGTGACCGGCCACCGCCTCGCTGCGGCGGCGGGGCCGGGCCGGGGGCGGGGACTCGGCGGGCGCCGGGTGCTGGCGGGCCAGTTCCGCGGTCCAGTGCAGGACGGCGGCCGGGCTGTCGAGGCCGATCAGGCCGACGAGCCGGCCCTGGCGGACGAAGCCGGTGATCGGCCGGGTGCCCGGGACCGGGGACTCCAGCAGCACCGTGTCGGTGGCCAGCGACGGCCGGCCGGCGACCTGGATCCGGACGCCGTGCTGCTCGGACCAGTAGCGCGGCACCGGCGTGTAGGCCGGGGCCCCCTGCGGCCCGGCCAGGAGGTTCTCGGCGGCCGCGCGGCTCATCTCCACGGCGTTGAGCCAGTGCTCCTCCCGGTGCGGTGCGCTGTCGAAGCGGAGGTTGGGCCAGCGGGCGACGTCGCCGGCCGCGACGATCGTCGACGAGCCGACCACGTGGCAGGTCGGCGCGCAGACGACGCCGTCGTCGAGCGGCAGCTTGGCGCCGCGCAGCCAGGACACCGCCGGAACGCTGCCGACCGCGACCACGACGCAGGCGGCCTCGAGGGCGCGGCCGTCGGCGAACTCGAGACCGACGTGCGTGGGCGCGGGCCGCCAGCGGCGGATCGTGGTGCCGAGTTCGAGGTGGACGCCGCGGGCGGTGTGCAGCGCCGTGAGCCAGTCGCCGATGTCGGGCCCGAGGACGTCGGCCAGGAGGGCGCGCTGCCGTCCGAAGAGGACGACCTCGCGGTTCATCTCGCGCAGGCTGGAGGCGACTTCGCAGCCGATGAAGCCATCGCCGATCACGGCGACCGGGCCCGGGTTGGAGGCGAGGGCGCGCTGGAGGGCGATCGTGTCGGAGAGGGTGCGGACGACGACCACGCGCGGGTGGCCGTGCGGCGCGCCGGGCATCCGGCGCGGTTCGACGCCGGTGGCGACGATCAGGCCGTCGTAGTGGAGTTCTTCGTCGCGGAGGTGGACGACCTGGCGGTTCGGCGAGAGCCCGGTGACCGGCGTGCCGAAGCGCCATTCGGCGTCGACCTCCAGGGGGTCGGCGAGCAGCGTGTCGGCGCGGCTGACCGCCCCGGTGAGCAGCTGCTTGGACAGCGCGGGGCGGTGGTAGGCGATGTCGGGTTCGGCGCCGAGGACGACGACTTCGCCGTCGAACCCGAGTTCGCGCAGCCGTTCGGCCGCGCGCAGGCCGGCCAGGCCGGCTCCGGCGATGACGATGCGTTCGCTCATCGGGTGGCTCCCAACAGGTGGATGGCTCTCATGGGGCAGGCGCGCGCGGCGGCCTGGACGTTCGGGACGAGCTGGGCTTCCGGGCGCCTCTCGTAGGCGAGCTGCCCGTCCTGGCCGAGCTGGAAGACCTGGGGCGCTTCGGACTGGCAGACCCCGTAGGCGTGACAGCGCTGGCTGTCGACGTCGACGCGCACGGTGGCCGGCTCCGGGCCGTCCCCCGCGGGCGGCCGCGCGACCAGGCCCACGCGGGCCAGCGCCTCGGCGGGCAGCACGCGCAGCACCGACAGCAGCACCGGCGGGACGAGCAGCGTGATGCCGGCCAGCCAGACGACGGCGAGGTGCCCGCTCGCGATGGCGCCGAGCCACGCGTGCACGGCGAGCAGGCCGATGGCGAGGTACCCCACCTGGTGGAACCGCAGCCAGCGGCCTTCGCGGGTGCCGCGGCGCAGGGCCGCGGTCACCGACACGGCGATGACGAGCTCGAGGCCGGCGATGCCCAGCGCGTGCCGGGGCGTGCCGTCGTAGAAGGGCAGGAGGAGGTCGGCGACGCCGAGCGGGTCGTCCTCCAGGAAGAGGAAGGTCAGCCCGTGCAGGGTGCCGGTGGCGAGGGTGAACGCGGCGAGCACGACGTGCCCGGTGCGGATCGCGTCCTGGCCGCTGAACCGGCGGACCCAGCCGGTCGCGGCGAGGACGCCCCAGCACAGCGTCAGGCACATGCAGAGGTAGGTGAGGCGGCCGGACAGCGTGGCGGCCTCGGCGATCCCGGTGTCGTGCGGCGACACCGGGATCAGCGCGGCGTGGGGGGACATGGAGCGGCTTACCTCCGGGGGCGCGGCGAGGTCCTGCCGGGGGTTCCGAGCAGGCGGAGCAGGCCGAACGTGGCGACGGCGGCGAGGGCCACGAGAACGGCACCGGCGGCGATGGCGCCGCCGCCGAGGGTGTCGTCCTCGGTGGCGGAGACGAGCAGGGACGTGGTTTCGGCGAGCCCGGTGCTCTCGAGCAGGGTCAGGTGCCCGAGCGAGGTGTCGACGGCGGTCTGGGCGAACGCGCGGACGTCGTCGTCGCGGGTGCCCGCGCGGACGTCGGAGGCGAGCCCGAAGAGCGTGCCGTACTCGGCGCGGAGGCGGTTGACGTAGGCGCGGTCGAACGTGTCGCCGGAGTCGGCGGCGATCTCGTCGGCCCAGCCGCGCTCCCGGTCGGTCGGCTCCCCCGGAAGGGTGACGGCGAGCCGGTCGGCGACGGCGCGCAGGGCGACGTCGAGGCGGGCCTGGTCGTCGGCGATGCGGACGGCGACGGCGCGCACGCGGCGGTTGGTGGCCCGCTCGACGGCGAGCCTGCTCGACGGCACGGCCCACAGCGTGTGCTGCTTGAGCCGGGTCAGCAGGGCGCGGTCGGACTGCTGCAGTTCCCCGGCCGACGCCGGCCCGGCACAGCCCAGCACGAGCGCGGCCACGGCGGCCAGCAACGCCACGAATCGGAGCGGCATCCCCGTTGTCCCTTCGCAAAGGAGTCCTCATCTCCTGGTACGGCGCGCGGATGTGATCCGGTTCTCTCCGTCACCTTTTAGTGACCTGTGACCTGTATCACAAGACACATTGTGAACCGGCCGGTGGTGACACTCGCCGACGCTGCATCGAATTGAGCCGTGAAACTGATGCATATGGCCTATTAAGTGATTTTGCGCTACGCTCCGATGACCCTACGGTCCGCCAGTCAGGTGAGGTTGCGAGCTTTATGGAAGCAGCAGGAAGAGAAAGTCGCGGCCAGGTCGGCTACGCGTCGTCCGCGACAGCGGTCGACACCGGCCCCGCGGCGGGGGACGACCTCGTCCCGCTGCTCTACAAAGACTTCCGCGCCACCCTGTTTGCGCAGGTCCTGGCCCTGACCAACCATGATCGCCAGTGGACCGAAGACGTGGTGCAGGAGACCATGATCCGGGCCTGGCAGCACTCCGCGACGCTCGAACGCGAGCCCGGAATGCTGCGCGGATGGCTGCTCACGGTGGCCCGGCGGATCGTCATCGACGGCTGGAGGAATCGCCGCGTCCGCCCGCAGGAGGTCGCTCTGGAGATCCCGGAAAACGCCGAGTCCACGGACCGCACGGACAGCTCGTTAGCGGCGCTAACGATTACTCGGGCATTGCGGGAACTGGACGCCAAATATCAGTCGGTCATCTACGAGACTTATCTCGCGGGAAATACCGTTCGGCAGGCGGCGGAAATTCTCGGAATTCCCGAGGGAACTGTCAAATCGCGGTTGTACACGGCGATGCGGCAATTGCGAAAAGCGCTCGGGGAAGTGGCGATCCGATGAGCGGGCGGAAGGGGGACACCGCGGCCTACGGGCTCGGTGTCCACGACGATCCGGAAGAGTTCGAAGCCCACTTGCGGAGCTGCGCCCGCTGCCGGGGCCGGGTCGCCGGGTTCACCCCGGTGGCCGGCGCGCTGGCCGAAGCCGTGCGGCTGGGCTACCTGCCGCCGGGCGACGGGGCGGCCCGGCGCCGGAAGTCGGCGGGCTCGGCGGCCCTGCGGGGGCCCGCGGCCGGCCCGCTCCTGCTGCTGGCGCTCGGCGTGGCCGCAACGAATCTTGCGGGGGTCCGGGTGGCAGAGCCCCCGGCCCGCGGCGAAGCCGCGGATGTCACCGCCCTCTGCGCGCACCGGCCGGTGGTCGGGAAGATCCGGTTCGCAAGCCCTGCGTCCATCGTCTCCCCTGGTCAGGTCGTCGCCGGTACCGGCCGCGCACCGCGGTCTCTCCCGTGGTCGGCCGGTTTCCAGTAGTCTGCCCCAACCCAACATGAAAGTCCTTACGGTGGATACCGAAGTAAATCCCGAGCACCCCGCCAGCGGGGCTTCGGTACCGAAGCGTCCCGCCCCGCGGCTCCCCGGCCGCGAGCCCGAGCTCGGCCGCCTGACCGGTCTCTTCCCGGCCGTCCTGGGCGGCACGGCCGCCAACGCGGTGCTGGCCGGGGAGTTCGGCATGGGCAAGAGCGCCACCCTGCGGACCACCGCGGCGCTGGCCGCGGACGCGGGCTTCACCATCGCGACGGCCACCGGGTCGCGGCTGGAGAGTCACCTGGCCGGCGGGGTCGTCCGGCAGCTGGCCGACGCGCTCGAGGAGCCGGGTGCGCCTCCGCGCCCGCCCGTCGCCGAGCTATGCGGCGCGGCCGGCGAGAGCGAAGCGCTCGACCTCTTCTTCCGGATCGTCCGCGACGCCACCGACCGCGGTCCGCTGTTCCTCGGCATCGACAATATCCACCTGGCCGACGCCTGGTCCATGCGGTGCCTGGCCTACCTCCGCAGCCGCGTGCTCGACCTGCCGGTGCTGGTCGTCCTGACGTCGGTCGTCGGCTACCCGCAGCACCGCGAGGTCGCGCTGCTGGACATGGTGGGGAGCACCCCGCTCACGGTCACGCTGAACGGCCTCGGCGACGCGGCCGCGGCGGAGGTCCTCGGCCTCGCCCCCGGCGAGCTGGCCTCCGCCTGCCGCGAGGCGACCGGCGGCAACCCGGTGCTGCTGCAGGCGCTGCGGCCGCGGCTGCTGCCCGGCGCGGACCCGCACGAGCTCGGCTCGTCGCTGATCGGGCAGGTGCTCACCACGCGGGTGCAGGAGTTCCCGCACGCGCCCGCCATCCTGCACGCGGCAGCGATCCTCGGCGAGGACGCCGGCTTCGACCTGCTGGCCCGGCTGGCCGGCGTCGACGAGCTCGACGCGCTGCAGGCGATCGACACCCTCGTCCGGCTGCACGTGCTGACCAACAGCGATCAGCCGACGCTCACCTACTCCTTCGTCCGCAACTCCCTGCTCAAGGACATGCCGCACACGACGCGGGCGGTCAACCACTCACGGGCGGCGAAGCTGCTGACCGAGGCGGGGGCGCTGCCCGAGCGCGTGGCCGCCCACCTGCTGGAAGCGCCGTCGATCCGGATCCCGTGGGCGGTGGACGTGCTGCGGCTGAGCGCGCGCGACGCCGTGTTCTCCGGACGGCCCGAGCTGGCCGCGCGGCACCTGCGCCGGGCGCTGGAGGAGCGGCTGACGTCCGGGCGCCGGATGGCCGTGCTGCTGCAGCTCGCGCACGCGGAGTTCCAGTTCGACCCGCCCGCCGCGGCGAAGCGGGTGCGGGAAGCCGTCGACACGGTCGGCAACCGCGAGACGGCCGCGTACATCGCCACCGCGATGCTGCTGTCGCTGTGCGGCGGCCAGGACGCCCGGCTCGGGATCAGCGCGGCGGGCCAGATCGCGGCGCGGCTCGACGCGGGCGGCCCGGACGCGGTGTGGCCGCTGCTGTGCATGACCTACCTCGCCGAGGCCGGCAGCCGGCTCGGCCCGCCCCCGGAGTTCCGCGACTTCGAGGAGCAGTGGGCGCCGCTGACCGACCCGGCGGCCCAGCGGAGCCGCTCGGCGCTGCTGGCGCTGGACGCGGTCCGCAGCGGCGAGTCGGCGCAGGACGCCATCGGTCACTTCGCCGACGCGCTGAGCCAAGCCGGGGCTTCGCCGCAGGCCGAGGGCGCCGCCACCCGGAGCCCCCGAGGGGTGGCGGGCGACGACGGCGACCTGTTCGAGCAGCACTACTTCTTCACGCTGGCCACGGCGGTGCTCGCGGACGAGCCGGCCCACGTCGACCGGCTGTGCCGGGTCCTCGACGTCGAGCGCGAGCCCTGGGACGTCCACGTGCCGCACGGCGCGCTCCCCACCCTGGCCCGCGGGATCGCCCTGCAAGCCAGCGGCGACCTGCAGCGCGCGAGCGTCCACTTCGAGTCGTTGCTGCGCCGCTTCGACGAGCGCGGCGCGACGACGACGTGCCCGGTCGGCGTCCTGTGCGCGGCGAAGCTCGTCGAATGCTGGGTGGACCTGGGCCGGTTCGAGGCGGCGACGTCCCTGCTGGACCGGATGGACTTCGTCGCCAGCCAGGGCCTGTTCACGCATACGTACCTGCTCTACGCGCGCGGCCGCCTGCGCGTCGCGACGGGGTACACGCGCTTCGGGTTCGAGGACCTGCTGAGCTGTGGCCGCCGCCTGGCGCACCACGGCATGCGGTTCCCGGGGTTCGTGCCGTGGCGGGCCCACGCGGCGCGCGCGGCGCTGGCGCTGGGCCAGACCGACGACGCGGCCCGTCTGGCCGAAGAGGACATCAACGCGTCGGCCCGCTGGGGCGCGGCGCGGCCGCTGGGGACGGCGTTGACGACGCTGGGGCTGGTCCGGGAGGACGACGAAGCCGAGCGGGCGTTGCAGAAGGCGATCACGACGCTGCGGTCGTCCCCGGCGCGGCTGCAGCTGGCGACGGCGCTGACGGAGCTGGGGACGCTGCAGGCCCGGCACGGTCAGTCGGAGAAGGCGATCGAGACGCTGCGGCAGGCGGTGGAGCTCAGCGAGCAGTGCGGGGCGCGGCCGCTGGCCCGCCGGGCGGCGGAGGAGCTGCGCTCGGCGCGGCGGGCGCTGACGCCGGCGAAGGACAACGAGCACGGGCTGACCCGGCAGGAGAACCGGATCGCGGTGATGGCGGCGCAGGGCCTGACGAACCGCGAGATCGCGACGGCGTTGCACCTGACGCGGCGGACGGTGGAGCTGCACCTGTCCGGGGCGTACCGGAAGCTGGGGATCCCCGGGCGGGCGGAGCTCGGTGGCGCGCTGGCGAAGTCGTCCCAGCGGGTGGACGGCCGCTGAGCGCGGTCAGTTCGCGAGTCCCAGGCCCAGCCAGAGCGCGACGGTGGCCGCGGCCAGGCACAGCGGGGTCGTGAGCGCCCCGAGGACGTGGAACGTCTTGAAGGAGGGCGGCTTCGGGAGCGTCCGGCGCCAGAGCAGGGTGGCCAGGGAGCCGAGGTAGCTCGCGTTCGGGCCGATGTTGACGCCGAGCAGCACCGCCAGCAGCACGCCCGGCGCCGGGTGCGCGCCCAGCACCGACAGCAGGATCAGCGTGGCGGGCAGGTTGTTGACCAGGTTGGCCAGCAGCGCGGCCACCCCGGCGGCGATCAGGAGGTCGACCAGGCCGGTGGACGTCGGCAGGACGTCACGCAGCACGCCGCCGAGGACGTGCTCCGACACGGCCTCGACCACGACGGCCAGGCCGAGCACGAACAGGCACAGCTGCGGCGCGGCCTCGGTGACCAGCTGCCACGGCCGGATCTTGCCCTGCGCGAGCGCACGCACGCCGAGGACGAGCGCGGCCAGCGCGGCGATCCAGCCGGGTTCGACGTGCCCGAGCTGCCCGACGGCGAACCCGGCGAGCGTCAGCCCGAGGACGACGAGCGAGAAGGTCGGCGTCTCCAGGTGCTGCCGCGGTTCGGGCGTCTCGCGCGGCCGCAGGTCGGCCTTGAAGAACCGGAGGAAGACGAGCAGTTCGAGGCCGATGGTGACGAGCCACGGCAGGGCCATCAGCGCGGTGAACCCGGCGAAGGTCAGCCCGGACGCGGCGAAGGCGAGCAGGTTGGTCAGGTTGGAGACGGGCAGCAGCGTCGACGCCGAGTTGGCCAGGTGCGCGCAGGCGTAGACGTGCGGCCGCGCGGGCAGTTCGAGGCTGGTGGCGGTGGCGAGGACGACGGGGGTGAGCAGGACGACGGTGGCGTCCAGGCTGAGGATCGCGGTGACCCCGGCGGCGGCGGCGAAGGTGAGCACGAGCAGCCGCCGCGGCCGGCCGTGGCACGCCTCGGCGAGCCGGTTGCCGAGCCAGGCGAAGACGCCGTCGACACTGGCCAAAAAGGACAAAAGCAGGATAGCGGCCAGAAACCCCAGCGTGGGCAGGATTTCCACCGCCCGCTCCCCGGCGGCGGCGGGGTGCACCAGGCCGAGGAGGAGGGCAACCCCGGCAGCGGGAACGGCGGCAACGGCTTCGGGCCACCCCCGCGGCCGGACGATGGCGAAGACGAGCACACCGGCGAGGAGCAGCAGGCTGGCCGCGCCCGCGAGGAGATTCACGCGTTCACGCTAACCGCGGCCCGGTTTTGTCGGTGCCACCGGGTAGCGTGGGAAACGGGGGGCGCCCCCGCGGGCCGGAGTCCGAAGTGGACGCCGGCTGGGCTTGCGTGGCCTTGGGGCGGGCTCGATGGGGCATGGCGCGGACCTGGCGGGGCATCACGCGTGACTGGAGCGGCATCACGCGCTCGGCGGGACATCCGCGGCACTGGAGCGGCATCACGCGAACCTGAGCGCTTGGCGGGGCATCACGTGGGAGTGGAGCGGCATCACTCGGGACCGGAGCGGCGTCACGCGGGCTCCGCGGGGCATCACTTGGGACCAAGCGGTAACTCGCGTGCTTGAGGCCGGATCTCACGTGATTGGAAGCGGCGTGGTCGGCGCCGAACTCGCGAGTTCGGCGCCGACCACGCCGGTTCCGGGCTCAACCACTCCGGCCAGAGGCGCGCCGGGGACCGGCGGTGAGAGCAGGGTCAGCTGGGCATGGTGATCGTCTGGCCCGGCTTCATCGTTGCGCCGCAGTCGTCGAGGGGGCCGCCGAAGCGGTCGGCCGCCACCGCCGGGATCGTCTTCGCCGCGTAGTCCTGGGCCGCCTTCAGCTTGGCCGGGTCCGTCACCGCGTCTCGGCGGACCCAGTCTCCGTTGCGCAGGCCCTCGATCGGCGATGAATAGATCAGCACGTAGTCGCGGTCGAGGCGCGGGTCCAGTGCGATGCCGTTGCCCGCCGCCCAGGGGCCCCACGAGTGGATGAACGTCGGCTTGACCGTGTCGAACACGTAGTTGCGCAGGCCCGCCAGGTCGTTGTCGTGGACCAGGTCCGCGATCGGCTTGTTGACCAGGCCCGCCATGTCGACCAGCTCGAGCCGGCTGGTCATCGACGAACCGCCCAGGTCCGGCAGCAGCAGGGACGCCTTCTGCAGGCCCAGGATGTCCGCGTACGTGTTGAAGCCGCGGCCGAAGCGGTCGGCCACCAGGCACGCCGTGATGTTCGGGTTCTTCGCGAACTTGTCCGCCGCGGCCGCGAACCCGACCGCCGACGGGACGAACGCGCCGACCAGCACCACGACGATGCCCGCGCGCAGCAGCACCTGCCGGTGGCGCAGCAGCTCGCCGGCCGACAGCGTGCCCGCGATCACCGCCAGCGCCCAGATCGGGCTAGCGAACCGGTGCTGGTACATCCAGTCGGCGACCATCACGCCGTACGCGACGATCCCCAGCCCCAGCGGCACCAGCAGCGCGATCAGCGACCGCCGCCACGGGGCCTTGACCAGCGCGAACACGATCACCAGCGCCAACGCGATGACGCCGGCCCAGCCCGCGTAGCCGACCAGCTCGAACGGCCGCTTGACCGCGTCGAAGCCGGGCAGGCCCTGCTGCTTGGCCACCGACGGGTTGGCCAGCAGCCGGCCGAACTCCGCGTGGCGCCAGACGACGTACGCGCCGAACGGCACCGCGAACGCCGCCACCGACAGCAGGGCGAGCCGGAAGCTCTTCCAGAACAGCCCCGAGCGCAGCAGGAACAGCGCCGCCAGGGGGTACGCGCCCGCGTAGATCAGGCCTTCCGGGCGGGTCAGCGCGGCGAACGCCACCATGACCCCGGCCCAGAGCGCGACCTTGGGGGTCAGGAGCCGGTCCTTGCGCACCGCGACGAACAGCGTCACACCGAGGGTGACGACCGCGAACGCGAACAGCGAGTTCTCCAGGCCGGACACGACCCAGATGACGTACGACGGGATCGTCGCCAGGGTCAGGCCCGCGATCAGCGTGGCCAGCCACGCGAAGCGGGTGAAGATCTGCTTCGCGGCGATGTGGCAGGCCGTCAGGACGCCGCCGGTGAACAGCAGGCCCAGCGCCTTCGGGAACAGCACGTAGTCCGGGATGCCGAAGATCGCGCCGTGGTCGAACAGGCCGACGAGCTTGCCGAGGCCGAGCAGCACCATCCACGTCGGGTCGGAGAAGCCCTCGACCGGCGGCGCGCCCGGCTGCAGCACCGGGCCGAGGCCGTCGGCGAAGCTGCGGGCGTAGGAGAAGGTGATGGCGGCGTCGTCGACGATCCAGTGGCCGTACCGGGTGGCGTGCACGGCCACGGCCGCGACGCCGGCGAGCACGGCCAGCACCGGCGCCAGGCGCGCGCCCCAGCCGCGGGTGGCCGTGGTGGTGGCCGGGTCCTCGGGGACGTCGCTCGGGGAGGTCTCGGTGAGTGCGCTAGCCGTCATGTCCTCGTCACTGTTCCGCCCGCAGGCTTCTGCCGGTGGGATACGCGCGAGCTGGCGCCCCCTGACTGGGTCGATCTTCGAGACCCGCCACCGCGGCGACGCGGTCGAGACACTGTAGCCAATACCCCATCCGGGGTCCGCCACGCGTCGGCGTTGAGCGTGATCCACCCCACATTTTCGCCGGTCAGGCCAGGTGCGAGGTGTCGTTGACGAGGCGGACCGAAGCGTTCCCGTCCGGGTAGAACTCGACGATCGACAGGGACGCCAGATCCAGGTGCAGCCGGAAGAGCAGCTGCGGGCCGGCGTCGAGGCCCATCCGCAGCAGCGTCTTGATCGGCGTCACGTGGCTGACCAGCACCAACGTCTTCCCGCCGTGCTCGGCGATGAGCTCGTCGCGGGCCTTGCGGACCCGCCGGTGGACGACGTCGAAGCTCTCCCCGGCGGGCGGCGGCACCGAGCTGTCGCCGAGCCAGGAGCGGTGCAGCTCGGGGTCGCGGTCGGCCGCTTCGGCGAAGGTCAGGCCCTCCCACTCGCCGAAGTCGGTCTCGATCAGGCCGGGGTGGGTCTCGACGCGGCCGCCGAGCGCGTCGGCGACGGCCTGCGCGGTCTGCTTCGTGCGGGTCAGCGGCGAGGAGACGATCGGGACGGCCTCGCCGTCGACGACCAGGCCCTCGGTCGCGGCCAGCCGCTTCGCCGCCGCGGCGGCCTGCGCCCGGCCCAGCTCGGTGAGCGGGACGTCGCCGCGGCCGGAGTAGCGGCGCAGCGCCGACATCTCGGTCTGGCCGTGCCGGAGCAGGAGCAGCCGGGTGGGGGTGCCTTTCGCGCCCGTCCAGGCCACCGTCGCGCGGTCCGGCTTGCGGGTCGGGAGCTGGGGCTTGGCGGCGGTTCCGGGGCGCCCCGCGGCGGGCTTGCCGGTCGCCGCGTCCATGGCCTCGTTGGCCAGCCGGTCGGCGTGGGAGTTCTGCGCGCGCGGAATCCACTCGTACTTGACGCGGGAGAAGCCGGCGGCCAGCTCCTTGGCCCGCTCGGCCAGCGGCTGCATGTCCGGGTGCTTGATCTTCCAGCGCCCGGTCATCTGCTCGACCACCAGCTTCGAGTCCATCCGGACGTCCACAGTGGACGCCCCCAGCTCGGCCGCGGCGGCCAGGCCGGCGATCAGGCCGTTGTACTCGGCGACGTTGTTGGTGACCACGCCGAGGCTTTCCTTGCGCTCGGCGAGGACTTCGCCGTCGGCGTCGCGCACCACGGCGCCGTAGCCGGCCGGCCCGGGGTTGCCGCGGGAGCCGCCGTCGGCCTCGACGATGACGTGCGAGGTCACAGACCCGACTCCAGGGTCCGGACCAGGATCGCGCCGCAGTTCTCGCACTGGATGACTTCGTCCTCCGGCGCGGCCTTGATCTCGCTGACCGTGTTGCGGTCCAGCTCCAGCTGGCAGGCGCCGCAGCGGCGGGCCCGCAGCAGCGCCGCCCCGATGCCCTTGTGCTCGCGGACGCGCTCGTACAGCTTGAGCAGCGGCTCCGGGAAGCGCGGCACGAGCTTCTCGCGGTCTTCGGCGCGGCGCGCGCGGGTGGTGTCGAGGTCCTTGAACGCCTCGTCGCGGCGGGCGATCGCGGCGGCGACCTCGGCTTCGGCCTTGTCGACCTCGGCGCCGGTGCGCTGCGCGTCCAGGCCGAGGGCCTCGCGCTGCTCCATCAGCTCCAGCAGGTCGTCCTCCAGCGCGCTCTGGCGGCGCTCCAGCGACTGCAGCTCGTGCTCGATGTCGGTCATCTGCTTCGCGTTCACCGTGCCGGAGGCCAGGAGCTTGCGGTCGCGGTCCTCGCGGGCGCGCACCGACTCGATCTCCTTCTCCTGCCGGGCGATCTCGCGGTCGAGGTCGGAGGCGGCGGTCTCCACCGACACGAGCGCGTCGCGGCGCTCGCGGACGGTCTTCTCCCCCGCGTCGATCTCGGCCAGCTCGGGCAGGGTGCGACGGCGGTGCGCGGTGCGCGAGAGCTCGGCGTCCACCTTGGCGAGCTCGAGCAACTGGCGCTGCACGGCGGGTTCGGCCTTCACGGTGCTCCTCTTAGATCGATGTGCGCTCGGCGCGGACGTTCCACGGGTCGGTGCGCCGCGTGGAGACGTGAACGTCGACGTTACCCGCAAACGCCTGCGCCACGAGCGCCGAGGCTTGCCCGCACCAGGGCCACTCGCTGGCCCAGTGGGTCAGCCCGACCAGCGCGGGCACCGGGCCGCGGCCGGCGAGGTGCTCGCCGGCGGGGTGATGCCGCAGGTCGGCGGTGACGAAGGCGTCGACACCGGCCTCGGTGGCCTGCTTCAGGTAGGAGTCCCCGGCGCCGCCGGAGACGGCGACGGTGCGGATCGGGCGGTCGGCGTCGCCCGCGCCGAGCACACCGGGCACGGTCGCCGGGAGGGCGTCGGCGACGCGCTGGACGAACACCGCGAACGGCTCGGGCTCGGGCAGCTCGCCGATCCGGCCGATGCCGGTGACGCCGTCGGCTTTCGGCTCCAGGGGGCCGGTGACGCGAAGGCCGATCGCCTGCGCGAGGGCGTCCGAGACGCCAGGGTCGGCGGAGTCGGCGTTGGTGTGCGCGCAGTAGAGGGCGATGCCTTCGCGGATCATCCGGTGGACGAGCGAGCCCTTGGCGGTGTCGGCCGGGACGCCGTGCACCCCGCGCAGCAGCAGCGGGTGGTGCGCCACGATCAGCTGCGCGCCGAGCTCGACGGCTTCGTCGACGGTCTCGGCGACGGGGTCGACGCAGAACAGCACGCGGTGCACGGGTTCGGCGGGATCGCCGCAGACGAGGCCGACGGCGTCCCACGACTCGGCGAGTTCGGGCGGGTAGGCCCGTTCCAGCACGGAGATGACTTCGGAAAGGGCGGAAGGCGCGGGCACGCGGTGATTTTCGCATGTAGCGTTCCGGGTCATGCGCCTTCGGTCCTTGCTCGTCACGGTGACGGCGGTCCTCTCCGCGTCGCCGCTCTTCGCGGCCCCGGCATCGGCTTCGGAGCCGTCGTTGTGGCGGCTCACCGACCTGGCGGCCCAGCGCGTCGCGATCGCCGATCAGGTGGCGGCGGCCAAGTACGGGACGCCGTCGCCGATCGACGACCCGGTGCGGGAACAGCAGATCTACGACTCGGTGGCGTCGCGCGCCCCGGGCCTCGGCCTCGCCCCGGCGGACGCGGTGCGGTTCTTCCGCGCCCAGATCGAGGCGAACAAACTGGTGCAGCGCGGCCTCTACGCGCGTTGGGACGCGCACCCGTCGGAGGTGCCTTCGCCGCGGCCGGACCTCTCGCGGATCCGCCCGGTGATCGACGGGCTCAACACGGGGTTGCTGACGGAACTGGCGGCGACGGTGCCGGCGCGGGCCGCGCGGACGTGCCCGATCCAGCAGCTGGTGACGGCGGACGTGGTGGACGTCTTCCACCGGTTCGACGCACTGCACGTGCGGGCGCTCGCCGAGGCGACGTCGGCGACCTGCACGGCGGGTTAGGGCGCCCCGGCGGCGTCAGGGCCGCCGCGGCGCCGGGTGGGGGTCAGTTGCAGTTGCCGCAGCAGCCGCAGCCCTGACCGGTGCACTTCGAGCAGCACCCGTGCATGATCGCTCTCCTTCCGGTTCGCGTCCTCGCCCGATCGACGCTAAGTGGGCGCCATCGGCCGCGGATACCGCCGAGCGGGCGGGTGACCGGGTGAACCCGGTGGTTACGCACGGGCCTCGCGGCCCGGCCGGGGTGGCCGGTCGTTACCCTCGGGGCGTGCCGCACATCGTCTTCGTCTGCTCCGGCAACATCTGCCGTTCCCCGATGGCCGAGCTGGTGTTCCGGGCCGGGCTCGACGCGGCCGGGCTCGGGGACGCCGTGCGCGTCACCAGTGCCGGCACCGGTCCGTGGCACGCCGGGGAGCCCGCCGACAAGCGGGCCCGCGCGACGCTCAAGGCGCACGGCTACCCCACCTCCCATGTCGCGTCCGAGGTCTCCGACGAGGACCTCGCCGCCGATCTGCTGCTGGCCGCGGACGAGGGGCACCTCGAGTTCCTGCGCGCGCGGGTCGACGACCCGGGCAAGGTGCGGCTGCTGCGGTCGTTCGACCCGTCGGCCCCCGAGGGCGCCGAGGTCCCGGACCCCTACTACGGCGGCGACGAAGGCTTCGAAGACGTCCTCGGCATGGTCGAGCGCACGGTGCCCGGCCTGCTGGACTGGGTGCGCGCCCACGCGTGATCGGCGTCACAGGCACGCGAAGTACTGATCCACCCGGCCCGGCGATATCCCTTCCGGCATCGTCACCGATGAGGGGAATCGCGTGCTCAGAAGAATTTCGGGCGTTCTTGCGCTCGTGACGGCGGCGGGGGTCCTGGCCGCCGCGCCGGCCCGAGCGATCGCCGGGGGAAGCCAGGCCGCCGAGGGGACGTATTCGTTCGTCACCAAGGTGAACACCGCCGGCCGGGCCTGCACCGGGTCGCTGGTCGCGCCGCAGTGGGTGCTGACCGCGTCGACCTGCTTCGGCGACTCGGTTCCGGCGGGACCGCCGCCGTCGGCCGCCACCGCGACCGTGGGCGGGCGGACCGCCGGAGTCACCGCGCTCGTGCCGCGGACGGACCGGAACCTCGTCCTGGCCCGGCTGGACGCCCCCGTCTTCACCGTCGCCCCGGTCGCGCTCGCCGCGGGCCCGGTGCGGGCCGGCGAGGTGCTGCGGATCGCCGGCTGGGGCCGGACCGCGACCGAGTGGGTGCCGGACAAGCTGTCCACCGCGCTCTTCACCGTGCAGTCGAGCACCGCCACGACGCTGGCCGTCACGGCCGGCGCGACCACCTGCAAGGGCGACGCGGGCGGCCCGGCGCTGCGCGAGACCGGCGGAACGGCCGAGCTCGTCGCGATCAACGCCGCGTCGTGGCAGCACGGCTGCATCGGGGAGACCGAAACCCGCCACGGCACCACCGAAACTCGGCTCGACGAGATCGCGGACTGGGTCCGGGCGCAGCTCCCGCCGTACGCCATCCGCAACTTCAACGGCCTGTGCACCGCCGCCGGTGCCCGGGTGACCACCGCGGTCTGCGCGCCGGACGCGGCCGGGCAGCGGTGGACCCTGCCCGGCGACGGCACCGTGCGCACCCCGGACGGGCGCTGCCTCGGCGTGACCGGGACGGACGTCGTGACCGCCGCGTGCGCGGCCGTCCCGGAACAGCAGTGGCGGTTCCCCGGCGACGGCACCCTGCGGACGGCGGCCGGCGCCTGCGCCGACCTCGGCAGCAACGACGCGGGCACGCCGCTGCTCGTCACCGGGTGCGTCGCCGGCAACGTGAGCCAGCAGTGGTTCCTCAAGGGCGACGGCACCCTGCGCAACAGCAACGGCCTCTGCGCCGACCTCGGCTCCAACGCCGAGAAGACGCCGATGATGGTGGTGGCCTGTGACGAGAGCCTCGTCAGCCAGCGCTGGGGGCTGTCCGGCGGCTCGCTCGTCAACACCAACCAGCTCTGCGCCGACCTGGGCTCGAACGCCCCGGGGACGCGGCTGATCATGGTCGCGTGCGACGCCGGCCACGTCAGCCAGCAGTGGACCACGCCGGGTGACGGCACCCTGCGCAACCACAACGGCCTCTGCGCCGACCTGCGGTCGAACGCCCCGGGCGCCGGGGTGATCACGGACGTCTGCGTCGCCGGGAACCCGAGCCAGCAGTGGCGGCTCGACCGCTGACGCCGGGTTCGCCCCGCCCGGGTGGTTCGTCCGGCCTCCGTCACCGGTGACGGAGGTCGGCGGGCGGCCCGGGCGGGGCACGGCCTACCGTGGTGGGGTGCGGTTGCGGTTCCTGCTGAAGCCCGGGTGGCTGGCTCTGACGGCGGTGGTGTTCACCTTCGCCATCTGCTGCTTCACCCTGCTCTCGCCGTGGCAGTTCAGCCGCAACACCGAGCGGGAGCAGCAGAACGCCGCGCTGGAGACGTCGTTCACCGCCGCGCCGGTGCCGCTCGCGCAGCTGCTGCCGCCGGGGAGCGTGCCCGGTCGGCACACCGAATGGCACCTCGTCTCGATCACCGGGCAGTACCTGCCGGACAAGGAAGTCATCGCGCGGCTGCGGACGGTCCAGGGCGAAGGCGCCTTCGAAGTCCTGACGCCGATGCGGACCACCGACGGCACGGTCGTGCTGATCGACCGCGGGTACGTCCGGCTGGACAGCAGGTCGGCCGCGCTGCCGTTCGCGCCGCCGCCGGCCGGGACCGTCTCCGTGACCGCCCGGGTGCGGGCCGACGAGACGGACCCCAAGAACCGCGACGCCTTCGCCGACGCCTCCACCGGCGGACGGCTGCAGAGCTACGTCGTCGACTCGCGGGTCGTCGCGCGGGCGGGCGGGCTCGACATCCGGCCGGGGTACTTCCAGCTCGACGTCGGCCAGCCCGGGGTGCTCGGTGCGCTCCCGCTGCCGCAGACGGACTCGGGGCCGTTCCTGTCGTACGCGCTGCAGTGGATCGCCTTCGGCGCGATGGCGCTGCTCGGCTGGCTGTACTTCACGGTCCGCGAGCTGAAGCCGGGCGGGGCGCTGGACGCCTCCGCCGCGGCGCCGGCGCGGCGGAAGTCCGTCGCGGAGATCCTCGCCGAGGACGAACTCGCCGAAAGTGGCCATCAGAAGTAGGCCGGAAATGGCCCTGTGGAGAGGCCAATTGCGGTGGTGATACTCGGGCCATGTTGATCCACCCGTGGGATGCGTCGTCCGGCACCGAGTGGCGGGAGTGGCTGTCCGCGCACGACTTCGGCCAGCTGATCGCCGGCGGCCGCGGCCGGGACCTGCCCGTGGTGACACCGGCGCACTTCGCGTTCGACGGCGAAGGCACGATCGTCACGCACCTGGCCCGGCCGAACCCGATCTGGCCGCTGTTGGAGGAGCACCCGCGAGCGCTGCTGACGGTGCTTGGTGACTACACGTACATCCGCGCGGACTGGAACACGACCGGGGACCCGGCCCACGGCGTCCCGACGTCGTACTACGCGACGGTGCAGCTCGAAGGGGACGTCCGGCTGGTCGACGATCCGGCCGCGAAGGCGGCGCTGCTCGACAAGCAGCTGCGGCACTTCGAGCCGGACGGCGCCCGGGCCCCGGTGAGCGCGGACCACGACGCCCCGGACCGGCGGCTGCTGCCGGGGATCCGCGGCATCGAGTTCACGATCACCGGCGTCCGGGCGAAGTTCAAGTTCGGCGGCAACAAGACGGCCGAGGACCGCGAGCGGATCGGGGCCCGGCTGGCCGAGCGGGGCGGACCACTGGACGAGGAAGCTTTGGCCCAGCTGCGGCGGCGCGGCTGAGTCAGCGGCGTCCGAACCCCGCCAGAACGGCGACCACCACCGAAGTCGCCCCCGCGAGCCAGCCCACCACCCGTGACAGCTCCACCGCGCGCGTCACGTGTCCCGCGTCCGGGTTGCGGCCCACGCCCAGCACCGGCAGCTCCAGCACTCCGTGCGGGTACACCGTCCGGCCGCCGACGCGGATCTCCAGCGCTCCGGCGAACGCCGCCTCGACGCGGCCCGCGTTCGGGCTCGGGTGGGCGATCGTGTCGCGGCGCCACGCGCGCCACGCGCCGCCGGCCGAGCCGCCGACCACCGGGGCCGCCAGCACCGTCAGCGCCGCCGCCACGCGGGTCGGGACCAGGTGGACCAGCTCGTCGGCCCGGTCCACCGCCCAGTGCCCGCGACGGCCGGCGCGGGACCGGCGCAGCAAGCTCACCGCCCGCGCGCCCAGCAACCCCGGCACGCCCGCCAGCGCGCCCCACACCAGCGGGGCCACCACCGCGTCCGACGTGTTCTCCGCCAGCGTCTCCACCGACGCCCGGGACAGCGCGATCGCGCCCAGGCCGTCCGCCACCCGGGGGTCCAGTTCGGACAGCGTGGCCCGGGCCGGTTCGAAGCGGCACTCCTCCAGGTCGCGGGCCAGTTCCGTGCCCTGCTGGGCGAGGCCCGCCGCGCCGAGGACCGCCCAGGTCGTCACCGCCGTCGCCGTGGCCTGCGCCAGGGGACGGCCGCGGCTCGCCCGCTCCAGCACCGCCCCGCCCGCGACGAGCACGCCCGCGGCCACGACCGCCGACCGGCGCGGGAGCCGCCGGAACGCCGTCACCGGGAGGCGGCGGCGGGGGTCGCCGAGGGCGCCGTCGGCCGCCACGCCCAACACCAGTCCGATCGCGCGCGCCGCGCTCACCCGTGCCCCCCGGCGGAAGAAAGTCCAGTTCTCCCCGGGAGGCTACTCGGCCTCGGCCGGCCCCTCCGCCACCAGGGCGGCGATCTCGTCCCGCGCTTGGACGACGATGTCGCGCATCGCCCGCTCCGCCCGGTCCGGGTCCCCCGCCGCCACCGCCGCGGCCACCTCGACGTGCAGCGCCACCGCCTCGGGCTGCGGCTCCGGCGGCATCAGGCCGTGCCCGGTCCGCCCGGTGAGCACCTCCGCGACGACGTCCGACAGCTGCCCGAACATCGGGTTGCGGGACGCGGCGAGCAGCAGGTCGTGGAAGGCGATGTCGAAGCCGAGGAACGCCGAGAGGTCGCGGGCGCGGGCCGTCCGCGCCAGGCGCTCCCCCAGCGCGCCCAGGCGGCCGCGCTCCTCCGGCGTCGCGCGCAGGGCCGCGTACCGCGCCGCGCACGGCTCGATCGCCGAGCGGAGCTCGTTCAGCGTGGCCAGCGCCGCCGGGCGGGCCGGGCCGTCGAGCTGCCAGCGGATCAGCCGCGGGTCGTAGTGGTTCCACTCTTCCGGCCCCCGGACGATCACGCCGACCCGGCGCTTGCTGGTGGTCAGCTGCATCGTCTCCAGCACGCGGACGACTTCGCGGGCGACGGTCCGCGAAGCGCCGAAGCGTTCTTGAAGGTCTTCGGAGCGCAGCACGCTGCCCGGCGCCAGGGAACCGTTCGCGATCGCCGCGCCGAGGGCGTCCAGGACCTGCTCATGCCTCACCCCCGGCAACTTAGCCGTCTGACTCGATTAAGTAGTACTTCATCTTGAATAAGTAGTACTTTTGAGTTTCACTCACCTGGGCACAACGAAGTGGGAGGTGCGGATGACCGTCATCGTGGTGATGGGGGTGTCAGGCTCCGGGAAGACGACGATCGGCACGGCACTCGCCGAGGCTCTGGGCGTCGAGTACGCGGAAGCGGACACGTTCCATCCGAAGGCCAACATCGACAAGATGACCGCCGGCACGCCGCTGACGGACGAAGACCGCGCGCCCTGGCTCGAAGCCATCGCCGCCTGGATCCGCGAGCACCAGGCCACCGGCGGGGTCGTGACGTCCTCCGCGCTCAAGCGCCGGTACCGGGACGTCCTGCGCACCGGCGGCGACGTCTGGTTCGCCCACCTGCAGGTCGACCGGGCGCAGCTGGCCGAGCGGATGAAGACCCGGAAGGGCCACTTCATGCCGGTGTCGCTGCTGGACTCGCAGCTCGCCGACCTCGAACCGCTCCAGCCGGACGAGGCCGGCGTCGTCCTCGACAACTCCCGCGGCACCCCGGAAGAAATCACCGAAGCCGCACTGACCGCCTTCCGGGAGCACGCGTGAACGCCGTCCTCGCCGCCGGCTGGACCGGCCACGACACCCGCCTGATCATCGCGACGGTCGTCGCGATCGCCGTCATCGTCGTGCTGATCACGAAGGTGAAGCTGCACCCGTTCCTGTCCCTGACGATCGGGTCGCTCGCGCTCGGCCTCATCGCCGGGCTGCCGATCACCAAGGTGATCGAGACCTTCAGCAAAGGCGTCGGCAGCACGGTCGCCTCCGTCGGCATCCTGATCGCCCTCGGCGCGATGCTCGGCAAGCTGCTGGCCGACTCCGGCGGCGCCGACCAGATCGTCGACACCGTTCTCGGCAAGGCCCGCGGGGCCGCGCTGCCGTGGGCGATGGCCCTGGTCGCCGCCCTGATCGGGCTACCGATGTTCTTCGAGATCGGCCTGGTCATGCTGATCCCGGTGGTGCTGCTGGCGGTCAAGCGCACCGGGAAGCCGTTGATGCTGCTGGGCATTCCGGCCGTCGCCGGGCTTTCCGTGCTGCACGGCCTGGTCCCGCCGCACCCCGGCCCGCTCGCCGCGGCCGGCGCGCTGAACGCGAACGTCGGCGTCACGCTGGCGTTCGGCCTGCTCGTCGGCGTCCCGACGCTGGTCGTCGCGGGCCCGCTGTTCGGCAAGGTCGCGGCCCGGCTGGTGCCGGACGCCGTCGCCCCCGAGCGGCTGATCCCCGAACGCGCCGACACGGACAAGCCGCGGCCGAGCTTCGCCGCGACGCTCACGACGGTGCTGCTGCCGGTCGTGCTGATGCTGGCGAAAGCGCTGTCGGACATCCTGCTGGCCAAGGACAACCAGGCGCGCAAGGTGTTCGACTTCGTCGGCGACCCGCTGATCGCGCTGCTCGCGGCGGTCCTGGTGGGCATGGTGCTGCTCGGCCGCCCGGCCGGGCTCGGCCGCGAAAAGCTGTCCACTGTGGTCGGTGACTCGCTCGGCCCGATCGCCGGCATCATCCTGATCGTCGGCGCGGGCGGCGGCTTCAAGCAGACCCTGGTCGACGCCGGCGTCGGCGACGTCATCACCGGCCTGGCCAAGGACGCGAACCTGTCCCCGCTGCTGCTCGGCTGGCTGGTCGCGGTGGCGATCCGCCTGGCGACGGGCTCGGCCACGGTCGCCACCGTCTCGGCGGCGGGCATCGTGGCCCCGCTGGCGGCGACGATGGACCCGTCGCAGAGCGCGCTGCTGGTCCTCGCGATCGGCGCCGGGTCGCTGTTCTTCTCGCACGTCAACGACGCCGGGTTCTGGCTGGTCAAGGAGTACTTCGGGCTCTCGGTCGGGCAGACGCTGAAGAGCTGGTCGGTGATGGAGACACTGATCTCGGTGGTCGCGATCGCGCTGATCCTGCCGCTGTCGCTGGTCGTCTGATCACCGCCCCAAGGCCGCCACCCACCGCGGGTGGCGGCCTTTTCACCCGTTGACATGTGACCTTTTGGTCACCTATTCTCGCTGACGTGCCCGACGACGACCTGGTGTTCAAGGCGCTGGCGGATCCCACCCGCCGGTTCCTGCTCGACCTGCTCTTCGAGCGTGACGGCCGCACGCTCACCGAGCTGGAGACCCAGGTGGAGATGACCCGCTTCGGCGTCATGAAGCACCTGAAGCTCCTCGAAGAAGCCGGGCTCGTCGTCGCCAGGAAGGAAGGCCGCGAGAAGCGGCACTTCCTCAACCCCGTCCCGATCCGCCAGATCCACGACCGGTGGATCGACAAGTACACCGAGCGCCGCGTCACCGCGCTCCTCGACCTCAAGAACGAGCTGGAAGGCGAAGAACCATGACGAACACCGTGCAGGTCCACCGCATCTACATCAAGGCGACCCCGGAGCGCATCTGGGAGGCCATCACCAAGCCCGAGTGGACGCAGAAGTACGGCTACACCGGCCTCGCCGACTACGACCTCAAGGCCGGCGGCAAGCACCGCACGCGGCCGACGCAGGAGTTCATCGACGCCGGGTTCACCGGTGACCTCGCCGACGGCGAGGTCGTCGAGGTCGACCCACCGCGCAAGCTCGTCATCACCTGGAAGCTGCTGATGAGCCCCGAGCTCGCCGAAGAGCCCTACACGACCCTCACCTACGACATCGAAGAGACGAAGACCGCGGGCACCCGGCTCACCATCACCCACGACGTCACCGGCGCGCCGAACACGGCCGCCCTGGTCAGCGGGCAGATGGAGGACGTCGACGCCGGGCCGGGCGAGAACGCCGGTGGTGGCTGGGCTTGGGTGCTTTCGGACCTCAAGTCGCTGCTGGAGACCGGCGAGATCCTGGTCCCGGCGCCGTAAGGGGGTCTGGCGGAGCCTGTCCCGCGCCGCTTCGGGACAGGCTCCACCAGAGTCTTCAGACGCGCTGGGTCGCCGCCTTCAAGGCCGCCTTCGCGGCCTCGGGCGCTCCCAGCGTGTCGAGTCCGAACAAGGCCGCGCCCACCACGGGGTTGACGTCGACGACGCGGACCACCGCGCGCGGCGCCACCTTCAGGCACCGCTTCTCGATCTCCGCGATCACCGGCGTGCCGACCCCGGTCAGGACACCGCCGCCGAGGACGATCTCCGGGGCGTCCTCGGTCAGGTCCAGCTCGCGGAGGATCACCGCCGCGAACACGCTGACCTCCTCGACGAACCGCGTCACGATGTCCTGCGCGACCTCGTCCCCCGCCGCCGCGACTTCGAACAGCAGCGGGCAGAGGCCGTGGATCGACGCCGGGTCGATCTCCTCGAAGTGCAGGCCCTGCACGACGTCCAGCAGCGTCGGCTTCCCGAAGTACGCCGCCACGGCCGGCCTCAGTGCGGTCCGCGGGCCGCGGCCGTCCTCGGCGCGCACGGCCCACCACAGGGCCTCCTCCCCGAGCCGGTAGCCGCCGCCCCAGTCACCGGAGATCTTGCCCAGCGCGGGAAAGCGGTGCACGCGGCCGTCGGGGCCGACGCCGGCGCCGTTGATCCCGGCGCCGCAGACGACCGCGACCCCCACCCCCGCGCTGCCCGCCCGGAGCAGCGCGAGGGTGTCGTTGCCGACGGTCAGCGTGTCGCTCCAGCCGCGCGCGGCCAGGGCCGCGTGCAGCACCTCTTCTTCCCGGGGGAAGTCGAGTCCGGCCAGGTACGCCGAGGTGTGGACCGCGGACGGCTTCCCCTCGAACGCGGGATACGCCTCGAGCACCAGTTCTTCCAGCGCCGCCACACAGCCCGCGACGCCGATGTTCTGCGGCGACGCGCCGGGGCCGCGTGAGGACCCCAGCACGACACCGTCTTCCGAGATCACCAGGACTTCGGTCTTGCTGTTGCCGCCGTCGATCGCGATAATCGCAGGCTTCATCCGCGCGCCCAGGGCAAGTACTCGCGGTTGATCTGCACCAGCGAATCGGCGAGCGTGTCGGCCTTCGAGTACTGCCCGACCAGCGGGTGCGCCAGGAGCGCGTCGGCCACGCGGTCGCGGCCACCCTTCAAAGCCGCCTCCAGCGCCAGGAACTCGTACGCCGTCGTCGCGGAGATCAGGCCCGAGTACTGGGGCTCCACCGGCGGCTGCGGAATCGGCGCGGCACCCTTCGAGTCCACAGTGGACCGAGCCTCGATGACGGCGTCGTCGGGCAGGAACGGGAACGTGCCGTCGTTGCGGACGTTCACCACGTGCTCCTCGGCCGGACCGCCCGCGGTCAGCGCGTGCACCAGCTGCACGGCGGCTTCCGAGTAGTACGCGCCGCCGCGCTTTTCGAGGGACTCCGGCTTCGTGTTCTGCTCCGGGTCGAGGTAGATCTTCAGGAGCTCTTCCTCGACGTCGGAGACCACGTCCGCGCGCGGGCGCTCGGTGCGCTGCTTGGTGACCTGCTCGTCGTGCGCGTAGAAGTACTTCAGGTAGTACGACGGCACGACGTTCAGCCGCCGCAGCCACTTCTCCGGGACGCTGACCTCATGGGACAGGTAGTCCAGGTGGTGCTCCAGCAGCTCGGGCAGCCGGTCGACGCCGTCGACCAGCGCGCCGCGCTCCCAGCTCAGGTGGTTGAGGCCGGTGTGGACGAGCTTGACGTCGTCCGCGCCGACACCCAGGAGCCGGCCGAACTGGCGCTGCAGGTTGATCGCGACGTTGCACAGGCCGACCGCGCAGTGCCCCTCGTTGAGCAGGGCGCGCGTGACGATGCCGACCGGGTTGGTGAAGTTGACGATCCACGTGTCGTCGCCGGCGATCTTGCGGACGCGATCGGCGATGTCCAGCACCACCGGCACCGTGCGCAGCGCCTTCGCCAGCCCGCCCGCGCCGGTCGTCTCCTGGCCGACGCAGCCGCAGGCGTGCGGGAACGTCTCGTCCGAGCGCCGCGCCCGCTGCCCGCCGACGCGCAGCTGGATCAGCACGGCGGAAGCGCCGTCGACGCCCTCTTCGAGCGACTGCGTGGTCCGCACCTGCGCCGGGTGCCCGGCGTGGTCGAGCAGCCGCTGGCTGAACCCGCCGACGGCCTCGACGCGGTAGGCGTCCGGGTCGACCAGCACGATCTCGTCGACGTTCAAAGTGGACCGGCGGCCGGCGATCCCGTCGATCAGCTCCGGCGTGTAGGTGGACCCGCCACCGACGACTGCCAGCTTCATCCCTTGACCCCCGTGAATGTGATGCCCTTGACGAACGACTTCTGCGCGAAGATGAACAGCACGATCACCGGCGCCATGATCAGCGCGGTGGCCGCCATCGTCATGTTCCACTCGACGTGGTGCATGCCGCGGAAGGACGCGATGGCCAGCGAAAGCGGCCAGTGGTCCTGGTTCTCGCCGGTGTAGAGCAGCGGCCCGAAGTAGTCGTTCCAGGTGAACAGGAAGCAGAACATGGCGGTGGCCGCGATCCCGGGCTTGGCCATCGGGATGAGCACGCGGTACATCGCCTGGAACTCGTTGCAGCCGTCGATCTTCGCCGCTTCGAGGTAGTCCTTCGGAATGGTGAGGAAGAACTGGCGGAGCAGGAAGATCGAGAAGGCGTCGAAGAAGAAGTACGGCACGATCAGCGGGACCAGCGTGCCGGTGAGGCCCATGCGCACCCACAGGTCGTACAGCGGCACCACGGTGACCTGTGGCGGCAGCAGCATCGCCGCCACGGTCAGCATGAAGAACAGGTTCTGCCCGCGCCACTTGAGCTTCGCCAGCGCGTAGGCCGCCGGAATCGCCGAAAGCAGCGCACCCGCCGTGGCCAGCGCCGAATACAGCAGGCTGTTGCCGAAGTATTCGAGCAGCGGCGCCTTCTGGAACACCTTGACGAAGTTCTCGAAGTGCCATTCGCTCGGCCACAGGCTCGCCGTCATCGCCTGGTCGCTCTTCATCACCGCGGTGAGGAAGACGAACAGCAGCGGCAGCATGAAGATCACGCCGAGCGCGATCCCGACCGCGTGGGTGGCGATGAAGCCCAGCCGCTTGTCCCAGGTGCGCTTGAACCGCACGCGCGGCGGCACGGACACCGGCGGCTTGCGCGCGGTGTCGGACAGCGTGATCATGCCCCCTCCTCCTGGTGCTGGGACTTCCGCAGCTGCCGCACGAGGATCCAGGTGAACCCGGAGCTCACGATGAACAGCAGTACCGCCATCGCCGCCGCGTAACCCATGTTGAAGTAGCGGAAACCCTGGACGTACAGCCAGATCGGGTAGGTCAGCGTCGAGTTCTGCGGTGCCCCGATGAGCTTCGAGTTGCCGGCGACGTCCGCGGTACCCGCGCTCGCCGAGGCCGCCACGATCGCCTGGGTGAAGAACTGCAGCGCGTAGATGATCGAGTTGACCACGCCGAACAGCAGCACGGGCGAGATCGACGGCAGCGTGACGTGCCAGAACCGGCGGATCGGGCCGGCGCCGTCGAGCTCCGCGGCTTCGTACTGCTCGGTCGGGACGTCCAGCAGCGCGGCCAGGATGATGATCATCAGCTCGCCGGAGCCCCAGAGCGCCAGCAGCGTCAGCGCGGGCTTCGACATCTCCGGGCTGTTGAACCACAGGCCGCCGTCGATGCCGACGAGCCGCAGGAACCGGTTGACCGGGCCGAACTCCGGGTTGAACACGAAGACGAACGCCAGCGTCGCCGCCGCCGGCGGGGCGAGGGTCGGCAGGTAGCACAGGGTGCGGACCAGCCCGACGCCCGACTTGAGCCGCGAAATCACCGACGCGATGCCGAGGGAGAACACCACCCGGCAGACCGTCAGGACCACCACCAGCCACAGCGTGTTGTACGCGGCCGTGCCCACCAGGGGCTCGGTGGTGAACATCCGGATGTAGTTGTCGAAGCCGATGAACTGCGGCGGGTTGATCAGGTCGTAGCGGGTGAAGGAGTAGTAGACCGTGGCGATCAGCGGGTAGCCGAAGAAGATCAGGAACCCGAGGAACGCCGGGGCCATGAAGAACAGGACGGTCCGGCGGCGCTTGGCCCGGCGGGCCCCCGCCCGCACCTTCGCAGGTGCGGACGGGGAAGCCTTTTCCGCGAGGGTGGAGGTCATCCGCCCGCGCCCTTCTGCTTGAGCTCGTCGTCGATCTGGGCGTCGACCTTCGCCAGGCCCGCGGTCAGGTCGGGCACCGAGCCGGCCTGCCACTTCTCGGCGAAGTCGTTGACCGCCTTGAGGTGCGCGTCGCCGATCGGGGTGGTCTGGTTGGCGACCAGCTTGCCGCTGTCGTAGATGTCGAGGAACGTCTTGAACTGCGGCTGCAGGTCCAGCTTCGGCGAGGTCAGCGACGCCTTGGTGCTGGGCACGTTCTTCAGGCCGTTGGCCATGTCCACCAGGGTGTCGGTGTCCAGGGTGACCTGCTTGATGAGCTCCCACGCGGCGCCGGGGTTCTTGGCGCCCTTGGGGATCGCGATGATCGTGCCGGTGGTGAAGCCGCCGCCGTAGTGGTCGGCCATGCTGTCGAGCACCGGCGCGGGCGCGGTGGCGTAGTCGAGCGACGGCGCCTGGTCCTTGAGGAACGCGGTGCGGAACTCGCCGTCGTAGATCATCGCCAGCTTGCCCTTGTGGAAGCCGTTGTCGGCGGAGTACTCGTCACCGAGGCCGGCCTTGAACTGCTCGACCTTGTCGTGCCCGCCGAGGAAGTCGATCATCTTCTTCTGGAACTCGAACATCGCCTTCCAGCCGGGGTTGCTGGCGAGGTCGGACTTGCCGTCCGGGCCGAGGAACGGCGCACCGAAGTTCGGCGCCCAGTACTGGGCCTGGTTGGCGTAGAACGGCATCGAGGGCAGGAAGCCGGCGACCTTGATCGAGCCGTCCGGGTTGAACTCGGTGAGCTTCTTGGCGTCCTCGAACCACTCCGTGGTGGTCTTCGGCGGCGAGGTGATGCCCTTCGCCGCGAACATGGCCTTGTTGTAATAGAGCCCGTAGACGTCGGCGAGCATCGGCATCGCGCACCGCTTGCCCTGGTACTCGGTGTAGTTGCGGACCGCTTCGGGGATTTGGTTCAGGTCGATCTTGTCGCGGTCGATGTAGGGCTTGAGGTCCTGGAAGCTGCCGGTGGAGCACCAGGCGCCGAGGTTGTCGGTATAGAAGGAGATGGCGACGTCGGGTGGGTTGCCGCCGCGGATCGACTGGGTGAGCTTGTCGTCGTCCTGGTTGCCTTCGTGCTTGATCTCGATGTTCGGGAACTTCGCCTTGAGCTTGTTCAGGCCGGCCGTGACCACGCCGTACTCGCGGTCGGTGAACTTGGAGTACACGGTGAGCGTGAGCTTGTCGTCCTTGCCGGGCGCGGCGGCCGTGTCACCTCCGCTCGGGGCGGCGGCGCCGGAACAGGCGCTGGTCAGCAGGACGGACGCCGCGGCGGCGGCCACCAGCAGGGCGCCACGGCGGGTCCGGGTGGTCGGGGGCATGGCCCTCCTCCTCATCGGTTGGGGCTGGTCGGTCGGGGACGGGTGCTGTCGCCCTCGGGCCGGCGCGACCCGAGGAGCGTGGGGGTGACGACGCCGAAGACGTCCTCACGGGTGGTGGCGAGCGCCGATTGGAGGGCGCCCGCGCGAACGGCGTTGCCCTGCACGGAAGCGCAGCCGACGGGCGTGCGCGGCAGGACGAGTTCGTGCAGCTTGTCCTGCACGAGCGCGGCGAACTCCTCGCCGCCGGCCCGGCTGGTGTCGCCGCAGAGGAGGACGAGCTGCGGATCGGCGACGGCGACGAGGTTGGCGACGCCACCGGCGACCCTCCTGGCGAGATCGTGCCGGAAGGGGTGGTCCGGTCCGGTCTTCGCGACGGCGTCCCAGGCGGTGTCGGCCGGGATGCCGTGGGCGGCGGCGAGCCGGCAGATGGCGGGCGAGTCGACCAGGTTGCCGAACCGGGCGCCGGCCGCGGGCCAGACGTCGCCGGTGTCCACGGTGGCCGGATCGGGCACCCGCATCCAGTCGATCTCGCCGCCCCCGCCGGTGGCTCCGCGCAGCAGCCGCCGTCCGATGACGACGGCACCGCCGACGCCTTCGGACAGCCAGACCATGACGAAGTCGTCGACGTCCTGCGCCATCCCGACGGTCATCTCCTCGACGGCGACCAGGTTGACGTCGTTCTCGATGAGGACGTCGACGCCGAGTTCGTCGCTGAGTTTCTGCGGGACGTCGAAGCCGAGCCAGCCGGGGATGTGCGGCGCGGAGGAGAGCAGGCCGGTCCGCGGATCGAACGCCCCCTGCGCGCCGATCACCACGTGGGCCAGGTCTTCGCGCTTGATCCCGGCTGCTTCGGCGACCTTCTGGAGGGCCTCGCCGAAGGTCCCGACGACGTCGGCGCCCGCGTGCACGGGCAGCGGCGTCCGGTGTTCGGCGAGCACGATTCCGGCGACATCGGCGACGACGAAGTCGGCAACGTGCGGCGTCAGATCGACGGCGGCGACGAAGGCGAGGCCCCCGTTGGCCGCCCAGAGCTGGGCGCGAGGCCCCCGGCCACCGCCCCGCACACCGGCTTTGGTGACGAGGTTGTCCTGCTCGAGCCGGGTGAGCAGCTGCGCGGTGGCGGGTTTCGAGAGCCCGATGGCGAGCTCGAGTTCGGCCCGCGTGAGCGGCCCCTCCCGCAGGAGGACCTCGATGGCGGCGCGATCGTTGATCTCGCGCAGCATCCGCGGGCTACCGGCTCGCACTCGTTCCTCCGGACTTAATTAGGATACTTTACAGACGGTTTCCGGGGACTGTAGTGAGCCGGGGCACAGCCGTCAACGGTCTCGCGAAACGGGGAGATAACGCTTGGGGGCGCGTTGGGCCAGGTGGCCGGTGTACCGGTGAACGAGTTGCGCTGGTCGCGGTGGGTTCGGTGAGCGGATTTCGACTTGCGGCGGCGGGGAGGCTGGTCGTTGTGGACATCGTGGCGCAGCGGGTGCGGACCACCTGGACCAAGCGGTCCCGGGGTGGTCCGGCGGCGGCTGCGCGGAACCGGGTGCCGATCGCGTTCCCGCTGCTCCGCCACCTCCGGTGAAGGTTCCCGGCACTACCGACCTCGATCCTCCGGGACGGCATCGACGGTCTACGAGTAGCGAGAGAAGGATTCAAGGGTGTCCGAAGAAAACCGGCTCTGCCGGCGCTGCGGCTACCCGGTGCGGCTGAACCGGGACGACTACGAGACGTTCGAGCGGATGCACTTCGTGTGCTTCCACTACGAGTTCGAACACCGCTCGGGGGTGCCCGACAACGACCCCGACGTCGCCTGTGGCCTGCTGCACTGCCCGTCAGCCCCGGCCGCTCGGCACAAGGACGAACTGGTGGCCGTCGTGACGGCGTTGGCCGCGGACTGCTCGGAGGGGGTGCCGGCCTTCTGGGCCAACGACACGCTGCCCCGGTACCTGGAAGCGCTGGCGGCGTGGCTGACCGACCGCGGCGGCGACTACCCGATCGAGGACACCTGGAGCGGCTGGGAGGTCGCCGCGAAGGCCATGCGGGCCGCGACGAGCTACGAGCCGTGAACCTGCTGAAGGCCGGCACCGGCCCTCAGCAGGTCGGGCCTACTCCTCCGCGTCCGCCCAGGCTTTGAGCATCACGCGGGCGATCGACGAGTTCCCCGGCAGGATGATCTCCGCCGCCCCACCGGCGATCGGCGTGGGGCGAGAACCCGCGCCCCGGTCGGCGCTGTTCTCGAACGCCTCCCGCACCTCGGCCCGCGAGACCCACAGTGCCTCTTCGATCTCCCCGTCCGCCGGCACCAACGGCAGCGAGCGGTCCGCCCGGGCCGTGAACCCCAGCATGATCGACCTCGGGAACGGCCACGGCTGGCTGCCCAGGTACCGCACGTCGGACACCGAAGCGCCCACCTCTTCGCGGATCTCCCGGATCACGCACGCCTCCAGGGACTCCCCCGCCTCGACGAACCCCGCCAAGACCGAGTACCGCCCCGCCGGCCAGATCGGCTGACGCGCCAGCAGCACGTGGGAGCCGTTCACGCCCTCCGACGAGTGGACCAGGCAGATCACCGCCGGGTCCGTGCGGGGGTACTCCTCGCGGCCGCACCCGGTGCACTTGCTCGCCCAGCCGAACTGGATCAGCTCCGTCGGGCTGCCGCACCGCGTGCAGAACCGCGCCTGGCGCCGCCAGAAGCGCAACGCCTGGGCCGTCGTGAAGAGCCCTGCCGACGTGTCGTCCAGGAGGTCGCCGTAGCCGCGCAGCTCGACCCAGACTTCGCCGTCCGCGCGCGGGACCTCCTCCACGAAACCCCAGCTGCCCGCCATCTTCACCGTGTCGGCCGCGCCCGACGGGCCGCCCGGGAGCGACCAATAGTCGACGTCCTGCCACTCGCCGAGGAACACCGCGTCCTCCGGCGGCGAAGCACCGAAGTCGATCGCCTTGCGGAACGCCAGCGTCGACGCCCCTTCGGCCACCGGGGTGCGCCCGGCGTCGTCCAGGAGGACGACCCGGGCGTCCGGCCAGCGCGACGCGAGCCGTGCGGGGTTGGTGCGCAAGCCTTCCTGGCGGTCCACTGTGGACCGGGACAGGGTCGGCGGGTCCCCCAGGGTGAACGGGACCGACATCAGGCCGGCTCGCCCACGACGACGTCGCCGAGCGCCAGGAGCTTGCGCTCCAGCACCGCCGCGTCGCCGACCACCACGCCCGTGAACCGCTTGGGCGCGAAGTACTTCAGCGCCGCTTCGGCGACGTCGTCCGCGGTCACCGCCGCCACCCGCGCCGGGTGCTCGTTCAGCCACTCCAGGCCCAGCCCGGTCGACGCCAGCGCCAGCACCTGCCCGGCCAGCCCGGCCTGCGAGGACGTCGAGGTCAGCAGCGAGCCGATCGCGTACTGCCGCACCGACTCCAGCTCGTCGCCCGACGGCGGGACCTGGCCGAGGCGACCCAGCTCGTAGCGGGTCTCCAACAGCGCCGGGGCCGTCGCGTCGGTCGCCGTGTCCGCGTCGACGTTCACCACCGCCGTGCCGTCGGTGAACTCGAAGCCGGAGTGCGCGGAGTACGTGTACCCCTTGTTCTCGCGGATGTTCTCCACCAGCCGCGACGAGAAGTACCCGCCGTAGGCCAGGTTCGCCAGCTGCAGCGCCGCGTAACCCGGGTCCGTGCGCGGGATCGTCTGCGCCGAGAGCCGGATCTGCGACTGCACCGCACCCGCGCGCGGCACCAGCAGCACGCTCGGCCCGGTCAGGTCCGGCAGCGGCGGCAGCCGGACGGCGGAGCGGTCGGACGCCCAGCCGCCGAGCACCTTCTCCAGCTCGCCGACGACACCGGCCGGGTCGAGGTCGCCGACCAGCACCATCACCGAACCCCGCGGCAGCACCGACGCCTGGTGCAGCGCTCGCACCTGCTCCGGCGTCACGACCGCGACGTCTTCGGCGCGCGGGACCTCGCGCGTGGCCGGGTGGTCGCCGTAGCGGTGCTTCTGCAGCGCCTCCCGAGCGATCGTGCGCGGCTGCGTGCGCGAGACGGCGATCCGCTCGACCAGCCGCTCCTTCTCGCGCGCGATCTCCTCGTCGGCGTACGTCGCCCCGGTGAGGACGTCGCCGAGGACGTCGAGGAACGTCGGCAGCTTGTCGGCCAGCGCGGACCCAGTGAGCACCAGGCGCTCCGGGTCGACACCCGCGCCGATGTCGCCGCCGATCAGCGCCAGCTCGGCGTCGATCTCGATGCGGTTGCGGCGGGCGGTGCCGGTCAGGATCGTCTCGGCGAGCACCTCGGCCGTCGCCGGGTGCAGCGCGTCGTCGCCCGCGAACGGGATCCACAGCCGGGCCTCGACCATCGGCACGGTCGCCTTGCGGACGGCGACCACGCGCAGGCCGTTCGCCAGCGTCGTGTCCACATGGGACAGGTCGGCGGCGGCCCGCTGCTCGCCGAGCGGCGGCAGCGGCCGCGGCCCCCGCGCGGTGCGGCCGATCTCCTCCGCGCTGCGGTGCGTTGCTGAAGTCACTGCTCGTTGTTCCCTTCCGAAGCGGGCTTGACCACCAGCACGGCGCGCGCGTCCGGGCGCAGCGCCTTCGCCGCCGCCGACACGGCCTCCGCGGTGACGGCGGACATCCGGTCCGCGAGCCGGTACACCAGCGACGCGTCGCCGTAGAGCAGTTCGAACGAGCCGAGGGCCAGGGTCCGCGACACCAGCCTGTCGTGCTCGGAGTGCAGGCTCGCCGTCCAGCGGGCGGTGACCTTGCGCAGCTCTTCCTCGCTCGGCGGGGTCTCGGCGAGCTTCTCCAGCTCGTCGTCCAGCGCGGCGAGCACGCGCTCGCGGGGCACCTCGTGCGGGTGGATCAGGGTGATGGTGAACGTGTCGGGGTCGCGGGCCTCGAACGGGCCGAACAGCCCGGCGCCGGCCCCGATGTCGACGACCAGGGGCTCCTTGTGCACCAGCCGCTGCTGCAGGCGGGAGCCGTCGCCGTCGGTGAGCACGCCGGCCAGCACGAGGTAGGCCAGGTAGCTGTCGACGTCGTTGATCGGGTCCGGCATCCGGTAGCCGATGCCGAGCGCGGGCAGCGGGGCGTGCGCGTCTTCGACCTCGCCGCGCAACTCGGTGGTCGGCAGCGGCTCGGCGAACGACGGCCGCTGCGGCGCCGGCCGGTGCGGGACGTCGCCGAAGTGGTCCTCGATCAGCTTCTTGGCGGTGTCCACCTCGAAGTCGCCCGCCACGGTCAGCACGGCGTTCGCCGGCGAGTAGTAGGTGTCGAAGAAGGCCGCGCAGTCGTCGACCGTGGCGCTTTCGAGGTCCTCGAAGCCGCCGTAGCCGTTGTGCGCGTTGGGGAACGTCGAGTACAGCACCGGCGGCAGGGTGATCCACGGGAACCCGCCGTAGGGCCGGTTCAGCACGTTGAGCCGGATCTCCTCCTTGACGACGTCGATCTGGTTCGCCAGGTTCTCCGCGGTCAGCTTGGGCGCGCGCATGCGGTCGGCTTCGAGGAACAGCGCCCGCTCGAGCGCGGCGCTCGGGAGCACCTCGAAGTAGTCGGTGTAGTCCGGGTGGGTGGACCCGTTGAAGGTCCCGCCGCTGGACTGCACGTGCCGGAAGTGCGCGAGTTTCTCCAGGCTCTCGGAGCCCTGGAACATCAGGTGCTCGAAGAGGTGCGCGAAACCGGTGCGCCCCTCCGGCTCGGAGCGGAAACCCACGTCGTAGTGCACGCTGACGCCGACCACCGGCGCGGTCGCGTCGGGGGCGAGAACCACGCGCAGACCGTTGTCGAGGGTGTATCGGACGAGCTCGGGATCGGCCATGGCCCCACCCTACGACGGCGGGGCCGTCGCATGCGTCTCGACTGGCTGCTGAGAACCGGCGGCCCGGCCGGCGTCGGCGAGGAGGTGGGCGCGGTGGGCGGCGGCGAAGGTGCCGGTGAGCGCCGTCGCGAAGGATCCGGCCTGGTCAGGGCGGACGTCGCCGGCGTGCCAGTAGACCGGCGGCGGGTGCTTGAGGCCGTCGAACGCGGCCACCCAGGACGCCAGTTCGCCCAGAGCGAGCGCGTACGGCAGGCCGCGGGAGAAGACCAGCTCGCGCTGCGGCTTGTCCAGGTCCTCGACCCGGACGGCGGCGACGCCGCGGAGCCGGCGCGCGACCTCGGCGCCCGCTCGCCGCCGCGCGGGCAGGGCGGCCGAGGCGGCGACGGCGGTGACCCCGGCCAGCGCGAGGAGCACGCCGAGCTGGGCGTAACCGACCGTCAGGGCCAGCAGCACCGTGAGGAACACGCCGTAGCAGACGACCCGGAGGCCGGCCCGGCGAAGCCGCCCCGTCGCCCACCAGCCGCGCCGGACGAGGTCGGCGGCCAGCTCGGCGCGCGGGACTTCGACGCGTCGCTGCCGCAGCTCGGCGAGCGTCACCGTCTCTTCCGGCAGGACGGCTTCGAAGACAGCACGTTCGAAGGGCGACAGGTGCTCGTCGGCGGGGTTGCGGCGGCTCAGCCGGGACCCGTCTTCGCTCACCCAGAGGTAGTTGCGGACGGCGAGGTCGAGCACGGTCGCGGCCAGGTCGAGGGGTCCGGCCCGGCCGCGCAGGAGGACCCCGGCGTGGCCCGGCAGCACCCCGGCCGGGGACGCGAATTCACCGTTCGCGGTGACCAGCTCGGCCTTCGGAGCCGCCCCCTGATCGGCGTCACGGCGGCGCGCGAGGCCTACCAGCAGAGCGGTGACCAGCAGCAAGACCGCGAAGCCCGCCCAGGCCCAGCCGACCGGCGCGGTGAGCACGAACGCGCCGGCGATCGTCTTCGCCGGGACCAGGACCTCGTTCGCCGGAACGGTACCGGCGGGCAGCTCGACGGTCGCCGTCATCCGCTCGCCCGCGGCGAGGTTCTGCTGGCTGAACCGGGTCAGCCCGGCGTGGTCGATCTGCGCGGCCGCGCACGGGAGGTCGCCGGCGAGGCAGTCGACGGCGACCGGGATCTTCGGCGCCGCGAAGGAGGCGCGGAGGAACTTCAGCTCGGTGCTCCAGCCGCCGGCCAGCTCCCAGGTGACCCGGTCTCCGGCGACCGCACCGTCCACTGTGTACCGGACGATCGACGTGCCGGAGGTGAGGTGGACGGTGAAGGCGTCCTCGCCCACGCTCGCCGTTCCGCGGCCTTCCAGCACGACGTCGCGGACGCCGTAGACGCGGTCGCGGTGGTGGGGCGCAGCGACCCGCAGCGGGACCCGGCGATCCATCGTGAGGCCGTCGGGGACCGAGATCGCTTCGACGACCGAGAGCGAGCCGTCGCGCTGGACCTTGAGCTGGATCTCCGCGCTCTGCGGCACGGTGGGCAGGGGCGGCTGATCCGCGGGGCCGGCGGCCAGTGCGAGCGCGAGGACCGCCCCCGCGAGCACGGTCAGCGGGCCGCGGCGGCGGTGAGGACGCCGTCGAGCGCGGTCAGGAAGGACGGGAAGTGCGCGCCGAAGCGGCGCAGGTCCGGCTCGGCTTCCATGCCGCCGTACCAGTACAGCCCGGCCGAGCCGTCGGCCGACGGGTTGAGCGCGGCGAAGGTGCCGAGCCAGCGTTCGGTGTCGCCCAGGACGACCGCGTACGGCAGCGAGCGGGAGAACACCAGCTCGCGGTCGGCGGGCGGGATGTCGTCGGCCCGCGCGGTGTGCAGGTAGTCGAGCAGGCCGCGGACCTGCCCGGCCAGCGCCCGGCCGCGGGCGGTGCGGGACGGCAGCAGCGCGGCCACCGCGACGACGGCGAGCCCGGCCAGGGCCAGGGCGACGCCGAGCAGCGCGTACCCCGCGGTGAAGGTGAGCACCGCGGTGGTGACCAGGCCGAGGGTGAAGATCCCGGCGCCGAGCCAGGTCAGCCGGCCGCGGGCGGTGTCGGGGCGGCGGGAGAACCAGCGCTTGCCGACGACGTCGGCGTACATCGCGTCGCTGATTCGGCGCAGGTCGAGCCCGCCGCGGGCGCGCAGCTGCGACACGAGCACGGTGTCGGTGCCCGGCGGCAGCAGGGTTTCGCAGACGGCGCGTTCGAAGTCGTGGAGGTGCTCGTCCGGCGGGTTGCGGCGGGCGATCTGCCAGTCGGGGCCCGGGACTTCGGCCAGCCACAGGTAGTTGCGGACGGCGAGGTCGACGACGGTGGCGCTGATGTCGACGACGTCGACGGTCTCGTCGACGACCGTGCCGACCTGGCCGGGCAGCACGCCGTCGGGGCTGGCGAAGAAGACGCGGTCGCCGTCGCGCAGGAGCACCTCGACCGGGCCGGTGGCGGTGCGCAGCGCACCGGCGTCCTGCTTGCGGCGCCGCCACACGAAAAGGGCGGCCGCGACGAGGAAGACGAGCAGGACGGCGAAGGCGATTCCGGTCAGCGGCGTCAGCGCGAAGGCGTTGGCCAGCAGGCCGATGGCGGCGAACCGCGCGTTCGCCGGGGTGGTGCCCGCGGGCAGGCCGACGAGCAGGTCGACGCGGTCGCCGGGGCGGACGTCGTCCTGTTCGAGCCGCACCACGCCGGTGTGGTCGAGCTCGGCGAGCGTGCACCGCTGGTTCGAGCCGACCGGGCCGGCGAAACAGTCCACAGGGGACAACCGGGTCGCCGGGGCGACGAGGGACGCGGTGAGCTTGGCGAGCGGGGTGTCGAAGCCGCTGGCGACCTGCCACCGGGCCTGCTGGCGGCCGTTCTGGTCGGCGATGGCGCCGTCGACGGTGTAGGTGACGCCGCTGGTGCCGGCCGGGAAGGTGAGCACGAGCTGGTCGCCGGTGAGCTCGGTGGTGGCGCCTTCGGCCTTGACGTCGCGGACGGCGAAGACGCGGTCCTGGTCGTCGCTCGCGGGGACCTTGAGCGGGACGCGCGAGGTGAGGTGCTGTCCACCGGGGACGGTGACGTGTTCGGTGACGGAGAGGGTGCCGTCGCGGAGGACCTTGAGGGCGACGTCGGCGGTGGCCCCTTCGGGCGGCCGGACGTCCTGGCCACCGAGCAGCTGGGGTTTCTTGGACTGGTCGTCGGGCAGGTTGGGCAGCACGGGCCCGGCCGACGGCCCCTGCGCGGCGGCGGGCCCGGCGACGGTCACCAGCACGGCCGCGACGGCGATCGCGGCGGCGGCCCCCCATTTCATCGACACAGCACCACACCCTAGAGCACTCGATCTATGCTGACGCCCGGAACGGCGCGATCACCGCAGGTACGCCGCTTCCGACGGGGAAATCGCACGGGGGGTTCCATTCGATGACGCACGGTCCTGGTGCCGGCCCGGGTCCTGGTGCCGGCCCGCACGACCCGCGCCGCCCGCAGCCGCCGGGCCGGCCGCCGCAGCCGCCACCGGGAGCGCGGCCGCTGCCGCCGCCGGGGGTGCGGCCGCTGCCGGGGCAGGGTGGGCCGCCGAATCGCTCCGGACCGCCCGCGCACCAGCCAGGCCCGGGCAGCGCACCCGGCCCTTTCGGGGCGCCCGCACAACAACCCGGCCCCGGCAGCGCACCCGGCCCTTTCGAGGCGCCCGCACAACAACCCGGCCCAGGCAGCGCACCCGGCCCTTTCGAGGCGCCCGCACAACAACCCGGCCCCGGTGGCGCACCCGGGCCGTTCGGGGCGCCCGTGACGGGTGTCCCGCAGCCGCCGCGCGGTCCGTACGGGCCGCCCACCGGGCCGTTCGGCCACCCCCTCCCGCCGCCCGCGCGGGCTCCGCTGCCACCGCCGGCCGCGGCCGCGGCGCCCGTCTTCGCGCCGGGTTACGCCGCACCTCCCGCATTCGGGCCGCGGTTCGCGCCCGGCTACACCCCTTACGTCGCCAAGAAGTCGAACACCGGGGTCGTCGTCGCCGTCGCCATCTTCGCGATCGTCGCCGTCGCGGGTGGGCTCGTCGCCGCCGTCGCGTTGTCCGGGAACCACAAGCGGCACGTCGCCGACGCCGGCTACTCCAGCACCTACCCGACCACCACCGAAAAAACCACCACCGAAGCGACGACCACCGCGACCACGACGTCGGCCGGGGAAACGACGACCGCCCGCACCACCGAACGCCGGACGCCGGCCTCGCAGCCGCCGTCCGGGCCGCGGTCGGTCGCGGCCACCGGGAACAACCCGCTGTTCGGCAGCCCGGACTACGGTCTGCAGAACGTCCCCTGTTCGCTGAGCCGCTGGGCGACCGACCAGAACAGCGTCACGCGCTTCTTCCAGTCCGGCATCGGCTGCCTCGACGCGATGTGGTCGCGCATGCTCGGCGCCGTCGACCTGCCGTTCCGGTCGCCGAACCTGTCGGTGCCGCGGTCGTTGTCGGAATCGTCGACGCCGTGCGGCAGCGGCGGCACCACCACCGGTGTCACGCCGTTCTACTGCTCGGCGAACAACACGATCTACATGCCGATGGACCGCATCGAGCTCGACGTGTGGGGCAACCACCCGGGCCCGTACCTGTCGATCCTGGCCCACGAGTACGGCCACCACGTGCAGAACATGTCCGGCATCACCGAGGCGTTCGCCAACCAGCGCTACGACGCGGGCGCCGACTCCGCGGCCGGCCTGGAACTGTCCCGGCGCATGGAACTCGAGGCGCAGTGCTTCTCGGGGATGTTCCTCGGCTCGGCGTCGGTCTCCGGCGGCTCGGTCGACAAGAACATCTACAACGAAGCCTGGAACGCCCAGGACCGCGGCGACGACTACGCCCGCAACGGCAAACGCGACCACGGCAGCGCAAAGCACAACATCAGCTGGTGGCAGCACGGCGCCACGAAGAACCGCAACCAGCAGTGCAACACGTGGCTCTCGCCGTCGGGGGACGTCTCGTGACGCCGGTCAGCTCGGCGGGGTGAACGGGTTCTCCACCCCCGTCGGCGGCGTCGGCGGATCCGGCTGCGCCACGGACGGGACACCGGCCGCCGCCGGGTAGGGCTGCGGCAGCTGTCCCCGCGCCGCCGCGACCTGGGCCTGGTAGGCCTGGAACGCCCGGGCGTGGTCGCGGTTGCGCCGCTCCGCCAGCACCGCCGCCAGGAACGCCCACGGCGGTACCCCGGGCGGCACCGGCGTTCCCAGCGCGTTGCCGACCTGCTGCGCGAGCCCCCAGCCGAGCGCGTGCGACGCCTCCGGGCGCAGCTCGCGGAACCGGGCCAGGAACTGGCGGCTCGCCAGCGCGAGGTCGTCCGGCAGGCGGGTCAGGTCGAGCTGCGACGCCCAGCCTTCGAGGCCCGGCGGCATGCCGATCGCCGCGTACGCCGCACCTTCCGGGACGCGCTCGCGGACCACCAGCGTCCCGGCGAGGAAGTCGCCGACGCGGCGGCCGTCCGACGAGCACAGCGACACGATCACCGCGACCGCGCCGAACAGGCCGAGCGCCCAGAAGTCGACGACGAAGCCGCCGAGGCCGCGGACCAGCGCGTGCCGGAAGCGGATCGGGCCGCCGTCGACGCGCACCACCCGCAGGCCCACCGCCATCTTGCCCAGGGAACGGCCGCGCGTGAGCGTCTCGGAGATGACCGGGTAGCCGACCATGACCAGCACCACGAAGACCAGCAGCAGCGCCACGAAGAGCGACTCGTCGTCGGCCGGCGTCACGAACGAAAGCACCATGGCCGCCGCCAGCAGCAGGGCCAGCTGCAGGAGGACGTCCAGCGCCATCGCCAGCGCGCGGCTGGCGAGCTTGGCCACGCGCAGGTCCAGGACGACCGCTTCGCCGGTGACCAGCTCCGATTCCTCGTGCACGAGGACCAGCGTATCGACGGATAGGGTGGCCGGTGTGGATGTGGACGTCTTCGTCGCCGCGCACGCGGCGGAGTGGACCCGGCTCGGCGAGCTGACCCGGCGCGGCGGCAAGCTGACCGGGCCGGAAGCCGACGAGCTGGTGACGCTCTACCAGCGGACCGCGACGCACCTGTCGATCGTGCGGTCGGTCGCGCCGGACCCGGCGCTGCTCGGCCGGCTGTCGGACCTGGTCGCCCGCGGCCGGGCGGCGGTCTCCGGGTCGCACAACCCGGCCTGGCGCGAGGTCGCCCGGTTCTTCACCCGCCGGTTCCCAGCCGCGGTCTACCTTTCGCGGCGCTGGTGGATCCCGGCCGCGCTGGCGTCGATCGCGGTGATGGTGGTGATCGCCGTCTGGGTCGCGCGCGACCCGCTCGTGCGCGCGTCCCTGGGCACCCCGGACGAGCTGCGCGAGCTGACCAAGCCCGGCGGCGACGCGGAGACGTACTACTCGACGGGACCGGCGGCGTCCTTCGCGGCGCAGGTCTGGACGAACAACGCGTGGGTGGCGGCGACCTGCCTGTTCCTCGGCGTCGCGCTGGGCCTGCCGGTGATCGGCGCGCTCTGGCTGAACTCGCTCAACGCCGGGATGATCATCGGCGCGATGAGCGCGGCCGGCCGCGGCGACGTGATGATCGGCCTCCTGCTCCCCCACGGCCTCCTGGAGCTGACGGCGGTGTTCGTCGCGGCGGGGACGGGGCTGAAGCTCGGCTGGACGGTGATCGACCCGGGCCGCCGCTCCCGCACGGCGGCGCTCGCCGAGCAGGGCCGGTCGGTGGTGGTGATGGCGCTCGGGCTGACGTGCGTGCTCCTGGTGTCCGGCGTGATCGAGGCGTTCGTGACGCCGTCGGGCTGGCCGACGTGGCTGCGGGTGGGCATCGGCGCGGCGGTGGAGGTGGCCTTCCTGGTCTACGTCTTCACGCTGGGCCGCCGCGCGGCGAAGGACGGCGAGGTCGGCGACCTGGACGCCCGCGACGCCGGGGACGCGCTACCCGAGTCGGCTTGAGTTGTGCGGCAGCAGTCGACACGCGTGATTGGCGAGCCGACACGCGTGATTGACGGGTCGACACGGCAAGGCTCGTCGTGTCGACCTCCGGATCACGCGTGTCGACCTTCGGATCACGCGTGTCGACCTTCGGATCACGCGTGTCGGCTTTGCGATCACAGTCGTCCTGCGGCCTTCAAGGCCAGGTAACGGTCCGCCAGGGCCGGCGGCAGTTCCTCCGGGACCGCGTCCACCACGTGCACCCCGTGCCGCACCAGGCGTTCGGTCACGCGCTGGCGCTCGGCCGTCGTGCGGGCCGCCGAGGCCGCGTCGTACACCGCTTCGGCGTCCCCGCCGGACGACAGCATCTCCGCCACCCGGGGGTCCGCCACCGACGCCACCACCAGCTCGTGCCGGCCCGTCAGCGAACTCAGCACCGGGAAGAGGCCCTCCTCCAGCGGTGCCGCGTCCAGTCCGGTCAGCAGCACCACCAGCGCGCGCCGCCGGGTCCGCTGGAGGACCTCCGCGATCATCCCGCGCGCGTCCGTCTCCACCAGCGACGGCTCGAGCGGTGCCATCGCGTTCACCAGCGACGTCAGCAACGACGCCCCCGACGACCCCTGCACCGCCGCGCGCAGGCGGCGGTCGTAGGCCAGCAGGTCGACGCGGTCGCCCGCGCGGGAAGCCAAGGCCGCCAGCAACAACGCCGCGTCCATCGCCGCGTCCAGCCGCGGTGCGTCGCCCACCCGGCCCGCCGATACGCGGCCCGTGTCCAGCACCAGGACCACGTGCCGGTCGCGCTCGGGGCGCCACGTCCGGACCATGACGTCCGCCGCGCGAGCCGTGGCGCGCCAGTCGATCGAGCGGACGTCGTCGCCGATGACGTACTCGCGCAGCGAGTCGAATTCCGTGCCCTGGCCCCGGATCAGCACCGCGTTGCGGCCGTCGAGCTGCTGCAGCCGCGCCAACCGCGACGGCAGGTGCTTGCGGCTGTGGAACGGCGGCAGCACCCGGACCGTCCACGGCACCGCGTGCGACCCCTGCCGGGCGGCCAGGCCCAGCGGCCCCACCGAACGGACCGTCACCCGGGCCGCCGTCCGGTCTCCGCGCCGGGTCGGCCGCAGGGACGTCACCAGGGCCCGCCGCTCCCCCGCCGGGACGTGCACGGCGTGCCGGTCGGCCGCGCCCGCCGATGGCGGCCACGCGTCGCGCAGCTGCCCGCGCACCGCACGGCCACCGGGGTTCGCGACCACCAGCCGCACCTCGCACGGCTCGCCGAGCCGGACCGAGGTGTCGCCCGAGCGCGCGAACGTCAGCGCCCGCACGCTGCCCGCCAGCGCCAGGTCGACGGCGACGAGCACCAGCAGCACCGCGCCGACCGCCAGGATCCCGGTCGTCGACGGCAGCAGCAGCCCGACCACCAGCGCGCCGAACAGCGCCAGCAGCCCGAGCCTTCCGGTGACGGCCATGTCAGCGCGGCACGGGCACGGACGCGAGCACGCGGTCCAGCACGCCGTCCGCGGTGACGCCTTCGAGCTCGGCCTCGGGCCGCACGTCCAGGCGGTGCCGCAGCGCGGGCCGGGCGAGCGCCTTGACGTCGTCCGGGGTGGCGTAGTCGCGCCCGGCGAGCCACGCCCAGGCGCGGGTCACCGCGAGCAACGCCGTGGCGCCACGCGGGGAAACGCCGATCCGCACCGACGGCAGCGACCGCGTCGCCCGGCACAGGTCGACGACGTAGCCGATCACCTCGGGCCCGATCGTCACCCGCGCCACGGCTTCGCGCGCCGCCGCGAGCTCGGGAGCTCCCGCGACGGCCTTGAGGCCCGCCGCGGCGAGGTTGCGCGGGTCGAAGCCCTGCGCGTGCCGCCACAGGATGCCGATCTCGTCCTCGCGCGAGGGCGCCGGCATGGTCAGCTTGAGCAGGAACCGGTCCAGCTGCGCCTCCGGCAGCGGGTAGGTGCCCTCGTACTCCACCGGGTTCTGGGTGGCGATCACGATGAACGGGTCCGGCAGCGGCCGCGACTTGCCGTCGATCGAAACCTGCCGCTCCTCCATCGCCTCCAGCAGCGACGACTGCGTCTTCGGCGGCGTCCGGTTGATCTCGTCGGCGAGCAGCAGGTTGGTGAACACCGGCCCCTCGCGGAAGGAGAATTCGCCGCTGTGCGCGTCGTAGACGATCGAGCCGGTGACGTCGCCGGGCATCAGGTCCGGCGTGAACTGCACGCGCGTGGTCTCCAGGTCCAGCGCCGCGGCCAGGGCCCGCACCAGCAGCGTCTTCGCCACGCCCGGGACGCCCTCGAGCAGCACGTGCCCCCGGCAGAGCAGCGCCAGGATCAGCCCGGTGACGGCGGCTTCGTTGCCGACGACGGCCTTGCCGACCTCGGTGCGCAGCGCGATCAGCGCGTCACGGGCCCCGGTCGCGTTCTCGGTACCGCTGGTCAAGTTCGCCCTGCCTCTCGTTCCACCTGATCGAGTTCGCCGGCCAGCCGGACCAGCGCGGGGTCGTCCGGCACCGGCGGGCCGTAGAGGATCGCGCCGACGTCGTTCGCCGGACGGCCGGTCCGCGTGCTCACCGACGCCACCAGCGCCGCCGCGTCGGCGTCGCGCGGCAGGCCCAGTGCCGTCCGCAGCCGGCCGCGCGCGGCTTCCCGCAGCGTCTCGCCCGCGTGCCCGGCCGCCTTGGCCCGCCGGTACAGCCGGGCGCGGCCCTCGGCCGTTTCGGCCGCGCGGACGACGATCGGCAGCGGCTCGGTGACGACCGGGCCGAGCCGGCGGGCCCGCCACAACGCCAGCAGGGCCACCGCGACGAGCGCCTGCGCGGCGCCGTAGGACCAGCCGTCCGGGATCAGGTCGAAGATCGACCGGCGGGAGTCGTCCAGCGCCGGGTCGGACGTGGTCGGCAGGTACCAGACGAGCTTCGGGTGCGCGCCGAGCAACCGCAGCGACAAGGCCGCGTTGCCCTGCTCGGCGAGCCGCTGGTTCGTCAACGGTGCCGGCGTGCCGAGCAGCGTCGTCGTGCGGTTCCCCTCGGCGAGCTGCAGCAGCGTGCCGCCGCCGTCCTCGCCGGGGTAGCACGAGCGCGCGCCGGGCGAGGTGTAGCCGATCCCGCCGAGCGTGACCTCGCCGGCCGCGACCGCCGCGGCGACCGTGCACTGCGGCGGCAACGTCCCGACGTCGCTGCGCCCGGCCGGGTGCACCAGCGGCAGCGAATCCCGCAGCGTCACCTCGCCCGGCGTCACCAGGACGACGTCGGCCGCGCGCTCCCGCAGCGCGTCGAACCGCTTCGCCGGGGCCAGGTCCGGGGCGGTCACCAGCAGCGTGGTGTCTTCGCCGACTTCGGCGTCCGCTTCGGCGACCGTGTGCGCGGTCCGGACGTCGACGCCCTGGTCTTCGAGCAGTTTCACCAAGGCGTGCGCGCCGCCGGGTTCGTACGAGCCGGGTTCGAGGGCGCCGTAGGCCTGCTCGCCGCGGCCGAGCAGGAGCAGGGCCCCGGCGACGAAGATCAGGACCAGGAGGGCGAGCGGGATCCGGGCGCCGCGCCAGATCCGGCGCAGGTCGGGCGAAACCGAGGTGCTCACGGGGCCGCCATGGCGACCGGCCGCTCACGGCGGCAGCGTTCGTCCAGTTCGGTCAGGGTCCGGTACGCCGCTTCGGTGCCTTCGCGGCCGCCGTAGTGGACGTCGTCGAAGAGCCGGGCGCCCTGCCGCAGCTGATCCGCGACGTTCGGCAGCAGCTGCCCGGCTTCGGCGGCGGCTTCATCCGCCGTCCGGCCGGAGCGGACGTCGAGCAGCGCGCGTTCCTCCAGGGCCCGCACGACGGCGCGGAAGCGGTCGCGGACGGCGTCGTCGAACCGGCCCGCGGCGGCGGCTTCCGCGGCCGAGCGGCGGTAGTCGGCGGCACTCCGGCGCTGCCCGCCGAAGACGACGCGATCGGCCCGCGCCGCGCGGGCGACCTTGCCCGTGCGCACCCGGATCACCACGACGAGCACGATCAGCAGCGCCAGGACCAGCAGCACCCCGAAGATCCCGCCGGGGACGTCCGAGGACAGGCTGTTCAGCAGCTTGTCCAGTTGCTCCCCCAGCCACCGGCCGATCTCCTGCAGGAAGCTCGGCCGCGCCTCGCGGTACTTCGGGTCGGAGAGCTCCTGCTCGGCCGCGCGGCGGGCCGCGTCCCGGTCGATGTCGACCGGGACGTCGGTGAGCCGGAAGGTCACCATGCCTGCGGTGGCTGCACCCCGGCGGCGCGGGCCAATTCGATGTCCATGCCTTCGCGGCGCATCCGCTGGTCGAGGTAGACGATCACGGTGACCAGCGCGACGAACGGGATCGCGACGGTGCCGGCGATGATCTGCCCGGCCGACGCCAGCAGCAGGTCCCCGGTGCTCGGCACGGTCACCTTGCCCGGGTTGAACACCTGGCTGAACATGCCCGTGCCGATGGTGAACGGCAACTGGATGATGTTCTCGAAGAACGACTCGATGATCCGGGCCAGCAGCAGCACGCCGAGCACCCGCCAGAACGCGCCGCCGACCAGCTTGACCGACCGCGCGAACGCCTCCCGGAACGTGCCGCGCTCCAGAACGAGCGCCGGGGCGGCCAGCGCCCAGAACACCCAGGCGAGGACGCCGGGGATGATGCAGAGCATGACGCCGATGGTGCTCAGGAGCGCGTAGACGAACGCCACGCCGAGCAGCGGCAGCAGCCGCGGCTGCACTTCGCGCCAGGCGATGCCGAAGCTGACCTCGCGGCCCAGCGCGGCCCGGCCCATCACCGCGGCCATCAGGCCGGTGGTGACGGTCGACAGGAGCGTCGAGACCAGCGTCGAGGAGATCAGCACGATGAACAGGTCGCCGAACGTGCCGAAGAGGGCGTTGCGCAGTTCCTCTTCGGTCGCCGCCGGGCCGAGTTCGACCGTGGTCGCGAAGCTCTCCAGGTCGGTGAGGACGTACCTCTGCAGGACGAACGTGAGCGCGGCGCTGAGCACCGCCACCACCGCGCCGATGCCGAGGATCAGCAGCGCGTGCCGGCGGATCGCGGTGATCGCGCCGTCGAGGATGTCGCCGATGTTCAGCGGCCGCAGCGCGATCACGCCGGGCTTGCCGAGCCCGTCCGGGTTCCAGCGCGGCGGCTGGTACTGCTGCTGCCCGGTGAACGGCGGCAGCGCGTCCGGCCGGTGGGACGACCCGTGCTGCCAGCCCGGCGGCGGGGTCGCGGGCGCGGCCGGGGTGTCCGGTGCCTGCCAGCCTCGCGGCGGCGTCGGCGGTGACGCGGCGTGATCTTCGGGCGGCTTCGGCTCACTCGATCCGGGGGCGGGAGCCGAGGGCACGCCCTGGCTCGGAGTCGGCGTGTCGGCACCCTCGCCGCCGGGCGCGCCACCGGTGTCTGTCATCGAAGCCCCTCGCCTGCAGTACCTGCTTGGCAACACTCTCTCAGAGCCCATTGCACCCGGCCAGACCTGGGGTGACGTCGGTGCGTCGTGACGCGGTGCGCACGGACGGGTGCGAGACGGCCCGTTCCCCCGATATGCTGAATGGCGGGATCGGGTACCCCCGGTCCGTACCGAGACCCTTCGGGACTGCCTAGTGACGCAACCGCCCCCCGGCCAGGAACCGCCTCGCGGAACCGTTCAGCCGCCGCCGGTGCCGGATGCGCAACCGGATCTCCCGTGGCTGGGCCGCCCGCACACCGTGTCCGCACCGAGGCGCCGGTCACCGGCGGCGGTGATCGGCGTGTGCCTCGGCGCGGTGGCCGTGCTGGTGCTCGGCCTGGTCGCGATCGTCGCCCTCAACCGCGACGAGACCCCGCTGGCCAACGCGAACTTCCGGGACGTCCCGACCTCGCAGGACGTCCCCCCGCAGCAGCTGCCGCCCGGCGGCGCGGGGGCCCCGGCGTCGGCGTCGAACCCGGCGACCGAGCTCTCGACGCCCAGCCCGACCGGGCCGCAGAAGATCCTCAAGCTGGCCGACCACCCGATCCTGCAGGACCCGAACGCCGGCCTGCAGAACCGCGTCTGCACGCTGCCGGCCTGGCAGAGCACGCAGGAAGGCGCGGAAGCGTTCTTCACCGCGGCCAGCAAGTGCCTGGACGCGGCGTGGGGCCCCTTCCTCGAGGCCTACCACCTGCCGTTCACGTCGCCGTCGCTGCACTTCCCGACCGGCGCGAGCTTCGAGACCGAGTGCGGCACGATCCAGGTCGGCATCGCGACGGCCGCGTACTACTGCGAAAACAACCTGTACGTCCCGTTCCGCGGCCTGCAGACCGACCAGTACGGCAACAACCCGGGTGTCTACCTGGCCCTGTTCGCCCACGAGTACGGCCACCACGTGCAGGAGGTCGCCGGGCTGATGGACGCGGCCTGGCAGAAGATCTACGAAGCGGGCCAGAACAGCCCGGCCGGGCTGGAGATGTCGCGGCGCAAGGAACTGCAGGCCCAGTGCTTCTCGGGGATGTTCCTCGGCGCGCACGTCGACCAGGGCGGCACGATCAGCCGCGACATGTACAACAAGGCCTGGAACGACCAGGAGACCCGCGGCGACAACACCTCCCGCAGCCACGACCACGGGACGAACGCGCACTACGCGTCCTGGTGGCGGGCGGGCGCGACGAGCAACCGGATCGCCGACTGCAACACCTTCGCGGCGCCGTCGTCCGAGGTCAGCTAGCCGTTCTGGGGCGCAGCGGGATGCTCAGCCACCGGTAGACGAACATCCCGCCGGAGAAGCACGCGAACACCAGCAGGGCCAGGCCGAGCGGGCGCCGGGCGTCGGACGCGCCCATCGACGTGTCCGCGGCGGTGACGGTGACCTGGCCGGTGTCGGGCAGCACGTCCGGCACCGCGACCTCGACGCGCTCGCCCTGGCCGTGCCCGCAGCCGTCGAGCGTGCCTTCGTGGGCCTTCCCGGCGACGGTGAACTTGACGGTTTCCTTGGCGTCAGCCTGGCCGCAGGGCGCCGGCTTGGTCACCTCCGCCTGCACCGGGGCGCCCAGGACGTCGTTGCCGATGCCGAGCAGGCCGGGCCCGGCCAGCCAGGCGAGCAGCACGACGAGCACACCCGCCGCGGCGGGGATCGCCACCGTGGGCCACGTGAGGGCGAGGGATCGCGGGGGCACCCGGCCATGGTTCCAGATCCCGCGGGCAAAACCCAGGCGCCCTGGTCACCGCTCGATCTTCTCCGCCTGGGTGACCTTTTTGACGTAAAGCAGCTTGTCGCCCGGTTCGATGGCGTCGGCCTGCGGGGCGTCGATGCGGTACAGGACGCCGTCGCGGACCAGGCCGAGGACGAGGTCGGCCAGGTGCCGCGGCGAACCGCCCTCTTCGGACGGTTCGACCGCCCGCTCGGCGATCGCCAGCCCCGATTCGGGGGTCAGCAGGTCCTCCATGATGTCGACGACCAGCGGCGTCGACGTCGCCATGCCGAGCAGCCGCCCGGCCGTCTCGCTGGAGACGACGACCTGGTTGGCGCCCGACTGCTTGAGCAGGTGGACGTTCTCCGCCTCCCGCACCGACGCGACGATGTGCGCCTTGGGCGCCAGCTCGCGGGCGGTGAGCGTGACGAGCACCGCCGTGTCGTCCCGGTTCGGGGCGACCACGACCGCGCGCGCGTGCTGGACCGCGGCCACCCGCAGGACGTCCGCCCGGGTGGCCGAGCCGTGCACGGCGACGAGGCCGAGCGCGCTCGCCGCGTCGAGGGCCTGCTGGTCGGTGTCGACGACGACGATCTGCTCCGGGGCGACGTCCTCGTCGCCGAGCAGCGCGTTGACGGCGGACCGGCCCTTGGTGCCGAACCCGACGACGACCGTGTGGTCGCGCACCTTCGTCCTCCACTTCTGGATCTTGAACGCCTGGCGGGAGCGCTCGGTGAGCACTTCCAGGGTGGTCCCGACCAGGACGATGAGGAAGAGCACCCGCAGCGGGGTGATCACCAGGACGTTCACCAGCCGCGCGGACGACGTGGCCGGCGCGATGTCGCCGTAGCCGGTCGTCGAGAGCGAGACGGTGGCGTAGTACAGGCTGTCCAGCAGGGAGAGGCCGTCGCCGTTGGCATCGCGGTAGCCGTCGCGGTCGAGGTAGACGATGACCACCGTGGCCAGCAGCGCGAGCGTCGCGCCGATGATCCGCTTGACGATCGAGCGGAGCGGGCTGACCGTCAGCTCCGGCATCCGCAGGACGCCGACGAGCTCGTGGTCGGGCCGATCGGTGAGACTGCCCAGCGGCAACCGTTTGAGGGCCTTCATGCTGGCTCGTGTCGAGCGTCACTCACGCCCGGAGGATAGCCGAACCGGACACCGCGCCGCCGCGTGGAACGATGAGTTCATGGCAACCTCGCAACGGCCCGCGCACGTGTTGGCGGGCGCGCTGGGCTTCATGGGCGTGCTGCACTTCGCCGTCCCCAAGCCGTTCGACGGCCTGATCCCGGCGTCGCTGCCGGGCTCGCGGCGGGCGTGGACGTACGGCTCGGGCGTGGCGGAACTGGCGGTCGCGGCCGCGGTGGCGGCGCCCCGCACCCGCCGCCTCGGCGGCCTGGCGGCGGCCCTGCTGTTCCTGGGCGTGTTCCCGGGGAACGTCAAGATGGCGGTGGACGCTCGTCGAGCACCGGCCCCGCAGCGCGCGATCGCCTGGGCGCGGCTACCGATGCAGTGGCCCCTCATCGCCTGGGCCCTGAAGGTCCGCGACAACGCGTGATCCAGCGGTCGACACGCGTGATCGAAGGGTCAACTCGCGTGATTCAAGGGTCGACACGGCGACCCGGCCGGAGCCCCGGTGTGTCGTCCCCTCAATCACGCGTGTCGACTTCTCAATCACGCGTGTCGGCTCTCTGATCACGCGTGTCGGCTGTCTGATCACGCCTCGGGGAGGTCGCGGAGCAGGCCGCGGAGGGCTTCCGGGGCCAGGAGGTCGGCCGGGCGGATCGTGCGGTTCGCGCGGACGTAGTGGAAGGCCGCGCGGACCCGCTCCACCGGGACGTCCTTCAGCGCCGCCCAGGCCATCCGGTACGCCGCCAGCTGGACCGACAACGCGGGGATGCGGGACTCCGGCGGGACCGCGCCGGTCTTCCAGTCGACCACCGTCCAGCCGCCGTCGGGGTCGGCGAACACCGCGTCCATCCGGCCGCGCAGGGTGATGCCTTCGACGTCGGCCGAGAACGTCACCTCCACCGCCACCGGGACCCGCGCCGCCCACTCGCTCTTCTCGAACTCCGTCTGCAGTTCCTCGAAGTCCGCGTCGGGGGCCTCGCCGAAGTCGGCCGCGCCCGGGAGGTCGTCGATCTCGATGAGCTGGTCGCCCGCGAAGCGGCGCTCCAGCCAGCCGTGGAACTCCGTGCCGCGGCGGGCGAAGCTGTTGGGCTCCACCGGGAGCGGGCGGCGCAGGTCGGCGGCGAGGCGGCCGGCGTCGTCGGCCAGGGCGACCAGCTGGCTCACCGAAAGCCGCGACGGCAGCGGGACCCGGTGCACGTGGTCGTCCTTGCGCGCCCACTCCTCCAGCAGGACGTCGGTGTCGGTCACCCAGCCGTCGGGATCGTCGTCCTCGGCTTCTTCCGCAGGCTCGGCGGCCAGGGCTTCGGACACCAGTTCCACGCCGGTCTGCACGCCGGTGCGGCGGTCGCCCAGCGGGTCGACCGGCCAGCGCGCCGCCCGCGAGTCCGTCACCAGCGGGTTTTCGTCGTCCTTGTCCGGTTCCGGCGCCCACTCCGCGAGCTGCCCGATGCCGGTCTCACGGAGGACGTCGGCGATCTCGGTGAGGAACTCCGACGGCCCCTTCGCCCGGCTGCTGCTCTCGTTCCACCAGTGCCCGGAGACGATCATCGCGTGCTCGGACCGCGTCAGCGCGACGTAGCAGAGCCGCCGTTCTTCCGCCTGTTCCCGTTCGACGAACCCGGCTTCGTGCAGCTCCAGTCCTTCTTGGACTTCCTTGCGGTCGTAGCCCTCGGCGATGTCCAGCGTCGGCAGGTCCTCGGCGTCACCGCGCAGCTTGGCCGGCAGCGACGTCGCGGTCCGCAGCCACGACGACGACCGCCGGCGCCCGGGGAAGACGTCCTGCACCAGGTGCGGCACGGCGACGACCTCCCATTCGAGGCCCTTCGCCGAGTGCACGGTCAGCACCTGCACGCGGTCCGGGACGACCTCGACCTCGCCGGGGGTGAGCCCGTCTTCGGCGTGCGCGGCGGTGTTCAGGTAGTCCACAAAGGACAGAAGGGTGGCGGTCGGCGCCGTCTCGGCGTAGTCGGTGACGACTTCGGCGAACGCGTCCAGGTGCGCCCGTCCCGCGGATCCGGGCCGGGCCAGCGATTCGACGTCCAGCAGCATGGTGCGTTCGACGTCGGCGACGAGCTCCGGCAGCGACTGGTCGAGCCGCCGCCGCAACGCCGCCAGCTCCCACCCGATCCGCCGGATCCGCCGGTAGCCCTCCTCGGAGTACCGCTCCGGGTCGCCCGGTTCGTCGATGGCGTCGATGAGACCGGCCTGCTCGACGCGCTCGACGACCAGTTCCGGCGTGTCCGGCTTCTCGGGGCTGGACAGCTCGCCGGCGCGCCGCCACAGCGCGGCGACGTCGGCGGCGGAGAGCCGCCAGCGGGCGCCGGTCAGCAGCCGGGCCGCGGCGCTGCCGGACAGCGGGTCGGCGAGCACCTTCAGCGTCGACACGAGGTCCGCGACCTCGGGCTCGTCCAGCAGCCCGCCGAGCCCGACCACCTCGACGGGCAGCCCGCGCGCCCGCAGTTCGGCGGCGATCGGCGCCATGTCGGCGCGGCGCCGGACCAGCACCGCGGCGGTCGGCGGCTTGCCGGTTTCCTCTTGGTGGGCGTACCAGCGCCGGGCGAGCGCGTCGGCGACCCACGCGCGTTCGGCACGGATGTCCGGCAGCAGCGCACAGGCGAGGTCGGCGGGCCCGGCGCCGTCGCGCGCCCGCAGCCGTTCGACGCCGAGGCCGCGGGCGCGCAGCGGTTCGGCGATCGCGTTCGCGAGGTCGAGGATTTCCGGCGGGTTGCGGAAGCTGGTCAGCAGCCCGAATTCGTGCGCGGGGACGAGCCGTTCGCCGTCGAAGCGCGGGAAGTCCGTGGTGAACCGGGGCAGGTTGGCGGCGCTGGCGCCGCGCCAGCCGTAGATGGCCTGCGCGGGGTCGCCGACGGCGGTGACCGGCATCGGCGGGTTCTCGACGCCGCCGAACAGCGCCCGCAGCAGCACGCGCTGGGCGTGGCCGGTGTCCTGGTATTCGTCGAGGAGGACGGCGCCGTAGCGCTCCCGCTCGCCCCGCACGACCGACGGGTACCCGCCGGCCAGCTGGGCCGCGAGGGACATCTGGTCGGCGAAGTCGAGTGCGCCTTCGTTGCGCTTGCGGCGGTGGTAGTCGTCGACGAGCGGGAGGAGGGCGAGCCGGAAGTGTTGCGCGGCCATGATTTCGGTGAGTTTCTGCGGCAGCGCGGCTCGTTGGCCCTTGGCGCGCGGGGCGTTCTCGATGACTCTGCACAGCCAGGTCGTGTACTCGGCGAGCTGTTCGGTGGAGACGAGGTGCTCGCCGAGCTCGCCGGCCAGCGCGAGGAGGTCGGCGGTCACGGTCGGCGGGACGCGGTCGGTGTCGAGTTCGTTGTCCCATGTGGACACCACGCGGTGCGCGATCTGCCACGACGACGTCTCGGAGAGGAGCCGGACGCCGGGCTGGACGGGCAGGCGAAGGCCGTGTTCGGACAGCAGGCGGCCGGCGTAGGCGTGGTAGGTGAGGACGGTGGGTTCGCCGGCGACCACGGTCGACCGCAGGCCGCCGGTCGGGTCGAGGCGGTCGAGGAGGCCGGACCCGGCGAGGCGGCGCAGGCGCGCGCGGACGCGTTCGCCGAGCTGGCGCGCGGCTTTGCGGGTGAAGGTGAGGCCGAGGACGCGGTCGGGGCTGACGATGCCGTTGGCGACGAGCCAGACGACCCGCGCGGCCATGGTTTCGGTCTTCCCGGCCCCGGCCCCGGCGACGACGAGGGAGGGTTCGACGGGCGCGGCGATGACGGTGGCCTGCTCGGGCGTGGGCCGGTGCAGCCCGAGCGCATCGGCGAGTTCGGCGGGCTCGACGGGGTTGGCGATGACGAGCGGGCTCACGGCCGCACCTCGCGGCGCTCCGGCTCGGTCGCGTGCTCACGCCTGGCTGAACTCACCGGATAGTTCACACGCTCGCCGCCCGACCAGCGCCGCACTGCCGCGCGTGAACTAACCAGATGGTTCACAAGCCCCGCACCCAGCGGACCCCGCATGGGCAACGAACTCACCCGATAGTCCACAAACCCACCACCCAGCCAACGCCACACCACCGCATCTGAACTAACCAGATGGTTCACAAACCACGCACCCAGCCAACTTCGCGCAGCCAACGAGCTCACCGGATAGTCCACAAACCCACCACCCAGCCAACGCCACACCGCCGCGCCTGAACTAACCAGATAGTCCACAAACCCCGCACCCAGCCAGCTCGCCGAGCCAACGAACTCACCAGATAGTCCACAAGCCCGCCGCCCGGCCGCCCCCGCCCCACAGCGCCTGAACTAACCAGATCGTTCACAGCCCCGGCACCTGCCGCCCCTCGGGCCGGAGCGGGCAGCACCCGCGCGCCGGGCAGCGGTCGCAGTCCGGGTTCTCCTGGGCCTGGTAGTCCGGACCCGCCGCCGAGGCCGCCGCCTTCTGGACCAGCTCCAGCCACTGCTTGCCGCCCACCTCGTCGAGCGGCGGCTGGGACCGCTCCGTCGCTCCCGTCTTGTTGTTCGCCTTCGCCACATACACGAGCCGAGCGCCACCCGCCTCGGTCCGGCCCTCGATCGCCCCCAGCAGCACCGCCAGCTGGTACGCCGCCAGCTGCGGGTGCGCCTCGGCCTCCGCCCCGGACACCGGGACCTTGCCCGTCTTGATGTCCACGATCACGGGCCGCCCCTCGGAATCGAGCTCCACCCGGTCGACCCGCCCGCGCAGCAGCACCCGGACCTCGTCCGCGCCCCCGGCCGGCAGCTCGACCTCGATGTCCTGCTCGACCCCGGCTTCCTTGAGCTCCGCCCGGCTGCGCTCCAGCCACGTCGTGAAGTTCCGCAGCATCTGCTCGACCCGCCGCCGCTCCCGCCGCGAGAACCACGGCGCCCCGGCGTCGACGCGCACCCACGCCTCGTCCAGCGCGGCCTGCAGCTCCGCGTCCGTCGAACCGGACGCGACCGCCTGGGCGAGCCCGTGCACCAGCGTGCCCGTCACCGCCGCGAGCTGGGCCGGGTCGCTGCCGCCGTGGCGCTCGATCATCCAGCGCAGCGGGCACTTCGTCAGGATTTCCACTGTGGACGGTGAGATCCGGATCAGGTCGCCCGGCGGGTGCACCGGCTCGTCGCTGGACGCCGGGAGCAGGCCGTACCACGTCGACGGGTGCGCGCCGGGCACGCGGGCGTCGGCCAGCCGGGCCAGCTGCTTCGCCGCCCGACGCCGCCGCGCGGGGTCGGCCTTGTCATCGCAGACGACCTCGCGCAGCTCCCCCACCAGCTCGGCGAGCACCAGCGACCGGCCCGGCGGCTTCATCCGCGAGTCGAGCCCGCCGTCGTCGGCGCCGTTCTCCTCCAGGTCGTCGAGGAACCGGGACGGCTGCTCGTCCTCCCCCGAAACCGCGGTGACCAGCAGCGTCCGCTTCGCGCGGCTCAGCGCGAGGTAGAACAGGCGCCGCTCCTCGGCGAGGATCGGCGCGGTCTGGGAGACGGCGTCGTCGTCGACCCCGGCCATCAGGTCCTTGAGCCGCTCCACCCCCAGTACCGACCCGCGCAACCGCAGGTCCGGCCACGCGCCCTCCTGCACACCCGCGACGGCGACGACCGTCCACTCGCGACCGGCGGCGGCGTGCGCGGTGAGCAGCGAGACACCGTCGGACGGGACGGCCGCCGGCGCCAGCGTGTCGCCAGCAATCCTCTGCGCGCCAAGGTAATCCGCAAAAGATGCGACGCTCGCGCGCGGCAGCCGGTCGACGTACCGGCCCGCGGCGTCGAACAGCGCGACGACGGCGTCGAGATCGCGATCGGCCTGCGCCCCCAGCGACCCGCCGCGTTCGACCTGCTTCAGCAGCTTGTCCTGCAGCCCGCTCTCCCGCCACAGCTGCCACAGCACCTGCTCCACACCCTCGCCGCGCGCGACGGCCTGGTGCGTGACGCGCAGCAGCCCGCCGACGCGCCGCACCGGCTCGGCCTCGGCGTCGGCGAGCCCGGCCAGGATGTCGCCGCCGCGCAACGCTTCCACGAGCAGCTCGTCGCTCGACCGCTGGCCGCCGCCGGCCAGTTCGAGCCGGCGCAGGCCGCGCCGCAACCGCCGCAGCGCCAAGGGATCCGCGCCGCCGAGGGCCGACGAAAGCAGCATCTCCGCGAGGTCGACGTCGAGGAGCTCGGGCGACGGCGCGAGCTTCAGCACGGCCAGCAGCGGCCGCACCGCGGGCTGCTTGGCCAGCGGCAGTTCCTCGGTCGCCGACCCGATCGGGACGCCGGCCGCGCGCAACGCGCGTTGCAGGACGAGGAAAGTCCGCGCGGGCGATCGGACGAGCACCGCGATCTCCGACCACGGCACGCCGTCGACGAGGTGCGCGCGACGCAGCTGGTCGGCGATCCAGCTCGCCTCGGCGGCGGGCGTCGGCATCACGCGGACACGGACGTTCCCCCCGGTCGCTCCGCGTGGCGGCACGATCTTGCGGTGCGGCGACGCGCCCGGCAGCGTCGCGCCGATCTTGGCCACCGCGAGCCGGACGGCCGGGGCGAGCCGGTGGGCCGTGGTGAGCGTGACGGTCCGGCTGCCGTCCGGGTCGGCGTCGGCGAACAGGCGTGCGTCCGCGCCGCGGAAGGAGAACACGTTCTGGTCGGGGTCGCCGGCCACGACGAACTCGGCCGCGGTGTGCCCGATCACCCGGACCAGGCTGGTCTGCAGCGGGTCGAGGTGGTGGGCGTCGTCGACGAACAGGTGCCGGACGCGGGTGCGCTCGCGTTCGCGCAGCTCGTCGTCGTCTTCGAGGGCGAGCAGCGCGGAGGTGACGAGCTCGGCGGCGTCGAGGGCGGGCGCGCTCGCGACACCGAGGGCGTTGCCGCCCGCGCCCTGCAGCTGCGTGACTTCTTCGTACTGCGCCCAGAACTCCCCGGCGGCGATCCACTCCTCGCGGCCGCGGCGCCGGCCCAGCTCGGCGAGGTCCCCGGGGCCGAGGCCGCGCTCGGCCGCGCGCATCAGCAGGTCGCGCAGCTCCTCGGCGAAGCCGGGGACCATCAGGGCGGGCCGCAGCTGCTCGGGCCAGTACTCGGCCTCTTCGTCGAGGTCACCGGCCAGGAGTTCGCGGACGACGACGTCCTGTTCGGCGCCGGCCAGCAGCCGCGGCGGCGGGAGCTCTTCGGCCATCGCCTCCAGCCGCAGCAGCGAGTAGGCGTAGGAGTGCACGGTGCGGACGAGCGGTTCGCGCACGGTCCGGGGCAGCGGCCGCGCCAGGTCGGGGTCGGCGGTGAGCCGCCAGGTGATGTCGGCGCGCAGCGCGTCGGCGGATTTGCGGGACGTGGTGAGCACGAGGACGCTCTCCGGGTCGGCGCCCTCGGCGATGCGGCGGGTGGCGGCCGAGGCCAGCAGCGCCGTCTTGCCGGTGCCCGGGCCGCCGAGCACGCGGAGGAACCCGCCGGGTGCGGAGAGCACGCGCCGCGCGCCTTCGTCCCAGGTGAACGAGGGTGTGGCGACGATCGGCGTGCGCACCAGCCGCGCGTCCGCCTGCGCCGTTCGCCTCCCGTTCACCCCGCGATGGAACCACGCCCGGTCCCCCGGGTGGCGCACCGGCACGGCTTAGCGGGGGTCCGTTCGGCGAAGGCGCCGCAGCGTGCGCTGGATGGTTGCGAAAAATGTCGTACCCGTCCGGCACAGTAGGAGTCATGGACGACGTTCTGCACGAGCGCGTGCGGGAGATCATCGAGTCGGTGCCGGCCGGCACGGTGGCGACGTACGGCGACATCGCCGCCCTCGCGGGGGCGCCGTCGCCGCGGATGGTCGGCGCGATCCTGGCCGAGGACGGGCACGACCTTCCGTGGCACCGGATCCTGCGCGCGAACGGCACCCCGGCGCCGCACCTGGTCCACGACCAGCTGGAACGGTTGCGCGCCGAGGGTGTGCTGGCCGACGGCCAGCGCATCGACCTGCGCAAGTACCGGTGGAAACCGGACGGAGAGGAGGACCACGGACCGGAAGGACTGTTCTGAACCCGCGTCGTTAGGTTAGCCTCGCCTAATGACGACCCAGCTGGAGCGACCTGCCCTGACCTACCACCGGGCGCGGGTGACCGTCGTCCGGCCGGTCACGCCGCACCTCGTGCGCGTGACGTTCGCCGCGGAGAGCTTCCGCGACGTGCCGGCCGGGGCGCCCGACCAGTACGTCAAGGTGTTCTTCCCGCTGCCCGGGCAGGAAGCGCCGGTGCTGCCGGAGACGGCTTCCGACGTCATGTCCTGGTACCGCACGTACCTGGCGATGCCGGACGGCGTCCGGCCGCCGATGCGCACGTACACGGTCCGGGCCCACCGCCCGGACGCGGCGGAGATCGACGTCGACTTCGTGCTGCACGGCGACACCGGGCCGGCCTCGGCGTGGGCGTCGCGGGCGACACCGGGCGACCGCGTGACGTTCACGGGGCCGTACGGGCTGTACGCGCCGCCGGAGGGCTGCGGCTGGCAGCTGCTGGTGGGCGACGAGACGGCGCTGCCGGCGATCGGCGCGATCATCGAGCAGCTCCCGCCGGGCGCGCGCGCCTCGGTGTACGTCGAGCTGGCGGACCGCGCGGACCGGCAGGTGTTCGAGACGCGCGGAGCGGTGGAGGTCCACTGGGTGCTGCGCGGGTCACGGCCGCTGGGCGAGGCGTTGCTGGAGGCGTTGCGCGGCGCGGCGTTCCCGGGCGGGACGCCGTATGCGTGGGTGTCCGGCGAGGCGGGCGTGGTGAAGTCGGTGCGGCGCCACCTGGTGCGCGAGCGCGAGGTGGACAAGCGGCTGATCTGCTTCACGGGCTACTGGCGGCTCGGGATGAGCGAGGAAGCGGCCGGCCGCGAGGCGGTCCGGGCGGCGGAGGCAGGCGAAGCCCTGGTCGAAGCGGACTGAGTCCGCGCAAGCGGGCGGGCTACTCCTTGCCGAGCTTCGTGGCCAGGAGCTTCACCAGGGCACCCAGGCGCTGGCGGTCCGGCTGCAGCGTCTCGATGCCCGCCGCCTCCAGTGGGGCCGCCGTCACCGGGCCGACGCACGCGCACACCAGCGGGCCGCGCAGGGCCGTCAGCAGGTCGTCGTAGTGCCCGGACGTGCGCGCCAGCGTCAGGAAGTTCGCCGCGGCCGGGGCGCTCGTGAAGGCCAGCGCGGCCAGCTCGCCCGCGACGATCGCGTCGATCAGGTCGTACACCGGGGTGACGTCCGGCGGGGAGTGCCAGCGGTACGGCTGCACCTCCACCAGGGAGGCGCCGGCCTGCACGAGGGGGTCGGTGAGCTCCGGCAGCGGCGTTCCGTGCAGCTGGACGGCGACCCGCTCGCCGGCCACCCCGGCCGAGGTCAACGCCCCGAACAGCTCGGCGTTCGACTCCGACGCGGCCGAAAAGGACTCGCGCAGGCCGGCCCCGCGGACCGCGCCCACCGCCTTCGGGCCGCGGGCGTAGATCCGCGACTCCCCCAGCGCCGCCACGAGCCGATCGCGCAGGCCCCAGCCCCCGGCCGCCTCGAGCCAGCCGCGGAAACCGGCGCCCGTGGTGACCACCGTGAAGCCGACCGGCTCCGCCAGGACCGCCTCGGTGCCCGCGCGCAACGCCGGGTCGCTGTCCAGGGGCACGATGGTGATCGTCGGCGCGTGGCGGACCTCGGCGCCGTGGCGTTCGAGGGCCGCGATGAATTCGCCCGCTCGCCGCTCGGCCGTGACCCCGATGGCGATACCGCTCAGCTCACCCATAGAACGCGCCCATCTCCTCGATCGCTTCGGCCAGCTCCGCCCGGAGGTCCGCCGGTTCCAGGACCTCCAGGTGCGGCCCGAAGCGCAGCAGCTCGCCGATGGCCGGTTCGCCCGGCTCCACCGGCAGCTCCACGGTGAGCCAGCCGTCCGCGTCGGGCTCGTTCCGGCAGTCACGCAACGCGCGGGCGCCGACGGAACCTCCGTAGAACGGTACGAGGGCCTGCGCCCGCGGCGAAAGGCGCACCACCGCGACGCGCGGGTACATCCGGCGTTCGAACTGCTCGGACCACTCCTGCCAGTACCGCGCGAGGTCGAAACCGGCCGGCCGCTCGAAGACCTCGCCGAGGTCGGTCAGCTCCAGGACCCGCGAGATCCGGTACGTCCGGTCGGTGCCCTCGCAGCGGCCGGCGAGGTACCAGTTGCCCGCCTTGAGGATCAGCCCGAGCGGCTCCAGGTCCCGTTCGACGACCCGCTGCCCCCAGCGTTCGTAGCGGATCCGGATCCGGTGCGACGACCACACGGCGTCGGCGATCGCCGACAGCGTCGGCAGGCTCTCGATGCCCCGGTGCCAGCCCGGGACGTCCAGGTAGAACCGCTCGGCGACGCGGCCGGCGCGATCGCGCAGCTCGCCCGGCAGCGCGGCGTACAGCTTGAGCTGCGCCGCCGCCAGCACCGTGCCGAGCCCGAGCTCGGCCGCCGCCACCGGCAGGCCGGCCAGCGACAGCGACTGGGCCTCTTCCTCGGTCATCCCGGTGAGCCGGGTGCGGTAGCCGTCGACCAGCCGGTAGCCGCCGGTCCGGCCGCGGTCGGCGTACACCGGGACGCCGGACGCCGAGAGCGCGTCGATGTCCCGGTAGACCGTCCGCACCGAGACCTCGAGCTCTTCGGCCAGCTCTTCGGCCGTCATCCGGCCGCGGTTCTGCAGCAGCAGGAGGACGGACAGGAGGCGGCTGGCGCGCATGGTCCAAGTTTGGCAGAAATACCTGACACAAGCTGACAGGTATGCCCGGCAGGGTGATCCCCATGAACGGATTCACGACGAAGAACTGGGAAGAGAAGATCGTCAGCGGCACCGAGGGCGGGCCGCGGGTGGCCTACGCGCACGCCACCTTCGCGTACCAAGGCGTCATCGAGGGTGAGTCGATCTGCGACCTTCTGCTGTACTACGCGGGCGAAGGGTACGAAAGCGGCGAGACGACGTCGCCGTGCTTCGAACGCTTCGAGGGCAAGGTCGACGGTCGCGAAGGGACGTTCATCGTGCGCCACGAGTACACCTTCGACGCGAAGGGCATCGCCTCGACGTTCACCGTCGTCCCCGGCTCGGGCACCGGCGACCTGGCCGGGCTCACCGGCCGCGGCACCGCCGGCGGCGCGATGGGCGAGGACCCGATCGGCTACACGTTCGAGTACGCGTTCTAGGAGCTGCCCCGTGGACCGCCGTCAGGTACTCGCCTACCGCATCGCCGAGCACGGCCTGCACCGCTCGGCGAAGGACGTCGCCGACCTCGCCGTGGTCCGGGCCGGGCTGCAGGACAGCATGCGCGACACCGCGCTGCTCGCCCTGGTGGCCCGGCTCGACGGCCCGGTGGCCCTGGACGACGAGCGGCTCGTCCTGGCCTGGACGTTGCGGGGCGCGCCGCACTTCCACCTGCGCTCGGACCTGCCCGAGGCGATCCGGGCGCTGGTCCCGCTGGACGACGCGGACGCCCTGGCCCGGATGTTGTGGCAGCGCAAGGAAATGGCCGCCACGGGACTGGCCGCGACCGAGGTGGTCTTCACCGCGGCGGGCGCGCTCCGGAAGGTCGTCACGAAACCGATGTCGAAGGGCGCGGTGTCGACGGCGGTCACGAAGGTGCTGCCACCGTCGTTCTCGCGATGGTGCCGGGGTTGCCACGCGACGCACATCCAGGAGCAGCTGATGCGCATCGCGACGCCGCACGCCGGAGTCCGCCTGGTGACGGGGGCATCGCCGGCAACGCTGGCCCCGCTGGAAGGCCGTGGCCGGATGCGCAAAACCCCGGACCCGGCCGCGGCGACGGCGGTGATCGAGCGCTACCTGGGGTTGAACGGCCCGGCCTCTCCGGGCGACGCGGCGGAGTTCGCGGGCACGGCCCGCGCGGTGGTCGACCGCACCTGGCCGGCGGGCTTGGTCTCGGTGCAGGTCGAGGGCAAGACGCGGTACCTGCCGGAGGACCGGCTCCCGGCGCTGGAGAACCCGCCGGAGCCGGACGTGGTGCGGCTGCTGCCACCGCTGGACCCGTTCATCCAGGCGCGGGACAAGGCGTTGCTGGTCCCGGACCCGTTGCGGCGCAAGGAAGTCTGGAAGATGCTGGGCAACCCGGGGGTGCTGGTGGCGGACGGCGACATCGCGGGAACGTGGCGCACGAAGGGCAGCGGGGCGAGGCTGACGTTCACGGTGACGGCGTTCGACCCGCTGCGCCCGGCACTGCGCGAGGAGGCCGAAGCCGAGGCGGCCCGGGTCGCGGCGGCGCGCGGCTTCGAGAAGCACGCGGTCACCTGGGCCGGCTGACCACGCCTGGCCTCACGCCTGCGGCGCGGGGCTTTCGCGGAGCCTCCGCCGGCTGCTCGCCGACCACGCCCGCGGGGGCGCCCCCCGTTTTCCACGCTACCAGCGGGCACCGACAATTTCGGTCCGTCCCCAGCGCCCCGATGTGGCGTTCTACCGCCGACGCCACACCGGGGGCGCTCCGGCCTCACAGGCTGTGGGCGTCGATGTCGCCGTAGGACGTGGTCGCCTGGATGGCCAACCCCGGCGTTCCCTCGTTCTTCAGCGCGTTGCGGATCCGGCCGTACGTCGTCCCCGCGTCCAACGATGCCGAGACACCCGCCGCCGCTCCCACCGTGATGTTGCCCGCCTGGGTGCTCAGCACCAGGTTGCCGCTCGCCGCCTCGGCGATGCGGATGTCGCCCTTGCCCGTGGTGATCTCGGCCGGGCCCGTCAGCCGGCCCACCGAGACGTCGCCCGCGTGGGCCGTCAACCGGAGGCTCGCCGCCTCGTCGAAGACGACCTCGCCGTGCGCTCCCGAGACCGTGACGTCACCGAGGCGTCCGACGCCCCGCAGCGAGACGCTCGCCGCCTTGGCCTCCACCGACGAGCCCGCCGGCAGCGAGACCGTCACGTCGAGCGCCCCGGACGGGCCGAAGTACTGGTTCTTCGCCTCGAGCGAGATGCGCAGGACACCGTCGTCGAACGACACGGACGCCTCCGAGGCCGCCTTCACGTCGCGGTTCTTCGCCGGGTCGGCGGGCAGGACCTGGACGACGGTGCCGGTGTCGTCGGAAGCGACGAACCGGACGCGGCCGGCCGGGATGGCGAGGGCGGTGGTGATCGGGGCGGGGGTGGTGAACTTCTGCATCGGATTCTCCTTGGCTCGGTGTGTGAACCCACCTTCGCCGCCCCCGCTGACACCGGAAGGCCACCGCCCTGACACGACCCCTGACAGCGCCGACCCGCTCCTTAGGCGTCGACCGCCAGCCGGTATCCGCGCTTCACCACCGTCTGGACCACCTTCCCGCCCCCCAGCGACGTCCGCAGCCGGCCGATCGCCGTCTCCACCGCGTGCTCCTCGCCGCCCCCGGGCAACGCCGAGATCAGCTCGCGCCGCGACACCACCCGCCCCGGCGACGCCGCCAGCGCCCGCAACAACGCCATCGGCGCGGGCGCCACCTCGCACCACTCGCCGTCCACGATGGCCGCCTGGCCGCGGAGCTCGATCGAACGCCCTCCCGCGCGCAGGCGAGGCGAACGCGCGACCAGGGTCTCCGCCACCGTCCTGGCCAGTGCGCCGATCCGGGCGCGGTGCGGCTGGACCGTCGGCACCCCCAACGCCGCCAATGGGCCGGCCGTGATGGGTCCGACGCAGGCCGCCACCACCGGGCCGGACAGCGCCGTGACGAGCCCCGGCAGCCGGCCCGTGCGGCGGGCCAGCGCGATGAGCGACGCCGCCGCCGGGGCGCTGGTGAACGGGAGCGCGTGGATCGAGCCGTCCAGGACGCCGTCGAGCAGGCGGTCGACCGGGCCCGGGTCCACCGGGCCGACCCAGCGGTACACCGGGATCTCGATCACCTCGGCACCCGCCGCGCGCAGCGTGTCCACGAAGTACGGCAGCGGCTCGCCGTGCAGCTGGACCGCGATGCGCAGCCCGTCGACCCCCGACGACAGCAGGTGCTGCAGCAGCTCCGCGTTGCTCTCCGACGCCGGTGAGTACGACTCCGACAGCCCGGCCGCCCGCAGCGCGCCGGTCACCTTCGGCCCGCGGGCCAGCAGCGTCGCCGTCGACAGCCGGTCCAGCAGCGAATCCCCCAGCCCCCAGCCCTCGGCCGCCTCCAGCCAGCCGCGGAAGCCGATGCCGGTGGTCGCGACGACCGCGTCGACCGGCGCCGCCAGCAGCGCCGCCGTCGCCGCGTGCAGCTCCCGGTCGTCCGTCAGCGGCACGATCCGGATCGCCGGGCCGTACCGGACGCTCGCCCCCTTGCGCACCAGCAGCGCGCCGAGCTCGTCAGCCCGGCGCGCCGCGGTGATGCCGATCACGAAACCGGCCAGTGGGAGCACATCGCTCACGGGCTCTCCACTTCGACGACGCCTTCCCGCACGCGCACCTCGTACACCGGCACCGAAACGTCCGCGGCGTCCAGGCACTCGCCGGTTTCGAGGGCGAACCGCTCCTTGTACACCGGCGACGCCACCACCGGCACGCCGCCGGTGTCGCCGACGATGCCGCGCGAGAGCACCGCCGCGCCGCTGCACGGGTCCCAGTTGGACAGCGCGTACAGCCGGTCGCCGGGCAGCCGGAAGATCGCCACCTGAACGCCGTCGTCGAGCAGCGCCGCCACCCCGGCGTACTCGGGCACCGCGCCGACGGGGCAGACCGCCGTCCAGGTCCGTTCGATCGACGTGGTCATCGCCGCACCTCCGGAACTCCCAGCATCACAGGCACTTTCTGCGCCCGCTCCTCGCGGAACGAGATCGCCGGGTCGGGCGCGCCCGGCGCGTTGACGAAGGAGGAGAACCGGGCCAGCTTCTCCGGGTCCTCCAGGACGCCCTTCCACTCGTCGGCGTAGTTGTCGACGTGCTTGGCCATCGCCGCGTCGAGGTCCTCGCAGATGCCGAGGGAGTCGTCGACGATCACCGCGCGCAGGTGGTCGAGGCCGCCCTCCAGCTCCTCGATCCACGGCGCGGTCCGCTGCAGCCGGTCGGCGGTGCGCACGTAGAACATCAGGAACCGGTCGATCGTACGGATCAGCGTCTCGGTGTCCACATCGGACACCAGGAGTTCGGCGTGGCGCGGGGTCGTGCCGCCGTTGCCGCCGACGTAGAGGTTCCAGCCGTTCTCCGTGGCGATGATGCCGAAGTCCTTGCTCCGCGCCTCGGCGCACTCCCGGGCGCACCCGGACACCGCCGACTTGAGCTTGTGCGGCGAGCGCAGGCCGCGGTAGCGCAGCTCCAGCTCGATCGCGAGGCCGACGCTGTCCTGGACGCCGTAGCGGCACCAGGTCGACCCGACGCACGACTTCACCGTGCGCAGCGCCTTGCCGTAGGCGTGCCCGGACTCGAACCCGGCGTCGACGAGCCGCCGCCAGATCAGCGGCAGCTGGTCCACGGTCGCGCCGAACAGGTCGATCCGCTGGCCGCCGGTGATCTTGGTGTACAGCCCGAAGTCGCGCGCCACCTCGCCGATCACGATCAGCTTGTCCGGCGTGATCTCGCCGCCGGGGATCCGCGGGACCACCGAGTACGTGCCGTTGCGCTGCAGGTTCGCCAGGTACCGGTCGTTGGTGTCCTGCAACGTCATCTGCTCGCCGCCGAGCACGTGCCCGTTGCCGAGGGTGGCCAGGATGGACGCCACCGCCGGCTTGCAGATCGCGCAGCCGCTGCCCGCGCCGTAGCGGGCGATGAGCTCGCTGAACGTGGTGATCCGGGTGGCCTGGACGATCTCGAACAGCTCCGCGCGTGACTGCGGGAAGTGCTCGCAGACGGCCTTCGACTGCTCGACACCGGCCGCGCTGAGCAGCTTGGACAGCAGCGGGACGCACGACCCGCAGGCGGTGCCCGCCCGCGTGCACACCTTCAGCTTCGGGACGGTGTCACAGCCGTCCTCGTGGATGGCCGTCGTGATCGCGCCCTTGGAAACGGCGTTGCACGAGCAGATCTGCGCCGCGTCCGGCAGCGCGTCGACGCCGACCGCGGCGCCGCCGCCCGCCGGGGCGAGGATCGCGCCCGGCTCGGCCGGCAGCGGACGGCCGACCAGCGCGCGCAGCGTGTTGTACTCGGTCGCGTCGCCGACGAGCACGCCGCCGAGCAGCGTCTTGCCGTCGTCGGTGACCACGAGCTTCTTGTACGTCCCGGCCACCGCGTCGTTGACGGCGACTTCCAGGGCGCCCTCGGTCGTGGCGTGGGCGTCCCCGAAGGAAGCGACGTCGACGCCCATCAGCTTCAGCTTCGTGGACGTGTCCGGCTCGGGGAACGTCCCGCCGCCGCCGGTGAGCTGCGCGGCGACGATCTCCGCCATCGCGTAGCCGGGCGCCACGATGCCGTACACGCGGCCCTCGACCGCGGCGCACTCGCCGATCGCGTAGATCGCCGGGTCGCCGGTGCGGCAGGAGGCATCCGTCAGCACGCCGCCACGCGGGCCGAGGTCCAGTCCGGACTGCCGGGCGAGGTCGTCGCGCGGCCGGACCCCGGCGGAGAACACGACCAGGTCGACGTCCAGTTCGGTGCCGTTGCCGAGCTTGGCCAGCAGCCGCGAGCCGTCGGCCTCGATCGCGTCGGTGGACGTTCCCGTGTGGACGGTGACGTCCAGGTCGGTGATCAGCCGCCGCAGGAGCGCGCCGCCGCCTTCGTCGACCTGCAGCGGCATCAGCCGCGGCGCCATCTCGACGACGTGCGGGGACAGCCCCATGTCCCGCAGCGCCTTCGCGGCCTCCAGGCCGAGCAGGCCACCGCCGATGACGACGGCCGACCGCCGGCCGCGGCCCGGCTTGTCGATCGCCGCCGCGCGGATGCTGTCGAGGTCCTCGATGGTCCGGTAGACGAAGCAGCCGTCCAGGTCGTGGCCGGGCACCGGCGGCACGAACGGCCGCGAGCCGGTGGCCAGCACCAGCGCGTCGTAGGAGACGACGTCACCGGAAGCCGTGGTCACCGTCTTGGCGGAGCGGTCGACCGACACCGCCAGCTCACCGAGCCGGAGCTCGACGTGCGCGTCGCCGGCGTAGTCGGAGCCGGGGAGGGCCAGGGTGGCCGGGTCCCAGGTGTCCACATAGGACGTGAGGGCCACCCGGTCGTACGCCGGGCGCGGCTCCTCGGACAGGACGACGATGTGCCAGGTCCCCGAAGGGTCTTCCGCGCGCACCGCCTCCACGAGCCGGTGGGCGACCATGCCGTGTCCGGCGACGACCAGGGTGGGCATCTCAGACCTCCGCTCCCGCGAGCGCCAGACCGCGCTCACTCGTGGGCTGTTCGGCGGGCTTCCGCAGGTAGACCGCCCAGGTGACGGCGAAGCAGAGCCCGTAGAAGACGAGGAATCCGATGAAGGCGGGCACGCCGCTCTTCGCGTCGGCGAAGGACTGCCGGAACGCCAGGTTGATGAAGAGGCCGCCTTCGGCACCGATCGCGCCGGCCAGGCCGATCAGCGCGCCGGACAGGCGCCGTGCCTTGAGCAGTTCGGCCGTCTCTCCGGCGCCGTTCGCGATGGCGACCTTCGCCTTGGCGCGGAAGATGGCCGGGATCATCTTGTACGTCGAGCCGTTGCCGATGCCGGTGAGCACGAACAGCACGATGAAGGCGATCGTGAACAGCGCCAGGGACTTCGACGTCGACGCCAGGATCAGCACCACCGTGGCCAGCGCCATCCCGATGAACGTGAAGAAGGTGACCTTGCCGCCGCCGATGCGGTCGGCCAGCCAGCCGCCGGTGGGCCGCGAGAGCGAGCCGAGCAGCGGGCCGAGGAACGTCACCGCGGCCGCCTGCAGCGGCGTGCGGCCGAACTGGTTCTGCAGCACCAGGCCGAAGGCGAAGCTGTAGCCGATGAACGAGCCGAACGTGCCGACGTACAGGAACGACATCACCCAGGTGTGCGGGTCCTTGACGACCTCGCGCATCGCCTTCGTGTCGCCCTTCATGGTGGCGAGGTTGTCCATGTAGAAGTACGCGCACAGCGCCGCGATGACGATCAGCGGCAGGTAGATGAACAGCACCAGCCGCGGCGCGGTCGCGCCCGCCGTGCCGATCACCAGCAGCCCGACCAGCTGGATCGCCGCGACACCGAGGTTGCCGCCGCCGGCGTTGAGGCCCAGCGCCCAGCCCTTGTGCTTCTCGGGGTAGAAGGCGTTGATGTTCGTCATCGACGAGGCGAAGTTGCCGCCGCCCACCCCGCCGAGGGCGGCGACGAGCAGGAAGGTGCCGAGCGACGTGCCGGGGTGCAGCACGATCGCGGCCAGCGTGGTCGGGATCAGCAGCAGCACGGCCGAGACGACCGTCCAGTTGCGGCCGCCGAACTTCGCCACGGCGAACGTGTAGGGCAGCCGCATCAGGCCGCCGATCAGCGTCGGCGTCGAGACGAGGAGGAACTTGTCGGCGGCGGAGAAGCCGTAGTCCTTGCCCATGAACAGGACGATGACCGACCAGAGGGTCCAGATCGAGAAGCCGATGTGCTCGGCGAAGACCGAGAACCACAGGTTGCGGCGGGCGACCTTCTTGCCCGTGGACTCCCAGAATTCTTCGTTCTCGGGTTCCCAGTGCTCGATCCAGTGCTTTCCTTGGTGGGCCACGGCGTTCTCCTTCGTGCGGGGGTTCGTGCTGGTCATTGCGCGGCGAGCCAGTTCGCGATGCCGCCGACGGTGTCGGTGCACCCGCCGCATCCCGTGGTGGCTCGCGTGGCCCGCGCCAGTGCGGGAGTGTCGGTGGCCCCGGCCTTCCAGGCCTCGATCAGCCGGCCCTTGGTGACGTTGTTGCAGCGGCAGATCACCGCCGCCGCGGGCAGGTCGGCGGGGCTGGCCGCCGGGGTGCTGCCGCTGGGCAGCGCGCGGCCGAGCAGGACGGCGAGCCGGTCGTCCGGCAGCGGCGTCCCGCGGTCGTGGAACTGCGTGATGGTGGCGGCCGCGTCGGGCAGGCCGAGCAGGATCGCCCCGGTGACGCGGTTTTCGCGGACGACGAGCTTGCCGTACCGGCCACCGGTGGGGTCGTTGAAGGTGAGCACCTCGGCGCCGTTGTCGGATGCTTCGAGCTGGGTCTCGCCGAGCGCGGCGAGGTCGATGCCGCGGGCCTTGAGCCGGGTGACAGCCGTGGTGCCGCGGTAGCGGGCCGCCGCGTTCGTCCCGGTCAGGACGTCGGCGAGGACTTCGGCCTGCTCCCAGGCGGGCTGGATCAGCCCGGCCGGGGCGCCGGGGTGGCGGGCGCAGTCGCCGAGGGCGTGGATGCGGCCGTCGCTGGTGCGCAGGACGTCGTCGACGAGGATGCCCAAGTCGACGTCGAGGCCGGCTTCGGCGGCCAGGCTGGTCTCGGCGCGGACGCCGGCGGCGACCACGACCAGGTCGGCCGGGACGAGGCTGCCGTCGTCGAGCTTGAGCCCGTCGCCGGGCAGGTAGCGGGCGGCGGTGGCGCCGAACTTGAACGTCACGCCCAGGTCGGTCAGCCGGCGGGCCAGCACGTGCCCGGCCGCGGGGTCGAGCTGGCGTTCCATGACGTGACCCAGCGGGTGCACGACGGTCACCTGGTTGCCGCGCCCGGCGAGCCCGCGGGCGGCTTCGAGGCCGAGCAGGCCGCCGCCGAGCACCGCGACCGGCGCGCCGAACCGGGCGGCGTCGAGGATCTTGGCGCAGTCGTCGAGGCTGCGGAAGGCGACCACGCCCGGGCCGGCTTCCAGGCCTTCGACCGGCGGGATCCACGGGTTCGCGCCGGTGGCGAGCACCAGGGCGTCGTAGTCGACCGAGGAACCGTCGGCCAGCTCGACACAGCGCTTCTCGCGGTCGATGCGTGCTACGTCGACGCCCAGCCGGAGGTCGATGTTGTGGCGCTGGGCCCATTCGTCGTCGTGCAAGCGGACGCTTTCGGCGCTCATCCCGCCCGCGACGACGGCGGACAGCAGGACCCGGTTGTAGGCGGCGTGCTTCTCGGCACCGAGGACGGTCAGGCGGACGCGCTCGGCGATCGGGTCACGGCGGCGGATTTCGTCGGCGAGCCGGGCGCCGGCCATGCCGTAGCCGACGATGACGACTTCACGGGGGGTCATGCGGCACCATCCACAGTAGACAGGGCAACGGCACACACCTTGAACTCCGGCATCCGGGAAACCGGGTCGAGCGCCGGGTTGGTGAACAGGTTGGCGCGCTGCTCACCCGGGAAGTGGAACGGCAGGAAGACGAGGTCGGGTTTGAGGCTCTGGGCGAACCGGACGCGCGCGACGGTTTCGCCGCGCCGGGAGCTGATCAGCGCCCGGTCGCCTTCTTCGAGCCCGGCGCGCTTGGCGGTGTCCGGGTGGACCTCGACGAACGCCTCCGGCACGACCTCGTTGAGCTCGCCGATCAACCGCGTCTGCGCGCCCGACTGGTAGTGCTGCAGCACGCGGCCGGTGGTGGCCTGCAAGGGGAACTCGTCGTCCGGGAGCTCGGCCGGGCCGGTGTGCTCGACCGGCACGAACCGCGCGCGGCCGTCCGGGTGGGCGAAGGCGTCGAGGAACATCCGCGGGGTGCCGGGGTGGTCGTTCCCGGGGACCGGCCAGTGCAGCGCCTCCCCGCTGCGGAGCCGGTCGTAGCTGACGCCGGAGTAGTCGGCGATGCCACCCTTGGACGCGACCCGCAGTTCCTCGAACACGGTCTCGGCGTCGGTCGGGAACCGGCCTTCGGGCTGGCCCAGCCGGAGCGCGAGGCCGTGGAGGACGTCGAGGTCGGACCGGACGCCCGGCGGCGGGGTCAACGCCCTGCGCCGCAGCAGGATCCGGCCTTCGAGGTTGGTGAGCGTGCCGTCCTCCTCGGCCCACTGGGTGACCGGCAGGACGACGTCGGCGAGCGCCGCGGTCTCCGACAGCACGAAGTCGGCGACGACCAGGAAGTCCAGTTCGGACAGTCGATCCTGGACCCGCTGCGAGCGCGGCGCCGAGACGACGACGTTGCTGCCGAACACCATCAGCGCCTTCGGGCCGTTCTCCTGGCCGAGCGCTTCGAGCAGTTCGGTGGCCGAACGGCCGGGACCGGGCAGGCTTTCGGCGTCCACACCCCAGACGCCGGCGACGTACGCGCGCGCGGCCGGGTCGTCGAGCTTGCGGTAGCCCGGCAGCTGGTCGGCCTTCTGGCCGTGCTCGCGCCCGCCTTGGCCGTTGCCCTGGCCGGTGAGGCAGCCGTAGCCGGAGCCCTGGCGGCCGGGCAGGCCGAGGCTGAGGGCGAGGTTGATCCAGGCGCCGACGGTCGCGGTGCCGGTGGCGTGCTGCTCGGTGCCGCGGGCGGTGAGGACGTAGGCGTTGCGGGCGCCGGCGAGCTTCTCGGCGGCGAGCCGCAGGTCGGCGGCCGAGACACCGGTGACGCGCTCGGCGCGCTCCGGCCACCAGCTCGCGGCGATCCGCCACACGTCGGCGAACCCGCTGGTGCGCTCGTCCACATAGGACTGGTCGAGGTGGCCGCCTTCGACGACGGCGTGCAGGATGCCCAGCGCCAGTGCGAGATCCGTGCCGGGCGCGGGCGCCAGGTGCAGGCTCGCCAGCTCGGCGGTCGGGGTCCGCCGCGGGTCGACGACGATCAGGTCGGTGCCGCGCAGGTGCTGGGTGAACGGAGGCATCGTCTCGGCCGGGTTCGCCCCGGCGAGCAGCACGACGTCGGCGTTCTTGAGATCGGTGACGGGGAACGGCATCCCGCGGTCGGCGCCGAAGGCCTTGATCCCCGCGGCGGCGGCCGACGACATGCACCACCGGCCGTTGTAGTCGATCTGCGAGGTGCCGAGCGCGACCCGGGCGAACTTGCCGAGCAGGTAGGCCTTTTCGTTGGTCAGCCCCCCGCCGCCGAAGATCGCGACGCCGTCGGGGCCGTGGTTTTCCTGCGTCTCGCGGAGCTTGCGGGCGACGAAGTCGAGAGCGAAGTCCCAGCTGACCGGCTCGAGCGCACCGTTGACGCGCAGCATCGGCGTGGTCAGCCGCTTCGGGCTGGTGAGCAGCGAGCCGGAGGTCCAGCCCTTCTGGCACAGGCCGCCGGCGTTGACGGGGAAGCCCCGCGGGGTGACGCGGGTGCCGTCGAGGCTCATCCCGCACTGCAGGGCGCAGTACGGGCAGTGGGTGTCGACCTGCGGCATCGGGCACCTCCTCGGCGTTTCGGGCGTGCCCTGACGCTAAGGAGGCCGTGTTAACCGGATTCGACCGAATGTTTCAGGCAGTTGACATTGCGGCGGTGTTTCCGCCGCCCGGCCGGTGAGATCCGTGTCCATCTGCCGGGAGTAGGGAGGTCAGCGGTCGGTTCCCGAAGGTGACACGGGTGGCTGGGACGTGGGTCACAAGCCCCCGGACACCGTGTCGTCCATCCAGGTACGCGTGTCGTCCATCCAGGTACGCGTGTCGTCCATGCCGGTACGCGTACACAGCCGGACGACACGCGTATCCAGATGGACGACACGCGTACGCAGGTGGACGACACGGCGGCGCTCAAAGGACGCCGGACACCTCGCGCGCCGCCGCGCGCAGGCCGTCCAGCGATGCCTGGGTCGACCTCGGGTTCAGCGCGTTCGACGCCAACCGGAACAGCACTGCGCGCAACAGCAGCTGTGGCCACTCCGGCAGGTGAGCCCACCTTTCGAGCAGGTCCCGCCCCGCGCCGCCCCAGGCCAGGGCGTCGACCGCGACGATCGCCGCGCCGTACTCGCCCGGCCGGTAGTACGGGACGAAGTCGACCAAGCCCGGGCCGGCGTCTCCGTCGAAGAGCAGCCCCGCCAGCAGCTCACCGTGCGCCACCTGCGACGGGAGCCGGATCGGGCGGCGGGCGGGTGCGAGGACCTCGAACCAGCGGCCGCCCTTCGTCTCGTCCAGGGGGACCTCGAGCTCCTCCCAGGCCACGCGGTCGGCGACCGCGTCGACGTCGGTGCGCGTGTCGAGGAAGTCCGGCCGCGGCAGGCCGACCGTGGCCCGGTGCAGCTTGACCGCGGCCAGCACCGAAGCGTCGCCGCGGTGCTCCGGTGTGCCGGAGACGAACCGGGAGGCCGTCCAGCCGCCGACGATCCAGCGGCCGTCCGTGGAGCGAACCGGCTTCGCGACCCGGAGGCCCGGCTCGCGGACGTAGTCGAGTGCGTGCGCGGTCCACAGTGTCCGGACCTTGTCGGTGACCGGCTTGAGCACCAGGTCGCCGCAGCGCCACGCCGTCGAATCCGGCAGGCGTTCACCGTCGTCCGCGGGGCCGCCGAAGGCCGCGCGGACGTGCGCCGGGGGACGTTCGAGGGTTGACCGCACGAGCCGTGACGTTACCCGGCCGGGTGTTCCACGAATGAGAAGACTCGCTGCTCACACGCGGTTTCCCGGCCGGGCGAAAGACACACTGTCAGTAGGTCGGCAGGCTCGGGTCGATCTGCTTCGCCCAGGCGAGCACGCCGCCGCCGAGGTGCGTCGCGTCCTTGAAGCCGGCCGCGTGCAGGGCGGCGAGGGCCTCGGCGGACCGGGCACCGGACTTGCAGTGCAGGACGATCGGCTTGTCCTGCGGCAGCTCGGCCAGCGCCTCACCCGAGAGGATCCGGTCCTTCGGGATCAGCGTCGCGCCCTTGATGTTGACGATCTCGTACTCGTGCGGCTCACGGACGTCGATCAGCGCGAAGTTCTCGCCGCTGTCGAACTTGGCCTTGAGCTCCGCCGGGGTGATCGTGCTGCCCGACGCCGCCGAAGCCGCCTCGTCGGACACGACCCCGCAGAACGCCTCGTAGTCGATCAGCTCGGTGATCTTCGGGGTGTCCGGGTCCTTGCGGATCTTGACCTCGCGGTACTTCATCTCCAGCGCGTCGTAGCTGATCAGGCGGCCGAGCAGCGGCTCGCCGATGCCGGTGATGAGCTTGATCGCCTCGGTCACCATGATCGAGCCGATGGACGCGCACAGCACGCCCAGCACGCCACCCTCGGCGCAGGAGGGCACCATGCCCGGGGGCGGCGGCTCCGGGTAGAGGTCGCGGTAGTTGAGGCCCTTGCCGTTCGGCGCGTCCTCCCAGAACACGCTGACCTGGCCCTCGAACCGGAAGATCGAGCCCCAGACGTACGGCTTGCCCAGCAGCACCGCGGCGTCGTTCACCAGGTAGCGCGTCGCGAAGTTGTCGGTGCCGTCGACGATCAGGTCGTACTGCCCGAAGATCTCCAGCGCGTTCGAGGAGTCGAGGCGATCGGTGTGCAGGTGCACCTTGACCAGCGGGTTGATCTCGGCGATCGACTCCTGCGCGGACGCGGCCTTGAGCTTGCCGACGTCGGACTGGCCGTGGATGACCTGGCGCTGCAGGTTCGACTCGTCCACCACGTCGAAGTCGACGATGCCGAGCGTGCCGACCCCGGCGGCGGCCAGGTACAGCAGCGCGGGGCTGCCGAGGCCGCCGGCCCCGATCACCAGGACCTTCGCGTTCTTCAGCCGCTTCTGCCCGGTCACCCCGACGTCGGGGATGATCAGGTGACGGCTGTACCGGGCCACCTCTTCCTTGGTGAGCTCGGCAGCCGGCTCGACGAGCGGCGGCAGTGCTGACATGGGTCCTCCATCTCGCGCGCGTATCGCGTCCATCCCACTATGCACAACGCGCGCAGGCAAATATGCCTTCCCGCGTCCAGGGAGTGGGATTACTGCGGGGTGGGGTTCGGCCAGGAGTTGGTCTTGCAGATGCGGCCGTCCTTGGCCACCTTGCCCTTGTCGCCGCCGGGGATGTCGTTGAGCATCGCCACGTAGTCGTCGTTGACGCCGAAGGACTGCTGCATCATCACCGGCGCCGGCTGGTCGGTGCCGCCGCAGCCGACGTGCTGGTTGCCCAGGGCGTGCCCGACCTCGTGGTTGATGGCGTACTGCCGGTACCCGGTCATGTCGGCGCCGTAAGCCTTCGCGCCGCGCACCCAGCGGGCCAGGTTGATCAGCACCCGGCCGAGGCTCTTGCGGTAGCAGGAGGCCTCGAACTTGATCTGGAACCCGCAGGCGTCCGGCCGGTGCGTGGTCTCCGGCGTGGTCAGGCTCACCCGGAACGACGGGTTCGGGAAGTTGGCGTCCACCCGCTGGAACGCGATCTTGCCGTCCCAGGTCCAGCCCTGGGTCGGGTTTGACAGCGTGCCCTGGACGGCGGTGGCGAAAGCGTCGTCACCGGCGTAGCTCGCCGGGTCGATGCCGTCCTCGACCTCGACGGTGTAGGTGTACAGCTTCCCGTTGCCGATCTTCGGGCCGCTGCCCGGGACGACGTGCCACTTGCCCGCGCCCGCCTGCGTGAACGGGATGCCCTCCGGCAGGTCCGCGGTCGGCACCTTGAGGTCGACCGGGGTGGCCGGGTTCTCCGGGATGGGCTGCTCGCCGTTGCCGTCGATCGCGCCGCCGGAGGAGTCGCCGCCCGCCGACTCGACGCCGGGCGCGGAGGCGCCGGGGCCCTGCTCGGCGATCGGCTGGGCCGGGCTGTTGGCCGTGTTGACCACGACGAGCACGGTCAGCACCACCAGGATCGGCAGCGCGTAGACGCGCCAGCCGTAGGTCTTGGTCAGCTTCCCCAGGCCGGACTTCGACGGCGGGTCCGCCTCCTGCTCCCGGGCGACCGGCACCTCCGGCTTCCAGGAGGCGCTCAGCGGCTCGGCGCTGGTCCGGCGGCTGCCCGAGCGGTAGCGGTCCTCGCCGGCGCGCAGCGCCGGCGCCTTCGACGACGGGCGGTACTGCCCGGTGCGGGGGTGGTCCTCGGCGTCCGGCGCCCGGCGAGCCGACGCGCGGTGGGGCGTCCGCCGATCTTCGCCTCGCGCGTCCTGCTTCACCCGGTCCACCGCACCAGGGTGCCACAGCGGCGAAGCGCCACTCGCGCCGACTGGCGGATCATCGAGTGAACTCGGCATCCCCCGATCGGGCTACCAGGTGCCCGCTTCGACGTGCTCCCACATGCCCAGCACGGCCTTCGCGACGACGACCGGGCGTTCCATCTGCGCCACGTGGCCCGTGCGCGGCAGCACGAGCAGCCGGGCCCGCGGGATCGCCCGGGCGGTCCGCACCGCGCGTTTCACCGAGATGACGCGGTCCTCCCGGCCCCAGACGACCAGCGTCGGCGCCTTGACGAGCGGCGCGACCGACCACAGCGACGCCTTCCCGAGCGTCGACCACGCCCGGAAGATGGCGAACGTGCTGCGCGCCATCGCGGGCGCGGCCCAGGCGAACCCCGCGCGGGCGCCGTGTTCCTCGGTCAGCTCGTCGAGCCGGCTCTCGGGGAACCGCGACGGGTCGGCGAAGCACAACTTGATGACCTGAGCGGCGCGTTCCCGCGGCCCGAGCGCGGCCAGCTGGGCCCGCACCCGCGCGCCGACGAGCGGCAGGTAGGCGAACGCCATCCGCGGGTCCGACAGCCGCCGCGGGTCGAGCCGCAGGTCGGGCACCGCCGGCGAGATGAGCGTCAGCGTCTTCACGAGCTCGGGCTTCTGGGCCGCGACCAGCAGGGCGATCGCGCCGCCCATCGAGTTGCCGAACAGGTGCACCGGTCCGCCGACCGCCTCGATGTGCTTCACGACGACGTCTGCGTGCGCCTGGAGCGTGAAGTCGAAGCCTTCTTCGGGCTCGGAGTAGCCGAATCCGGGCAGGTCGATCGCCGTGCCGCCGGCGACCGGCGAGAGCAGGGCGGCCAGGTCGGTCCAGTTCGTCGACGAGCCGCCGAGGCCGTGGACGTACACCGCCGGGACGCCGTCCGGGCCCGGCGTGCGGCGGACGTGCAGCCGGGCGGTGCCGACCTCTTCGAACGCCGCCGGCCAGGGCGGCGGGACCGGGTCGAGCGACGGCAAGGCCCTGCTCGAGAGCGGCACGTGGGTCAGCGGCGGCCGGGCCTGCACGGGGGTGTTCACGGGTCCAGAATGCCCGACCCTTGGCGCGGCACACGTACCGGCGAGTAATCTTCAGGGCGACTTCACGCGGTGGCGACCCCGCCCGTCGAAGAAGCGATGACGGGAGGATGAGCATGACGGAGATGACGCGGCTGCAGCAACGTGGGGTGCGGCTGCCCCGGACCGAGCGCCGGGCTCAGCTCCTCGCCGCGGCGCAACGGGTCTTCGCCGAAAACGGTTACCACGCCGCCGCGATGGACGAGATCGCCGAGGTCGCGGGCGTCTCGAAGCCGGTGCTGTACCAGCACTTCCCCGGCAAGCTCGATCTGTACATCGCGCTGCTGGAGAGCCACGTCGACGAGCTGGTCAAGCGCGTCCAGAACGCACTGGACTCGACGACGGAGAACAAGCAGCGCGTGCCGGCGACGGTGGGCGCGTTCTTCGACTTCGTGAGCAACGACGCGGGCGCGTTCCGGATGGTCTTCGAGTCCGACCTGCGCGGCGAGCCGGCGGTCCAGGAAGCGGTCGACCGGGCGACGTCGGCGAGCGTGGACGCGATCACCGAGACGATCACGGCGGACGCGGGCCTCGACGAGGACAAGGCGCGGCTGCTGGCTGTCGGGCTGGTCGGGATGAGCCAGGTCAGCGCCCGGTTCTGGCTGGCCCACCACCAGTCGATGAGCCGCGAGGAGGCGGTGGCCCTGACGGCCAACCTCGCCTGGCGCGGCATCGGCGGCGGCTTCCCGCTCAAGGACTCCTGACGCCTCGGGCCGGGTGTGAACTAACCGGTTAGTTACGCTGGCCCTCCAGGTGAACTATCCGGTTAGTTACGCCCTGATCCAGTGAACTATCCGGTTAGTTAACCCGGCGTTCGTTGAACTATCCGGTTAGTTACCTAGGCCGCCGATGTACTATCCGGTTAATTCCCTTGAACTCACCAGTTAGTACATTACTCAGCGCGCGGCAGCCACCCGGACCAGCGCGGAGATGCGGCGGGCGACCTCGAAAGGACGCTCCTGCGGCAGCATGTGCCCCGCACCGGGAAACCGGACGAACTCCGCGTGCGGCAGTTCCTCCGCGATCACCTTCGCGTGCGGCTGCGGGCACAGCCGGTCCTTCTCCCCCGCCAGCACCACCGACGGCACGTCGCACAACGCGCCCAGCCCGCCGACGCCCCGGTGGGCCGCGATGGCGTCCAGGAACAGCCCCGCGCTCGCCGGGTGCGCGCAGAGCAGCTGCTCGACGACGCTGTCCACCTGCGCCCGCCCCGGCCGGTCGCCGAACACGAGCCGCCGGGCGCCCGAACGGACCAGGCCCGGCCGCAGCCGCAGCGTGTCCGACCGCAAGCCGGCCAGCAGCCGGGCGACCCGTGGCTCGAAGCGCGTCACGCTCCGGCCGACCAGCCCGGGGAACCCGAGGGTCAGCTGGTCCATGTCCCCGGACGACGTCGCCACGAACGCCGCGCCGGCCAGCCGGGAAGCGACCAGCGACGGGTGCCGTTCGGCGAGCACCATCAGCGTCATCCCGCCCATCGAGTGCCCGGCCAGGACGAGGGGCCCGGAAGGGACGCGGTCGGCGATCAGCTCGGCGAGGTCGTCGGCCAGCCGCGCGATGGTGGCGCCGCCGGGCCGGGCCGGCGACGAACCGCCGTGGCCGCGCAGGTCGTAGCGCAGGACCCGCAGGCCGGGGTCGAGGTGCGGCAGCACGAAGTCCCACGTCCGGTGGTCCTGCGTCCAGCCGTGCACCAGGACCAGCGTCACCGCCGAATCGGCCGGCCCGGACTGCGAGACGTGCAGCGCGGCGCCGTCGCTCGCGACGAACCGGTGCTCGATCGCCGGGTTCCGCAGCCGGGACGCGGTCGTCATCGGCCCGCCGGGAGCAGGAACGACTTGCGCCAGAAGTACTTCCCGGGCAGCCCGACCAGGCCGGACTCCTGCAGGAACGGCATGATCTTCTCCCCGGCCCACGCGATCGTCCCCTGCCAGTTCGGGTTGTTCAGCGCCGCCTCGACGCCGTCGCGCGGGCGGATGCCGACCGCCTTGTAGACGTCCGGGTTGATGAACGCCCGCGTCACGAAGTACGAGATGACCGCGATGATGAACTGCTGGTAGGCGATCTCGGCCTTCGACAGCTTCGCCATCCCGCGCGTGACCTCTTCGCGGGCGAAGGTGACGTGCCGGGCCTCTTCCAGGACGTGGATCCGGTTGACCATCCGGACCAGTGGCTGGACGCCTTCGTCGTTCATCTGCTCGCGCTGCAGCCGGTCCAGGACCTCCTCGGCGACGAGGATCGCGCCGTAGCGGGCCGGGCCGTAGGAGATCGTCGGCATGAGCTTCGCGAGGCGCCGCAGCCACGGCACCGGGCCGTAGGCGGGGCAGCCGATCCGCGACGCCATCCGCGCGAACATCGTCGAGTGCCGGCATTCGTCGGCGATTTCGGTGAGCGCGAACTGGGCGTGCGCGGACGTCGGGTCCTGTTCGTAGACCTCTTTGAGCAGCATTTGCATCAGGAGGATTTCGAACCACAAACCGGTCGTGGCGACGCTCGCGACCTCGTGTTTGCCCAGCTCGATGCGCTGCTCGGGAGTCAGCTTGTCCCAGAGTTCGGTGCCGTAGAGCGAGGAGCGCTCTTCGAGGATGAACCGTTTGCCCTCGACCAGCGGCGCGGTCCAGTCGATGTCGACGTCGGGGTCGTAGAACTTGTTCGCCGACGACTTCAGCAGGCGGTCCGCGGTCTTCTCGCGATCCGGTTCCTTCAGCGTCCGCGTCATTGCCGACACCCCTTCCGCGACATGTAACTTGAGGTAACAGTTACCTGTGCGTAGCATGACCCTCGTGATCGAACGTGTCAAGCGCTCAGGCAAGCAGGCCGGCAAGTCCTCCCGCGGCGACGAAGCGACCGGCGACGCCCGGCGCGACCGCTGGCGCAAGCACCGGATCGCCCGGCGCAAGGAGTTCGTCGAAGCCGCGCTCCGGGCGCTCGACACGCACGGCCCGGACCTCGGCATGGAGGACGTCGCCGCGGAGGCCGGCGTCACGAAACCGGTGCTGTACCGGCACTTCGACGACAAGGCCGACCTGTACGTGGCCCTCGGCCAGCGCGGCACGGAAATCCTCTTCGAGCGGCTGATCCCGGCGATCAACGCCGAGCTGGCGCCGGTCCCGCGGATCCGGATGGCCCTCGACGCGTTCTTCACGGTGATCGAGGAGCACCCGAACCTCTATCGGCTGCTCGCGCACGGCCGGCCGGAGAAACCGGTGTCGTCGGACGTCGTGGCCGAGGACAAGGAGCTGATCGCGACGGCGCTGACCGCGCTGCTCGGCGACTACATGCGGATGTTCAACATGGACTCCGGCGCGGCCGAGCCGTGGGCGCACGGCATCGTCGGCATGGTCCAGAACACCGGCGAGTGGTGGCTGGACCGCCGGTCGATGAGCCGCGACGCGGTCGTGGAGTACCTGACGCAGATCATCTGGGCGGCCATCGACGGGCTGACCCGCCAGAACGGCGTGGTCATCGACCCGAACCTGCCCCTGGAAGCCAACAAGGTGGTCCAGCTGGGCCGCACCCCGGAGTCGCTGGAGGAAACGTCATGAGCGAGCACGAACACGACGAAGACGGCTACCACGGCGAGGCGACCCTGGTGGTCGACGGCGTTTCGCTGACGACGACGGTCGAGCTGCGCGGCTACTTCCAGCCGATCGACGGCTATTACCGCTGGTACGGCCGGGTGGCGGTGAACGAGGAGCTGACCCGCCTGGCGGGCGGCAAGAAGAAGGCCGTCGCCATCCAGGCGGGCGCGCACTCGGCCACCGGGGAACTGTCCGACCCGGACCCGTGGGGCCGCTACCGGATCACGGGCACGAGCACGCCGCCGTTCCACGTGCCCACGACCCTGGAAGAGCTCAACGCCTAGGGCAGCCGCGGGCCGGGCAGCTCCACGCCGGGCAGCACGCCGTTCGCGATGTCCGTGGCGCGCCACTTCGGCACGCTCAGCCGGACGGCCGTGACCGGCGCGGCCAGGAAGGGCGCGGCCTCGGGGACCTTGGCGACGAGCAGCTCGCGCACCCGCGCGTCTTCGTCGCCGCCGAGGATCTCGGCGGTGGCCTGGGCCTGCAGGAACGGCTGCATCGGCGAGCCGGTGGAGACGACGACCGAGACCACCGGGCTCTCCCGGATGGCGGCCAGCGTCCGGCCGCGGTCCTCGAGCACGAGGTTCAGCGTGAACTCGCCGCTTTCGGCGAAGTAGACCCCGCCGACCCACGGCCCGGCGCTGCCGGCGGTGGCGAGAAACATCGACTTGTGCGCGGACAGGGTGTTCCGCACGAGGTCCGCGACGGCGGCCTGTTCAAGAGTGGTCACCGGGCGAAGCTAGGGGCCGGAAAAGCGACACTCCAAGGAAAACGCCACCATCCGGTGAAACCGGGAAGGCCGTCCCTCGGGACGGCCTTCCCGCCGGGACCGAGTCAGTCGCCGACGCCGAAGCCGACCTTGCGGACGTCCGAGGGGGCGATCTCGACGTACGCGATGCGGTCGGACGGGACGATGTACTTGCGCCCCTTCTCGTCGTTGATGCGGAAGAGCCCGTCACCGGCCGTCAGGGCCTCGGCGACCAGCTTCTCCACCTCTTCGGGAGACTGGCCACTGGACACCACCAGCTCGCGCGGCGTGTCCTTGATGCCGATCTTGACCTCCACGTGGGACCTCCGCTGGAAATTCGTAAGGGATGTGCCGGCCAAGGCTAACCGAACCGGCTCGTTCCGGTGGCGCATGTCCGCGCCCGACCGCGTCGTCACTTCCGGGTACTCCATCGGGTTCAGCCCAGGCCGAGCGCCTGCATGCGCTTCGTGTGCCCCTGTTGCAACCGCCGGAACAGCGCCGCGATTCCGGAAAGGTCGCCCGAGCCGCTGATGATGAGCTCGGCCAGCCCGTCGCGCTCGGCGACGACGTACTGGGCCTGGGTCAGGGCCTCGCCGAGCAGGCGGCGGCCCCACAGGGCGAGCTTGTCGCGGGTCTTGGGGTCGGCCTCGATGCCGGCCGCGACCTCGCGTTCGGCGAAGGCCGAGTGGCCGGTGTCGGCCAGCACGGTCAGCACCAGGTCCTTCGTCTCCGGGTCGAGCCAGCTGGCGATCTCCCGGTACAGGTCGGCGGCGAGCCCGTCGCCGACGTAGGCCTTGACCAGCGACTCCAGGTACGACTTCGGGGGCGTCGAAGCGTGCCAGGCGTCGATGTGGTTCACGAACGGGGCCATCGCGTCTTCGATCTTGATGCCGTTCGCGGCCACGTGCTTGGCGAGCTGGCCGTAGTGACCGATCTCGGCGGCCGCCATCGCCGCCAGCGCGGCCCGCCCGGCCAGCGTGGGGGCGCTGCGCGCGTCCTCCGCCAGCCGGTCGAACGCGGACAGTTCGCCATAGGCGATCACCCCGAGAAGGTCGACTACGCCTTCACTGATCTCTTTGGGCTCGGTCACGGGGGCAGGGTATCGCCGAAGCACCCGGGCGTGTCGGGACGAGACCGATCACACTGGTTCCGGCGCGCCGGGTACTGTCGAAAAACTGCTGACCAGGTACACTGGCACACGATATCGAGCTTCCGTACGCCATACCGGCGTCGGGAAACAGGCAGGTCACGTGGCCTGCCGACGTACTGCAATGTGCGTGCACGCCTCTTCCGGCATTCCCGGGACGGACCGGTTCCGCGCTCCAGAACAGCGCCAGGGACCAGGGTTTACTCCCGGTCGAGTGTCGAGCGGACCCACGGCTGTGCGCGCTGGTCACGAGAGAGGCGATCACCCTGACCGCAGAAATTCCCACAACCGAACAGACCCCCGCCGTCGCGCTGGAACACAGCGAGACCGGCCCGGCCGCGCTCGACACGTCGCACCCGCTGCAGGCGGGCGTCGAGGTCGAGCCCGAGGCCCCGACCTTCGCGTCCTTCGGCGTCAAGCCCGAGATCGTCAAGGCTCTCGGCGAGGCCGGCATCGAGCGGACGTTCGCCATCCAGGCGCTCACCCTGCCGCTGGCCATGGCCGGCGACGACCTCATCGGCCAGGCCCGCACCGGCATGGGCAAGACCCTCGGCTTCGGCGTCCCGCTGCTGCACCGCGTGCAGGTCCCCGGCGACGGCACCCCGCAGGTGCTCGTCGTGGTGCCGACCCGCGAGCTGTGCATCCAGGTCGCCAACGACCTCAAGGGCGCCGGCAAGCACCTGGGCATCCGGACGCTGGCCATCTACGGCGGCCGCCCGTACGAGCCGCAGATCGAGGCGCTGCGCAAGGGCGTCGACGTCGTGATCGGCACCCCGGGCCGCCTGCTCGACCTGGCCGAGCAGCAGCACCTGGTGCTGGGCAAGGTCCGCGGCCTGGTGCTCGACGAGGCCGACGAGATGCTCGACCTGGGCTTCCTGCCCGACATCGAGCGCATCCTGCGGATGGTGCCGGACGAGCGGCAGACCATGCTGTTCTCGGCCACCATGCCCGGCCCGATCATCACGCTGGCCCGCACGTTCCTGAACCAGCCGACGCACATCCGCGCCGAGGAGAACGACGCCGGCGCGGTCCACGAGCGCACCACCCAGTTCGTCTACCGGGCGCACTCGATGGACAAGCCGGAGGTCATCGCCCGGGCGCTGCAGGCCGAAGGCCGCGGCCTCACGATGATCTTCAGCCGCACCAAGCGCACCGCGCAGAAGGTGGCCGACGACCTGGTCGAGCGCGGTTTCGCCGCCGCCGCCGTGCACGGTGACCTGGGCCAGGGCGCCCGCGAGCAGGCGCTGCGCGCGTTCCGCTCGGGCAAGGTCGACGTGCTGGTCGCGACCGACGTCGCCGCCCGCGGCATCGACATCGACGACGTCACGCACGTGATCAACTACCAGTGCCCGGAGGACGAGAAGACCTACGTCCACCGGATCGGCCGCACCGGCCGGGCCGGGCGCACCGGCGTCGCGATCACCCTCGTCGACTGGGACGAGGAGCCGCGCTGGAAGCTGATTTCGGACACCCTCGGCCTGGACATGCCGGAGCCGGTGGAGACGTACTCGTCGTCGAAGCACCTGTACGAGGACCTGGGCATCCCGGAGGGCACCACCGGGCGGCTGCCGCTGGCCAAGCGAACCCGCGCCGGCCTGGCCGCCGAGGAGGAAGAGGACCTGGGCGGCAAGAAGCGCGGCCGTCGTCGTGGCGAAGCCGCCTCGGAGGACGCGCCGCGCAAGCGCACCCGGGCCCCGCGCAAGCGGACCCGCGGCGGCTCGCGGGCGGCCGAGGCGATCGAGGCTGCGGACAACGCTGCCGCTGCTTCCTCGGACGGGGCTCCCGCTTCGGCGGAGGGCCGCACCCGGACCCGCCGCCGCACCCGCAGCGGAAACGCCCCGGAGGCGACCGGCCCGGCCGTCGAAAAGGAAGCCGGCGAGAACGCCGAGCGCCCGGCTCGACGGCGCCGCCGTCGCCGCCCGGCCGCGACGTCTGATACACCTGCGTCGGCAGACTGAGGCTTCTCCATCGGGGGTTCGGGTACGTGAGCGACGTCGAGAAGGCGGACTTCGGGTCCGAGGACGTACTCGAGGACACTCCCGAGAGCACTCCGCCCGCCCCGCGGGTCAAGGCACGTCGTTCGCCTTGGAACCGCGGGCGGGACAGGGTGGCCGCCGCGCTGATCGCGGTGGGCGTGCTCGCGGTCGCGTTGATCATCGGCGTGACGAGCGACAGCGCGGCCACCGACCGGACCGAGGCGGCGCCACCCCCGGCGCTGCCCGCGGTCCCGGACAAGGTCCCGGGGTCGATGGCGGAGATCTGGAGCGCCCCGAGCGGCGCGACACCGGTCCCGGTCGTGGCCGGCGAGTCGGTGGCCACCGCGAACGGCGGCGAGGTCGCCGCGCGCGACCCGCTGACCGGGCAGATCCGCTGGCACTACACGCGTGACCTGCCGTTGTGCACGCTGGACCAGGTGTGGGGGCGGCTGAACGCCGTCTATGCGAAGTCGATGGGGTGCAGCGAGGTCACGCAGCTGGACCCGGGCACGGGCCGCATCACGGCCCAGCGCAACGGCAACGCGGAGCTGGGCACCCAGCTGGTCGACGACGGCTCCCACGTCACGGCGACGGGCAAGAAACTCCTCACCACCTGGCGTGACGACCTGGTGCAGAGCGCGGAGTACGGCCAGGTCCCGGCGCTGGTCAACGCGGGCAAGCAGCCGCGAACGGGCTGCACGTACGGAACGGTCGCGGCGGGCTCGGGCAAGATCGGCGTGATCGAGCGCTGCCCGGGCGACCCGGCGGACCGGCTGACGGTGTACAAGGCGGCCCCGGAGAAGGACGACGAGCCGCAGGTCAGCTTCAGTTCGGTGCTGGCGGGCAAGAGGGCCCGCGTGATCGCGATGTCGGGCGACCTGACGGCGGTGGTGCTGCCGGACCAGAAGCTCCTGGTGGTCTACAACGGCGACGGCACCCAGCGCGCGGCGTACCCGCTGGACGTCCCGCCGGGCGACCTGGCGGCCGACCCGCCCTCGGGCGTCGAGGCCACCACCCAGACGGCGGCGAACATGTACTGGTTCAGCGGCTCGAAGCTGGTGGCCCTGTCCCGCGACGACCTGTCACCGCGCTGGACGTTGAGCAGCGCAGCGGGGCCGGGGATCACGTTCGCCCAGCAACTGGTGGTCCCGATCAAGGGCGGCTTGGCGGTGCTGAACGAGACGGACGGTTCGACGATCCGCACGGTCGGCGTCGACCGCCGCGGCTACCAGGGAGTGGTCCGCCTGGGTGCGGCCGGCCCGGTCCTGCTGGAACAACGCGGCCCGACCCTCACCGCCCTGAAGTAACCCGCCTGGTTCCGATCAGGCGAGCCAGAACATCGTTATGGCGGAGACCGTGAAGAGCACGACCGCGAGCCCGGCTCCCACGGCGGGCGGCCCGTTGCGGCGGTCGGCGACCCGCTGAGCAAGCAGGGCCAGCACGGCGGCGATCGGGTGACCGATCAGGAGCGTCGCGCCGGGGCCGGGTGCGCCGGTGAACAGGCAGATGATCCCGACGGCGAGCACCCCGGCGGCGAGGACGGCGAGCCCGGCCGCCAGCGAGCCGGTGAAACCGCGCCACCAGCGCCCACGGTCTTTCGCGGCCTTGGCGGGGGCCCTCTCGTCGGCCTCCGGAGAGGGCTCCACCGGCTCGACCCGCTCCGGCTCGACCCGCTCCTGCGGCTCGGTCGGCGCATCAGCCACAGCCCGCCCGCCGACCGGCGGCACAGCCGCCGCGCCGCGCACGGCCGCTGGCCCAGCAGGCTCGAGTGGCACGGCTGCCGCGCCGTGCGCGGGGACCGGCTCGGCGGGCTCGGCCCGCATCGACGGCACCGGACCCGGCACGGTCGGCGCATCAGCCACAGCCCGCCCGCCGACCGGCGGCACAGCCGCCGCGCCGCGCGCGGCCGCCGGCCCGGCAGGCTCGGCCCCGTCGCGTGGCACAGCCGCCGTGCCGCGCGCGGGCGTCGGCTCGGCGGCTTCGCGGGCCGCCACCTGCTCGGCGTCAGGCTCTCCGGCCGGCAGCGGCACTGTCGCCAGTTCGTCGGTGTCCGGTGAAGCCAACGTTCCCTCCCGTTCAGGGCGCGAGCAGGTCCCAGGGCTGCGCCGCCGGGGCTGCTTCCTGGCCCGCCGCGCAGCTCGGCCTGAAGTCGCACCAGGCGCACCTTCGGTCCGGGCGGGCCGGGAACAGCACCTCTGCGTCGCCGCCCGCGTCCAGGGTATCCGTGGCCAGCCTCAGGTCGCCCGCGGTCTCCTCTGCCCTCTGCAAGTGCCTCTGCAAGCTCTCCGGGGTGTGCTCCGCCGCCGCGATCGTGCCCGTCGGGACGTGGTGCAGCTCCACCGTCGTGCACGGCATGCGCAACGTCCTCGCCGCCGCCACCGCATACAGCGCAAGCGCTTGCGACGCCCTCGCCTCGTACTCGTCCGGCGGGCGGCGGCCCGTCTTGTAGTCCACGATCACCAATTCCCCGGCGCGGGCGTCGATCCGGTCCGCGCGCCCCTCGATGATCATCGACGGCCGCTCCCCCGGCGTGCCGGACACCGGCGCCGACACCCAGCGCTCCAGCCCCACCGGGTCGTGCGAGACGTCGTTGTCCTCGACGTACTCCGCCACCCAGCCCTTCGCCCGCGCCCGGTACCGCGCCGCCTGCTCCTCGCTCTCGAAGCCCGCGTCCTTCCAGAACTCCGCCACCAGCGCCACCGCCCGCTGCGGCACCCGCTTGAGCACCGGCAGGTCGAACAACGCCCGCAGCGCGTTGTGCACCACCGCGCCCAGCGTGCTGTGCGCCCACGGCCCGGTGCGCTGCGGCGTCGGCCGTTCGAGGTACGCGAGGCGGTACCGGCGCGGGCAATCGTCGAAGGTCGCCAGCCGCGCCGGCGAGACCTTCGTGAGCCGCACCGGTTGCGCCACGCCGAAGTCGAAGCCCATCTGCTCCTTCACGATGCCCACGCTACGCACCACCACCGACACTTTTTTCGGGGGTTCGGGTGGCGGAGCCCCCGACCTGGGGCGAAGCCCCAGATGTCACTGCCACTTTCCGCGCGGGGCGAACCCGCCCCGCGCGGAAAGCCGGTCACCGCATCACGAGCACCGTGTGCGTCCCACCGGAAACCGTCAGCGGGCCCGCCGCGCGCAGCGGACGCCCGTCCAGCAGCACCAGCCGCCCCGAAGGCACCACCAGCGAACCGGAAGTCCCCCGCGGCGCGGTCACCGTCAGCGAAAACACCGAACCCTGCTGAGACCACGAAGCCGACAACGCGCCCTTCGGCGTCGGCACCGCCCCTCGCGCCCACGAAACCGAACCTGGGTGCGGCGAAACCGTCCAGGTCGCGAAGCCCGGCGACGTCGGCGAGACGCCCAGCAGCTCGTTCGTCAGCGCCGGCACGACGCCGGTCGACCACCCGTGCGCGGCCGACGTGTAGCCCTGCTCGTAGTGCGAGCCGCCCTCGCCGATGCCCTCCCACGCCGTGATGCCCGGGTCGTGCGTGGCCATCCAGCCGTACATCCGCTTGATCTGGTCGATCGCCGACGCCGTCTGCCCGGTCCGGAACCGCGCCTGCAGCTCGGGGAACGACGTGAACGCGTACACGCGCTTCGTGCCGTCGCCGACCAGAGTGTCGTTGTCCATGAACGGATTCCCGTACGGCAACGCGCCCGCCGCGAGCCGCGCCAGTGCCGAAGTCGCCTGCGCAGGCGAAGCGATGCCTGCCAAGACAGCGTGGCTGTTGCCGTCCTGCCCGTGTCGCACCGCGCCCGTCGCCGAGTCGAGGTACGCGCCCGCCGCCGGGTCCCACAGGTACTGGTTCACCGCCGCCGATACGTCCGAAGCGCGCGAAAGCCACCGCTGCGCGTCGGCCGGGTGCCCCGTCGCGCGCGCCAGGCCGGCAGCACCCTGAAGCGCTCGGACGTACAACGCGTTGTAGTACGTCACTTCGCCCGTACGCGGCAGGAACGCGTAGTCGCCGTAGCCGCTGGTGCCGTTGAGCCCCTTGGCGAGCAACCCGCGCGAATCGGTGACCGACGGGTACCAGCTGTCGAGCGTCTTCACGAGGTGCGAGTAGTACGAGTTCGCGTAAGCGGTGTCGCCCGTGTAGAGCACGTAGTCCCAGCTGGACGTCACCCACCAGAGCGGATAGTCGAACAGAGGCAGCGTGTAGTTGTTGATCGACGCGGGCGGGATCCAGCCGTCCGCGCGCTGGTGGTCGGCCAGATCGGCGAGGACGTTCCGAGCCGCCGTGCCGTCCTGGTGCGTCAGGTACTGCGTGAGACCGGAGACCGCGACGTCGCCGACGTACGGGTCCCGGTCGCGCTTCGCGCCGTCGTGCAGCACCAGCTTCCCATCCAGTGACGGCGAGAACGCGCCGCGAGGGTCCACATCGGACTCGCGGAAGGTGTCCATGCCCAGTTCGTTCGTGTAGGACGCCGCGTACCAGTAGCGGTTCAGGTCCTCGTCGGACGACTCGAACCAGCCGCGGTAGGTCGACGGCGTGCCGAGGAACGGCGTGAAGTCGAGCGAGACGCCGCTGATGCGCACCTCACCGGAGGGCTGGGCCAGCGGCGCGTCCGATGCCAGCGCGTCGAGGCTGATCCGCAGGTAGCGGAAGCCGTGCAGGCCGTCCGCACACACCTGCGTGCCCGAGGCGCAGCCCTTGGTGTCCCGCCACACCGTCGGCGTCGCGGGCACGGCGAACTGGTCGGTGCCCGGCCCGCCGGAGAAGTCCGAGCGGGTGAAGTCGGAGCGTTCGCCCAGATACTGCCGGGTTTCCGAGAACGCCAGCCGGACGCCCGGCCGGTTCGCCGACGCGCCCGCGAACGCGATCTTCGGGTAGCCGGCGACGACCTTGCCGAAGTCGACGACGGCGGTCGGCACCGGCGGGTCGGCGACCACGCCGGGCCACACCTCGGCGACGCGGCTGAACTCGCCCGAAGGGGTGTTCTGGTCCTTGGTCACGGTGATCCGGACCTGCGCGGCCGTCACCGGCCGGTCGAAGGTGACCGCGCGCTGCACGGCCGTGTTGCCGCTGACCGTGGCGGCCGTCCGCCACACGCCGGCGTCCAGCACCTCGACCGTGAAGTCCTGCGGCACGCCGTCCACATTGGACAAAACGGTGACTTCGGGCAGCGCGACCGGCGCGCCCGCGGTGATCGTCAGGACGTCGGGGTAGGCGCCGATCGTGTCGTCGTTCCAGAACGTCTCGGTGTTGCCGTCGACGGCGTTGCCGGGGTCGTACGTCCTGGGCTGCCCGTTCCCGCCGTTGTTCGGCGCGTGGAACGACGACGCGGCCGCGGTGGTGCCCGACGGCCAGGCCGGCTTCGGCGGCGGCGCCTGCCGCTTGAACGTCGCCACCCCACGCCCGAGCAGGCCGTTGGGGTTCGTGACGTCTCCGGTGGTGGACAGCACCTGCACCGGGCGGACGTCCCGGCTCGACGGTGCGACGACGTACTTCTGCCAGCCCGGCGCCGCGTCGGCGGGCACGGCGACGACGCCGCTCGCCACCAGCACCGTGACCGGCAGGACTGCTCTGAGCCACTTCATCGAGGCCTCCGCAAGGGCGTTGAATCGTTTCAAACGCTGAGCTGAGGTTCAGGCTGCGGGAGCGGTGCCAACGATGTCAACGAACCGGGCGCATCCTGTCCGGCAGGACAACCCGGGTGGCGGTCTCAGCCGGCGCCGGAGATGAACCCGCGGACCGAGTTCGCGACGAGCTCCACGGCGATGGCCGCGAGCAGCAGGCCGGCCACCTTGGCCAGCAGCGTGATGCCGCTTTCCTTGATCAGCCGGATGACGAGGCCGGAATAGCGCATGCAGAGGTAGATCACGAAGTGCACGGTGACGATCGCCAGCGCCAGGGCGATGTACGCGCCGAGGTGCCCGTCGGCCTGCCGGACGAACACGATGGTCGCGGCGATCGCGCCGGGCCCGGCCAGCAGCGGCGTGCCGAGCGGCACCAGCGCGACGTTGACGTCGTCGGCCGCCGCTTCGGGCTCGTGGCCGTTGCTGGTGAGCAGCTGCAGCGCGATCAGCAGGAGCAGCAGCCCGCCCGCGCCCTGCAGCGCGGGGATGCCGATGCCGAGGTAGGCCAGGATCGCCTGCCCCGCGATCGCGAACAGGCTGATGACCAGCAGCGACACCAGGACGGCCTGCCGGGCGGCGCGCGCCCGGGTCGCCATCGGCTTGCGGCCGACGAGGCTGAGGAACACCGGCACGGTGCCGGGTGGGTCCATGATGACGATCAAGGTGATCGTCGCGCTCATGAAGAGCTTCGCGTCGAAGAAGTCGGCGAACGCCATGTCAGCCCTTCACGACCTGGAACCCCGTCGCGCGCGAAGCCAGCTCCTCGAACTGCCCGGGGTCAGTGGTGCACTCACCGAGCTTGATCGTCTTGTTCGTGCCGTGGTAGTCGCTGGATCCGGTGAAGACGAGCCCGAGCTCGGCGGCCAGCTCGCGGACGCGGGCCCGCGTCGCCGCGTCGTGGTTCGGGTGGTCGGCCTCGACGCCGGTGAGCCCGCGCGCGGCCAGCCCGGCGAGGGTGTCCTCGCTGATGGTGGCGCCGCGGCTGAAGGCGAAGGGGTGCGCGACGACCGTGACCCCGCCGGCCGCGGCGATCATGTCGATGGCCTCTTCGACCGGCGTGTCCCGGCGGGCGACGTAGTAGCCGCGGCGGGGGCTGAGGTAGTCGGCGAAGGCCTCGTCCACGGACTTGACCAGCCCGGCCCGGACCAGCGCCTGGGCTAGGTGGGGGCGGCCGGGCGGGGAGTCCTCGGGCAGCAGGCCGAAGATCTCGTCGATGTCGATCGGGAGGCCGTCGGCGGCCATCCGCTCGGCCATCCGGCGCAGTCGCGTGCGGCGCTCGAGCCGCAGCCGGGTCTGCTCGGTGACGACCGGCTCCGACGTCGGGTCGAAGAGGTAGGCCAGCAGGTGGACGCTGATCTGGCGACCCGTCTCGGGGTCGATCGACACCGTGGAGAGCTCGGCGCCGGGGACCAGCGTGAGGCCGGGTGACACCGCTTCGGAGGCGGGCGCCCAGCCCGCGGTGGTGTCGTGGTCGGTGATCGCGACGACGTCGAGCCCGGCTTTCGCGGCCGCGGCGACGAGCCCGGCCGGCGTGTCGGTGCCGTCGGAAGCGGTGGAGTGGGCGTGCAGGTCGATGCGCATCGTGTCCATTGTCGACGATGCGCTGCGTCACACGCTCGCCGGGACTCCTAGCCGACCGGCTTCTTGCCCCGCGCGGCCCGCTGGGCCTTGATCATGGAGAAGCGTTCGGCCTGCTTCTGCTTGTCGCCGAAGACGAGCTCCGAGATCGTGTCGTAGAACTCTTCGGGGCGCGGCAGGAAGTCGATCTTGTTCAGCGCCTGGATCTGACCGGCGGACTCGACCACCATCGTGCCGTAGCCCATCATGCGGCCGGTGGCGGTGCGGACGTAGCTGAGGTCGGTGACCTTGCTGATCGGCATCATCAGCACCTTGGTGGTGAACACCCCGGTGGTCATGACGAACCGCTTGTCGGTGACCACCAGGCGCTCGACCCACCACTCCATCACCACGTAGGCGAACCGCAGGACGACGAGCAGCGCGACGTACCAGAGGATGTTCTGGCCGATGTACAGCGCCGGCGGCAGCAGGTAGGACACCAGCACGCAGACGGCCAGCAGCGCGGCCGCCTCGAAGGTGTCCCACAGGAGCACCGCCCAGTGGCGGCGGATCCGGATGACCCGCCGCTCGGTGTCGAGGAGGTACTCGTCGGGGTCGCGTGGCGCGAACATGGTTCGAGGGTAACCCCGCGATCAGCCCTTGAACACGTTGCTGACGAAGGTGATCACCGATTCGGCCGAGCTGCGCAGGAAGTCGATGATGTTGCCGACGAGGCCGGCGGCCTGCCCAGGCTGGGCGATGACGAAGAACAGCACCAACGCGATACCGGCGAGGCCCGCAATCTTCTTCACGTTCACCGCGATCAAATCCCGTCTCTTACGGTGACACCGGACAACAGCAGTTTTTACGTTGTACCGCACCGAACAGGCGCAGGGGAGGAAAGTCCCGCGCTTGGGTCAGCACGCGGTCCGAAGTGTACCGTATGGCTACTCTCCGTGTACAGGACAGCCGTTTTCACCTCGGCTGCGTCTACCCTTCGGGACATGGAGGGCGTCACCAGCACCACGATCCGCTGCGTCGGCGGGATCGTGTTCGACCCGTACGGCCGTTTGCTGCTCATCCGGCGCGTAAATGACCCCGGTTCGGGGCAATGGTCGCTGCCGGGCGGCCGAGTCGAACCGGGCGAAACGGACAAAGAGGCCGTGGTCCGGGAGCTTTCCGAGGAGACCGGGCTGGACGTGATTCCGGGCACACTGGTCGGTTCCGTGCGGCGGGGACCGTACGAGATTTTCGACTACGCCTGCGAGGTCGAGGGCGGAAAACTCACGGCCGGTGATGACGCGTCGGAGGTGCGTTGGTCCGATGCGGCAGACCTTGCCGGGCTGGAGGCGGCCGGAGACCTGGTGGACCTCCTTTACGTGACGCTGCGTGAGTGGAACGCCCTACCGCGGGCCTGACTACAGCGGCAACCAGGTCATCCGCTGCCCGTGCGGCACGGTCCGCGCCAAGGCGTGCGCCTCGGCCTTCCCGTCCTCCCACCGCACCACGCCCAGCGTTGCGAGCCCGTCCGACCCGGCCAAATCGGACCGCCCCGGCAGCACCAGCTCCAGCCCGGCGCCGTAGAACTCCTCCGACACCCACCAGACCGGCCGCGAAGAAGCCAGCTCGGCCAGCGCCTCGACGAACGCGGCCCGTTTCTCCGCCGGGAAGTACGCCAGCGCGTGGCTCGTGACCACCACCAGCGGCCCCTCCAGCGACGAAGCCGCCGAGGCCAGGTCGTCGACGCCGTCGCCGGGGATCAACCGCGGCCGGTGGCGCGCCTGCTCGGCCGCCGCCGTGCGCAGGAGCCGGATGCGGTCCGGCTGGTCCGCCCAGACGCACGCCTCCAGCCAGGCCAGCTCGTCCTCGTCCGACAGGTCCACCGGCGCCCGGTCGAGGCCCGCGCGGTCGAGCAGCGCCAGCTTCTTCGGCAGCTTCGGCACCGTCGCGCCCGGGGCCAAGTCCAGCGCGCAGTGCAGCCCGACCGCCGCCTTCGCCGGCCCCGCCGTCAGCTGGTCGCCACCGTCGCACTGGTAGCGGTAGCCGAAGCGGTCCAGCCCGAGCAGCAGCCCCGCGCTGCAGCCGACCTCCAGGAGCGAGACCTTCCCACCCGCCTCGCGGGCCGCCCGCGCCACGCCCGGGTACAGCAACGCCGCCCGGCGGACCTCGTTCGTCTGCGTATACCGCGCAGCGACCAACGCGCGCGCCTTGTCGGCGCGCTCCAGGAGGAACGACCGGAACAGCGGCCACGTGTCGGAGTCGACGCCGTCGAACCCGCCCAGCGACGGGTAGTACCGCGAGAGCGGGTGGATCGGGTCGGCCTGCACCAGCCGGTGCGCGACCGCCATCAGCAGCGTCCCGCGCACCTCGCCGTCGCGAGCTCCCGACAGCAGACCCGCCACGTCGTCGTCCGCCGCCGCCTGCAGCGCCAGGTGCTCGTACAGCGGCGAGACCCCGCGGGCCTCGACTTCCGCGAACGTGCGGAGTATCCCCTTGATCCCGTCCAGGTCCATCAAAGCCTCATTCGTGCGGCACCGGCCGGCCCGGCTGCTCCCCGCCCCGAGTCTCCCCGTACGACCGCTTCGGCACCATCACCTTCCGCCGGAAAGTGCACACGATCAGGCCGTCCTGCTTGTAACCGCGCGTCTCGACGTACACCACGCCGCGGTCGTCCTTGGACTTCGACGGCGTCTTGTCGAGCACCTCGGTCTCGCCGTAGATCGTGTCGCCGTGGAAGGTCGGCTTCACGTGCTTGAGCGATTCGACCTCGAGGTTCGCGATCGCCTTGCCGGAGACGTCCGGCACCGACATCCCGAGCAGCAGCGAGTAGACGTAGTTCCCGACCACGACGTTCTTGCCGAAGTCGGTGGTCTCCCCGGCGTAGTGCGCGTCCAGGTGCAGCGGGTGGTGGTTCATGGTGATCAGGCAGAACAGGTGGTCGTCGTATTCGGTGACCGTTTTGCCCGGCCAGTGCTTGTAGACCGCACCGACCTCGAACTCCTCGTAGTACCGGCCGAACTGCACTCGTCATCTCCTTGCCCGCGTAACACCGCGTGAGGCTGGTACGACACGCATCCGTAGTGAGGAGTACCCTCAACCATCGGTGTTCGCGCGTCAACGCGAGCCCCACCACTCTGGACCCGGCCCGAAGGAGGTGAGGAACTCGATGAGTAGTGGCGATAGTCCGCTCCCTAGTAGTCCCAGCGTTCCCACCTCACCGGCCGGCCGGCTCATCTCCTGGTAGGCCTTCTCACCCCGGGAACGCTGGTGTGTCGCCGGGCGGACGTCTTTTCCGCCCCTGGTCCGTCGTCTCGCACGACCACGCACGACACCAGGAGATCCCATGCCTGCCATCCCCTCCCTCGGCGGCCTGCGCGGCCGCGGCAACAAGGGCACCGTTCCCGTGCGCCCGGTCCCGGTGCCGCTGTCCGCGTACGTCGTCGACTGCGCGGTGTACGTCGGCGGTGAGCGCCTGCCCGGCCGCTGGACCCACTCCGAGGCGATCAAGGAGGTCCGGAAGCGGCACGAGGGGTTCGTCTGGATCGGCCTGCACGAGCCGGACGCCCAGCAGATCCAGGGTGTCGCGGACACGTTCGGGCTGCACGAGCTGGCGGTCGAGGACGCGCTCGAAGCGCACCAGCGGCCGAAGCTGGAGCGCTACGACGACACGCTGTTCCTGGTGGTCAAGACCGTCCGGTACGTCGAGCACGAGTCCCCCACCACGGCGAACGAGATCGTCGAAACCGGTGAGCTGATGGTGTTCCTCGGCCGCGACTTCGTGATCACGGTCCGGCACGGGAACCACTCGGGACTGGCGCGGCTGCGGCGCGAGCTGGACGAGGACCCGGAGCGGCTGAAGCTGGGCCCGTCCGCGGTCGTGCACGCGATCGCCGACCACGTCGTCGACCACTACCTCGACGTCACCGGCCGGATCGAGACCGACATCGACGTCATGGAGGCGCAGGTCTTCGCGCCCCGCTCGCAGGTCAGCGCCGAGCAGATCTACCTGATGAAGCGGGAGGTCCTCGAGCTGCGCCGCGCGGTGATGCCGCTGGCCACGCCGATCCAGCGGCTGGCCGAGGGCTACACGCGGCTGGTGCCCGACGACGTCCGCTCGTACTTCCGCGACGTCGCCGACCACCTCACCACCGTGTCCGAGCGGGTCGCGGCGTTCGACGAACTGCTGTCAACCCTGGTCGACGCGACCGTCGCCAAGATTTCCCTGCAGCAGAACACCGATATGCGCAAGATCACGTCGTGGGCGGCGATCATCACCGTGCCGACGATGATCGCGGGCATCTACGGGATGAACTTCGACTACCTGCCCGAACTGCACTGGAAGTTCGGGTACCCGCTGGTGATCAGCGTGATCCTGGCGATCTGCCTGTTGCTGTACCGAATATTCCGGAAGAACGGCTGGCTCTGAGTCCCTTTCCCCACCGGATTTCCTTCGGAGAACTGTCATGTCCAGGTTGCTGTCCAACTTGAAGTTCTGGGCGCTCGCGCTCAGCGTGCTGTGGATCGTCGTCATCACTTTCGTCATCGTCGCCGACCCCGGGTTCGCGCACGGGATGAAATGACGCCCGCGGGTCGTACCCTGGGCGCATGCCGAAAGCGCTGGTCGTCTCCGACGAGGTCGACGAGCGGTTGTGGACCGACGCGGTCCGCAGCCACTCCGTCGACCTGGTCATCGGCGCCGGGGACCTGCCGTACGACTACCTGGCGTTTCTGGCGAGCGCGCTCGACGTGCCGTGCGTGTTCGTGCCCGGCAACCACGACCCCGACCTGAGCGGCTACACGCGCTACGGCGGGCTGTCCATGAAGGACGGCTTCCCCACGGTCTGGCCCGGCCCGGCGGGCGGCATCAACGCCGACGGGCGCCTCGTCGACGTCGCCGGCCTGCGGTTCGCCGGGCTCGGCGGCTCGATCCGCTACAACGAAGGCCCGAACCAGTGGACGCAGCGCCAGCAGGCGCGGCGGGCCCGCGGGCTGGTCCGGCGCGCCCGCTTCCGGCGGTGGCGCGACGGGCGCGACGTCGACGTCCTGCTGACGCATTCGCCGCCGCTGAACCTGGGCGATCGGGCCGACCCGCCGCACCGCGGGTTCGCGTGCCTGCACCGCACGATCGAAGCGCTGCGCCCGAAGTGGCTGCTGCACGGGCACATCCACCCCCACGGCGAGCCGGTGCCGGACCGGGTGGTCGGCACGACGCGGATCCGCAACGTGGTGGGCCACCGGATCATGGAGTTCTGATGAAAGAGACGGGATTCCCCCGCGCGGACGCGGAGAACGACTTCCTCCGCGCCCGCCGCGGCCAGGTGCTCTCGCGGCTTTCGACGTGGCTGCGCCGGGAGCCCGACGACGTCAACATCATGCTGCCGTTCCACGAGGTGGTGGAGGCGCTCGGCTACCTCGGCGAGCACCGGATCGGGCTGCGGGTGATCAAGCTGGAGTCGATCGTGGGCACGGTCGACCGCAGCCGCGACTTCGACCGTCGCTTCCGCCCGACGTCGGCCCGCGTCCGCGAGCGCTGGGAACGCCTGGCCCTGGCCGCCCGCCGCGGCGAGGAGATCCCGCCGATCGAGGTCTACCGGGTGGGTGAGCTGCACTTCATCATCGACGGCCACCACCGCGTCTCGGTGGCGATCGCCCAGGGACTGTCCACAATAGAGGCTTCGGTGACGGTCGTCCGGACCAAACTGGACCCGGGCGGCATCCGCCACCGCGGCGACCTGATCGTCAAGGACTACCGGCGGCTGTTCCTGGAGCGAGTCCCCCTGACGGGCCACGCGCGGGCGTCGGTGATCGTGTCGGACCCGTGGGACTACGCGCGGCTGGGCGAACACGTGGAGGCGTGGGGCTTCCGGTTGATGCAGGACGAAGGCAAGTTCTGCGACCGGGCGAGCGTGGCGCAGCGCTGGTTCGAGGAGGAGTTCGTCCCGGTGGTGGGGATGCTGCGGCAGGCGGGGCTGATCGGCGACCGCACGGACGCCGAGGCGTACATGTGGGTGGCGGCGGAGCGGTACCGGCTGATCCGGACCCACCGCTGGGACGACGACGTCATCGAGCGGCTGCGGTCACGGCACCACTAGGTGGTAGACCACCAGGGTCTGTTCGGGCCGCTCGGCGACGTGGAACGCGGCGTGCGGCACGGTGATCTCGCCCAGCCGCGGGTGCCGCAGGCGCTTGTGGCCCGCGTGGCTGAACTGGACTTCGTACCGCGGCCACCACGCGCGGACCTCGGGGCTGGCCTCGGTCAGCTCGGCCACCAGCCGGGTCACCCGCGGGTGGTCCGGGTACCTCCCCGCGATCGCCCGCAGCCGGGCCAGGACCGCGCGGGCCTCCTGCTCCCAGTCGACCAGCACCTCGCGCGCGGCCGGCTCGGTGAACAGCCAGCGCACGATGTTCCCACCCCGTCCGATGCCGCGGAGCAGCTCCTCGGCGGCGGCGTTGAGCGCGAGGACGTCGTAGCAGATTCCGGTGACGTACGCGGGATTCGCGCCCAGCAGCGCCGGGACGCCCGCGACCTCGGGCGCGGCTTCCTCGCTCTCCACCGGCTTCGGCCCGCCGCCGGCGAGGCGGTGCAGGTGCTCCTGCTCGGCGCCGGTCAGCCGCAGCGCCCGAGCCAGCGCGTCGAGCACCTGGCCGGACGGACGCACGTCACGGCCCTGCTCGAGGTAGGTCAGCCAGGTGGCGCTGATGCCGGCCAGCAGGGCCAGCTCTTCGCGGCGCAATCCCGGCGTCCGGCGGCGCCCGGTGGCGGGCAGGCCCGCGTCGGCCGGGGTCAGCCGCTCGCGGCGGCTGCGGAGGAACGCGCCCAGTTCGGTGCTCACCCTGGGACCTCCAGTACCAGAATAACGCGATTCTGGATACCAGCTTAGCGGGCCGCCAGGCTGGTGCCATGCAAGCTTGGATCGCGACCGGACAAAACGTCCGTCTCGAAGAAGTGCCGGAGCCTGCGCTGAAAGGCGGCGGCGTGCTCGTGGAGGTGCTCGCCGCGCACGTCCCGGCGTACACGAGAGCCGTGGTGCAGGAGAACCGCGGTGGCCTGCCGGTGCCCCTGGTGCTGGGGCCGTCCTGCGTCGGGCGGGTGCTCGACGTCGCGCCGGACGTGTTCCACGTCGCGCCCGGGGACCTCGTGCTGGACACCGCCCTGCTCGACGCGGGCGACGGCGACGAGGTCCTGGTGGGCTGGGTCGGCCTGGGCGGCTCCGGCGCGGGCAGCGCGCGGACGGACCGCATGCGCACGGTGTGGCGCGACGGCGTCTTCGCGGAGAAAGCCCTGTGCGCCAAGGAAACCCTGGTCAAGCTGCCCGGGGCGGAGAGCTACCCGGACCCGGCCCGCCTGGCGTTCCTGCCGTGGCTCTGCATCGCCGCGTCCGGCCTGCACGCGGCGGGCCCGCTCGCCGGCCGCGACGTCGCGGTGGTCGGGGCGACCGGTCAGCTGGGCGGCGCGGCGGTGCTGACGGCGCTGGCGGAAGGCGCGGCGACGGTGACCGCGGTGGGCCGCAACGAGGCCGCCGTCGACCGGCTGGCCGAGCTCGATCCGCGCGTGCGCACCCACCGGCTGACCGGCGACCGGGCGGCGGACGCGGCGGGCATCGCCCCGGTGGACGTCGCCGTCGACACGCTCGGGGCCACGCCGTCGGCCGACGCGACGATGGCCGCCTACGACAGCCTGCGGGTGCGCGGCACCCTGGTGCTCGTCGGCGGCGTGCGCCAGGACCTCCCCCTCCCGTACGGCGACCTGATGCACCGGCGCCTCACCGTGCGCGGCTCGTGGATGAGCGATCCGGAGACGGTGACCACGGTGTGGCACCTGGTCCGCTCCGGGCTGCTGGACCTCTCGGCGGTCGAGCTCGTGACGACCGGCCTGACCGACCCGGCGGCCGCCCTCGGCGTCGCCGAACGCACCACCGGCCTCGGCTTCGTCGCGCTGGTCCCCTGAACTAGATGTGGTGTCCAGGGAGGTTGGTCAGCCGGGTGATCGGCGGCTTGCCGCCGGTTGAGCTGTGGGGTCGATGGTGATTGTAGAAGTGCAGCCACCCCGGCAGCGCCGCCCGCCGCAGTGTCTCCGTCGGGTAGAAGCAGGCGTAGGCCCACCCGTCGGCCAGCGTCCGGTGGAACCGTTCTATCTTGCCATTGGTCTGCGGCCGGTAAGGCCGGGTCCGTTTCGGGATGATCCCCAGCTCGGCGCACGTGTCCCGCCAGGCGTGCGAGCGGTAGGCCGAGCCGTTGTCGGACAGGACTCGTTCGACGGTGACGCCGAGGTCGGCGAACCAGGCGACCGCGCGGCGCAGGACTGCGGTGGCGGTGGCGGCGGTTTCGTCGGCGTGGATCTCGGCGTAGGCGACGCGGGAGTGATCGTCGATGACGGTGTGCACGAACGCGGTCCCGGTGCGGGGCTTGTAGTCCGCGCCGCGGGCCAGGCCTGGGGTGGCGCGTTTGTTGATCTCGCCCTGTTGCCGGCCGACGTAGCGGTGGCCGCCGCCGTCGGGGATGTTGCCGAACTTGGTGACATCGACGTGGATCAGCGAGCCGGGGTGGTCGTGTTCGTAGCGGCGCAGCGGTTCGCCGGTGACCCGGTCGATACGGGACAGGCGGTTGATCCGGCAGCGCACCAGGACCGCGTGCACGGTGGATGCGGGCAGACCGAGCCGGCCGGCGATCTGGACCGGGCCCAGCCGCTGCCGCCACCGCAACTTCACGATCGCCCGGACCACCGGCCCGGGTGTGCGGGCCGGACTGTGTGGGGCCGGCTGCTGCGATCAGCCATCCCGGCCGCGCCCTCGTCGCGGTAGCGCTTGGCCCACTTCGCCGCGGTCTTTGCGGCGACCATGAATATCTTCGCTGCTTCGGCGCAGGTCCAGCCTTGTTCGACGATCAGGCGTGCCAGTCGTAGCCGGGTGCGTGGGGTCAGGGTGGCGTTAGGGTGGGACACGAAGGCCTCCGGCGCGTGATGTGGTTCCTAGACAGCTCCACTTCACAACCGGAGGCCTTCACCTGCCAGCACGACAGGCCGACACCGGGTCACCTCAAATCGGAACAACGTCCCTGGACATCACAACTAGAGGTCCAGGCCCGGCGTCAGCGTCAGCTGCCGCACCTGGTCGAGGGTCAGCGTCGGCTCCGGCCGCTGCTTCGGCAACCGGACGCCCGTCCGCGGCAGCACGCCGCTGTTGTCCGACCAGAACTGCACGTGCGCGTTCGGCGCGGCCAGGCCGACCCGGTTGGTCACGACGTCGCCCGAGCGCAGGGTCGACAGCCACAGCAGGCCCCGCGGGGTGGTTTCCGTGCGGCAGCCGATCTGGTCCGGGTCACCGCACTTCGGGCCGCCCCCGCCGCCGGGCAGGATGAGGACGTACACCGAGCCGGTGCCCCGGGCGTCGGTCACCCGGACGCCCAGGTGGAACAGCGCCTCGCCGGGGGCGTCGCCGGCCGGGTCGGCGATCAGGTGGAACGGGTCCGCCGGCGGGGTCTCGCCGGGGATCGTCAGCCGCGAGATCTGCGCCTCCGGCGGCAGCATCGCGCGCACCGCCCGCCCCACCAGGCAGCTCAGCCGCTCGACCAGCGCCGCCCGCGTGTCCGTGGCGCCCGGGCACGGCGGGCTCGCGACCTCGGCCCGGTGGGGCAGCACGACCACCGCCAGCGCGAGGGCCAGCACGACGACGCACACCGCCGCAGCGCCGGTGACCAGGTGCTGCCGGCGCGCCCGGCGGGCCGCCGCCAGCACCGCCTCCCCGGACAAGCCGATCGGGGGCTCGCCTTCCGTCACGTACGCCTTCAACACGGTCCGGACGTCTTCCATCACGACTCCTCCGTCGCCGGCGCCGGCAGGGCCGTGCGCAACGCCTCGACCCCGCGGGCCGTCTGGGACTTGACCGTTCCCTCCGCGACGCCCAGCAGCGTCGCCACCTCGCTCACCGGGAGGTCCTCGAGGAACCGCAGCACCACCATCGCGCGCTGCCGGGGCGTCAGCTCCGCCAGCGCGCGTTCGACGTCCAGGCGCAACGACGGGTCCCGGCCCGGTGGCGACGCGCGCTCCGGCACCGACGACGTCACGTACTCGCGCCCGGATCCCCGGCGCCCGGCCAGGAACAGGTTCACCAGGATGCGGCGCGCGTAGGCGTCGACGGTGGCCGGGCGGACCCGCCGCCAGCGCCGGTACAACTGGACGAACATCGCCTGGACCAGGTCCTCGGCCGCGTGCCAGTCCCCGCTGAGCGCGAACGCCACCCGGCGGAACCGCTGGACCCGCGCGGCGAAGTACTCGCTGAATTCGACGTCTCCGGACACGTCCTCATTAGGGCGCGCGGGCCCCGGGAGGTTCAAGCGTCCCCCGTGCGAGCTACGCGCGGGTGTCCGCTCGCTGGTGACGATTCCCGCCCGCCGGATCCCTAGCGTTCGCCGTGGAGCCGCGGGACCACCCCGCGGACGGGACGAAGGGGTTGTGATGAGGGTCGTCTGGCAGCTGCTGACCGTGGCCGCGATCGCGTTCATCGGGCAGCAAGCGATCGCCGTGGCCGACGGGAATCCGTGGCTCACGCTGGTCTTCGGCGGGCTGACCGCCGTGCTCGCGGTGCTCGGCTACCGGTGGGTGGTGCGGAAGACCGAACACCGCCCGGTCACCGAGCTGGCCGGGCCGGGCGCCGGGCTCGCGCTCGGCCGAGGAACGCTGATCGGGGTCGCGCTCTTCGCGGCCGTCATCGCCAACATCGCCCTCCTCGGCGACTACGAAATCCGGGGCTGGGGCACGGTCGCGGGCGCCGCCGGGCTCGTCGGCTTCATGGCCGCCGCCGCGGTGACGGAGGAACTGCTGTTCCGCGGCATCCTCTTCCGGTTCGTCGAAAAGTGGACCGGCACCTGGATCGCCCTGGTGGCCACCGGGGTGCTGTTCGGCCTTTCGCACCTGTTCAACGAACACGCGAGCCTGTGGGGCGCGATCGCCATCGCCATCGAAGCCGGCGGCCTGCTGACCGGCGCGTACATCGCGACCCGCAAGCTCTGGCTGCCGATCGGCCTGCACTTCGGCTGGAACTTCGCCGCGGCGGGGATCTTCGGCACGGAGGTCTCCGGCAACGGCACCCCGCAGGGCCTGCTCGACGCCGTGACGTCGGGGCCGTCGGCCATCACCGGTGGCGACTTCGGTCCCGAAGGCTCCCTCTACTCGGTGCTGTTCTGCGTCCTCGCGACGTGCGCGTTCCTGTGGCTGGCCCACCGGCGCGGCCGCCTGGTGCCGCGCCGCCGCGCCGAGCGGGTCGACGACGTCACTACACTTTCCCGGTGATCGATCACCGGGCGGTGCGCGCGCGGTGGCGCCGGCTCGACGTCGTGGTCCGCGACCTCCCGCTCGGGCTGCTGTTCCTGGCGGCCTCGTTCCTGCCGGTGGTCCAGAACCACGGGACGCAGCTGGGCGGCGTGCCGGCGCGGCCCTTCGACGCGCTGGCCGTCGTCGTGGTCGCCCTCGAGAGCCTCCCGCTCGCCGTGCGGCGGCGGTGGCCGGCCGCGTGCCTGACGCTGGTGGCGCTCGGCTTCGCCGTCGACCAGTTCCGCGGCTACCACTCGGTCGCCGGGACCGCGCTGGGGGTCGCGCTGGTCAGCGCGGGCGCGCATCTGGAACGGCGCCGGCGCACCACCGCACTCGTGCTCTCGGCGGCGTACGTGGTGCTGGCGATCGTGCTCTCCCCGTTCGGCTCGGAGCCGGTGTCGGAGTTCGTGACGTTCTTCCTGCTGCTGGTGTTCGCGTGGGGCATCGGGGCCTGGCTGCGCACCACCCGCGCCGCGGAGGCCGGGCACCGGCGCCGCGTCGCCGAGGCCACCCGGGCCGCCGAGCGCGCCACCATCGCCCGCGAGCTCCACGACGTCGTCACCCACCACGTGACGGCGATGGTCGTGCAGGCGGAGGCGGCCCGCTACCTCACCGCCGCGCCCGATCGGCTGGATCGGACGCTGACCGCGATCACCGACACCGGCCGGCGGGCCATCACCGACCTGCGGCACCTGCTCGACCTGCTCAACCCCGAGCACGAGACGCCGTCGCCGGGCGGGCTGCACGCCCTGGTGGAGCAGGCCCGCCAGGCCGGGCAGCCGGTGGAGTTCACCGAGGAGGGCACGCCCGCGGAGTCGGCGGGCAGCGCCGATCTGGTGGCCTACCGGGTCGTGCAGGAGGCCCTGACGAACGCCCTCAAGCACGCGCACGGCAGCCGCACCGAGGTCGAGGTGCACCACGGCGACCGGGACATCGCCGTGGCGGTCCGCACGGCCGGGTCCGGGAGCGTGTCCCCCGGCGGCAGCGGCCGCGGGCTGGCCGGGCTCCGGGAGCGCGTCGGCCTGCTGGGCGGCGACTTCAGCGCGGACCGCGACGGCGCCGGGTTCACCGTGTCCGCCCGGATCCCGACGTGAGCGCGCCGATCCGGGTCCTCGTCTGCGACGACCAGATGCTGATCCGCACCGGCCTGGTGACGATCATCGGCGCCCAGCCGGACTTCGAGGTGGTGGGCGAGTGCGGCGACGGGCGGGCCGCGGTCGACCTCGCGCGGCGGCTGCGGCCGGACGTCGTCGTGATGGACGTGCGGATGCCGGTGCTCGACGGCATCGAGGCCACCAAGCTGCTGGCCGGGGCCGGGGTGCCGCACCCGGTCAAGGTGCTGGTGCTGACGACGTTCAACCTCGACGAGTACGTCTACGAAGCCCTGCGCGCGGGCGCGAGCGGCTTCCTGCTCAAGGACGCGCCACCGGACCGGCTGCTGCACGGCATCCGCACGGTGGCCACCGGCGCGGCCCTGCTGGACCCGGACGTGACGCGCCGGCTGGTCGGCCGCTACGGCGCCCGGATCCGGCCCGCGCCGGACGCCGCCCCGGACGCGCCGCTGACCCCGCGTGAGCTGGAAGTGCTGCGCCTGCTCGCGGACGGCCTGTCCAATAGCGAGATCGCGGAACGGCTGTTCATCAGCCAGGAGACGGTGAAGACGTTCGTGTCGCGCATCCTGACGAAGCTGGACCTGCGCGACCGCGTCCAGGCGGTCGTCTACGCCTACCGGCACGGGCTGGTGACGTGACCGGGAACCCGGTCACGTCACCAGGAACCCCTACATGTGCACGGCGCCCGGCGCCGCTTCGCCCTTCGGGACGCCCGGGCGCAGCAGCAGGCCGCTGAGCACCGCACCGGCCACGTAGATCACCGCGGCCCAGGTGAACGCCGTCGTGTAGCTCTCGATGGCCGCCTCGGCCGCCAGCTGCGGCGTCGGGGTCTTGCCCGCGACGTAGGCCACCGCCGCGTTGCCGGCCAGCGTCGACAGCAGCGCCGTGCCGATCGAACCGCCGACCTGCTGCATCGTGTTCACCGCCGCCGACGCGACACCCGCGTCGTGCGCCTCGACGCCGAAGGTGGCGACGCTCATCGCCGGCGCCATCGCCAGCCCGATGCCGAAGCCCATCACCAGGAGCGGGCCGAGGACACCGGAGACGTACGTGCTGCCGAGGTCGATGCCGCTCAGCCAGAACAGGCCCGCGGCGGCGATCGCCATGCCGGTCGGCACCAGCGGCCGGGGACCGAACCGCGGCAGCAGCACGGCCGTCGCCGTCGTCGCCGACAGCATCAGCGTCGCCACCATCGGCAGGAACCCGACGCCGCTCTGGATCGGCGTGAACCGCAGGTTCTGCTGCACGTAGAAGGTCAGGAACAGGAAGATCGCGAACATCCCGATGGCGAGCAGGAACATCGCCAGGTAGGAGCCGCCGCGGTCCCGGTCGAGCAGCACGCGCAGCGGCAGCAGCGGGTGTTCGACGCGCTGCTGCAGCCACACGAACACGCCCAGCAGCACCACGCCGGCGGCCAGGAAGCCCCAGACCGACGCCGACGACCACTTGTCCGACTCGGCGTTCGCGAAGCCGTAGACCAGCGCGAACAGCCCGGCCGACGCGGTGATCGTGCCCGGCAGGTCGAGCTTCGGCCGCGGGCCTTCGTCCTTCTGGTTCCGCAGCAGGACCGAGCTGCCGGCGAACGCGATGACCGCGAAGATGATGTTGACGAACATGCACCAGCGCCAGTCGAGGTACTCGGTGAGCACGCCGCCGAGCAGCAGCCCGACCGCCGCTCCGCCACCACCGATGGCCCCGAAGACGCCGAACGCGCGACCGCGCTCCTTCGGGTCGGTGAACGTGGTGGTGAGCAGCGAAAGCGTGGCGGGCGCGAGCAGCGCGCCGAACACACCCTGTGCCGCCCGGGCGACCAGCAGCATCTCGATGTTGGTCGCCGCACCCCCGAGCGCGGACACCGCGGCGAAGCCGGCCAGGCCGACGAGGAGGGCGTTCTTGCGGCCGAAGAGGTCCGCGAGCCGCCCGCCGAGCAGCAGCAGGCTGCCGAACGCGAGCGCGTAGGCCGTGACGACCCACTGCCGGGCGTCGTTGGAGAAGCCCAGGTCGAGCTGGGCCGACGGCAGCGCGATGTTCACGACGGTCGCGTCCAGCACGACCATCAGCTGCGCGATGCCGATCATCACCAGGATCAGCCACCGTCTGGCGTGGTGGGGATTTTCGTCGGCGCGCGTGTCCCCCGACGGCGCGACGGCGAGCGTGGACTCGGACATGAAAGATCCTCACAGAACGTGATCGGAAGACTATGTGGAGTAGGTATCTCCCCTTACTCGCCCCAAGGTACACAAGAAGCGGAGAAGGCGCCTCTACTTGAGGGGTTAGACTGGAGGGCATGGCACGGGACGCTGGTCCCGCCGCACCGGCGCGGCCGCTGCGGCGTGACGCTGAACTCAACCGCCGTCGCATCCTGGCGTCGGCCCGCGAGGTGTTCGGCCGGCGCGGGCTCGAGGCCACGCTGGACGACATCGCGCACCACGCCGGCCTCGGCGTCGGCACGGTCTACCGCCGCTTCCCCAGCAAGGAACACCTGGTCGAGGCCATGTTCGCCGAGCGGATGGAGGAGATCGGCGACCTCGCCGTGGAGTCACTGGAGGCCGAGGACGCGTGGCAGGCGTTCGTCGACTTCACGTGGAAGGCGGCCGAGCTGCACTCCGCCGACCGGGGGTTGCGCGAGATCATGCTGTCCAACAGGTTCGGCCACGAGCACGTCGCCGAAGAGAAGGCGCGCATGGTGCCGTTGATCACAAAACTCATCGAGCGGGCGCAAGCGGCCGGAGGCCTGCGCCCGGACTTCGCGCCCTCGGACATGGCGATGGTGCACATGATGGTGGGTTCGGTGGTCGAGTTCACGTGCGCGGTGGACCCGGACCTTTGGCGACGTTCCCTCGCCATGCTCCTCGACGGGCTCCGCGCCGAACCGGGCAAGCCATCGGAGCTGCCCCACCCGCCGCTCAGCGAGCGCGAGGTCGACGAAGCGATGTCCTGCTGGCGCCCCTGACGACGACGCGCCGGTGATCCCCACGGATCACCGGCGCGGTCTTCACTTTCCCGCCGAGCGGGTTCACTCGGACGGAATGACCGCCCAGAGGATCAGATAAGCCACGAACTGCGGCCCCGGCAGCAAACAAGACAACACGGCCAGCAGCCGGACGGTCCCGGGCTTCATCCCGTACCGCTGGGCCAGTCCGGCACACACGCCGCCGATCATGCGGCCGTGGCGCGGGCGGGACAGCCGTCGTGTGACCGGTGCGCTCATCGTCTTTCCCTTTCCTCGAAGATCCGATACCTCCACTTCACCACCGGAGTACCCGCTTCCGCATCGCTCGCGGGATGGATCGCTCCCTTAGGGGACGGCAAATCCGAAAATCGTTCAGATGGCCGGGGAAACCCCGGCGCGTGCACCGAAAGCCGCCTGAACTGCCCGTTCGCACCGACCGCGTCGAAAAGATTGAGAGATGTCCCCGTCAGGGCTGGTTTTTCCGCGCGATGTGGTGATACTTGCACCCCGTGTACCCGCGTCCGAAAAGCTTGGCCGTCGCGATGTTCTGCGCCCTCCTCACCGCGGGCTGCGCCAGCACCCAGGCCGCGCCCGAGCCGGATTCCGGGCCCACCCCGCTGACCGCCTCCGCCGCGCTCGGCGACTTCGGCAGCATCGACTTCTGCAGCCTGCTGACCGTGCCCGGGGTGACCGAAGCCGTCCCGACGTTCGACAGCTGCCGCGCCCAGGCCGGTCCGCGCACGATCCTCGTCGGGCCGCTCGCCTTCGACTCCGACCCGAACATCAAGCCCTACGAGGGCTACCCCGGCTCGGTGCCCGACGGCGTCGCGGTCCAGCAGTCGATGTTCAACGACCGCCGCGCCTGCACCCGCGCGATCACCTTCGCCGACGGCAACCGGATCGACCTGTCGGTCACCGACGGCACCGGCGACCAGGAGGCCCGCTGCGGCGTGGCGGACGCCGCCGTCGGCTCGGTGCTGACGGCGATCACCCGGCACAAGGTGGGGCGGCTGACGTTCCCGGAAGGCTCGTGGGGCCGGGCGGCGCCGTGCGTCCCGCTCGACAACCCCGGCCTCGACGCGGCCGCCGGCCCGAACAGCCGGCCGACGATCGGCCTGTCCGGGCACAGCTGCATCCGCGGCAAGGTGAGCTTCAAGCTGACGGTGGAGACGGTCGAGCCGGCCGGCCCGGCCGAGAAGCTCGGTGGCCGCGACGCGCGCGTCCGGCCGGCCGGCGCGTTCTGCCTGGTCGACACGACCCAGCCCGCTCCCGGCCTGCCGGGGCGCCGCGAACTGGCGGAGATCAGCGTGGTCGAGACGGCGGGCACCGCGGGCGACGCCACCTGCGCGCTGGCCCGCGGTGCGGCCGGCTCGATCTTCCCCCGTCTCCCCGACCGCTCGTGAGTGGCAAGGCGGGTCAGAACCCGCCTTACCACTCACGACCGCCGCGGCAGACCTAGTCCTCGTAGGTGAGGTTCTTGCCGTTCGACGGGTCGAACAGCTTGATCTTGTCCGCGTCGTACCAGACTTCGAGGTCCGCGTTCTCCGTCGCCGACGACTCCGCCGACAGCCGGGCCACGATCTGGGACTCCGCGCCCGGGACGTCGGACGAACCGCTGTCCGCGGCCAGTTCCGCCAGTTCCTCGGACGTGGCCGTCTCGCCCTCGACCGTGAAGTGGGCGAACTTCTCCGAACCCATCGACTCGAGCACGTCGATGTGCGCGGTGAACGTCCCCCCGCTGCCCTTGTCGGCGACCAGCGCCGCGTCCTCGAAGTGCTCCGGCCGGATGCCGACGATGACGTCGCGGGGCGCGTTCGCCCGCTCCACCAGCTGCCGGACGCGGTCGGTCAGCGGCGTCGTGCCCAGGGCACTGCGCAGCTCGTTGTTCTCCAGCGTCGCCGGGACGAAGTTCATCGACGGCGAGCCGATGAAGCCGGCCACGAACAGGTTCGCCGGGTTGTCGTAGAGGAACTGCGGCGAGCCGATCTGCTGCACGTACCCGGCCCGCAGCACCACGACCCGGTCGCCCAGGGTCATCGCCTCGGTCTGGTCGTGCGTCACGTACAGCGTCGTCGTGCCGAGCTGCTTCTGGATCTTCGACACCGACGTGCGCATCTGGCCGCGGAGCTTGGCGTCCAGGTTGGACAGCGGCTCGTCCATCAGGAACGCCTTCGGGCTCCGGACGATCGCCCGGCCCATCGCCACGCGCTGGCGTTGGCCACCGGAGAGGTTGGCCGGCTTGCGGTCCAGGTGCCCGGTCAGGTCGAGGATCTTCGCCGCCTCTTCGACCTTCGCCCGCACCGTCTTGTCGTCCACCTTGGCCAGCCGCAGCGGGAAGGCCATGTTCTCCCGGACGCTCATGTGCGGGTAGAGCGCGTAGGACTGGAACACCATCGCGATGTCCCGGTCCTTGGGGGCCTTCTCGTTGACGCGCTGCCCGTCGATTCGCAGCTCGCCGGAGGAGATGTCCTCCAGGCCCGCCACCATGTTCAGCGTCGTCGACTTCCCGCAGCCGGACGGGCCGACCAGGATGATGAACTCGCCGTCGGCGATGGTGATGTCCACTTCGGACACGGCGAGGGCGCCGTCGGGGTACTTCTTCGACACCTTGTCGAGCACGATCTCTGCCATAGCGCTACCCCTTCACCGCACCGGAGGTCAGCCCCGCCACGATGCGACGCTGGAAGAACAACACGAACACAATGATCGGGATGGTGATCACGACCGCGGCCGCGCACACCTGCCCGGTCGGGTCCTCGAACTGCGAGGACCCGGTGAAGAACGACAGCGCCGCCGGCACCGTGCGCGACGCCGTGGTCGACGTCAGCGAGATGGCGAACAGGAAGTCGTTCCAGCAGAAGATGAACACCAGGATCGCCGTGGTGAACACGCCCGGCGCGGCCAGCGGCGCGATCACCCGGCGGAACGCCTGGGCCGGCGTGGCGCCGTCCATCTTCGCCGCCTTTTCCAGCTCCCACGGGATTTCCCGGAAGAACGCCGACAGCGTGTAGATCGACAGCGGCAGCGCGAACGTGATGTAGGGCAGGATCAGCCCCGGCCACGTGTCGAACAGCCCGATGTTCCGCTCGATGTTGAACAGCGGCGTCACCAGCGACACCTGCGGGAACATCGCGATCAGCAGCGACAGCCCGACGAGGACCTGCTTGCCGGGGAAGTCGAGCCGGGCCACCGCGTACGCGGCCATCGTGCCCAGCACCACCGCGATCACGGTCGAGATGATCGCGATGCCGATCGAGTTCACCAGCGCCAGCAGGAACTCCGACGTCTGGAAGATGTCGGCGTAGTTCTGCCAGGTCCACGACTGCGGGATGAACGCCCCGTCGGTGATCGTGTCCTTGGTCTTGAACGACAGCGAAACCACCCAGAGCACCGGCACCAGCGCGAACACCAGCACGAGGATGTCGACCAGGCCCCACCTGACCTTGCGGCCCGTCGTGACGGTTCCGATCGCCATCAGCGCTTACCCCCGTTGTCCGAACCCGGTGCGGCCGTGCCGAACACCTTGATGAAGATGAAGGCGATGATCGCCACCGTGAGGAAGATCAGCACCGCCATCGTCGACCCGATGCCCAGGTTGAGGCCCTTGACCAGGTTGTCGTAGGTCTGCATGGACACCGACCCGGTGTCCTGCGCGCCGTTGGTGAGCACGTAGATGTTGTCGAAGATGCGGAACGCGTCGAGCGTGCGGAACAGCAGCGCCACCAGGATCGCCGGCTTCATCACCGGCAGCATCACCTTCGTGAACCGCTGCCACGCGGTCGCGCCGTCCATCGCCGCGGCCTTGAGCAGGTCGTCCGGCACCAGCGCCAGGCCCGCCATCAGCAGCAGCGCCATGAACGGCGTGGTCTTCCACACCTCGGCGCCGATGATGATGAACAGCGACGGCCACTGCTCGGTGAGCGGGGCCGCGTCGGCGGCGAGGAAGTTCGCCAGGTAACCGGTCTTCGGCGTCCACGCGTAGTACCACGAGAACGCCGCGACGACCGTGACGATGCCGTACGGGATCAGCGCGACGGTGCGGACCAGGCCGCGGCCGACGAGCGTCCGGTGCATGATCAGCGCCAGCGCCATGCCGAGCACGAACTCGATGGCCACCGACACGACGGTCAGGAACATCGTCGTCCCGAACGCCGTCCACCAGTACGAACTGGACAGCACGGCGCCGTAGTTCTCGAAGCCGATGAACTCCTGCTGCGCCGGGAAGCGCAGGTCGTACCGCTGCAGCGACAGCCAGAACGAATAGAGGATCGGGTAGCCGGTGACCGCGATCATCACGATGAACGCGGGCGCGCACAGCCACAGCCCGAGCCGCCGCTCGGCCTTCTTCCCCTCGGACAGGGCGGGTTTGCCCTTCTTGTGCGACGTCGCCTCGCCGGCGACGGTCGCCCCGGCGGTCTCGGCCGGGGTCGAGTCCTGGACGGTCACGGGATCACTCCCTTCGACTGGAGCGCGTCACCGAGCTGCTCGCGCAGCTTGGCCGCGGTGGCCTGCGGGTCGATGTCCGACGGCGGCGAAAGGATCTTCGAGATGACCGTCGAGGCGTTCTGGTACGCCGGGGTCAGCGGGCGCACCGCGGCGGTCTTCAGCGCGGCGAGGATGGCGTCGCGCATCGGGTACTGGATCGCCATGTTCGGGTTGTCGGCCGAAGCCGGCTTGCCCGGGTCGAGCGGAACGTCGTTGTGGTACACGGATTCGATGCTCGGCGGCACGCCGTCGTTGATCGCCGAGATCTTCTGGCTTTCCGGGCTGCGCAGGCACAGCGCCGCCTCGAAGGCCTCCGGCTTGTGCTGCGAGTACGTGCTCACCGCCAGGTCGAACCCGCCGATGGTGGTCCGGGCGGGCATGCCGGCCTGGGCCTCGGGGTAGACCGCCCACTTGAAGTGCGGGAGGTCGGCCTTCTTGTCCTTGGCGTAGGCGGCGTAGACGTAGGGCCAGTTGAGCTGGAACGCGGCCTGCCCGCGCTGGAACGCCTGCCGGATGTCGTCTTCCTTCTGGTTGCTCAGCGACGGGTCGGTGAGCCCGGAGGTCGAGACCTTCTTGAGCAGGTCCAGGGCCTTCACCGCGCCGTCGTCCATCACGACGGACTTGCCGTCGTCGGACAGGATGTGCCCGCCCATCGACGCGACCAGCGTGTTGTAGAAGACGACCAGGCCTTCGTACTGCGCGCCGGTGAAGACGATCTGGTAGGGCTTGCCCTGGCCCTTGAGCTGCTGGGCCTCCTGCATCATCTCGTCCCAGGTGGCCGGCGGCTTCGGCGTCAGCCGGTCGTCGTACCACAGCAGCTGGACGTTGGTGTTCTTCGTGGCCGCGTACAGCTTCCCGTTGTGGGTCGCCGTGTCGAGCGGCCCCTGCAGGACGCCCTGCGACGCCTCCGCCTTGTTCTGGCCGGTCCACTCCTCGGCCCAGCCGGCCTCGGCGAACTCCGAGACCCACGTGACGTCGAGGCCCAGGATGTCCATGGCGGTGTCACCCGCCGCCAGCCGGCGCGCCATCTGCAGCCGCTGGTCGTCCGCCCCGCGGGGCAGCTTGTTGTAGACGATCTCGTACTTGCCGGCCGCCTTCTGGTTGCAGCCGTCGACCACTTTCTGGAAGTTGTCCTCGGGCGACATGTAGATGTTGATCTTCAGCCCGGAACTCGTCCCGCACCCGGCGAGCATGCCGGTCACCAATGCCCCTGCCCCCAGCAGGACGGCGGTGCGGCCGGGCGACCGTCCCCGTTTGCCCGCGCCGATCCTCTTCCCCATAAGGCCTCCTCACCCGCGTGCACGCCGGTTACCGCGGCACCGGGTGGGCACCGCGACGCGATGAGGCGAAACCGCGCCAGCACCCCGACGTGCTAGTGCTCGGGCCGCCGCGCTGCAGGGCGAGGCCGCCCGACTGGTGTCGGACAACTTATGCCGGGCGATCACACCCCGCAAGCAGTATCGGTAACGATCCAGCGGATCGCGCGCCGAAACGTGATTCTTCGCAGGTGGAACTGGGGTTTTTCAGGGGTTCGCCGAGGGCGGTTTAAGGGCCAGCTTGGCGAGCAGTTCCCGCCCCTGTTCGGCCGAGCGCGGCTGGCACAGGACGTCGTAGCGGCCGGCGACGAGCTGGCTCGCCGAGGAGAAGTCCCGGCGGCCCCGCGACATGCTGTACCCGATCGCGGCGAACATCAGCCCGGACAGCACGCCGAGCACCAGCCCGGTGAGCACCTGCAGCGCGAAGCCCTGGTTGACGAACAACCCGAGCAGCAGCCCGGCGAACAGGCCGAACCAGGCCCCGGACACCGCGCCGGTGCCGAGCACCCGGCCCCAGCTGAGCTTGCCGATCACGCGCTCGACGAGCATCAGGTCGACCCCGACGATCGTGACGTCGCCGACGGCGAACTCGCTGTCGGCGAGGAAGTCGACCGCCTTCTGCGCCTCGCCGTAGGTCGCGTACGACCCGATCGGCCAGCCGGTCGGCGGGGTCGGCAGCCGCGGCAGGCCACCGGGCGCCCGCCCCCCGCCAAAGGGACTACTCACCATCATCACCTGCGCACTCGTTGTCCGGGCGTCCATCTTGTCAAGAACGCCCGGACCGTGCGAGCCGCTTACCCCGAAAGGCCGGGCGGTCAATTGTCGACAGAGCGACAAACGTCCGTCAGGACCGCGATTTGTACTCCCGCAGCAGGCCGCGGCTGATGATCGTCTTCTGGATCTCGCTGGTACCCTCGCCGATCAGCAGGAACGGCGCCTCGCGCATCAGCCGCTCGATCTCGTACTCCTTGGAGTACCCGTAACCACCGTGGATGCGGAACGCGTCCTGCGTGACCTCCGCGCAGTATTCGGAGGCGATCAGCTTCGCCATCCCGGCCTCGACGTCGTTGCGCGCGCCGGAGTCCTTGAGGCGGGCCGCGTTCACCATCATCAGGTGCGCCGCCTCGACCTTGGTCGCCATCTCGGCCAGCTTGAACGCGACGGCCTGGTGCTCGGCGATCGCCTTGCCGAACGTCTTGCGCTGCTGGGCGTACTCCACCGCCAGCTCGAACGCGCGGATCGCGATGCCGCAGGCGCGCGCGGCGACGTTCACGCGGCCGACCTCGACACCGTCCATCATGTACGCGAAGCCCTTGCCCGGCGCTTCGCCGAGGACCATGTCGGCGCCGATCTGGTAGCCGTCGAAGACCGCCTCGGTCGTGTCGACGCCCTTGTAGCCCATCTTGTCGATCTTGCCGGGGATGGTCAGCCCGGGGGCCACCTCGCCGAAGCCCTCGGGCTTCTCGACCAGGAAGGTCGTCAGGTTCTGGTGGGGCTTCTCCGCGCCTTCGTCGGTCTTCACCAGCAGCGCGATGAGGTTGGACGACCCGCCGTTCGTCAGCCACATCTTCGAGCCGTCGATGACGTAGCCGTCGTCGGTCTTCTTCGCCTTGGTCTTGATCGCGGCGACGTCCGAACCGAGGTCGGGCTCCGACATCGAGAAGGAGCCGCGGACCTCGCCGGTGGCCATCCTCGGCAGGAAGTGCCGCTTCTGCGCCTCGGTGCCGTGGCGGGAGATCATGTGCGCCACGATGAAGTGGGTGTTGATGACACCGGACACGCTCATCCAGCCGCGCGCGATCTCCTCGACGACCAGCGCGTAGGTCAGCAGCGACTCGCCGAGCCCGCCGTACTCCTCCGGGATGGTGATCCCGAACAGGCCCATCTCCTTCATGCCCGCGACGATGTCGGCGGGGTAGGTGTCGGCGTGCTCGAGCTCCTGGGCGTGCGGGATGACCTCCTTGTCCACGAACTGGCGGACGGTGGCGAGGATCTCCGACTGCACGTCGGTCAGGCCGGCGGTCTGGGCGAGACGGGCCATCACGGCTCCCTTTCCGGAGTACGACGCCGCTCCCGGCGCTGGGTTACCGGTGAGTATGACTCCAAAGCCGCAACGCTGCTATGAGGGCGCTCACGCTGAGCGGGTCCGGCACCGTAAAGTGCGGCGAGGAGGGGAGAGATCATGACTTACCCGCAGGATCCGAACAACCCGTACGGCCAGCAGCCGCCTTCGGGCGGCTACCAGCAGCCCGGATACGGCCAGCCCGGTTACGGCCAGCAGTACCCGAGCGGCGGCTACCCGCAGTACCCGCCGGGCCCGGGCTACCCCGGGATGCCGGGTCAGCCGCGGGAGGGCTCGGGACTGGCGGTGGGCGCGCTGATCTGCTCGATCCTCGGCATCTTCCTGTGCTTCCTGATCACCATCGCGGGCATCGTGATGGGCCACATCGCCCACGGCAAGGCCAAGCGCGGTGAAGCGGACGGCCAGGGCGTGGCGATGGCGGCGATCATCGTGGGGTACGTGGGGATCGCGCTCAACATCGCGCTCGTGGCCCTCGGGCTCGCCCTCGGCTTCCTCGACTCCTGGCGCTGACCGGGCCGCCGGGGCGCCCCCCCGTTTTCGACTCTACCGGCGACCACCGACAATTCCGCCGCGCCGCCGGCCTCCCACCCGCACCGAGGGGACCCGTCATGACCGACCCGTCCGGGGACAAGGACCGCCCGGCCGCCGACCCGACCGCGGCGTCGTACGACCCGCCGGCGCCGGCGGACCCGGCGCCGTACCAGCCGGAGAACTACGACCCGCCGTCGCCCGACGCCACGATCGCCGCGGCGACGCCGGACGACACCACGGCCGCACCTGAGGCGGCCACCGCCGCGGCCGACGTCCCGGCGACCGACGCTCCGGCCGCCGACACCACCGACACCACCGTCGCCTCGGAGCAGCCGGCCTGGGACGCGACCGTGGCCGCGGAGCAGCCCGGCCCGCTGCCGCCCGGGGCGTACGAGACCCCGGCGGCCTACATCCCCGGCACGCCGTTCGCACCCCCGGGGCAGCCGGTCCCCCCGGCCTACCAGCAGCAGCCGTACCCGCCGGCCTACGGGCAGCCGTACACGTCGCCGGCGCCATACGGCCAGCCCGCGCCGTACGGGCAGCCGTACGCGGCTCCGCGCGCGCAGGACAACGCGCTGGCCATCGGCGCCCTCGTGTGCTCGATCCTCGGCTTCTGCTCCGGCGTCACCGCGATCGCCGGGCTGATCATGGGCCACGTCGCGCTGAGCAAGACCAACCGCGGCGAAGCGGGCGGCCGCGGGCTGGCCACGGCCGCCGTCATCGTCGGCTACGTCGTGATCGCGCTGTGGGTCGGCTTCTTCACCACCCTGATCATCCTGGGCACGAACGGCTACCTGAACTAGTCCGCCGGCAGCACCGCGTCACCGGGGCTGCGCGGCGACGGCGTCGCGTGGCCGTTCACCTCCGGCTTCGCCTCGAGCTGCCCTTCGGTGAGCTCCGGCTCGGCCTTCGGAGCCGGGGCCGCCGCCTTCGGCGTCTGCGCGTCGAGGAACCGCAGCAGCTCCACCGGGAACGGCAGCACCAGCGTCGAGTTCTTCTCCGACGACACCTGCACCACGGTCTCCAGCAGCCGCAGCTGCAGCGCCGAGGGGGTGTCGGCCATCGTCGCCGCGGCCTGCGCGAGCTTGTGCGACGCCTGCAGCTCACCATCGGCGGAGATGACGCGCGCGCGCCGTTCCCGCTCCGCCTCGGCCTGCCGCGACATCGAGCGCTTCATCGCCTCCGGCAGCGCGACGTCCTTGATCTCGACGCGGTCGATGTGGATGCCCCAGTCCAGCGCCGGGCTGTCGATCATCAGCTCCAGGCCTTCGTTGAGGCGCTCGCGGTTCGACAGCAGGTCGTCGAGCTCGCTCTTGCCGATGATCGAGCGCAGCGACGTCTGCGCGACCTGGCCGACCGCCGACCGGTAGTCCTGCACGTTGACCGCGGCGACGACCGGGTCGATGACCTTGAAGTAGACGACCGCGTCCACCCGGACCGTGACGTTGTCGCGGGTGATGCCGTCCTGGGCCGGGATCGGCATGGTCACGATCTGCATGTTGACCTTCTGGAGCCGGTCCGCGAACGGCACGAGCACCGCCAGCCCGGGTTCGCGGACGCGGGACCGCACCCGCCCGAACCGGTAGATCAGCCCGCGTTCGTACTGCTTCACCACGCGCACGCTCGACGCGAGCCAGACCCCGCCCGCGAGGACGACGGCGCTGAGAATCTCCACCACCATGGCAGCTCCCGGGGTTGCGTTTCCCCTTGAAAGCCCAGCGTACGCCCGCCCGGCACCTGACGAAATGCGCTGGACGCGGCTGCCAGGCTGGACCGGTGACCGACCTTCGCATCCCCCCGCTGTTCGCCGCCCGCGCGCCTAAGGTGCTCGGGCCGGAGGCGGTCCCCTGGCTCGCCGCCCTGCCGGAGCTCGCCGCGGAGTACGCCCGGAAGTGGGGACTGACGTTCGAGGGCGAGGCGATGCACGGCTACGTCGGCGTGGTGCAGCCCGCGCGCCTGCCCGACGGCACGCCGGTGGTGCTGAAGCTGGGCTGGCGCGACGAGGAGTCCGCCGACGAGCCGCTCGCACTGTCCACATGGGCCGGCCGGGGTGCGGTGCTGCTGCTGGAATCCGCGCCGGACGACGGCGTCCTGCTCCTGGAACGGCTCGACGCCGGGCGCACCCTCGACGACCTCCCGCTGCGCTCGGCGATCCCGCTCATCGGCGGCCTGGCGCGGCGTTTGGCCGTCCCGGCGCCGGCGTCTATCCGGCGGCGACTGCGGGCCGAGGCGGCGCGGCTGACCGGGGAACTCCCCCGCCGCTGGGCCGAACTCGGCGAGCCGTTCGAGAAGCGGCTGGTCGAAGACGCCGTCGCGATCTGCCGCGAACTCGGACCGGACGCGGGCGAACTGTTGGCGAACGAAGACCTGCACTTCCAGAACGTCCTGGCGGGCACGCGGGAACCGTGGCTGGTGATCGACCCGAAGCCCCTCGCCGGCGACCTCGAGTGGGGCGTGATCCCGTTGTTCTGGAACCGGTTCACCGAGTCCACACTGGACGAACGGTTCGCGCTGATCGTCGCTTCGCACGAGCTGGACGCTTCGAAGGCGCGGGCCTGGACGCTCGTGCGGGCCGTGCAGAACTGGATCTGGATGATCGAAGAGTTCGCGGAGACCGGGCAAGACAGCGACGACCCGGCCTTCGTCACAGTGGCGGAAATCGCCCCCTGGGCGGCCAGCCGATAGTGTCAGCGGCATGGCCGCGGTCAACAGGGTTTTCGCAGCTCAGCTGTCCGGGTTGCCGGTATTCGGCCCCGACGGCGAGTCGATCGGCCGGGTCCGCGACCTGGTGGCCGGCCTGCGCCTGGACGCGCAGCCGCCGCGGATCCTCGGCCTGGTCGTCGAGCTGGCCACCCGGCGGCGGGTCTTCGTGCCGATGCTGCGCGTCACTTCGATCGAACCGAGCGCGGTGACGCTCGCCACCGGCTCGGTCAACATGCGCCAGTTCAACCAGCGCCCCAACGAGGTGCTGGTGCTCGGCCAGCTGCTCGACGCGCACGCGACGCTGGCCGGGTCGGACACGCGGATCACCGTCGTCGACGCCGGGATGGAACCGACCCGCACCCGGGACTGGGTGCTCGCCAAGCTGGCCATCCGCGAGCGGCGGGTCGGGCTGGGCCGCCGCCGCGCCGCGATGCAGGTGCTGCCCTGGTCGGAGGTGGCCGGGCTGGGCCTGGCCGACCTGGGCGCCCAGCCCCAGGGCGCGGGCCAGCTGCTGATGCTGTTCGACACGATGCGGCCGGCGGACATCGCCGCCACCGTGCGCGACCTGCCGCTCAAGCGCCGGCACGAGGTCGCCGACGCGATGGACGACGAACGCCTCGCCGACGTCATCGAGGAGCTGCCGGACGACGACCAGAAGGAGCTGCTGGCCTACCTGGCCGAGGAGCGCGCGGCCGACGTCCTGGAGGCGATGAACCCCGACGACGCGGCCGACCTGCTGGCCGAGCTGGCCCCGGCCGACCAGAGCCGGCTGCTGGAGCTGATGGAGCCGGAGGAGTCGGCGCCGGTCAAGCGGCTGCTGGAGTACTCGTCCGACACCGCGGGCGGCCTGATGACGCCCGAGCCGGTGGTGCTGACCCCGGACACGACCATCGCCGAGGCGCTGGCCCACATCCGCAACGCCGAACTGCCGCCGGCGCTGGCCAGCATGGTGTTCGTCTGCCGCCCGCCGACGGCGACGCCGACCGGGCGCTACGTCGGCGTCGTCCACTTCCAGCGGCTCCTGCGGGAGCCGCCGGCCGAGCTGGTGGCCAGCGCCGTGGACACCGGGCTGCCGCCGCTGAAACCGGGCGCGTCGCTGGCCGAGGTCACCCGCTACTTCGCGGCCTACAACCTGACCTGCGGGCCGGTCGTCGACACCGAGGACCACCTGATCGGCGCGGTGACCGTCGACGACGTCCTCGACCACCTGCTGCCCGAGGACTGGCGGGAGACCGGGCTGCACGACACCTTGGAGGAAGACCGTGCCTGAGCCGACTTCGGGACGGCGGCTCGACCAGCCCCGCGGCCAGAACCGGTTCAGGCTGAACATCGACCCGGATTCGTTCGGGCGGTTCACCGAGCGGATCGCGCGGTTCCTGGGCACCGGGAAGTACCTGTTCTGGCAGACGCTGATCGTCGTGGTGTGGATCGTGCTGAACATCACGGCGGTTTCGCTGCAGTGGGACCCGTACCCGTTCATCCTGCTCAACCTGGCCTTTTCCACCCAGGCTGCGTACGCGGCGCCGTTGATCCTGCTGGCGCAGAACCGCCAGGACGACCGCGACCGCGTCTCCCTGGAGGAGGACCGCAACCGCGCGGCCCAGACGAAGGCGGACACGGAATACCTGGCCAGGGAGCTGGCGGCGCTGCGGCTGGCGATCGGCGAAGTGGCCACGCGCGACTACCTCCGCACCGAGCTGGACCGGCTCCGGGAAGACCTGGACGTAAAGCCCAAGAAGTCCCGCACTCCTACCGGCTCGTAACATGGACGGGGTGACCAGCACCCAGCAGCTCCCCAGCGTCGACGACGTCCGCAGCGCGCTGAAGAGCGTGCAAGATCCCGAGATCCGGAAACCCATCACGGACCTGGGGATGGTCAAGGACGTGGCGGTGGCGCCGGACGGCGTGGTCACGGTCGGCATCTACCTGACGGTGGCCGGCTGCCCGCTGAAGGCGACGCTGACCAACGACACGCGCGAGGCCGTTTCGAAGCTCCCGGGCGTCGTCGACGTGCGGGTCGAGCTGGACGTGATGAGCGACGAGCAGCGCTCGGAGCTGCGCAAGTCCCTGCGCGGCGACGCGGCCGAGCCGGTGATCCCGTTCGCGCAGCCGGGCTCGATGACCCGGGTGTACTGCGTGGCCTCGGGCAAGGGCGGCGTGGGCAAGTCGTCGGTGACGGTCAACCTGGCCGCGGCGATGGCGGCCCGGGGGCTGTCGGTCGGTGTGGTGGACGCGGACATCTACGGCCACTCGATCCCCCGCATGCTGGGCGCCCGCGAGAAGCCGACCAAGGTCGACACGATGATCATGCCGCCGCAGTCCCACGGCGTGAAGGTGATCTCGATCGGCATGTTCACCCCGGGCAACACCCCGGTGGTGTGGCGCGGCCCGATGCTCCACCGCGCGTTGCAGCAGTTCCTGGCGGACGTCTTCTGGGGCGATCTGGACATCCTGCTGCTGGACCTGCCCCCGGGCACGGGCGACATCGCGATTTCGGTGGCCCAGCTGATCCCCAACGCGGAGATCCTGGTGGTGACCACCCCCCAGCAGGCGGCGGCCGAGGTGGCTGAGCGCGCAGGGGCGATCGCGCTGCAGACGCGTCAGCGCGTGGCGGGGGTCATCGAGAACATGTCGTGGCTGGAGACGCCGTCCGGGGAGCGCATGGAGATCTTCGGCTCGGGCGGCGGCTCGACGGTGGCCGAGTCGTTGACGAAGTCGATCGGGTCGGAGGTGCCCCTGCTGGGGCAGGTCCCGATGGACCCGAGGGTGGTCGCCCAGGGCGACGCGGGGACGCCGATCGTGCTGTCCGAGCCGGAGGCCCCGGCATCGGTGGTGCTGAGCGACGTGGCGAAGAAGCTCTCGGTCCGCGCCCGCGGGCTGGCGGGCATGATGCTGAACGTGACCCCGGCGGGCCGCTGAGCGACGCAGCGCACAAAAGAGCTGGGTGGTCATCCCGGAGCCTGCCTGTCCGGCGAGGACGATCTTTCGAGCCACGGCAGACTTCTTGCGCTTCTTCTTCTGCCGTGGTTTCGCTCTGCCGCGGCTCGGGAACGGGTCCGACCTCCCCCGCCCCTCCGTTCGGATTTTCAGCCGCCGGCTGAAGGGATCGCAGGGATCAGGGGCGGGGGAGGTCTGGTGAGGTGTTTTGTCGCCTTGCGCTACCGGCCGGCCGCCGGCTTGCGCCGTTCATTCGGCCGCAGGCGTCGAGACAGCGAGAAGTACTCGTCCTTCCCGCAGACCAGTTTGGCCAGGAAGCCGATCGCGACTACGTTGCGTCCGGGTCGATCGGCGGGCGCTCGCCCGGCTTCAGCGGCTCCGGCGCCGACTGGGTCTGGCCGGCCAGGTAGCCGTTCGAACCGTTCGTCCCGTTCGCCGGGGTGCTGCTGCCGTTCGTGATGCCCTTCAGGCCGAGCGGATCGGCGTCGCCGTCGAACAGGTGCTGCGTCACGACTCGCTTCGGGTCGAAGTTCCGCAGCCCGCGGAGGTCTTCCAGGGGCTTGCGCAGCTGGTCGAACTCCGGGCCCATCTCCTCGCGGAGCTGCTCCTTGGCGCCGGTCGCGAACTCGCGGACCTTGCGCACGCTCTTCGCGAGCCAGGACGCCGCCTCCGGCAGCCGTTCCGGGCCGAGGATGAACAGACCGGCGATGATGAGGACGAGGATTTCGCCCCATCCGACACTCTCGAACACCAGTCAACCTCCGAAGAAGAACCTACCCGCCCAGGGTACCCGCCGACCGCCGCGCTCCGGCAGGCCGAACGCGGGAACTCAGTCGGAAGCCAGGGTTACGTCCACGACGAAACTGGCACCGTCGCGGGCCAGCTGCACCGGGACCACTTCTCCGACGTCGTGCGCGCGGACCGCGACCGTCAGCTCCGCGGAGTCGCGGACGAGCCGGTTGCCGATCTTCGTGATGACGTCGCCCTCCTTGATGCCCGCGTTCGCCGCCGGGCCACCGGGCGCGACGTTCTTCACCTGGGCACCCATCGTCGACGAGCCGGCGACCGTCGACGACGCGTTGATGCCGATGTCGGCATGCTGGACCTTGCCGTCCTTGATCAGCGCCTTGGCGATCTTGATCGCGTAGTCGCTCGGGATGGCGAAGCCGATGCCGATGCTGCCGCCGTCCGCGCCCGCCGAGCGGATCGACGAGTTGATGCCGACCAGAGCGCCGGTGGAGTCGACGAGCGCGCCGCCGGAGTTGCCGTGGTTGATCGCGGCGTCGGTCTGGATGGCCTCGTAGGTGACCGGCGGGGCGCCGTTGTCGCCGCCCGCGGTGATCGGCCGGTTCAGCGCGCTGACGATGCCGGCGGTCACCGAGTTCTGCAGCGCCAGCGGCGAGCCGATCGCCATCACGGTGTCGCCGACCTGCAGGTCCGCGGACTTGCCGACCTGCAGCACGGTCGGGTTGGTGACGTTGACCTTCACGACGGCGAGGTCGGTCTTCTGGTCGGCGCCGACGAGCTTGGCCTCGGTGCGCGTGCCGTCGATGAAGACGGCGGTGACCTTGACGCCCGGGTCCGCGGCGGCGGAGGCGATGACGTGTTCGTTGGTGAGGATGTAGCCCTGCGGGTCGATCATGACACCGGAGCCCTGTTCGCCGGATTCGGCGCCGGGCTTGAACACTTCGAGCGAGACGACGGCGGGCGCGACGCGCTTGGCGATTTCGGCGACGGACCCGGCGGGGCGTTCCTTGCCGGCCTCGGCTTCGGCGATGGTGGCGGAGCCGGTGAGCTCGGTGCCGGTGTCGGCGGCCCACCACCCGACGACGCCACCGGCGGCACCGATGAGCAAGGCGACGACGCCGAGCAGGACGAGCGCCTTCGGCTGCACGCGCCGTCCGAAGAGCACCTCGGGCAGGCTGAGCAGCGCGCCGGGAGGCCGGTTGGCGGGCTTTTCCTCGTCTTCGGCGGGCACGGCGGGCCCGGCGAGAACGGCGGCAGCCCCGGGATCACGCCAGGGATCGCGGGTGCCGGTCCACAGGGGCGGTTCGGCGTCGGACGGTTCACCGGTGGCTTCCCGCGGCCGTTCGAGCAGGACGCCCTCGGCCCCGGGCGGCCGCCGGAAGGCCTCGGCGAGCGACTCGGGAGCGGGCGGGGCGAGGTTGACGCCGTTGGCCTTCTGCGGGGAGTAGAGCTTGTCGAACGCCCCGTCGACCCCCTGCGGCCTGCCGAACACGGCGGCCTGCGCCGGATCGACGGCCGGCCGCGCGAGCGGCCGCGGGCCCAGCCGGTCGGCTTCACGCGCGCCGGGCTGCTCGGGATTCTCGTTCGGCTCGGTCATCATTCCCCGGTGCAGAAGATCAGGTGGCTGGGCGTGACGATACCCAAGCCCAGTGCTCCGAGTCTGCCGGTCCACGGGTGAAGTGGCTGTTTCTTGAGCCCCGATCCACAACGTGAGGGTGATGTGGACAAACCGCCTTGGAAGGCTTTCAGCGGCGGTTTCCGTCGGGGGGTGGGGATAGGCTGGACTTGGGGACGCCCCCCAGGGAGGGCGGGGGCCTGCGAGGTCTTGTTGTTTGCGGGTGCCGGTGCTTCTCGAAGGTCGCGAATGACTCATTCGGGACGTCCGAGGTCCCGAATGAGTCATTCGCGGCACCGCTGGCCGCCGCTGTGCACGAGTGGCCCGACTTTGCCGGGGCCCTGCCCAGGGAGGCCTGCGAGGTCTTGGTGGTACTCGCTGGCCCACCACCCCGAAGCCGCGATTGTCACGACGGACGGTGGTACCGCGTCAAGGCGGGAAAGCGTGCCTTGACGCGGCACCACCGTCCGCGTTCTGGCTTCGGATCGGGGTGGCGGGGGAGGTCTGGGTGGGTGTGCCGGTCATGCCGCCAGGCGCCTGAGACGCCACGGCCTTGCCGGAGCCCGCTCGGATGGGCGGAGGGGCTGCGCTGGCCATCAAGCCCTGGGCAGCGCCGCCACGGCGGCTGCGCGCAGGACCGCCACCGCGCGGGGCCGGACACACCGAAGGCCGCCGCGAGGAGGATTCGCAGCGGCCTTCAAAGTTCGCTCAGCGGATGCCCGCCGGTACCGCCACCGGGGTTGTCGTCGCCGGGGTCGAGACCGGGGCCGGTTGCTGGGGCACCGCCATCTGGGCCGGCAGCAGGTTCGCCGGCTGCGGGGCTCCGCCGCCCGTCTCCGGGGCTCCGTCGCCGTCCGCCGATGTGCCCACCAAAGCCAGCGCGCTCAGCACCAGGCCCGACACCACCACTCCGGCCCCCTGCGCCGCGCGGCGCTTGAAGCGGCCGCCACCGAGGACGTTCGGGGACTGGCCCAACGGCGCCGATGATCCCAACGGCGCCACGCCGCCCAACACGCCCGAATCGCGCAGGCCCGCGACGCGGTCGGGGCGCTGGACCGCGACCAGCTGGCCGTCGGCCGTGATGGCCAGGTTGTCCGGGGTGCTCGGCAGCTCCGTCTGCTGCGGGATCGACTGGAGGCTCGCCAGGAACCCCGCCGACATCGACGGCGCGCCCGCGCGGCGGATCGTCTCGACCGTCTGGCGCTGCGCGCGCACCTCGGCCGCGCACGCCGTGCAGCGCGTTATGTGCGACGCCGCCCGGTCGCGTGCGCCGTGGGACAGCTCGCCGTCGACGAACGCCACCACGACCTCCGGCAGCAAGTGCGACTCGGGGAGTGCCCAGCCTCGCGGTGCGGTCATACCGACACCTTCGCAGACTGCGGTGCGTAAGCGCGCCGTCGCTCGAGCGACGCGCGCAGCGCCTGGCGCCCGCGGTGGATGCGGCTGCGGACAGTGCCCAGCTTGACACCCAGCGTCGCGCCGATCTCCTCGTACGACAGCCCTTCGACGTCGCACAGCACGACGGCGGCGCGGAACTCCGGGGGCAGCTCGTCGAGCGCCGCCTGCAGGTCCGGGTCCAGGTGGGTGTCGGTGTAGACCTGCTCGGGGCTCGGGTCGTCGCCCACGATGCGGTCGGTGTCCTCGGGCAGGCCTTCCATCCGCACGCGCGAGCGGCGGCGGGCCATGTCCAGGAACAGGTTGGTGGTGATCCGGTGCAGCCAGCCCTCGAACGTGCCGGGCTTGTAGGACGCCAGCGAGCGGAAGACCCGGATGAAGGTCTCCTGCGTGAGGTCCTCGGCGTCGTGGGTGTTGCCGGTCAGGCGGTAGGCGAGCCGGTAGACCCGGTCACCGTGTTCGCGCACGACCTCGTCCCAGGACGGCGGCGTCCAGGCCGCTTCGTCCAGGGACACGGGCTGAGCCCCGGCGTCGGCTACGGCGTTCTGCATCGTGGGAGCAGGCACCTCCATCAGCGTTACTCCTGTCTGCTCCACCCAACGCGGGCCCTCGACACGGTGTTCCCGTGTGTTCGGATTTCAGTCTCTCCGGACTCCTTATGGTTCTAGTGAGACTGGACTGAGAGCAGGCTGAGAACTTCTTCCCGGGTGCTTCCAGGGAGCCTGCGCGGATTTATCGACAACCAACGCTAACCTCCGTGCGTGAACACGCCCACCCCTGCGGCCGCACCGGCCGATTCCGGGTTCGTCGACGGGTACCTGCCCGACGACGAGGTGCTGTCTTCGGCGCGGGCACGGGCCGAGGACCTGGGCTGCACCCCGCTCAGCGCGGGTGCGGGCGCGACGCTGCGCTTCCTGGCCGCGACGCTGTGCGCGAAGGCCGTCGTCGAGGTCGGCACGGGCGCCGGGGTGAGCGGGCTCAGCCTGCTGCGCGGCATGGCTCCCGACGGCGTGCTGACGTCGATCGACGTCGAGCCGGAGTACCAGCGGGCGGCGCGCGCGACGTTCCGCGAGGCCGGCTTCGCCCCGGGCCGGACGCGGCTGATCATCGGGCGCGCGCTGGACGTGCTCCAGCGGCTCACGCCGGGCGGCTACGACCTGGTGTTCGTCGACTCCGCGCACATCGAGTACCCGGGCTGCTACGAGCTGGGCGTGTCGCTGCTGCGGCGCGGCGGGATCATCGCGTTCCACAACGTGCTGGCGGGCGGCCGGGTGATCGACCCGGCGCACCGGGACCCGGAGACGCTGGCGCTGCGCGAGGTGGCGCGGGCGTTCCGGGAGGACGAGCGCCTGGTACCGGCGCTGCTGCCGGTGGGCGGCGGACTGCTGGTCGGCGCAGCGACCTGACCGCCTGTCCACAAGCCGGCTCGGCTGTGGACAACTGGCTGTCGGCCGGGGGTTTGGTCGGTGTGCGCCGATAGACTGGCCACGGGGACGCCCCCCTGGGAGTGGCGGGGGCTTGGCTGCGGACCGGCGGGGCCCGGCAAAGTTCTGCTGGTGCGGGTCCTGGCGCTCCTCGAAGGTCGCGAATGACTCATTCGGGACCTCGGACGTCCCGAATGAGTCATTCGCGACACCGCTGGCGCGCCCGACTTCGCCGGAACCGGCCGGCAAGGGTGGGAACACACCCGGCCACCACGGCACCCACACCCCCCGCAACCCCGATCCGAAGCCGGAACACGGCCGGCGGCGCCGGGTCAAGGCACGCTTTCCCGCCTTGACGCGGTGCCGCCGGCCGTAGTCACCATCGGGCTTCGGGGTGGCGGCACCCGCTCACCCGACGACTTCGGATACCGGAACGGAACTCCACCAAGACGCGACTCACCCGGCGTTCACCAGCTCGCGCCGCTCAACCCGGACCCGCGTCCCGGCCCCCACCGCGGCCACCGCCAGCAGCAGCCACACCGCCACCACCGCGATCAGCCACGACCACCCCGCATGCCCGTACACCCACGCCCCGGCAGCTCCGCCGACGCTGCTGCCCAGGTAATACGTCGCCGTGTACATGCCGCCCACCTGGCCGCGGGCCGTCTCCGGGGCGTCCGCCGCGGCCCAGCCGTTCGCCACTGCGTGGGCCGCGAAGAATGCGCAGGTCAGCACCAAGAATCCCGCGATGACCAGCGGCAACGAGTCCGGCAACGTCAGGGCCGCGCCCGTCGCCGTCAGCAGCAACGCTCCGATCAACGCCCGGCGGCGCCCCACCCGGGCCACCAGGCGCCCGGCCGCCGCCGACGACACCGAGCCCGTTGCGTAAGCCAGGAAGACCAGCGAAGCCACCGCCGGGGACAACTCCAACGGGGACCCCGTCAACCGGAAACCCGCCGCGTTGTACAGGGCGACGAACGAACCCATCGCCAGCAACGCGACCGCGTACTGCGCCAGCAGCACCGGCTTGCTCAGCGCCGTCAGCAGCCCGCGGCCGACGCCACCGGCACGGCCCGGGCGCGGGCCCGGCGGCAGCGTCACGACCGTCACCGCGGCACACACCGCCCCGACACAGGCCACGACCAGCAAGGCGCCGCGCCAGCCGAGGGGGCCTGCCGTGAAGCCGCTGGCCAGCCGGCCGAGCATGCCGCCGATCGTGTTGCCCGCGATCATCGCTCCGACCGCCGCCGCGACGCCCGCGCGGCCCAGGCGCTCCGCCAGGTACGCGGCCGCCACGCCGGGGAAGCCCGCGATCGCGACGCCCTGCAGCGCGCGCAACACCAGCAGGGCCGGGTACGTCGGCATCAGCGGCAGCAGCAGGCCGAACACCACCGACGCGATGACCGACGTCAGGATCACCGGACGGCGGCCGACCACCTCCGACAGCGCCGCGATCGGCAGCACCGCGATGGCCAGCGCGCCGGTCGCCACGCTCACCGCGAGCGCCGCGCCGCCTGGGTCCAGGTGGTACTGCGCCGCCAGCTGCGGCAGCACCGGCTGTGGCGCGTAGAGCAGGGCGAACGAGGAGATCCCGGCCGCGGCGACGGCCGTCTTGACTCGGCGGGTGGAGGTCACCTCCCGAAAGTAAGCAGGACTAACCAATACGTCTAATGCACCCGGGTGGCACAATCGATACGGTGCCGTATGACTCGCTGTCCGCGCAGGTCGCGCCGCACCTGCCATTGCTCGCCGCGCTCCGGGAGACGAGGAACGTCACACGCGCGGCCGAACTGCTGGGTGTCCCGCAACCGACCGTCAGCCGCCGGCTCGCGGCGCTGGCGGACGCGCTCGGGGCGCCACTGACCGTTCCGGACGGCCGTGGCATCCGGCTGACGCGCGCGGCAGAGCTGCTCGCCGAGGCGGCCGAGCGTGGGCTGGCGGCGCTCGACGCCGGCGTGCGGCTGGCGCGCGAGGAGGTGTCGCCGGAGTCGGGGCACGTCGTGCTCGGGTTCCTGCACCTGCTCGGGCGGTCGCTGGTGCCGTCGCTGCTGCGCGGGTACCGGGCGCGCTACCCCGGCGTGCGGTTCACGCTGGTCCAGGGTTCGCGCCAGGACATGGTCGACCGGCTGACCGGCGGCGAGCTGGACCTCGCCCTGGTGGCGCCGCTGCCCGACGTGCCGGTGTTGGCCGGCGCGGGCCTGGTGGACGAGGAGATCCTGCTGTCGGTCCCGGCGGGCCACCGGCTGGCGGGACGCCGGGAGGTGCGGGTGGCGGAACTCGCCGACAAGGAGTTCGTGCTGCTCGAGCAGGGGTACGGCGTCCGGACGCTGACGGACGAGCTCTGCGCGGCGGCGGGCTTCACGCCGCGGATCGCGTTCGAAGGCCAGGAGTCGGACACCGTGCGCGGCCTGGTGGCGGCGGGGCTGGGCGTGGCACTGCTGCCGCGGTTCGGGCCGGGCACGCCGGCCGGCGTGGCGGAGGTGCCGCTGGCGCCGCCGCCGTTCCGGACGATCGGGCTCGTGTGGCGGGCGGAGGAGCCGCTGACCCCGGCGGTCACCGGGTTCCGCGACCACGTCCTGGAAACGGCCGGCCGTCAGCCCAGCGAAGCCGCCAGCTCCACCAGCGTCCGCGCCGCGAAGCCCGTCGCGCCCGGGACCACCTCGTCGTAGTTCTTCTCCGACCGGGCCGGGCCCGCGATGTCCAGGTGCGCCCACGGCAGGCCTGAGGTGAACTCCCGCAGGAACAACGCCGCCGTGATACCGCCCGGGCCGCCGGGCGTCTGCCGGACGTCGCCGAACTCACCCCGGACGTTCTCCGCGTAGTCCTCCACCAGCGGCATCCGCCACCACGCCTCGCCCACGCGCGCGCCCGCCGAAACCACGGCGGCCGCCAGCGAAGAGTCCGAGGCGAACAGGCCGCCCGTGCGCAGGCCGAGCGAGACCTTCATCGCACCGGTCAGCGTCGCCGCGTCAACCACGTAGTCCGGTGAGAACCGGCGGATCCCGTAGACCAGCGCGTCGGCTAGGACCATCCGGCCCTCGGCGTCGGTGTTGCCCACCTCGGTCGTCTTGCCGCCGTAGTGCCGGACGATGTCGCCCGGCCGGTACGACGACCCCGACACGTGGTTCTCCGCGCACGGCACCAGCGCCGTCACCCGGACCGGCAGCCCCAGCGCCGCGATGGCCCGGATCGCCGAAATCACCGCCGCGCCGCCCGCCATGTCCGTGCGCATCAGGTGCATCCCGTCGGCCGGCTTGATCGACAGGCCGCCCGTGTCGAACGTGATGCCCTTGCCGACCAGGAGCAGGTGCGTCGAAGCCCCCGGCGGCTGGTACGCCATCTCGATCAGCCGCGGCGGCCGCGCGGAACCGCCGCCGACGGCCAGCACGCCGCCGAAACCCTCGGCCGCGAGCCACTTCTCGTCCCGCACCGTCACCTCGACGCGCGGGCCGGCCACGCGGGCGGCCGTGTCCGCCAGCCAGGCCGGGGTCTTCACGTTGGACGGCGTGTTCGCGAGGTCCCGCGTCAGCGCCGTCGCCGCGGCCAGCGCCGAAGCGCGCTCGACCAGCGCCGGCAACGCGGGGTCCTCCCCCACCAGCCGGATCGTCCGCACGGACGGCGAAGGCGCTTCGCCGGTCACCTTGTACCGGTAGCCGCCCAGCAGGAGGCCCAGCGCGAGTTCGGTGACGTGCTCGCCGGAGGCCTCCTCGGGCAGTTCCAGCTGCACCGCGCGAAACGCTTTTCCGCCGTTCTCGACGTCTTCGGCCAGCGCCGCGTTCAGCGCGCGGACCAGCGCCGCGCCCGTCTTGCGGTACTCCTTCGGCTCACCGCCGCCGAGGCCCGCGATCCAGCGCGGCCCGCTGCCGGGCACCGTCTGGACGTCGCCCGCCTTGCCGGTGATCCGGACGCCCTCGATCTCCAAGGGCTCGACGTCATCGTTGTCGGGCGCGGCCACCAGCCGGGCCGTCGGGACGCCGCGGCGGAGGTCGGCCGCGACTTCGATGTCGAGCAGAGTAGCCGGAACGGGCGGTAGCGGATTACGCACAGTGAGCAACCTTTGGGCGCAGAGGAACCGCGACCCCGGCCTCCGCAGGGAGACCGGGGTGCGACGGAAGGACGGATCGAGGGAGCCGGTTCAGCCGGTGACCTCCGCCAATGCGGCGCCGAGGTCCTTCGCTTCTTCCGCGGAGAGTTCGACGACGAGTCGCCCACCACCTTCGAGCGGTACGCGCATCACGAGGCCCCGCCCCTCCTTAGTCACTTCGAGGGGACCATCTCCGGTCCGGGGCTTCATGGCCGCCATAGCGTGCTCCCTCCGTCTCAACCGGCGCGCCCGGGTCGCGCTCGCGTGAAAGCCAGCCGGGTCTGGTGTCCATTGTCCCTCATCAGCGGCCGGGCGCATCAGCGGACCGATCTTTTGCCGCCGTATCGGTGCTGGTATGCGGCCCGCGCGAGGTGAAAGACTCTCGGCCGACCGAAGTTTTCCGCGCAAGGAGAAGACGTGACCACATCCGACGTCCTGTTGACCGCCGACGCCGACGGGGTGCGCACCCTCACCCTCAACCGGCCGCAGGCGTACAACTCGCTGACCGTGGAGCTGAAGGAAGCACTGCTCGCGGCACTGCGCGAGGCGTCCGGCGACGAGGGAGTCCGCGCGGTCGTGCTGACCGGTTCCGGCAAGGCGTTCTGCGCCGGCCAGGACTTGAAGGAGCACGTGGGGCTGCTGCAAGCGGGTGACCCCGCCCCGCTACACACCGTGAAGGAGCACTACAACCCGATCGTCAAAGCGATCGTGGCCATGCCCAAGCCGGTGATCGCGGCGGTCAACGGCACCGCCGCCGGCGCCGGGGCCGCCTTCGCCTACGCCAGCGACCTGCGGATCGCCGCCGAGTCGTCGTCGTTCCTGATGGCCTTCGCCAACGTCGGGCTCGGCCCGGACTCGGGCGCGTCCTGGACGCTGCAGCGGCTGGTCGGCTACGGCCGCGCCGCCGAGCTGATGCTGCTGGCCCGGACCGTCGACGCGGCCGAGGCGCTGCGGCTCGGCCTGGTCGGCGAGGTCGTGCCGGACGAAGAGCTCGCCGCCCGCGCCCAGAAGGTGGCGGCGAAGCTCGCGGCCGGCCCGACCGTCGCCTACGCGAAGATCAAGGGCGTGCTCAACCTGGCCGCGCAGTCGACGTTCGAGGAGGCCCTCGACGCCGAGGACGCCGCCCAGACCGCGCTCGGCGCGACCGCCGACCACACCGAGGCCGTCGAGGCCTTCGTCGGCAAGCGCAAGCCGGCCTTCCAGGGCAAGTGACGCCGCGGCTGCTTCCGGGCTCAGGCCGCCCGGAAGCAGCCGGCGACGTGGTCGTCGACCATCCCGGTGGCCTGCATCAGCGCGTAGCACGTGGTCGGGCCGAGGAAGACGAACCCGCGCTTCTTCAGCTCCTTGGCCATCGCCTTGGACTCGTCGGTGATGGCCGGGACGTCGGCCATCGTCTGCGGGCGCTTGTGCGAAGAAGGCGCGAAGGACCACAGCAGATCGTCCAGCGGGGTGTCCAGCGCGGCGATCGCCTGGGCGTTCTTGATCGCGGCCAGGATCTTCGCCCGGTTCCGCACGATCGAGGCGTCCTGCATCAGCCGCTCGACGTCGGCGTCGCCGAACTTCGCCACCTTCGCCGGCTTGAACTGCTTGAACGCCTTCCGGAAGCCTTCGCGCTTGCGCAGGATCGTGAGCCACGACAGCCCCGACTGGAACGACTCGAGGCACAGCCGCTCGTACAGCTCGTCCTGCCCGTGGAGCGGAACACCCCACTCCTCGTCGTGGTACGCAGCGTAATCCGGGGTCGAGTTGCCCCAGCTGCACCGCGCGACGCCGTCGGCGCCGAGAAGCTCACTCATCCCCACCCACCGAATAGTTTTCCGCGAACCGCGCGAACCGCCGTAGCGACAGGCGCACCCCCAGCGCGAACGCCGGCCGCACGACCGGCCAGCCGAGCCGGCCCAGCGGCCCGAACGGCAGCCGCAGGTGCTCGGCCCACACGAACGTCGAGCGCGCCGCGCCCTTCGGGACGACCTGGAACACGCCGGTGCCGGCCACGACGCTGCCGAGGTGCCGGACCCCGCACCGCACCGGCGGCTCCCAGCTGGTGATCTCCATGGTGTCGGTGAAGCCGACCCCGGCCACGCCGGTGAACGCCGAGAGCCGCGAGCCGACGCTGCGGCCGTTGCCCTCGACCACCTCGACGTCGGTGCCGAGCATCCACTCGCCCTGGCGCGCCCAGTCGGTCAGCGCGAGCCAGGTCGTCCCGGCCGGGGCGCGGACGTCGACCGAGAGGATCAGGTCCGTCACGGGGAAGCCTCGGGCGAGGGCGTGCTCTCCCGCTCGCGTTCGCGCTGCTCCAGTTCGGCGACGCGGGCGCGCAGCTCGTCGAGCTCGACGCCGAGCCGCCGCATCACCCAGTCCACTTCGGACATCTTGTAGCCGCGCAGCACCAGCTGGAACCGGACCTCGGTCAGGTCCTCGCCGGTGATGTCCTCGGCGGGCAGCCGGGTGGGCGAGCTGCCCGGCGGCAGCGGGGCGAGCTCCTCACCCCGGCCGAACACCACCGCGGCGAGCAGGAACACCACGGCCGCCACCAGCAGCATGACTACGAGGTAGATCAGCGCGGTCGTCACGCGACGATCGTGGCATACCCACCCCAGGATCGTCTCGCGAGCACGACGAGCCGGACGGAAAGCGCCACCCAGGCGACCATCAGCAGGACGCAGGGAACGCTCAGGAACAGCCGGGAGACGTCGACGAGGCCGGTCGAGCCGATCACCAGCCCCACCGAGGCCAGGTTGATGCCGACGGCCAGCGCGATCAGCGCGCCGCAGAACCGGGACAGCCGGACGGCGTCGAGCCGGCGCGACAGCCACCGGATGCCGACCAGGGCGATCAGGCCGATCACCGGCACGACGAACACGGCACCGTGCGTGGCGTGCGCGATCACGCGGTACCACTCCGGCGTCGGCGTCGAAAGTTTCGTCCACTCGCCGAAGGTGAGGATCCGCGCGTAGTCCCAGGCGATCTGCATCGCCGGGACGCCCAGCACCAGCTTCCACAGCGTCCGGACGCCGCTGAGCATGCCCAGCTCGGCCTGGTAGTCGCGGGCGACGACGGCCGCCGGGCCGAAGTCGGCGACGGCCCGGCGCTGCGCGTCCTCGTCGCTCCAGCCGCCCGCGCGGTAGGCGTCGGCGGCGTCGTGCAGCCCGTCGCGGGCCTCGCCGAGCAGGTCGGCCTTGAACCGGCCGCAGCCGTGCAGCCTGCGGTCCAGCTCCCCCAGGTACTCGTCGATCATGTCCCCAGCACTCCCCCGATGACCGTGGTGAACTCCCGCCACTCGGCGCGTTCCGCGGCCAGGGCCTGCTCGCCGGAGCGGGTGAGCCGGTAGGTCCGCCGCTTGCGGCCGGACACGACGTCCCATTCGCTGGCCAGCCAGCCGGCCCGCTCGAGCCGGCGCAGCGCCGGGTACACGGTGCCGGTGGGCAGGTCGAGCGCGCCGTCGCTGCGCAGCTGGAGGGCCTCGATGATCGCGTAGCCGTGCAGTTTCCGGCCGTCGAGCACGGCCAGCAGCAACGCGTCGAGGTGTCCGCGCAGGGTGTCCGCCTTCATGGGTATGCAGTCTACACGTCGGCTCGCTACATGTAGGCAGGCTATGTGTAGCCTGTCTACATGAACGCTCTTCCGATCGCGAGACTCCAGTTCGCGACGACGACCTCGTTCCACTTCCTGTTCGTGCTGCTCACGCTGGGGTTGGTCACGCTGGTGGCGGTGCTGCAGACGCGCTGGACGCTCGGCGGCAAGCCCGAGCTCCTGCGGATGACGCGCTTCTGGGGCCGCCTGTACGTGATCAACTACGCGCTCGGGATCGGCACCGGCATCGTGATGGAGTTCCAGTTCGGGCTGACCTGGACCGGCCTGTCCGCCTTCGCCGGCGACGTCTTCGGCGCGCCGCTGGCCATCGAGACGCTGGTCGCGTTCTTCCTCGAATCGACCTTCCTCGGCCTGTGGATCTTCGGCTTCGGGCGGATGAACAAGTGGCTGCACCTGACGCTGCTCTGGCTGGTCACGCTGACCGCGTACGCGTCGGCGCTGTTCATCATGCTGGCCAACTCGTTCCTCCAGAACCCGGTCGGCAGCCGGGTCGAGGACGGCAGCCTGCGCCTCGACGACTTCGGCGCGCTGTTCTCGAACCCGGCGCTGGTCGCGTCCCTGCCGCACGTCCTCAGCGCCGCGCTGGTGACCGGCGGGTTCTTCGTCGTCGGCGTCAGCGCCTGGCACTTCCTCAAGCGCACCACCGAGATCGAGTTCTTCCGGCGGTCGATGCGAATCGGTGTGGTGGCGGCGCTCGTCGGCTCGATCTTCGTCGTCAACCAGGGCTTCGCGCAGTTCGGCGAGCTGAAGACGTACCAGCCGGACAAGCTGGGCGAAAGCGCGGTCGGCGTGCCGCTCGGCGCCATGATCGGGCTGGGGTTCCTGATGTTCCTCTGCGCGCTCCTCGGCACGCTCCTGCTGTTCCGGAACTGGCTCACGAAGGCGCGGTTACTGCACTACCTGATGGTCGCGGCCATCCCGCTGCCGTTCGCCGCGGCGATCATGGGGTGGCTGGTGCGCGAGCTCGGCCGCCAGCCGTGGCTGGTCTGGGGGAAGCTGCGCACCGCCGACGCGATCGCGGACGTCCCGGCCGGCCAGATCCTGTTCTCCTTCATCGCTTTCACACTGCTGTTCGCCGCGCTCGCGGTGGCCGACTGGGTGCTCATGGCGCGCGTCGCCAAGCGCGGCCCGGAGCCGGCCGAGGCGCCCGCCGGACAGCCCGTCCTGAGCGGAGTCTGACCGATGACGACCTTCTGGTGGGGCATCCTGGGCCTGCTGACCTGCGGCTACTTCGCGCTGGCCGGGTGCGACTACGGCGTCGGCATGCTGCTGCCCGCGTTCGAGGCCGACGAGCGTCGGCGGCGTCAGACGCTCGGTGCGCTCGGGCCGTTCTTCCTGGCCAACGAGGTGTGGCTGATCGCGGCCGTCGGCCTGCTCTTCGGCGCGTTCCCGCACCTGGAGGGCAAGGTGTTCGCCGGGGCGTACGTCCTGGTCGTGACGCTCCTGCTCGGCCTGGTGACGTTCACCGCGTCGATGCAGCTGCGCAGCCGCCGCCCGGACGCCCGCCGCGGCGCCTGGACGGCGGGCATCGTCGGCGGTGCGCTGGTGACGGCGCTGTCGTGGGGCCTTTTTCTCGGCAACCTCGTCCTCGGGCTGCCGCTGTCCCCGGACGGCTCGCCTTCGGGAGACGTCCTCGCGTTGTTCTCCCCGTACGCGGTGCTGTGGGGACTCGGGTTCGTCGCGCTGTTCTGCTTGCAGGGCGCGGCTTTCCTGGCCGTGCGGGCCCCGGCCGAGCTGGCCGGCCGCGCGGTGCGGCTGGCGCGCGCCTTCTCGGCGCCGGTGCTGGCGTTCCTCGTGATCGCCGCGGTATGGGGCTTCCTCGCGCTCGACGGCGGTTCGGTGCTCGGTGCGGTCGTGGCCGCGGTGGCGTTCGCGGCGTTCGCCGTGGCGCGGCTCGGGCTGGCGGCGCGGCGGTACCGGGTCGCGCTCGTCGGGTCGATGGTCCTGGCCGCCTGCCCGGCGCTGCTCGCCGGGACGCTGCGGTTTCCCACCGTGCTGGCTTCGCCGGGGTACGCGCTGACGCTCGACCAGGCGGCGACGGCGGCGGAGACGTTCGCCGTGCTCGCCTGGTTCGCACCACCCGCGGTGCTGGTGCTGGTGGTGGTGCAGTGGCTGACCTGGCGCGCCCACCGCCGTCCCGTCGACCAGCGCTCGCTGCTGCACTTCTAGGGGGACGTCGTGCCTGCACTGCCCGGACTCCGGCGGTACCTGCTCGCGTTGGGATTGCTCGCGGTGCTCACCGCGGCTTCGGTGCTCCTCCAGGCCGAAGGGCTCGCCACGCTGCTCACCGGTGGCGGCGTATCGCTGCTCCTGGTCGTGGCCATCGCCGCGCGGACGTCGCTCGCGTGGGGACACGGCGTCCTCAGTGGACGGTTCGCGGCGTCGGTCCGCGGTGCGCTGCGGCGCCGGCTGCTCGGGTCGGTTTCGGACCGGGCCGGCGTCGTCGCGACGCAGATCACGCGCGGGGTCGACGCCACGGACAGCTACCTGACCGGGTACCTGCCGTCCCTGGTGGTGTCGGTGGTGGTGCCGGTCGCGGTGATCGTGCGGCTGTTCACCACGGACCTGACCTCGGCGCTGGTCGTGGTCGTCACCTTGCCGCTGATCCCGGTGTTCGCGGTCCTGGTCGGGAAGCAGGCGAAGGCGGCCGTCCAGTGGGAGCTGCTGACGAAGCTGGGCGGGCACTTCCTGGACGCCGTCCGCGGGCTCGGGACGTCGAAGGTGTTCGGCCGGGCCGCCGAGCAGGCCGCGACCGTACGTTCGATGGCGGCCGCGCACGCCGACGCGACCATGAAGACGTTGCGGGTGGCGTTCCTTTCGGCGCTGGTCCTGGAACTGGTGGCGACGCTCTCGGTCGCGCTGGTCGCGGTGCCGATCGGGTTCCGGCTGCTCTCGGGCGGGCTGGAAGCGCGGCCGGCGCTGCTGATCCTGCTGCTGACACCCGAGGCGTACCTGCCGCTGCGGGCGGCGGGCGCGAAGTTCCACGCGGCGGCGGAAGGGCTGGCGGCGCTGCGGGAGGCCCTCGCCGTGCCGGTCGTCCGGTCCCGCTCGGCGGTTCTCACCCGGCGGCGGGGTGCGCCTTCGGTCGTCTTCGAGCGGGTCTCGGTCGCCTACGACGGGGTGCCGGCACTGTCCGAAGTGGACCTTTCGGTGCCGGCCGGGGCGCGGGTGGCGCTGGCCGGGCCGAGCGGGGCGGGCAAGAGCACGGTGCTGGCGGTGCTGCTGGGATTCGTGCCGCCGTCCGCGGGCCGGGTCCTGGTCGACGGGGTGGACCTGCGTTCCCTGTCGCCCGCGGACTGGCTGGCCGACGTGGCGTGGGTGCCGCAGCGGCCGACGTTGTTCCGGGGGCCGCTGGCTTCGAACATCGCTCTCGGCGTCCCCTCGGCGGACATCCCGGCGGCGGCCCGGGCGGCGGCCCTGGACTCGGTGGCGGCGGGGCTCCCGGCGGGTTACCAGACGCCGGTGGGTGAGCTGGGCGAAGTCCTGTCGGCCGGGCAGCGGCAGCGGGTAGGTCTCGCGCGGGCGCTCGCCCGGACTTCGGCGGGCTTGCTCCTCCTCGACGAGCCGACGGCACGGCTGGACGCCAAGACCGAGGACACCGTGCTGTCGGCGACCCGGCGGCTGCTCCCGGGCCGGACGGCGGTTCTGGTGGCCCACCGCCCGGCGATGGTCTCCCTGGCCGACCGGGTCATCGAACTCCGGGGCGGCCGCGTCGGCGCGGAGGTGGCGGCGTGAACCCGTCCGCCAAGGACGTCCTCCGGCTCCTCCGCGCCGCCCTGCTCGGGGCCGCCGCCGAGCTGGCCGCCCTGGCCCTCATGGCCACCGCCGCCTGGCTGCTGCTGCGGGCCGCCGAACGGCCGCCGCTCGCCGCCCTCACCGTCGCCATCGTCGCCGTCCGCACCCTCGCCCTCCTCCGCGGTGGCCTCCGGTACGCCGAACGGCTCGCCGGGCACGACGTCGTCCTCCGGTGGCTCGGCGCGCTGCGGACCCGCGTCTACCAGGCTCTCGTCCCCGGGACCCGGTACTCCGGCGGCGACCTCGTCACCCGGCTGGTGTCCGATGTGGACGCTCTGCAGGACGCCGTCCTGCGGTGGCTGCTGCCTGCCGGGGTCGCCGGGCTCGTGGGGGCCGTCGCCGTCGGTGTCACGGCCACCGCGTCGCTGCCGGCCGCCGGGGCGCTGGCCGCCGGGCTGGTCGTCGCGGGGGTGGCTCTTCCGTGGCTGGTCGTCCGCCTCACCGCCGAGGCGGCGCGGGACAGTGCCCCGAAGCGGGCCGAACTCGCCGAGCGGGCCGTCGAGCTCGTCACCGGGCACCGGGAGCTCGTCGCCGCCGGAGCGCTCGAAGAACACCGGCAACGCGCCACGCACGTCGTCGCCGAGATCACCGCGGGCGAGCGGGTGGCCTCAGCCAAGACCGCCCTCCTCAGCTCGGCCGGCGTGCTCGTCCAGCTGGGCACCGCCGTCGCCGTCGCGCTGCTCTGCCACGCCTCGGTTCCGTGGACCGCGGCACTGACCCTGGCGGCGGTGACGGCCTTCGAGGTCGTCGTCCCGCTGATCGGCGCGGCCCGGCGCGTGCCCGAGATCCGCGCGTCCGCCGCCCGGGTGCGGGCCGTGCTCGCCGAACCCGCCGTCCCGGACGGCACCCGTACCGCGCGAGCGGGCCATTTCCGGCTCGAAAAGGCCGGTGTCCGGCACCCCGGACGGCCCCCGGCGCTCAAGGACGTCGACCTCGACCTGCCGCCCGGCAAGCGCGTCGGGATCCTCGGACCCAGCGGCGCCGGGAAGACGACGCTGCTCCGCCTCCTGCTCGGCACCCAGGCGCCCACCGACGGCCGGGTCACCCTCGACGGCCATCCACTGGGCGAGTACCGGGACCTGCCGGCGGTCGTCTCGGGCGCCGAAGCCGACGCCCACGTCTTCCACGCGACCGTCCGCGAGAACCTCCTGCTCGCCAAGCCGGACGCGACCGACGACGAGCTGCGGGAAGCCTGCGGAACCGCCGGCTTCGACCTGGACCTCGACCGCGACACCGGCCCCGACGGCGAGGCGCTGTCCGGCGGTCAGCGGCAGCGGCTGGTCCTCGCCAGGGCCGTCCTGGCCGCACCGAAGGTCCTGGTGCTCGACGAGCCCGTCGAAGGCCTCGACCCGGCCCACGGCGACGCCGTCCTGGCGCGGGTCCTCGCGAAGGCCGAAGGCAGCGTGGTGCTCGTCACCCACCGCCCCGAGCACCTCGCCGGCTTCGACGAGGTCCTCACCCTCGAGGACGGGCGAGTACGTCCCGCATCGGCGGCCGGTCGGCGACCCGGACCTCCGTGACGTCCGGCAGCCACTCCTCGTCGACCTGCACGAACTGCGTGAACGGCGCGTCGGCCGCCGGGACGCCGCAGCGGTCGAGCGCGGTGCCGAGGATCTGCCGGGACATCGCGCCCAGCTGGGCGAGCGACCGGTTCCGGTGCTTGCGGACGCCCAGGTTGACCTGCGCGAGCCCGTCGAGGCCGTACCGCGCCTCGGCGTCGAGCAGCAGGCCGATCTCGACGCCGTAGCCGGCCGCGAACGGCACCGACTCGAGGAACTCGCGGGTACCCGCGTACTCGCCGCCGAGGGGCTGGATCAGGCCGCCGAGCGCCGGGCGCAGCGCCGAGAGCACCGGCCGCGCCAGCAGCTCGGTGACGCGCCCGCCGCCGCTGCTCTCCAGCCGCAGCGGGCGGCGGTAGAAGCCCTTGACCAGGTGGACGCCGCTTTCGGTGACCAGCGGGCCGAGCAGCGAGGGCACGAACGCCGGGTCCGGGTCGACCAGGTCGGAGTCGAGGAAGACGACGAAGTCGCCGCTGGTCGCGGCCAGGGAGCGCCACAGCACCTCGCCCTTGCCGGGCACCGGCGGCAGGTCCGGCAGGACGTCCTCGCGGCGGACCACCCGCGCGCCCGCGGCCTCGGCGGTTTCCACCGTCTTGTCCGTGGAACCCGAATCGACGACGACGAGCTCGTCGACGACATGCCCGAGGAGGGGACGCACCGACGCGACGACGTCACCCACGGTTCGCTCTTCGTCCAGCGCCGGTAGCACGACCGAAACCGTCCGGTCACCCTTCGCGGCCACGATGTCCGCGGGCGTCCAACCGGGCTCCTGCCACGTACGCCGCTCGAACCAACTCACGAGTAACGATCGTGCCATGCTGGGGGCACCGCACCCGAGGAGGAGGACCACTTGATCGCGCTGTTTGTCCGGTTCGTGCTGGGACCGCTGGTCAGGGCGGTGTACCGGCCCGAAGTGCACGGCGTGGAGAACGTGCCGCTCACCGGCCCGGTACTGTTGGCGGCCAACCACCGGGCCGCCCTCGACACCGGCGTGATCACGTTCGCGACCCCGCGGCAGGTCAAGTTCCTCGGCAAGGCGGAGTACTTCGTCGGCAAGGGCCTCAAGGGCAAGGCCTTGGCGGGCTTCCTCGGCGGCCTCGGCTACGTCCCGGTCGAGCGCGGCAACGCCCAGGCCGGGCTGGCGGCCCTGGAGGCGGCCCGCAAGGTCCTCGACGCGGGCGGCGTCTTCGCGATCTACCCGGAGGGCACGCGGTCGCTGGACGGCCGGCTGCACCGGGGCCACACCGGTGTCGCGGCCCTGGCCCTGGCGACCGGCGCGAAGGTGGTCCCGGTCGCGCTGACGGGCACGGAGAAGCTCCAGCCGGGCGGCGCCCGCATCCCCCGGCTGGCGAAGATCGGCATCACGTTCGGAAAGCCCCTGGACTTTTCGCGCTACGAGGGCCAGGACTACGCCCCGGCGATCCGGCGGTCGGTCACCGACGAGGTGATGTACGCGATCCTGGAGATTTCGGGGCAGGAGTACGTGGACACCTACCACAAGCGGCCGAGCGAGGGCGTGGCTTAGTCCGCGAGGGCCGCAACCAACGCGGCGACGTTGTCCGCGTCCTCGGCACGCACTTCGGCCGCCCGGGTGCCCCGGCGGACGTCCACGTCCGAACCGGGGTGGCGCGAGGTCCAGTCCGCCACCGTCGCGAGGACGACCCCGACTTCGGCCTCCGTCAGGTTGCCGATGCGGACTTCGTCGGTCCCCTGCCGGGTCAAGATCCAGCCGGCCCGCTCGCCCGAGTGGCCGGTGAGGGCGTTGAGCACCTCGAGGACGGCGCCCTCGACGTCGGCCCAGACCGGCCGGCCCAGGATCAGATCCCGGTCGAGGCGGTCGAAGGCGTCGCGGACTTGCGCACCCGCGGGGGTGAGGAGGAGCGGAGGCCCCCGAGCCGCTGATCAGGCCGTCACGCTGCAGCCGCCGGAGCATGGCGTTCGTGGCTGGTCCGGAATGCCCGAACCGCTCGGCCAAGCGCGCGGGCGTCGCCCTTCGCCAGCAGTTTCAGTCCGGCCACCCGCTTCGCCGGCGACTCGGAGAGGGCGAGCTCCGACGCCCACGTGAACCGCCGCCACCGCTCCTCCCGGCGGCCGGCCAGCCGACCCGCGGGTTCACGACGTCAGATCCCCGGCGGTTCCTTCGCCCATTTCGGCGGGGCCGGCGGTTCGTACGCCTCGAACTTGTCCAGCAGCGCGGCCGGGTCGGCGTCGGTCAGCAGGAGCTTCCGGTAGCCGTCCTGGACGAAGCCCTCCGTCACCATGTGGTCGGCGAACGCCAGCAGCGGCGCGTAGTACCCGTCGACGTCGACCAGGCCGATCGGCTTCCCGTGCAGGCCGAGCTGGGCCCACGTCCAGACCTCGAACAGCTCCTCCAGGGTGCCCGCGCCGCCCGGCAGCGCCACGAAGCCGTCGGAGAGGGCCGCCATCTTGGCCTTGCGCTGGTGCATGTCCGCGACCACGTGCAGCTCCGACAGCCCGGCGTGGGCGATCTCGACCGACGACAGCGCCTCCGGGATCACGCCGATCACCTCGCCGCCCGCGGCCAGGGCGGCGTCGGCGACCACGCCCATCGTGCCGACGCTCGCGCCGCCGTACACCAGGCCGATGCCGCGCTGGGCCAGCAGCTTCCCGAGCGCCGCCGCCTGCTCCGCGTACCGGGGCGAAAAGCCCATGGACGAGCCGCAGAAGACACAGATCCGCCGCATCAGTGCGTGTCCTCCCACGCCTGGTAGGACTCCTGGACCACGCGGACGGCGTCGTCGATGTCGTCGGTGACGTGCAGCAGGTCCAGGTCGTGCGGGCTGATCTTGCCCTCGGCCATGACCGAGTTCTTGATCCAGTCGTAGAGGCCGCCCCAGTAGTCGCTGCCGAACAGCACCACCGGGAACTTCGTGACCTTCTTCGTCTGCACCAGGGTCAGCGCCTCGAACAGCTCGTCGAGCGTGCCGAAGCCGCCGGGGAGGCAGATGAAGGCCTGCGAATACTTGATGAACATCGTCTTGCGGGCGAAGAAGTAGCGGAAGTTGACGCCGAGGTCGACCCACGGGTTCAGGCCCTGCTCGAACGGCAGCTCGATACCGAGCCCGACGGAGAAGCCGCCGGCCTCGGCCGCGCCGCGGTTGACCGCCTCCATCGCGCCCGGCCCGCCGCCGGTCATCACCGCGAACCCGGCGTTGGCCAGCGCCCCGCCGATCTTGCGGCCGAGCTCGTACTCCGGGTTGTCGCGCTTGGTGCGGGCCGAGCCGAACACGGTCACCGCCCGCGGGACCTCGGCGAGCGCGCCGAAGCCTTCGACGAACTCGGCCTGGATCCGCAGCACGCGCCACGGGTCGGTGTGCACCCAGTCGCTCGGGCCGCGCGAGTCCAGGAGCCGCTGGTCGGTGGTGCTGCCCTGGTCGCGGCGGTCGCGGCGCAGCACGACCGGGCCCTTGTGCCGCTCCACCGGGCGTTCGGGGTACTGGCCGTCCGGCCATTCAGACTGTTCGCTCACTTCCCCATGCTACGGCCTGCCCGCCAGCGAGAATGCCAACAGCGCCGTGGAGGTGAAGTCGATGGCGGGCTCGTTGCTGGGCCATGAACTCAGGTCGTCGGCGTAGCGGCTTCCCCGGCCGTCGAAGGATTCATACGGACGGGTGCACTCCTTCGCGCCCGCCGGGAACGGCAGGTCGGCGAAGTTGTCCGCGCCGTTCGGGCCGTTCACGACCGCGCCGTACAGCACTTTCGAAGGTCCGGCGAGGTTCGCGGCCTGGTGGTGCGGGCACTGCGGCGACGTCGTGCCGACGCCGACCACGAGGGAGACGCCCCAGGCGTTGGCCCCGAGGGTGAAGTTCCGTTGCCGCGCGCCGAACGCGGCGTACCGCGCATCGCCGGTGACGCGCTGGTACAGCCGCGCGGTGGCGGCGAAGCCGAAGCTCTTGCTGGCCGCGTCGAAGTCGGTGACGTCGACCGCTGTCCGGAATGGACTCGTCTTCGCCGCCTCGACACCGGAGTCGAGCTGGCGCCGCAGGTCGGCGGCCAGGTCGCGAACGCCGAGCGCCGCGCCCGGGACGCCGGTGCGCAGCAGGCCGGCCAGGTCGGCGTGGGCGAGCGCGCTCGTGTCGTAGAGGTTCAGCGTGCTCGTGTCACCGCTGCCGATGTAGGCCTTCGCCCACTTCGCCGCGTCGCGGGCCCAGCCGTCGGCTCGCGGGTCCTTCAAGGCCCGGGCCGCCAGGGCGAGCTGGGTCGCGCCCAGCTCCAAGTCGTCCTCCCACGACGATTCCGGGTAGTAGGCGTGCGGGAACGCGGTGACGAGCTCGCCGACGCCAGTCGTCTTGGCCTGCGCGAAGACGGCCGCCGCCTCGGTCAGGTAGTGGCGGGCGAGCCGCGGGTCGCGGTGTGCGGACACCTGCGCACCCAGCGCGAACGCCGCCGCGACGCGGCCGGCCAGGTTCGGCGACAGCGGCGCGCCCGCCGGGGCCGCGGGGAACACCGGCCGGTACTTGACGAAGTAGGCGGGGTCGCCGGGCTTGACGTCGAGCGCGTCGTCGTCCTGCGGGTTGCGCCAGACGTCGTGGTCGCCGAGGAAGCCGAACTCCTCGCTGCCGGTACCGATGCCGACCTGGGCGTACAGCGTCTTCGTGCGGCCGTCCCAGACCTTGTCGAGCCAGTCGAGGCCGAAGCGGACCTCCTTGGCCAGCACCGGATCCGGGTCCTCACGCAGCACGAAACCGAGCTCGGCCAGCGAATACGCGGTGTTGGAGGTGAACTTCACGAAGTCGCCTGCGTCGACCCAGCCGCCTTCGACGTCGACCGGGCCGCCCTGCGGCTTCAGCGGTTCGACGATCTCGTCCCCGCCTTCACCTTCGAACTTCGGCTCCGCGTAGACGGTCGCCGTCCGGTCGGCCAGGTGCGACGGCTTGCGGTCGAGCCGGCCGGGGATGACGTCGTGGCCGTCGCGCTGGGCCTGGAAGAACTCGGTGGTGGCCCGCACCAGCGGGCGGAACAGGCGGCGTGCGGTGTCGATCCGGAACGGCGGCGACGTCGCTCCGGCGGCCGTGACCCGGTAGGTGCCCGGTCTGTCCACACCGGACAGATCCAGGTCGAACACCGCCGGGTACCGTGCGTTCCAGGCGCCCAGGCTCGCGCCGGTGCGGCCTTCGCGCACCACCCGGCCGCGCTCGTCGACGACGGCGAACTTCCCGGCCGTGCCGCCGAGCAGGTACGCGTGCTTCGCCTCGCCCAGCGCGTAGCCGACTTGGTCGACCCGGACCTCGGCCGGCGTCGCGGCCTCGGCCGGGGTGGCCGTGAGGGGCACGGCGAGCACGGCCGCCGTCGCGAGGGGAAGCAGGCGCATGATCGGCCTCCACTTTGTTAGGAAAGTTTCCTATTTAGCGGAGAACGCTATCCCGGGGTGCCCGGAGGCGTCAATATGTCCGTTTCCGCGGCCGCGGCGCCGATGACCTACCGTGGGGAGATGACCAGTGCCCCCGCCGAACCGCTCGGAGCGCGGATCCGGCGGCTGCGCACCGGCCGCGGGTGGACCCAGCGCGAGCTGGCCGAGCCGGGGTACGACCGGGGGTTCCTGGCGAAGGTCGAAACCGGCAGCCGCCCGCCGTCGGAGGAGATGCTCGCCTACCTGGCCGGCCGGCTCGGGCTGACCGTCGACGAGCTGCGGTTCGGCCGGCCACCCGGCGTCGCCGACGAGCTGCGCGCCGCGCTGGACGAGGGCTACCGCGACCTGGAGCAGGGCCGGATCGCCGCCGCCGAGGAGCGGTTCGCGGCCGCGGGCAAGCAGGCGGCGGGCTACCGCCTCGACGACGTCGAGTGCTACGCCCGGTTCTGCCAGGCCGAGGTGAAGTGGCAGCTCTTCGACGTCTCGGGAGCGCAGGAGGCACTGGAGCACGCCGAAGAACTGGCCGGCGCGGCACCGCCGTGGCTGCGGGCGATGATCGTGCACCGGTGGTCGGGCTGCCGGTTCCAGCGCGGCGACGCGGGCACGGCGATCGCGCGGGTCGAGGCCGAGCTGGCCGCGCGGCCGGCCGACCCGGATGCCGAACTGTGCCTGCTCACGGCGTTGATCCACCCGCTGATGGAGATGGGCGGCCTGCACCGGGCCCGCCGCGCGGCCGAGGACGGGCGGCGGCTGGCGCGGGCGGCGACCCGGCCGGACTTCGTCGCGCGGTTCCACCGGCAGGCCTCGCAGGTCTGGCAGGCGACCGGCCGCGCGGACCGGGCGGACGAGGACCTCACCGAGGCGTGCCGGCTGTTCGCGTCCGTCGGGTTCGACCGCGACGCCGCCCGCTGCCGCTGGGCCCGCGGCTACCTGCTGCGCCACCTGAACCGCCTCGACGAGGCCCGCGCGGAACTGACGGCGGCCCGTGACCAGCTGGCGGCGATCGGCTCCGACGAGGGCTTCGCCGGAGCGACGCTCGAACTGGCCGAGGTCCGGCTCCGGCAGGGAGCGCCGGAGGAGGCGGCCTCGCTCGTTTCCGAGGTCCGCGAGCTGCTGTCCCGGGACGTCGAGTCGCTGGGCGAGGCGACCAGCCTGCTGGGCCAGATCGCCGCGGCCCGGGGGGACGCCGAGACGGCCACCCGCCTGCTGCGCGAGGCCTTCGAGATCCAGACGGGGGCATCCCTGCACGGCGCGGCGGTTTCGACCGCCCTGCGACTCGGTGACGCGCTCCGACAACGTGGTCATCTCGACGAAGCCGTCGAGGCCTACCGGCGCGGCCTGGACTCGGCGACCGGCGCCGAGCCGTAACGGACGACACGCGTACCTGGATGGACGACACGCGCATCCAGACGGACGACACATGCGGGAGGGGCGCCGGCTTCGTGTCGTCCAGCTGTGTACGCGTGTCGTCCCTTGGGGTACGCGTGTCGTCCGGTGCGGACCAGCGGGCTCAGTGGTCCGAACCAAAGCAACTTTCCTACGAAAGTCTGTGAATTGGTTCAGACCAGTCTTCCTTTTGCCCGCGACCTGCGGTTTTGTCCGGCTCCGGCCGATCGCCGCCGAGCCGCGCTGCTCCGTTCGGCCCATTGACCCGTCCGCGGGCGGAACCTTTACTCGGACGCGTCCGGCGCAATAACAGCAGTTATTCCTCTGGGCACACTCCTCCCCGGTCCCCGGAAAGGTTCCCCATGAGATCCCCACGTGGGCTGGCGGCGATCGCCGGCCTGGCCCTGACGTTCGCGGTGCCGGCGATCCCGGCCGCCGCCGCCCCCCATCCTCCCGCCGCCACCCCGCCCGAGGCGCTCGCCGCCCGCGCCGCCGACCAGGCCGCCCTCAGCGGCGCCGACCGGCTCGCGAAGGGTGCCGGGGAGGCCTTCGTCCGCACCGGAGTCACCCCGGGTGGCGGCGGGCTCTACTACGCCTCCTACCAGCGCACCTACCACGGCCTGCCGGTCATCGGCGGGGACGCGGTGGTCGTGGCCGACGGCGCCGGGCACGTCCGCGGCACCGAAGCCGCGCACACCGCTCCGCTCACCGTCGGCACGCAGGCCACGCTGAAGGCCGAGCAGGCCACGAAGGTCGCCAAGAGCCAGGTCTCCGCCGTGGACAAGGCCGAGGCGCCGAAGCTGGTCGTCCTGGCCGGGGACGCCCCGAAGCTCGCCTACGAGGTCGTCGTCAGCGGCCGCACGAACGGCAAACCCACCCGCCTGCACGTCTTCGTCGACGGCGCGACGGGGAAGGTCCTCGACACGCGGGACGACGTCCGCGAGGCCGGCACCGGCAACTCCTACTACGCCGGCACCGTCTCGATCGACACCTCCGGCTCCGGCAGCTCGTACTCGATGACCGACCCCGGCCGCCGCGGCATCGCCTGCGGCCGCGAAGGCGGCTCGATCTTCACGAAGAGCACCAACACCTGGGGCAACGGCTCGGGCACCGACCTCGAGACCGGCTGCGTCGACGTCCTCTACAGCGTCCAGACCGAGTGGAAGATGCTCGGCGAGTGGCTCGGCCGCACCGGCATCGACGGGGCGGGCGGCGGGTTCCGCGCGAGCGTCGGCCTCAACGACGTCAACGCCTACTGGGACGGCTCGTCGACGCACTTCGGACACTCGCAGGACAACCGCCGCCAGGCGACGCCGATGGACGTCGTCGGCCACGAGTTCGGGCACGCGATCTTCCAGACCACGCCGGGCGGCGCGGGCTCGGGCAACGAGAACGGCGGGCTCAACGAGTCCACCGGCGACATCTTCGGCGCGCTCACCGAGTTCTACGCCAACAACCCGAAGGACACGCCGGACTTCAGCGTCGGCGAGGGCGTCAACCTGGTCGGCCAGGGCCCGATCCGCTACATGGACAACCCGTCGAAGGTCGGCGACCCGAACTGCTACTCCTCGTCGATCCCGAGCACCGAGGTGCACGCCGCCGCGGGCCCGCAGAACCACTGGTTCTACCTGCTGTCCCAGGGCAGCGCGGCCAGCCCGACGTGCAACAACTCGTCGGTCACCGGTGTCGGCATCCAGAAGGCCGGCAAGATCTTCTACAACGGCCTGCTGAAGAAGACGTCGTCGTGGAACCACCGCGCGGCCCGCAAGGCCACCCTGGAAGCCGCGGTCGCGCTGTTCCCCGGCAGCTGCGCCGAGTTCGCCAGCACCAAGGCCGCGTGGGACGCGGTGAGCGTGCCCGCGGTCAGCGGGGAGCCGACCTGCACCGGCCAGCCGCCCGCCGGCAACGACTACTCGCTGACGCTCTCGCCGGCCTCGGCGTCCGTCCAACCCGGACAGACCGCGACCACCACGGTGACCACCCGGATCACCTCCGGCAACGCCCAGACCGTGCAGATGGAGGCCACCGGCCTGCCCGAGGGCGCGAAGGCGACGATCAGCCCGGCGAGCATCTCCTCCGGCGGCACCGCGACGCTGACCATCACCACCTCGGCGACCACGCCGGAGGGCACCAGCCAGGTGACGGTCAGCGGTGACGGCACCGACGCCGACCACACCGCGCAGTTCTCGCTCACCGTCGGCACCGGCACCCCGCCGACCGGCTGCGACGGGCTCGCCGAGTGGGACTCCGCCAAGGCCTACGTGCCCAACGACGTCGTCGGGCACAACGGTCACAAGTGGACGTCGCTGTGGTACTCGACCGGCGCCGAGCCGGGCGCGCCCACCTCGTGGGCCGTCTGGAGCGACGGCGGCGCCTGCTGAACACCCACCGCGCGGTGGCCGGCCCACGCCGGCCACCGCGCGGCTTACCCTGAACCGGTGGAAAGGCGGCCTGTGTGAGCGAGAGCGTCGGCGAACGCCTGCGTGAGCTGCGCACCGAACGCGGGCTCACGCAGCGCGAACTCGCCGGGCCGCAGTACTCGGCGGCGTACGTGTCGTCGGTCGAGACCGGCGCGCGGACGCCGTCGGGCGACGCGCTGCGGTTCTTCGCCCAGCAGCTCGGCATCGACCCCGACGAGCTGCTCGGCGGCCGGTCCCCGCGGGAGCTGATCGAGCTGGACCTCGAGCTGATCGAGACCGCGGAACGGTTCCTGGCCGGCGACGCCCGCCGCGCGACCCCGCGGATGCAGCGGATCCGGCGGCGCGCCGAGCGCCTCGACCGGCCGCGGCAGGCCGGGATCGCGCTGCTGTGGCTGGCCGGGTATTCGACCGGCGACGTCCGCACGAAGTACGTCTCGGACGCCGAAACGGCGCTCTCGGGTGAGCCGCCGCCGGTGCGGGCGATGGTCGTCCCGCTGCGCGCGGCCGTGCTGACCGGCTGGGGCGAGGTGCAGTATTCGGTGCACCTGCTGGAAACCTGCCACGCCGAGCTGCTGCGGGACGGCTACCCGCAGCCGTCGATGCTGCTGACGCTGCGGGCCTGCCTGGCCGAGCGGCACCTGCGCCAGGGCGACCTGGAACGGGCGGCCGAGTACGCCGACTCCGCGCTGCGGCTCACCCGGGGCAGCCCGGCGGTGCTCGCCGAGCTGACCCGCAGCCACGTCGAGGTCTGCCGCAGCCACCTGGCGGCGGACCGGTTCGCCGACGCCGCCGCCTCGGTCGCCGCGGCTTACGACCTGATGCAGGAACGGGCCCTGCACCCGGCGATGGCGTACTGCCTGCTGGCCCGGGCCCGGGTGCGCGGCCGGTCGGGCGACGTCGAAGGGGCGCTGGCCGACCTCGCGGCGGCCCGGGAGACGGCGTGGCCGGACGACGTCCCGGCGATCACCGTCGAGCTCGCCGGGGAGTACCTCGCGGCGGGCCGGCTGGAGACGGCGGCGGCCCTGCTCGACCAGATCCGCCCGGTGGTCGTGGCGGGCACGCCGCTGGCCGCGGAGCTGCGGCTCCAGCTCGGCTCGCTGGCCAAGGCCCGCGGGGACGCCCGGCGCGCGGCCGAGGACCTGCGGGCCGCCGTCGAGCTCGCCACCGGGCTGGGCGCGCGCGGGGTGCTCGTGCGCGCCCTGCGGCCGTTGAGCGAGTTGCTCGGCGAGACCGGGAAGCAGGCGGAGGCGGCGGACGTGCTGCGGAATGGCCTGCTCGCGCTGGGTGCGGAGGACGGGTAACCGGTTTCTGAGCAGTACTAACGAATCCCGATGATCGAGATCGTCCGGCGTTCGGATGGTGTCGCCGACAATCCCTACGAAAGTCGTTCCGACGCGGAACGCGGCGAGAATCCCCTGCTGCAGCGGGGTTTGTACGAATTGATTCGATAATCCGGAACGCGTCGTTGGTCCGTTCGGCGCATTGACGCCCGGTTGAGCTGATCCTTTACTCGGATGCGTCCGGACGCATACCTGCTGTTAGCACGCCGGACACGTCTCCCCTTTCCCTTACCGGACCTCGATTCTGCCTTCATGGAAGGAAGACCTCGATGACCCATCGTGGGTTCAGCACGGGCTTGGCGGCCGCCGCCGGGCTCGCCATGACGCTCGCGTTACCGGTGACCCCGGCGAGCGCAGCGCCCCAAGCACAGCCCGCCGCTCCGGAAGCGGCCGCCGCCCGCGCCGCCGACCAGGCGGCCGCCAGCGGTCTCGACGCCCTGCGCCGCGGCCCGGCCGAATCGTTCCAGCGCGTCGGTCTGACCGCCGGCGGCGGTGGCCTCTTCTACGGCGCCTACCAGCGCACCTACCAGGGCCTGCGGGTCGTGGGCGGGGACGCGGTGGTCGTCGCCGACGGCGCCGGCCGCGTGCGCGGCACCAGCGCCGCGGAGACCGCGGCCATCACCGTGGGGACGCAGGCGCTGGTCGACGCGGCGAAGGCCGCCGCCACCGCGCGCGCTCAACTGCCCACTGTGGACAGTGTAAGCACGCCGGAGAAGGTCGTGCTGGCCGGGGCGAGCCCGAAGCTGGCCTACGAGGTCGTCGTCGCCGGGCGCACCGCCACGGCACCGAGCAACCTGCACGTGTTCGTCGACGCGGCGACCGGCGCGGTGCTCGACAAGCGGGACGACGTGAAGACGTTCGCTTCCGGCGCTCGCACCCAGGCCCAGCCGTCGACGGTGAACGTGGCCGGCACCGGAAACAGCTACTACGTCGGCAACGTCTCCATCGACACGACGCAGTCCGGCAGCACCTACACGCTGCGCGACCCCGGCCGCACCGGCATCAGCTGCGGCCGCGAGGGCGGCTCCGTCTACAGTGGACCGGACAACAACTGGGGCAACGGCTCCGGCACGGACCTCGAGACCGGCTGCGTCGACGTCCTCTACAGCGTCCAGACCGAGTGGAAGATGCTCGCCGACTGGCTCGGCCGCAACGGCATCAACGGCAGCGGCACCGGCTACCCGGCGTCCGTCGGCCTCAACGACGTCAACGCCTACTGGAACGGTTCCTCGACGCACTTCGGCCACTCGCAGGACAACCAGCGCCAGGCCACCTCGATGGACGTCGTCGGCCACGAGTTCGGGCACGGCATCTTCCAGTTCACCCCGGGCGGTGCCGGTTCCGGCAACGAGAACGGCGGCATGAACGAGTCGACCGGTGACATCTTCGGCGCGCTGACCGAGGCGTACGCGAACAACGCCAAGGACACCCCGGACTACGAGGTCGGCGAGGGCGTCAACCTGGTCGGCCAGGGCCCGATCCGCTACATGTACCAGCCGTCGAAGGCAGGCGACCCGAACTGTTACTCGTCGTCGATCCCGAGCACCGAGGTGCACGCGGCGGCCGGCCCGCAGAACCACTGGTTCTACCTGCTGGCCGAGGGCTCGAACCCGGGTGGCGGCAAGCCGGCCAGCCCGACCTGCAACAACTCGACCGTCACCGGTCTGGGCATCCAGAAGGCCGGCAAGATCTTCTACAACGGCCTGCTGAAGAAGACCTCGTCGTGGAACCACAAGGCCGCCCGCAAGGCGACCCTCGAAGCCGCGATCGCCCTCTTCCCGGGCAGCTGCGTCGAGTACAACACCACCAAGGCCGCGTGGGACGCCATCTCCGTCACCGCCGCGAGCGGTGAGCCGACCTCGTGCAGCGGCGGCGGGCCGGACTTCTCGGTCGCGCTGAACCCGGCTTCGGGTTCGGTCCAGCCGGGCGCCTCGGCGACCACCACGATCAGCACCGCGATCACCTCGGGCGCGGCGCAGTCGATCACGCTGTCCGCTTCGGGCCTGCCCGCCGGCGCGACCGCGACGTTCAACCCGGCCACCATCTCCTCGGGTGGCTCCTCGACGCTGACCATCGCGACGTCCGCGTCGACCCCGACCGGCAGCTACCCCGTCACCATCACCGCCGACGGGGCCAGCACCGACCACACCGCGACCTACACGCTGTCCGTCGGCACCACCGGCTCGTGCGCCGCGGTGACCAACTCGACCCGCTTGAACATCCCGGACTACCCGGCGAGCGCGGTCAACAGCACCAACACCGTCAGCGGCTGTGCCCGCAACGCGTCGGGCACCACCAAGGTCGAGGTGCACATCACCCACACCTACCGCGGTGACCTGGTCCTCGACCTGGTCGCGCCGGACGGCACGGCGTACCGGCTGAAGAACTCCAGCAGCGACTCCGCCGACAACATCGACACCACCTACACCGTGAACGCCTCCTCCGAGGCCGCCAACGGCGCGTGGCAGCTCCGCATCCGAGACGTCGGCCCCGCCGACACCGGTTACCTGTCCTCCTGGACGTTGACCGTGTAACACGCCCCACCCCGTGAAGGCCGCACCCGCCAGGTGCGGCCTTCACGGCCGTTCTCCCCAACCCCCACCGAAGGAATTCACCGCCATGAAGTGGAAGACACGACTCGGCGCCGGGGTCACCGCCCTGGCGACCGTGCTGGGCGTCGCAGCCGCGCCCGCGGCCACCGCCGCGCCCGCCACGGCGCTCGCCGCGCCGGACATCTCCCTGGCCAACGTCAAGGCCCACCTCAACCAGCTGCAGACCATCGCCAACAACAACGGCGGCACGCGCTCGCCGCGGGGCGGCGGGTACGCGGCCTCGGTGTCCTATGTGGAAAACCTGCTGAAGAACGCCGGCTACACGACCAGCCGGCAGACCTGCACCAGCTGCATCGGGCAGTCGCAGAACCTGATCGCCGAGTGGCCGCAGGGCGACGCGAGCCAGGTCATCATGCTCGGCGCGCACCTCGACAGCGTGAGCGCCGGCCCCGGCATCAACGACAACGGCTCGGGCAGCGCGTCGATCCTCGAGGTCGCGCTGACGCTGGCCCGCACGAACCCGGCGATGGCCAAGCGCGTCCGGTTCGGCTGGTGGGCCGACGAGGAGTCCGGCCTGGTCGGCTCCAAGTACTACGTCAACAACCTGCCGAGCAGCGAGCGCACGAAGATCAAGACCTACCTCAACTTCGACATGATCGGCTCGAAGAACTGGGGCTACTTCGTCTACGACGACGTCGCTTCGATCAAGGCCGTCTTCGACGAGTACTTCGGCTCCATCGGCATCCAGACCGAGGGCGACAGCGAAGGCGACGGCCGGTCCGACCACGCGTCCTTCAAGAGCGCGGGCATCCCGGTCGGCGGCCTGGCCACCGGCGCCGGCGACATCAAGAGCTCGGCGCAGGCGCAGAAGTGGGGCGGCACCGCGGGTTCGCCGTTCGACAACTGCTACCACCGCGCCTGCGACACGACGTCCAACATCCCGGACGCGCCGCTGGAGAAGAACAGCGACGCCATCGCCTACGCGCTGTGGAAGCTGGCCGTCGGCACGCCGCAGGGCAACGACTTCTCCGTGTCGCTGAACCCGACGTCGGGCACTGTCCAACCGGGACAGTCGCTGCAGGTCGCGGTCAGCACCGCGACGACGTCCGGCTCGGCGCAGTCGATCTCGCTGTCCGCTTCGGGCCTGCCCGCGGGCGCGACGGCGTCGTTCAGCCCGGCCACCGTGCAGTCGGGCGGCTCCTCGACGCTGACCATCACGACCACGTCGTCGACACCGACCGGCACGTTCCCGGTCACGGTGACCGCGGACGGCGCGAACGCCGACCACACGGCGACGTTCTCCCTCGGCGTCGGCAGCTCGTCGTGCGCGCCGGTGACCAACTCGACGCGGCTGGACATCCCGGACTACCCGGGTGCCGCGGTGAACAGCGCCGCGAACGTGGCGGGCTGCGCGCGCAACGCGTCCGGCACCACCAAGGTCGAGGTGCACATCACCCACACCTACCGCGGTGACCTCGTCCTCGACCTCGTCGCGCCCGACGGCACCGCCTACCGGCTGAAGAACTCCAGCAGCGACTCCGCCGACAACATCGACACCACCTACACCGTGAACGCCTCCTCCGAGGCCGCCAACGGTGCCTGGCAGCTCCGCATCCGAGACGTCGGCCCCGCCGACACCGGTTACCTGTCCTCCTGGACGCTGACCGTCTGACCGGCCGCTCGGGGGCGTCCTCCGCGGGACGCCCCCGAGTTGTCTAGACCACCCGTTCGTAGGTAGTCACCGGCTCCCCGCGGCGCTTATGTTGGGCGGACACGCCGCGTCCACCCTTCAATGACGATGGGAGCCGGGATGTCCGGTCGCTTGTTCGCAACCCTGCTGGCCACGGTATTGGCCGTCCCGCTGTTCGTCTCGGCCCCCGCGCAGGGGGCGGTGCAGGCCGACACGTGCGCGGTGAAATCGCGGCCCGCCGGCAAGGTCCTGCAGGGGTACTGGGAGAACTGGGACGGCGCCGCCAACGGCGTCCACCCCGGGCTGGGCTGGATCCCGATCACCGACAGCCGGATGGCCCAGCACGGCTACAACGTCGTCAACGCCGCCTTCCCGGTGATCCGGTCCGACGGGACCGTGTTGTGGGAGAACGGGATGGACGCCGGCGTCAAGGTGTCCACGCCGGCCGAGATGTGCGCGGCGAAGGCCGCGGGCGCGACGATCCTGCTGTCCATCGGCGGCGCGGCCGCCGGGATCGACCTCTCGTCGTCGGCGGTGGCCGACCGGTTCGTCGCCACCGTCGTGCCGATCCTCAAGCAGTACAACTTCGACGGGATCGACATCGACATCGAGACCGGGCTGACCGGCAGCGGGAACATCAAGACGCTTTCGGCGTCGCAGAGCAACCTGATCCGGATCATCGACGGCGTGCTCGCGCAGATGCCCTCGAACTTCGGGCTCACGATGGCGCCGGAAACCGCGTACGTGACCGGCGGCAGCATCACCTACGGCTCGATTTGGGGCGCGTACCTGCCGATCATCAAGAAGTACGCGGACAACGGCCGCCTGTGGTGGCTGAACATGCAGTACTACAACGGATCCATGTACGGCTGCTCCGGCGATTCCTACCAGGCCGGGACCGTGCAGGGCTTCACCGTGCAGACGCAGTGCCTGAACAACGGCCTGGTCGTCCAGGGCACGACGATCCGCGTCCCCTACGACAAGCAGGTCCCGGGCCTGCCCGCCCAGCCGGGCGCGGGCGGCGGGTACATGTCGCCGAGCCTGGTGTCCCAGGCGTGGCGATCGGTGCCGGGCCTGAAGGGCCTGATGGACTGGTCGATCAACTGGGACGGCTCGAAGGGCTGGACGTTCGGCAACAACGTCAAGTCCCTGCAGGGCCGGTAGGTCAGGAGTCGCCCGCCGGGATGGGGTCGTTGTACTCGCCCGGCGGGCCGGCGTATTCCCGGCCGCCGGCGTCCGGGAAGGGCCACGGGTTCGGGACGCAGCCGTGCAACCCCAGCGTCTGCTGCTCCATCACCGGCGCCGGCTTGCCCGGGCCGGGGCACAGCTCGTGGCCCTGGCCCAGCCGGTGGCCGGTTTCGTGGGTGACCATGTACTGGCGGTAGACGTCGAGCGGGGCGCCGTAGTCCGGGACGGCGTTGGCCCAGCGGGCGACGTTGAGCACGACGTTGCTGCCGTTGCGGCAGGAGGTGTAGCTGTCCGGGGTGCCGCCGCACAGCTTGTCGCGGCTGGCCGGTGTGGCGAGGTAGAGGGTGAAGTCGGCGTTGTCCTGCGGGCCGACCTGCTGCAGCCGCCACTGCCCGCCGGCGGTCCAGCCACGCGGGTCGCCGAGGATGGCGCGGATCTTCTTGGCGAACTCGCCGGGCCCGACGCCGTCGATGTCGGTCTCGATGGCGATCCGGTAGCGCATCAGCCGGCCCGACGTCCCGGCGACCTCGTCGCTGCCGGGGGTGAACATCCACTGGCCGGACCCGGTCCGCGGGAAGCTGATGGCGACCTCGACGGGCGGCGCGCTCTGCGTCACGGGCTCCCGCTCGGCCGGCGGCGGCGGGACCGAGGTGGCCTCGCCGATGGCGGTGAGGACCGGCCCGGCGGCGGGCGCGGCCACCGGCTGTCTTTCCCCACCGCACCCGCTCACCGCCAGGACGAGCACGGCCACGGCCGCGGCTCGTCGAGCGGTTTTCGGCATGGGTCCTCCCGGGGCGCGCGGCTTCAGAAGGACATACGGACCGCGGCCGCGAAAAGTTGCGGTGACCTGCGGTCGCGCAGCGTCACCGCAGCTCAGGCCGCCGGATGTGACCACGACCACAGCACCCGCTGCGACGTTCGGTGCAGCGGGCTCAGCTCAGGAACTTGCGCAGCACCTCGGTGACCTGGCGGATCTCCGCCGTCCGGACGTTCTCCTGCTTCGTGTGCGCCAGGGTCGGGTTGCCCGGGCCGAAGTTCACCGCCGGCATGCCGCGCGCCGCGAAGCGGGCCACGTCCGTCCAGCCGAGCTTGGCCGCCGCGCGGCCGCCCGCCGCCGCCACCAGTTCCGCCGCCGCCGGGGCCGACAGGCCCGGCAGCGCTCCCGGCGACAGGTCCACAACGGACAGATCGAACCCGGCGAACACCTCGCGCAGGTGCCGCTCGGCCGCCGCCGCGTCGCGGTCGGGGGCGAAGCGGTGGTTCACCGTCAGCACGGCCGCGTCCGGGACCACGTTGCCCGCGACGCCACCGCTGATCGACGTCGCCTGGAGGCCTTCGCGGTAGGTCAGGCCGTCGATGTCGACGATCCGCGGCGTGTACTCCCCCAGCCGTCGCAGCGGCTCGGCCAGCGCGTGGATCGCGTTCTCGCCCATCCACGCCCGCGCGGTGTGCGCCCGCTTGCCCGAAAGCCGCAGCTCGACGCGCATGGTGCCCTGGCAGCCGGCCTCGATCACGCCGTTCGACGGCTCGCCGACGATCGCCAGGTCGCCGGCCAGCCACTCCGGCAGCTCGCGCTCGATCCGGCCGAGGCCGTTCTTGACCGCTTCGACCTCTTCGTTGTCGTAGAAGACGAAGGTGACGTCGTGCTTCGGCTCAGGCAGCGTCGCCGCCAGGTGCAGGAAGACCGCGTCGCCGCCCTTCATGTCGACCGTGCCGAGGCCGTGCAGGATTTCCTCGTCGCCGGAGCCTTCGCGCCGCGACGGGAGGTTGCCGTTCTCCGGCACGGTGTCCAGGTGCCCGGCGAGCACGACCCGCGACTCGCGGCCGAGGTTGGTCCGCGCGAGGACGGCGTCGCCGTTCCGGACGACCTCGAGGTGCGGGGCCTGCGTCCGCAGCGCGTCCTGGACCGCGGTCGCGATCTCCGCCTCGGCGCCGGACACGCTGAAGATGTCCACCAGCGCTGCGGTCAGGTCCACCGGATCGGCGTGCAGGTCGAGGCTCATGACCCGCACGCTACCGTGGGGGTGTGCGTAGGTTCGGAGTCGCCGTCGGCGGCGCGGTGCTGGTCCTGGTCCTCTCGGGCTGCGGGAAAGAGGCCGGTCCGACGCCCCCGCGTCAAGGCGGCGAGCCCGGTCCGGACGCGCTGCCGACCAAGCTCGACGCGCTGACCGTCGACCAGTGCTACGCGAGCCCGCGCACCCAGCTGCCCAAGGGCTGTGAGAAGTACGTCACCGAGGTCGGCAACGTGCCGGGCGCGGCCCGCAAGCGCGCGGACGACCGCGACCCGCAGCTGACCGCCGAGGCCGGCAAGCTGGACCAGGCGGTCGGGGAGTTCCGGAGTGCGGGCTGCACGACCGTCCCGGCCGCGGGCGGCCCGTGTTCGCAGGCGCTGGTCGACATCGCCGCTGCTCTGTCTGGCCTGAAGAAGCAGGTAGACGCGCGGCCCACGAGTGGTTGATCGCCGTCACTCGACTACCGTGTCGGGCGTGAGTGAGCAGAGCCCGAACCCCGAAACGACCGGCGCCAGCGGCGTCGGGCTGGCCACCGTCACCACCGACGGGACGGTCCTCGACACCTGGTACCCGCACCCCAAGCTGGTCGAGGGGGGCACCCCCGGCACCGAGCGCCTGAGCGCCGAAGAGGCCACCGAGCTGCTCGGCGAAGCCGCCGCGGCGCTGCTCGGCCCGGACACCGACCGCGGGGTCGAGGTCGTCGCCGTGCGCACCACGATCGGCAAGCTGGCCGACGCGCCCGCGGACACCCACGACATGTACCTGCGGCTGCACCTGCTCTCGCACCGGCTGGTCCGGCCGCACGGCCAGAACCTCGACGGCATGTTCGGCCTGCTGGCCAACGTCGTCTGGACCAACCACGGCCCGTGCCCGGTCGAAGGCTTCGAGACGACCCGGCTGCGGCTGCGGGCACGCGGTCCGGTGACCGTCTACAGCGTCGACAAGTTCCCGCGGATGGTCGACTACGTCCTGCCGTCGGGCGTCCGGATCGGCGACGCCGACCGCGTCCGGCTCGGCGCGCACCTCGCGTCCGGCACGACCGTGATGCACGAGGGTTTCGTCAACTTCAACGCCGGCACGCTCGGCGCGTCGATGGTCGAGGGCCGGATCTCGGCCGGCGTGGTCGTCGGCGACGGCTCGGACGTCGGCGGCGGCGCGTCGATCATGGGCACGCTGTCGGGCGGCGGCAAGGAAACGATCTCGCTGGGCGAGCGCTGCCTGATCGGCGCGAACGGCGGCGTCGGGATCTCGCTGGGCGACGACACGGTCGTCGAGGCGGGCCTGTACGTGACGGCGGGCACGAAGGTCGTCGTCGAGGGCAAGGTCGTCAAGGCCCGCGAGCTCAACGGCATCTCGGGCGCGGTGTTCCGCCGCAACTCGGGCACCGGCGCGGTCGAGGTCGTGCCCCGCACCGGCTCCGGTGTCGAGCTGAACGCGGCGCTGCACGCCAACGATTGAGCACGATCGTTCACCTACTATTCATGAGGTGACCACCGAATCGTTGCGTCGCACGCCGGCCGAGCTGGGCTTGCCGGACGCGCCCGTCGAAGCGCGTCCGGCCGACCCGGCCGGCCACCACGTGCGGGCCAAGCTCGACCGTGAGATCCGCGCGCTGCTCGCGCACGAACCGGGCACGCGCTCGGGCGCGGATCCGGAGGACCTGCACCAGATGCGCGTCGCGCTGCGGCGGATGCGCAGCGTGCTGAAGCTGTCCGGCAAGCTGGTCGGCGACGGCGCCGAGCCGGTGCGCGCGGAGCTGGGCTGGCTGGGCCAGTCCCTCGGCGAGGTGCGCGACTACGACGTGCTGATCGGGCACCTGCGCGAGGTCATCGCGGACTTCGAGGTCCGCGACCAGGCCCCCGGCCGCCGTCTCGTGTCGAAGTTCGTCAGCGAGCGGGCCACGGCGAAGCGGCGCCTGACGCGGGCGCTGTCGAGTGCCCGGTATTCGACGTTGCTGCGCGAGGTGAGCCTGCTGACGCGGGCGGAGACCGTCCCGCTGTCCGACCGGCCGCACGACCTGATCGCGGGCCTGGCGAAGCCGCACCGGAAGCTGGCGAAGGCGGTCGGTGCGCTGCCCGCGGACCCGCCGGACGACGACCTGCACGCGCTGCGCATCCACGGCAAGAAGCTGCGTTACGCGGCGGAGCTGGCCCAGACGTCCGCGAAGAAGAAGCAGGCGCCGAAGATCAAGCGGCTGCTGAAGGCGACGAAGGACTTCCAGACGGTGCTGGGCGACCACCAGGACGCCGTGATCGCGGCCGAGCGGATGCGTTCGGTCCTGGAGTCGGCGGACGGCCCGATGGGGTTCGTCGCGGGCCGCATCGCCGAGCGCGAGCTGGCCCGCCGAGCCGACGCCCGCGCGGCTTGGCGGAATTCCTGGGCAGCGGTCGACGCCGCCGCCAAGGCCCTCCACGCCTGACCACGCCCCCGCCTCGCCTCTCCCGCGCCCCGCCTCGCCTCGCCCGCCCCCGCCCTGCTCCGCCCCCGCGCCCCGCCTCGCCCGCGCCGCACCCCCTCCCCGCCTCGCCCGCGCCCCGCGCCTCGCCCACGCCCTGCTCCGCCCAGCGCCCCGCCCGCGCCCCGCCCCCGCCCCGCCCCCGCCTCGCCTCGCCCGCGCCGCCCGCCCCCAAGGTCGCGAATGACTCATTCGGGACCTCCCACGTCCCGAATGAGTCATTCGCGACACCCGGTGGGCCGGCCCCGTCAGGCGATCGACCAGACGTAGCCGTCCGGGCGGATGAGCACCCGGCGGCCCGTCGAAGCCTCGTACGCCGCGTACGCGTGGCCGCCCTCGTCCACCAGGTCCGTGCCCGTCGCCGCGCTGCCCGCCGGCAGGATCCGGTACCCCGTTGTCTCGCCCTCGCCGAAGAGCAGCTCGGTCGCGTGCGGGCCGCGGAACAGCTCGAACAGCCGCACGCGCTTGCCGTTCGCGTCCACCAGCGGCGCGTCCGGTGCCCGGTCCCCCGGCCGCAGCTCCCCGGTCCCCGCCGGGGACAGCGGGCCGCCCCGGTAGGTGATGTCGAGCTGCTGCGTGTCCTCTCCACGCCGGTGGGCGTCCTCGTCGCCGTCGACGTACTTCTGCAGCAGGCCCGCCGAGACCCCCAGCACGCGGGCCGCGACCGTGCGCCGCTCGATCTCGTAGCTGTCCAGCAGCTCCGGTGACCCGTCCGCGAGCTTCCAGCCGAGGTTGTAGCCGTCCTGGATCCCGGTGTTCAGGCCCTGCCCGCCCGTCGGCGGGTGGACGTGCGCCGCGTCGCCGGCCAGGAACACGCGGCCGTCGCGGAAGCTCGCCGCCAGCCGGATGTTCGGCCGCCACACCGTCGACCAGGCCAGGTCCGACAGCTTGACCTGGCCGCCGCTCAGCGCGTCGAGCCGGGCCTGGACCGCGGGCAACGCCGTTTCGACGTCGGTCTCGCCGTCGCCGAGCGCGGCGCCGAACTGGAAGTGCGGCGTCCCCGGCAGCGGGCTGAACATCATGCCGCTCATCGGCTCGTCCGGCGCCGCGAACCAGTGGCCGAAGTTCCGGTCGAGGCCCTCGGCCACGACGTCGCCGAGCAGCATCCGGATCGACTCGTCGGTGGTGCCCTCGAACGCGATCCCCAGCGTCTTGCGCACGAAGCTCTTGCCGCCGTCGACGCCGACCAGGTACTCCGCGCGGACGGTCTCGCCCGTGCTCAGGGTCGCCGTGACGCCGTCGCCGTACTGCTCGAAGCCGGTCAGCGCGGTGTTCAGCTCGACGGGCACGCCGAACTCGGCCAGCCGGTCGCGCAGGATGCCCTCGGTCTGCGACTGGCCCAGGAACCAGCCGGTCGGGTACGGCCGCGACGGCGTCGGCTCGACCGGGTCGAACATCATCCGCTCACCGACCACCTCGCCGCCGAGGTGGATCTTCATCGGCACCGGGGCCATGCCCGCGGCCAGCACCGCGTCGAGCACGCCCAGGTCCTCGAACACCTCCAGCGTGCGCGGCTGCATCCCGTCGCCGCGCGAGCCGACGAAGTACGTCTCGGCCTTGTCGATGATCCGCACGGCGACGTCCCGCCGCGCCAGCTCGATGGCCAGCGTCAGCCCGGTCGGTCCGGCTCCGGCGATCAGCACCCGAGTATCCATGTCACCCTCCCAGTGAATTCAAATTCAGTGAATCTGGATTCAGAATGGCGCTGCTAGCGTCCCGTGTCAAGGGAGGTGCCGATGACGGCGACGAGCCGCAAGGAAAAGGCCGCGGAGACCGAGGCCGCGCTCAAGGCCGCGGCCAAGCGCGTCTTCGCCCGGAAGGGCTACCTGAACACGAAGATCACCGACATCACCGCGGAGGCGGGCCGGGCCGCGGGGTCGTTCTACAACCACTTCGCGGGCAAGGAAGAGCTCCTGGAAGCGCTGATGGCCGACATCGCGGCCTCAGGCGACGAGAGCGCCGACAGCGAAGACCACCTGGCCGACTTCAGCGACCCCGCGGCCGTGCGCTGGCACGTCAAGCAGTACTGGGACTTCTACCGCGACAACGCGGCCACCATGCTGGCCCTGCGCCAGGCGGCGATGGTCAGCGAGTCGTTCGCGCGCACGGTGGCCCGGTTCGGCGCGTCCCAGGCCGCCGACCTCGACGACCACCTCGCGTACATCACCCGCGCCGGCATGCGCCTCCCGGCGGACCCGGACCGCTGCGGAATGCTGATCTACAACCTGGTCGACGCCTTCGCGGCGACGTGGCTGCACGACGCGCCGGCGGGCTGGACACCGCCGACCGACGAAGAGGCGATCGAACTGCTCACCCGGTTCGTCTACCGGGGCCTGACCGGCCGCGATTACTGAGTCAGCCGCTCCACGGCCGCGTCGACGCGCTCGTCCGTCGCGGTCAGCGCGACGCGGACGTGCTTGCTGCCCGTCGGGCCGTAGAACGTGCCGGGCGCGACCAGGATCCCCCGCTCGGCCAGCCAGCCGACCGTCGCCGAGGCGTCCTCGTCGCGAGTGGCCCAGAGGTAGAGCCCCGCTTCGGAGTGGTCGATGCGGAACCCGTTGTCCAGCAACGCCTTCCGCAGCACCAGCCGACGGCGGGCGTACCGCTCGCGCTGCCCGCGCAGCGCCTCGTCGTCGGACAGCGCGGCGACCATCGCCTCCTGGACCGGCCGCGGCACGATCATGCCCGCGTGCTTGCGCACTTCGAGCAGCTGCTTGATCAGGCGCGGGTCGCCGGTCAGGAAGCCGGCGCGGTAGCTGGCCAGGTTGGCCGACTTCGACAGCGAGTGCACCGCGATCAGGCCGTCGGTCCGGCCGCCGCAGACGTCCGGGTGCAGGATCGACAGAGGATCGGACTCCCAGCCCAGGGCCAGGTAGCACTCGTCGGAGACCACGACGACCTCGCGCTCGCGGGCCCACTCGACGACCTTGCGCAGGTGCTCCACCGGCAGCACCCGGCCGGTCGGGTTGGACGGCGAGTTCAGCCAGATCATCGCCGGCTTCTGCGGGCCGAGCGCGACCGTGCTGTCGGCGCGCAGGAGCGACGCGCCCGCCAGCAGCACGCCGACCTCGTACGTCGGGTACGCCAGCTCCGGGATGACGACGAGGTCGCCGGGGCCGAAGCCGAGCAGGCGCGGCAGCCAGGCCACGGCCTCCTTGGACCCGATCGTCGGCAGCACGGCGTCCGGCTCGACGCCGTCGACGCCGTGCCGCCGGGACAGCGCGCCGCGCGCGGCTTCCCGCAGTTCCGGAATGCCGTGGGTGGTCGGGTACCCGGGGATCTCCGAGACCGACGCGAGGGCCTCGCGGATGCCCGCCGGGACCGGGTCGACCGGGGTGCCGATGGAGAGGTCGACGACCCCGCCGGGATGCGCTTGGGCCGTGGCCTTGACCTCGGCGAGCGAATCCCAGGGGAAGTCGGGCAGCGCGATCCGGTTCATTCGCCCTGCGGGGGCAGCGCCTTGATGAAGGCCGGGTCGTGCGCGGTCTTGCCCACCTTGGACGCGCCGCCGGGCGAACCCAGCTCGTCGAAGAAGTCGACGTTCGCCTTGGTGTAGTCCGACCAGTTGTCCGGGACGTCGTCCTCGTAGTAGATCGCCTCGACCGGGCAGACCGGCTCGCAGGCGCCGCAGTCGACGCACTCGTCCGGGTGGATGTACAGCATCCGCTCGCCCTCGTAGATGCAGTCCACGGGGCACTCGTCGATACACGCCTTGTCGAGCACGTCGACGCAGGGCTCGGCGATCACGTAGGTCACTGCGCACTCCTGCTTTTCTCTGCAAACAGCCAGTCCGTGCCGACATTACGCGGCGTCGGCACCCGTTCGGTTGGTGAGGCAAGCCTTAGCCATACCCCGGGTATGGAGCTCACCTCTCCCGGCGGCGCGGGGGCGGGGTCGCCCGGGCGTCACCGGTGATGACGAAGCGCGGTTTGGGCGCCTCGCCTGTGTCACTTTCGGGCTTCTTCTCCCCCACGGCTCGGTTGAACCCTTCGGCGATCTCGTCGACCAGCTTCTCGTTGTGCCGCTCGTCCTTGCGCTGGATACCCACGGTCACCTCCTGCCGAAATCCGCTCCCGCGACTTTCACCGCCTCCGTCACAATCTAGCGGTGAACGCCGCCGAGAAGCTCGAAATCACGTGCAGCAAAGCATGGCCGCCCCTGGTGGAGGATCCCCTGGGTGAGTGGCGCCTGCGCTGGGCGGACGGCTTCACCGGCCGCGCCAACAGCGCGCTGGCCGTCGGCGACCCGGTCCGCCCGCTCGGCGGGGCCCTGCGCGCGGTGTGTGATTTCGCCCACGATCGGGGGATCACCCCGATGGTGCAGGTCGTCCGCGACAGCCCGAACGAACACGCCATCGCCGCGGCCGGCTGGCACCCGGCCACCGGGCACGGCGCCGGTCACGAGGTCGTGGTGCTCACCGCGCCGCTGGAGCCCGGGCCCGCGGTGGCAGGCGGAGAGGTCGGCCGAAAGCCCGCGGTCCCGGGAGTCACGGTGAGCGAGAAGCGCGCGTTCGCCGCCCCCGGCGTCACGGTCCGCGACCAGCCCGCCCCGGCGAACCCGGCCGTCACCATCGGCGACGAACCCGCCCCCGGCTGGTGGGCGCTCGCCATGCGGCCCACCGAGGACTCCCCGGCCGCGCGGCAGGTCCTCAGCGGCGGGAAGACCGGCTACGGCGCCGCCCTGGTCGACGGGGTCCTCGCCGGGGTCGTCCGCGGCGCCCTGGTCGACGACTGGCTGCACATCGGCCGCCTCGAAGTCGCCCCCGCCTTCCGCCGCCGCGGGCTGGCGTCCGCGCTGATGGGCGCGGTGCACGCGTGGGGCGTGGAACACGGGGCGGGCCACGCGGTGTTGCAGGTCGCGGAACGGAATTCGGGCGCGCTCGCGCTCTACGCGGGGCTCGGCTACGCCCCGCACCACAAATACCGGTACTGGGTGCCCGCACCCGGCTCGTGCGAGGATTCGACGTCGTGAAGATCGTGGTAGTGGTCGGCGGAGTGGGCGGGGCCCGCTTCCTGCTGGGTGTCAAGGCAGCGCTGGGCATGGCACCCGAGGGTGCCTCCGAGTCGGAGCACGAGGTGACGGCGCTGGTCAACACCGGCGACGACGTCTGGATGCACGGGCTGCGGATCTGTCCCGACCTGGACACCTGCATGTACACCCTGGGCGGCGGGATCGACTCCGAACGCGGCTGGGGGCACTCGGGCGAGACCTGGGTCGTCAAGGAGGAGCTGGCCGCCTACGGCGCCGACCCGGACTGGTTCGGGCTCGGCGACAAGGACATCGCCACCCACCTGATCCGGTCGCGGATGCTGCGCGCGGGCTACCCGCTCTCGGCGGTCACCGAGGCCCTGTGCGACCGCTGGCAGCCCGGCGTCCGGCTGCTGCCGATGTCCGACGACCGCGTCGAGACGCACGTCGTCATCGACGACCCGGAGCAGGACGGCCAGCAGAAGGCGATCCACTTCCAGGAGTGGTGGGTGCGCTACCGCGCCGAGCCGAAGGCGCACTCGATCGTCGCGGTCGGCGCCGACGAGGCCAAGCCCGCCCCCGGCGTGCTGGAAGCGATCAAGGACGCCGACGCCGTGCTGTTCGCGCCGTCGAACCCGGTCGTGTCGGTCGGCACCGTGCTGGGCGTGCCCGGGGTGCGGGAGGCGCTGCGGAACAGCACTGCCCGCGTCGTCGGGGTGTCGCCGATCATCGGCGGCAAGGCGCTGCGCGGGATGGCCGACGCGTGCCTGACCGCGATCGGCGTCGAGACGTCGGCCGAGGCGGTGGGCCGGCACTACGGCTCGCGCCAGGACGGCGGCGTGCTCGACGGCTGGCTGATCGCGGAAGGCGAGACGGCCGACGTGCCGGGCGTGACCGTCCGCGACGTCCCGCTGCTGATGTCCGATGTGGACGCGACCGCGGCGATGGCCCGCGCCGCCCTGGAACTGGCTGGAGCCCCCGTTGAGTGACCACGCTGCCCCCAAGCTGGAGATCCTGCCCGTCACCGGGCTGCCGGAGTTCCGCCCGGGCGACGACCTGACCGGCGCGATCGTGGCCGCCGCGCCCTGGCTGCGGTCGGGGGACGTCCTGGTCGTGACCAGCAAGATCGTCTCGAAGGCCGAGGGCAGGCTGGTGCGCGTGCCGTCGGACCCGGAGGCCCGCGACGCCGAACGCCGGAAGCTCGTCGAGCAGGAGGCCGTGCGGATCGTCGCGCGGATCGCCCGGACCGTGATCACCCAGAACCACCTGGGGATCGTGCAGGCGGCGTCCGGGATCGACGCGTCCAATGTGGCCGGTGACGAGGTCGCGCTGCTGCCCGCCGACCCGGACGCGTCGGCGCTGGCGCTGCGCAACGGGCTGCGGGAGCGGCTCGGCGTCGAGGTCGCCGTCGTCGTCACCGACACCATGGGCCGGGCCTGGCGGGTGGGGCAGACCGACGCCGCCATCGGGTCTTCGGGGCTGCGCGTGCTGCACGCCTACCGCGGGGAGGTCGACGGGCAGGGCAACGAGCTGGCCGTCACCGAGGTCGCGATCGCCGACGAGCTCGCCGCGGCCGCCGACCTGGTCAAGGGCAAGCTGGGCGGGACGCCGGTCGCGGTCGTCCGCGGGTTCTTCCCGGAGGACGACGGCTCGACCGCGCGGGACCTGGTCCGCCCGCTGGAGGAGGACCTCTTCCGGCTGGGCGCGAACGAAGCCGTCGCGCAGGGCAGGCGCGAGGCCGTGCCGGCCCGGCGTTCGGTGCGGCACTTCGCGGACGAGCCGGTCTCCCCCACCTCGATCCGGCGGGCGGTGGGGTCGGCGCTGACCGCGCCCGCGCCGCACCACACGCACCCGGTCCGGTTCATCTGGCTGCGCGATTCCGGCGTCCGGAAGAAGCTGCTGGACGCGATGCGCGAGTCGTGGCAGGCCGACCTGGCCGGCGACGAGTTCACGCCGGAGCAGATCGCGAAGCGGCTCAGCCGGGGCGACATCCTGTACCGGGCGTCCGAGATCGTCCTCCCGTTCCTGGTGCCGGACGGCGCGCACACCTACCGCGACGACCGCCGCAACGAGTGCGAGAAGACGATGTTCACGGTGGCCGGCGGTGCCGCGGTCCAGGGTTTGCTGGTCGCGCTGGCGGCCGAGGGCCTCGGGTCGTGCTGGATCGGCTCGACGATCTTCGCCGCGGACGTCGTCCGCGAGGTCCTCGGTCTCGGCGAGCGCTGGCAGCCGCTGGGCTCGGTCGCCGTCGGCGTGCCGCTCACCGAGCCGGACCCGCGTGGCCCGGCCCTGGCCGGGGAAGGACTGCTGGAGCTGTGAGCCTGCACGCGGACGCCGTCACGACGCTGTCGTCGTGGCGGCCTGCGGTCGCGTCCCAGGAGTCGCTGCGCCAGGCGTTCCTCGGGTTCCTGGCCGCGCGCGACGATTCCTGTCAGCGTTCGTGCGCGGCGGGGCACCTGACGGCGTCGGCGGTGGTGCTGGACCACACCGGCACGCGGGTGCTGCTGACGCTGCACCCGCGGGTCGGCCGCTGGCTGCAGCTCGGCGGCCACTGCGAGCCGTCGGACGAGTCGCTGGCCGGGGCGGCACTGCGGGAGGCCACCGAGGAGTCCGGGATCGCCGGGCTGCGTCTCGTCGCGGAGCCGGTGCACCTGGACGTCCACCCGATCACGTGCTCGCTCGGGGTGCCGACCCGGCACTTCGACGTCCGCTTCGCGGTACACGCGCCGGCCGGTGCGGAGCCGGTGCGCAGCGACGAGTCCGACGACCTGCGGTGGTGGCCGGCGGACGCGCTGCCGGAGGGGTCCGAAGATCTCGCCGATCTGGTGAAAGCGGCCGTTCCTGTCGGTGCCGGGCGATAACCTGGTCCGCGGACAGGGAGGGACCACATGGCTACACAGTTCCCGGAGCGGGTGCACTACCACTCCGGCGGTGGCGGCGACACCGGCGTGTTCGGGTACATCGTGCTCGGGCTCATCGTCCTGGGCATCATCGTGTTCGTCATCGCGGTGATCGTGCGGGTGTCGAAGATGCGCCGCGAAGAGGCGATGAAGAAGAGCGGGCAGTTCCCGGCTTTCCCGCCCCAGCAAGGTTTTGCGGCGCCACCGCAGGGAATTGCGGGCGGGGGTGCGGCGGCGCCGGGGTTTGCCCCTGCGGGTTCTGCGGCGCCGGGATTCGCGCCGCCGTCGCAGGGATTTGCGGCCGCGGGTTCTGGGCCGCCGTCGCAGGGGTTCGCCGCGCCGCAGCCGGGCTTCGCGCCGGCCCAGCAGCCGGGGTACCCACCTTCGCCGCAGCAGGGTTTCCCGCAGCAGCCGGGGTATCCGCCGGCGCCGCAGCAGTACGCGCCGCAGGGGCCGTCGTTCCCGCAGCAGCAACAGCTGCCGGGGCCGGGAGCGGGTCCGCAGAGCTGGTGATCGTCCCCTTCGACAGCGGTTCGCCGGTCCCGCCGTACGAGCAGGTCCGGTCCGGCCTCGCGACGCGGATCAACGACCGGACCCTGGCCGTGGGCACCAAGCTGCCCACGGTGCGCCGCCTGGCGGCCGACCTGGGCATAGCGCCGAACACGGTGGCGAGGGCGTACCGCGAGCTGGAGGAGGTGGGCCTGATCGAAACCCGAGGCCGGGCCGGAAGCTTCGTCGCGGCGGCGGGCGACCAGTCCCGCCGCAAGGCCCAGCAGGCGGCGGCGGAGTACGCGAAGACGACCCGTAAGCTCGGCCTCGCCGACGCCGAGGCACTGTCGATCGTCCGCGCGGCACTCGACGAGGGGGAGAGCTGATGGTGAGCGTGCTGATGCTGCTGATCATCCTGGTGGTGCTCGCCGGCATCGTCGGGGTGGTGCTGCTCGTCGTGAACTCGAACAAGCCGAAGCAGCCGCCGTACCCGCCGCAGTACCCGGGCTACCAGCAGCCGGGCTTCGGGGCGCCGCAGCAGGGCTACCCGGGCCAGCAGCCGCCGGGTTACCCGCCGCAGCAGGGCTTCGGCGGGCCGGGTTATCCGGGGCAGCAGCCGCCGGGGTTCCCGGGACAGCAGCCGCCGTACCCGCCGCCGCCGGATGGCTACCCTCCCCAGCAGTAGGCCGGAGCTTCGCGGCCGTGCCAGTCCTGCGGCCGCACCAGCCCCACGGGCACCTTTCGCGAGCTGGCGGGCACCTTTCGCCGCTGGCGGGCCATGTCACCCACACGGGACCGAGCGCCCATCGCAGCCCTCTCCACGACCGCGGCCACCCCCGCACTGCCGCAGCGCACGTCACCCACACGAGACCGCGGGCCCGCCACAACCTGCCTAGGCGCCGCGGCGAGACACCTCACCCGCGAAGCGGGGCGTGCCCGCGCCAGCAACGCACGTCACCCACACGAGACCGCGCGCCCGCCGCAACCCGCCTACCCGCCGCCGCGAGACACCCCACCCGCAAAGCGAGGCGCGCCCGCCCCAGCAGCGCACATCACCCACACGAGACCGCGCCGCCAGCTCCAGAACCGCGCAGATCCCCGCAGCGCCCGTCACCCACACGGGCACCCGCGGCCACTGCCGTCACATCGCGCGATAGTCCCGCAGTTCGATCCTCGGCCCGAACCGTGGCCGCGTGTGCCCCGCAGCCTCCAGATACCGCACCACCCGCTGCCGCTGCGGCGCGTACGGCGCCAGGACCTCCGCCATCCCCACGTCGTCCAGCTTCGTGCCCAGCACCGCGTTGCCCACCATCGACGGGATGTTGTAGTCGCCGAAGCTCACCGCGTCCGGGTCGCCCCAGGCGCGCTGGGCGATCTCCGCCGCCGTCCACACTCCGATGCCCGGGACCTGGCGCAGCCAATGCCTTCCCTCGAGCCCGCCCAGCTCCACCGCCCGCTCCAGGTGACCCGCCACGCGCGCGGCGTTCACCAGGGCCGTCCGCCGCTTGATGTCGACCCCCGCTCGGTGCCAGTGCCAGTCCGGCAGCGTGCTCAACGTCGAGGGCGTCGGCGGCACGCGCAGCCGCTCCGGCGCCGGCCCCGGGGCGTGCGTGCCGAAGCGGCGGCACAGCTCCGCCCACGACCGGATCGCCTCCTTGCCCGCCACCTTCTGCTCCAGCACCGCGAGCACCAGCCAGTCCCACACCACCCCGGTCGCCCCCAGCCGCAGGCCCGGGTTCGCCCGCCGGGCCCGCGCGACGACGTCGTGGTGCGCGACGAACCCCGAATCGTCGTCGTCCGCCCCCAGCAACGCCGGCACTCCCGTGAGCAGCCGGTCCTTCGCCGGGCCCCAGGCCGCGGCCTCGATGCGGCCGTCGGACAGCCGCCGCAACGCCAGGGTTCCCGGTCCGTCCGGCGTGTTCGACGCCAGCCAGGTGATGCCGCGCTCGTCCGTGAGGATGTTGAGCGACCCGCGGCCGCGCTTCAGCGGACCCAGGACCCGGCCCAGGTCGACTTCGAACGCGGGACGCCAGAACATCGGGTTACGCGTCGCTCGAGAAGCGGACGGATCCGTCGGGCAGGACGACGTCCGGCCACACGCGGGCGCCGTCCAGGAGCTCGCAGCCGGCTCCCACCGACACGCCGTCGCCCAGCACCACGCCGCGCAGCACCGCGCCGGCGCCGACGCGGGCGCCGTGGCCGAGCACCGAGCGCTCGACGATCGCGCCCTCGGAGACCGCCGCGCCGTCGAACAGCACCGAGCCGTCGATCTTCGCACCCGGCCCCACCACCGCCGCGACGCCGATCGTCGAACCGCCGGACAGCTGGGCGTCCTCGGCCACCGACGCGCCGTCGAGCACCAGGAAGTCACCGGGACGGCCGGGCAGCGCCGACGTCGGCGCCAGGCCGCGCACGAGGTCGGCCGAGCCGCGCACGAACGCCTCCGGCGTGCCGACGTCCAGCCAGTAGGACTCGTCGACGAAGCCCTGGATGTGCGCGCCCTGCTCCAGCAGCTGCGGGAACGTCTCGCGCTCGACCGATACCCGCCGCCCGGTCGGGATGGCCTCGATCACCGGACGGCGGAAGACGTAGCACCCGGCGTTGATCTGGTCGGTCGGCGGGTTCGGCGTCTTCTCGAGGAACGCCTGGACGCGCCCGGTCTCGTCGGTCGGCACCGACCCGAACCGGCTGGGGTCCGGCACGCGCTGCAGGTGCAGTGTGACGTCGGCCTCGGATTCGCGGTGGATGCGCAGCTGCTCGCCGAGGTCCGAGCCGGAGATGATGTCGCCGTTGAAGACGATCACGTGGTCGGCGCGCAGCATGTCGTGGACGTTCCGGATCGCGCCCGCGGTGTCGAGCGGCTCCTCCTCGACCACGTACTCCAGGTCCAGGCCGATGGCCTTGCCGTCGCCGAAGTACTCCTCGAACACCTCCGCCCGGTAGCTCGTGCCCAGCACGACGTGCCGGATGCCGGCCTCGCGGATGCGGGAGAACAGGTGGCTCAGGTAGGGCGTCCCGGCGGTCGGGAGCATCGGCTTCGGCGCCGACAGGGTCAGTGGACGCAGGCGGGTGCCCTTGCCCCCGACCAGCACGACGGCATCGACCTCAACCTCGGACGTCACGGAAATCTCCTCCTGTATCACGCACCGCTGAGCGACAAGCCGCGGGAAACCCTGACGGAGGTCGCCCGGAGGGCCTACCCTAGACAGGAAACAGGCGGGCCTTTCCCCAGAGGGCCCCGGGTCAGTCGGGAGGCCGAGGGGATGGACCCCCGCGATCGGGCGGACGCCCTGCTCGCACGAGCCCAGGCGCGCGGTGTGTTCGTCGTGACACCCGACAGCGCGACGTCACCGATGGACTCGGCGAACACCCAGCAGATCCCGCGCGCGCAGATCGACGGGCTCGACCGCAGCCGCGACCCCGACACGACCACGCAGCTGCCGGCGTCGCTGATCGAGGAGAACGACCACCCGCTGGCCGGCGCGGCGCCGACCCGCCGGATGGAGGTCCAGGGCGGCCGCCGTCCGCAGGCGACGACACCGCTGAGCACGCCGTCGCCGACGACGCCGATGTCCACGCCGCTGTCGCGCCGGCCCCAGGCCGAGCAGATCACGAGCCCGCTGAAGGAGCCCGATCCGGAGGACACCGGCCTGGTGCCGACGGTGACGCAGAACATCGGCAAGTCCGACCTTTCGCGCCGGCTCGACGGGATCTAGCGGGTCTCGAGCTTCAGCCGCACCGCGAGGCCGAGCTTCACGGCGGCCAGCACCGGCTTCCAGGCGAGCCCCTGGTGCCGGTCGGCGAGGTAGCGGTAGGCGCTGGCGTGGTGGGCGGCCAGCATCTTCTTCGACGCCTGTGACGTCGAGTGCCCGCCTTCGTGCGTGACGCGCGCGGTCGGCGCGTAGACGTTCAGCCAGCCGGCCTTGGCGAGCCGGTCGCCGAGGTCGACGTCCTCGAAGTACATGAAGTAGCGCGTGTCGAAGCCGCCGACGGAGTCGAACGCCTCCCGGCGGAACAGCTGGCACGAGCCGGACAGCCAGCCCGAGACGCGCTCGGCCGGGGTGCCGGTCTCCTGCCGGTACTGCTTCGTCCAGGGGTTGCCGGGCCAGACCTTCGCGAAGAGGGCGTGCCCGATCCCGCGCCCGAAGGAGGGAAGCAGCCGCGCCGAGGGGTAGACGGTCCCGCCGACGTCGTGGATCAGCGGCCCGAAGGCACCCCCGCGCGGCCACCGCCGGGCGACCTCGAGCAGCGCGTCGAGCGACCCGGGCTCCCATTCGAGGTCGGGGTTGACGACGACGACCCAGCCGTAGGAGTCATCGAGCTCGGCGACGCCCCGGTTCGCGGCGGTCCCGTAGCCGACGTTCTCCCCGATGGGGAGCAGCTGGACGTTCTTCCGATCGGCGGTGACCCGCTCGAGCGCGCCTTCGACGGACGCGTTGTCCGCGATGACCACCTTGACCTCGCGCTCGGTGGCCTTCTCGAGGGTGTCGAGGAACCGCTCGATGGTGTCCTCGGAGAAGTAGGTCACGGTCACGACGCCGACATCGTCGCCATAGCGGGAGTGCTCAGTCACCCGGCCATTGTCCACGCGTCACGCAGGGCAACCCCGCCACCCCGCAGCCCGTGACGGAACAGTCGACACGCGTGATCAGGAGGTCGACACGCGTGATTGCAAAGCCGACACACCGCACGACGCCGTGTCGACCTCTGAATCACGCGTGTCGGCTCTCGGATCACGGTTCAGCGGGTGCGGAGGTGGCGGGACCAGGCCTTGGCGTACGCCTCCCGGTGCCGTTCCGCGGTCGTGGCCCACGAGAACTCCTTGGCCCGCTGCTGCGCCGCCGTCGCCAGCTCGGCTCGGCGGCCCGGGTCGGCCAGCAGCTCGCTCAACGCCGCCGCGACGTCACCCGCCCCCACTCCGCAGTACGCCACCGCGTCGCCGCCCACCTCGGGCAGGGACAGCCGGCGCGTCGTCAGCACGCACGCGCCGCACGCCATCGCCTCCAGGACCGGCAACCCGAACCCCTCGCCCAGCGATGGGTACGCGACCAGCGAAGCACCGCCCAGGAAGCCCGCCAGCGTCCCGAACGGCAGGTACCCCGCCCGGATCACGCGGAGCCGGTGCGGCACCGCGTCCAGCGCCCGCTCCACCTGCGTGTCCCAGCCCGGCTGACCGGCCAGCACCAACGCCGGCGCGTCGGCACGCCCGGCCACCGCCCGCGCGAAGCCGCGGATCAACGCCGGCACGTTCTTCCGCGGCTCCAGCGCCCCCAGGAACGCCACATACGGCGTCCGCCCCAGGCCGACCGCCGCGCGCGCCGCCGCGACCTCCGCCGGGGAGGGCGGGTGGAAACGCTCGCTGTCGACTCCGTGGTGAATCACTTCCAGGGAAGCGTGCCGCACCGGGGCCACGCGGGTCAGCTCCGCGGCCGTCGCCGCCGAAGGCACGACGCACAGCGTTGCCCGCCGGAGCGCCGTCGCCGTCCAGGCGCGGAAGAAACGGGCCTTCACCGACGAGTGCAGCACCGCGTCGGTGAAGAACGTCGCGTCGTGCAGCGTGACCACCGATGCCGCCGACGTCGCCAGCGGCATCGTGTAGTGCGGCGAATGGACGACGTCCGCGCCGAGGCGGCGGGCCAGGCGGGGCAGGGTCGCCTGTTCCCAGGTCAGGCGGGCCGTGCGGGTGGTCGTCGCCGGGGAGGCAGGCACGACCCGGGAGCGCGGTGCCAGCTGATCGTAAAGCTGCAGGTCGCGGGGCTGGCAGACGACGGTGATCCGCGCCCCGTCCGCGTCGAGCGCGGCGACGAGCGAATCCACGTACCGGCCGACCCCGCCGCGGTCCGCGGGAACCGCGGTCGCGTCGATCAGCACCCGGGGGTCATCGCTCACCCCAGCAGAGTACGGCGACGCCCCCGCGCCATGGTGAGGAACTGGCAAACCGGGCTGGTCAGTGCGCGGAACGAGGTTCAGTCGTGCGCGCGGCGGTGGATCGCCCACACGGCCTCCGCCGCTCGACGCCACGTGAAGGTCCGGGCCCGCTCCCGCCCCGCCCGGGTCAGCTCCGCCGCCCTCGACGGCGACCCCAGCACCTCGCGCAGCGCGGCCGTCAACGCCGCCGCGTCCCCTCGCGGCACCATCAGCCCGGCCCCGCCCGCCACCTCGGCCAGCGCCGGGACGTCGGTGTGCACCACCGGGATCCCGGCCGCCATCGCTTCCAGGAGGCCCAGGCCGAACCCCTCGGCGAGGCTCGGCACGGCCAGCACGTCGGCGCGGCGCAGCACGGTCGCCAGCTCGGCGTCCGACACCTTCCCGAGCACCTGCAGCCGCTCGGCGGGCAGGCCGCGCTCGGCCGCCAGCGCCACCGGGTCGACGCCGCCCCAGCCCGGCTGGCCGGCCAGCACCAGCACCGTGCCCTCCAACGCCGCGACCGCGTCGACCAGCACGTCGATGCCCTTGCGCGGCTCGATCGTGCCGACCGCCAGCACGTACCGCGCCGGCAGCTCCAGGTCCGCGTCACCGGCCGGCACCCGGACGCCGTGCGGCACCACCCGCACCGGGACGTCGACGTCGATGAGCACCGCCAGCTCGTCGGCGACCGCCCGGGTCGGCACGACCAGCCCGGACGCCCGCCGCGCGGCCCGCGCGATCATCGACCGGTGCCAGCTGACCCCGCGCGCGGTGAGCGTCTCGGGGTGGGTCCACGGCACGGTGTCGTGCACGGTCACGCTCAGCGTTTTCCCGGCGGGCGCGCGCGGCGGCGCGAACGGCGTCGGCGCGTGCACGGCGTCGCCGCCCGGCCACCAGAGCAGGCCCAGCTGCCACGCCGCGACCAGCGCCCGCGGCGGGATCCGCAGTACCCGCGGCCCGTCGACGCCGTCCAGCCGCGCCGCGTCGACGTCGGCGTGCCGCGCGACCACGCTGGACACCGTCCAGCCCGGCGGCGCGGTCTTCGCGAGCGCGGGCAGCAGCTCGGCCGTGTAGCGCCCGGTGCCACCGGGCACCGGCGCGAGGAGCTGCTCGGCGAGCACGACCAGTTCGGGCACGCGGCTATTGTGCGGGACGTGACCGCGAATCCCGCCACCACGGTGGTAGTCGTGACCTGGCGGGGCGCCGGGCAGATCACGGCCTGCCTCGACGCGCTCGCCGCGCAGACCCGTCCACATCGGACGCTCGTGGTCGACAACGCCTCCGCCGACGGCACGGCCGCCCTGCTCGCGGCCCACTCTTCGCATCCGCAAGTCGTCCGGCTGCCGCGCAACACCGGGTACGCGGGCGCGCTCGCCGTCGCCCTGGAAAAGGTCCAGACCCCGCTCATGGCGTGGCTGAACGACGACGCCGAGCCCGCACCGGACTGGCTCGCCACGCTGGAGGACACCCTCGTAAAGGCGCCGCTGGCCGCCGCGGCGACGTCCCGGCTCGTGCGTCCCGACGGCACCACGCAGTCCGCCGGCGTGCGGCTGACCGCCGACGGCCACGGCGCCGACGTCACCGAACCCGCCGGCGAGGTGTTCGGCTTCTGCGGCGGCGCGGCCCTGCTGCGCACCGACGCGCTCAGGAGCGTGCACGGCGTTCCGGCCGGATTCTTCTGTTATTACGAGGACACCGACACGGCGTGGCGGCTGCGGCTGGCCGGGTGGGACGTCGTCGCGGCGCCCGACGCCCGCGTCCGGCACGCCCACGGCGTCAGCAGCGAGCTGGGCTCGCCCCTGTTCCACCGCTGGAACGAGCGCAACCGCCTGCTCATGCTGCTGCGCTGTGCGCCCCGCGGCGTCGCGGTGAACCAGCTGCTCCGATTCGCCGTGTTGACAGCGGTGCTGCCGCTGCGCCCCGGGCGGCCGGCGGCGGCGAACTTCCGGTTCGGCCTGCGCTGCCGCGTGCTGGCCGAGGTGGGTGTGCGGCTACCAGCGACGTTGCGGACCCGGCGCAAGATCACCCGCCGCGCGGCTCTCGGCCGAGGCGCGGTCTGGGAGGCATGGGCGGGCCTTTAAGCTTGCTGGCAATCCGACGACAGGAGCTGGCTTTGGCGCAGGGGGAACCGCAACCGCTCGTCTCGGTGATCGTGGTCAACTACCACGGCGCCGACGACACGATCACCTGCCTGCGCGCGCTCGCCGAGCACGACTACCCCGAGCTCGAGCTGATCTGCGTCGACAACTCCGCCGACCCGGCCGAAGCCGCGCGCCTCCGCGAGGCCGTCCCGCAGGCCCAGGTCGTCGAGGCCGGCCGCAACACCGGTTTCGCGGGCGGCTGCAACCTCGGCGCTAAGCACGCGAAGGGCACCGTCCTCGGCTTCCTCAACAACGACGCCCGCCCCGCGCCCGGCTGGGTCTCCGCCGCCGTCGCCGAGCTGCGCGCCCAGCCCGGCGTGGCCGCCGTGGCCAGCAAGGTCCTCGACTGGGACGGCACCGGCACCGACTTCGTCGACGGCGGCCTCACCTGGTTCGGCATGGGCTACAAGCGCCACGCCGGCACGCCGCTGGCCGACGTCCCGGCCGCCGAGCACGAGGCCGCCAAGGACGTCCTGTTCGGCACCGGCTCGGCGATGTTCGTCCGGGCGGGCGTGTTCGCCGAGCTCGGCGGCTTCGACGAGCGGTTCTTCATGTTCTACGAGGACGTCGACCTCGGCTGGCGGCTCAACCTGCGCGGCTGGCGCGTCCGGTACGTGCCGGAGTCGCTGACGTTCCACCGCCACCACGCCACGATGGCCTCGGTCGACGCCCCGGAAACCGGCCGCGAGACGTTCCTCCTGGAACGCAACGCCCTGGCCGCGCTCTACAAGAACCTCTCCGACGAGACCCTGGTCAGGGCGCTGCCCGCGGCGCTCGCCCTGGCCGTGCGCCGGGCCACCGCCCGCGGCGAGCTGGACGCCACCCAGCTGGACCTCGAACACGGCGTCGGCCCGGTCGAATCCGGCGACGTCGCCATCCCGCGCACCACGCTCGCCGGGCTCCTCGCGATCGACCAGTTCGTCGAGCAGCTGCCGTCGCTGGCCGAGTCGCGGGCGGTCGAACAGGCCGCCCGCGTCCGCACCGACGCCGACCTGCTTCCGTTGCTGCGCAAGGCGTTGGAGCCCGCGTACCCGCTGCCGCGCTACCTGGCCGCGCACGACATCCTCGTCGAGGCGTTCGGCATCGAGAAGGCGTTCGGGCAGCGCCGGAAGATCCTGGTGATCACCGGCGACGCGCTCACCGAGCGGATGGCCGGCCCGGCGATCCGCGCCTGGAACATCGCCCTCGCGCTCGCCGCCGAGCACGACGTCCACCTCATCACCACCAACCCCCTGGCCACGCCGCCGCCCGCGCCGTTCCGGGTCGGCGCGGGCAAGCACCGCGAGCTGGACGCGCCGATCGCCTGGGCCGACGTCGTCGTCCTGCAGGGGCACGTGCTGGAGCTGGCGCCGTCGCTGAAGAAGCAGCACAGCGGCAAGATCGTCGTCGCCGACCTGTACGACCCGATGCACCTGGAACTGCTGGAGCAGGGCAAGGGCGTCCCCGACGACCAGCGCGCGGCCGACCTCGCCGGCGTCACCCGCGTCCTCGACGCCCAGCTCGAACGCGGCGACTTCTTCCTCTGCGCGTCCGAGCGGCAGCGGCACTTCTGGCTCGGCCACCTCGCCGCGATGGGCCGGCTTTCGCCGCGCCTCTACGACGCCGACCCGACGACGCAGTCGCTGCTCGCGGTCGTCCCCTTCGGCCTGCCCCCGGAAGCGCCGGTGCGCACCGGGCCGGGGCTGCGCTCGTCGCTGGGCATCGGCGGCACCGACCACGTCGTGCTGTGGGCGGGCGGGGTGTACAGCTGGTTCGACCCGCTGACCCTGGTCCGCGCGATCGATCGCCTGCGGCGCAACCGCAGCGACGTCCGGCTCGTGTTCCTCGGCATGAAGCACCCGAACCCCGAGGTCGCCGAGATGGACATCGGCGTGCGGACGATCCGGCTGGCCGACGCGCTGGGGCTGACCGGCAAGCACGTCTACTTCAACGAGCAGTGGGTGCCCTACCACGAGCGCCAGAACTGGCTGCTGGACGCGAACTGCGGCGTCACGACGCACTACGAGCACGTCGAGACGACCTTCGCGTTCCGCACCCGGGTCCTGGACTACCTGTGGGCGGGCCTGCCGATCGTCACCACCGACGGCGACGCGTTCGCCGACCTGGTCCGGACCGAACGCCTCGGCGTCGTCGTCCCGGCCGAAGACGACGCCGCCCTGGCCGACGCGCTCGAAAAGGCGTTGTACGACGAGGAATTCGCCGCGGGCTGCGTCGAGCGGCTCGCCGTCGTCGCGCAGCGGTTCGCGTGGCCCGAGGCGCTGAAGCCGCTGGTGGAGTTCTGCCGCGACCCGCGCCCGGCGGCCGACCGGCTGCCCGGCTCGGCGGACCTGGTGACGACGCCGCCGATCCGCGGCCGGGCGATGCTGCGGCGGGACCTGGACCTGATCCGCGAATACCTCGACGCCGGCGGGCCCGCGGAGCTGGCCCGGCGCGTGGGCGGTCGCGCGGTGAAGGTCGCGAAGCAACGGCTCCGCCGTGGCTAGGTCTCTGAGTGTTCTCCTCGACGGCACCCCGCTGCTCGGCGCGCGCACCGGGATCGGCCGCTACACGGCCGCGCTGAGCGAAGAACTGGTCTCGATCCCGGAGGTCGACACGCGCGCGGTGGCGTTCACCCTGCGCGGCTGGCGGCGGTTGCGCCACGTGCTCCCGTACGGCGCGCGCGCCCGGGGGATGCCGGTGGCGGCGCGGCTGCTGCGGGCGGCGTGGCTGCGGTCGGACTTCCCGCCGGTGGAGCTGTTCGCCGGCCCGACGGACGTGGTGCACGGGACGAACTTCGTGCTCCCCGGCCGCCTCCGTGCGGCGGGCGTGGTGACGATCCACGACCTGGCGTTCCTGGACAACCCGGCCGAGCTGGCCCCGAGCGACCGCGGCTTGCCGGCCCTGGTCCGCCGCGGCGCCCGCCGCGCCAACGTCATCTGCACCCCGACGGCGGCGGTGGCGGACGCGGTGGCCGAGCGCCTCGACGTCTCCCGCGAGAAGATCGTGGTGACCCCGCTGGGCGTGAACCCGGCGTGGTTCACCGCCCGCCCCCCGGACGACGAGCGCCGCGCGCGCCTCGGCTTGCCGGCGCGGTATCTGTTGTTCGCGGGCGCGGCCGGGCCCCGCAAGGGCTTGGACTGGCTGACCCGGGCCCACGACGCGGCCCCGGACCTCCCGGACCTGGTGTTCGCCGGCCCGGGCCCGTTCCCCCGCGGCCCGCGACGGTTCCAGACCGGCTATCTGTCCGATGTGGACCTCCGCACGGTGGTGGCGGGCGCATCGGCCCTGGTGCTGCCTTCGCGCGACGAGGGGTTCGGCCTGCCGGTCCTGGAGGCGATGGCCTCCGACGTCCCGGTGGTGTGCACGGACATCCCGGCCCTGCGCGAGGTGGCGGGCGAGTGCGCGAGCTTGGTCCCGTACGGCGACGTGGACGGCTTGGCGGCCGCGCTGCGGACGGCGGTGACGGACCCACACGCGGTGGCGACCTCGGCATCCCGGCGAGCCCACGCGGCCAACTTCACGTGGCGAACGTGCGCCGAGCTGACGGTCGGCGCCTACCGGCTGGCCTCAGGGCGCCACTGACCTCTTGTAGGCGGCGAGAACACCGTCGAGCGACCGCTCAGACGGATCCGGCCTTCGTCCATCCACAGGGCGCCGGTGCACAGTTCTCCGAGCAGTTCGTCGGAGTGCGAAGCGAAGACCGGGATCCCGGACCGGTCGCTTCGCCGGCAAGGACCAGCTCCTGTTCGCGGTGAAGGATCAGCTGCTCAGCCGTTGAAGGCGAGCGTCGGCGAAGCCCTCCGCGACCCGCCACCCGGGGTCCGCGCGGTCGTCGGCGCGTTCACCCAGTCCTTGGCGGGCCACCATCCAGCAGGCCTTCGTCGAAGCCGTGGGCGACAGCCCGGCCGCCCGGACCGTCATCGGCGCCTGCGTGCACCGCGCCGCCACCCGCCACTACTGGCCCGACGGCCTGGACTGGACCACGTGGGCCGCCGAGACGACCGCGATGACACTCGCTTACTCGGCACCCTCGAAGTAGGCGTCCAGCGCCGCTTCCCACGACCGCAGCGGCGTCAACCCGGCCTCCACCCACGAAGCCGGCGACAGCACCGAGTACGCCGGACGCGGCGCGGGCCGTGGGAACTCCGCCGTGGTGCACGGCTTCACCCGGGACGGATCCGCCCCCAAGTGCGCGAACACCGCACGCGCGAACCCGCACCAGCTCACCGCACCCGAGTTCGTGCAGTGCAGCACCCGTGCCGCCGGCCCCTCCCCCGCGACCACCCGTGAAGCCAGCTCCAGCAACCCCGCCGCCAGGTCGGCCGTCCACGTGGGACCGCCCACCTGATCGTCCACAACGGACAGTTCCGGCCGGGAAGACTCCAAAGCCGCCATGGTCTTCACGAAGTTCGACCCCGACTTGCCGTACAGCCAGGACGTCCGCACCACCCACGACGACGCCCCGGACCCGAGCACCGCGTCCTCGCCCGCCGCCTTCGTGCGGCCGTACGCCGACCGGGGCCCCAGTTCGTCCGTGGGCTCGTACGGCTGCGAAGCGTCTCCGGAGAACACGTAATCCGTCGACACGTGGATCAGCGGCACCCGCCGGGACGCGCAGGCCGCCGCGAGCACGCGCGGGCCGTCCGCGTTCACCGCGAACGCCCGCTCCTCGTCCGTCTCGGCCTTGTCGACCGCCGTGTACGCCGCCGCGTTGATCACCACCGGCGCCGAACCCGCTGCCCGGGCCCGCTCGGCCAACGCGCCGACCGCGGCCAGTACCTGGCCCGTCGCCGTCACATCCAGTTCGGCCGAACCCGGAGCCACGACGTCCACCGAAGCGGACGCCAGTGCGGCGAGATCCCGGCCGAGCTGCCCGGAACCCCCGGGCACAAGCACCGTCAGCGGCACAGAAACTTCCCCTACTTCTTCAGCGCGGCCCGCTCGGCCAGCGGTTCCCACCACGCACGATTGTCCCGGTACCAGGCCACCGTCCCGGCCAGACCGTCTTCGAAGGAAACGCGCGGAGCGTACCCCAGCTCCTCGCTGATCTTCGTGATGTCCACCGAATACCGGCGGTCGTGGCCCTTCCGGTCCTCGACCGGCTCGACGCTGTCCCAGCCCGCGCCGACGGCCTCGAGCAGCTTCTCCGTCAGCGAGCGGTTCGTCAGCTCGGTGCCGCCGCCGATGTTGTAGATCTCGCCCGGGCGGCCGCCGTCGGCGACCAGCTGGATGCCGTGGCAGTGGTCGTCCACGTGCAGCCAGTCACGGACGTTGAGGCCGTCGCCGTACAGCGGCACCTTCCGGCCGTCGAGCAGGTTCGTCACGAACAGCGGGATGACCTTTTCCGGGAACTGGTACGGACCGTAGTTGTTGGAACACCGGGTGATGCACACCGGCAGCCCGTGGGTGCGGAAGAACGACCGTGCCACCAGATCCGACGACGCCTTCGACGCCGAGTACGGCGAATTCGGCTCCAGCAGGTGGTCTTCGGACCACGAACCGTGCTCGATCGAGCCGTACACCTCGTCGGTGGACACGTGCACGAACTTCGAGACGCCCGCTTCCAGCGCCGCCTGCAGCAGGTTCTGCGTGCCGAGCACGTTCGTCAGCACGAAGTCGGCGGCACCGAGGATCGAGCGGTCCACATGCGACTCCGCGGCGAAGTGCACGACGAGGTCCACACCGGTCATCACGTCGGCCACCAGTGCCGTGTCGCAGATGTCGCCGCGGACGAACCGCAGCCGCGGGTCGGCGGCCACGGGGGCCAGGTTGGCCTCGTTGCCCGCGTAGGTGAGCTTGTCCAGCACCACCACCTCGGCGTCGCGCAACGCCGGGTAGGCGCCGGTCAGCACCTGCCGGACGTAGTGCGACCCGATGAAGCCGGCACCACCGGTGACCAGGACCCGCATCTTCCCGCCTTTCCCTCGCGCCCCGGAGGGGGCAATCCGCCCCCAGCCTACGGAGGTCCCACAACACCCTCAGTAGAGTCTCGGTGGAGGCACGCTGGTGCCCTGGGGGAAGTACGGGGTCACAGGGGAGGAAGCGCGTGACCGAACAGGCTGCGCCGACCATCCCGGCGCGCCGGGGGCGGACCGGCCACGGTGTCGCGGTCTTCGCCCGCCGCGGCGGCAAGGTCGTGGTGTCCCTGCTGTCCGTCGCCGTCCTGGCGCTGACCTGGTACGGCTGGAACTACATCGGCGACCCGAACACCGGCCTGACGACCACGAACGTGTTCGCCGACACCGAAGCGCACGCGAAGCCGCTCGACGGCGCGGTCGACATCCTGCTGGTCGGCCAGGACAGCCGCACCGACGCGCAGGGCAACCCGCTGCCCCGCGAGGTGCTGGACATGCTGCACGCCGGCGTCTCCGACGGCGAGCTGAACACCGACACGATGATCCTCGTGCACATCCCCCAGAACGGGAAGCAGGCGATCGCGATCTCGTTCCCCCGCGACTCGTGGGTGGAGCTGACCGGCGGCTTCGGCAAGCACAAGCTCAACAGCGCGTTCGTCTACGCGTACACGGACACTTACCGGGCGTTGCAGCGCCAGGGCATGACCGACCTCAAGGAAGCCGACGCGCAGGCAAAAGTCGCAGGGCGGAAGAACCTCATCGCCACGATCGAGAAGTTCATCGGCAAGCCGGGCATGATCGACCGCTACGCCGAGGTCAACCTGGCGAGCTTCTACGAGATCACCAAGTCCATCGGCGGCGTCGAGGTCTGCCTCAAGGGTCCGGTCAAGGAGACGAAGTCCGGCGTCGACCTGCCGGGCGGGCGCCAGACGATCGAAGGCGTGCAGGCGCTCGCGTTCGTCCGCCAGCGCTACGGCCTGCCCAACTACGACCTCGACCGGATCGCGCGGCAGCAGGCGTTCCTGTCCGGGCTGGCCCGCAAGGTGATCTCGACCGACGTCCTGACCAGCCCCGGCAAGATCGCCGATCTGGTGGCGGCGGTGAAGAAGTCCGTGGTGCTGTCCCAGGGCTGGGACCTGACGGAGTTCGCCGAGCAGATGCGCGGCCTGACCGGCGGCCGGATCGAGTTCCACACCATTCCGACGCTGGGCAACGCGACCATCGGCGGCGCCGACGTGCTGCGCGTCGACCCGGCCCAGGTGGCGGCGGAGGTGATGCGGCTGACGTCGGACGGCGACACCCCGGCCACGCCGACGTCGACGCAGCTGGCCGGCGCGCAGGCCGTCACGGTCGAGCTGTTCGACGGCTCGGGTTCGCCGTCGCTGGCCGGCCAGACGCACGCCACGCTGCAGAGCAAGGGCTTCACGCTCGCCGCGGACCAGCGGCTGAGCACCCGCAACGCCACCGTCATCCGCTACCACCCGGGCGACGACACCGCGCTGGGGCTGGTCAAGCAGGCGCTGGGCACCGCGGCGCAGGCCGAGCCGGACCGGGACGTCCCGGCCGGGCACGTGCGCGTGCTGCTGGGCAAGGACCTGCGGAACTCGGCCGCCGGAGCCGGTGGCGCCCCGACGTCGCCGGCCACGAAACCGCCGGTGGCCCCGGCCACCCCCGCCGCGCCGCCGATCACGGCGGGCGACGTCCCCTGCGTCAACTAGACTGGGTACGCAGGGTGTTCGGGGGAGGAAAGCCAGCGTGGCAGACGACCAGGAAGAACCGGAGGCAACCGCCGAGCCGGTGACGGAGAGCGACGACTGGAAGCCGTCGCCGTTTCCGCGGCAAGCGCCTGCGCCTTCGCGGGTGCGTCGCGCAGGCCGGGTGACGCGCCGCGTGGCGGTCGGCTTGGTGTCCCTGCTCGCGCTCGGTGCCAGCGGCTACGTCTACGTCACCAAGGACCAGCTGCAGAGCACGGTCCCGACGACCGACGCGCTCACCCCGCGGGCCGGCGAGCCCGCGCCGCCGCCCGCGGACGACGGCGCCGAGGACATCCTGCTCGTCGGCAGCGACGCGCGCACGGACGCGCAGGGCAACGCGCTGCCGCCGCGGGTGCTGCGGCAGCTGCGCACCGAAGCCAACGACGGCGCGGTGAACACCGACACGATGATCCTGCTGCGGGTGCCGAAGAACGGCGGCAAGCCGTCGGCGGTCTCGATCCCGCGCGACACCTGGACGGCCATCCCGGGCCGCGGCGAAGCCAAGATCAACTCAGCGTACGGCGTGGCGAAGGCGCGCGCGGCGCAGGCGATGCGGGGGCAGGGCGAGCGCGACCAGGCGAAGATCGAACGCGACTCCGACACCGAAGGCCGCCGCGTGCTGGTGCAGGCGCTGCAGGACCTGACGCAGGTGCGGATCGACCACTACGCCGAGATCAACCTGCTGGGGTTCTACCTGATGACCGAGGCGCTCGGCGGCGTCAAGGTGTGCCTGAACCACGCGACCGAGGACAAGGACTCGGGCGCGAACTTCCGCCGCGGCGAGCAGACGGTCTCGGGCGGCGAGGCGCTGTCGTTCGTCCGGCAGCGCAAGAACCTGCCGCGCGGCGACCTGGACCGGATCGTGCGGCAGCAAGCGTTCCTGTCGTCGGCGCTGCACCAGCTGCTGTCGGCGGGCACGCTGACCAGCCCGGGCATGCTGAACGACCTGATGGACGCGGTCCACCGGTCGCTGACCCTGGACCCGGGCCTCGACCTGCTGCAGTTCGCGCAGCAGGCGAAGGGGATCGCGTCGGGCGACCTGACGTTCGCGACGATCCCGGTGGTGACGGCGAACGGCCGCAGCGCGGACGGGCAGAGCATCGTCCAGATCGACCTGAAGGCGGTCCGCGAGTTCGTGGCGGGCCTGGCGGGCCGTCCCGCCCCGGCAGCGGCGGCCCAGGCCCCGGCGGGCGGCGGTTCCGGTGGCGGCTCGGGCAGCGGCGCCGCCCCCGCCGCGGCGCCGCTGCCCGAGGCCTCCCCCGGAGTCACCTGCGTCAACTGAAGTCGGCGCGGTGCTCCTCGACCCACTGGCGGAACGTCCGCGGCGCGTGGCCGGTCACCTCGCGGACCACGTCCGTCACCACCGACGGCTCCCGCACCGTCCGCTCCCAGGCCCCGAGCACGGACGCCGGCACGTCCGGCGGCCAGCCCAGCGCCAGCATGCGCTCGATGGCCTGCTCCTTCGTCAGCTCTTCGACCCGCAACGGCCGGCCGAGAACGGCCGAAAGCACCTCGGCCTGCTCGCGGAACGAGATCGGCTCCGGGCCCGTCAGCGCGAGCGACTCCCCGTCGTGCGAGCCGTCGATCAGGATCCGGGCCGCGACGTCGGCGATGTCCCGCTCGTGGATCGCCCCGATCCGCGAGTCGGGGTACGCCGTGCGGACCACTCCCTCCGCGACGTCGGCGCGCCAGCCCAGGGTGTTCGTCGCGAACGCGCCCGGGTTCAACGCCGTCGAAGCGAACGACCCCGCGGCCAGGGCCTGCTCGACCGCGCGGTGCAGCCCCGCGATCCGGCTGTGCGCGGCATCCGGTTCGAGGGTCGCGGCCGACGACAGCAGCACGACGTGCCGCACGCCGGCCGCCTCGGCCGCCTTCACGAATCCTTCGATGCCCTGCGGACGCGTGTACAGGAAGGCGGCGGAGACACCGTCGAGCGCGGGCTCCAGCGTCGAGGCCACTTCCAGGTCCGCGCTCACCTTCGCGACGCCGTCCGGCACGTCGAGCTTCGCGGCGTCACGGCTCGACGCGCGCACGTCCTGACCGGCCGCGACGAGGGCGTCGACCACCGCGCGCCCGACGTGTCCGGTGGCTCCGGTGACGAGAATCGTCATGCTGTCCCCCAGCTCGCGAGATAACTTTGCTTTCAAAGCAAACGTACTGAGGCCGGTCAGCCGGTGTCAACCGGCGCGGCGCGCGGTCCGCGCTTTAGCCTTGTCCCCATGAGCCTGACCGACGAGCTGCTGCGCCCGCTGCCGGCCGCCCAACCGTTGATCACCCACTACGACGACCAGCTGGGCAGCCGCGTCGAGCTGTCCGTGGCGACCACCGCGAACTGGGCGGCGAAGACGGCCAACTGGCTGACCGAGGAGTTCGACGTCGAGCCGGGCGACGCCGTGGCGGTGCAGCTCCCGGCGCACTGGCAGACCGTCGGCGTGCTGCTCGGGGCGTGGTGGTGCGGGGCGCGCGTGGTGACCGAAGGCGCGGGTGCGCGGGTGGCGTTCGTCGGGCCGGACGACCCGGAACCGACCGGCGCGGCGGCCACCGCCGTCGTGACGCTCGACCCGATGGGCCGCGGCCTCGCCGAGCCGCCCGGCGGCGGCGCGTTCGACTACCTGAGCGAGGCGCGGCTGGCCGGCGACCAGTACCGCCCGCTGTTCCCGATCCCCGGCAGCACGGCCGCGCTCTTCGAGTCCACTGTGGAGGAGGTGCTGGCCGAAGCCAGGGCCCGCGCGGCGAAACTCGGCCTCACCGCCGGCGACCGGGTGCTGTCCACCCGGGACTGGACCGAGCCGGAGGGCATCCTCGACGGCCTGCTCGTCCCCCTGGCGGCGGGCGTCCACCTGGTCCACATCAGCAACGCGGACCCGGCGAAGCTGGACGCCCGCCGCGAGGCGGAACGCACCACGGCGGACCTCCCGGCGTGAAACGGTGAAGGCCACCTCGGCGAGGTGGCCTTCACCGCGCTTGCGGCTCAGGCGTTCTGCAGCTCGCCCGCCTCGACGTCGCGGCGGGCGCGCCTGCGGCCCCACAGCAGGTGGTCGAGCGAGATCCGGCCGCCGTTGAAGCCGAGGGCGAGCCCGGCGAGCGCGAGCACCAGGACCAGCTCGTAGCCGCCCTGGCCGGTCAGGCCGTTGTCGATGTGCACCGAGAGCAGCGCACCGACCGAGATCACGACGTAGCCGATGCCGACGAGCGGCAGCAGGAAACCCACGATGAAGGCGACCGAGCCGAGGATCTCGACCGTCATCGCGAAGACCGCGGCGGCCGTCGGCAGCGGGATGCCCGCCATCTCGAAGAACTTCGCCGTGCCGTCGATGCCGTTGTTCCACTTCTGGAGCCCGTGCGCGAGGAAGACGACCGCGACGCCGATCCTCCCCAGCAACAGGGCCACGTCCTTGAATCGTCCGAACATCGGTTTCAGCTCCCGGGTAGGTGAATATTCAACTGACCCGACCCAAAGTAGGGCACCGAGCACCCGGACCCGAAGCTCCGGACGGTGATCGACAGGAAACCGACAGGCACGCCCTCAGCGCTTGTGCGCCCAGGCCGCGCCGAAGCAATAGGCGCCGAACGCGGCGAGGCCGAGCGCCACGACGGTGAGCAGAACCGGGCCGAACGGCTGGGCGGCGAGCGTCTTCAGGGCCGCGTCCAGCCCGCCGGCCTTGTTCGGGTCGGCCTGGAAGCCGGCGATGGCCAGCAGGATCGCGACGACGGCCAGGACGACACCCTTCGCCAGGTAGCCGGTGGTGCCGACCCCGCCGATCCAGCGCTTGGTCTTGCCCGGCAGCTCGGTCGTGTTCAGGTCTTCGAGGAACTTCTTCTTCGCACCCTTGACACCGGCGGCGATGGCGACCCCCAGCACGCACGCGGCGGCGATCACGACCAGCGCCGGCCCGGCCGGCAGCTGGAGCAGCTTGGCGGTGAACTCCTGCTGGTTCTGGTTGCTGGACCCGCCTCCGCTGCCGGTGGCGATGCGGATGGCGCTGATGCCCAGCGCGATCACGACGACACCGCGCGCGGCCGCGCCGATCCGCTTGCGCGTCCGCTTGCCGCCGCTGACCCACTCGTAGCCGGTCGCGGCCATCATGAACTGCCAGAGCCCGAACAGGATCAGGCCGACGGCGACGATCCAGAGCAGGACCTGCCCGAACGCCGTCGAGCCGATCTGCTCCAGGGCACCCTTCTGGTCGGCCTGCTCGCTGTCGCCGAAAGCGACCTGCAGGGCCAGGTAGGCGATGACGAGGTGCACGACGCCGTAGCACGCCATGCCGGCGCGGCCGAGCAGTTGCGCGGTGTTGCTCTTTTCGCCTCGTTCGGCGGTGGCCTCTGTCCGGTTCATGCCTGCTGGAGTACCCACGCCCGACCCCGTTCCGCTCGGCCAAGCGGCCTAATCACTTGCTGTGCCTGGGACGATCCGCTCATGGACAACCCGCTGCTCGGCTATTGGTCGGAACAGGAGGTCTACCCGAACGACCCCGAGTACTCGGACCTGGGCTTCCGCCCGGACGGGTCGGGCTGGATGTACTGGGCGAGCTGGAGCACCGAATTCCTCGTCCACCGGTTCCGCTGGCACGTCCCGGCACCGGGCCGGCTGACCGCCCGGCTGCACCTGACCGTCGGCGGCGAGTGGTCGGTGGCCGACGGGCACGTCACGCACCAGGTCGAGTACCGGGAGGAGGCCGACGCGGTCGTCGAGCTCGGCTGGGCGATCGAACCGGACTCGGAGCTGACCCTGGACCGCCCGCTGGCCGACCTGTGCGGCACGCGGTTCCGGCCGGTCGCGGCGGGCGGCACCGATCCGACGGTGACGGCGGCTTAGGCCGGGCGGCGCCGCACCTCGTCGAGACCGGCCCAGCCGCCGTTGACCGCCAGCAGCGTCAGGACCTGTTCCGCCTGCTCGGCGAACCGGGCGAGGTCCTCGTGCAGCAGGGCCGCGCGTTCGCCGTCGAGCTGGTCGAAGTCGTCGAACCACAGCGAGATCGCCGAGCCCGCCGTGACGGCGAGGCCCTGCGTCAGGCTCAGGAACCCGGCCGACGGCTCATCGGCGGCCGCGCGGTAGGCGGTCTCGATCTCGTCGCACGCGGCGAGCAGGTCACGCAGCTGGCGGACGGCGCCGGCCGGGGTCCCGTCCCAGGCGGCGGTCGGCCAGGCGCGATCGGACAGCTCGAGCCACAGCCGCCAGCCGGCGACCAGCTCGGCTTCGTCGTGGGGCGTCCAGGACGCCGGAACCGGCCAGTACATGCTTCGAGGGTGACACCGCCGGAGCGCAAATCCGCCCCGGCGGTGGGTTATGTCTCATGTGGCGAAACTCAGCCGAGGACGGGCGGCACGAAGACACACGGCGGCGTCTTCGCGTGCGCGGGATCGAGCGCGTTGAGCACCAGCCCCTGCGCGACGGGGTCGTAGGTGATGCCGAGGTGGTCGGTGAAGTCGAGCCCGCAGACGTCCTGCAGCAGGATGTTCCGCACGTTCGACGCGGGGGCGAGGAAAGCGCTCGTGTACGGCGTCACGACGTCGTCGTAGCGGGTCTGGATGACGGTGTACCGGATGCCGGGCACGGTTTCCCCGCCGGCGTTGAGGTCGGCGAGGAAGTCCGAGCCGACGGCCTGGTCGTTGCAGGCCTGGCAGACGGCCCCGAGCGCGGCGGGGACCCCGGGGATCATCTCGAGGGTGCTCAGCAGCCCGAAGAGATCGGTCCCGTGGTTGGACGGCGACAGCCCGACGAGCCGGCTGATCTTGTCCGCGCCCCCGAGGTACTTGATCCAGTACCGGATGTTCATCCCACCCTGCGAGTGCCCGACGACGTCGAGCTTCGCGGCCCCGGTGGCGGCGAGGATCCGTTCCCCGAAGGCGGCAAGGGCTTTCGCGGTGTCGGCGACGGGCCCGACGGTCTGCAGGAAGGAGCCGGGGGCGCCGCCGAAGTTCCCCGCGAAGACGCAGTACCCGGCGTCGGCGAGCTTCTGCGAGAGGTTGGCCCAGTTTTCGTAGGCGTTGGCGGTGGTCCCGTTGGAGAGGAGAACCGGGTTGGGGTGCTGCGCGCTCGGTTTGCAGTTCCAGTCGTTGGCCCCGGGAGGAGCGATGGTGGGCGCCCCGAGCGAGTAGACGGCGGCCGTGAGGATGGTGGGCTGCACGGGCCCGGTCGGTTCTCGTTCGGCCGCTCGACCGGTTCCGGCCCCCAGTGCGAGTGCCGCCACCGCGGCGACGACCGTCGTGAGCCACCTGCGCGTCGTTGCGCCCATCCGCTTCACCTCTCTGTGAACCGATGGTGACCCGCGTCACCGCACGTTCAACGCGCGAGTAACTTGTTCGAACCTCCCCCTAGTGGGTCATTTTCCGCCGACGGCGAGGGCGTCCCGGAAGTAGCCGGCGAGCTTCTCGACGGCGGGGTCGATGTACTCCTTCTTGTCGTAGAGGTCGACGTGGCTCGCGCCCTCGATCCAGTGGAGCTCCTTGGGGCCGGTGGCGCGCTGGTGGACGTCGACGGCCATCCACGAAGTGACGGCCCGGCTGCCGACGATCTGGAGCAGCGGGCGCGGGGCGATGAGCGGAACGGCGTGGAAGGCGTCGAAGGATGCCAGCTTGTCGACGCTCGGCCAGGCGAAGGACTTGGCGGACCGCTCGTGCTCGCCGCGCGGGGTGCAGTAGTACTCGAAACCCTCGACACCGTGCTCACCGCCGAGCGCACCGGCCTGTTCGGCGGTCTCGGGGAACATGGTCAGGACGCCGGGGTCGTCCCCCCGCGCGGCGGCGGTGCGAGCCTGGGCGGCGAGGTCGAGCAGGCCCTGGAAGACGGCGGGATCCTGGGTGCCGTCGGCACCGAACCGGAACTGGCGGGCGACGTCGGCCCCGCTGACGGTGGCGACGGCCTTGACGCGGTGGTCGCCCCCGGCCGCGGCGAGCGAGTAGCCACCGGAAGCGCAGATGCCGAGCAGCCCGATGCGGTCGGCGTCGACCTCCTCCCGGGTGATGAGGAAGGAGACAGCGGCCTTGAAGTCTTCGACCCGCTGGGCGGGGTCTTCGAGCCCGCCGGGCAGGCCGCCGGACTCGCCCTGGTAGGCGGCGTCGAAGGCGAGGGTGACGAAGCCGCGTTCGGCCATCAGCCGGGCGTAGGTGCCGGCGGTCTGTTCCTTGACCCCGGTCCCGGGGTGCCCGACGACGAGGGCGGGCCACGGCCCGGCGGCCGGCGTGTCCGGGGTGTGGAGGTGGGCGGCGAGTGTGATGCCGGCGCTGTCGAAGGTGACGGTGGTCCTGGCCATCGGGGTGTTCTCCTCGAGACGTGGTGGTCGTTGCTCCACCACAGTCCGTCGGTTCCGCCCCGGGCGGGAGAGCGGGTTCCTGCCTGGGAAAGACCTTGCCCCCCTTCGAGCGCGGCGGCGCGGGGACACTGGAGGCATGACACCGGATTCCGGCCCCCGGGCGCTGGGCGCGTTCCTCAAGGCCCGCCGCGCCCAGCTGACCCCGCGGGACTGCGGCCTCCCGGACCGGGCGGCGGGCCGCCGGGTCACCGGCCTGCGCCGCGAAGAGGTCGCCGGGCTGGCGGCGATCAGCGTGGACTACTACACGCGCCTGGAGCAGGGCCGCGTCCGGGCCTCGGCACCGGTGCTGATCACCCTGGCGAAGGCGTTGCGCCTGGACGAAGACCAGCAGCGCTACCTGTACGAGCTGGCCGGCCGGGCCGACGCCCTCCCCCGCAGGCGCCGGCCCGCGCAGCGCGTGCGTCCGGCCATGAGCAGGCTCCTGGCCCAGCTCACCGGAACCCCGGCGCTGGTGCTCGGCCGGCGCCTGGACATCCTGGCCTGGAACCCGGCGGCCACGGCCCTCTTCACCGACTTCGCGGCGATCCCCCCGCACCAGCGCAATTACCTGCGCTTGCTGTTCACGAACCCGGCGGTCCGCGAACTCCACGAGAACTGGCAGCACGACGCCCGCGAGGCAGTGGCGGCCCTCCGCATGGAGGCGGCGGCCGACACGGCCGACCCGGAGCTGTCCCGCCTGGTCGGCGACCTCTCGGTCGCCGACCCCGACTTCCGCACGTGGTGGGCGGAACACCACGTCAACAACGCGAGCTACGGAACCAAGCACTACCGCCACAGCCTGGTCGGCAACCTGACGCTGGACTGCGACACCTGGGCCAGCCCGGACGGTTCGGGCCAGCGCCTGATGGTCCTGACGGCCGAACCGGGCACGCCGTCCCACGACGCGCTGTCGATCCTCACAGCGTGGGAAAGCGAACCGAACCGCGCCGGGCGAGCCGGCGCCGACGGCTGGTAGACGACCTGGCGAAGTCGGGGAACTCGGCGTGACTGCGGAGTGAGCGGGTCCGGCAGGGGATACGCAGGTGCCGATCGCGCACCACGCGTGCGACATCCGCCACGTCGCTGCTTACCCTGCCGGTTCGGCTGTGCCTCGGGCGCCCCGTGCACCTGTTGAGGCGGATTGGCCACAGTATGGCGCCACGGTCCGCTGGTCCCCAACGGGTTTACCGGTACCCGACTGCCGCCCGCCCTGCCGGATCAAGATCGATCTAGCCCTTGAGGAGAGCCCGGGCCATCACGACCTTCTGGATCTGGTTGGTGCCTTCGTAGATCTGCGTGATCTTGGCGTCGCGCATCATGCGCTCCACCGGGAAGTCGCGGGTGTAGCCGGCGCCGCCGAAGAGCTGGACGGCGTCCGTGGTCACCTCCATCGCGATGTCCGACGCGTACGTCTTCGCCGCGGACGCCATGAAGCCGGCGCGCTTGTCGCCGCGCTCGGAGGCCGCCGCCGAGGCGTACACCAGGTGGCGGGCCGCCTCGATCTTGGTCCCCATGTCGGCCAGCATGAACTGGACGCCCTGGAACTCCGCGATCGCCTTGCCGAACTGCTTGCGGTCCTTCACGTACGCCACCGCCGCGTCCAGGGCGCCCTGCGCGATGCCCAGCGCCTGCGCGCCGATCGTCGGACGGGTGTGGTCGAGCGTGCGCAGCGCCGTCTTGAGGCCGGTGCCGGGCTCGCCGATGATGCGGTCGGCCGGGATCGTGCAGTTCTCGAAGTAGATCTCCCGCGTCGGCGAGCCCTTGATGCCGAGCTTCTTCTCCTTCGGCCCCACCGAGAAGCCCGGGTCGTCCTTGTGCACGACGAACGCCGAAATGCCGTTGGCCTTCTTCTCGGCGTCCGGGTCGGTCACCGCCATCACCGTGTACCACGACGACTCACCGGCGTTGGTGATCCAGCACTTGGTGCCGTTGAGCACCCAGTGGTCACCGTCGAGCCGGGCCCGCGCCCGCATGGACGCGGTGTCCGAACCGGCCTCCCGCTCCGACAGCGCGTACGAAGCCGACGCCTCCCCCGACGCGATCGAGGGCAGCACGAGCTTCTTCAGCTCCTCCGAAGCCGACAGGATGATCGGCTGGGTGCCGAGCTTGTTGACCGCCGGGATGAGCGACGCCGAAGCGTCGACCCGCGCGACCTCTTCGATCACGATGCAGGCACCGACCGCGTCCGCACCCTGCCCGTCGTACTCCTCACCGATGTGCACGGCGTTGAAACCCGACTTGACCAGCGCGTTGTACGCCTCGATCGGGTAGCGCTCGTTCTCGTCGACCTCCGCCGCGTACGGCGCGATCTCCTTCTCGGCCAGGGCCCGGACCGCGGCCCGCAGCTCCTCGTGCTCCTCGGCAAGCTGGTACAGGCCGTCGGTCACTTCCGGTCACCTTCTCTACGACGTCGGGAGGGATCTATCGATGTTAGCGCTCGTTCACCTACGTCGTCCTTGTGGCGTTGACCGCACCGTTCGTATGGTCGGGTGATGCCGATCACCGCGCCGACGACGCCGCCCGGTCTGCCCACCTCCCTCGAGTACCCCGAAGTCCCCGTCGGTTCGATCCTGGCGGCGGGTGCCGCGCGCTGGGGCGACCGGACGGCCTTCGCCCACGACGGCCGCAGTCTCTCCTTCACCGAGACCCACCGGGCCGCCTGCCGGTTCGCCAACGCCCTGCGCGAACGCGGCATCGGCCGCGGCGACGTCGTGGCGCTGCACCTGCCGAACTGCCTGGCCTTCCCGGTCGCCTACTACGGCACGCTGCTGGCCGGGGCCACCTTCAGCCCGGCGAACCCGCTGCTCCCGCCGGACGACCTCGCCTTCCAGCTCGCCGACTGCGAGGCCGCGGCCGTGGTGACGTTCGGCCCGGTCGCGGGCGCGCTGGCGAGCGTCGCCGACCGGATCCCGGCGCGGTTCACCGTGGTCGTCCAGCCCACCGGCGACCTGCCCGAGGGCGCGCTCGAGTTCGAGGCGTTCCACGCCGCCCAGCCGGAGACTCCCCCGGACGTCGACCTCGACCTCCACGAGGACCTCGCCCACCTCGCCTACACGGGTGGCACCACCGGCCGGTCCAAGGGGGTGCGGCTGTCGCACCGCAACGTCGTGGTCAACACGCTCCAGCACGCCTGCTGGGGCACCGGCTCGGTCCCGGCGCTCGACGCGCACGGCGACGTCACGCTCGACCAGATCGGCAGCGAGGACGAGTGGCCGTCGCGCCTGGGCACCGGCGTCGCGATCAACCTGACGCCGTGGTTCCACGCGATGGGCATCATCGGCGGCCTCAACGCGGCGGTGATCGCGGGCACGACGATGGTCCTGCACACGCGCTTCGACCCGGCGGCGTACGTCGCCGACGCCGAGCGGCTCCGCATCACCGGCATCGGCGGCGCACCGGCGTTGTTCGCGGCCCTGCTCGCGACACCGTCGTTCCACACCGCCGACCTCTCGTCGGTCCGCTCGATCGGGTCGGGTGCGGCACCGATGAACCACGCGATGATCAACGCGCTGCGCGAGCGGTTCCCGGGCGTGGTGGTCACCGAAGGCTACGGCCTCACCGAGGCGACGATGGGCGCGGTGATCTCGCCGACGTACCGCTCGGGCACGCGCAAGGTCGGCTCGGTGGGCGTGCCGATCTTCGACACGCAGGTCAAGATCGTCCCGCCCGAGGGCGGCGAAGACCCGCTGCCCGTCGGCGAGCGGGGCGAGGTCTGCCTGCGCGGCCCGCAGATCATGCTCGGCTACCGCAACCGCCCGGAGGAGACGGCGGCCGCCCTGGTGGACGGCTGGCTGCACACGGGCGACATCGGCATCCTCGACGACGACGGCTACCTGTCTATTGTGGACCGCAAGAAGGACATGCTGCTGTACAAGGGGTACAACGTCTTCCCCCGCGAGCTCGAGGAGCTGCTCGTCACCATGCCGGGCGTCGCGGCGGCCGCGGTGGTCGGCCGGCCGGACCCGGAGGTCGGCGAGCTGCCGGTGGCGTTCGTGGTGCCCCGCGAATCGCTGGACGCGGACGCGCTGATGGCCGCGGTCAACGAGAAGGTGCTGCCGTACAAGCGGCTCCGGGAGGTGCACGTGGTGACGCAGATCCCGGTGTCCGCGGCGGGGAAGGTGCTCAAGCGCGAGCTGAGGCAGCAGCTCGTCGGCGACTTGGACGGCTGACCGCGGCGCACGGGCCGGCCGGCGACGCGCCCGGGCCGGCTCGTGCTCCGGCGAGCCCGGCTAGTGGCCGGTTTTCTCGCGCAGGGCCGCGTCCTTGTCCAGCACCAGCTTCTCCAGGTCCGCCTGGAACTTCGCCATCTTCGCGCGCAGGCCCTCGTCGGACGCCGCCAGGATGCGGACCGCCAGCAGGCCCGCGTTCCGCGCGCCGCCCACCGAGACGGTGGCCACCGGGATACCCGCCGGCATCTGGACGATCGACAGCAGGGAGTCCAGGCCGTCCAGGTACTTCAGCGGGACCGGGACGCCGATCACCGGCAGCACGGTCGCCGAGGCCACCATGCCCGGCAGGTGGGCCGCGCCGCCCGCGCCCGCGATGATCACGCGCAGGCCGCGCGAAGCCGCCGACGTCGCGTAGTCCAGCATGCGCTGCGGGGTCCGGTGCGCCGAGTAGACGCCGACCTCGTACTCGACGCCGAACTCGTCCAGCGCCGCACCCGCCGCCTCCAGCGTCGGCCAGTCCGAGTCGCTGCCCATGATCACGCCCACCTGCGGCGCCATACCGACCTCTCCCGTCAGTGGATTTCGTAGCCGTCGAGCCAGACGGCGTGGGACAGCCAGTGCGCCGACAGCAGCGCGCGGTTGCGCAGGTCCTCCATGCGCTCGCCGGTGAAGTTCACGTGCCCGAGCTTGCGGCCCGGCCGCTCCTGCTTGCCGTACAGGTGCACCCGCGCCTCCGGGTACCGCGCGAACAGGTGGTGCAGCCGCTCGTCCGGCCCCATCTCGGGCAGCTCCGGCGCGCCCAGGACGTTCGCCATCACGCACGCGGGCGCGATCAGGTCCGTCCGGCCCAGCGGGTAGTCGAGCACCGCCCGCAGGTGCTGCTCGAACTGGGACGTGCGCGAGCCGTCCATGGTCCAGTGCCCGGAGTTGTGCGGGCGCATCGCCAGCTCGTTCACCAGCAGCCCGGTGTCGGTCTCGAACAGCTCGACCGCGAGCAGCCCGGTGACGTCCAGGGTCGACGCGATCCGCAGCGCCAGGTCCTGGGCCTCGTGCACCCGCGAGTCGTCGAGCCCCGGCGCCGGGGCGAGGACCTCGGTGTTGATGCCGCCGGTCTGCACCGTCTCGACCACCGGGTACGCCGCACCCTGGCCGAAGGGCGAGCGGGCGACGAGCGCGGACAGCTCCCGCCGCATCGCCACCTTCGCCTCCACCAGCAGTGCCGTGCCCGCGGCCAGCAGCTCCGGCACGGTCTCGCGCGCGTGCTGCGCGGTGTCGAGCATCCAGACGCCACGGCCGTCGTACCCGCCGGTCGCCGCCTTGAGCACCACCGGCCAGCCGTGCTCGGCGCCGAACGCCACCACGTCGTCCACAGAGGACACCTCGGCGAACGCCGGGCCCGGCACGCCGAGGCCCGCCATCATCTCGCGCATCACGAGCTTGTTCTGCGCGAAGCCGAGCGCGGACGCCGCCGGCCGGATGACGTGGCCCTCCATGGCCAGCGTCAGCAGGTGCTCCCCCGGCACGTGCTCGTGGTCGAAGGTGAGCACGTCGACCGACGCCGCGAACTTCCGCAGCGCCTCGAGGTCGGTGTGGTGGCCGATGGTGACGTCGCCGGCGACGAGCCCCGCGGCTTCGTTCTCCCCCGCGGCGAGCACGCGCAGGGACTGGCCGAGGGAGATCGCCGCCTGGTGGGTCATCCGGGCGAGCTGGCCGCCGCCCACCATGCCCACGACAGGCAGACCGGTGTGTTTGTCCATAGCGCCAGTCAGCCTAAACGGTCACGACCTGGGGTGACCGCCGGACCAGACGAAGCTCACGCGCCGCGAGCCCCAGGATGCCGCCGGCCGCCGCGAGCACGTAGCCGTTGCCGAGGACCGACCACCCCAGGCCCCAGCCGAACTCGACGTCCCCGCCGTTGGGCACGAGCATCACGACCTGCGAGACGAACAGCGCCGTGACGGCCGCCGCGGCCCACCACCGCGCCTTCACCAGGAGCAGCGTGATCAACGGCACGCACCACACCCAGTGGTGCGACCACGACACGGGCGACAGCAACAGCCCGTAGAACGCCGTCACGAGCAACGCGGCCGCGTCCTCGCCACGCCGGTGCAGCCGCACGACGAGCCACACCGCCGGCACGGCGAGCACCGCCGCCACTCCGACCGCCACCGCCAGCGACCAGGGCGCCAGCGCGGAGGCCCGGTTGACCAGCCCGTTGAGCGACTGGTTGAAGATCCAGTGCACCGACCCGACCCGGCTCGGGTCGGTCGCCGAATCCCGCCAGAACCGCACCGCGTCGGCCGGGATGATCGCGAACATCACCGCTTCGAGCGCCGCGAACGTGCCCAGGGCCCGCAGCCCGTCCTTCCACCGGCCCGTGAAGAACAGGTGCGGCACGAAGATCAGCGGGGTCAGCTTGATCGCCGCTGCCACGCCGATCAGCACGCCCGCCCAGCGCGACCTCCGCGCCGACAGCACCAGGACGTCCAGCACCACGAACGCCATCAGTATCAAGTTGATCTGGCCCAGGAACAGCGTCTTCCACACCGGTTCCAGCGCCAGCGCGACGGCCGTTCCCGCCGGCAAGGCCCACCGGCTTCTTCCCAGAAGCGACGAGCCCCCCGGCGGCGACGAAACCACCGTGATGACGACCATAAGACCGACCACCGACAAAACCGCGATCACGCCCCAGACCAACCCCGACGGCACCAGGGCGAGCGGCAGGAAGAGCGGCGCGGCGGCCGGTGTGTAGGTGAACGGCAGGCGCACCCAGTCCGGCAGCGCGGTCAGCACGTCCCGCGTGTAGAGCGGGTCGCCGTGCAGCAGCGTCAACGCCCCCGCACGGTACACGGCGCTGTCCGCGCCCAGGTGCCAGCCGGCCAGCCAGCCGACCACCCCGAAGGCCAGGACGAGGAGAGCGAGAACCCCGGCGAGGACGCGGCCGGTGCGCGCCTCAGACCCCGGCGGGGACGTCGGCATCCGCGGCCGCCTTCTTCCGCGCCCGCCGCAACAGCCCCCAGCGCAGGATGAGCGCGAGGGCCAGCACGACCGGCATCAGGATGTACGCGTCACCCAGCACGTTCTGCCACACCTTCCAGTGCAGCTCGACGTTGCGGCCGTTCGGCAGGATCAGCAGCACGCAGCTGACGAACACGAACGCCACCAGCCCGGTCCCGACCCAGCGCTTCCACGCCGTCTTCGGGGTGGTCTTCGGCAGCCGCGAGACCAGCAGCACGATCAGCGGGATCACCCAGACCCAGTGGTGCGTCCACGAGATCGGCGAGATCAGCAGCGTCCAGAACGCCGTCACGAGCATCGCGGCCAGCGCCTGCCCCTTGCGGTGGAACCGCAGCAGCAGCCACAGCCCCGGGACGGCGAGCAGGAAGCCGATGCCCATCGCCGCCTTCGACGCCCACGGCGCGAGGTCGGTGGCCCGGTTCATCAGCGCGTTGAGCGACTGGTTGCCCGCCCAGTGCACCGGTCCGATCCGGCCGGTGTCCGGCAGCGTGACGGTCCAGTACTTCGCCGCGTCGTGCGCGTTGATCAGGAACATCAGGCCCTGGAGCACGATGAACGTGGCCAGCCCGCGCAGCGCGTCCATGCGGCGGCCGGTGATGAACAGGTGCCCGAGGAACACCAGCGGCGTCAGCTTGATCGCCGCCGCGACGCCGACCAGCACGCCGCCCCAGCGGCTCCCCCGCGCGCCGATGACCAGCATGTCGAGCAGGATCATGGCCATCAGGATCAGGTTGATCTGGCCGAGGAAGATCGTCCGCCAGACCGGCTCGAGGCCGAGGAAGACCAGGAAGAACACGATGGTCGAGCGGGCGGGCGAGGCCCACCAGCGCGGGCCGTCCGCGGCCGGGCGCGGCAGCGCGCCGATGGCGATCCGGATCGACAGCGCCATCGCCCCCAGCGAGACGGCCGTGATCAGGCCCCACGAGATCTGCGTGGGGAACGCCGCGAGCGGGACGAAGATCAGTGCCGCCGTCGGCGGGTAGGTGAACGGCAGGAGCGCCCACCACGGCTCGTTGGGCAGCGTGTTCGCGTCGTAGAGGGAGTCGCCGTGCAGCAGGGTGAGGGCGCCCGCGCGGTAGACCGCGCTGTCGACGCCGAGCACCCAGTCGTGCTGCCAGCCGTAGATGCCGTACCCGATCGCGACCAGCGGAATCACCGACAGGATCAGGATCGACCGCGGGCGGACGGACAGCCGGGCGAGTGATTTCCGAAGGGCCAGCCGGTGCTGGGGTCTGGCCGCGATCTCGCCGTCGACGTCGGTGGGTACGGTCCGGGTCACCGCACCAGGAAATCATGACCGGCCCGGTCCCGGTCGGAAGGGTCCGGGCGAAACCGGACTTTCCGGTGTTCTACGCGCGCGCCAGGTGGGCCAGCAGGTCGCAGGCGAGCTCGTGGGTGGCCGGCAGCCGCACCGCCGAGACGCGCGGACGGCCGACGTCCGCCAGCTGGGCGTCGACCTGCAGCCGCTCGTGCAACGCCCGCCGCAACGCGACCCCCTGCGAAGCGACCCGCTCGTCCTTCGGGACCAGGGCCGCGACGACGGACGGGCCCAGCGAGGCGACGCTCTGGCCGCTGTCGAACACCGTCCGCAGCGCGTCCGCGACCAGGATCATCCCGGTCAGCCGCGGGAACCCGGCGACGGCGCTGAGGTCGAGCGAGACGACGAGCAGCACGTGGTCTTCGGCGGCCGGCCGCTCGCGCGCCTCGGCGGCGCGGTAGACCTCCGCGAGCCGGGTGCGCAGGTAGGCGGCCGACGGCAGGCCGGTCAGCGGGTCGGTGACCTCGGTGTGCACGAGCTGGTCGGTGGCGACGTCGGCCCAGGCCAGCGCGGTGGTCCGGAGCAGCCGCGCCGGCGTGGCGTCGACGTCCGGCGAGACGAACCCGTCGCCGCTGTGGCCGAGCACGGCGTGCAGCGCGGCGAGGTCGGCGAGGGTCTCCGCGAGCCCCGCACCGGCCGCCGCGCGGGCCCTGGCCAGGCCGGCCAGCGCGGTTTCGGCGGCTTCGACGCGGCCCTTCGCCATCACCGCCGCGCAGACGGCGTCGACCTCGGGCAGGGCCCAGTCGCTGGGGAACCGCCAGCCCGCGGCGAGGCTGGCCGTGCGCCAGCGGGCCCGCAGCGCACGCAGGGAGGCGTCCCGCTCGGCCGGCGTGGACGGGGTGTCACCGGAGCCGGGTCGCGCAGCCGGAACATCCACTGGCCACCCGCCCCTTTCGTCCGGTTCGCAACGATCTTGTTCGGTGCTTCACGATGAGGACGCACCCCGGTGGGCCCCGTGACGCGTACTGACCAGTTTTTGTCTCGGCGCTTTTCCCCGGGCGGGCCCGGGGGTGGGTGATTTTGCTCCGCCGTCGGAGTCATCACCCCCACCACGACGTGACCGCCGGAGGCGGGTCAGTCACACTTGTCTCGCGTCCCGGATCGGCCTGTAATGGCAGGTCCTGGCTCTAGCCGACCGAGGAGTGCCGTGTCCACCGTTCCCGCCGATCTCAGCGGAAAGAGTGACGCCGAGCTGATCGCGGAGGTCCGCTCCGGGAAGATCGACTCGTACGGGACGCTCTACGAACGGCACACCGGCGCGGCCCGCAATCTGGCCCGCCAGCTGGCCCGCTCCAGCTCCGAAGCCGACGATCTCGTGTCCGAGGCGTTCGCCAAGGTGCTCGACACGCTCCGTGGCGGCAAGGGGCCGGACACAGCCTTCCGGGCGTACTTGCTCACCGCCCTGCGTCACACCGCGTACGACCGCACCCGCAAGGAACGCCGGGTCGACCTCAACGAAGACATGACCGAGGTCGGCGGCGCCGCGGCCGAGGCGCTGACCGTGCCGTTCTCCGACACCGCGGTCGCCGGCCTCGAGCGGACGATGGCCGCCAAGGCGTTCGCGCGGCTGCCGGAACGCTGGCAGGCGGTGCTCTGGCACACCGAGATCGAGCAGCAGAGCCCGGCCGAGGTCGCGCCGCTGCTGGGCCTGACCGCGAACGGCGTCTCCGCGCTCGCCTACCGCGCCCGCGAAGGCCTCCGCCAGGCGTACCTGCAGGTCCACCTGCAGGAGAACGCCGAGGAACGCTGCCGCGCCTGCGCCGAGCGGCTCGGCGCGTGGACCCGCGACGGACTGTCCAAACGGGAGCGCGCCCAGGTGGAGAGCCACCTCGACGAGTGCGACCGGTGCCGGGCGCTGGCCGCGGAGCTGGCCGACGTCAACGGCGGGCTGCGCGCGATCATCGCCCCGATCGTCCTGGGCGGCGCCGCGCTGGGCTACCTCGCCACGATCGGCGCCGCGAAGGCGAGCGCGGCCACGGCGGCCACCGCGGGTGCGGCCGCCGCCGGTGCCGCGGCGGCGGGCGGCAAGGCCGGTGCGGGCGCGGGAGCCGCGGCCGGCGGGCCCCGCCAGTTCGCCGGGGTCGCCGCCTCGGGCGCCGCGGTCGTCGCGGCCGTCGTCATCGCGCTCGCCGCGGGCGGCGGGGCGCAGGAGGTCCCGGTCGCCGCCCCGGTACCGCCGCCGGCCCAGCAGGTCCAACCGCCGGCCCCGAAGCCGCAGCCCCCGGCCCCGCCCGCCGCTCCGCCGGTCGAACCCCCGGCACCCCAGCCCCCGGCCCCGCCCGCGGCACCGCCGGTCGAGCCCGCTCCGCCGCCGGTCGCCCCGCCCGCCCCGGCCCCGCCGCCCGCGCCGGCTCCGCCCGCTCCGGCGCCGCCGTCGATGTCCGCGACGACCCCGCCGGACGGCGTCGAGCTCAGCCCGGGCACCGCGACGAACCTCCCGATCACCGTGCGCAACGACGGCGGCAGCGTGTCCGAGCCGGTGGCGGTCGCGCTCAAGCTCCCGCGCGGGGTTCGCGCGGTCGAGACCGGCGGTGGCGGCGCCCCGGCCGCCCGAGCGCAGGCCCCCGGCCCGGTTTCGGTGAACTGCCCCGGCGGCGAGGGCACGGTCACCTGCAAGACCGGCGCCGGCCTGCAGCCCGGCCAGAGCGCGACGCTGAACTTCCGCCTGCAGGCCGACGAAGACGCCGAAGGCGGCACGGTGACCGGCTCGGTCACGGCCGGCGTGCAGATCTCCGTCGCGGTGAGCGTCAAGGTCACCGTGAAGGTCCCGCCGGACGCCGTGGTCCTGGAAGCGCACACCGACCCGATCTCGATGTTCCCGTGGTTCCCCCACCCGCGGATCTACGTGACGGTCCACAACACCGGCCAGACGGCCAAGCCGGTCACGGTCACCTTCGACGCCCCGCTCAAGCAGTGGTGGAGCCTGCGCGACTTCCCCTGCACGTCGACGGGCACGGGCGCGACCTGCACGACGAAGAGCGCACTGGCCCCCGGCCAGCACGTCAACCTGTGGGTCCAGCTGAAGAGCCGACCGAACGACGGCCGGGCGACGGTCGAGGGCCTGCTCGGCCGGGCGACGGCGCCGCGGGTCACCGTGGACTTCGGCTGCTGGCGCCACTGGTGCGGCAAGGACCCGGTGCCGGCCCCGACGACGCCGTCGGTCCCGAAGCCGACGCCGTCCAAGCCGAAGCCGACCCCGACCAAGCCGACGTCGAAGCCACCGGCCACGACGCCGGACGAGCCGACGAGCGAGCCGCCGGTGTCCACGACCACGACCACGACCGGCGCACCGCCGCGGTCCGGCGGGAAACCCGGGGCAAAGCCGCCGACCGTCACCCCCGAGAAGGCGTTCGGCTGGCTGACCGGCTGACGCAGCCGCCCGATATCCGGACATTCACGGCAGCAGTGCCGCCTGAACCACAGGTAAACGCGGTGTTCTCCTAGACTGCGTGGTGTGACCGTTGTGGAAACCGTGCTCAAGCGCACGCCGGAACCACTGCGTTCGGTGCTGATCAAGCACCGGGAGCTGCTGAAGTTCGCGATCGTGGGCGGCACGACGTTCGTGGTCGACAACGGCGTCTGGTACGCGTTGAAGCTGACGGTGCTGGAGCCGAAGCCGACCACGGCGAAGGCGATCGCGATCATCGTCGCGACCATCGTGTCCTACATCCTCAACCGCGAGTGGTCCTTCCGGACCCGCGGCGGGCGCGAGCGGCACCACGAAGCCGCCCTGTTCTTCGTCATCAGCGGCATCGCGGTGGGCGTCAACCTGGTTCCCCTGGTCATCTCGCGGTACGTGCTCGACCTCGAGGTCCCGCACGTGACGTTCCTGGTCCAGGAGGTCGCGGACTTCGCGAGCGGGTCGATCATCGGCATGCTGCTGGCGATGTTCTTCCGCTTCTGGGGCTTCAAGAAGTGGGTGTTCCCGGACGAGCTGGGCGAGCGGCGCCGGGACAGCGACCAGGTCAGCCGCCTGCCCTGAAAAAATACTTGTCTTCAGACATGTACTTGTCTAGAGTCATCTTCGTCAGTGTTCCTGCGTAGAGGACGCCGTCCGGGTTCGGCCGGGCGAGCGGGACGATTCGAGGTGGTTTCCGAGCGCGAAGAGGTCGCATCCGTTCGCGGATGACGATGGAGCCTTTTCCCGACTCGACGGGGCGCGTTTCCGACGCGTCCGCATCTCTCGTCCCTTCTGACGAAACAAGGTTTTCTCTTGAGCACGATCGCGCCTTCGCGCGCCCTGAAAGCTGCCCTCACGGGCCTGTTCCTGTCCGTTTTCCTCGCGATGCTCGACGCCCAGGTCGTCGCCACCGCGCTGCCCCGGATCGCCGCCGAGTTCGGCGGCACCGGCGCCTACGCCTGGGTCACCACCGCCTACCTGCTCGCCGGGAGCGCCACCGCGCCCCTCTACGGCAAGCTCGGTGACGTCTTCGGCCGCAAACGTGTGCTCCTGGGCGCACTCGCCCTGTTCCTGCTGGGCTCGCTCGCCTGCGGCCTGGCGCCGTCGGCCGCGTTCCTGGTTGCCGGGCGCGTACTGCAGGGCGCCGGTTCCGGTGGCCTCTTCATCTCCGTCGGCGCTTCGCTCGGCGAGATGTTCTCGCCCCGCGAAGGCGCGAAGTACTTCGGCTGGTTCTCGATCTGCTTCGCCGTCGCTTCGCTCGCCGGGCCGGTGGTCGGCGGCCTGCTCACCGGCGTCGCCGGGTGGCGGTCGATCTTCCTGATCAACCTTCCGCTCGGGCTCGTCGCCCTGGCCTGCCTGAAGACGCTCGACCTGTCGACCCGGCGCCGGGAAGCGCCGTTCGACTTCGCCGGCGTGCTCCTGCTCGGCACGGCGATCACCGGGTTCACCCTGCTCACGCCGTGGTCGCTCGGCCTCGGCGCGGTCGCGGCCGTGGTGTTCGTGGTCGTCGAACGGCGGGCCGAAGCGCCCGTGCTGCCGCTGCGGCTGTTCCGCGACCGCACGTTCACCGTGTCCGTGCTGCTCAGCGTGCTCGCCGGGTTCGCGTTCCTCGGCTCGGTCAATTACATCGCGGTCTACCTGCAGGCCGACGCCGGTCCGGCGGAAGGCGGGCTGCGGCTGCTGCCGATGACGCTCGCCGTGTCCGTCGCCTCCGTCGTCGCCAGCAAGGTCATCGCCCGCACCGGCGCCTACCGCTGGGCACCGCGGCTGAGCATGGCGCTCGGCCTGCTCGCGGTGCTCGGCCTGCTCACGCTGGAGGGCCTCCCGCAGGTCCTCGGCTGCCTGGTCGTCTTCGGCTTCGCGGCCGGGCTCAACCTGCAGGTGCTCGCCATGGCCACGCAGAACACCGCCCCCGCCGCGGACCGCGGTGCGGTCGCCGCCGGCGTCAACCTCGCCCGCGCGCTCGGCTCGGCCCTCGGCCCGGTCGCGCTGGGCTTCGCCTACCACGCCGGCACCCACGGCGTCTTCCTCGCGCTGCTGCCCGTGCTCGCGCTCGGCCTCGTCACGGCGTTCGCGCTCCCCCACGTCCCCCTTTCCCGATAAGGAGAACCCACGATGATCTTCGTCCTCGGCGCCACCGGCAAGGTCGGCCGCCACCTCGTCCCCGCCCTGCTCGACGCCGGTGCGGACGTCCGCGCGCTGACCCGCGACCCGGCGAAGGCCCGGATCGACCCGCGCGCCGACGTGGTCCGCGGCGACCTCGACACCTCGGACCTGCCCGCCCTGCTGGCCGGCGCGGACCGCGTGTTCGTGCTGACCCAGGGGCACAGCGCCGACCGGGAAGCGGCGGTCGCGCAGGCCGCCGCCCGGGCCGGCGTCACCCACCTCGTCAAGCTGTCCACCACGGGTGTCCACTTCGGACAGCAGGACGCGATTTCCCGCGCCCACGCCGAAGCCGAGCAGGCCGTCCGCGAAGCCGGACCGTCCTGGACCATCCTGCGGCCCGGCGCCTTCATGGACAACCGGCTCGCCTGGATCGGCTCGATCCGCGAAGAAAACGCCGTGTACGTGCCCGAAACCGATCCGCCGTCCGCGCTGGTCCACGTCCGCGACATCGCCGAGGTCGCGACGCTCGTCCTCACGACGTCCGGGCACGAAGGCGCGACCTACGGGCTCACCGGCGGCGAAGCCCTCACCGCCGAGCAGCAGGTCGCCATCCTGTCCGAGGCGATCGGCCGTCCGCTGAAGTACGTCGAAGAAACCGAAAGCGCCGCGAAGGACCGGCTGATCCGGACGTACGGCTGGCCCGCGAAGGCCGTCGACGGCCTCTTCGCCCTCAAGCGCGAGTCCGCCCCGCACGAACACGTCGTCTTCGACACCGTCGAGCGGCTGCTCGGCCGGCCGCCGCTGACCTTCGCGGTCTGGGCACGGGAGAACGCGTCCGCGTACCATCACCAGGAGTGACCAGGGGGAGGTGGGGCGGATGAGCGACCTGCGCGTCCTCGTCGTGGACGACCATCCCCTGTTCCGGATCGGCGTGGGCACGCTGCTCGCCGCCGAACCCGGCATCGAGGTCGTCGGCGAGGCCGCCGGCGGGGCCGACGCGGTCGCCTCCGCCGCCACCCTCCGCCCGGACGTCGTCGTGATGGACCTGCACCTGCCCGACCTGTCCGGGATCCAGGCGACCCGGCACATCGTGGCGGCCAACCCGGGCACCGGCGTGCTGATGCTGACGATGGCCGACGAAAGCGAGTCGGTCTTCGCGGCGATGCGCGCCGGTGCCCGCGGCTACCTGCTCAAGGACGCCGAGCCGGACGAGATCATCCGGGCCGTCCAGGCGGTCGCCCGGCGCGAGGCCATCTTCGGCCCGGACATCGCGAACCGCGTGCTCGCCTTCTTCAACCAGCCGCCGGTCAGCGAGCCGGTGTTCCCGGAGCTGACCGGGCGCGAACGCGAGGTGCTCGCGCTGATCGCGGCCGGGCACAGCAACAGCTTCATCGCCGGCACGCTGTGCCTGAGCCCGAAAACCGTGCGGAACCACATTTCGAACGTCTTCGCCAAGCTGCACGTGGCCGACCGCGCCGAGGCGATCGTCCGGGCCAGGGACGCGGGCCTCGGCCGGTCCTGAGAGGCAGTCGCCCGGGCAACATCGGGACGCCGGTCCCATGCGCCCGGGACACCCGAGCGGGCAGGCTGGGCAGCCTGCACCGTTCGAGGGGAATGGGGAACGATGTTCGAAACCGACCGGACCCCGGTGGTGGTCCGCGCCACCGATCCGATCCTGCACGACGGCGTCTGCATGGCGCTGCGGTCCCGCGACGACGTCCGGGTGGTGGACGACGGCACGGCCCTGGTCGCGCTGCTGGTCGCCGACCGGCTCGACGAGGCGATGACCCGGCTGCTGTCCGCGCTGCACCACCAGGGCTTCACCCGCATCGTGCTGATCGCGGGCGACGTCGACGACAACGAGATCCTCAACGCGGTCGAGCACGGCGTCTGCGCGGTCGCCCGGCGCGCCGACGCGGGCCCGGACGTCCTCGTCCGCCTGATCAAGGCCGCGGCCGCCGGGGAGGGCGCGCTGCCGCCCGACCTGCTCGGCCGGCTGCTGAACCGGGTTTCCCGGCTGCAGCGCCAGGTGCTCCAGCCGCGCGGCCTGCGCCTGGGCGGCATGAGCGACCGGGAGACGGAAGTCCTGCGGCTCGTCGCGGCGGGGTATTCGACGCAGGAGATCGCCGACGAGCTGTGCTACTCGCAGCGCACGGTGAAGAGCATCCTCCACGACGTCACCAACCGGTTCCAGCTGCGGAACCGCTCGCACGCGGTGGCTTACGCGCTGCGGGAAGGCCTGATCTGAGCCGACGGCCGGGCGCGTCGCCTACCGCGGGACGCGCTCGGCCGGCCAGCGCACCTCGGGGACGTCGCTCGGCCGCGGCACCTTCAGGAACAGGCTGAACACCGCCGGTCGCCGGTTCGACAGCTCCAGGCGGCCGCCGTCCGCCTCGACCAGGGCCCGCGCCAGCGCCAGGCCCACCCCCGTCGAGCCGCCGCCGGAGAATCCCCGCTCGAAGATGTGCGGCGCCAGCTCGTCCGGGACGCCGGGGCCGGTGTCGCTCACCTCGATCACCACCGTGCCCTCGGCGTCGCCGCGGCGGGCGATGAGGGTGACCGTGCCCGAGCCGTGGCGCAGCGCGTTGTCCAGCAGCACCCCGACGACCTCGCGGAGCCGGCCCGGCGTCGCCCGCGCCATCAGGCCGTCGGCCACGCGCGTGCGCAGGTTGCGGCCCTCCGAACGCAGCAGCTCGCGCCATTCCTGCGCCATCTCCGGCAGCTGCGTCGGCAGGTCCACCGGCTCCGCGCCGACCTCACGCGCCGCACGGGCGGCCGCGAGCAGCTCGTCGAGCGCCTCCGCGAGCCGGTCCGCCTGCTCCTGGGCGGCCTTCGACTCGTCGGCCACCTCCTCGTCCGGGTGCACGGTCAGCGGTTCCAGCCGCAGCTGCAACGCCGTCAGCCGGCTGCGCAGCTGGTGCGAGACGTCCCCGACGAGCTGGCGTTCCCGCTGCACGAGCTGGGCCAGTGCGGTGCCGGACGCGTCCAGTGCTTCGGCGACCATGTCGAGCTCGCCGACGCCGTAGCGGCTCGGGTCGGGCCGGAAGTCGCCGCCGCCGAGGCGGGCCGCGCGCTCGGCCACGTGCCGCAGCGGCTTCGCGAGCCGTCTGGCCGTCGCGATCGCCACCACCGCGCCGGTGCCGATCGACAGCAGCACCAGCAGCACGACGACCAGCGTGACCGTCGTCTGCCGGTCGTGCATCGGGCCGGCCGGGACGGCGATCTCGACTTTGCCGTCGCGGGCCAGGTCGGCCGTCTCGGTGACGGTGTCGGGGCCGGGACTGCTGCCGTAGCGCTTCTCCCTCTGGCCGCTGGCCCGGACGGTGAGCAGCCCGTTCGCCGGGACCGCCGCGCGCACCTGGTCGAGGTCGATCTCCTGGCCGTTGGCGATTTCGGTGTCCAGGATCGCCGCCGCCGCGCGGGCGTTCTCCGCGAGCGTCTCGCGGTAGCTGGACTCGATCTGCCAGCTCGCCACGATGCCCAGCGGGATGCCGAGGACCGCCGAGCTGACCGCGACGGCCAGCAGGATGGCCAGCAGGATGCGGCGGCGCACGGCTTATTCGGCGTTGAAGCGGAAGCCGACGCCGCGGACGGTCGCGATCCGCCGCTCGCCGTCGTGGCTCTTGCTGGTGCGGCCGGCGGCCTCGTCGGCGGCGATGGCGAGCTTCCGGCGCAGCCACGACATGTGCATGTCGAGCGTCTTGGACGTCTTCGACTCGAGGTCGTTCCAGACCTCGGCGAGGATCTCGTCGCGGCTGACGACCTGCCCGGCGCGGGTCATCAGCACGCGCAGCAGCTCGAACTCCTTGTTGGCCAGCTGGACCTCGTGGTTGTCCACGGTGACCAGCCGGGCGCCGAGGTCCATCCGCACCCCGCCGGCCTCCAGGACCTCGGGCACCCGGCGGCGCAGCAGCGCGCGGATCCGGGCCAGCAGTTCGGCGAGCCGGAACGGCTTGGCGACGTAGTCGTCGGCCCCCGCGTCCAGGCCGACCACGAAGTCGACCTCGTCGGTGCGGGCGGTGAGCATGAGGACGGGCAGCTCGGTCCCGGCCGCGCGGAGCCGGCGGCAAACCTCCAGGCCGTCCATCCCGGGCAGGCCGAGGTCCAGCACGAGCAGGTCGACGCGCTGGGCGGCGGTGGCATCGAGCACCGAAGGGCCGTCGGTGACGACGTGGATCTCGTATCCCTCGCGTTCGAGGGCGCGGGAGAGCGGTTCGGCGATGGCCGGATCGTCTTCGGCAAGTAGGACCATGCTCACCTGGCCAACTCTACGGCGCACGGGCGTGAAAACATCGTGACCGTGCCTGGCTACGAAGATGATCTGGCTCTCGCCACCCGGCTGGCCGACGCCGCCGACGCGATCACGACGGCGCGGTTCCGCGCCCTGGACCTGGCGGTGGAGCGCAAGCCCGACCGCACCCCGGTGACCGACGCCGACACCGCGGTCGAGGACGCGATCCGGGCCCTGCTGGCCGCGGAACGCCCCGGCGACGCGGTGCTCGGCGAGGAACGCGGCGGCTCGGCGGCGACCGGCCGCGCGTGGGTGCTCGACCCGATCGACGGGACCAAGAACTTCCTGCGCGGAGTACCCGTTTGGGCGACCCTGATCGCCTTGGTTTCGGACGGCGACCCGGTGGTCGGCATGATCAGCGCACCCCTGCTGGGCCGCCGCTGGTGGGCGGCTGCGGGCGCCGGAGCGTTCTCTTCGGACGCCGCCGGGACGCGGAAGCTGTCGGTTTCGCAGGTTTCGTCCCTTTCGGACGCTTATCTGTCCACAACGGACCTGAACTCGTGGGTCGAGTACCACTCGCGCGACAAGTACCTGGGCTTGGTGGACGCGTGCTGGGAGACCCGCGCGTTCGGCGACTTCTGGCACCACGTGCTGGTGGCCGAAGGCGCGTTGGACGTGGCGGCCGAGTGCGTCGTCAACCCGTGGGACGTCGCGGCCGCGCAGGTGATCGTGACGGAGGCGGGCGGCCGCTTCAGCGACCTGGACGGCGTCGGGCGGTACGACAACGGGAGCGCGCTCTCGACGAACGGCCGGCTGCACGAAGAGGCTCTGGCGATCCTGAAGCGGTAGTCAGGAGCCGGGGAGCAGGCCGACGGCGCCGCGGGCGACCTGCGCCCACGCGAGCCGCCCGAACAGGTAGTGGCAGGCCACCTGCTCACTGGTGAACCGCGCCCAGTCGTAGCGGTTGCCCTGCTCGCGCCAGAACACCTCCCACGCCTCGTCCTCGCCCTGCATCAGGCACCAGGCGTTGTCGACCTCGGCGCCGAGCGAGACGACCTCCGGCGGCACGCCCAGCACGCCGAGCCACCGCTGGATCGACTGGGTGTTCATCAGTCCTCTTCCCCCTTGGCCTCGGCGAGGTAGCCGAGGGTCACCAGTTCGTCGGCCGCCAGGAGGGCACGGTACCGGGTGCCGCCGCCGACCTGGCCGTACCAGTTCGCGGTCTCCGAGCGCCACATCGGCACCTTGCGCACGACGACGTACCGGCGGTACTCGGCGTCCAGGAACGCCGGTGGCAGCGAGCGTTCCGCGAACGGCGTGCCGTCCTCGTAGAGGATCCGCCCGTAGGCCGGGCCGAAGCGGTCGAGGACCGTGTTGACCGGGACCATCACCGGCTCGGGCCAGTCCACGCTGCCCTCGGGGTACTGCTCGCCCGGCGGCCACGCGTACTCGGGGCCGAGATCGCTGTGCCCGACGACGAACCGGCGGATCCACACCGCCTGCGTCGCCCGCGCATACGGCACGTACCCCTCTTTCAGGTGCCGCGGCACCGGCCGTGACGGTGCGGTCGGCGAGCGGCGGAAGCCCGCGGTGACGTTGGTGAGGGCCTGGTCGTCGAAGATCAGCCGGGCGTCCGGGTGGTCGTTCGGCGGAAAGCCGTCGGGGTCGTCGGGCAGCGGCAGCTGGCGCGCAGGCTTGTCCATCGCCACCGGGAGGTGCCCGATCGGGAACATGTGCACCAGGAACAGCGCGACGACGCTTTCCCGTTCCGTGCGCGGCGAGCCCAGCGGCGGCAGCGGCGCGGGCGAGCCCGGGTTCGGCGGCGGGCCCGCGACCGGCGGCGGCCCGGCCACCGGCGGCGGGGGCAGCGGGGCCGGCGTCGGTGGAGGCGGCGGGGCCGGGGGCAGCTGGAACGGCGGCAGCAGCGGCGACACCGCGTGCGGCCAGGCCGCGGGGTTGCCCGAGGGCGGGGTGGGGGCCTCTTCGAAGGCACCCGAATCCGCCAGGCCGTACCCGGGCAGCTGCACCGGCCCGGTGTCGAGGTCGCCCTCGCCCGGTTCGGAGCCCGCCTCGGAAGGCTCGGTCACACCCATCCTCCGGCTCGGTCGGTGCCCGGCGGGCACACGCTGTTCGACGCGGCCGCGGCGCTGCCGGTCCCCCTTGATACCGCACCCCTTCCCCCAGGGCGCGACTAGGTCAGCTCAATGCGGCGACCACGCGGGACGGGCTCGGGCGGCCGAGCTGTCCCGCCATCCACGCGCTGGCCGCCACCAGCGCGTCCAAGTCGACGCCGGTGGCCACCCCGAGACCCTCCAGCATCCACACCAGGTCCTCGGTCGCGAGGTTCCCGGTGGCCGATTCGGCGTACGGGCAGCCGCCGAGCCCGCCCGCCGACGAGTCCACAGTCGACACTCCACATCGGAGCGCCGCCAGGGTGTTGGCGAGCGCCTGGCCGTAGGTGTCGTGGAAGTGCACCGCCAAAGCACCGACGTCGCCGAACAGCCCGATGAGCGTCTCGACCTGCCCGGCTGTCGCGACGCCGATGGTGTCGCCCAGGGAAAGCTGCGAGCACCCCATGTCCAGCAGCCGGCGGCCGGCGGCGGCGACCTGCTTCGCCGGCACGACACCTTCCCAAGGGTCGCCGAAGCACATCGACAGGTACCCGCGGACGTCCAGGCCCGCTTCCCGGGCCCGTGTGACGACCGGTTCGAACATCGCGAACTGTTCGTCCAGCGACGAGTTGAGGTTTTTGCGCGCGAACGTCTCCGTCGCGCTGGCGAAGATCGCGATGTGCTCGACACCGGCGTCGAGGGCCCGGTTCAGGCCCTTCTCGTTCGGCACCAGCACCGGGTACCGGACGCCTTCGCGGCGGTCGAGCCGGGCCAGCAGCTGCTCGGCGTCGGCCAGCTGCGGCACCCACTTCGGGTGGACGAAGCTGGTCGCCTCCAGCGTGGTGAGCCCGGCGCCGGCCAGCCGGTCGAGGAACTCGAGCTTGACCTCGACCGGGACGATCGCCTTTTCGTTCTGCAGCCCGTCGCGCGGGCCGACCTCCCAGATGGTGACCCGGTCCGGCAGGTCGCCCGCCGAGGGGACCCGCTCGGGCAGGCCCAGTTCGCGCGTGCCCATCAGCGCCGTCTCTCGCCACGTGGCGGGTGCCCGCCGCCCTGGGGCGGCAGGGGCGTGGTCTGCTGGGCGCCCGGCCGGTAGTCGTCGTACGGGTTGTCGTTGACCTCGCGGTAGATGACCGTGTGCACCTTCTCGACGTGCGGGATGTCCTCGAAGCGCAGCGGCTCGTCCGACGCCGACTCGATGATGAGCGTGCCGCAGCCGAAGACCCGGTCCAGCAGGCCGTGCTCGAACTGGACGCTGTTGATCCGGCCCATCGGGATGTCGATGCCGGTGCGCTTGAGGACGCCCTCGCGGGCGATCAGCCGGTCCGTCGTCACGATGAAGTGGGTGGTCCGCCAGCGCACGAGCGGCGCCAGGAACAGCCACACGATCAGCACGAGCGCGACGACCCCGATGGCGATCAGCCCGACCGAGTTCCACGGCGAGGACGCGTCCTTCGCCAGGATCGCCAGCCAGGTGCCCGCACCCAGGGTGACCAGCAGCGCGAGCGTCGGGAAGATCAGCATCTTGAAGTGCGGGTGACTGTGCACCACGACGTGCTCTTGCTCGCTGAGCAAATCGTCCGGATAGGCCACGGCGGACGCTCCCAAGGTCGGTGCGGCGGTGTCGTCTCACCGTACCGGCGAGCGAGCAGGTGGTGGGCGCGGACGCCCCGACAAATCAGGCCGGACGGACGTGGACCACGTCACCCGCGAAGACGGTGTGCCGCTGCCCGCCCGCCACGTCGATCTGCAGCTGGCCGGCGGCGTCGATGTCGGCCGCGCGGCCGGTCAGCGCGGAGCCGTCCGGCAGCTGCACCTCGACGTCCTGGCCGAGGGTCGCGCAGTGGGCGCGGTAGTCGCCGAGCAGCCCCGCCTCGGTGAGGTCGCCGCCGGCCAGCCGCCAGCGCCGCTCCAGGTCGGCGAACCCGGTGAGCAGCGCGATCGCGACGTCGGTGCGGTCGGTGTTCGTGGCACCCTGTTCGGCCAGCGACGTCGCGGGCAGGCCGCCCGGGCCCGGCTGGACGTCGCCGAGGGGCAGGACGTTGAGGCCGATGCCGAGCACGATCGACGGGGCGTCCCCGGCGACGGCCTCGGCGAGGATGCCGGCGCACTTGGCGCCGTCGACGAGGACGTCGTTCGGCCACTTGAGCACGGCGTCCACCCCGACGGAGGCAGCGGCGGCCCGGACGGCGAGCCCGGCGACGACGGACAGTGAGCCGAGCACCGCGAAGGGGACACCCGGCCGGAGTGCGACGCTCAGGTACAGCCCGGCACCCTTCGGCGAGCTCCACGAACGTGCCCGCCTGCCGACTCCCGCTGTCTGCTCTTCGGCGAGCAGGACGGTCCGGTCCGCGGCGCCGTCTTCGAGGGCTTTTCGCAGGTCAGCATTGGTGGACCCGGTGCGCTCGACGACGTCGATCTTCGCGTAACGATCTTGGAGCGCCGCGGTCAGCCGCCCGGCGTCGATCTCAGGCATGTGCCCACAATATGGGAGTCCCCCTAACGTGCAAGCTACTCAGTCGTTCACCAAGAGGTGCGCTCTTCTAAGTTGGAACCCGTGACGGCGAAGCAGACTTCGTGGGCCCGCGGCGCGGCGCTGCGCGGCCTGGTGGCGCTGCCGCTCGTCGCCGGGCTCGTCACGGCGGGCTGGCTGCTGGCCGACCGCTCGCCGGAACCCGCGGCCGCCCCGGCGCCCCCGCCGGTCGTGCGCGACGCGGCGTCGGGCCCGTCGGTCCTCGAAGTCAGCGCACCGGTGAAGGCGCAGGAGCCTGGCCAGGGCGCGTCCGGCCAGGGCGGCAAGAGCCCCTTGCGGCAGTGGGCGGACCAGCTGGCCGGCCCCCTCGACATCCCCGCCGACGCGCTGGTCGGCTACGCGAACGGCGAGCTGACGCTCCGCGGCGAAGACCCGTCGTGCCACCTCTCGTGGGTCACCCTGGCCGGCGTCGGCGCGGCGGCATCGAACCACGGCCGCAGTGGTGGCAACCTGCTGGGTCTCTCGGGCGCGCAGGCCAAGAAGTACGGCTCCGACGCGCCGGTCGCGGCCGGCCGGGCGCTGTGCGCGGGCGGCACGGACCTCGGCGCCGGCCCCGGCTGGTGGAAGGCGATCGCGGCGTACCACCCCGGCGACGGGGCCGAGCTGTTCCGCCAGCGCGTGCTCGGCATGGCCCAGCTGTACGCCACGCTGTCCCTCGACCCGGCATCGGCGGACTCGCCGCGGGTCCGCGCGACCCGCTTCGCGCTGGGTCAGCTCGGCCTCCCGTACGTCTGGGGCGGCAACGGCCCCGACGCGGGCGCGGCGGGCTTCGACTGCTCCGGCCTGACGAAGGCGTCGTACGACAGCGCGGGCGTCGCCCTGCCGCGGACGGCGGACAGCCAGTTCCGCGCGCTCCCCCCGGTACCGGCCACCCAGGAGCCCCGCCTCGGCGACCTGGTGTTCTACGGCAGCCCGGCGACCCGCATCCACCACGTCGGCCTGTACCTGGGCAACGGCCTGATGATCAACGCGCCGACCGAGGGCCAGGCCATCCAGATCCACACGTACCACTCGAAGGGCGACGACTACGCGGGCGCGGGCCGTCCCGCCTGACGCGACACCATCTCGGCGATCCAGACGGGCGCGAACGGTGAGGTTGCTGCGCCAGGCAGGCGTTCATCGCCCACTGCAGCCGGGCGGGCGCGGTCTTGAGCCCCGTTCGAACGCCTTCGGGCGGCAGATCAGGGTCGCTGGTTGTCGCCGTGGTTCTCACGTCACTCACTGCGGCACCACCAGCCCCGACTGGTAGGCGAACACCACCAACTGTGCCCGATCCCGCGCTCGCAGCTTCATCATGGCCCGGTTGACGTGCGTCTTCGCGGTGAGCGGGCTGATCACCATCCGTCCGGCGATCTCCTCGTTCGACAACCCGCGCGCCACGAGCGTGACGGCTTCGCGCTCCCGGTTCGTCAGTTCCGCCAGCCCCGCCCCGGGAACGAGCGGCTGGGTCACGTACCGGTCGATCAGCTTGCGGGTGATCGACGGCGCCAGCAACGCGTCCCCGCGCGCCGCGACGCGCACCGCGTGCAGGAAGTCCTCCGGCTGGATGTCCTTGACGAGGAACCCGGCCGCACCCGCGCGCAGCGCCTCGAAGACGTACTCGTCCAGGCCGTAGTTGGTCAGGATGACGACGTGCACCCCGGCCAGCGCCGGGTCCGCGGCGATCCGCCGGGTCGCCTCGATGCCGTCGACGCCGGGCATCTGGACGTCGACGAGCGCGATGTCCGGCCGGTGCTCCAGCGCGAGCCGCACCGCCTCGCCGCCGTCACCGGCTTCGGCGACGACCTCGATGTCGGCTTCGACGTCGAGCAGCGCGCGGAACCCGCTGCGGATGAGCGGCTGGTCGTCGGCCAGCAGGACGCGGATCACGCCGGGTCCACCGGGAGTTCGGCCTGGACGCGGAAGCCGCCTCCGCGGCGAGGCCCGGCTTCGAGCCGGCCGCCCAACGCCGTGACGCGCTCGCGCATCCCGGTCAGGCCGACGCCCGGTGCACTGTCCACTGTGGCCTTTCCGTTGTCGTCGACGCGGATGACCAGCGCGCCGGGCCGGTGGTCGATCCGGACCGACGCGGTGTCCGCGGCGGCGTGCCGGGCGACGTTGGTCAGCGACTCCTGGACGATCCGGTAGGCGGTCCGGCCGACCGCAACCGGCACGGCGTCGTGCGTGCCCTCGACGGTCAGCTGTGCGTCGAGGCCGCCGGTCCGGGCCTGGCGCACGAGGTCGGGGACGTCGTCGAGCCCGCGCGGCGGGTCCTTGTCGTCGTCGCGCAGCGCCTCCAGGGTCGCGCGCAGTTCCCGGGTCGCCTCGCGGCCGGCGTCGCGGATGGCCAGCAGCGCCTCGGGCACGTCTTCGCCGCGCTTGCGGGCCAGGTGGACGGCGACTTCGGCCTGCACCTTGATGACGGAGATCTGGTGGGTCAGCGAATCGTGCAGCTCACGGGCGATGTGCAGCCGTTCCTCGTCCGCACGCCGCCGCGCGGTCTCCTCACGGGTGCGTTCGGCCTCGTCGGCCCGGCGCTCGGCCTGCCGCAACGCCTCCCCCGCCGCCCCCGCGGCGATCAGCCACGCCAGCTGGAGGACGTCGCGCGACTGCGTGAACGCCGCGCCGGTGTCGGGCACGCCGGATACCAGGAGCGCCAGCGGAACCGCGGCCAGCATGAGCACCGAAGCGACGACCGCGGCGATCCGGTGCCCCGCCCGGACGGCGGCGTACACGGCGAAGAGGTAGGCGACGACGGGCACTTCGAACCCGGCGACCTGGTAGGCGAGCGCGCAGAGCGCGGTCGCGGCCAGCACGGCGACCGGCGCCCGGCGGCGCGCGGCCAGGGCCAGCCCGCCGGCGGCCAGCGCCGCGTACCCCAGGACGTCGAGGTCCGTGGAAGCGTGCGTCGCGGACCGCCCGGCGACCACCAGGGCCGCCGCGACCCCGGCGGCGATCACCCCGTCGACGACCTGCGCACGGCTCATCCCCGAACCCTAACCGGGCGCCCGCCCGGCGAAGTCGTGCGTGAAGCGCATTTCCCGGCTACTGCGCCCGCGGTAGTCCTCCGTTTCCTGCGACGTCCGCGGCAGCGCGAAGTGCCTGCTCGCGCACAACGACGGGCCCGGGGGCGGGCGGCCATGCTTCCGGCGTCCGATCCGGAACAGAAGGAGCACCTCATGAATGTCCTCGCCGCGGCCAGTGCCTACGACCTGACCCCGGGACGGCTCTGGTCCTTGATCGCCGTGGTGTTCGGAGTGGCGGGGGTGGTCGCGGGCGTGCTGGCCCTGCGCCGCGGCCGGGGAGCCGTCGCGGCCCTGGCGAGCGGCGTCGTTTCCGTCGTGATCGGCGGGTGGGTCGTGGCCACCGCGAAGGGCGGGCCCGGCACCGGCTACGGGATCGTCGGCGGCTACGTGGACCTGGTGATCGGCGCGGTCGCCCTCGTCCTCGGCGGGCTGGCGGTGGCGCGCTCGCGCGGTTTTGTCGGTGGTCGCCGCTAGCGTCGGGTCATGTTCGAAATCGACTTCGCGGAGTTTCCGTCCACGTCCGCCGAGGCGTCCGGGCGGTTCTTCGAGCGCGCGTTCGGCTGGAAGGCGACCCCGTACGGACCGGACTACACCGACGTCCGGGCCGAGGGCCTCACGCTGGGTTTCCAAGCGGACGCGGCAGAACAACCCCGCGCACCCCTGCTCACGATCCGGACCGACGACCTGCCGGCGGCCCGCGAGGCGGTGGCGGCCGCGGGCGGCGTGGTCACGAAGGAGCCGTTCGCCTTCCCGGGCGGGCGGCGCTTCCACTTCCGCGAGCCCGGCGGCAGCGAACTGGCGGTGTGGTCACGGGATTAGCACCGCCTGATCCAGGTAACCGGCCGCCCCGCCGCCGTAGAACGTCGCCGGGTCGGCGGCTTCGAGCGGATGCCCGAGCGCGAACCGCGTCACCAGGTCCGGATTCGCGACGAAGTGCCGCGCGTACGACACCGCGTCCGCGATCCCGGCGTCGATCACCGCGTCGCCGGTCTCGCGGTCGAAGCCGTTGTTGACGATGAGGAGGCCATCGAACAGGTCCCGATAGCGAGCGAAACCCGCGAAGTCCGGCCCGGTGTCGGGACCCCGCAGGTGCAGGTAGTCCGCGTCGAGCCCGGCGACCAGTTCGTCGTACTCGGCCCGCAGCGCATCGTCCACGGTGAACAGTCCGCCGGTCCACCACGGCGAAAGCCGGACGCCGACCCGGCCGTGCGCGGCGGCCGCGTCGACCACCTCGGCGAGCAACCGGCGACGAGCGGCCGCGGACCCGCCGTAGGCATCGGTGCGGTGGTTCAGCCGCGGGTGCAGGAACTGCGCGAGCAGGTACACGCCGTTGGCCGCGATCTCGACGCCGTCGAACCCGGCGCGCCGGGCGTTCTCCGCCGCCGTGCCGTAATCCGCGACCGTCGCCCGGATCTCGGCCACGCTCAGCTCGCGCGGCGTGCCGGTCGGGCCGCGCCCGGACGGCAGGTACACCGGCTCGTCCGGGTTCACCGCCGACGGCCCGGCCGGCCGCTCGCCGAGGAAGTGCGGGTGCGAAACCGCCCCGGTGTGCCACAGCTGCAGCACGATCCGGCCGCCGAGCGCGTGCACGACGTCCGTGACCCGCCGCCACCCGTCGACCTGGGCTTCGGTGTACACGCCGGGAACGTCCGAAAAGCCGACGGCCCGTTCACTCACCCAAGTGCCTTCGGCCACGATGAGCCCGGCGCCGGCGCGCTGCGCGTAGTAGGCGACCTGGAGGTCGCCGGGCACTCCGCCGGGGACGCGCGCCCGGGTCGTCGGGGCCACGACGACCCGGTTCGGCAGGCGCCACCCGTCCAGGTCGGCAGGGGTCAGCAAGCTCATCCGGTCACCTCCGGTCGCGGGGATACGTCGAGGAGGCGACGGTGGACGCGAGCGAAAGGTGACCGATGGACGACCTGGCGGCGGGATTCGAGGCCGAACGCGGCCGGTTGCGCGGGCTGGCCTACCGGATGCTCGGCTCGGCGGCCGAAGCGGACGACGCCGTGCAGGAAGCCTGGTTGCGGCTGAACCGGGTGGACTCGGTGGACAACCTGGCGGCCTGGCTGACCACGGTCGTCTCCCGCGTCTGCCTCGACGTGCTGCGGTCACGGAAAGCCCGCCGCGAGGAGCCGTTGGACGTCGTCTCCGAGCCGGTGGCCGACGCCGATCCGGCGGGCGAAGCCGCGCTCGCCGACTCGGTGGGCCGCGCGCTGCTCGTCGTGCTGGACGCGCTCGGGCCGGCCGAGCGGATCGCCTTCGTGCTGCACGACCTGTTCGCGGTGCCGTTCGACCGGATCGCCCCGGTGCTGGACCGCACGCCGGTGGCGGCGAAGAAGCTGGCGAGCCGGGCGCGGCAGCGGATCCAGGGCACCACGCCGCTGCCCCCAGCCGACCTGGCCCGGCACCGCCGGGTGGTCGACCGTTTCCTGGCCGCGGCCCGCGGCGGCGACCTCGCCTCGCTGCTCGACGTGCTGGCCCCGGACGTCGTCCGCCGCGCCGACGCCGCTGCACTGCCGGTGGGTGCACCGCTCGAGGTGCGCGGGGCCCGCGCGGTCGCCGAGGAGACCCAGGTGTTCGGGAAGCGGGCCCGGTTCGCCGAAGCGGCCCTGGTCGACGGCGCGGTCGGCGTCGTCGTCGCGCCGCGCGGGCGGCTGCTGCTCGCCCTGGCCGTGACCGTCGAGGGCGAGCGGGTGGCGGCGTATGAGGTGATCGCCGACACCGCCCGCCTCGCCGCGCTGCACGTCACGCTCCTCAGCGCTTGACCCGGTAGGACAGGTGCGTCACGCCGGTGCCCTCGGTGACCTCGGGGTCGGTCAGCTTCGTGGTGGCGTCGAGGTTTTCGAAGAAGCGGACGCCGGAGCCGAGGAGCACCGGGACCAGGTCGACCTGGACGCCGTCGAGCAGGCCGAGGTTGAGGCACTGCTGGGCGATCGTCGTGCTGGCCACGGCGACGTTCTTGTCGCCGGCGGTCTTCTTCGCCTGCTCGACGGCGCTTTCGAGGCCGTCGGTGACGAAGGTGAACGGCGCGTCCGGGTGCGGCCAGTCCGCGGGCTCCTCGTGGGTGACGACGAAGACCGGGACGCCCATCGGGTGCGTGCCACCCCAGCCCTGGGTGAGGTTGAACAGGCGGCGGCCGGTGATCAGCGCGCCGACGTTCTCCATCGCCGCGCGCAGCATCTTCGCGCTGGCTTCGGAGGTCTTGAAGGTGGCCCAGTCGACGGCGGTGGGGACCTCGACGTCGCCGTTGCCGAACCACTCGAACAGGTGATCGATGCGGTCTTCCGGGTCGGCCACGAAGCCGTCGAGGGACATGGACATGTTGGCGATGACGTCGGCCATTTCTAGCTCCTTTTCGCTGGTCAGAGGCGGTGTGCCCTGATGACGGGAAGTCTTCCGCGTCCGGCTCGCCGGAAGATCTGCCACCTGGCCGACATCCGGGGACGGGTGGCCGATGCCTTGACACCGGATGGTCGCGGCGGCAGCATGAACACGTGTTCATGAACGCTTGTTCACAACGGAGGGGATGAAGATGGCCGGGATCGTCAACACCGCGCAGGCCGAAGCATGGAACGGGTACGAGGGAGAGCACTGGGCGGCGCACGCCGACCGCTACGACGCCGTGAACAGCGGCTTCAACGGCTATCTGCTCGATCAAGTGCGCGCGGACGACCGCGTGCTCGACATCGGCTGCGGCAACGGCCAGCTGACGCGGCTCGCGGCGGCGCGGGCCCGGTCCGCGATCGGCGTGGACCTGTCCGGGCCGATGCTCGCGACCGCGCGAGCGCGGGCGGCCGAGGTGCCGAACGTGACGTTCGAGCAGGGTGACGTCCAGGTCCACCCGTTCGCCGAAGGCGGGTTCGACCTGGCGGTCAGCCGGTTCGGGGTGATGTTCTTCGCCGATCCGGTGGCCGCGTTCGGCAACGTCCGGCGCGCGCTGGCCCCCGGCGGGCGGCTCGCGTTCCTCTGCATGACGGCGCTGTCCGGCACCGACCTCGGCCGGGTGTTCGGCGCGCTGGCGGCGTACCTGCCGCAGCCGACGGGGCCGGACGGCAGCGGGCCGACGTCGTTCGCGGACCCGGACCGCACCCGGGCGGTGCTGACCGGAGCCGGCTTCGAAGACGTGGTGTGCACCCGCGTCGAGGCCGACCAGGTCTGGGGCCGGGACGTCCCCGACGCGGCGCGGTTCATCGCGGACTGGGGGCCGGTCCGCCACCACCTGGGCCTGGTCGACAGCGCGAGGGCGGCCGCGGCGACCGAGGCTCTCGCCGTGGCGCTCGAACCGTTCGCGGGGCCCGGCGCGGTCCGGTTGCGCGGCACGGCGTGGCTGGTCACGGGAAGGAGGTCGTAGCGGGGCGCCCGTACGATGGCGCTGATGTCACCGAGGAAAGCCGCCGCCCAGCGGGACGGGCAGTCACTGCACGACCTGCTGCTCGAGACCGCGCGGAAGATGATCGCCACGCACGGCACGACCGGCATGACCGTGCGGGAGATCGCGCGCATGGCGGGCGTCGCCGACGGCGTGCTCTACAACCACTTCTCCGACAAGGAGGAGCTGGTGGCCCGGGCCCTGCTGGAGCACGTGCGCACGACGGAGGCGGAGCTCGGCGAGCTGCCGGTGGCCGGCGAAGGCACCCTCACCGGGAACCTCCGCCGGCACCTGGAGTTCGGCCTGGCGCTGCACAAGGTGCTGGTGCCGGCGTTCAGCGGCCTGGTCGCGCAGCCGAGGGTGCTGGAGCGGTTCGCGGAGATCAGCGAGCGGTCCAGCCACTGGCGTGATCGGCTGGTGGCCTACCTCGAGGCGGAACGAGCGCTGGGCCGCCTGCGCCCGGAGTCCGAAGTGGACGCGACGGCGGCCATGCTGGTCGGCTACTGCCACGCCTCGGTGCTGACGGCGGTCTTCCCGCACACGGCGCCCCTCGACCCGCCGCCGGTGGACGCGGTGGTGAGCGCCGCGCTCCACGGGATCGCCCCGGCGGGAACCGAACAGCCCGGCTAGATCATCGGGTTGCCGCTCGCGGTCGCCTCCGGGACCTCCTGCACCACGTCCCAGTGCTCGACGATCCGGCCGTCCCGGACCCGCATCACGTCCGCGATCGCGCTGCCACGCGAGCCGGGCGTCAGGCGCAGCAGGCTGTGCGCGCAGACGAGGTCGTCCTCGGCGATCACCCGGTGCACGTCCAGGCTGAGGTCCGGGAACCGCGCGACGAACCCGGCGAGGTAGCGGGCCGAGGCCTCCCCGCCCGCCGGGGCGTGGGGGTTGTGCTGGACGTAGCCGTCGCCGACGTACTCGGCGAAGGCGTCGGCCGGGCGTTTCTCGGTGAAGGCCAGCCGGAGGAAGGCGAGGACCACTTCCTTGTTGTGCTGCGTTTGCGTCATCCGTTGTCCGTCCTTTGTGGAGTTATCGACACCAAGCCCACCATGCGCGAATCAGAAAGGGAAAGACCTGTGGACTCTGCCGCGATACTCTCCCGGTATGGACGATGTCGAGGTCCGTGAGCTGCGGTATTTCCGCGCGGTCGCCGAAGAGCTGAACTTCTCCCGCGCCGCCGAACGGCTCGGGATGGCGCAGCCACCGCTGTCCCGCGCGATCCGGCTGCTCGAGCGGCGGCTCGGGGTGCAGCTCTTCGAACGCACCAGCCGGCACGTCTCGCTGACGCCGGCCGGGGCCGTCCTCTTCGCCGAGTCGGCGAAGGCGCTGGACGCCGTCACCGCGGCGGTCCGGCGGACGCGGCGGGCGGCACAGCAGACGCCGGCGCTCGTCGTCACCGCGAAGCCGGGCGTCGCCACCGATCTGCTGCGGCGGATCGCCGACGCGCACCCCGACCCGGTCGACGTGCGGGTCAGCGGGTTCGGCGAGCAGGCGGAGATGCTGCGGGACGGCCGGGCCGACGTGGCCGTGCTCGGCTGCCAGGGCGGCACCCACCACGGCCTGGACGTCGAGGTGCTGTTCAGCGAGCCGCGGGTGGCCGCGCTGCCGTCGGGCCATGAGCTCGCCGGCCGGGCGGTGCTGACCTGCGCCGACTTCGCCGGGCGGCCGACACCGTGCTGGCCGCTCTCCTCGGCCGCGGACCGGGCGTACTGGTCCGGGCAGGACGTGACCGGCGGGCCGGTGACGCCGGGGCCGATCGTGCACGACAGCGCTCAGCTGCTGGAGACGGTCGCGCTCGGGCTGGCGGTGGCGCTGCTGCCGGCGTCGGTCGCCGAGCTGAGCGCGCGGGACGACGTCGTCTACCGGCCGGTCGTCGACGCGACGCCGTACGCGCTGGCGCTCGCCTGGCCGACCGGGGCGCGTGACCCGCGGATCGCGCGGTTCGTGCGGACGGCCACCGAGGTCAGCGAAGCACTACCTCGGCCGGAAGCTGTCCCGGCGGGGTGACCGTGTGGATCACCGGCGGCACCCGGACGTCGTCGGCCGCGAAGGCGGCGCGCACCTGCTCGACGTCGGCGGTGGCCATCAGCTCGGCCAGCTCGTCGGCGCGGGCGAGGGTGGCCGGGGGAAGTTCCACGGTGTCGTCGAGCGCGCCCCAGATGTCCCACTGGAGCATCTCGTGCTTGTTGAGCGCCGCGAGGTCGCGCACGAGGTTCTGCCACGCGTACGGGATCCCGCGCAGGAACGGCACGTCGAGGTCCGGGTTGACGACCACCAGGGCCGGGTCGAGCTCGCCCGCGCGGATCGCGGTCCACGCGTCGGGGCCGGTCCGGAAGCGGTCGCGGGGGACGTCGAGGAGGTCGAACTCGACGTCGTCCACCGGGTCGCGGAAGCCGGGTGGCAGCTGGGCTTCGACCAGGCGCCAGCCGTCGGCGGTGCGGACCTCGGCGACGACGTGGTCGAGGTACCAGCCGGGGATCAGGTAGCTCGCGAACCCGACGCGGGCGCGGGCCGGGATGCCGTGGTGGCGCGCCATCGAGACGAACAGGAGCGTGAAGTCGCGGCAGCAGCCGACGATCCGGTGCAGCGGCGGCCGCGGCTCGCTCGGCGGGGCCGGGTCGAGCTCGCGCAGGCGGGCCCACATGTCCGCGGCGTACCGCAGGGTGATCTCGTCGTTGCGGGCGGCCGGGAACCCGTGTTCGGTGATGGGGCCCGAGCCCCAGTAGTGGAACACCAGCCCGCATGCCGCTTGTCGCAGGGCGGCGAGGTCGCCGGGGGTGGCGTCGAGCCAGCCGACGTGCGGGCCCGGGTCGGTGAAGCGGCTGTGGCTGACGTAGAAGTCGTCCATAGCCGGTGAAGCTAGCGAAATCTTAGGCGGATTGAACAGCCAGTTCGCCGCGGAACGTCGAGCGGTACGCGCTCGGCGACACCCCGAGCGCTGCCTGGAAGTGCTGGCGCAGCGAGGCCGCCGTGCCGAATCCCGCTTCGGTGGCGACGCGGTCGACCGGGAGGTCCGTCTCCTCGAGGAGCTGGCGGGCGCGCTCGATGCGTTGCTGGGTCAGCCACTGCAGGGCCGAGATGCCGACCTCCTCGCGGAAGCGGCGGGTGAACGTGCGCGTGCTCATCGCCTCGCGGGCGGCGAGCTCGCGCAGGGTCAGCGGCCGGTGCAGGTTCTCCAGGGCCCAGGCTCGCGCCGCTTTGGTCGACGACGTGCGGGGCTCCGGCACCGGCCGCCGGACGAACTGGGCCTGGCCGCCTTCGCGGTGCGGGGAGACGACCGTGCCGCGGGCGACGTCGTTGGCCACCGCCGCGCCGTGGTCGCGGCGGATCATGTGCAGCACCAGGTCGATGCCGGCGGCGACGCCCGCCGAGGTCAGGACGTCGCCGTCGTCGGTGTAGAGGACGCACGGGTCGACGTCGACCTCGGGGAAGCGCTCCTGCAGTTCCTCGGCGGAGCGCCAGTGGGTGGTGGCCCGGCGGCCGTCGAGGAGGCCGGCCGCGGCGAGCACGAACGCGCCGGTGCAGATGGACGCGATGCGCGAGTCCGCCGGGATGCGATCGAGGGCGGCCTTGAGCGGCGGGGTCAGCACGCGCGCCATCGGCTCGTACTCGGCCAGGGACGCCGGGACGATCACCGTGTCGGCCTCGGCCAGCACCTCGGGGCCGCGGTCGACCGGGATGGCGATGTCCGCGTCGGTGCGGACGAGGCCGGGCTCGAGCGTGCAGGTCACGACCTCGTACAGCGGCTCCCCCGTCGCCGAGCGGGCCTGGCCGAACAGCCGGTGGACGATGCCGAGTTCCATCACGAGCATGCCGTGGCGGACCAGGACGGCGACGTGGTGGCGGTTCGGGTGCACGAATTCGGCCATGGCTCGATTCTTGCACATGTTGGCTATCCGGCCACTCGATCGAGCCACGCGGCGGCGTGATCATCGAGGACATGAATGTGTTGTGGGTATTCGCGCATCCCGAGCCGCGCTCGCTGAGCGGGGCCCTCCGCGACGACGGACTCCGGACGCTCGGGGAGCTCGGGCACGACGTCCGGGAGTCGGATCTGTACGCCATGAAGTGGAACCCGGTGGTCGACGCGGGCGACTTCGGCGCCGAAGCCGAGGACGGGCGGCTGATCGTCGGGGCGACGTCGGCCCGGGCGCACGCGCGCGGCGAGCTGAGCGCGGACATCGTGGCCGAGCAGGACAAGCTGGAGTGGGCGGACGCGGTGATCGTGCAGTTCCCGCTGTGGTGGTACGGCTTGCCGGCCATCCTCAAGGGCTGGTTCGACCGCGTTTTCGTCAAGGGCTTCGGCTACGGCGTCCGCGCCGAAGACGGCCGGACCCTGCGCTACGGCGAAGGCCGGCTCGCGGGCAAGCGCGCGATGGTGGTGCTCACCGCGGGTGCCCGCGAGCCGGCCATGGGGCCACGCGGAGTGAACGGCGCCCTGGACGAGGTCCTCTTCCCCCTCCAGCACGGGACGCTCTTCTACGCTGGGATGTCGGTGCTGCCCCCGGTGCCGGTTTACGGCTCCGACCGCGTGGCGAACGAGGAGTTCGCCGAGGCGCGAAACCGGCTACGCAAACGCTTGCGGACGCTGGCAACCGCGGATCCGATTCCCTTCCGCCCGCAGAACGGTGGCGACTACGACGAGGATCTGGTTCTCCGCCCCGACCGCGCACCGGGGATCACCGGCCTGGGCGCCCACCTCACGCGGGCAGGGTGAGCCGCTGCCCCAGCCCGCCGTCCACCGGGAGGTCGGCGCCCGTGGTGAACGTCGCCTCGAACGCCAGGAACAACACCGCCGCCGCGACCTCCTCGACCGTTGCGTGGCGTTTCAGCGGCGTTGTCTCGTCGCCGATCGCCTTGAACTCCGCCAAGACCGCGTCCGGCACGCCGGTGACGCCCATCGTCGGCGTGTCCGTGTAGCCCGGGCTGACCACGTTCACCCGGACTCCGCGCGGCGCCAGCTCGGCCGCGTACGTGCGGGCGAACGAACGCACCGCCGCCTTGGCCGCCGAATACAGCCCCATTCCCGCGATGCCCGCCTCGGCCGCGACCGACGTCGTGAACACGAACGCGCCACCGGGCCGGACCAGCGGGGCCAGCCTGCGGGCCGTGAAATACGCGCCCTTGGTGTTCACGTCGAACGTCCGGTCGTAGAGCTCCGGCGTCGCGTCCTCGTACGGTGTCAGCGTCGAGAACCCCACGTTGACGAACACCAGGTCCAGCTCACCGAGCCGGTCCTCGGCCACCGCACCCAGCTCGGCGACGTCGGCCAGGCGCGCCGCGTCCGAGGACAGCAGGTGCGCCTTGCCCGGCAGCTGCCCTTCCAGCGGCGTCACGTCCCGGCCGGTCAGCAGGACCTCCGCGCCGCCGTCGAGGAGGGCGCGGACCACCGCCAGTCCCATGCCGTGCGTGCCGCCCGTGACGACCGCCTTCTTCCCCTGGTACTTCACCGGATCTCCTCGATGACGCTGGCGATCGCGTGCGCGCCGTGGCCCGCCGCGACCGCTCGGTCGAACAACTCCTGCAACACGGCGGGCACCGCCGTGTCGATGCCCTGCGCGCGGCTCGTCTCGACCAGCAGGGCGAGCCCGGCCGCGTTGATGTCCAAAGCGGACACGTCGGTCGCGTAGTCGCCGCTCGCGACCTGCTCGCCGATGCCCGGCAGGAAGCCGCCGACCGCCGACTGCCACGCCGTGGCCATCGGCGCGAACTGCGCCGGCGTGACGCCCTCCGTCCCGACCAGCGCCAGCGCTTGCAGGTACCCGGCCATCGTCGACCACATCATGCCCAGCAGCGCCAGGTCGTACAGCGCCGCCAGCCCGGCGTCCTCGCCGAGGAACACCGGTGTCCCCAGCACTTCCAGCACGTCACGCTGCGCCGCGAACGCCGGTTCCGCGCCGCCGTAGAGGAGCTGCGCCGCCGGTGTCCCGATGCCCTGCGGGACGGCCATGATCACGCCGTCCACGTAGCCGATGCCTTCGGACGCGGCCCACTTCGCGGCCGCACGCGCCTGCTCCGGTGTTCCGGACGTGAGGTTGACCAGCGTCCGGCCGGTGAGGGCAGCCGCCTCGAGCACCGGCTGCTGAGTGTCGTATGTGGACAGACAACTGAGGACGACGTCCGCCGACGCCGCTTCCGCCGGGGTGGCGGCGAGGCGGGCGCCGCGGTCGAGCAGCGGTCCCGCCTTGAGCGGCGACCGGTTCCACACCGAGACGTCGTGTCCCGCCCCCAAGAGCGCCCCGGCGAGGGCGGCGCCCATCCGCCCCAGGCCGAGCACGCCCACGCGTTTCTTGCTTTCTCCCATGGATTCCATGCTGCTGGCGCGCTTTACACTGGACAAGTACCGACTAATAAGTCAGGTACCCACCAAAACGTAAGGATCCTGCATGCTGGCGAGAACTTACCGCTGCGGGCTGGACGCGGCCGTCGACGTGATCGGCGGCCGGTGGAAAGCCCTCATCCTCTGGGCGCTGCACGCCGAGCCGCTGCGGTTCGGCGAGCTGAAGCGGAAAGTGGCGGGGATCAGCGAAAAGGTGCTGATCCAGGCCCTGCGGGAACTGGAGGCGGACGAGATCGTGCACCGCGAGGTGTTCCACGAGATCCCACCGAAGGTCGAATACTCGCTGACCGACCTGGGTCAGCGGCTGAACACGGCCCTGCTGCCGCTGGGCGACTGGGGCGAGGAGAACATGGCCGGCATCGCGAAACGCCGCGGTGTCACGCCGGCGCCACCGCATACGGCTTCAGCGTGATCGCGTTGCCCGCCTTGAGCGGCAGCTCTTCGATCAGCTTGCGCCACGGCAGGTACGGCAGCAGCCGGTAGTTCAGGTTGCGGAACCGCAGCCACCCGCGGGTCGGCGGGACGAACCACTTCCCGTTGCCCACGGCCAGTTTCTGGCACGCGTCGACGAAGCCGCGCATCTCGCGGGTGTAGGCGCCGAACGCCGTCGCGTGGTCGCCGCCGGCGGCCGCGAGCTCGCCCGCGAGCACGTACGCGCCGACGATCGCCAGGCTCGTCCCCATCCCCGAGAGCGGCGCGGCGCAGTACGCGGCGTCGCCGACCAGCGCGACGCGCCCGCGCGCGTACGAGTCCAGCTTGATCTGGCTCGCCGAGTCGAAGTAGAAGTCCGGCGCCTCCCGCATGGCCTTCAGCAGCGCCGGCGTCTCCCAGCCGACGTCGCGGAACGTCTCCTCGACGATCCGGCGCTGCTGCTCGACGTCGCGGTGGTCGTAGTCCAGCCTGTCCGAGCCGAACCACAGCAGCGCCTTGGCCTCGGTGTTGTCCCGCGCGCTGTAGACGCCGACGGTCCGGTTCGGCTCGTTGTAGAACCGGCCGACGCGGTCGAGGCCGAGGTGGTTCGGGACGGTGAAGATGGAGACGTAGTAGCCGAGGTCGTGGCGGAAGCCGGCCTCGTCGCCGAAGGCCAGCGACCGCACGTTCGAGTGCAGCCCGTCGGCCCCGATGACCAGGTCGAACTCGCGCGGCTCGCCGTGGGCGAAGGTGACCGTGACGCCGTCGCTGTGCTCGGTGAGGCCGGTGATCGAGTCACCGAAGACGTACTCGACGCCGTCGCGCGTCGCGTCGTACAGGATGCGCGCGAGGTCGCCGCGAAGGACTTCGAGCTCGCCGCTCTGGTACGTCGCGGGCGTGACCACCAGCGGCCGGTCGTCACTGTCCACATAGGTCACATCGCCCATCCGGGTCGCGGCCGCTTCGACCGCGCCCAGCAGGCCCATGCGTTCGAGAACCCGCAGGGACGCGCCGCGGAAGTCGACCGCGTAGCCGCCGTCGCGCAGTTCCGGAGTGCGTTCGACGACCGTCGGGACGAAGCCGTGGCGGCGGAGCCAGAAGGCCAGGGCGGGGCCGGCGACGCTCGCGCCGGAGATGAGGACTCGGTTGTTCTGCATGCCGAGAACGGTAACCCGGATTTGGGCGATCGCGCAAGGCGTTTGCCTAAGACGTTCGTGCTAGGCTTCGGGCATGGGCAACAAGGAGTCACTGCTGGCCGGCGCGAAGCGCTGCCTGTACGAGAAGGGCTACGCCCGCACGACGGTGCGGGACCTGGCCTCGGCGGCGAACGTGAGCATGGCGGCCATCGGCTACCACTTCGGTTCACGCGAAGCGCTGCTCAACGCCGCGCTGATCGAGGCGAACCAGGAGTGGGGCGAAACGCTGGCGAAGACGCTGCAGGTCGAGACGCCGCCGGGCGCGTCGCCGGCCGAGCGGTTCGCGCTGATCTGGCAGCGGGTGATCGAGTCGTTCGGCGAGCACCGCCGGATGTGGGCGGTCAGCTTCGAGGCGTACTCGCAGCCGGAGCTCGACGAGAACGTCCGTGCCCAGCTGGCGGACGCGCTCGAGCAGGCCCGCCACGGCCTGGCGAACCTCTTCCAGGGCCTCGACGACGAGAGCGCCGAGGCCCGGGCCGCCGGCACGGTGCACCAGGCCCTGCTGTCGGGCGTGATGCTCCAGTGGCTGATCGACCCGGGCCACGCCCCCTCGGGCGCCGACCTGGTGAGCGGCCTGCGCCTGATCGCGAAGGACGTCCTGACCTAGGCGGTGACCAGGGCCGCGCCGGCGAAGAACGTCCGCGCGGCCGCCGTCGCGTCCTCGTCCAGGAGCACGTCACCCGGGCGGCTGCCGTTGCCGAGCAGCACCCCGCCCCAGTCCATGCCCAGGTACTCCGCACACAGCTCTAGCGTGCCGATCAGCGGCTGTGCCTCGCGCGCCGTCTCGCTCAGCACGCTCACCCCCCACAGCGCCTTGCCGCGCATCCGCGGCTTGAACTCGACCGGCAGCCGCATCCAGCCCGACCAGTAGTCCAGGTAGAGCTTCACGCTCGCCGCGACCGAGTACCAGTACACCGGCGACACGATCACGATGTCCGTCGCGGCGAAGGTCGCGTCCATCAGCAGCTGCTCGTTCTCGCCGGGCTCCGGGTGCGCCCCGGCGCCGTGGCGGCGGTCCTCGAACGGCGGCAGCGGCACCTCCGGCAGCCGGATCCACCGCTGCTCGACGTCCTTGGGCAGCTCCTTGGCCGCCAGCCGGGCCAGCATTTCGGTGTTGCCCCCGGCCCGCGCGGCGCCCACCAGGAACAGGAAGCTGCGATCGCTCATGTCAGCCCTCTCGATGTACTTGCATGTACATATAAATACTGTCCCTGGACTATCCTGGCGTCAAGAGGAGGCCGGAAGATGACCGTCGACGAGCAGGCCTGGGGCCGCGTACTCGTGCTGCACGCCCGGATCGAGCAGGAACTCGCCAAAGCCCTGCAGCGGCGCCACGGGCTCGGCCTGTCCGAGTACCGCGCGCTCGGCAAGCTCGTGGCGGGTCCGCGGGGCGGCCTGCGGATGCAGGAGCTCGCCGACGCGATCGGCCTCAACCAGAGCTCGGTCAGCCGGATGTGCGCCCGCCTGGAAGACGCCGGCCTGACCATCCGCGACCTGTGCGAAGACGACCGCCGCGGCGTCTACTCGGTGATCACCGACGCCGGCCGCAAGCGCTACTCCGAGACCGAGCCGACGTACAACGCGGTGCTGCGGACCGCGCTCGACAAGGCCGCGAGCGACCCGGAGCTCGCCGCCGCCGTCTCCGCCGTCCGCGGCGCTTGACCCCGCATATTCCTCAGTGGTTATATACCGGCACAGGCAACCCACGGGAGGAAGCGTGTCCGGACGAGCGAGGCTGCAGACCGACGGCGAGCGCCCGGTGCTCCGGCTGGAACGCCGCCTGAAGCACGCGCCCGAGAAGGTCTGGCACGCCATCACCGACCCGGCGGAGCTGGAGCACTGGTTCCCGGCGAAGGTCGACGTCGAGCTGCGGGCCGGTGGCGCGATCCGGTTCACCTTCCCCGGCGAGGACAGCACGACGACCGGGCGGGTCGTCACCGCCGACCCGCCGCGCGAGTTCACCTTCGTCTGGAACGACGACACCCTGCGCTGGCTGATCACCGCCGACGGCGACGGCAGCCTCCTGGAGTTCACCCACACCTTCGGCCGCGGCGACCCGGCGATCGCCAAGCTCGCCGGGGGCCGCACCGCCGCCGGCTGGGACGTCTGCCTCGACGCCCTCGCCGCGCGCCTGGCCGGGCAGGACTTCGAGCAGCCGCAGGAGTGGCACGAGCGGATGGTGTCCTATGTGGAGGAATTCGGCCTGGACGCCGGCGAAGTCCTCGCGGACGGCACGATCCGCTTCCGCCGCGACCTCGGCTGGAAACCCGAGGCCGAACTCCGGCCGCTGCTGCCGGACGAACCCGGCTGGCGCCTGGTCCACGACCCGCTCGAAGGCAACCGCGTCGAGTTCACCGAAGCGGCGGGCGACGACGTCCCGGCGCAGCTGGCCCGGCGGCACGAGCAACTCGACAAGCTGTTCGCCGCCACCCACGGCGTCACCCTGCCGGACTGGCCGCCCGAGCGCGTCGAAGCCGTGAAGAAGCAGTACGCGGAGCATCCGACCCAAGGTTGACGCGCGGCCGGAAAGTCCGCATTACCGTCGGTTCATGCGCATTCGCGTCGTCCTGGACGTCTTGGCCGTTCTCGTGCTGACCCTGGGGGCCGGCGGCAACCTCGCCGCCGGCGCGTGGTCGCTGCCGCTGTGGCTGCCCGCTTGGCTCGGCTGGACCATCCTCGTGCTGAGCGTCGGGCCGATCGTGCTGCGGCGCTGGTGGCCGCGCCCCGCCTACATCTTCTCGCTGGTGATGACCGCGGCGGCGGTGCCGATCGGCGGCCCGGTGCTGGCGGTCGCCGTCGTGTCGGCCGGGTGCGCGCTCTACACGTTCGTGGTGGCCCGCGGTAGCCGCGCCTCGCGGATCGGGCTGGCGGCGGGGCTGCTCGGGATCGGCCTGGTCGGCGTGGCGGTGCCGAACCCGAGCACGGCGACGACGGTGAACTTCGGGGCGTCGGCGCTGATCGTCGGTTTCGCGCTCGGCATCGCGGTCCACGGCCGCCGCGAATACGCCGCGATCGAGCGGGAAAACCATGCCCGGGAAGCGGTTTCGGCGGAACGGCTGCGGATCGCCCGGGAGATGCACGACGTCGTCGCGCACAGCATGAGCTTGATCGCGGTGAAGGCGGCGGTCGGCAACCACGTCGCGCTCGAACAACCAGACCAGGCCCGCGACGCGCTGCGCGTCATCGAGGACACCAGCCGCGAGACTCTCGCGGAGCTGCGGCGCATGCTCGGCGTGCTGCGCGACGGCACCGGCGTCCCGGCGCTGGCGCCCGCCCCATCGCTCGACGATCTGCGGGCGCTCACCGAACGCGCGCAGCAGGCGGGTCCCGCCGTCGACCTGGTCATCGACGGCCTCACCGAACTGCCGAGCGGGGTCGGCCAGTCGGTGTACCGTATCGTGCAGGAGGCCCTGACCAATGTGGTCAAGCACGCGGCCGCGTCGACGTGCCGCATCCACATCACCGGCGGCGAAGGCGAAGTACGCATCGAGGTCCTCGACGACGGCCGCGGCGGCTCCGCGACCCCGGGCCACGGCTTGATCGGGATGCGCGAGCGCGTCGCGGTGTACGACGGCGAATTCTCCGCGGCACCGGCCGAAACCGGCTTCCGCGTCTTCGCGCGGCTGCCCTACGAAGAGAAGGTGGCGGCCCGATGACCCGCGTCCTGATCGCCGACGACCAGGCGCTGCTGCGCGGAAGCTTCCGGGTCCTGGTCGACAGTGCACCGGGCCTCGAGGTGGTCGCCGAAGCGTCCGACGGCGCCGAAGCGGTGGCCCTGACCAGAGTCGAGCGGCCGGACGTCGTGCTGATGGACGTCCGCATGCCGGAGATGGACGGCATCGAGGCGACCCGCCGCATCTGCCGGGAGACGGACGTGAAGGTCCTGATGCTGACGACGTTCGACCTGGACGAGTACGTGTATTCGGCGTTGCGCGCGGGAGCGAGCGGCTTCCTCCTGAAGGACACCCGCCCGGCCGACCTCCTGGCGGCGATCGAGGTGGTGGCCTCGGGCGACGCGCTGCTGGCCCCCTCGGTGACGCGCCGCCTGGTGGCGGAGTTCGCCAGGCTCCCCTCGGGCCCGGTGACCCGCTTGGACGGCGTGACGGCCCGCGAGCAGGAGGTCCTGACGCTGATCGCACGCGGGTTGTCGAACGACGAGATAGCGGCCCGCCTGCACCTGGGGATAGCCACGGTGAAGACCCACATCGGCCGCCTCCTGCACAAGCTCACCGCGCGCGACCGGGCCCAACTGGTGATCGCGGCCTACGAGTCGGGCTTGGTCAGGCCCACGACGTCGTGACGTTGCCTACGCCACACGCGAAGTGACCGACAAGTAGTTAAGCTCCCGTGGCATGAGCAGTGCGACGGAGCCGCTCGGGACGCCGCCCGAGGACGAACCGGACATCCACACCACGGCCGGCAAGCTGGCCGACCTGTACCGCCGGTACGACGAGGCGGTGCACGCGGGCTCGGCCCGCGCGGTGGAGAAACAGCACGCCAAGGGCAAGAAGACCGCTCGCGAACGCATCGAGCTGCTGCTCGACGAGAACTCCTTCGTCGAGCTCGACGAGCTGGCCCGGCACCGCTCGACCAACTTCGGCCAGGAGAAGAACCGCCCGTACGGCGACGGCGTCGTGACCGGCTACGGCACCGTCGACGGCCGCCCGGTCTGCGTCTTCAGCCAGGACGTGACCGTCTTCGGGGGCAGCCTCGGCGAGGTCTACGGCGAGAAGATCGTCAAGGTGATGGACCTGGCGATCAAGACCGGCCGGCCGATCATCGGCATCAACGAAGGCGGCGGCGCGCGCATCCAGGAGGGTGTCGTCTCGCTCGGCCTGTACGGCGAGATCTTCAACCGGAACGTCAAGGCGTCCGGCGTCATCCCGCAGATCTCGCTGATCATGGGCGCGAACGCGGGCGGGCACGTCTACTCCCCCGCGCTCACCGACTTCATCGTGATGGTCGACGAGACGTCGCAGATGTTCATCACCGGCCCGGACGTCGTCAAGACGGTCACCGGCGAGGACGTCACCTTCGAGGAGCTCGGCGGCGGCCGCACCCACAACACGAAGTCCGGTGTCGCGCACTACCTCGGTTCCGACGACGAGGACGCCATCGCCTACGTCAAGGAACTGCTCTCCTACCTGCCGCAGAACAACCTGTCGGACGCGCCGGTGTTCGAGCCGCCCGCCGACCGGCCCGGGTTCTTCGACGACGTCACCGACGCCGACCGCGAGCTCGACACGATCATCCCGGACTCGCCGAACACGCCGTACGACATGCACGAGGTGATCACCCGCGTCGTCGACGACGGCGACTTCCTCGAGGTCCACGAGCTGTTCGCGCCGAACATCATCGTCGGCTTCGGCCGTGTCGACGGCCACAGCGTCGGCGTGGTCGCCAACCAGCCGACGCAGTTCGCCGGCTGCCTCGACATCGACGCGTCCGAGAAGGCCGCGCGGTTCGTGCGCACCTGCGACGCGTTCAACATCCCGGTGCTCACCTTCGTCGACGTCCCGGGCTTCCTCCCGGGCACCGACCAGGAGTGGAACGGCATCATCCGCCGCGGCGCGAAGCTGATCTACGCCTACGCGGAGGCCACGGTCCCGCTGGTCACGATCATCACGCGCAAGGCGTACGGCGGCGCGTACGACGTCATGGGCTCGAAGCACCTCGGCGCCGACATCAACCTGGCCTGGCCGACCGCGCAGGTCGCGGTGATGGGCGCCCAGGGCGCGGCGAACATCGTCCACCGCAAGACCCTCGCCAAGGCGGCTTCGGAAGGACAGGACGTCGACGCCCTGCGCGCCGAGCTGATCCAGGAGTACGAGGACACGCTGCTGAACCCGTACGCGGCGGCCGAGCGCGGGTACGTCGACTCGGTGATCGTGCCGGCGCACACGCGCGGCCACGTCGCGCGGGCGCTGTCCCTGCTGCGGAACAAGCGGGAATCGCTGCCGCCCAAGAAGCACGGGAACATCCCGCTGTGAGCGAGGAAAAGCAGCGCCCCCTGCTGAGGGTGGTCCGCGGAAACCCGACCGACGCCGAGCTGGCGGCGCTGACGGCGATCATCGCCGCGGCGTCGGTCGCGAAGACGCCGGAGAAGCCGAAGCCGCGTACGTCGTGGTGGGGCGATCGCGCTGCTTCGCTGCGTCGGCCGCTTCACCCCGGCGAAGGTGCTTGGCGCGCTTCGGGTTTGCCTCAGGGCTGAAGGGCGTCGAGGAAGACCGTCGGGGCTTCGTTGTCCCGCACGATCGTCCCCAGCAACGCCGCGAGCCGGTCGCGGTCCGGGGTGCTCAGGCCCGCGGCCAGCTCGTCGACCCGGCGGCACGTCGCCGCGTAGAAGTCCTCCGCGAGCTCGCTGCCTTCGCCGGTCAGGAGGACCTGGACGGCCCGGCGGTCGTCCGGGTCGGGTTCGCGGCGGACGAGCCCGCGCTTGACCGCCCGGTCGACCAGGCCGGTGAGGCTGGACTTTTCGAGGCCGAGCGTGGCGCCCAGGTCGCCCATCCCGTACGGCCGGCTCATCAGCACGCAGAGCAGCTGGCCCTGCTGCACGGTGAGCCCGTACTCGCGGGCGGACTCGGCGTAGACCGCGTTCACCAGGAACGACGCCCGCACGAGCCCGGCCACCACCCCGAGGTCCGCCCCGCTCTTCCCCATCCGATCAGCCTACGGCTTCCCGCACCGCGGGCACGATCTCCTCGGCCCACCGCGCGGTGGCGACGGCGTCGGGCGTGCTGCCGCCGGGCCCGAAGAGCACGAACCCCGCGGCGCCGTGCTCCAGCACCGCGCCGGTGAGCTCTTCGATCCACTGGGCGGGCGAGCCGCCGATCCAGCGTCCGTCGTCGGTGCGGGTCTTGGCGAGCGGCTCGGCGGTGATCCGCCCGGGGAAGTTGTAGACGGTTTCGATCTCGCCGGGATCCCGCCCGGCGTCCACGGCGGCCTTGTCGATCAGCGGCCGCGAGGTCCGGTACCGCTCGCTGAGCCAGTCGGCGGCGTGCCCGGGCATCCACCCGTCGGCCACCCGCCCGGTGACGGCGAGGGACTTCGGCCCGACGGACCCGGTCCACACCGCCGGCATCGCCTCCGCGGCGGGTTCCAGGTCGGTGACCTGGTAGAACTCGCCGTCGAAGGTGACCGGCGCACCGCCCCCGCCGAGCAGCTTCACCAGCCGGATGCCTTCTTCGAAGGCGCGGACGGCCTGCCCCGGCGTCAGTTTGGTGAAGCCGAGCCGCGCGATGTCGTCCCACAGCCCGCCGACCCCCATGCCGAGCACGATCCGGCCGCCGGTCAACGCGGACAGGGAGGTGATCGTCCGAGCGAGCATCGCCGCCGGCCGCGTCGGCAGGTTGGTGACGCTGACCAAGCCGGAGATCCGTTCGGTCTTGCCGAGCAGGACCCCGATTTCGGCGTACGCATCAAGCCGATCGGCGTGGTACGGGTGATCGGAGACGGTGATGAGATCGAGCCCGCTCCGGTCGGCTTGGGCGGCCAGTTCGAGGGTGCCGGAGACGGCGGTGACCGCGGTGGACACGCCGATGCCGAAGTGCGTCATGATTCCTCCCAGTTAGTTCGCACTACGAACATAGCATATATAGTTCTTAGTACGAACTAGTTGACTTCCGGGCGGCGCGGGACCCGGCCGGAAAACCGGTCGTCCCGCCGCCGATCGCTTGCTACCTTGGGCTGCACAAGGGAGCCACGGCGACACCGATGCCCGGTGCGCAGGCGAGGGTTACTTCCACTCTTAATGGGCAGGTCGGGGGTTCGAATCCCTCCCGGACCACCGCACGGTCCGGTAGCTCAGCGGCCTAGAGCAGCTACGTACCTTCACCGACTTCGATCTCGGGCATCGCCGTGGCTCCCGCACCAGGGGGAGAAATGAGCAAGTTCAACACCGCACGCGCGCCCGCCGCGACCTCGCCGGTCCGCGGCGAGGCCACGGCGTCCACCGTCACCCACCAGGGTGGTGCCGGGTACGCCCGCGACACCAAGTCCGAGCTCTTCCTGCTCGCCGTCACCAACATGGTCGGCGAGCACGCCTTCTACGAGTCCGCGGACACGCGCGACACCCGGTACGCCGAGCTGGTCCGGAAGTCCACACTGGACGATCCACAGTGGACCGCCCGGTTCCTGCGCTGGCTGCGCACCGGCGCGCACCTGCGGACGGCGTCGCTCGTCGGTGCCGCCGAGTTCGTCAAGGCGCGGCGGGACGCCGGCCTCGACGGGCTCGGCCGTCAGGTCGTCGCCGACGTGCTGCAGCGGGCCGACGAGCCCGGTGAGCTGCTCGCCTACTGGACGTCCGTGCACGGCCGCGCCCTTCCGAAGCCGGTCAAGCGCGGTGTCGCCGATGCCGCGGTGAAGCTCTACGACGAGCGGGCCTTCGTCAAGTGGGACTCCGCCGCGCGCGCGTTCCGGTTCGCCGACGTCCTCGAGCTGACCCACCCGGCCGGCGGGGGTGCGCTGTTCAAGCACATCCTCGACGAGCGGCACGACCGCGGCAACGCGATCCCGGACGCCCTCACCACCCTCCGCGCCCGCGCCGAGCTCATGAGCTGGGCCGTCGCCGATCGCCGGAAGCTCTTCGGCCGGCCGGACGCGGCGGGCGTGCTCCGCGCCGCGGGCATGACGTGGGAGTCCGTCGCCGGGTGGCTGCAGGGTCCGCTGGACGCGCGCGTCTGGGAGGCGCTGATCCCGTCGATGGGCTACACCGCTCTCCTCCGCAACCTCCGCAACTTCGACGAGGCCGGCGTCTCGGACGACGTCGCGCAGCGGGTGGCCGAGCGGCTCGCGAGCCGGGTGCAGGTGGCGAAGTCGCGGCAGCTGCCCATGCGGTTCCTCGCGGCCTACCGGGCGGCGCCGTCGCTGCGGTGGGCGTGGGCGCTCGAGCGGGCGATCGCGCACGCGCTGGCCAACGTGCCCGTGCTGGGTGGCCGCACGCTCGTCCTCGTCGACACGTCGGCGTCCATGAAGGACCGGTTCAGCAGGGACGGCAGCCTCATGCGGTGGGACGCGGCCGCGGTCTTCGGCCTGGCGCTCGCACGGCGCTGCGCGAAGGCCGACCTCGTCTCGTTCTCCGACGGCGCCTGGGACCACCGCCAGGGCACCAAGGTGTTCAAGCTGAGCCGGGGCGGGTCGCTGCTGGGTGACGTCGAGCGCTGGAAGTCCGGCGGGTACTTCATCGGCGGCGGCACCGACACGGTGGGCGCGGTGCACGAGCACTTCGCGCACCACGACCGCGTCGTGATCCTCACCGACGAGCAGGCCGCGTACGGCGACGTCGGGCAGGCGCTGCCCGCGCACGTGCCGCTGTACACCTGGAACCTGGCCGGCTACCAGGCCGGCCACGCGCCGTCCGGCGGTGGGCAGCGGCACACCTTCGGCGGCCTGACCGACCAGGGCTTCCGGATGATCCCGCTGCTCGAACGAGGCCGCAGAGCCGACTGGCCGTTCTGAGAATCAGCGTGAAGGCCCCCATGACGACAGCGTGGGGGCCTTCACGCTGTGTACGAACCGTCACAGGAATGACCGTGGACCCCTCCCTATCCCACGTCGTATAGTCCACGTGGAATAACCGACCGGGAGGGACCACGTCATGGCCTCGGCCAAGCTGACACCGCTCGGCATCGCCGTGCTGGAACTGCTGCACGAGCGGCCGATGCACCCGTACGAGATGGCCGCGCTCATGCGCGAGCGGTACGTCGACACCCGGGTCAACGTGAAGGCGGGTTCGCTCTACCACACCGTGGAACGGCTGCACCGCAGCGGTTTCATCGAGGTCGTCGACACCCAGCGCGACGGCAGGCGGCCCGAACGGACCGTCTACGGCATGACGCAGACCGGGCTCGACGAGTTCAACCAGCGCGCCCGCGAACTCCTGGGGGACGTCGCCACGGAGTTCCCCGCCTACCTGTCCGGGCTCGCCGTGATCGACGAACTGGGGCGCGAGGCGTCGCTCAACGAGCTCGAAACCCGGCTCATGCGGCTGCGTGCCGCGGTGGCCTCCGACCGGGCCGTGCAGCAGCGGCTCACCGAAAACCAGGTGCCGGAGATCTACTGGCTCGACTGGCGCTACCAGTGCGACCACCGGCTGTTCGAACTCGAGTGGACCGAACGCCTCGCCGAGGACCTGCGGTCCGGGCGGATCCCGTTCCAGGACCACCAACCACCCAAGCTCACGCTCATCACCAGGGAAGACGACGATGAACGCAAGACAAGCTAACCCGTGGGCCGCGCTCGGCGCGCTGTGCCTCGGCTTCTTCATGATCCTGCTCGACACGACGATCGTGTCGATCGCGATCCCGACCATGCTGCGCGAGCTGGGCGCCGGGCTGAACTCGATCGTCTGGGTGATCAGCGTCTACCTGCTCACCTACGCCGTGCCGATGCTGTTCACCAGCCGGCTCGGTGACCGGTTCGGCCCGAAGCGCGTGTTCCTCGCCGGGCTGATCGTGTTCACCGGCGCGTCGCTGTGGTGCGGCCTGTCCGGCAACGCCGAGATGCTCATCGCCGCGCGGGCCGTGCAGGGGCTCGGCGCCGCGCTGATGACACCGCAGACGCTGGCGTTCATCACGCACCTGTTCCCGCCGGCCAAGCGCGGCCCGGCGATGGGCATGTGGGGCGGCGTCGCCGGGCTGGCGACGATCGCCGGCCCGCTGCTCGGCGGCGTGCTGGTCGACCACTTCGGCTGGGAGTGGATCTTCTTCGTCAACGTGCCGATCGGCGCGATCGCCGTCGTGCTCACCGTGCTGCTGGTGCCGGACTGGCAGCCGAAGCACTCCCACTCGTTCGACGTGCTGGGGATCGTGCTGTCGAGCGCGGCGCTGCTGTGCATCGTGTTCGGCGTCCAGAACGGGCAGCAGTACGACTGGGGCACGGTCTTCGGCGGCATCACGGTGTTCGAGATCATCGGTGCCGGCGTGGTGCTGCTCATCGCCTTCCTGGTGTGGCAGCGGTTCAACAAGCGGGAACCGCTGCTGCCGCTGCAGGTGTTCTCGAACCGGAACTTCTCGGCCGGGACGCTCACCGCGGCCACCGTCGGCTTCGCGATGACCGGCATGTTCCTGCCGCTGGTCATCTACATCCAGTCGGTGCTCGGGCTGACCCCGACCATGGGCGGCCTGCTCACCGCGCCGATGTCGCTGCTGTCCGGGATCATCGCGCCGTTCGTCGGGCGCGCGTCGGACAAGGTGAACGGCAAGTACCTGGTGATGTTCGGCCTGGCGGCGCTCGCGGCCGGGCTCGGCGTCATCGCGCTGCAGGCGACGCCGGACAGCAACCCGTGGTCGTTCGTGCCGGCGCTGCTGGTGTGCGGGCTCGGCATCGGCTGCATCTTCTCGCCGATGAGCAACCTGACGATGGGCTCGGTCGAACCGCGGCTGGCCGGGACCGCGTCCGGCATCTTCAACACCGCCCGCCAGGTCGGTGGCGTGCTCGGCAGCGCGGCGATCGGCGTGCTGCTGCAGGCGCGGATCAGCGCGTCCATCGCGGACGAGGCCACGAAGGCGGCCGCGCAGCTGCCGGAGCAGTACCGGGCGCCGTTCGCCGAGGGGATCGCGCACGCGGCGGCGAGCACCGGGGAGTTCGGTTCGGCCGGCGGTCCGTCGCCGATGCCGGGTCTGCCCGCGGAGATCGCCGCGCGGGCGGGGAAGCTGGCGACCGAGGCGGTCCACAGTGGACTGACCGACGCCGCCCGCGTGACGATGCTGCTGCCGATGGGTGTGCTGCTGCTCGGCGTGGTTTCCGCGGCGGTGCTGCAGCGGGTCAAGCCGCGCTGGGAAACCCCGGTGCCCGAAGCGGCCGCGGCGTAGAAACCGTGCAGACCCCCGTTCCGGTGTCGGGTACCGGAGCGGGGGCCTGCACGGACCGCGGGAGCGGTGGCTAGCGGCGGTACGACAGGCCGAACCCGTACGGGAACAGGCCCTGCTTGCCGTCACCGGTGTTGATCGGTTCCTGCGACGAGCCGGCCGGCCAGGTGAAGCTCAGCTTCCCGGCCGGGTTGTAGTCGCCGTAGAGGACGTCCGCGACGCCGGCGCCTTCCGAGCCCGGCAGCCAGGCCGCCACCAGACCCTTCATCGACGGTAGCTCCGCCGCGATGTCCAGCGGACGCCCGGACACGGTCACCACGACCAGCGGGACACCCGAGGCCTTCAGCTTGCCGATGAGCGCGACGTCTTCGGCGTCGAGGCCGACGCCGCCGGGCCGGTCTCCCTGCCCTTCGGCGTACGGCGTTTCGCCCACCACGGCGACCGCGACCTTGTAACCGGAGTTGATTCCGCTACCCGCACGGTCATAGGTCACCACCGTGCCTTTCCCGGCACCGGCCTTGATGCCGTCGAGGATCGTCGTGCCCGGGATGACCCGGGTGCCGCTCTGGCCCTGCCAGCTCAGCGTCCAGCCGCCCGCTTGGTTCCCCAGGTCGTTGGCGTTCTTGCCGGCCACGAAGATCCTGTTGTCCTGCTTGGCCAGCGGCAGCACGCCGTCGTTCTTCAGCAGCACCTGCGACTCGCGGGTCGCCTGCCGCGCCACGGCGTGGTGCGCCGCGCTGCCGAAGTCCGCCTGCAGCGAGCGGTCGGTGTACGGGCGCTCGAAGAGGCCCAGTTCGAACTTCTTCGTGAGGATCCGCCGGTTGGCGTCGTCGATGCGGGACATCGGGACGTGCCCGTTGAGGACCTCCGCCTTGAGCGTGCTGATGAACTTCAGATAGTCGTTCGGGACCATGACCATGTCGATCCCGGCGTTGACGGCCTGGCTGACCTCGGCCGCGGTGAAGCCGGTCCGGCCGTCGATCTGGTCGATGCCGTTCCAGTCGGAGATCACGTACCCGGAGAAGCCCAGCTCCGTCTTGAGCAGGTCGGTGACGAGGAACTTGTTGCCGTGGTCCTTGACGCCGTTCCAGCTGTTGAAGCTGATCATCACCGAGCCGACGCCGTGGGCGATCGCGGCCTGGAACGGCGGCAGGTGGATCCTCCGCAGCTCGTCGAGGCCGATCTGGGTGTTGCCCTGGTCGACGCCGCCGGTGGTGCCGCCGTCGCCGATGAAGTGCTTGGCGGTGGCCATGATCGACGTCGTGTTGCCGAGCGAAGAACCCTGCAGGCCTTCGATGACGACGGAGTTCGCGACGGCGTTGTCGGGAACCTCGCCGAAGGACTCGTACGTGCGGCCCCAGCGGTCGTCGCGGGCGACGCACAGGCACGGCGCGAAGCCCCACTTGACGCCGGTGGCGGCGGATTCCTGGGCGGTGATCGCGCCGATCTGCCTGACCAGCTGCGGGTCGTTCGCGGCGCCGAGACCGATGTTGTGCGGGAAGATCGTGGCGCCGGCGGCGTTGTTGTGGCCGTGCACGGTGTCGGAGCCGTAGACGAGCGGGATGCCGAGGCCGGTCGACGTCGCCGCCCGCTGGTAGGCGTCGACCATGTCCGCCCACCCGGCCGGGGTGTTCGGCGACGGCGTCGAGCCGCCGCCGGAGAGGATGGACCCGAGCCGGGCGGCGGCGGACTGGGCGGGGGTCGCGGCACCGCGCTCGCCCTCGGTCATCTGCCCGACCTTGTCGTCGAGCGTCATCCGCGCCATCAGGTCCGTGACGCGGTCGGCCACCGAGGCGCGGGAGTCCTTGTAGAGCGGTGTCACGGAGGCGGAAGCCATCGGGACGAGAGCCGTGCCCGCGAAGAGGAGGCCGGCCAGCGCAAGGGGTCGCAAAGATCTCGTGGTGCGGAGGAGCGGCATGTGTTCCCTCCGTGACGTTCCGTCGATCCATAAGTTGCGAGCCAAAACAAATTAACTCCCCGGTGACGTGACGCCGGTCACAATTCGGTCACGACCGCCTGGTCAAGTAAGTTTCAGACGTGCAGTTCGTCCTCGCCTCCCAGTCCCCCGCCCGCCTCGGCCTCCTGCGCTCCGCGGGCCTCGATCCCGCCGTGTTCGTCTCCGGCGTCGACGAGGACGCGGTCGCCGCCTCGCTGACCGATCCGTCCCCGTCCGAGCTGGTCCAGGCCCTCGCGACGGCCAAGGCCGAAGCGGTCATCGACCAGGTCGCCGCGGCGCACCCGGACGCCGTCGTCGTCGCCTGCGATTCGATGCTTTCGATCCACGGGCAGATGGTCGGCAAGCCCGGTACGCCGGACGTTGCCCGCACCCGCTGGGCCGCGATGGCGGGAACATCCGGTCAACTCCTCACCGGGCACGCGGTCGTCCGACTCGACGGCGGGACGCGCGCGAAGGAGGCCGCGGGCTGGGAATCGACCACCGTCCGGTTCGGGACGCCGAGCGAACACGAGATCGACGCCTACGTCGCCAGCGGCGAGCCGCTCAACGTGGCCGGCGGCTTCACGATCGACGGCCTGGGCGGCTGGTTCGTCGAAGGGCTCGAAGGCGGCCACACCAGCGTGATCGGGATCAGCCTGCCCCTGACGCGGCGGCTGCTGGCCGAGGTCGGCGTGAGTGTCGTGGATCTCTGGCGGCCTCCCGCATCCTGAGAAAGGCACCACACCTTCGGGTGATCCGGAAGAGTCCTTCCTTGCCTAACGTTCTCTTCACCCGGCAAGACTGGAAACTTTCGAGCACCGGAGTCGCCCCGTGTCTTTCGTACGGACATACACCAAGCCGCGGGTGTTCGCGGCCGCGGTTCTCGGCTCGCTCGTCGTCGGCGCCCTCCTGGGCGTCGTCGCGCGGCAAACCGAGGCCGGCTGGCTGACCGATCTCCTCGACCAGATCGGCACCATCTTCACCACGCTGCTGCAGATCGCGGTGATCCCGCTGGTCTTCACGGCGATCGTGGTCGGCATCAACAGCCTCCGCAAGCTCGGTGGCGGCCGCACCGCGGCGCGCCTCGGCGGCAAGACGGTGCTGTGGTTCGCGATCACGTCGTTCATCGCGTCGCTGATCGGCATCGCGGTCGGCCGGATCTTCAACCCCGGCTCCGGTGGGCTCGGCGGTGTCGAGGCGACGGCCAAGAACGCCGACAAGGCGGCGCAGAGCGTCGACCACTGGGGCTCGTGGAGCGCTTTCGTGGACGGGCTGCTGCCCGAGAACTTCGTGAAAGCGTTTGCCGACGGCGAGACGCTGCAGGTGCTGTTCCTCGCCCTGGTCATCGGTGCGGCCGCCTACAGCCTCGGTGACAAGGCGAAGCCGTTCGTGGACTTCACGACCAGCGTGTTCGAGATCATCCAGCGCTACCTCGGCTGGATCGTCCGGCTCGCCCCGATCGGCATCATCGGCCTGATCGGCGCGGCGGTGTCGAACTACGGCGACGCGCTGTTCCGGCCGCTGTTCTCCACCACGCTCGCGGTGTACGTCGGCTGCCTGCTCGTGCTGTTCGTCGTCTACCCGATCCTGCTGCAGTTCGTGGCCAAGGTCAGCCCGCTGAAGTTCTTCGCGAAGGCGGGCACGGCGATCCAGTTCGCGTTCGCCTCGCAGTCCTCGGCCGCCACGCTGCCGCTGACCCGCCAGTCCGCGGTCAACCTCGGCGTCCAGCCGGCGTACGCGGCCTTCGCGACCCCGCTCGGCAGCGCGACCAAGATGGACGGCTGCGCGGCGGTGTTCCCGGCGATCGCGGCGATCTTCGTCGCCAACCTGGCCGGGGTGTCGCTGAACTTCTGGCAGTACGTCGGCATCGTCGTGGTCGCCGTGGTCGGCGCACTGGCGACGGCCGGGACCACCGGCTGGCTGACGGCGTTCACGCTGACGACGTCGTTCATCGGCCTCGACGCCAAGCAGGTCGCGCTGGGCCTGGCCCTGATCTACTCGGTCAACCCGATCATGGACATGATGCGGACGGCGACGAACGTGGCCGGCCAGATCGTGGTCCCGACGATCGTGGCGCGCAGCGAAGGCCTCCTCGACGACGAGGTCCTCAACGCCCCGACCGACCGTCCCGAGCACAGCGACGACGGCTCGGCCGCGCGCCACACCGAGCCCGCCCCCGCCTGATCCGCCCGCCCGTGACGGCCGCCTCGAGTGTTCGAGGCGGCCTTCACGCGTTTCAGGAGGGGCAGCTGCGGAGGTCGGCGCGGGTGAGGCGGATGTCCGGCCAGCCGCGCAGGTCCGACGGCGACGTCACCCGGCGCGTGCAGCCCACCGTCCGGCCCGAGAGGTCGTACACCTCGCCCAGCACCGGGGCGGCCGCGCACTTCGGCGTGCCGGAAGCGGAATCCGGGCAGTCGTGGCGGACCACGATCACGTCGGGGCTGGCGTCGGCCGTGACGTCGTAGAGCGACAGCGTCCCGGCGTCCGCGTAGAACGGCTTGCCCCAGTCGCGCCACACTCCCCCGCCGGCGACCAGCAGCTCGCCGTACGCGGCCGTGCCGTCGTCGCCCACGTCGCCGCGGACCAGGCACGCCGGCGCCGGGCCGTCGATGCAGCGCAGCGAGTTCTGGTCCAGCCGGACACCCAGCTGGGCGATCGACAGCTCGAACACCGTGCCCGGCTCGGGCCCGACGCGCAGGCGGGCCGAACCGCCCGCGGAGTCGGTCAGCAGCACCACCGGCGTGCCCCCGACGGTCACCGCCGCGAGCTGACGGCACGGGCCACCGCCGCAGGTCACCGCGGGTGTCACCGGGCCGGCGGCGGGCTCGGCCAGTCCGGGGGCCGCCTCGGGCCGCGGCCGCAACAGGAACACCGCGCCGATCGCGCCGACCGTGACCACCGCGGCCAGCACCGCGGTCAGCAGCGCCGACCGGGGCGTCCGCGCTGCCGTAGTCCGCATAAGGCAGAGGGTAAGCCGCTTCACGTGGGCGTGTCGGCAACGCCCCGTCGCGGTGTGGCCGGTTCAACCTGACGGGGTCGCACGTAGCGGAGGGTGTCCGTCTATGTTGTCCGGGTGACGAACCCGAACCTGCCGCCCGCCCTGTACCTCCCGACCGGCCCGGTCGACCCCGAGGCCGAAGGCGCGTCCATCGAGCTGCGCCGCACACCGGACGGCCGCACCGCGCTGGTCGCCTTCACCGCGCTGGACCGGCTGATCGACTGCTGCGGCGAGCACCAGCCGTGGGTGCTGGTGAACACCGAGCACCTGCCGAAGGTGCACTCCGCGAACCCGTACGACGTGATCGTGCTCGACTCGCCGCTGCCCGAGGAGCTGCGCCACCACGTCTGAGCGTGGTCCACCTCTCACTCAGGAGACTCCGGACGTCAGATCCGTAGACTTCCCTGATGCCGCGTGGGCGGTCAGCAATGCAGCTGTCGGACGCAGGAGGTGCGGGGTGGCCGAGCAGGTCGGCGAAACCACGGGTGGTCCGGTGACCAAGATCCTGGTCGCCAACCGTGGCGAAATCGCGGTACGCGTCATCAGAGCCGCGAAGGACGCTGGGCTGGCCAGTGTCGCGGTGTACGCCGACCCGGATCGCGACGCACCGCACGTGCGCCTGGCCGACGAAGCCTTCGCGCTCGGCGGCACGACGGCCGCCGAGAGCTACCTGAACTTCGACAAGCTCCTGGACGCCGCCAAGCGGTCGGGCGCCGACTCGGTGCACCCCGGCTACGGCTTCCTGTCGGAGAACGCGGACTTCGCGCAGGCTGTCCTGGACGCCGGGCTGACCTGGATCGGGCCGAGCCCGCAGGCGATCCGCGACCTCGGCGACAAGGTCACCGCCCGCCACATCGCCACGCGCGCGGGCGCCCCGCTGGTGCCGGGCACGAAGGAGCCGGTCAAGGACGCCGCCGAGATCGTCGCGTTCGCCGACGAGCACGGCCTGCCGGTGGCCATCAAGGCCGCGTTCGGCGGTGGCGGCCGCGGCCTGAAGGTCGCACGCACCCGCGAAGAGATCCCTGAGCTGTTCGAGTCGGCCACCCGCGAGGCGGTCGCCGCGTTCGGCCGCGGCGAGTGCTTCGTCGAGCGGTACCTGGACAAGCCGCGCCACGTCGAGGCGCAGGTGCTGGCCGACATGCACGGCAACGCGATCGTCGTCGGCACCCGCGACTGCTCGCTGCAGCGCCGGCACCAGAAGCTCGTCGAGGAGGCGCCCGCGCCGTTCCTGAGCGACGAGCAGCGCAAGCGCATCCACGAATCCGCGAAGGCGATCTGCAAGGAAGCCGGCTACTACGGCGCCGGCACGGTCGAGTACCTCGTCGCGACCGACGGCACGATCTCCTTCCTCGAGGTCAACACCCGGCTGCAGGTCGAGCACCCGGTGTCGGAGGAGACGACCGGGCTGGACCTGGTCCGCGAGATGTTCCGCATCGCGCGCGGCGAGCAGCTGCGGATCACCTCCGATCCCGAACCCCGCGGGCACTCGATCGAGTTCCGCATCAACGGCGAGGACGCCGGCCGCGGCTTCCTGCCCGCCCCGGGCACGGTGACGAAGTTCGTCGCGCCGAGCGGGCCGGGCGTGCGCGTCGACTCGGGTGTCGAATCCGGCAGCGTCATCGGCGGGCAGTTCGACTCGATGCTGGCCAAGCTGATCGTCACCGGGTCGGACCGGAACAACGCCCTCGAACGCAGCCGCCGGGCACTCGACGAGATGGTCGTCGAAGGCATGGCGACGGTGCTGCCGTTCGACCGCGTGATCGTGAACGACCCGGCGTTCATCGGCGACGAGAACGGCTTCAGCGTGCACACGCGCTGGATCGAGACGGAGTTCGACAACCGGATCGAGCCGTTCGTGGCCCCGGACGTCGAGGCCGCCGAAGAGGAACCGCGGCAGAACGTCGTCGTCGAGGTCGGCGGGCGCCGGCTCGAGGTGTCGCTGCCGGGCGGGTTCGCGTTCGAAGGCGGCGGCGGGGGCGGCGGGACGGCCGTCAAGGCGAAGCCGCGAAAGCGGGCCGGCGGCACCAAGGCGGCGGTGAGCGGTGACGCCGTCACGGCGCCGATGCAGGGCACGATCGTCAAGGTGGCCGTCGAAGAGGGCCAGACGGTCGAAGCCGGTGAGCTGATCGTCGTCCTCGAGGCGATGAAGATGGAGAATCCGGTCACCGCCCACAAAGCGGGCACGGTCACCGGGCTCTCGGTGGAGGTCGGCGCCGCCGTGACGCAAGGCACACAGCTGCTCGAGCTCAAGTAGCACGGTTCGTTACAGATGTCGTGGTGGGCCGCCCCCGGGGCGGCCTACCATCGACTACGTGACCGAAGTCCCGTCTCCGCAGCTGCGGATCAGCGACCAGAACCGTGAGTCCGCGCTGTCCGCCCTCGGCGAGCACATGAGCGCGGGGCGGATCGACATCGACGAGTACGGCGAGCGCTCGGCCCGGATCACCGCGGCCAAGACGCGCGGCGAGCTCGCCGAGATCTTCGCGGACCTCCCCGCCCCGCACCCGCGGTACGAGGACGTCCCGCAGGCGGTCGCGGCCCCCGAGCCCGCCGCCGCGCCACCCGAGCCGGCGCGCCCGCGGACCCCGGACAACTGGTCGCCGCCGCAGCGGTTCCTCGCCGCGATCGTGCCGCTGGCCTTCATCGCCGCGATCGCGCTGATCGCCACCGGCACGCTGGCCTGGCCGATCATCTTCGTCCCGATCGGGCTGACGGTGTTCGGCAAGTCGATGTGGGGCCACGACTGGAACCACGACCAGCACCACCGCGACCGCCGCGAGCGGCACCTGCGCGACCGCGAGCGCCGCCGCGAGCTGCGCGACTCCTACCGCCGCGAACTGGGCCGCTGATCCGGCCGTGGGCGACATGCGGTTGAGCGACGAGGAACGCCAGGACGCCCTGGACGTCCTGGAGGAACACGTCCGCACCGGCCGGCTCGACATCGACGAGTACGGCGCCCGGTCCGCGAAGGTCACCGCGGCGAAGCGCGTCAGCGAGCTCGTGCCCCTCTTCGACGACCTGCCCTCGCCCCGGCCGAGCGCGTTGCTGACCGGGGTGTCCGCGCCCATGGTGGCGCCTGCCGGGGACACCGCCCTGGTCCGGTTCCTGACGGCGGGCGCGGTGCCGATCGCGATCGTCCTGGCGATCGCGGTGCTGATCCTCTCCCGCGGCCGGCTGCTGATCATTTCGGTGGCGCTGCCACTGGTGGTGGCCATGATCGCCGGGGCACGCCGCCGCCGTTCCTGATTGCTCCCTTCGCCGGGCAACCTGCTCCCGCGCTCCGGCGTGGTGATCACACGCAGGTCGGGGGAAAGGGAGGAATCCATGGGCAGGATGTGGGCGCGATCGGGGGTGCTCGCCACCGTGGCGATCGCCGTCGCGGGGCTGGCCGCGGGGCCGGCGCAGGCCGAGGGCGGGCGGCCGAGCTGGCAGCCGGCGGTGCTGCCGTTGCCGGCCGGGGCCGACCCCGCGGGGCACGGCTACCTGAAGGCTTCGAACGGCCGCGGCGAGTACACGGGGTCGTTCGTCGTCGACGGCAAGCTGCAGGTCGTGAGCTGGCGCGGCGGCAAGCCGGTGCTGCGCGGCGTCCCGGACGGCTTCGAGTGGGCCATGGTCGAGGACGAGAACGGCGCCGGCACCGTCGTCGGCACGGCGACCGACTACGACGCGAGCGCCGTCCGGCCGTTCGTGCTGGACGCGAGCGGGTTCCACCTCCGCGAGACGCCGGCGGGCTACCAGGAGGCCCAGACCACGGCCGTCAACGCCCGCGGAGACGTGCTGGGGCAGGTCTTCCACGAGGACCCGGCGCGGGACGGCGCGATCGTGTGGCCGGCGGACGGCCGCGCACCGGTGATCATCCCGGCGACACACCAGTACGAGCTCCCGCTGGACATCGACGACGACGGGACCGTGCTGTTCTCCTCCTTCGAGTGGGGTCTGTTGTGGAAGGACGGCGGCTACCGGGCGCTCACCGCACCGGGCTTCCAGTACACGAGCGGCTCGGCGATCCGCCACGGCGTCGTCGTCGGCTCGGCCTCGGACGGCACGGTCGCGGGCTCCCGGGCCATGCGCTGGAACTCCGCCGGGGTGCCGGCCGTCCTGCCCGGCGGCGACGCCGCGTATGCGCTGAACCGCGCGGGGCTGACCTACGGGACGACCCCGGTACCGGGCTCGTTCCGCGGCAAGCCGAGCACGTGGTTCGGCACCACCCCGACCGGTGAGCTGCGGCAGCCGGGCGGTTATCCGAACTTCCAGGCGAACGGGGTGACCGACGACGGAACGTTCGCCGGTGTCGCGTCGAACGGGCCGCTCGACGAGGGCGGAGTGCCGGTGATCTGGCGCTTCACCCGCTGAGCCGTCCTTGATCGCCGGGCCGGGAGCGGCTCGCTCCCGGCCTGGCTAGGCTGGGCGGAGTGGAACCGGTGGAGATCAACGCGGGCACGTACTACCTGCGCCAATTGCGCGCCGACCGCCACCTCGACGACCGCCCGTTGCTGATGGAGGCGTTCGCCGATCCGACGCACCGCAAGTACGTCCTGAACTACCGGCTGCGCACCCTGGACGAGGCCACGGAGTACGTGGCCCTGCGGGCGGCCCAGTGGGCGGGCGACGAGCGTTGTTCCTGGGCGATCGCCGAGCCGACCTCGGGCCGGCTGCTGGGCGAGGTCGGGCTGCGCGAGCTGAACCTGGACGCGTCGTACGCCGAGGCGACGATCTGGGTCCACCCGGCCGAGCGCGGCAAGGGGATCGCGACGACGGCGTTGAACGCGGCGCTGCGGTTCGGCTTCGGCGGCCTCGGGCTGACCGAGGTCAGCTACCGGTACGAGGAGAGCAACGCGGCCTCGGCGATCGTCGCCGAGCGCTGCGGGTTCACCTTGGTGGGCCCGGAGGCCGAGCGGGCGCCGACCGGTGAGCGGCTGATCCGCTGGCACCGGACGTCGTGACCCCCGCTCAGCTCACCGGCTCCACGATGCCCGCCCGGGCCTCCGGCGCCGCCGACCGCAGCGCGTCCGCCGCTTCGTCGTTCGGCTGCGACTGGGACTTGCGCTCCGCCTCCACCCGGGCCCGGTAGACCTCGATCTCGTGCTTCACCGTTTCGGGCGACCAGCCGAGCACCTCGCCCACGAGTGTGGCCACCTGCTCGGCGCAGTCCACGCCGCGGTGCGCGTACTCGATCGAGATGCGCGTCCGGCGGGCGAGGACGTCCTCCAGGTGCAGCGCCCCTTCGTGCGAAGCCGCGTACACCACTTCGACGCCCAGGTAGTCCGGGGCGTGCTCGATCGGCTTCAGCAGCTCCGGGCGGCCCTCCGCCGAGGCCAGGACCTCGTGGACGAGTGAGCCGTAGCGGTCCAGCAGGTGCCTCACCCGGTAGGGGTGCAAGCCGTGCTCCGCGGCCAGGTGGTCGGCCTGGTTGACCAGCGCGTGGTAGCCGTCCGCGCCCAGGAGGGGGACCTTGTCCGTGATCGATGGCTGGGAGCGGCCCGGCAGGTCCACCGCCGCCGCGTCGACGGCGTCCGCCGCCATCACCCGGTAGGTCGTGTACTTGCCGCCCGCGATCGCCACCAAGCCCGGGGCCACGCGGGCCACCGCGTGCTCGCGCGACAGCTTCGACGTCTCTTCGCTCTCCCCCGCCAGCAGCGGGCGAAGGCCGGCGTACACGCCTTCGATGTCGTCGTGCGTCAGCGGGGTCGCGAGGACCGTGTTGACGTGCTCGAGGATGTAGTCGATGTCGTGCTTCGTCGCCGCCGGGTGGGCGAGGTCGAGGTTCCAGTCCGTGTCCGTCGTGCCGACGATCCAGTGGTTGCGCCACGGGATGACGAACAGGACCGACTTCTCGGTGCGCAGGATCATCCCCGACTCCGAGACGATCCGGTCGCGCGCGACGACGATGTGCACGCCCTTGCTCGCGCGCACCCGGAACCGGCCGCGGCCGCCCGAGAGGCGCTGCAGCTCGTCGGTCCAGACGCCGGTGCAGTTGATCACCGCGGCGGCCGAGATCTCCGTTTCGCGCCCGTCCTCGACGTCGCGCACGCGCACGCCGGACACCCGGTCGGCTTCGCGCAGGAACCCGACGACCTGGGTCGACGTCCGCACGACCGCGCCGTAGTGCGCCGCCGTCCGCGCCACCGTCATCGTGTGGCGGGCGTCGTCGGACTGCGCGTCGTAGTAGCGGATCCCGCCGATCAGCGCCGAGCGCTTGAGCGCCGGCACCATCCGCAGCGCGCCGGCGCGGGTCAGGTGCTTCTGCCCCGGGACGCTGCGGGCGCCGCCCATCGTGTCGTACATCAGCAGGCCGGCCGCGGTGTACGGGCGCTCCCAGACGCGGTGCGTCAGCGGGTAGAGGAAGCTGACCGGCTTCACCAGGTGGGGCGCGATCGTCGTCAGCATCAGCTCGCGCTCGCGCAGCGCCTCCCGGACCAGGCCGAATTCGAGCTGTTCCAGGTACCGCAGGCCGCCGTGGAAGAGCTTGCTCGACCGGCTCGACGTCCCGGACGCGAGGTCGCGGGCCTCGACGAGCGCGACCCGCAGCCCGCGCGTCGCGGCGTCCAGCGCCGTGCCCGCCCCGACCACGCCGCCGCCGATGACGACGAGGTCGAACGTCTCCTTGCCGAGCCGCTGCCACGTCTCTTCCCGCTTGACCGGGCCCAGTCGAGCCGGGTTCGTCTCCGCTGCGTGCTGCGCCACGTGACATTCCTCCTCGTGCCGGCGAGGCTTCCAGCATCGCACGACCCGGTGATCATCCGCCCGTCCACGGATGACACTTGTGGCGTAACCCTCCGCGATCTTGAAAAGATTCGGCTGCCCGGTGCTTGGAAGTAGCTTCTACGCCCCGGTAACGTCGCGCGGACGTGGGTCGGCAACGGGGCCGTGGCACGCCGTGATCGACCCTGCGCAGAGTGTCCAGTGTGGAGGTGCAGCGGTGAGTGCTGGAGCAATAATCGTCTGGGAACTACTGGGAACGGCCGCGCTGATCCTGCTCGGCAACGGCGTCGTCGCGAACCACGTGCTCCGTAAGAACAACGGTCACAACGCGGGCTTCCTGTTCATCAACTTCGGCTGGGCGTTCGCCGTCTTCACCGGCGCCAGCATCGCCGCCCCGAGCGGGGCCCACCTCAACCCGGCCGTGACCCTCGGCCTCGCCATCGCCGACAAGACGAAGTGGGCGGACGTCCCGCTGTACTTCATCGGCCAGTTCGCCGGCGCCATCCTCGGTGCCGTCCTCTGCTGGGCCGCCTACAAGCTGCAGTTCGACGACCACCCCGAGCCCGAGAACACCCTCGGCATCTTCTCCACCGCACCGCAGATCCCCAACACCGCCTGGAACCTCGTCACCGAGATCATCGGCACCTTCGTGCTGGTCGCCTGGATCCTGCTCAGCCCGGTCTACGCGGCCGGCGACGGCGGCACCCCGAACTTCGGCAACTCCGCACTGGGCTACGCGGGCGTCTCGTTCGTGGTGCTCGTGATCGGTACCTCCCTCGGCGGGCCGACGGGCTACGCCATCAACCCGGCCCGCGACCTGGGCCCGCGGATCGCGTACGCGTTCCTGCTGCCGATCAAGAACAAGGCCAACGCGAACTGGGGCTACTCGTGGATCCCGGTCGTCGGCCCGCTCGTCGGCGGCGCCCTGGCCGCTCTGCTGTACCTCGCCGTCCACAACCTGACCTGATCGCCCGTTCGACGGAAATCCGGGAGCACACATGACTTCGTACGTAGCCGCGATCGACCAGGGCACCACGTCCACCCGGTGCATGATCTTCAACCACGAGGGCCGCGTCGTCTCGGTCGACCAGCGCGAGCACGAGCAGATCTTCCCGCGCGCCGGCTGGGTCGAGCACAACGCGGAAGAGATCTGGGAGAACACGCGCCGGGTCGCGGCGGGGGCGCTGGCCAAGGCCGACCTCACGGCCAAGGACATCGCCGCCGTCGGCATCACCAACCAGCGCGAGACCGCCCTCGTCTGGGACAAGACCACCGGCAAGCCGGTGTACAACGCGATCGTCTGGCAGGACACCCGCACCGACAAGATCGTCACCGAGCTCGGCAACCTCGGCGGCGGCCAGGAGCGCTACCGCGACAAGGTCGGCCTCCCGCTCGCGACGTACTTTTCCGGGCCCAAGGTCAAGTGGATCCTGGACAACGTCGAGGGCGCGCGCGAGAAGGCCGAGGCCGGCGACCTGATCTTCGGCAACATGGACACCTGGGTGCTGTGGAACATGACCGGTGGCGCGGACGGCGGCGTGCACGTCACCGACCCGACCAACGCGTCGCGCACCATGCTGATGGATCTCGACACCCTGCAGTGGGACGCCGAGATCGCCGGTGAGATGGGCATCCCCCTTTCGATGCTGCCGGAGATCCGTTCCTCGTCCGAGGAGTACGGCAAGGTCCGCGAGAAGGGCGCGCTGGCGGGCGTCCCGATCGCGGGCATCCTGGGCGACCAGCAGGCCGCGACGTTCGGCCAGGCCTGCCTCTCACCCGGCGAGGCCAAGAACACCTACGGCACCGGCAACTTCATGCTGCTCAACACCGGCACCGAGAAGGTGATGTCGCAGAACGGGCTGCTCACCACGATCTGCTACAAGATCGGCTCGAACGACACGGTCTACGCGCTGGAAGGCTCCATCGCCGTCACCGGTTCGCTGGTGCAGTGGCTGCGCGACAACCTCGGCATGATCACGACGGCGGCCGAGATCGAGGAGCACGCGCGCAGCGTCGAGGACAACGGCGGCGCGTACTTCGTCCCGGCGTTCTCGGGCCTGTTCGCTCCTTACTGGCGATCCGACGCCCGCGGCGCGATCGTCGGCCTCACCCGGTTCGTCAACAAGGGCCACCTCGCCCGCGCGGTGCTGGAGGCGACGGCGTTCCAGACGCGCGAGGTGCTCGAGGCGATGAACGCCGACTCGGGTGTTTCGCTCACCTCCCTCAAAGTGGACGGCGGAATGGTCGTCAACGAGCTGCTCATGCAGTTCCAGGCCGACATCCTCGGCGTGCCGGTGATCCGCCCGGTGGTCAACGAGACCACCGCGCTGGGTGCCGCGTACGCCGCCGGCCTCGCCGTCGGGTTCTGGAAGTCCGAGGACGACATCCGCACCAACTGGGCCCAGGACAAGCAGTGGGAGCCGTCGATGGACGACGCCCGCCGCGAGCGCGAGTACCGCAACTGGAAGAAGGCGGTGACCAAGACCTTCGACTGGGTCGCCGACGAGGACTGACCGGCCGGGGCCGGGGGTGCCACGTCGTGGCGCTCCCGGCCTGGCTGTTCAGGCCTCCGCGCGCCGAGGTCCCGCCGCGCTCCCGGCTCGCCCGGCCGCACCCCCACGCCAAAGGCGCCATCCGGGCCCTCCCGGTCTGGCCGGTCGCATCGCCCACGGCCGAAGGTGCCGCCTCACAGCGTTCTCAGTCCGCCCGACGACCCCTCCCAACGCCGAGCGCGCCGACGGCACTCCCAGCCCGCCCGACGACCCCTCCCAACGCCGAGCGCGCCGACGGCACTCCCAGCCCGCCCGACGACCCCTCCCAACGCCGAGGCCGCCGACGGCGCTCCCGGCCTGGCCGGTCACACCTCCCACAGCCGGAGGCGCCGCGCCTTGGCGCTCCCAGGCCGCCCGACACCGGCCGAGGTCGCCGCCTCCCGCTGCTCCCGGCTCACCCGATCACGCCTCCCGCGGCCAACCACGGCCCCCGGCCAAAAGCACCGCCCGGTTCACACCTCCCAGCCCTCCGGCCCGCCCGGGTCACACCTCCCAGCCCTCCGGCCCGCCCGGGTCACACCTCCCAGCCCTCCGGCTCACCGGATTGCGCGTTCGGGGCGATGATCACGAACGGCACTCCCTGATCGTCCGCCACCCGCACCTGCCGCCCGTACGGTGAGTCGAACGGCTTGCCCTCGACCGTGCCGCCCAGGTCGGTCACCTTGGCCGCGCTCTGGTCGGCGTCCGCCACCCAGAAGTACGCCGACCAGTACGACGGCACCTCGGGTGGTACCGATGCCGGCACCGTGCCGAGCCCGCCGATCGGGCGCCCGTCGATCAGCACCACCGCGTACGTGAATCGGTCGCTCGAGATGTCCTGGAAGCCGTAGCCGAAAATCTCCTCGTAGAACGGCTTCGCCGCCGCGAAGTCGCGGCTCATGCATTCGTTCCAGGCCAAGGTGCCCGGGGCCGCCGTGACCTGCGTGCCGATGTGGTTGCCGGCCTCCCAGAGCCCGAAGACGGCACCCGCCGGGTCGGCCGCGATCGCCATCCGGCCCTCCTTCAGCACTTCCGTCACCGGCACCACGATCTGCCCGCCCGCCTCGGTGATGGCCGTGGCCGTGCGGTCCACATCGGACACCGCGAGGTAGGTCGTCCAGAACGGGGGGATGTCCTGGCCCGGTGGGGTCCGGCCGAGGCCGGCGACCGGGCGCCCCCGCAGCTGCGCCATGCCGTAGAAGCCGGTCTCCTCACCGCCCCGCTGCACGTCCCAGCCGAACAGGCCGCCGTAGAAGGCGATCGCCTTCTCCTGATCGGGCACCATCAGGTCCACCCAGCCGGGCGTACCGTCCGGCCAGCTTTCGTCCCGGAACACCATGCCGACTCCCAACCCCTCGTCCGTGCCGCCGCTGGTGACGACCGGCACAGTCTTGCACCGGGCACCGACAAAAACCGAAAATCAGGCCTGGACCAGGCGGGCGTACACGACGATGTTGTCGACGTAGTTGTGCGCGCTCCGGTCGAAGACGCCGCCGCAGGTGATCAGCCGCAGCTCGGGACCGGCCGTGTCGTCGTAGACGCCTTCGGCCTCGAAGTCCTTCTTCGGCACCTGGTGCACCTTCGTCACCTCGAAGACCGCCGTGGTGCCGTCCTTGCGGGCGATCGAGACGCGGTCCCCGGCGGCCAGCTCCTTGAGCCGGAAGAAGATCCCCTTCTGGTGATTGCCGTCGACGTGCCCGAGGACGACGGCCGGGCCGACCTCGCCCGGCGTCGGCGCGTAGGTGTACCAACCGGCCTGCAGCGGCGTGGTCACCGGCGGCACCTCGACGGTGTTGTCCGGGTTGAGTCCCAGCGGGACCAGCGACGAGTGCGCGCCGATCTTCGGGATGTCGATGGAGACGGGTTCGGACTTGGGCAACGCCGCGACGGCCTCCGGGCTGTCCGCCTGCGGCTCCGGCGCGACCGCGACCGGCTGGGCCGCCGGCGGCTCGGCGGTACCCGGGCCGGGGCCGCCGCCGAGCGTCAGCGCCAGCACCACCAGCGTGGCCAGCACCGCGGCGACGACGGCGATCAGGACACCCCGTCTGTTCGTGATCCTCCTGGTCATGTCTCCCCCTGACTGGCGCCTGCAAGTTCACACGTCCGGGTGGTCCATTCGGTTGCGTCCCGACGGTACCTCCGCGGCCGGATCAGCGGCGGCGCGCCCGCCGGGCCAGCACGAGCCCGGTTCCGCCGAGGGCCAGCACCCCCATGGCGGCCGCGGCCGGGAAACCGGAGCCGTCGACCGGGCCGTCGGTGCCCCCGGTCTGCGGCGCGCCGGACGGCACCTTGGCGACCTGCCTGGCCGCCGGGAGCACCTCGAAGACCGTGCTGGAGTCCTCGTGGGCGCAGTACATCGTCACGGTGTACTTGCCGGGCTTGACGTCCTTCACCACGGCGGTCGCCCAGGCACCGCTCTTGTCGAAGGCCAGCGCCGCCGACTGGACGGAGACCTTCTCGTCGGGCCCGTGCGTGCGGCAGACGAAGTCGAGCTTCACGCGCGTGCCCGGTACCGCCTTGCCGGGCACCACCGTCAACGAGCGGTTGATCCGGGCGATCGGGCCGTCCGGGAAGTCGGTGCCCGGGTCCGTCGTGCGCGGCACCGTCGGCATGCCGGTCGGGGACGGCGGCGCGGTCCGGATCGTGCTCGTCGACGGGGTCGCCGGTCCCCCGGTCGGCGTCGTGGCGAGCGCCGCGCCGGGCGCGAGAACCAGGAAAGCCGCGGCAACGCCCGCGACGACAACGGTGTTCTTCATTCTTTCTCCCCTGTCGATTCCGGATCGGAAAACAACGGGCGACGGCCACCGTTCGCAGTTCCCCCTGCTTCGGCCCCAGCCCCCACCTTCGCTTATCAAGACGTCTCCACCTGCGGTTGGTTGCGTCCGGAGGTCACGAATGCGTCGCGAAAACGCGCAGGAAAAAAGCCGCCCTCGGGCGGCTTCCGGTTCGGGGAAATCAGCGGATCAACGTCGCCATAATCGTCGCGCCAGCACGAGACCGCCACCGCCGACGGCCAGCACGCCCATCGCGCCGGCGGCGGCGAGCGGTCCGTGGCCGGCCGAACCACCACCGGTCTGCGGTGCGCCCGACGGCACCTTCGCCACCTGACGACGTTCACCCAGAACGGTGAACTTCGTGGTCAGTTCCGCGCCGCCGCAGGAGAACGACACCCGGTAGACGCCCGGTTTCGCGGCCTGCACCACCGCCGCCGCGGCCGCGGCGGGCGCCTTGGCCGGGTCGTTCTGCGGGCCGACGCGCCGCAGCGCGCCGACCTTGAGGACCGGGGACGCCAGGTCGCGCGTGCTCGCGGCTTCGCAGCCGAGCCGGATCTGCACCTTCGCGCCCGGGCGGGCCGCGGTCGGCATGACGCGGAGGTAGGCCTTCGGGTTTCCCGCGTGCTCGGCCGGCGTCGCGGCGAAGGCCGCCGGGGCCGAGAGCAACAAGCCACTCGAAACGGCGGCGACGGCCAGGAACCTTTTCATTTCCAACCCCTCTTCCCTCCCCGGAGAGTTCTGGGGGGAAATCAGCCCGCCATGCTGCCGTCGCCGGCCTTCGCGGCGCCGGACGGCACCTTCGCGACCTGGGCGGCGGGCACCGAGAACTGCGTGGTGTAGGTCTGGCCGCCGCAGGTCACGCTCAGCGGGTACGTCCCCGCCGCGGTGCCGGGCTTGAGCTCGACGTCGGCGCTGATGTTCGCGTCGGCGCCCATGAACGGGCCGGGGGTGTAGTTGCTGAACGTCAGCACCGGCGAGGCGAAGGCCGGCGAAGGGCCATCGCACTTCGCCAGCGCGACGTTCGGCGCGTCGCGGACGTACTTGTCCACCAGCGTCTGGTTGATCGCGGTGTTCACGTTGAGCTGAACGCTGCCCGTCTTCGCGTTCGGCGCGGGGCTCGTGCTCGGGGCCGGACCAGTGCTCTGCGCCATCGCCGGTCCCGTCAGCGCCGTCGCCCCGATCACCGCTGCCGCAACGAAAACCACCGTCTTGCGCACGTTCGCACCCTTCGCGTCCTTCAGCCTTACAACCGACAAGACGCGGCGGGTGCGCCCGGGTTGCGTGCCGGATCAGTCGAGATCGTCGTGGCGCATGAGCTGGCGGCCGGCCTCGGTGATCGAGCCCGACAGCGACGGGTACACCGAAAATGTCAGTGCCAGGTGGTCCACTGTGAGCTGGTTCTGGACGGCGAGCGCGATGGGAAGGATGAGCTCGCTCGCCTGCGGCGCCACGACGACACCACCGACGACCACGCCGGTGGCGGGGCGGCAGAACAGCTTCACGAAGCCTCGGCGGAGGCCCTCCATCTTCGCGCGCGCGTTGGTGGCCAGGGGCAGCATGATGGTGCGCGCGGGCACCTCGCCGGAGTCGATCGCCTGCTGGCTGATGCCGACGGTGGCGATCTCCGGGTGGGTGAACACGTTGGCGGCGACGGTCTTGAGCTTGATCGGCGCGACGCCTTCGCCCAGCGCGTGCCACATCGCGATGCGGCCCTGCATACTCGCCACCGAGGCCAGCATGAGCACGCCGGTGCAGTCGCCGGCGGCGTAGATCCCGGGAACGGAGGTGCGCGAAACGCGGTCGACGGTGATGAACCCGCCGGGGCCGGGCTCGATGCCGACCTTGTCCAGGCCGATGTCCCTGGTGTTGGGCACCGACCCGACGGTCATCAGCGCGTGGCTGGCCTCGATCACGCGGCCGTCGGCGAGGTGGATCTCGACGCCCTTTTCGGTGCGCTCGACGCGGTCGGCGCGCGCCTGCTTGGCGACGGTCGTGCCGCGCTGGGAGAAGACCTCTTCGAGCACGGCGGCGGCGTCGGCGTCCTCGTGCGGGAGGACGCGGTCCCGGCTGGAGACGACGGTGACCTTGACGCCCATCTCGGTGTAGGCGGACGCGAACTCGGCGCCGGTGACGCCCGAGCCGATCACGGCGAGGTGCTCCGGCAGCTCCTGGAGCTCGTAGAGCTGGCGCCAGTCGAGGATGCGCTCGCCGTCGGGCACCGCGCCGGGGAGGACGCGCGGGGTGGCGCCGGTGGCGATGAGGACGACGTCGGCGGGCAGCTTCTCGGTGCCGTCCTTGGTCGTGACGGCGACCTTGTGCGTCGCCAGGCCGGGCTCTTCGTCGCAGAAGCGGGCCTCGCCGGCGATGACGCGGACGCCTTCGCGCTGGACGCGGGCGCGGATGTCGGCGGACTGGGCGAGCGCGAGGCCCTTCACCCGGCCGTGGACGGTCGGGAGGTCGATGCTGGTGTCGGCCAGGTCGGTGTTGATGCCGAGCTCGCTGAGGTCGTGCATCTTCGCCAGCGCGCCGGAGCTCGCGATGAACGTCTTCGAGGGGACGCAGTCGTAGAGGACGCAGGCGCCACCGAGGCCGTCCCGCTCGACGATCGTGACGTCGGCTCCGTGCTGGGCCGCGACCAGCGCGGCTTCGTAGCCGGCCGGGCCCCCGCCCATGATCACGATCCTGGTCACCTGGGTCCTCCTCGGAGTGAGCGTGCGGTGGCTCTCACCGTACGCGGCGAAGGTGACCGGACACTGAAGTGGGCGAACACGGCGAGTGCGTCCACTCGGGTGAGGGAGGTGTCGCTACGCTGTCGGCGTGCCGTTGTATGCCGCGTACGGATCGAACATGGAGCCCGCCCAGATGCTGGAGCGCGCGCCGCACTCGCCGATGGCCGGCACCGGCTGGCTGGAGGGCTGGCGCCTGACCTTCGGCGGCGAGGACCTGGGGTGGGAAGGTGCCCTGGCCACGATCGTCGAGGACCCGGGCTCCCGGGTGTTCGTCGTCCTCTACGACGTGACCTCGCTGGACGAGGACGGCCTGGACCGCTGGGAAGGCGGCGAGCTGGGGATCCACTCGAAGATCCGCCTCCGCGTCCAGACGATGGACGGCTCGGTCCTGGCCTGGCTGTACGTCCTGGACGCCTACGAAGGCGGCCTCCCCTCAGCGCGTTACCTGGGCGTCCTGGCCGACGCCGCCGAGGCGGCCGGCGCCCCCGCCGACTACGTCGACGACCTCCGAACCCGCCCCTGCTCCGGCATAACCGGCTAACCCGTGTCGTCCGTCCAGGTACGCGTGTCGTCCACCTGAGTACGCGTGTCGTCCAGCCAGGTACGTCCACCTAGGCGGAGCGCAGCCGGAATGCCTCATCGAGCTCTTTCAGGAGCCGAGTCGAGTCCCGGAGGTCCGCCGCAATTGCGCGGATGGTGAGCCAGCCGCGCCCCGCTATCCGGGCGTCTCGCTCTGCGTCGTAGACCTTTCGATCCTCGTGGGCGGCGTACCCGTCGTACTCGAGTGCAATTCGCCGAGATGGCCACGCCATGTCAAGCCGGTAGAGAAGTCGACCGTCGACAGCCGTGAGCTCGTACTGCGGCTCCGGCACCGGAAACCCCGCCTCGACCACCAACAGCCGCAGCCAGCTCTCCGGGGGCGACTCGGCCTTGCCGGTGGCGAGCTCCAGGAGCGTCCGCGCCCTGTGGATACCTCGGCGATCCCGGCGGTCGTCGAGGCGGTCTCGAATGTTCTCGCGGAGCTTCCGATCATGGTTCGACGGCAACTCCCGGAGGCATTCGTCCAAGGCGGCGAACGCCGTTCGCCGGTCACCGTCGCAGAGGAATTCCGCCAGTGCGAGATCGATCGGAAACGTAGCGAGCCCGTCGACTTCGATGACGTCCGTCGGCCGGTGGTAGCCCTGATGAACGACGAGGCCGGGCTTTGACTTGATCCTGCGTTCGTAGGGCACCGTGATGTGGATGTCCGCACACTCCGCGGCCGAAACCCCATGCAGGGCAAGGGATGTCGGTCCGGACAACACGGCAGGTCGCCCCACCGCCAGCAGGGCGCCCTCAGCCCTCGTCCTCAATTTCAACGCGTCGCTGGAGCGCATGACGACGCCTCGCCACGGTTGCGCCAGCAAGCCGCTTGCCAACGCCTCGCGTACTGCGCGCTGCCCCATGATCTGCACGGCCTGTCGACGCGACACCGCGCCGTGCCGTCCTCCCCACTCGGTCACAACATCAAGAATCAGGCTCTCCCGCCATCTTGGGGAGAGCCTGATTCAGCCGCTGTGGATAACTACCTGCCTGTGGATAACCCTGGGGACAACTCTTGTGCACAAACGGACGACACGCGTACCTGGATGGACGACACGCGTACTCAGGCGGACGACACGGGTTAGGCGAGGGTGGTTAGGGCGGTGTGGACGAGGGTTCGGACTCCGCAGAGGAGGGCTCGCTCGTCGAGGATGAAGGTCGGGCGGTGGATGTCCGATTGGGGGGCGGGCGGGCCGGGCCAGACGCCCAGGCGGGCGAAGGCTCCCTGGACGTGCTCCAGGTACCAGCCGAAGTCCTCGCCTCCCGAGGACTGCTCCGTCGGGGCCACCGCGCCCTCGCCGAGGGCCGCCTCGACGCCGGCGCGCATCAGGGCCGTCGACTCCGGGTCGGAGACCACCGGGGGGACGCCGCGGCGATAGTCCAATGAGAAGCCGACGCCGGTGGGGGCCAGGAGCGACTCCACCGAGGAGGCGACCAGGGGCTCCAGGGCCGTCCAGACCTCGTGGTCGGCCGTGCGCAGGGTGCCGCGCAGGACGCCGTCCTGGGGGACCGCGTTGGCCGCCTGGCCCGCGTGGACCGCTCCCCACACCAGGACCGTCCCGGAACGCGGGTCGACGCGGCGGGAGAGCACCGCGGGCAGGGACGTGATCACCGTGCCCAGCGCGTGGACCAGGTCCGCCGTCAGGTGGGGCCGGGACGTGTGGCCGCCCGGGGACGTCAGGCGCAGCTCGATCAGGTCGGCCGCCGACGTCAGGGCCCCGACGCGCATTCCGACCGAGCCCACCTCGAGCCGCGGGTCGACGTGCAGGCCGTAGATCCGCTCGACGCCGTCCAGCGCGCCCGCCGCGATCATGTCCAGGGCTCCCCCGGGCATGACCTCCTCGGCCGCCTGGAAGATCAGCCGGACCCGGCCCGGCAGCTCCGGCGCGCCGGCAAGGGCGCGGGCCGCGCCCAGCAGGATCGCCGTGTGGGCGTCGTGGCCGCACATGTGGGCCGCGCCCTCGGTCGTCGACGCGTAGGGCAGGCCCGTCGCCTCCGTCAGCGGCAGCGCGTCCATGTCCGCGCGCAGCGCCACGCACCGCTCGCCACTGCCGATGTCGCAGACGACGCCGGTGCCGCCCGGCAGCACCCACGGCTTGAGCCCGACCGAACGCAGCAGCGTGACGACCAGTTCCGTGGTCGCGAACTCGTGCCGCGACAGCTCCGGATGCGCGTGGATGTGCCGCCGCCAGGCGAGCACGTCGGTCGCGTTGGCGCGCAGCCAGTCGTCCAGCCAGAACGGGCCGCGGCCCGCACCAAGGTCCTCCACGGGAGCCATGCTTACGCCGGCTTCGGAAATGAGCGCCTCGGACCCCTCCATGGGGTTGATGATGCGCCCTTGGGGGTCGCCTGGAACGTCCGGCCGTGAGTCGAGCACCGTCACGCCGCACCTCCTCCCGCAACACGGGTAACCCGCGCAGCGGCTGGGGTCACGCGTCGTGCCGATCGATCTGTACGCATTTGCAGACGATCGTGCACCATGCAGGCGGCAAGCCGCGCCTCGAAAAGCGCCGTCCTAGACGGCCGGTACCGGATCTGCGTTGAACGGCGTGGCTAGTTCGGCAAAGCCGAAAACCTCAGGACCCCTTGGCCCGCTTCGAACGGATCTTGCGCCCCCAGATCACGATGCCGAGCAGGACGACCGCGATCAGGCCCGCGACCAGCTTGTTCCGGGTCTTTTCGCTGTTCGCCTTGTCCGTCTGGGCCGGGTCGAGGACCGGCCCCGGAGGCTGGGTCTGCGCCGGCACCAGCGCTGCGGAAGACACGCTCACCGTCACGGCCACCGGGCGCACCGGCGCCGCGTACGCCGGCGACGCGGTGAACAGCACCGCCCCGAGCAGCCCGACCAGGACCAGACCCCGCAGTTTCGCCATGTCATCCCTTCGCCACGACCAGGCATTCTGCCCGTGGACCGCCCGCACGTCAGCCACCGAACGCGTCGAGGATCCGCTGAGCACCGAGGGTAGCCGTCAGTTCACCGTCCCGCACCGCCCGCTCGACGTCGGGAACGACCGTTCGCACGTCCGGATGCACCGCCAGCCGACCCAGCAGCTGCTCGCGCACCATCGCCCAGGTCCAGTCGACCTGTTGCTGCCGCCGCCGCGCGTCGAGTTCGCCGGACGCCGTCAGCGTGTCGCGGTGCCGCTCGATCGCGCCCCAGACCTCGTCGAGCCGCAGGTTGTGCAGGCCGCTGCAGGTCAGCACCGGCGGCGTCCACGACGCTTCGGGCCCGTAGATCATCCGCAGCGCGCCGGCCAGTTCCCGCGCCGCGCGCCGGGCGTCCCGCTCGTGGTCGCCATCGGCCTTGTTGACCGCGATGACGTCGGCGAGCTCCAGCACGCCCTTCTTGATGCCCTGGAGCTGGTCGCCGGTGCGGGCCAGCGTGAGGAACAGGAAGCAGTCGACCATGTTCGCGACGGTCACTTCGGACTGTCCGACCCCGACTGTCTCGACCAGCACGACGTCGTAGCCGGCCGCCTCCATCAGCACGATCGTCTCGCGGGTGGCCCGCGCGACCCCGCCCAGCGTCCCGGACGTCGGCGACGGCCGGATGAACGCCCGTTCGTCGACCGCCAGCCGCGCCATCCGGGTCTTGTCGCCGAGGATCGACCCGCCGGTCCGGGTGGACGACGGGTCGACGGCCAGCACGGCGACGCGGTGCCCGGCCGCGGTCAGGTCCGTGCCCAGCTGGTCGATGAATGTCGACTTGCCGACACCGGGGACGCCGGTGATGCCGACGCGCTGGGCGCCACCCGCCGACGGCAGCAGTTCGACCAGCAGTTCCTGCGCCAGCGCCCGGTGGTCGTCCCGCTGCGACTCGACCAGCGTGATCGCCTTCGACAGCGTCCCGCGGTCGCCCGCCAGGACCCCCTTGGCGTAGGCGGTGACGTCGATCTTGCGCGGCAAGGGTCAGGACTCCTGCGCGGACAGCTGGCCGAGCAGGTCGATGGCCGCGTCCGCGAGCACGGTGCCGGGCCCGAAGATCGCCGCCGCGCCGGCCTCGCGCAGCGCCGGGTAGTCCTGCGGCGGGATGACACCGCCGACGACGACCATGATGTCCTCGCGGCCCAGCTCGGCGAGCTCGTGCCGCAGCGCCGGCACCAGCGACAGGTGCCCGGCGGCCAGCGACGAGACGCCGACGACGTGCACGTCCGCCTCGATCGCCTGCCGCGCGACCTCGGCCGGGGTGGAGAACAGCGGGCCGACGTCGACGTCGAAGCCGAGGTCGGCGAAGCCGGTGGCGATCACCTTCTGGCCGCGGTCGTGGCCGTCCTGACCCATCTTCGCGACGAGGATCCGCGGGCGGCGGCCCTCCTCCGCGGCGAACTCCTCGACCAGCTGACGGGCCTTCTCGACGTTCTGCGTCTTCCCCACCTCCTCGCGGTACACCCCCGAGATGGTCCGGATCTGGCCGGAGTGCCGGCCCCAGACCTTCTCCAGGGCGTCGGAGATTTCGCCGACCGTGGCCTTCGCCCGGGCCGCGTCGATCGCGAGCTCCAGGAGGTTGCCGCCGTTCTGCGAGCCCTCGGTGAGCCGCCGCAGCGCGTCCTCGGTGGCCGCGGGGTCGCGTTCGGACCGCAGCCGCCGCAGCTTCTCCAGCTGCTGGGCGCGGACGCCGGCGTTGTCGACCTTCAGGACGTCGATCTCTTCGTCGTCGGTGACCTGGTATTTGTTGACGCCGATCACCGGCTGCCGCCCGGAGTCGATGCGCGCCTGGGTGCGCGCGGCGGCCTCCTCGATGCGCAGCTTGGGGATGCCCGCGTCGATCGCCTTCGCCATGCCGCCGGCCTGCTCGACCTCGGTGATGTGGCCCCACGCCTTGCGCGCCAGGTCGTAAGTCAGCTTCTCGACGAACGCGGACCCGCCCCACGGGTCGATCACGCGCGTGGTGCCGGACTCCTGCTGCAACAGCAGCTGCGTGTTGCGGGCGATCCGCGCGGAGAAGTCCGTCGGCAGCGCCAGGGCCTCGTCGAGGGCGTTCGTGTGCAGGGACTGCGTGTGCCCCTGGGTCGCGGCCATCGCCTCGACGCACGTCCGGACGACGTTGTTGTAGACGTCCTGCGCGGTCAGCGACCAGCCCGACGTCTGGGAGTGCGTCCGCAGCGAAAGCGACTTCGGCGACGAAGGGTCGAAGCCCTTCACGAGCTTCGCCCACAGCAGGCGCGCCGCGCGCAGCTTCGCGACCTCCATGAAGAAATTCATGCCGATCGCCCAGAAGAACGACAGCCGCGGCGCGAACTTGTCGACACTGAGCCCCGCGTCGACGCCCGAGCGGATGTACTCGACGCCGTCCGCGAGCGTGTAGGCCAGCTCCAGGTCGGCGGTCGCCCCGGCTTCCTGCATGTGGTAGCCGGAGATGGAGATCGAGTTGTACTTCGGCATGTGCTGCGAAGTGAAGGAGAAGATGTCGGAGATGATCCGCATCGACGGCTGCGGCGGGTAGATGTAGGTGTTGCGGACCATGAACTCCTTGAGGATGTCGTTCTGGATGGTCCCCGCGAGCTGCTCCGGCTTCACCCCCTGCTCCTCGGCCGCGACGACGTAGAGCGCCAGCACGGGCAGCACCGCGCCGTTCATCGTCATCGACACGGACATCTTGTCCAGCGGGATCCCGTCGAAGAGCTGCCGCATGTCGTAGATGGAGTCGATCGCCACGCCCGCCATGCCGACGTCACCCGACACGCGCGGGTGGTCGGAGTCGTAGCCGCGGTGGGTGGCCAGGTCGAAGGCGACCGAAAGCCCTTTCTGCCCGGCGGCGAGGTTGCGCCGGTAGAAGGCGTTGGACTCCTCGGCGGTGGAGAACCCGGCGTACTGGCGGATGGTCCACGGCTGGTTGACGTACATCGTCGGGTACGGCCCGCGCAGGAAGGGCGCGATGCCCGGGTACGTGCCGAGGAAGTCCACATCGGACAGGTCGGCGGCGGTGTAGACGGGCTTGACGCCGATGCCCTCGGGCGTCTCCCAGGCCAGGGCGTCCGGGCCCTTGCCGGTGGTGCTCTCCACCGCGCGCGCCCACGCGTCGCGGTCACCCGGCGACGGCGTGCCGAGGTCGAGACCGGCGAAGTTCGGGATGCTCATCGCGTGACTCCCAGCTTGGCGTGCAGGCCTTCGAGGACTTCCAGGGCGTTGCACCCGGCGAAGACGTTCGCGTCCACGCCGTCGTAGGTGCCCTTCCCCGCGAGCAGGACGTACTCGGCGCCGAGCGACTTGGCGACTTCGGCGGCCTGGGCGGCGTAGGCGTCATCGGTGCCGCAGAGGCAGGCGATGCGCGCGCCGGAAGCCGCGAACGCGCCGGGCAGGTCGTCGGTCGCGCCCGGGTTGACGGCTTCGATCCCGCCCGCCTGGAACAGGTTGGCGGCGAAGCCGGCCCGCGTGGTGTGCGCGGCGACCGGGCCGAGGGTCGCGAGGAAGATCTTCGGCCGCGAGCCGTGCGAAGCGAGGTACGCGTCCGAAGCGTCGCGAAGCGCTTCGAAACCCTCGGCGTACCGGTGCCGCGGCAGCCCACCTTCCACAGTGGACGGAACCGGCTCCCGCACCACCGGCTTCTCGGCCAGGTTGGGGAACTCACTGACGCCGGTGAGCGGGTCACGCCGGGTGGCGATCCGCGACGAGCGCTTCTCCCACGTCTCGGCCAGCCGCCCGGCCAGCGCGCCGGAGGCCAGCGAAGCCGCCAGGCCGCCCTCGCCCTCGATGGCGGTGAACTCGGCCCAGGCGGCGTGCGCGAGGTCGTCGGTGAGCTTCTCGACGTACCAGGAGCCGCCCGCCGGGTCGGCCACGCCGGCCAGCCTGGACTCCTCCAGCAGCACGGCGTGGGTGTTGCGGGCGATCCGCGCCGAGAAGGCGTCGGGCTTGCCGATCGCCGCGTCGAAGGGCAGCACGGTGACGGCGTCCGCGCCGCCGACGCCCGCGCCGAAGCAGGCCACCGTCGTGCGCAGCATGTTCACCCAGGGATCGCGCCGGGTCAGCATGGCCGGCGACGTCACGGCGTGCTGGCGCATCGGCGAGGTGAAGCCGCAGACCTCGGCGACGCGGGCCCACAGGCGGCGGGCCGCGCGCAGTTTCGCGATGGTGGAGAACTGGTCGGCGGTCGCGGCGAGCCGGAACTCCAGCTGGCCGGCGGCGGCCTCGACGTCCAGCCCCGCGTCCGTCAGCGCCCGCAGGTAGGTGACGCCGGCGGCGACCAGCGCGCCGAGTTCCTGCGCGTCCGACCCGCCGGCTTCGTGGAACGGCAGGCCGTCGGCGACGATCGTCCGCACTTTCGGGTACTTCCCGGCGACACGCACGGCGAGCGCGGCGGCCGGTTCCAGCTCGACCGCGGAACCGGACCGCGCTGCCAGCCCGACCGGGTCGGCGCCCAGGACGGCGGTGGCCTCGCTCGCCGGGATCTCGCGCTCGTCGAACAGCGCCAGCAACTCCGAAGCGGCCGCTTCGTACTGCGCACCCACGTCCAGCACGACGGGCGCCAGGTCGAGGTACACCTCGTTCAGGGCGTCGGCCAGGGCCGCGGGCGGGACCGACAGCCAGATCGACGTCACGCCGCCTTCGAGGTCGGCCAGGATCGCCTTATTGACCGCGCGGCCGTCGTCGCCGGTGAACCGGGCGCGGACGTCCCAGCCGGTGCCGACCCGGCCGTCCGGGCGCGCGCCGCGCACGTAGGGCGGCAGGCCGGGGAAGCCGATGTCGCCGGGGACGTCTTCGGCCGTGTACAGCGGCTGGATCCCGATCCCGTCGTAGGTGCGCGTGACGAGCTTGCTCTCCGGGGCGCCCGTGAAGTCCTCCGGCAGCTTCCCGCTCTTGCGCAGCACGCCCGCGACCAGCTCCTGCCACTGTTCGCGCGTCGCCTGCGGGAACTCGGCCGCGAGGTCGAGCTCGGAGATCGGCACTGACTCCGGACCGGCCACATCAGTCATAACCTGTGATGGTAGAGGCACTCGCCGCGCTCGACCTGTGAGTCTGGTCGCGCTAGGGGCCGTCACCGGACAGGTTAGGGGCCGGTGCCGCGGGTACGACACAATTGGCCCGTGCCCCCCTCCAGCGAAGAGACACGAGTGGTCGCCGGTCGCTACCGGCTGCGTTCGGTGCTCGGCTCCGGCTCGATGGGCACCGTCTGGTCGGCCTACGACGAGTTCCTGCACCGGCAGGTGGCCGTCAAGGAGATGAAGGTGCCGCCGGGCATCCCGGCGTCGCAGGCGGACGAGCTGCGGGAGCGCACGCTGCGCGAGGCGCGGGCGATCGCCGTGCTCTCCCACCCCAACGTGATCATCCTGCACGACGTCGCCCGCGAGGACGACCAGCCGTTCGTGGTGATGGAGCTGCTGCCCTCGCGCAGCCTGGCGCACATCCTGCGCGACCACGGGCCGCTGACCGTCGGGCAGGCCGCCGCGGTCGGCATCGCCGTGGCGTCCGCGCTGGAGGCCGCGCACGCCGCCGGGATCACCCACCGTGACGTCAAGCCGGGCAACGTCCTGGTGGCCAGTGACGGCCGGATCAAGCTGACCGACTTCGGCATCGCCCGCAACGTCTCCGAGGCGACCATGACCCGCACCGGGATCATGCTCGGCTCCCCCGCCTACATCGCGCCGGAAGTGGCCTCCGGCGGCGCCGTCACGCCGGCGGCGGACCTCTGGGGCCTCGGCGCGACGCTGTTCGCCGCGGTCGAGGGCGCGCCGCCGTACGACGCCGACGGCGATCCCCTGGAGACGGTCGGCAAGGTCGTCAACGGGAAGGTGCCGCAGCCGAAGGCCGGCCCGCTGGCCGACGTCATCGGCGCGCTGATGAAGAAGGAGCCCGGCCAGCGGATCACCCTGCGCGAGGTCCGGCACCGGCTGTACCCGCTGCAGACGAAGACGCCGCTCGACCTGTTCGGGCCCGAGCTGTTCCACACCCCGGACGGCAAGAAGACGTCGGCGCAGCCGGACGCCACCGACACGCAGGTGATCAAGACCGTCCTGCCCGAGAAGGCCAAGGCGGAGAAGAAGGCCGAGGGGTCGAGCAGCGAGCTCGCCACCGACCCGGGCCCGCTGCCGTTCCTGCGCCCGCCGTCCCCGGCGCCGTCCCCGACGCCGAGCGCGCCGACGGTGTTCGTCGCGCCGCCCCGGCCGGCCCGGCGCAGCTCCACGGCCACCGCGGTGCTCGTCGCGGTGGCCATCCTGCTCTTCCTGCTCGCCGCGGGCGGCGGGTTCGCGCTGGCCAGGGCGGTCGGCGGCCAGTCGCTGCTGCCGCCGGCCGCCGCCCCGCGGAGCACGTCGAACGGCCCGACCGACGTGCCGCCGCCGTCGCTGGTGCAGCAGTCCGGCGACGCGAGCTACGTGACCGGCAACGGCGGGCAGTTCGGCCTCCAGGTGCCGGAGGGCTGGCAGAAGTTCGTCGCCCCGCACACCACGAGGTTCGGGGCGAGCACCGCCGTCCAGTACGTCTCGCCGGACGGCCGCCGGTCGCTGCGGGTGGAACGGCTGGTGAAGTACTTCGCCCAGTTCCCCGACGACAACGAGTACATCGCCTACCTGAAGACGTCCTACCCGGGCAACGCCTTCTTCCTCTTCCCGCCGTCGCCGCTGCCGGACGGCAAGGGCACGACGCTGACCTACCGCCTGGCCGAGGGCGGCACCCTCCCGGAGAGCGACGGGGGCGGCGGCACCCGCGTCACCTTCATGAACCTGGTCCAGGCGGGCACCAGCCTGTGGATCCTCTCCGTCACCGTGCCGGCCGAACAGGAGAACTCGGGCCGCCAGGACGTCTTCGACCGGGTCGCCCCGACGCTGAGCGTCTCGGACTAACCGCCGAGGACCGTGCGGGACACCTGCTCCTGCGCGAGGTGGCGCAGGCCGGCGAAGATCCGGTCGCCGAGGACGGTGGCGACCAGCCCGGTCTCGATGATCTTGTCCAGCGACGTCAGGCCGACCACCACCTCGACGTCGACTTCCGCGACGCGCATCGCCAGGTCGGCGTACTCCTCGAGGCGTTCGGTCAGCTTCTCCTGCCCCAGCTCCTTGGCCGTCGCCAGCGCGGCGATGAGGTTGGCCATCGCGCGGTGCTCGGCCGGGTGCTCCTTCCAGCCGTGGCGGCGCATGACGTCCGCCAGCCGCCCGGACGCCCACTCGGCGGCCTCGTCGGACACCTTCGGCGCGGGCCCGGCCAGCTCCTGCTGGACGACGCCCATCGTCCGGTGCGGGGTCTCGTGGTCGTCGATCGCGCCGAGCACGACGCCGACGGAGGCCAGCGACAGGCCGCCGACCTCGGTGAGCGCCTTGATCAGCCGCAGCCTCTGGACGTGCGCCGGGGAGTACCGGGCCTGGTTCGGGCTGGTGCGCTCGCCGGGCGGGAGCAGGCCTTCACGCAGGTAGTACTTGACGGTCGCGACCGGCACCCCGGACTCGGCGCTCAGCTCGGCCATCCGCATGCGTTTCCGCTCCGATCCCGGGGTCCGTCTCGGGGACAACCCTGAAGACTTCTCAGTATGGATAGTTTAACTTTCCAAAACGGAGAGCTTGACTATCCGTTCTGGGAGGAACTCATGACCATCCTTGCCGATCTCCGGAGCAGAACGAACACCTGGCACCGGCCGTCCGCGCTCGCGGCGGCCGCCCTGGGGGTGGTGGCACTGCTGTGCGTGGCCGCCATGGTCCTCGACCAGCGCACCCTGGGCGGCGCGCCGATCTGGGCGAAGCCGTTCAAGTTCGCGGTGTCCGGCGCGCTCTACTTCGCCACCTGGAGCTGGCTCGTCTCGCTGCTGCCGCGGTTCCGGCGCACGGCGAACTGGCTCACCAACCTTCTGGTGGTGATCTTCGCGGCCGAGTACGTCCTGCTGGTGTTCCAGGCCGCGCGCGGCCGGGCGAGCCACTTCAACGTCGCGACCCCGCAGGACGCCGCGATCTTCGGCAGCATGGCCGTGATGATCGTCGTGCTCTGGGTCGCCACCCTGGCGCTCACGGTGCTGATGCTGTTCACGAAGATGCCCGACCGTGCGTCGTACTGGGCGGTGCGGGCCGGAGCGGCGCTGTCGCTGGTGGGGATCACGCTCGGCCAGCTGATGACGTCGCCGACCGCGCAGCAGCTCGCGCAGTGGCGGACCGGCGGGCAGCCGTCGATGGTCGGCGGGCACACCGTCGGGCTCGAAGACGGCGGCCCCGGCCTGCCGATCCTCGGCTGGAGCACGGTGGGCGGCGACCTGCGGATCCCCCACTTCGTCGGGATGCACGCCCTGCAGGCCCTGCCGCTGCTCGCCATCGCGCTGGTGGCGCTGGCTTCGCGGTTCCCGCGGCTGCGCGACGACGTCGTCCGCGCGCGGCTCGTCCTGCTCGGAGCGGCCGGGTACGCGGGCCTGATCGCGCTGGTCACCTGGCAGGCGCTGCGGGCACAGTCGATCGTGCACCCGGACGCGGCGACGCTCGGGGCGTTCGCGCTGCTGGTCGCGGCGGTCGGGCTGGGTTCGTGGGCTACGGTGCGCGTCCGATGAACCTCTTCGACCTGGCCTTCCCGCTGGCCGCGCCGTTCTGGGCGCTGCTGATCCTGGCCCCGAAGTGGCGGTGGACCGAGCGGGTCATGCGCTCGCCGTGGGTGCCGCTGCTGCCGCTGGTGTGCTACTTCGCGCTCGTGCTGCCGCACTTCGGCGAGTGGGGACGGGCGATGCTGCGGCCCGACCTCGGCGTCCTCCAGACGCTGCTCGCGACGCCGTGGGGCGCTGGGCTCGTCTGGGCGCACCTCATCGCGTTCGACCTGTTCATCGCGCGGTGGATGTACCTCGAAGGGCGCTCGGCCGGGATCTCGCCGTGGCTCGTCAGCCCGATCCTGCTGCTGACGATCTTCCTGTCGCCGTTCGGGCTGGTGGTGTTCCTGGCCGTGCGAAGTGCCCGGTTACGCTCCCTCGCATGAGTGAACACGAAGCCGCGAGCGCCATCGCCAAGCGCACCGGCGTTGACGCGCACGACATCGCGGTGGTCCTGGGGTCGGGCTGGCGCCCGGCGGCGGACGTCATCGGGGAGTGCGAGACGGAGATCCCGTTCGCCGAGCTGCCCGGCTTCACCACGCCCGGCGCGGTGGGCCACGGCGGCACCATCCGGTCGCTGAAGATCGGGGACAAGAACGTCCTGGTCATGCTGGGCCGGACGCACTTCTACGAGGGCAAGGGCATCGACCCGGTGGTGCACAACGTGCGCACCGCCGCGGCGGCCGGCGTCCGGTCGGTGCTGCTGACGAACGCGGCGGGCGGCCTGCGCGAAGGGTTCCGGGTGGGGCAGCCGGTGCTGATCTCGGACCACCTGAACCTGACCGCGCGCTCGCCGATCGTCGGCGCGAACTTCGTCGACCTGACGGACCTGTACTCGAAGCGGCTGCGGGACATCGCCCGCGAGATCGACCCGTCGCTCGAAGAAGGCGTCTACGCGGGCCTGACCGGGCCGCACTTCGAAACGCCGGCGGAAATCCACATGCTGCGCACGCTGGGCGCTGACCTGGTCGGCATGTCGACGGTCCTGGAGGCCATCGCCGCCCGCGCGGCCGGCGTCGAGGTCTTCGGCCTGTCCCTGGTGACGAACCTCGCCGCGGGCATGACCGGCGAGCCCCTGAACCACCAGGAAGTCCTGGAGGCCGGCCGCGCCGCGGCCACCCAGATGGGTTCCCTGCTCCGGGAACTCGTCACCCGCGCCTAACTTCGTGTCGTCCCCTCAATCACGCGTGTCGACCCTTCAATCACGCGTGTCGACCCTCCGCGCACCGGAGCGGTGTGCGGGAAACGCCGACACGCGTGATCAGGAGGTCGACACGCGTGATCAGAGGGTCGACACGATGTCAGGTCAGGGTGGGGAGCTGGGCGGCGACGTCGGCTGGGGAGGGCATGGCCGCGACTTCGGCGGCCAGGGCTTGGGCCGCGTCGCGGACCGCGGTGTCCGTGAGGAGGTGACGGGCCTTGGTGGCGACGGCCTCGGCGGTGACTTCGGCGCCGAGGAGGCGGTCACCGACGCCGGCCGCGAGGACCGCGTCCGCGTTGGTGAACTGGTCCGCTCCCTGCGGGAGGAGCAGCTGCGGGAGGGCCGCGCCGAACGCGCCGAGCGTCGTGCCGCTGCCGCCGTGGTGGACCACCAGGTCGACGTGCGGGAGCAGGGCCGCCTGCGGGACCCACGCCTCGAGCCGGACGTTCTCCGGGACCTCGCCCAGCACGCCCTCGGGCAGCGACGGGCCGGTGGCGACCAGGACGTCGACGTCCAAACCGGACAGACCGGCGATCGCCTCGGTGAGCACGCCCGCGTGCCCCATCGCCGTGCCCAGCGTCAGGTAGACCAGCGGACGCCGCTTGTCCAGCACGCCCTTCGGCAGCTCGCCCGGCTCGCTCCAGCCGACCGGGCGCAGCGGCACCCGGCGGGTGCGGGCCAGGAAGTCCGCGTCCTGCACCGACTCCGGGCAGATGTCGACGAACGGGCCGCCGAACGCCAGGTCCTCGCCCATCTCGATGCCCAGCTCGGTGGCGTGGACGCGGATCGCGTCGCGGATCTGCCCGGTCATCGGGTCGCCGGTCGACACGCGGCCGAAACCGTGCATCACCACCGGGATCCCGGCCTTGATGGCGGCGAACGCCCCGCCCGAATTGCCCGCTTCGCTGACCACGAGGTCGGGGCGGACGTGCTCGAACAGCGGCCGCAGGTCGGCGACGAACCGCTTCGGCATCAGCTCGCCGAACACCTTCGCGACGACCGGGAACAGCAGCTCCCGCGGGATGTCACCCGGCGGGCCGGGCCGGCCCGCTTCGCCGAACGCCTGGCCGAACGCGTCCTTGATCGCGAGCCCGGCGGCCGCCGTCTCGAGCCCGGCTTTGGTCAGCTGTGGCAGGAAGTCTTCCGAGGTGGCGAAGACGACGTCGTGGCCCGCCTCGCGCGCGGCGACCGCCAGCGGGACGAGCGGGAAGGTGTGGCCGAAGGACCCCAGTGAGGTGAAGAGTAAGCGCACCTACCCGACCATAGCCCGTAGGCTGTCGCGGTGACATCGGATTCCACCCTGCGTGACGCCGCTTCCCGCTGGATCGCCGCCGATCCGGACCCCGCCACCCGCGCCGAGCTCGAGGCCGTCCTGGCCCGGGCCGAACGCGACCCCGGCGCCGCCGCGGACCTGGCCGACCGCCTGGCCGGCCCCCTGGAGTTCGGCACCGCCGGCCTGCGCGGCCCGGTGCGCGCCGGGCCCAACGGGATGAACGTCGCCGTCGTCACCCGTACGACGGCCGGGGTCGCGGAGTGGCTGACGGCGCACGGGCACGCCGGCGCGCTGGTCGTCGTCGGCCGGGACGCGCGGCACGGCTCGGAAGCCTTCGCCACGGCCGCCGCCGAGGTGCTGACCGCGGCCGGCTTCGACGTCAAGGTGTTCCCCCGCCCGCTGCCGACGCCGGTGCTCGCGTTCGCCGTCGGCCGGCTCGGCGCGGTGGCCGGGATCCAGATCACCGCGTCGCACAACCCCCCGGCGGACAACGGCTACAAGCTCTACGACGCGACCGGCGGCCAGATCGTCCCGCCGTCGGACGGCGAGATCGAGCGCGCCATCGAGGCCGCGCCCGCGGCGATCGAGGTGCCGCGGGCGCCCGGCGCCGAGGTCGTCGACCTGCTGGACCGCTACCTCGACGAGGTCGCGACCCTGCCGCTGGGCCACGAGCGCACGGTGCGGGTGGCGGCGACGGCGTTGCACGGCGTCGGCGCCGACACGCTGCGCGCGGCCTTCGAGCGGGCCGGGTTCACCGACCTGCACCTGGTCGAAGCCCAGGCCGCGCCGGACCCGGACTTCCCGACCGTGTCGTTCCCGAACCCGGAGGAGCCGGGCGCGACCGACCTGCTGCTGGCCCTGGCGTCCGATGTGGACGCCGACCTGGCGATCGCGCTCGACCCGGACGCCGACCGGTGCGCACTCGGCGTCCGCGAGCGGACAGGCGAGTGGCGGATGCTGCGCGGCGACGAAACCGGCGTGCTGCTCGGTTCGTACGTACTGTCCACAGTGGATAGAACGGTGCTGCCGGACCCGCTGGTGGCGACCACGATCGTGTCGTCGTCGATGCTCGGCGAGATCGCGAAGGCCGAGGGTGCCCGGTACGCCGAGACGCTGACCGGCTTCAAGTGGCTGGTGCGGGCCGGCGAAGGACTGGTGTTCGCCTACGAAGAGGCGCTCGGGCTGTGCGTGAACCCGGGTTTCGTGCGCGACAAGGACGGCATCGCCGCCGCGACCCTGGCCGCGGGGCTCGCCGCGCAGCTGAAGGCGCAGGGCCGCACGCCGCTGGACGTGCTCGACGAGCTGTCCCGGCGCCACGGCGTCCACCTGACCGATCAGGTTTCGCTGCGGGTCACCGATCTCGCCGTCCGCGGGCAGCTGATGGCGAAGGTGCGGGCCACCCCGCCGGCCCGGCTCGGCGGCGTCGAGGTCACCCTCGAAGACCTGCTGCCGGAGGCCGACGTCGTGCGGCTGACCGGCGACGGGGTGCGCGTGGTCGTGCGGCCGTCCGGGACCGAGCCGAAGCTGAAGGCGTACCTGCAGGTGGTGGCCGACGCCCGTGAGGTCGCGCAGGAGCGGCTGACGGCGTTGCGGGCCGACGTCGAGGAGCTGCTCGCCTGATGGCGCGGCTGCTGATCGTGCACCACACGCCGTCGCCGTCGATGCAAGCTTTGTTCGAGGCGGTCGTCGCGGGCGCGACGCACCCGGACATCGAAGGGGTGGAGGTGGTCCGCCGCGCGGCGCTGGCGGCCACCGCCACCGACGTCCTCGAAGCGGACGGCTACCTGCTGGGCACGCCGGCGAACCTGGGCAGCATGAGCGGCGCGTTGAAGCACTTCTTCGACACGATCTACTACCCGTGCCTGGACGAGACGCGAGGTCGCCCGTTCGGGTACTGGATTCACGGCAATAGCGACATTTCGGGCACCGAGCGGCAACTGCTGGCCATCACGACCGGCTTGGCGTGGGCCAAAGCGGCGGAATCGGTCACCGCAACCGGTGATCCGGACCGGAAGACCCTGGAAGCGTGCACCGAATTGGGTGGCACGCTGGCCGCCACGCTGATGGCCTGAAGGAAAATAAAAGGGGCCTGTCACCGGAAGCCCTGGGGGTCGACCTCCGGCAACAGGCCGTGGTCAAGGGTTCGCCCGAGGGCGATCAACCTTGACCCCTGAAGCGTACTACAGACGGCCGATCATGACGAGTCGAAGGCACGACAACCTCTCGCCTGAGCGTTCCGTACACCCCCAGGGCACGGAGAGCCAGGCGAGAGGCTTGCCAACTGTAAACCACTGCATACGATAGCTGTCAACATGTGCGTACAGTGGTTCTGCGGCTAGAATTTTCCGCGGCTGGATTCCCAGGGGGTGGAGATGGCACGGGAACGCACCTTTGCGGAGCGCCTGAGCGCCCTGATCGAGGCGGCGCGGCTGGACGGGCGCGCACCGCACAGTTACCGGGAAATCTCCGCCGCCGTCGAGCGCGCGGGCGGCCCGGCGATGTCGCCCGCCTACCTGCAGCAGCTCGCCACCGGCAAGCGGGTCAACCCGAAGATCCACTACGTCGAGGCGCTGGCGAGGCTGTTCGGCGTGCCGGTGACGTACTTCTTCGACGAAGAGGCGGCCGCGCCGCCGGCGGGCGAGGCGCAGCTGATGGCGATGCGGGCCCAGGAGCTGTCCCCGCAGGGCCGCCGGCAGGTGATGGACCTGCTGGAGCTCGTCGAGCGCTATGAGCGCGCCGAACGCGAGGGCCGGAACCCGGACGACCGGGGCCCGGGAAGCGCGCTGCGATGAAGGAACGCGAGCTGCGCCGCCGCTGCCGGAAGCTGCTCAAGGACCTGGACATCGGGCCGCCGCTGGACGTCGAGGTGCTGTGCGCGCGGCTGGGCGAGCGGCGCGGGAAACCGATCCGGCTGCTGGCGTACCCGCTCGAAGTGCCGGGCCCGTTCGGCTGCTGGATCGCGACGTCGTCCGCGGACTACATCTTCTACCAGGCCGAAACCACGAAATCCCACCAGGACCACATCATCCTGCACGAGCTCGGGCACATGCTGGCCGACCACCACCCGCACGGCGACGCCGAGCCGGCGGACTTCCTGCGCGGCCCGGCCACCGATCTCGACCCGGATGCCGTGCACCGCGCCCTGCGCCGCTCGTCCTACGATGACGCGCACGAGTGGGAAGCCGAGACCGTCGCGACCATCATCCTCGAGTGGGCGTCGGTCCTGAACTACACGATCCCGCGGCGTGCTGCGGACCGGGATCTCCGCCGGATCCAGGGGGCGCTCGGCGATCACCAAGGGTGGTTGTGAGCACACTTTTCAGCCCCGTGAACTTGATCGCGCTGGTGCTGTTCGCCGCTGCGCTCGCGTGGCGGATCTACCAGGTGACGCGCGCGCCGACCGTGCCGAACTGGGCCGTCACCGCGTGCGTGGCCGGGTTCGCGGCGGCGTTCCTGCTGCAGCAGCCGGAGCTCTCCGACGACGTCGACGCGCTGCTGGGCCGCGGTGCGGCGCGGGTGGCGAACAACGCGCTGCTGGCGTGCGGCATCTGCGCGCTGGTGATCTTCTTCCTCGGCTCGGCGCTGGGTCCCCGCCGGTACCGCCGGGTGGTCGCCGAACTGATCCCGCTGGCCGCGGCGATCGCGCTGATGATCGTCGCGATGGATCTGACGCGGCCGGAGCTGCGCGGCCTGCCGCTGGGGCCGTCGACGATCCACGACAGCGGTGTCGCGGTCTTCTATCTCGGCGCCGGGCTGTACCTGATCTACGGTCTCATCGCCTGCACGGCCTGGATCGTGCGATATCTGCGGGTGGCCGACCGGAATCTGCGGATCGGGTTGCGGCTGGGCGCGATCGGCATGGCGAGCGCGGCCGCCGGCAGCGTCTTCCGCGCGCTGTACATCGTGGTGGCGTGGGTGTTCGGCCCGGTCGTCAAGATCCTGCTGCTGCTCGGCGTGCCGTTCGTGGTGGTCGGCGGGATGCTGTTCCTGGCCGGCGTCACCTACCCGGGGTTGCGGGCGCGGGTTTCGGCGTTGCGGCGCCGCCGCCAGCACCGGCGCGAACACGAGGCTCTGGCTCCTTTGTGGACGGTGCTGGTCGAGGCGTTCCCCAGCATCGTGCTGCGGACCCCGCCGCGCCGCGGCGACCGCCTCTCCCCGCGCGGCATCCACCGCGTGCACTACCGCCGGGTGATCGAGATCCGGGACGGCCTGGTGCAGCTGTCGCCGTACCTGGACGCGGACTTCGGCGAAGTCGTCGCGGCCGATCCCGGGGCCGCGGCGGCCGCGCTGAAGTCGGCGCTGCGGCGGCACGCGGACGGCGAGGCCAGCGACGGCCGCGCCAAGCAGGTCCTGCCCGCCGGGGCCGACGACCTCGAATCCGACGTCCGGCCGCTGCTCGCGCTGTCGGCCGCGATGACGGACGGGAAGTGACGTGGACACCCTGATCACCGCCGGTCGCGTGCTGCCGCGGCCCGCCACCCCGGTCGAAGACGGCGCGGTGCTGGTGCGCGACGGCGTGATCGTCGCGGCGGGCCCGCGCGCGGACGTCGTCGCGCAGGCCGCACCGGACGCGGCCCGGCACGACTTCCCCACCGGGACCGCGCTCGCCGGGTTGTTCAACGTCCACGTGCACCTGGCGTTCGACGCCTCCCGCGAGATGCTGGCCCACTTCTCCGCGAGCGAAGACCTCTTGGACGGCGCGCGCTCGCGGCTGACGGCGATGCTGCGCAGCGGTGTCACGACCGTGCGGGACCTCGGGGACCGGGGCCACCTCGGCGCGGCCGTCCGGCGCTCGTTCGAAGGTTCGCCCGCGCCGCGGCTGCTGGTGTCGGGACCGCCGATCACCGTGCCGGGCGGGCACTGCCACTTCTTCGGCGGCGAAACGGCTTCCGACGGCGAAATCCGCGCCCTGATCGACGCGAACGCGGCGGCGGGCGCGGACGTGATCAAGGTGATGGCCAGCGGTGGCCAGATCACCGAAGGCGGCGCGGACATGTGGGAGTCGCAGTTCGACGCCCGGCAGCTGCGCGTGGTCACCGAACACGCCGCGTCGCACGGGCTGCCGGTCGCCGCGCACGCCCACGGCGCCGACGCGATCGAGGCCGCCGTCGACGCCGGCGTCTCGACGGTCGAGCACTGCAGCTTCATGACCGGGCCGCGCTCGTTCGACCGGCGCGCGAACATGGCCGAGCGGATGGCTGCCGAAGGCATCTCGGCGTGCTCCACGAGCAGCCGCAACTGGCGGACGATCGTCGAGCGGCTCGGCGACGAGCTCGGGCAGGCGATGTACGGCCGGCTGCCGTGGCTCGAGGAGCAGGGCGTCCGCCTGCTCGCCGGAACGGACGCGGGCCTGGCCGGCTCGGTGTTCGACGACCCGGCCGGCGCGCTCGAGCTGTACGAGTGGCTCGGCTTTTCCCGGCGCCGGATCCTCGAGATCGCGACCGAGGACAGCGCGGCCGGGCTCGACCTCGGCGCCGTGACCGGCCGGCTCGCGCCCGGGCTCGCGGCGGACGTCCTGGTCGTCGAAGGCGACCCGCTCGCGTCGCTGGCCGCGCTCCGCAATCCCGTGCTGGTGCTGGCCCAGGGCCGCGTCGCCTAGTTCCCCGATCGGGGAATGCCTTCTTTGGTGACAGCGTTTTAAAACAGTGTTACTGTTGCGCTACCCCACCTCGAAGGAGCTCCCCGATGCACGGACCGACCCAGCTGTTCACGGTGATCGCGCTGGTCTCCCTGCCGACCGTGATGTACGGCGGCTACGCGCTGATGGGCGTCCTGCGCGACCGCAAGCTGACCGAGCACCAGCGCGCGATGTTCCGGGCCGGCCACGCGCACGCCGGCGTCCTGCTGGTCCTCGCCCTGGTCGCGCTGCAGATCCTCAGCCGCACGACGCTGTCCGACACGACGTTGTGGATCACGTGCTTCCTGCTGTTGTTCGGGATCCTCGCCCAATCGGGTGGATTCTTCCTCCACCTGCTCCCGAACCGGGGCCGGCTCGGCGGGCGGGTGACGTCCGCGGGCGCGGTGCTGCTGGCCGCGGCGATGCTGCTCACGGCGTACGGGGTCGCTTTCGCCTGAGTGCCGGTCGTTAAGCTGGTGACGTGCCTGAATACCTGCCGACCGCGCCCTACAAGGGGACCCGGGACTTCCTGCCCGCCGAAATGTCCGTGCGTACCCAGGTGTTCGGTCATCTCTACGACGTCCTCGAGCGCCGCGGTTTCCTCCGCTACGACGGCCCGATCCTCGAGTCGGCCGAGATCTACGAGCGGAAGTCCGGGCAGGAGCTCGCGGACAAGCAGCTGTACACGCTGACCGACAAGGGCGGGCGGCGGCTGGCGCTGCGGCCGGAGATGACGCCGTCGGTGGCGCGGATGATCGCCGGGAGCGCGAAGTCGCTGTCGTTCCCGGTCCGCTGGTACAGCCACCCGAACTGCCACCGGTACGAAGCGCCGCAGCGCGGCCGCGTGCGTGAGCACTGGCAGATCAACGCGGACATCTTCGGCTCGGACAGCGCCAACTGCGAGATCGAGATCTTCGAGCTGGTGCACGACATGATGGCCGCGCTGGGCGCGACGCCGGACATGTTCGTGCTGCGCGTCAACGACCGGAACCTGCTGACGTCGGCGCTCACCGACGTCGCCGGGGTGTCGGCGGACCACCTGAGCCAGGTGTTCGCGCTGGTCGACCGTTGGGAGAAGTACCCGCGCGAGAAGCTGGCCGAGAGCGCCGGCGAGATCGGGCTCTCGGACAAGCAGTTCGAGAAGCTGGCGGAGACGCTCGACGCGGGCGAGGCGCTGCTGGACGAGCTGCCGGCGGAGGTGCTGGAGCAGTCGAACCTGGTGCGCGTGCTGAACAGCAGCGCGGGTTCGCTGGTCAAGTACGAGCCGATGATCGTGCGCGGGCTGGCGTACTACACGTCGACCGTGTTCGAGGTCTTCGACACCTCACCGGAGAACCGCCGCGCCCTCTTCGGCGGCGGCCGCTACAGCGACCTCGCGTCGATGTTCACGCCGCAGCAGATCCCGGGCATCGGGTTCGGCATGGGCGACGTCACGCTGATCGACTTCCTCGACACGCACGGGCTGACCCCGGCCCCGCGCAGCGAGGTCGACGTCATGGTGATCCCGGTGACCGAGGACCTCTCGGACGCGGCCCGCTCGGTGGCGGCGTCCCTGCGCGGCGCGGGCCTGCGGACGTCGACGCCGATCGAGCACCGCAAGCTGGGCAAGGAGCTGACCCGCGCGGACAAGGCGGGAGCGGCCGCGGTGGTGATCGTCGGCCAGGAGGACTGGGCCGCGGGGAACGTGACGGTCCGCAGCCTGGCGACGCGGGAGCAGAACCCGGTCGCGATCGCCGACGCCCCGGCGGCGGTGCGCGCGCTGCTGGCGTAAATCGGTTCGACGCCCCTCCGGGGCCGGGGCATCCTGGGCGCCGGAGGGGAGACCGATGATCGTCTACCGGGATGTGCGGCAGTGGGCCGAGTTCGACGCGGCCGTGCGGCGCGCGTCGGGGTATCGCCGCGGGAGGCGGCTGAGCCGCCGGCCTTCGCGCGAAGAGCTGTCCGAAGCCGTGTGTGACGGTGACGGGTACCTGCGCGAGGCGGCCGTCGAGCGCTTGGCGGTCAGCACCGATCCCGAGGCACTGCCGCTGCTGCTGGTCCGGTGCGTCGACTGGGTGCGGCCGGTCCGGGAGCTCGCCCGGTCGATCGTGCTGTCCCGGTTGGACGAATCCGCGTTCCGGGCGATGCTGCCGCTGATCGGCGTGCTGCGACGGCGGCAGGTCGACGACTGGATGACCACGCTGTTCCGCTCCAACCTGCCGGGCGCCCTCGACGACGCGCTCGCGTTGGAGGACCGCGAAACCCGCCGGTGGGTGCACGCGGAGGCGAGCGGGCTTCTGTCCCGCGAGCGGCTGCTCGGCATTGCCGTGCGGGACGCCGACATCGTCGTGCGCGCGACCTGCGGCAATACGCTGCTGGACCGCGGCGAGTGCGTCTCGGAGCTGTTGGCGTTGGGGGTGCCGAAGGTCCGGATGCGGGCGTTGGCGTTGCTGGGTCCCGATGCCGCTGTCGCGCACCTGGCGGACCGGTCGTCGGCGGTCCGGTCGATGGCGCAGGCGTTGGTCCTGAAGGCGGGCGGCGACCCGGCGGCGCACTACCGCGTGATGCCGATGTCGTTCGGCGTGCTCGCGGGGCTCGGCGAGACGGGTGTCGCCGCCGACGCCGCGTTCCTGGAGCGTCACCTCGCCGACGACCGTCCCCGGATCCGCCGGGCGGCGGTCCGCGGCCTGCGCCGGATCGCGCCGGAGTCGGCGGCGGTGCGTCCGCTGCTGACGGACCCGTCGCCGTCGGTGACCCGCCAGGTGGTGCTGTTCCTGCGCGGGCGGTGCACCGACCCGGCGACGCTGCGGCCCCTCCTGGGCCGGGACCGCCCGCTCCACACGCGCCGCGCGGCGGTGGCCCTCCTGCGCGACCACGACGTGTGGCTCCGCCTGCACACGGACCTCACCCTCCTGCACGACCCGGACCTGGCGGCCGACGCCCACCAGGACCTCCACGCCTGGCTCACCCACTCAGCCGGCACCTACACCACCCCGAGCCCGGGCCTGGCCGCGGAAATCGACGCGGCCTGCACCACCCTCACCCCGGCCTTGGCCCGCGAAATCCGCTTCGCCCTCCCGGGCCGGCGTGCGGGAAGGGTCGACACGCGTGATTGAGCAGTCGACACGCGTGATTGAAGGGTCGACACGGCGAAACCGGGGAACCTTGCCGTGTCGACCCTCTGATCACGCGTGTCGACCCTCTGATCACGTGTGTCGGCTCTCTGATCACGTGTGGTCGGCGCGGAGGAGGCGGAGGGTGAACGTGGCTCCGGCGCCGGGGCGGGCGGCGGCCGCGATGGTGCCGCCGTGGCCCGTCACCACTTCGCGGACCAAGGCCAGGCCGAGGCCGAAGCGGCGGCCGTCGCCGTCGGAGCCTCGGGCGAAGCGCTCGAAGATGCGGTCCGCGTCGGCGGCCGGGAAGCCGACGCCCGTGTCACGGACGCGCAGCTCGACGTGCCGCTCGTCGGGGACGCCGAGCCAGACCTCGATCGAGCCGCCGGGCGGGGTGTGGCCGAGCGCGTTGTCCAGCAACGCCGACAGCACGCGACGCAACGCCGTCGGCACGCCCTGGACGACGTACGGCCGCCGCTCACGCTTCACCGCCAGCTGAACCTGCCCCTCCGACGCGCGCACTGCCTCCGCCGCCACCGCCTCCTCGGCCAGCACGCCCAGCTCGACCAGCTCCAGCGACGGCCGTTCGCCGCACGCCTGTGCCGACAACAGCAGGTCCTCGACGACTTCGCCGAGTTCCCGCGTTCCGCGTACCAGCCGGTCGAGTTCCACCGCGTCGCGGCCGGACGAGCGCCGGGCGAGCAGCTGCGCGCGCGTGTGCAGCCGGGTCAGCGGCGCGCGCAGCTCGTGGGACGCGTCCGCGACGAACGTCCGCTGCCGCCGCAACGCGTCCTCCAACGGCCGGATCGCCCGGCGGGCCAGCACGCGCCCGCACCCCAGGGCCGCCAGCAGCGCGAGCCCCTCGGCGACGAAGAGCCCGAACACCAGCGACGCCCGGTCCTGGATCTGGTACCGCTCCTCGAAGAACGCCTGGGAGACGACGCCGCCGCGGTTCTCCGCGCGGAGTGTGTACGTCATCTCGCCGATCGCGCGCCGTTCGGTGTGGACGTCACCCGGCGATGGCACCGTGGCCGCCAGCGAAGGCAACGGCATCCCCGCCGGCGGCGGGCCCGCGGGCGCGTGCGCGCCCGGGGTGAACAGCCAGACGCAGCCGGGCGGGGTCGTGCCGGGGCCGAGCTGGATGGTCCTGGCCAGCAGGCGGTCCGCGTCGGCGTGCTGGCTCGAGAGCAGGATCCCGTAGGCGATGGCGCCCGCGACGGCCACGAGCAGCGACACCACCACGGCGATCTGCGCGGTGATCGCCCACCGCGCCCGCCGCAGGGCCCGCGCCTCGGGTTCCGGGCTCATACCACGCCGATCTGGTACCCCAGGCCGTGCACGGTCCGCACGGCGTCCCGGCCGAGCTTGCGCCGCAGGTAGTACACGTACGTGTCGACAATGGACTCACCGGTCGAGTCGGCGAACACGCGCGTGCGCAACGCCGCCCGCGGGTGGATCGCCTTGGGCCGCTGGGCCAGCGTCCGCAGCAGCTCGAACTCCCGCCCGGACAGAGTGATCCGCTCCCCGCGCGGCAGCACGACCTCGTGGCGCTGCAGGTCCAGCGCCGCCGTGCCGAGCGGCAGGCACTCGGCGCCGTCGAGGTCGCGGCGCCCCAGCGCGCGCAGCCGGGCGAGCAGCTCCTCGGCCTCGAACGGCTTGACGAGGTAGTCGTCCGCGCCGGCGTCGAGGCCCGCGACGCGGTCGGCCACCTCCCCCAGCGCCGAGAGCACCAGCACCCGCGTGGTCACCGCGCGGGCCCGCAGCCGCCGCAGCAGCTCCAGCCCGTCGAGCACCGGGAGCCGGCGGTCGATGACCATCACGTCGTACCGCCCGGTGAGCCCGAGGTGCAGACCTCGCTGGCCGTCGTGGGCCGCCTCGGTCTCGTAGCCCTCGTCGGCGAGCAGCTCCCCCAGCATGCCCGCCAGTTCCCGGTCGTCTTCGACCACCAGCACCTTCGGCTTCGCCACCCCGTCGCGCACCGATCCATCTTGACAGTTATTTCCGAACTTGAAGAATCAACTTTTCCCGGCCACCGGCACAGGTTCGGCCGTCAGGAGTACCTCGGTGCTCCCCTTGCGCGCATCGCGGCGGTCGAGCCAGGCCAGTACCGGCGCGGTCATGATCGTGGTGACCAGGGCGACGAGCACCAGCACCGTGAACAAGGCCGGCGAGACGATCCCCGCGGCGAGCCCGACGTTGAGCGCGATCAGCTGCATCAGCCCGCGCGCGTTGACGAGCACGCCGACGCGCGTGGCGATCGCCGGCGGCTCCCCCGCCAGCCGGGCCGCGCCCCACGACGCGCCCAGCTTGCCGACGATCGCGACCGCCACGCAGAGCACCGCGAAGGCGAGCAGCTTCGGGTCGGCGAGCAGCGCGAACCGCGTGTTCAGGCCGGAATAGGTGAAGAAGAGCGGCAGGAACACGATCCGGCCGATCGGCATGATCTTCGCGAGCACGGCGTCGGCGGCGGGTGTCCGGGGGAACGCGATCCCGACGCAGAACGCGCCGAACACCGCGTACAGGCCGATCATGTCGGTGAACCAGGCGGCGGCGAACAACGTCATCGCGGTGACGAGCACCCGCTGGTCGACCCCCATGCGCTCGCTCTTCATCACCTTCGCCAGCAACCGCCGGCCGACGATGAACACCAGCCCGGCGAAGAGCACCCCGCCGCCCAGCGCGAGCGCCACCGGCCCGGCCGACCCGGCGTGCATGCCCAGCACGACCGCCAGCAGCAGCCACGCCAGCACGTCGTCCAGCGCGCCGCAGGCCAGGGCCAGCGAGCCGAACTTCGTGGCGGCGATGCCGCGTTCGGTGATGATCCGCGCCAGCATCGGGAACGCCGTGATCGCCAGCGCCACGCCGACGAACGCCGCCGACGTCACCGGGGAGACCCCTTCCTTGCCGATGCCGACCCACGTCGTGCCGACCACCGCGACGCCGACGCCGAGCGCCAGCGGCACCAGCGTCCCGGCCGCGGAGATGGCCGCGACCGACTTCCGCGAGTCCCGGATGCTGCCCACGTTGAACTCGTACCCGGCGCCGAACATGTAGATGACCAGGCCGATCTGGCCGCCGACGTAGAGCAGCGGGCGGATGCCGTCCGGGAACAGCGCCTCCTGCACGTCCGGCAGCAGCAACCCGAGCAGCGACGGCCCCAGCAGCACCCCGGAGATCATCTCCCCGACCACCGGCGGCTGGCCGAGCTTGACCGCGACCAGGCAGACCAGCCTGACCACCACGAGGATCGCCACGACGGCGAGGAAGAAGACCGGTGCCGCTTCGGACGGGCTCATCGGTTGCCTCCGGCGAAGTAGGTCGAGCACAGGGCTTGGTGACGGGCGTCGAGGACCATGTACGTGCCGAACACGAGCTGGGCGAAGCTGCGCCAGACGTCTTCCCAGCGGTCGCGGACCGCGAGCCACACCAGGGCCGCGCGCCGCGGGCGGGCACCTCGGGGGGTGAGCAGGGCCGGGCCGCGGTTGGGGATCGAGCGCGTGTGCGCGGCCGTCGAGGCGAGGCTGAAGCGGCGCAGCACCTCCTGCGTCACGACCCGCATGGTCGGCGGCGCGAGGCCGCGGGCCGGGCAGGCGCGGTTCTGCGCGACGCCGAACGGGATGAAGTCCTCCTTGGCCGACTGCTCGGCGAAGTCCGGGTAGCTGAAGCACAGCACTGTCCCGGCCGGGATGGTGAGGTGGTCCAGCTCGATGTCCGCAGTCGAAATCCGGTGCGCGATGCCGAAAAGAGGGTACGCGCGCAGCCCGTCGTCGATGACGCGGTCGATGTCTTCCGGGTGCTCGGCGAGCCGCTGCTGGAGGCGCTCGTCCTGCGCGATGATCATCAGCAGGTGCGCCATCGCCTCGGACATCTGCACGACGGCCGTGTTGAAGAACGTGCCCTGCAGGTAGTAGACCTGCTCCTCCGGCGTCAGGGACGGCGGCAGCGGGTGCGGGACGTCGCCGAGGCGCCGCCGCAGGTACTCCGTCAGCCGGGCCCGGCGCCGCATGTTCCGCGGGCGCACGCACTTCAGCGCCGAGACCACGTCGCCGGCGTGCCCGACGATCAGGTCCCGCGCCTCCGGCGGGCACGGCTCCTCGAACACCAGCTCGTGGTACAGCTCGGCCCAGATCGGCATCATCGCGTCGCGCAGCCGGACCGGGCCCGGCTCGAGGTCGTCGAGCACGTGCGCGGCGACCCGCCGGGCCAGCTCCTCGGAGTCCTTTTTGGACCGGACGAGGATGTGCCGGGTGCACTTGGCGACCTCGTCGTAGCGCGGGCCGGCCTCGAGGTGTTCCTGGTGCACCTGCGGGCCGGGCGCGAGCCAGTACCAGAACAGGTCCGACAGCGCGGCGCCGCGGCTGCGGCCGTTCGCGGCGGGGTCGGCGTAGACGCGCTTGAAGTCGCCGACGCCGACCCGCGGCCCCGGGATCGTCACCGCGTCCTGGCCGTTGACCAGCGCGAAGATCTTCATCCGCAGCGCCACGACCCGCCGCGGCAGCCAGGTGGGCGCGGACAGGACCGCCAGTGCGGCGGCCGCCTTGCCGATCACCGCCGCACCTGGTCGGGGGTGAGGTCGGCCGGGTGCCGCCCGCCGCACAGCGCCAAGGCCTGGTCGAAGTCGGCCCGCAGCATTTCCAGCACCTCGGAGACGCCTTCGCGGCCGCCCGCGGCCAGCCCCCACACGATCGGGCGGCCGACGCCGACCGCGTCCGCGCCCAGGGCGAGCGCCTTGACGACGTCGGTGCCGCGGCGGATCCCGCCGTCGAGCAGGACCGGCAGGGCGCCCCCGACGGCCGCGGCGATCTCGGGGAGCACGTCGATGGTGGCGGGCACGGTGTCGAGCTGGCGGCCGCCGTGGTTGGACACGACGAGGCCGGCGACGCCGTGGTGCACGGCCAGCCGCGCGTCCTCGGCGTGGAGGACGCCCTTGATCAGCACGGGCAGTTTGGTCTTCGAACGCAGCCACGCGATGTGGTCCCAGTTCAGCCCGGCCGACATGACGATCTCGCGGACGTGGCTGGTGTTCCCGCCGCTGCGGTTTTCGCCGATGTTGCGGAGGTTCTCGACGAACAGGCCCGGCGGCAGGTCGTGGAAGGCGTTGCGGTCGTCGCGTTCGCGGCGGCCGAGCACGGGCGAGTCGACGGTGACGACGAACGCCTTCACCCCCGCGGCTTCGGCGCGCCGCACGATCGCCTCGGTGAACTCCAGGTCCGGCTGCAGGTAGAGCTGGAACCACAGGCCCGGGTCCGGCGCGACCTCCCGGGCGGCCGCGGCGACGTCCTCGATCGCCGTGGTCGAGGCCATGCTGACGATCAGGATCGTGCCCGCCCGGGCCGCCGCCCGCGCGGTGGCGAGCTCGCCGTCGGGGTGCGCGAGCCGGTGGAACGCCGTGGGCGCGACGAGGATCGGCATCGAGGACGGGGTCCCGAGCAGCTCGATGCTCAGGTCCCGTTTGTCGCTGCCGCGCAGCACCCGGGGGACCAGGCGCAGGCGTTTGTAGGCTTCTTCGTTCTCGCGCAGGGTGATCTCGTCCTGCGCGCCGCCCGCGAAGTAGTCGTAGTGCGCCGGGTCGAGACGCTCGCGGGCCGCCGCCTCCAACTCCGCGACCGTGCGCATCAGAGCTCCCGCGTGAAGAAGGCGGTCAGCGGCTCGACGTGCACCTCTTTGTCCCACTCGTTCTCGAGGTTCTCGGTGACGTGGTGGGTGGCGACCAGCTCGCCGCGGCGGTAGTGCCGGACGATCGGGTGCAGGTAGTGCCCTTCGCCGTGGTCGTTGGCCTTGTCCTGGGCGGCGCGGGCGACGAAGTCGAACGGGTCGATCTTGTCGTGGTCCGGGCCGTAGTCGAGGGTGACGACGTAGGCGTCGGCCGGCGGGTTTTCGAGGACCCGGTCGACCGGCACCTCTTCGAGGTAGCGGGCGGTGTCGCCGTCCACGACCAGGACGTCGCCGAGGAAGCCGAACTGCTGGTACAGCGCGGAAGTCCGGTTGATCCGGGTGATCACGGCCTCGGTCAGGGCGTCCGGTTTGGCGGGCAGTTCGGTGTGCGGCCACGGGACGTCGTGGTAGCGCTCGTTCAGCACCTTGGCCAGCGCGCGGACGCCGTAGCGGAAGCCGTGGATGAAGGCGCTGGTGGCCTTCTTGAAGTCGCGGACCTGGGTGATCGTGCCGGCGAAGTGGAGGCCGGGCACGTTGACCGACTCCCAGCTCGCGGTCTGGGCGGGGAACCGGTCGTCGATCGTCAGTTCCGGACGGCAGTCCTCGTCGAAGAGCGAGGCGTCGAACCGGAAGCCGGTGCAGCCGATCACGCGGTCGTAGCGGATTTCCTTGACGACCTCGTCGGCGCGGGCGAAGGCGAACTTGACGTGGTAGCCGTCGGCGTCCTTGCGGACTTCGCGGACGTCGCCGTCGAGGATCGCGTGCTGCAGCTTGAGCTGGTACATGTCGAGGATGCCCGCGTTGTAGGCGCGGAGGTGGCCGACGAAGTGCGTGCGCCAGGCCAGCTTCACCGGCCGCGGGCCGCCGACGTGCACGACGGCGGCGGTTTCGATCAGGTTGTCCGCGGTCTCGAAGGCGGAGTTCCCCTTGCCGAGCACGAGGACGCGCTGGTCGGTGAAGTTCGCCGGGTCGACGTCGACGTCCACGTACTGGTCGATCAGCTCGACGCCGGGGAACTGCGGGAGGTACGGCTTGGTGACGCCGGTGGCCATGATCAGCCGGTGGCCCCGGAATTCGGCTTCCCCCGCGCTGAGGACGAAAGTTCCGCCTTCGCGGCGGATGCGCGTCACCCGGGTGTCGTAACGGATGTTCAGGTGGTACTTCGCCGCGTAGTCGGCGAGGTAGCGGAGGAGGTTCTCGGCTTTGGGGAAGAGCTTTTCGCTGTAGTCGGTGAAGAGGACCGGGTCGTCGTCGCCGTCGGCGAGGATCGAGTTCCAGTCCATCCGCATGCGCAGCTCCGGGTCGGCGTACCCGGTGTGCTTCTTGTTGATGGAGATGAGCGTCCGGTGCCGCGGGAAGGTCTCGAAGAAGTGCCCGGGCGCGGACCCGGCCTCCAGCACGAGGTACCGGTGCCCGGCGTGGCCGAGGTGCTGCGCCAGCTGCAACCCGGCCGGCCCGGCCCCGACGACCAGATAATCGAGCACTTCCTCCGCCACAATGACCTCCTGGAGCTCGGCACCGATCGCATGATCGGCGCCGAGCCTGCTCCGGAGATCTCAGAAAAGCCTCAGAAGCCGTAAGTTACTTCCCGGCGGCGCGAGCCAGGCGTTCCGGGTAGCGCTCCCCCGCGATCGCGTCGGCCGGGGCGGCGGCCGCGATGGCCGCCAGGTCGTCCGCCGTCAGCTCCAGGGATGCCGCCGCCACGTTCTCTTCGAGGTACTTGCGGCGCTTCGTGCCCGGGATCGGCACCACGTCCTCGCCCTGGGACTGGACCCACGCCAGCGCCAGCTGCCCCGCCGTGACGCCCTTGTCCGAAGCCAGCTCGCGCAGCGCCTCGACGATCGCCATGTTGCGCTCGAAGTTGCCCTCGGCGAAGCGCGGCAGACCGCGGCGCATGTCGTCCTCCGGCAGGTCCGCCACCGACGTCACCGCGCCCGTCAGGAACCCGCGGCCCAGCGGCGAAAACGGGACGATCCCGATGCCGAGCTCGCGGCACGTGGCCAGGACCTCGCCCTCGATCCCGCGGGTCCACAGCGACCACTCGCTCTGCAGCGCCGTCACCGGGTGCACCGCGTGCGCGGCCCGGATCGTCGCCGCGCTCGCCTCGGAAATCCCGGCGTAGCGGATCTTTCCGGCTTCCACCAGCGACGCCAGTGCGCCCCACGTCTCCTCGATCGGCGTGTCCGGGTCGACGCGGTGCTGGTAGTACAGGTCGATGTGGTCGACGCCGAGCCGGCGCAGGGACTCGTCGCAGCTCTGCTTCACGTAGGAAGCGTCGCCGCGGGCACCCATCGCGCCGTCGTTCCACACGATGCCGAACTTCGTCGCCAGCACGACCTCGTCGCGGCGGCCGGCGATCGCGCGGCCGACCAGTTCCTCGTTGACGCCGTTCGCGTAGACGTTCGCGGTGTCCAGCAGCGTCACGCCGAGCTCGAGCGCCCGGTGGATGGTCGCGATCGACTCGTCGTCGTTGTCGCGGACGCCGTAGGCCTGGCTCATCCCCATGCAGCCGAGCCCCTGGGCGCCGACTTCCAGGCCGCCCAGCTTCCTGTTCTTCACGCGGAAATCTCCTCCATACCGGGTTCCACACCGAGCACGTTGCGCTCGACCTGGGCGTAGTTCTCGATCTTGTAGTCGAGGATGTCGAGACAGCCCTGCAGCTCGGCGATCCGCTCGGCGACCGACCGGCGCTGCTCGACCAGCAGGGCCTTGCGGCGGCCCGCGCTCGCGACGCCGTGGCGGCGCAGCGACGCGTACTCGCGCATGCTCTTGATGGGCATCCCGGTGGTGCGCAGCTTGGTCAGGAAACCGAGCCAGTTGAGGTCGTCGTCGGAATAGGCCCGGCGGCCCGCGGCGTCCCGCGCGGGCGGGTCGAGCAGTTTGATGCGCTCGTAGTACCGGAGGGTGTCGATGGACAGTCCGCTACGTCGCGCGGCTTCCGCTATCGAGTAGCTCATGGCCCGACAGTACGACCTGGAGTGCACTCCAGGTCAAATCCGCACCCTGGTCATCGATAACACTGTTCCGATACGCTCGGTGCATGGCGCGACCACGCACGCACGACGAAGCGCTCCGGCTCAAGCTGCTCGACCGGGCCGGCGAGCTCCTCGCGGCCGACGGGCCGAAGGCGCTTTCCCTGCGCAAGCTGGCCGCCGACGCCGGGACGTCGACCACCGCCGTGTACTCGCTCTTCGGCAGCAAACCCGACCTGGTGAACGCCCTCTACACCGAAGGCTTCCGCCGCTTCGGCGCCCGGATGGCCGGCACGCCGCTGACCGGTGACGCCGTCGAGGACCTCGTCGCGCTCGGCAGCGCCTACCGCACGAGCGCGCTGGCCGACCCGCACCTCTACGGGATCATGTTCACCAAGTCGGTGCCCGGGTTCGAGCCGAACGAAGACGCCGAGAAGCTCGCCCGCGAAACCCTCAAGCCCCTGGAGCGGATCATCCGCCGGGCGATTGCCGACGGCGTCTTCCTCGACGTCCCGCCCGAGACGGTCGCGGTCGGCTGCTGGGCCATCGTGCACGGCCTGGTGTCCCTGGAACTGGCCGGCAACCTGCCGGAGGAGTTCGACGTCACGACGTCCTACGAAGCCGCCCTCCGGGCGAACGCCTCCGGCTGGCTGCGGCCTCAGAGCGCCGGCACCGAGCCGTCGTAGACGACCGCGCCCTTCGCGTCCCGCGCCGTCACGCGGACCTTGGTTTCCGGGGAGACCTTGAAGTTCTCGGGGTCCCACACGACGACCATGCCGGCCACCACGTGGGCCTCGATCTTCCCCTCGCTCCCGAAGTCGACGACCGCCGTCGTCGCGGTCGCGGGCAGCGCCGCGGCGAACGGACGGCGATCCGTCGCCGGGGGGCCACCCGTTTCGCGGCCCAGGGTGTCCACGATCAGGGGGAACGCCGGCGGTTTCTCCGGTGACGGGCCGCTGGGGAGGGCGCGGACCCGCGACTTCCCCGGCCGCCGGTAGTCCGGCTCGGTGGTGCAGACCACGAACCGGTCGCCGCGGCGGCCGAGGACCACCCGGTAGCCGTCCGAGTCGAGCAGCGGCCCCGGTTCGAACGCCGCGGGATCGGGGATCGCCTCCATCTCCGCCGCCGCCAGGCAGTCGCCCAGCGCGCGGCCCGCCGCCGACGTCCGGTCGGCGGTCACCGGCCGGTCGACGACCGCGAGCAGGGGCGGGGGCGCCGCGGGCAGCCGCACGGCCGGTTCCATCGGCTTGCCGATGGACAGCGTCGTCCGCGCCGGGTCGCTCCGGGTCACGCCGGTGAACTGGCGGGTGACCGGGGAGAACGAAATCCGCGACATGCTGCTCTCCCCGCCCTCGGTTTCCGCGTCGAGGTAGCTTCCTTCCCCGCCCGGGGCGAGGATCCCGCCGACCATCCCGGTCGCGCTGTGGAGCAGGAGGCCCGTGCGCGTGCCCGGGGTGTAGGCGGGGGTGGCGGCCGGGTCCGACAACGTCACCGTCGTCTCGGTGGTCTCGCAGAACATCGGCTTGCCGTCGGCGGTCGCCGCGACCACCGAGTCGGTCTGGAAGACCTCGGTGAACACGGGGACCCAGTCCCGCCGCGGGGGCACGCGGCCGGTCTTGCCCGCCGCCTGCACCGCGGCCCAGCAGCGGTCCAGGGAGGAGGTCGCCACCGCCGCGTCGAGGGTGAGCGGGTTGAAGACGTCCTGGGGCGGCGGCGGGCCGGGCTCGGCCACGGGCTGGTGCCGGAACACCTGCGTCGCGACGACCGCCCCCGCGGCGAGCGCCACGACGGCCGCCGCGGCGGCGACGTACCGGACGCGGGCCGGACGCCGCTTCCCCATCCCCCGGCGGACTTCCTCCCGCAGCCGCGCGCGGACGTCGTCCGGCAGCTTCCGCCGGAGCGGCAGGCCGAGGTCGTCGCTCATTTCTCCTCCAGCAGCGTGCGCAGCCGGGCGCGGGCCCGGGACAGGTGGGCGCGGACGGTGACCTCGGCGACGGCCAGCAGCGCGGCCGCGTCCCCGGCACTCAGGTCGCCGAGCAGGCACAACTCGACGACCTCGCGCTGCGCCTTCGGCAGCGTCCGGACGGCCTCGACGACCGCGCGCAGCCGCTGCTCGCCGTCGAGCCGGTCGGCGACGGCATCGGCGTGGTCGGACACGACCGGCGGGTCCGGCATCTTCCGCAGCAGCCGCAGCCGCCTTCGCGCGCCGCGGTGCTCGTCGCGGGCCGCGTTGCCGGCGACGGTGTAGAGCCACGGCAGCGCGCTGTCGCGCACCAGCGTCACGTCGGCGCGGCGGCGCCAGGCGGTCAGGAAGGTGTTCGACGTCAGGTCCTCGGCGGCGCTCCACGAGCCGGTCAACCGGTAGGCGTGGTTCCAGACGGCCTCGGCGTGCCGCTCGAAGAGCTCGGTGAAGGCCGCTTGGTCACCCTCGGCCGCCCGGTCCCACAGAGCGCGGTCGTCCACCGGCGCCCCCGTCGCTTGGCTGGTCACACCCCTCAGTGGCCGGCCACACCGGAATTGTTGTGCGGCCGATCGGATTCCCTCGCGAACGAGGTCCCTTCGAGGTCGAACTCGTGCTTGCTGCGTTCGAACACCGCCTCGGCGGCGAACCTCGCGTGGTGGAACCGCAGGCCGCCGGTCGAGGAAGTCCGCGCGAAGCGGGCGACGCCGCGGAACTGGGCCCAGGAGAAGAAGGCACCCTCGCCGAAGTCCGACCGGTCGAAGTTCGCCAGCCCGGTGAACTCCGTGCCGTAGAACCCCACCCGCTGGTGGAAGGTGGTCTGCTGCATGTGCACCGCGCCGACGAACCGGGCGTGGCTGAAGTCGGCGGCCTGGACATCGCAGCCGTTGAACCGGAAGTCGACCAGTTCCGCGCGTTGCAGGTCGACGGACAGGCCCGGCCAGAACGCGGGGTCGTCGCGGCGCAGGTGCGTCCGCAGCAGCTCCTGGACGGCGAGCCGGACCTGCAGCTCCGCCCCGTCGTACTCGGGCGTCTCGTCCTTGCGCCGCACCGCGTCGGCACCGCGGATGCCTTCTTTCGGGCCGTCGAACGGCATCCGCAGGTACGCGCACCAGACGTTGACGATGGTCTGGCGCTGCTTCGGGTTGTCCTGCCCGAGCCGCTCGAGCGCGTAGAGCCCGCCGAGCCGCACCGGGGCCTTCTCACTGCCCAGCTGCTCGACGGCCTTCGTGTACAGCTCGGTGACCCGGCGCTCCTCCAGGTCCCGTTCGGTCACGGACGCGACGCGGGTCGTCTCGGCCAGCTGGAGTTCGAGCGTGCGCTGGCGGCGCGTCGCGAGCCACAGCGCGAACACGCCGCCCGCGCCCGCGCCGATGCCGAACGCCGTCTTGACCGCGTCGATCCGGACCGGGGCCTCGGGGCGTCCCGACCAGGCCAGGAACAGCCAGAGCAGGGCCCCGGTGACGGCCGCGACCGCGACGGCGGTCACGGCGATCCACTGCCACTTCAGGACCGGCACCGGCTCAGACGGCGCCGTACTGGCGGTCACCCGCGTCGCCGAGGCCCGGGACGATGAAGCCCGAGTCGTTGAGGCGCTCGTCGATGCTCGCGGTGACGACCCGGACCGGCAGGCCGGTCTTCTCCAGGTGCGCCAGGCCTTCCGGGGCCGCCAGCGCGCAGATCGCCGTGACGTCGTCGGCGCCGCGGTCGGTGAGCAGGCGGATCGTGTACTCCATCGAACCGCCGGTAGCGAGCATCGGGTCGAGCACCAGCACCGGCCGGTCGGCGAGCGACTCCGGCAGCGATTCGAGGTACGGCGTCGGCTTGAGCGTCTCCTCGTCGCGCGCCAGGCCGACGAAGCCCATCTGCGCGTCCGGGATCAGCTTGTGCGCCTGGTCGGCCATGCCCAGCCCGGCCCGCAGCACCGGCACCAGCAGCGGCGGCTTCGCGAGGGAGTAGCCGTCGGTGCGGGCGACCGGCGTGTGGATCTTCTCGATCTTCACCGGCACGCCGCGCGTGGCTTCGTAGACCAGCATGACGGTCAGCTCGTGCAGCGCGGCCCGGAACGCGGCGCTGTCGGTGCGCGCGTCGCGCATCGTGGAGAGCCGGGCCTTCGCGAGGGGGTGGTCGACGACGTGCACATCCATGCGGGTCAATCTAGCTGTTTCGCGAAGCTCTTCACCCAGCCGCGCTGCCAGGGCGTTTCGACGGCTCGCTCGTGGTAGTGCGCTCGTGTCCACGCGACGGCCTCTTCGACGGGGACGCCGGAAAGGATCGCCAGGCAAGCCATCACCGTGCCGGTCCGTCCGGCGCCGCCGTAGCAGGCCACTTCGACGGTTTCGGTCTTCGCCCGTTCGTGGAGGGCCTTGATCTTTTCGCGGGCGTCGGCGGGCCGGGTGGGCAGCAGGAAGTCGGGCCAGGTGACCCATTCGTGCGGCCAGCTGATACCCCCGCCGTGCTTGCGCCGCAGCCGGCTCGTCCCCAGGTAGAGGCCGAAATCGGGCGGGGGCCCGTCGGGGCGGGGGCGGCCCAGGCCACGCCCCTGCACGCGGGTGCCGTCGGGGAATTCCACCATCGGCACAGTGTCCTCCAGAAGATGGACACGCAGGGTGGTTTTCGCCGATAAGCTGCGCCGGGTGAGCGAACTGACGCCCGACCAGATGCGGGCTTCCGACGCGGACCGCGAACGCGTCGCGCAGGTGCTGCACAACGCCCTCGCGGAGGGCCGGATCACGGTGAACGAGCTGGAAGAGCGGCTCACCACGGTCTACGCGGCGAAAACGCTGGGCGAGCTGAAGCCGGTGACGGCGGACCTGCCGTCCTCGTCGGCGGCGATCGAGCCGGCGACCACGCGCGCGCTCGGCTTCCCCGACCAGCGCATCGGCGGCCACCCGGGCAGCCCGGTGTCGATCGGCGTGCTGTCGGGAGCGGTCCGCAAGGGCAGCTGGGTCCTGCCCCCGCAGCACAACAGCTTCGCGTTCTGGGGCGGCGCGGAGATCGACCTGCGCCAGGCCCGCTTCGCCGACCGCCACTGCACGATCACCGCGGTGGCCATCATGGGCGGCATCCAGATCACGGTCCCGGACGACATCAACGTGGACGTCACGGGCCTCGGCCTGATGGGCGGCTTCGTGCTGGAGGACAAGTCGGGAGCACCCCCGGCCCCGCCCACGGCCCCGACGGTGAAGATCAACGGCCTGGCGTTCTGGGGCGGCGTCGTCGTGTACCGGAAGCCGGCGAAGCGGGCCGAGCCGCCGCAGATCGAAGGAGCTTAGAGGAGCCCCTCGCCCCGCCCGGCCCCGAGCGCCCCAATGTGGCGTTCGGTGCGTCAGACGCAACCAACGCCACATTGGGGCGCTTGACGCAGGTGACACGAGAAGCCTGGAGCGTCACACCGGGTGACCCACTGCCGGACGCCGCGCACTGTCGGACCCGCCGCCTAGACTCAGGCGCATGACAGCCACGACCAGCACGTCAGCGGCGCCGGCCACCCCGGCGCCGCTGGTGGACGCGACTCGCGATGACGCGAGCCTGCGCCGCTTCCTGCTCGGGCTGCCCGGTGTCGACCAGGTCGGCGTCGAGCAGCGCGCGGCGGGCCTCGGCACGCGCAGCATCAAGAAGGACGCCAAGCGGTGGGCCATCGACACCGCCATCTCCATGGTCGACCTGACCACCCTGGAGGGCGCCGACACCCAGGGCAAGGTCCGGGCGCTCGCCGCGAAGGCCGTCCGCCCCGATCCGGAACGCCAGGACACCCCGCGCGTCGCCGCCGTCTGCGTCTACCCCGACCTGGTCGCCACCGCCGTCGAAGCGCTGAAGGGCAGCGGCGTGCACGTCGCCAGCGTCGCCACCGGCTTCCCCGCCGGGCGCACCAGCCGCGAGATCAAGCTGGCCGACACGAAGATCGCCGTCGAGGCCGGCGCGCACGAGGTCGACATGGTGATCGACCGCGGCGCCTTCCTCGAAGGCCGGTACATGGCCGTCTTCGAAGAGATCCGCGCGGTGAAACAAGCCTGCGGCGACGCGCACCTGAAGGTCATCCTCGAAACCGGCGAGCTGGCGACCTACGACAACGTGCGGCGCGCGTCGTGGCTGGCGCTGCTGGCCGGCGGGGACTTCATCAAGACCTCCACCGGCAAGGTCTCCCCCGCCGCGACGCTGCCGGTCACGCACATCATGCTGCAGGCGGTCCACGACTGGCACGTCCAGACCGGCGAGCTGCGCGGCGTCAAGCCCGCGGGCGGCATCCGGACCACGAAGGACGCGATCAAGTACCTGGTCGCCGTGCACGAGGTCGCCGGCGAGCAGTGGCTGACCCCGGACCTGTTCCGCTTCGGCGCGTCCAGCCTGCTCAACGACCTGCTGCTGCAGCGCCGCACCCAGGTGGACGGCCACTACAGCGGCCCCGACTACGTGACGGTGGACTGATGCCTGTTTTCGAGTACGCACCGGCGCCCGAATCGCGCGCCATCGCGAACCTGAAGGACTCCTACAAGCCGTTCGTCAACGGCGAGTTCGTCGACGGCTCGGGTGAGCCGCTCAAGACGATCAACCCGGCCACCGAAGAGGTCCTCGCCGAGGTCGGCACCGCGTCGAAGTCCGATGTGGACACCGCGGTGAAGGCCGCCCGCAAGGCGTACGACTCCGTGTGGTCGAAGATGCCGGGCACCGAGCGGGCCAAGTACCTGTTCCGCATCGCGCGGCTGATCCAGGAGCGTTCGCGCGAGCTCGCCGTGCTGGAGAGCCTGGACAACGGCAAGCCGATCAAGGAGTCGCGCGACTCCGACGTCCCGACGGCGGCCGCGCACTTCTTCTACCACGCGGGCTGGGCCGACAAGCTGGCGTACGCGGGCTACGGCCCGAATCCGCAGCCCCTGGGTGTCGCGGGCCAGATCATCCCGTGGAACTTCCCGCTGCTGATGCTGGCCTGGAAGATCGCGCCGGCGCTGGCCACCGGCAACACCGTGGTCCTGAAGCCGGCCGAGACGACGCCGCTCACCGCGCTCGTCTTCGCCGAGATCTGCCAGCAGGCCGAACTGCCGCCGGGCGTGGTGAACATCCTCCCGGGCGCGGGCGACATCGGCGCGTCCATCGTGGAGCACGCCGACGTCGACAAGATCGCCTTCACCGGCTCGACCGAGGTCGGCAAGGCGATCCAGCGCCAGGTCGCGGGCACGCCGAAGAAGCTGACCCTCGAACTGGGCGGCAAGGCGGCGAACATCGTGTTCGAGGACGCGCCGCTCGACCAGGCCGTCGAGGGCATCGTCAACGGCATCTTCTTCAACCAGGGCCACGTCTGCTGCGCGGGCTCGCGCCTCCTGGTCCAGGAGTCCATCGCCGAAGAGGTGCTGGAGAAGCTGCGCTACCGCGTCTCGACGCTGCGCATCGGCGACCCGCTGGACAAGAACACCGATATCGGCGCAATCAACTCCGCCGAGCAGCTGGCCAAGATCCGCGGGCTCGTCGAGTCCGGCGACGCCGAGGGCGCGCAGCGCTGGACCAGCCCGTGCCCGGTCCCGGACCGCGGGTTCTTCTTCGCCCCGACGGTGTTCGCGAACGTCCACCAGTCGATGCGGATCGCGCGCGAGGAGATCTTCGGCCCGGTGCTCTCGGTGCTGACGTTCCGCACGCCGGACGAGGCCGTGGCGAAGGCGAACAACACGCCGTACGGGCTTTCGGCGGGCATCTGGACCGAAAAGGGCTCCCGGATCCTGTGGATGGCGAACCAGCTGCGCGCCGGCGTGGTCTGGGCCAACACCTTCAACCGCTTCGACCCCGCCGCCCCGTTCGGCGGCTACCAGGAATCCGGCTTCGGGCGCGAAGGCGGCCGCACCGGGCTGGAGGCGTACCTGAATGTCTGACCGGATTTCCGTCGCCAAGACGTACAAGCTGTATATCGGCGGCAAGTTCCCCCGTTCGGAGTCCGGCCGGGTGTACCCGGTGACGGACGGCAAGGGCAAGTTCCTGGCGAACGCGGCCCACGCGTCCCGCAAGGACGTCCGCGACGCGGTGGTGGCCGCGCGCAAGGCGTTCCCCGGCTGGTCCGCGGCGACGGCGTACAACCGCGGCCAGGTGCTCTACCGGGTGGCCGAGGTCCTGGAGGGCCGCCGCGACCAGTTCGTCTCCGAGGTTTCGGCGTCGGAAGGCCTCGGCGGCAAGAAGGCCGAGTCCACTGTGGACGCGGCGATCGACCGCTGGGTCTGGTACGCGGGCTGGACGGACAAGATCGCCACGGTCCTCGGCGCGGCGAACCCGGTCGCGGGGCCGTACTTCTCGTTCACGGTCCCGGAGCCGACGGGCGTGGTCGGCGTCCTGGCACCGCAGGCCTCGTCGTTGCTGGGCCTGGTGGAAGTGCTGGCCCCGGTCCTGGCGACGGGCTCGACGGCGGTGGTGGTGTCGAGCGCGGAGCGGCCGCTGCCGGCGATCACGCTGTCGGAGGTCCTGGCGACGTCCGACGTCCCGGGCGGCGTGGCGAACATCCTGACCGGCCGGGCGGCCGAGCTGGGCCCATGGCTGGCTTCGCACGGTGACGTCAACGCGCTGGACCCGACGGGAGCGGCCCCGGCGGACCGCCCGGGGCTGGCCCGCGAAGCGGCGAACACGGTGAAGAGGGTGCTGACGGTCCCGGACGCGGAGCCGGACTGGACGGCAGCGCCGGACCTCACCCGCCTGCGGCGGTACCTGGAGGCGAAGACGGTCTGGCACCCACTGGGCGTCTGAGTCCCGACGGCGGAGGCCACCACTCGCTCCGGCGGGTGGTGGCCTTCATTCTTGTGGTGGATTCTCCGCCGCGCCCGGTCGATCTACGCTCGATGTAATCGGGCACTCACTCGACGTGATCGGGAGCTCCGTGGAGGCTCACGCCGGCTTCACGACGCTGATGGCGCTGCGCGCGAAAGCCGGCGAACTGGCCGCGCTCCGCGCGCTCGTCCGGCCCGCCCAGGTCCGGCGGGTTCAGCCACTGCTGCAGTTCGACCCGGGCCGGAAGAACCCCGCCGATCAGCTCGCCGACGTCGAACAGATCGCCCGCCACCTGCACCGGCTGGGCAGGCGCTGCTGGATCGACGCCTCCGACGTGGCGGACCAGCCCGGGTTCGGCGCCGGTGGTGCCCTCGGACGGCTGGCCGACCACCTGGCCGGTCCGGCCGACCTCTTGGACGAGGACTGGCCGGTCGCGTTCGTCCCGGTGGTGCGCAGCGACGCCACCGAGCAGTCGGCCGCGGCTCTGGGGCGCCTCGGCGCCGAATTGGGGGCCGGAGCCGCCGTCCGGATCCGGCCGGGCACGGCCGACCGGGACACCCTCGGCCGGATCATCGAGCGGCTCGGCCTCGAGCCGGGCGACATCCACATCGTCGTGGACCTCCAGTACGTCGCCGAGGCAACGACCGCCCGGGTCGAGGGAGCCGCGGCCATCCTGACCGCCCTCACCGAGGTGGGCACCTTCGGATCGACGACCTTGCTGACCGGTTCGATCCCGAAGACACTTGGGCAGACCGCGACCTGGGAACAGCCGCGAGCGGAGGAAGTGCTCTGGGAACGCCTGGTGCGTGCCGGTGCCGGGCACCTGCGATTCGGCGACTACGGCGCCGTGCACCCGGTCCCCGGTCCGGGCTTCGGCAGCAAGCACGTCGCGCTGAAGTACACGTGCCCGCACCGGTGGCTCTACTCGCGGGAGCGGATGCCGGACGAGAACGGCGGCGAGCCCGCCCGCGGCCGCGCCCTCCGGGTCGTGTGCCGCCGCGTGACCGAATCGGCGGGCTACGCCGGCCCGGACTTCTCCTGGGGAGACGGCGAAATCCACGCGGTGGCGGCGGGCGCCGGGACGGCTCTGGGCGACACCAGCAAACCGGTCGCGTTCGCGACCTCACACCACCTGGCCTACCTGGCCACCCGCGCCGCTAGCTCATCGTCACCGAGAAGTCCGACAGCGTGAACCGCGCCTTGCCGCCGCCGGTCGAGCAGAACTCGATGCCGTAGCCGATCTGGTTGATCGTCGGGTTGGGTGGGATCAGGCCCTTGCCGATCGCCCAGGCGATCATCGCCTTCAGGTCGACGCTGCCCGAATACTGCGTCGAGCGGGACACGAACGCCACGTACCCCTCGTCGTCCGCCCAGACGTCGTAGGTGAAGCCGCCCGCCGTGTACGTCGTCAGCTTGTCGCCCGCCGGGACCTGCTTGCGGTTCTCCGTCCAGACCATCAGCTCGCTGACGCCGGCGCCGTTGCCCACTCCGTTCAGCCACAGGTCGTACGCCACGTCGTAGATGCCCACCCCGGGGCCGCGGCCGGCGAACGTCGATTTGATCACCGAATAGTCGTTGAACGGTTTGCCGTTCTGGTTGTTGATGTCCTTGTGCACGTTCGGATAGGTTTTCACCGACGTCGAATCGGGTTGGGTGGAATCGACGTACCAGTTGTCGTACGCGCACGCGCGCAGTGTTTCCGGGCCCGCTTCCCCGGCGTTCCACATGTTGTTGTGGACGTAGTAGCCGCCGTCCGTCCAGCCGCCGTCGGGGTCGCTGGTGGTGAACTCCGGGGTGCGGCAGTTCCGCACCGGCGTGGCCGATGGCGGGGTCGGCGTCGGCGGAGGTGCAGGTCGGGACGTCGAAGGCGCCGGCGACGAGGAAGAAGAAACCGGCGCCGGCGACGAAGAGGACGAGGTCACCGGCACAGGCGGCGACGCGGCCGCCACGCCGTCGACGGGCGTGCCGCCGCACCCGGCGAGCACCGGGAAGGAAATCGCCAACAACACGGCCAGCGTTCTTCGTCGCATTTTCCCGCCCGCAGCTGCAATTCCGGCAGAACGAGGCGGAACCCTAACACGGAATACCGGGAAATCAGTCCGGGTCGAGGTCGCCGGAAGTGATCGGACGGCCGGGCAGCTCGGTACCCGGCCGCGCGCTGAGGCCGTCGATCATGATGCCGACGCACCGGCGGGCCGCCATCGCCGCCACCTCCGGCGTCTTCGCGCGCGCCTGACGCAGCAGCGTCGCGAACAGGATCGCGATGTCGCCCGAGCCGACGTCGTCGCGGAGCTTGCCCTCGGCCTGCGCGCCGTCGACGAAGCCGTCGAGGACCGCCAGGATCTCGTCGCGCAGCCGGCGGACCTCCGGATCGCCCTTGAGGATCACCAGCGCGCGGTGCGACACCATCGCCAGCTGCACGCTCAGCTGCAGCTCCACCGACTGCCGCAGCAGCCGCTCCAGCGCGCGCCACGACGACGTCTCCTCGGCCGCGATCATCCGCGCGTCGATCAGCACCCGCTCGAAGTTGTCCATCGCGACCGCGCGGACCAGCGCGTCGCGGTCCGGGAAGCGGCGGTACAGCGTGCCGACGCCGACGCCGGCCGCGCGGGCGATCTCCTCCATCGGCACCTCGGGACCGGAAACGGCGAAGATGGTCTTCGCGGCGGCCAGGATCTGGTCGCGGTTGCGGCGCGCGTCCGCCCGCAGGGTGGTCTCGGGGTCTGCCGTCATGCCGTTCGCCTTCCGCTGAATCGCGCGGGGTGATTCTCGCACGGCCAACCGGCCACACACCGCCTCCTCGAATGGGTAGGCGGCACCTAGTGGACGACTTCCTTCCGCTTCGGTACCTTGGGCAAGAGAACCGGACTGTAATCCTCCGCATACTTTCCGTCCGATTTAGGGGGTCCGAAATGTCTGATCTGGTCGAGCCCGCAACCCGGGACGAGACCTTCCCACTGGCCCGCACCTGCCCGTTCGCCCCGCCGCCGGCGTATGAGGAGCTGCGCGACGCCGGCCCGGTCCACCGCGTCACCCTGCAGTCCGGCCAGGAGGCGTGGGCGGTGACGCGGCTGGAGGACGTCCGGACCGTGCTCAACGACCCGCGGTTCAGCTCCGACCGGTTCAACCCGGGCTTCCCGATCCTGACGCGCGAGGGACGCCCGCAGCGCCGCCGCTTCACCGCGTCCCTGATCAACATGGACCCGCCGGAGCACGGCGCCGCCCGCCGCGAGGTCGTCGGCGAGTTCACCGTCAAGCGCATGAAGGCGCTGCAGCCGCGGATCCAGCAGATCGTCGACGAGCACATCGACGCGATGCTGGCCGGTCCGAGGCCCGCGGACCTGGTCTCGGCGCTGTCGCTGCCGGTCCCGTCGCTGGTCATCTGCGAGCAGCTCGGCGTCCCGTACGCCGAACACGACTTCTTCCAGACGCGCAGCTCCACCCTGCTCAACCGGGAGGTGACGCAGGAAGCGCGCATGCAGGCCGTGGAAGAGCTGCAGAACTACCTCGACGAGCTGGTCACCGAGAAGGAGAAGAACCCGACCGACGACCTGCTCGGCCGCCAGGTCCTCAAGCAGCGCGAAGAGCACGGCGAAGCCGACCACGACTCGCTGGTCTCCCTCGCCTTCCTGCTGCTCCTCGCCGGGCACGAGACGACGGCGAACATGATCTCGCTCGGCACCGTCGCGCTCTTGGAGAACCCGGACCAGCTCGCGATCATCAAGAACGACCCCGGCAAGACCCTCGACGCCGTCGAGGAGCTGCTGCGGTACTTCACCATCGCCGAGTTCGCGACCTCGCGCGTGGCTACCGAGGACGTCGAGCTCGGCGGGCAGCTGATCCGCGCGGGCGAGGGCGTGCTCGGCCTCAGCTACTCCGGCAACCGCGATGCCGAGGCGTTCGAGAACGCCGACGAGCTCGACCTCGAGCGCGCCGCGCGCCACCACGTGGCGTTCGGCTTCGGCCCGCACCAGTGCCTCGGCCAGAACCTCGCCCGGATGGAGCTGCAGATCGTCTTCGACACGCTGTTCCGCCGCATCCCGGAGCTCAAGCTGGCCGCGCCGGTGGACCAGCTGCCGTTCAAGCACGACTCGTCGATCTTCGGCCTCTACTGCCTGCCCGTGACCTGGTGAGGGGGACGCCATGACCGCCGTCCACGAGTTCCCGATGACCCGGACCTGCCCGTTCGCGCCGCCGCCGGCCTACGCCGAGATCCGCGAGGAGGAGCCGGTCACGCGGGTGCGGCTGCCCGCCGGCAAGCAGGCCTGGGTGGTCAGCAAGCACGAAGACGTCCGGACCGTGCTGAACGACCGGCGGTTCAGCGCCGACCGGCAGCACCCGGACTTCCCGCAGCTGGTGCCGGGCCTCCGGCGGCCGGACGACGAGCGCACCATGATCACCATGGACGCGCCCGAGCACGGGCCGGCCCGCAAGGCCGTGCTCGGCGAGTTCACCGTGCGCCGGATGGAGGCGCTGCGGCCGCGGATCCAGGAGATCGTCGACGAGCGGATCGACGCGCTGCTGGCCGGCCCGAAACCGGGCGACCTGGTCGAGATGCTGTCGCTGCCGGTGCCGTCGCTGGTCATCTGCGAGATGCTCGGCGTGCCGTACGCCGACCACGACTTCTTCCAGACCCAGACGGCGAAGCTGATCAAGCGCGACACGCCCCCGCTGGAGCGGCGCGCCGCGGTCGAGTCCGTCCGCGGCTACATGAGCGACCTGATCGCCGGCAAGGAGGACAACCCGCCGGACGACCTGCTCGGCCGGCAGATCGTCAAGCTGCGCGAAGAGGGCACCTACCGGCGGCCCGCGCTGGCCGCGACCGGGTTCCTGCTGCTCCTGGCCGGGCACGAGACGACGGCGAACATGATCTCCCTCGGCACGGTCGGGCTGCTGGAGAACCCGGACCAACTGGCCCTGGTCAAGGACGACCCGGGCAAGACGCTCGACGCCGTCGAGGAGCTCCTGCGGTACTTCACCATCGTCGACGCCGCCACGGCCCGGCTGTGCGTCGAGGACGCCGAGGTCGGCGGGCAGCTGATCCGGGCGGGCGAAGGCGTGCTGGCGCTGGGCTACGCGGCCAACCGCGACGAAGCGGCGTTCGAAAACCCCGACGAACTGGACATCGAACGCGGCGCGCGCCACCACGTCGCCTTCGGCTTCGGCCCCCACCAGTGCCTCGGCCAGAACCTCGCCCGGATGGAACTGCAGATCGTCTTCGACACGCTCTTCCGCCGGATCCCCGGCCTGAAGCTGGCCGCGCCGGTCGACGACCTGCCGTTCAAGGACGACGCGGCCATCTACGGCCTGTACCGGCTGCCGGTGACCTGGTAGAGACGAACTGCCAAACCACCACAGGAGAAGAGGACCATGAAGATCATCGCGGACACCGGCAAGTGCGTCGGCGCCGGTCAGTGCGTGCTCACCGAGCCGTCGCTGTTCGACCAGAGCGAGGAGGACGGCACGGTCATCGTGCTCGACGACCAGCCGCAGGGGGAGCTGGTCGAGAAGGCCCGCGAAGCGGTGCACGTCTGCCCGAGCCAGGCCCTCTCGCTCCAGGAGTGACGCGCGGTGAGGGCCACCCCGGGGTGGCCCTCACCGCTGCCTGCTATTTGACCGCGCCCATCGACAAGCCACGGACCAGGTGGTTCTGCGCGATCCAGCCGACGATCATCACCGGCAGCGACGCCAGCAGCGCCGCCGCCGACAGCTGGGCCCAGTACAGGCCCTCGCTGGTGATGAACCCGACCAGGAACACCGGGACCGTGCCCGCCCGCGCCGCCGTCAGGTTGACCGCGTAGAAGAACTCCGTCCAGGAGAAGATCACGCAGATCAGCGCGGTCGCCGCGATCCCGGGCGCGACCACCGGCATGATGATCTTGCGCAGCAGCGTCGGCAGGTTGGCGCCGTCGATGCGGCCCGCCTCGATCATCTCGTGCGGCACCTCGAGGAAGAACGACCGCATCATCCAGATGGCCAGCGGCAGGTTCATCGACGTGTACAGGATGACCAGCGCCCACACCGTGTCGAGCAGCTCGGTGTTCTGCGAGATCACGTACAGCGGGATGATCGCCGCCACGATCGGCAGCATCTTCGTCGAGAGGAAGAAGCCGAGCGCGTTCGACGTGCCCTTCACCGGCGCCAGCGACAGCGCGTACGCCGCCGGGACGCCGAGGAGCAGCACCAGCAGCGTCGAGAGGATCGTGACGAACGCCGAGTTGGACAGGTACGGCAGGAAGCCGCCGCCCAGGACGTTGCCGAGCTGCTCGAACGTCGGCGTGAAGAACAGCTTCGGCGGGTCGGTGTAGGCGTCCGCCTCCTGCTTGAACGCCGTCAGGATCATCCACAACAGGGGGAAGACGAACAGGATCGCGATCACCCAGGTCGCGACGGTCAGCGACCCCTTGCCGTACGCCCGCTTGCGGGGAGCCACGGTCGTCATTTGATCCCTCCGCTCACCGAGAACGTGCGGAACATCAGGCGCAGCGCGAAGGTCGCGACGATCATCGTCAGGATGACCACGACCACGCCCATCGCCGACGACTGGCCGACGTCGAAGCCCTCGAACGCGCGCTGGTAGATGTAGTACGGCAGGTTGGTGCTCGCCGTGCCCGGGCCGCCCTGGGTCATCAGGAAGATCGCGTCGAAGCTGTTCACGATGTAGATCGCGCCCAGCAGCGTCGCCAGCTGCAGGAACCGGGACAGGTGCGGCAGGGTGATGGAGACGAACGTCCGCCAGCGACCGGCACCGTCCACATTGGCCGCTTCAAGCACGTCCTTGGCCTGGCTCTGCAGGCCGGCCAGGATGAGCAGCATCATGAACGGCGTCCACTGCCACACGATCTGGGCCATCACCGACGCCAGCGGGAACTCCGAGAGCCAGTCGACGTCGGTGCCGAAGACGAAGTGCAGCAGCCCGTAGGTCGGGTCGAACATCGTCGTCTTCCAGAGCAGCGCGCCGGCCGCCGGCAGGATCAGGAACGGCGTGATCAGCAGCGTCCGGACGACGCCGCGGCCGAGGAACTTGCGGTCGAGCAGGATGGCCAGGCCGAGGCCGAGCAGCAGCGCGACGAACACGCACACCACGGTCAGCAGGACCGTGTTGAGCAGCGCGACCAGGAACGTCGTGTCGCTGAAGACGTCGACGTAGTTCTGCAGGCCGACGAAGTGCCGTGACCCCGGCCGGACCAGGTTCCACGACTGGAACGAGTAGAACACGGTGAGCAGGAACGGCAGCTGCGTCACCGCGATGACGAAGACCAGCGCGGGCAGCAGCGGCAGCCGCCGTTTGGCCGCGGTGCTCAGGCCGCGTTTCTCCTCGACCTTCGCCTGCGAGGTGGAGGTGGGGGTGGATACGGAGAGCGTGGACATCACTGCACCGCCTTGTAGGAGTCACCCACGGTTTGCGCGTAGTCCTGGGACTGCTTCAGCGCGTCTTCGACGGATTCGCGGCCGGCGATCGCGGCCGACAGCTGCTGGCTCACCCGGGTGCCCAGGTCCTGGAACTCGGGGATGCCGACGAACTGGATGCCGGGGTAGGGCACCGGGTTCGCCATGACCTTCTGCTGGTTCGCGTCCGCGATGCCGTCGAGCGTCGGCTTCGCGTAGGCCTTCGCCGCGTCGGCGTACTCGGGGATCGCGTACGTCGACTGGCGGACGCCCGGCGGGACGCGGTTCCAGCCGTAGGTCTGGCCGACCTTCTGCACGTACGCCTTGTCGGTCATCCAGGCCATGAACTTCCAGGCCGCGTCCTTGTCCTTGGCGACCTTCGGGATGCCGAGCGCCCAGGTGTAGAGCCAGCCGCTGGCCTGCGTCTTGACGACGGGCGCCGGCGCGTAGCCGGACTTGCCGACGATCTTGCTGCTGGACGGGTCCTCGTTGGTGCCCGCCATGACCGTGGCGTCGTACCACATCGCCGCGTTGCCCTGCGTGTAGCGCGTGCCGCACTCGGAGAACCCGGCGCTGGAGGCCCCGACCTCGCCGTGCTCGCGGATCAGGTTGACGTAGAAGTTCGCGGCCTGCGTGAACTCCGGCGAGGTCAGCTTGGCGTTCCAGTCCTTGTCGAACCACTGGGCGCCGAAGGTGTTCGCCACGGTCGTGAACGGCGCGAGGCTCTCGCCCCAGCCGGGCTTGCCGCGCAGGCAGATGCCCGCGACGCCGTTGGCCTTGTCGTCGAGCTTCGCGGCGAAGTCCGCGATCTGCGGCCAGGTCGGCTTGGCGGGCATGGTGAGCCCGGCCTTCTCGAAGAGGTCCTTGCGGTAGGCCAGGAACGACGACTCGCCGTAGAACGGCACCGCGTACATCTGGTTCTCGTACGACAGCGACGTCTTGATGCTGGGGATGAAGTCGCCTTCGTCGTAGCCCGGGGTCGCGGCCATGTGCGGCTCGAGGTTTTCGAGCCAGCCGTTGGCCGCCCACTGCGGGGCCTCGTAGTTGCTGATCATGACGACGTCGAACTCGCCGCCCTCGGTGGCGGTCGACGCGGTGATCTTCGCGCGGGCCTGGTTTTCCGGCAGGGACACGAACTTCAGCCCGATACCGGTGGCCTTCTCGAACTCCGGCGCGAGCGCGATGGCGTCCTTCATCTGCGGGTTGGACACGATGGCGATGACGAGCGTGCTGCTGCCGGTGCCGAGCGAGCCGGCGCCCGCACAGCCCGTGACCAGCAACGACGTCGCCGCGAAGAGGGTGAGGAGCTTACGCACGGCCACCTCCGGGGAGGACTTGCACCTTGAGGCCCGCGCCGCTGCGCATCTTGGCCAGCGCCTCGGGGTACTGCTCCAGCGGCAGGGTGTCGGTGAGCAGCGCGTCGGTGTCGATCGCGCCGGACGCGACGAGGTCGAGGGCGGCGCCGAAGCTGTGCAGCACGGCCATCGAGCCGACGACGGTGATCTCGTCGTTGTAGATGCGGAACGGCGAAAGCGCGACGCGGGCTTCGGCCGGGGCGACGCCGAAGACGAGCAGCCGTCCCCCGCGCCGGATCGCGTCGAACGCGGCTTCGATGGCGGGCGCGGCGCCGGTGCAGTCGACGGCGACGTCGAACTTCTCGCCGTTGAGGTCTTTTGTATCGGCAGCGGTGGCGACGGCGCCGAGGCTCTTCGCGCGCGGCAGCCGGGCTTCGTTGCGGTCGACCACCGTGACCTGCGCGCCCGAGCGCTGCAGCAGCTGCTGCATGATCAGGCCCATGGTGCCGGCGCCGACGACGAGGAACCGTTCGCCGGCCTCGACACCGACGCGGCGGACGCCGTGCACGGCACAGGAAACGGGCTCGACCAGCGCGCCCTGTTCCCAGGTCATCGCGTCCGGCATGCGGTAGCAGGTGGACGACGGGACGGCGACGTACTCGGCGAAAGCGCCGTTGACCGTGTCGCCGGTGGCGCCCCAGTTCGCGCAGAGGTTGCCGTGGCCGGCACGGCACGGGCCGCAGTAGCCGCAGAACAGCGACGGGTCGACGGCCACCCGGTCGCCGACCTTCCACTCGCCCGGCACGTCCGCGCCGAGCTCGACGATTTCCCCGGCGAACTCGTGCCCGGGGACGATGGGGTACGGGGTGGGCGGGAAGTGCCCGTCCGCGATGTGCAGGTCGGTGCCGCAGATGCCGCACGCTCCGACCTTGACGACGACCTGACGTTCCCCGGGTTTCGGATCGGGCACCTCGCCGACCCTGATCTCACCGGGCCGGTCGACGATGGCGGCACGCATGCCTTACCCCTTCCTCGCCGCTCATATGAGCAACATTGACCTATCGCGTCGAGAACATGTGAAGGCATTACAGGTCTGACGTCGGTATTACGTCAACCTTTCGGCTGGATTTCGCGCTATTATGCTCAGATGAGCGCTTCTCGGAAGAGTGCGTCGCTCACCGAAGCGATGCTGCTGGCCACCGTCGCCCGGCGCTTCTACGTGCAGGGACGCTCCAAGCTGGAGATCGCGGGCGAGTTCGGCGTCAGCCGGTTCAAGGTGGCCCGGATGCTCGACACGGCCATGGAGTCCGGCCTGGTCAGGGTGGAGTTCGCGCTGCCGGTGCCGGTGGACCTGGCGCTGTCGGACGAGGTGCGCTCGGCGTACGGCCTGGAGCGGGCGCTGGTGCTCGAACGCTCAACCGAGCGCGAGCCGAAGGAGGTCGTCCGGGCGAAAATCGGCGCGCTGGCGGCGCGGCTGCTGGAGGACATCGCGGTCCCGTCGGACGTCATCGGGCTGTCCTGGGCGCGGTCGGTGAACGCGATGGCGGAGGCGGTCCGGTCGCTGCCCCGGTGCCCGATCGTCCAGTTGTGCGGGGTGCAGGCCGGGATGGACATGCGCGGCCGTTCGGTGGAGACGGTCAGCCGCGTGACGTCGGTGTCCGGCGGCGACGCGTACCCGATCTTCGGGCCGCTGGTGCTGCCGGACCGGCGCACGACGGAGACGTTGCGGCGCCAGCCGGGGATCGCGGAGACGTTCGGCCAGTTCCGGAACCTGACGAAGGCGGTGGTCAGCATCGGCGCCTGGCAGCCGGGCGAGTCGACGGTGTACGACGCGCTGGACGAGGCCGAGCGGGCGGCGATCGCGGCCCGCGGCGCGACGGCGGAGGTCGCGGCCCGGCTGTTCGACGCGTCGGGAAACGCGCTCTCCACCGGCTTGGCCCACCACGTGCTGGCGATCAGCCACGAGGAACTGATGGCGGTCCCGGAGGTGATCGCGCTGGGGTACAGCCGACCGAAAGCCGCGGCGGTGGACGCGGTCCTGCGGTCCGGCATGGTCTCGACGCTGATCACCGACGCCGCCGCGGCTGTGCCGTTGCTGGCTTTGGCGGCGAAGAACCCGCCGCGCTGATACTCCCCCAGGAGTACGTCCCCACCGGATTCGTACTGCGCCGGAAGCAAACCCGCGTGTCCCGGCTCCGGGACGAAGCCCGGGTCGCGCCCGATGTGCGGTTCCCGCCGCTCGGCGAGCCTGGGACCCATGAAGACCTCTCCCCGCTGGCGCCAGGCCGTCGTCTGGCTGCACGTCGTGTCGTCGGTGGCCTGGATGAGCCAGGCCCTCGCCCTCGTCGTGCTCATGTCGTCGGGTGCGCCCGCGATGGCCGACCGGCTCGACTCCGTCCTGCTCGCGCCCATGGCCAACGTGTCGGCGTTCACCGGCCTCCTGCTCGCCGGCGCGACCGCGTGGGGCTACTTCCGGCACTGGTGGGTGCTCACCAAGTTCGCCCTGACGCTGATCCAGCTCTACGCCGGGATCTTCCTGCTCTCCCGCGCGCTGCGTGACTCCGCGGACACCGGCGCCGTCGCCTGGCAACAGGTCGCCGGGGCGTCGCTGATGGCGAGCGCACTCGCGTTCCAAGCCTGGCTGTCGGTCGCGAAGCCGTGGAAGAAGACTTCGTGGTCGCCCGCCGCGAAGCCGCCGACCGCGCCGACCTGGGTGTTCGTCGCGGGCATCGCCGCGCCGGTCGCCGACGTCGCCGCCGGCCTCGCCCTCGGCTTCCCGTCGCCCCTGGCGGAGCTGGTCATGCTGATCGTTCTGCTCGGCTTCGAGCGGCGAGGACGTCGTCGCCGTGCTCAGCGGCCCAGCGCCCGAAGCCCTCGATCGGCTCCAGCAGCGTCACGCCCAACGGCGTGAGGGCGTACGCGCCTTCGCGCCGCTCGACGAGCCCGTCGGACTCGAGGCGCCGCACGGTTTCCGTGAGCACCTTCGCGCTGATGCCGCCGATGGTGCGCCGCAGGTCGACGTGCCGCCGCGGGCCGTCGCGCAACGCCCACAGCACCACCGGGTTCCATGTGTTGGCGACGAGGTCGAAGGCGAGCCGGGTGCGGCAGTCCGCGAGGAAGTCCATGGTTACCGTTCGGTTCCTTCCCGGGCTCCTACCGTCGTGCTGGTACCAGCCAAGCACAAGGAGGACGCATGCGGATCGGGATCTTCGGCACGGGCGGGATGGCGGACGCGCTCGGCACGCAGTGGGCGCGGGCCGGCCACGAGCTCATGGTGAGCGGCCGTTCGGACCCCGGTGCCCTGGCCGGGCGGCTCGGCGCCGCGACCGGAACCTGGCGCGAGACGGCCGCCTTCGCCGACGTGCTGCTGCTGGCCGTCCCCGCCGGCGCGATCGGCGAAGTGCTCGCCGAGGCGGGCCCGCTCGCCGGGAAGGTCTTGGTCGACTGCACCAACGACCCGAGCCTGGCCGGCACGCCGGTGGCGTCGCGGATCACCACCGAAGCCCACGTGGTGAAGGCGTTCAACCTGGCCCACGTCGACGTCTGGCGGATGACCCCGCCGGTGTTCGGCGGCCGTCCGCTGTCGGTCCCGTTGTGCGGCGACGACCCGGCGGCGCTCGACGCGGTGAGCACGCTGGTCCGGGACATCGGCGCGCACCCGGTCCCCGCGGGCGGCCTCGACCGCGCGGCCCTGCTCGAAGCGACCGCGGCCTTCGTCATCGGGCTGTGGTTCGCCGGCGAGGACGCCCAGGCGATCCTGACGCCGGTGGCGTGACCACCGGGGCGGTCAGTGCGCGCCGACCTCGGTCACCCGGACCACCGCCATCCCGGCCTCGTCCGACGCGGCCAGGTCGACCTCGGCGCTGATGCCCCAGTCGTGGTCGCCCGCCGGGTCGTCGAAGATCTGGCGCACCTTCCAGACGTCCGGCTGCTGCTCGATCATCAGCAGCTGCGGGCCACGCGCGTCCGGGCCGGTGCCGAGCGTGTCGTACTCCTCGAAGTAGTCCTCGATCGCTTCCTGCCACGCGTCGGCATCCCAGCCCGAAGCCGCGTCCAGCTCGCCGAGCGGGAACCACGCCCGGCGCGCGAACAGCTCGACCCGGCGGAACAGCTCGTTGCGGACCAGGACGCGGAAGGCGCGCTCGTTGCGGGTGACGGCCGGCGGCTCGGACGGCGGGCGCGTCGAGACCGGACCTTCCTCTTCCGGGTGCCGCAGCGCTTCCCACTCGTCCAGGAGGCTCGAGTCGACCTGGCGGACGAGCTCGCCGAGCCACTCGATGAGGTCCTGCAGCGACTCGGTCTTGGCCTCGTCCGGGACCGTGTGGCGCAGCGCGTCGTAGACGTCGGCGAGGTAGCGCAGCACCAGGCCCTCGGACCGGGCGAGCTGGTAGAAGCCGATGTACTCGACGAAGTTCATCGCGCGCTCGTACATGTCCCGCACGACCGACTTCGGCGACAGCTCGTAGTCGTCGACCCACGGGTGGCCCTGCCGGTAGCTGTGGAACGCGCCCTGCAGCAGCTCTTCGAGGGGCTTCGGGTACGTGACGTTCTCGAGCAGCTCCATCCGCTCGTCGTACTCGATGCCCTCGGCCTTCATGGCGTTCACGGCCTCGCCGCGCGCCTTGAACTGCTGCTGCGACAGCACCGGCCGTGGATTGTCCACAGTGGATTCCACAACGGACACGACGTCGAGCGCGTAGCTCGGCGACTCGAGGTCGAACAGCTCGATCGCGGCCAGCGCGAACGGTGAAAGCGGCTGGTTGAGCGCGAAGTCGAACTGCAGGTCGACGGTGAGCCGGATGATCCGGCCCTGATCGTCCGGTTCGGACAGTCGCTCGACGACGCCCGCGGCGAGCAGCGCGCGGTAGATCGCGATGGCGCGCAGGATGAGCTTGCGCTGCGACGCGCGGTCCTCGTGGTTGTCCTCGAGGAGGTGCCGCATCGAGTCGAAGGCGTTGCCCGGCCGGGAGATCACGTTCAGCAGCATCGAGTGCGTGACCTTGAAGCTGGACGTCAGCGGCTCGGGGTCGGCGGCGATGAGCCGGTCGAACGTGCTCTCGGTCCAGTTGACGAACCCTTCCGGCGCCTTCTTCCGGACGATCTTCTTTTTCTTCTTCGGGTCGTCGCCGGCCTTCTCGAGCGCCTTGGCGTTCTCGACGACGTGGTCGGGCGCCTGCACGACGACGTAACCGTCGGTGTCGTAGCCCGCGCGCCCGGCCCGGCCGGCGATCTGGTGGAACTCGCGCGCCTTGAGGTGGCGCTGGCGGACGCCGTCGTACTTGGTGAGCGCGGAGAAGACGACCGTCCGGATCGGCACGTTGATGCCGACGCCGAGCGTGTCGGTCCCGCAGATCACCTTGAGCAGCCCGGACTGGGCCAGGGTCTCGACCAGCCGGCGGTACTTGGGCAGCATGCCGGCGTGGTGGACGCCGATGCCGTGGCGGACCAGCCGCGAGAGCGTCTTGCCGAAGCCGGCGGCGAACCGGAAGTCGCCGATCAGCTCGGCGATGGCCTCCTTCTCGGCCTTCGACGTCACGTTGATGCTCATCAGCGTCTGCGCCCGCTCGATGGCCGCGGCCTGCGAGAAGTGCACGACGTAGACGGGCGCCTGACCGCCGTTGAGCAGCTCGGACATGGTCTCGTGCAGCGGCGTCAGCGCGTACCGGAAGGTGAGCGGGACCGGGCGCTGCGCCGACGTGACCACCGCCGTCGGGCGGCCGGTGCGGCGGGTGAGGTCCTTTTCGAAGAAGGAGACGTCGCCCAGGGTCGCCGACATCAGGACGAACTGGGCGTTCGGGAGCTCCAGCAGCGGCACCTGCCAGGCCCAGCCGCGGTCGGGCTCGGAGTAGAAGTGGAACTCGTCGGCCACGACCTGCCCGACCGGCGCGTCGGCCCCGAACCGCAACGCGATGTTCGCCAGGATTTCAGCCGTGCAGCAGATGATCGGGGCGTCCGGGTTGACGCTGGAGTCGCCGGTCATCATGCCGACGTTGTCGGCGCCGAAGATGTCGATGAGCTGGAAGAACTTCTCCGAGACGAGGGCCTTGATGGGCGCGGTGTAGTAGCTGCGGCGGCCCTGGGCGAGCGCGGTGAAGTGCGCGCCGACGGCGACGAGGCTCTTCCCGGAGCCGGTCGGCGTCGAGAGGATGACGTTCGATCCGGAGACGACCTCCATCACCGCCTCCTCCTGCGCCGGGTACAGCTCGATACCCCGTTCGGCCGTCCAGGTCGTGAAGGCTTCGAACAGGGCGTCGGGGTCGGGATCCGCAGGCAGGAGGTCGGTGAGAGTCATCAGGCGTCCATCGTGCCATCCGCTCGTCGCAAAGTCGGCAGGGGCGATCGCATCGCGACCGGTAAACCCGTAGGCTTCGCGGTACCGCGCGTCGACTGGGTGATACTTCCCATCACGCGCGCACACGGGCGGTACTCCGGAGGGCTTAGGAATGGCACAGGACATCATCCCGATCGAACTCGGCCTGCCGCAGGGCGACGTCGTCACCCTGTGGGCGCCGCGCTGGCGGGAAGACGGCGAGGAGTGGGAAGCGTTCCTCGGCGACGAGGACGACCTGTACGCCTTCGCCGACGCAGCGCACCTGGCCGCGTTCGTCCGCACGTCCGAGCGGCACGACCTGCTGGACCACCCGGCGTGGGACGCGGTGCCGTCGCTGAACGTGCCGGAGCTGATCCCGGACGAGGACCACACGTACGACCTCGTCGGCGTCCCGGAGCTGGTCGCCGAGGAGCCGGACGTCTGGCACATCGCGGAGCTGGCGGAGATCGTCGGCATCGTGCGGTCGCTCGCCGACGTCTGCGACCTCGAAGAGGTCCACGAGATCCTCGACTCGACCGAGGGCTTCTCGCTGCTCGACCAGGGCACGCTGCCGTTCACCGGGAGCGTCGGCGTCCAGGTGTGGAACGACCTGTCCGAGACGGTGTCGCAGAAGTGGGACACCGTGCTCGACGCGATCGACGGCCTCGTGACCCAGCCGGAGGTCGACGAGAAGGTCCTGGAGCAGACGGCCGAGGAGCTGGCGGCGTTCCACGAGGAGTCCGCGGAGGCCGAAGCCGGCGCCGAGGGTGAAGAGGACCTCGAGGCGATCTCGGACGACTCCGACTCCGATTCGGAAGAAGAAGAGGAAGAGGGCCCGGTCGGCTTCTGGGGCGAGGTCGGCATCGACCCGATCAAGATCATCACGTCCGGCGCGGAGTACTACACGCTGCGCTGCTACCTCGACGACGCCCCGGTGTTCCTGGGCAGCGAGGGCGAGATCGACGTGTTCACGTCGCCGGGCGCGCTGGCCCGGGCCCTGGCGGACGGCAAGGACCTGGCCGACACGGACCTCGCGGACGTGTCCACGTGGGACGAAGTCCTGGCGAAGGCCACGGCGGGCGAGCTCGAGATCGAGGTCGACACCGAGAACACGTACGTCCTGACGGGCCTGGACGCGGACATCGCGGAAGGCCCCGAGGCGATCGACCCGACCCAGCTGGAGCTGGCGGTCGAGCTGATCACGGACGCGGCGGAGTGGGCGGGCGACGACTCGGCCGAGACGGCCCTGGCGGGCAACGAAAGCCTGGGCTGGCTGGTGTCCTTCGTGCTCCGTCCCGACCCGACACGCCTCGAGCCGTCCGCGCCGTTCGACGCCGAGCAGAGCGCGTGGCGAAAGCTCGTCGAAACTTTCGAGAACCGCCTGACGGTCGCCTGATCTCTGGTCCCACGAAGGCCGCCTCCCGGGTTCCGGAAGGCGGCCTTCGCCGTGTCGTCCCTCCAATCACGCGTGTCGTCCATCCAGGCACGCGTGTCGTCCGTCTGGGTACGCGTGTCGTCCGTCCCGGTACGCGGACCGACCGTACCCAGGCGGTCGGTTGGCGTACCCGGATCGTCGGGTCGCGGTCCCGGCTCGTGATCCGAGGGTCGACACGCGTGATCCGGAGGTCGACTCGCGTGATCCGGAGGTCGACACGCGTGATCAGAGAGTCGACACGCGTGACTGAACGGACGACACGCGTACCCCGGTGGACGACACGCGTGCCTGGGTGGACGACACGGCGTCATGGCTCGGGGTGTTCGGCGCGGACCGGGACCACCAGGACCGCCAGGGCCGGGAAGATCGCCGCCACGCAGAAGGCCAGGGCGTAGCGGCTGTCGCCGATCACCAGGCCCAGGAGGGGTGGGGTGAGGGAGGCCGCGATGTTCTGGCCCGTGTTCTGCGTTCCCATCGCGCGGCCCGACCACGCCAGGCCCGCCAGCTCGGCCGAGGCCGTGAAGCCGAGGCCGTTGTCCGCCACCGTGATGATCCCCGCCAGCGCCAGGGCCAGCAGCACCAGCCACGGCCAAGAAGCGTCCCCGAGAGCCACCAGCAGCATCACCAAACAGCTCAGCACCGCCAAAACCCGCATCGGGCGGAGACGGCTCCCGACCCGGTCCGACCACCAGCCCGACCCCAGCCGGCCCAACGCTCCCAGGACCTGGACCGCCGCCAGGTACCAGCCCGCCGATAGCGCGCTCCAGTGCTGGACCGCCACCAGGTACACCGGCGCGAACGCCGACACCGCGAACTGCGGCACCACCAGCAACGCGCTCGCCCCGTGCACCCGCCACAGCGCCGCGTGCCGGTACGGCGACGGCGGCCGCTCCCCGGAAGCCGGGCGGGGCGGCCGCGGTGGGTCCGTCACCAGCCAGGCCACCAGCAGCGCCACCAGGATCGCCAGCCCGGCCGGCAGCAGGATCGCCGCCCGGAAGCCGTAGTGCGCGGCCAGCGGCGGCAGGCCCAGCGCCGCCACGCCCACGCCGAGCGGCTGGGCCGTCTGGCGGATCCCCATCGCCACGCCCCGCTCGGACTTGGCGAACCAGCCCATCACGACGCGACCGCTCGCCGCGTTCACCGAAGCCGTACAGGCGCCGGCCGCCAAGAACACCCCAAAGAGGAGCCCGACCGGGTGACTTCCTACCCCGGCGTACACGAGGAGTAACCCCGAGATGCCCAGGCCAAGGGCCATGATGAGGCGCTCTCCGTAACGGTCCGCAGCCGCGCCCCACACGATCAGGGTGAACAGCAACCCGATGCTCGGCGCCGCGACGACCGTCCCGGCCTCGGCCAGCGTCAGCCCTTCGGCGGCCCGCATCGCCGGGACCAGGAACGGGAGGCCGTAGAGGAACGAACAGCTCGCGGTCTGCGCGGCGAGGCCGAGCGCGAGGATGAGCCAACGCCGTGAATTCGCGTGCAGCTGACCGCTCTCGACCTGCGTCATCTTCGCCACCGTCTCAAATAATGAGAAGTTGTTCCTACATAGTGAACGATAGTTGGCACAGCTAAGGACCGCAACCACGTTGCGGTCCGAAGCGGGGGAGGTCAGGCGAGCGCGGCGTACCTAGGCTTGATGACGTCGTCGATCAGCGCGAGCCGGGCGTCGAAATCGATGAACGCGGATTTCATCGCGTTGATGGTGAACCAGCGGAAGTCGTCGAGATCATAGCCGAACACCTCGTGCAGCGCGGCGAATTCGCTGGTCATCGTGCATCCGCTCATCAGCCGGTTGTCCGTGTTCACGGTCACCCGGAAGCGCAGCTTGGCGAGCAGCCCGATGGGGTGCTCGGCGATCGAGCGGACCGTGCCTGTTTGGACGTTCGACGTCGGGCAGATCTCCAGGGGGATGCGGCGGTCGCGGACGTACGCGGCCAACCGTCCAAGGTGGACCGTGCCGTCGGCGTCGGTCTTGATGTCCTCGGCGATGCGCACGCCGTGCCCGAGCCGCTCGGCGCCGCAGTGCTGAATCGCTTCCCAAATGGACGGCAAACCGAAGGCTTCGCCCGCGTGAATGGTGAAATGCGCATTGTTCTGACGCAGGTATTCGAATGCGTCGAGATTGCGGGTGGGCGGGAATCCGTCCTCGGGACCGGCGATGTCGAACCCGGCGACGCCGGCGTCGCGGTAGCGGACGGCCAGGTTCGCGATCTCGAGCGCCCGGGCGTGCTGGCGCATCGCGCAGAGCAACGTCCCGACGCGGATGCTGCCGCCGTTCGCGGCCACCCGCCGTGTGCCCTCCGTGAACCCCGCTTGAACGGCCTCGACCACCGCATCGAGTGACAGACCGCGTTCGACGAACAACTCCGGTGCGTAGCGCACCTCGGCGTAGACGACGCCGTCCGCGGCCAGGTCCTCGACCGCCTCCGCGGCGACCCTGACCAGCGATTCCTCCGTTTGCATCACCCCGCAGGTGTGCGCAAAGGTCTCGAGGTAGGACACGAGTGAGCCGGAGTCGGCCGCACGGCGGAACCAGCTGCCCAGCTCGGCGGGGTCCGTGGTGGGCAGACCGGCATAACCGGTCGCGTCGGCGAGCTCGGCGACGGTGGCCGGGCGCAGGCCGCCGTCGAGGTGGTCGTGCAGCAGCACCTTGGGTGCGCGGCGGAGTGTCTCGGTGGGCAGAACAGGGCTTTCGTCAGGCATCCCCCAACGGTAACCTCGTTGTCATTCCCCTACATGGCCGTAACTCTCAGGTTCGGGTTCACCCTCAGCGTTGACGATCATGCGACGAATCGGCCATCCGGGGGGCGGCCTCCGCAATAGCCACTTCACGGGGGCCATACGCACAGCAATTTCGCAATCGATAAGCTTCGTGGCACGTCCCTCCATTTCCCCGCCGACGAAGGACACACAGCAGTGACCACTGACAACCACATTGCCGCCCCGTCCTTCGACCGGATGCGCAACATGCTGGTGCGCGCGGCCGAAGTGCGTGAGAGCGAGCAGCAGCAGATCTTCGACGCGCTCGACGACATCTACGCCCGCCTCGCGCCGGTGGACTCGCTGGGCGCGGTCCGCAAGCGGCTGTCCGAGATGCCCGACCGCACCGAGGTCAGCGTCCTGGCCGAGCGCCTCGACGAGACGATGTCGCGCCTCGAGGCCCAGGACAACGCGATCGCCGCGCTGACCAGGGCCGTCGAGAGCATCGTCGACAAGCTCGCCAAGCCCTTCGCGCAGCTCGACGGCCGCCTCGACGGCGTCGCCGCGCGCTTCGAGGGTGTCGCGGGCCGGATGGACGGCCTCGAGGACAAGCTCCAGAACATCCACCGCCGGCTCGACGAGCTGGGCGGCCACCTCGACAAGCAGGACGCGAAGCTCGAGTCGCTGCCGCAGTCGGTGCACGGCCCGGTCCGCGAGCGGATCGAGCAGGCCGAGTCGTCGCTGCGTGAGCGCGTCGACACGGTGGACCACGAGCTGCGCGGCAAGGTCGACGAGCTGAGCCGCGTCACGCAGGAGCGCGTCGGCGAGCTGGGCCGCACGACGCACGAGCGGATCGACGCCAACACCGAGGCGCTCAAGGTCGCGCTGACCGAGACCGGCGAGATGATCGACGCGTCCGACCGGCTGGAGAACCTGGGCAACCGGCTCGAAACGGTCACCACCCGCCTCGACGACCTGGCCTCCCGCCTCGACAAGGTCGAGGACGGCTTCCTCTCCGGCATCGGCGACCTCGACGGCGCGCTCAAGGCCGGGCTGTCGAAGGTCGAGGGCACGCTGTCGAAGCAGCCGGACACCGACTCGGTCGACACGCTGGTCCGCAAGAGCAACGACGAGAGCGTCCGCCGCATCGGCGGCCAGCTCGACGAGGCGATGGCGACGTTCGCGGAGCTGATGCTCGGCGGCGGCCCGGCGGTGCAGCAGATCGCCCCGCCCCCGCCGGCCCCGCGCCAGCCGCGCCGCAGCTCCCGCAACGGCCGCGCCCCCAAGCCGGCCGACGCCAAGGCCAAGACGGGCGAAGGCGCGGAAGAAGCGTCGGAGTAAGCCCCACGCGTGAAGCAGGCCCCCGCCGGGACCCGGCGGGGGCCTCTTCGTGTCCGACGGGGGTGGCGGCCTCCGGCCCCCGGTTTCCAGCTTACGGGGCACCACCGACAGGTTTCGGCCGCTGCCATCGACGGTCGGCTTCACTCGACCGGGTGATCATCTTCGCGATCATCGTCACATCCGCCGCCGCGCGCTCCGGCATTTCGGGAGACGTCGGCGGCCGGTGATCTTCGCGCCCCTCGGTGTCCGGACCGACGAACGAGGGGACTCACCATGAAGAGACTCGCGATGATCGCCGCGGCCACCGCCGGGTTCGCGCTGGCTGTCCCGGCCGCCGCCGAAGCCGGGACCGCCACCGCCGGTCAGGTCACCCTGGCGACGAGCGGCTACGTCCGCTACTACCGCACCGGCACCTGGATGGTGGCGGCGCCAAGCCGGTCGCCGCCACCATCCAGGTGTCCTAACCCCGGATCGTCTCCACGACGATCGGTCCCGGCTCCGCTGCTGACGCGGCGATCGAGAACCCGCCTTCGAGCGCCGCCAGTGCCGCCGGGACCGCGTCCGGGGTGTCCGTGTGCAGTTCCAGCAGCGGCTGCCCCTCGGAGACGTCGTCGCCCGGCTTGGCCAGGCACAGCACGCCCGCCGCCGCCTGGACCGGGTCCTCCTTGCGGGCCCGCCCGGCGCCCAGCCGCCATGCCGCGACACCCACCGCGTACGCGTCGAGCGAAGCCAGGACGCCCGAGGAAGGCGCCACGACCGTGTGCACGTGCGCGGGCGTGGGCAGCGGCGCCGAAGGGTCGCCGCCCTGGGCCGCGATCATCCGGCACCAGACCTCGTACGCCTCCCCGGAAGCCAGCACGGCCGCGGGGTCGGCGGAAACACCGGCCAGCGCCAGCATCTCCCGGGCCAGCGCCACCGTCAGCGCGACCACGTCCGGCGGCCCGCCGCCCTGCAGCACGTCGACCGACTCCGCGACCTCCACCGCGTTCCCGACCGCCCGCCCCAGCGGGACGTTCATGTCGGTCAGCAACGCCGTCGTCGGGACACCGTGGTCGGCGCCGATCGACGTCAGCGCCGAGGCCAGCGAACGCGCCTGGTCGAGCGTCTTCATGAACGCACCGGACCCGAACTTCACGTCCAGGACCAGGCCGGACGCGCCTTCCGCGATCTTCTTGCTCATGATCGAGCTGGCGATCAGCGGGATCGATTCCACTGTGGACGTCACGTCCCGCAGCGCGTACAGCTTCTTGTCCGCCGGGGCCAGCCCGGACGTCGCCGCGCAGACCACCGCGCCGACGTCTTCCAGCTGCGCCTGGATTTCCGAAGTGGACAGTGCGGCGCGCCAGCCCGGGATCGACTCCAGCTTGTCGAGCGTCCCGCCCGTGTGCCCGAGCCCGCGGCCGGACAGCTGCGGCACCGCCGCGCCGCACGCCGCCACCAGGGGCGCCAGCGGCAGCGTGATCTTGTCGCCGACGCCGCCCGTCGAGTGCTTGTCCACCGTCGGGCGGGACACCGCGAGCGACAGCCGCTCCCCCGACGCGATCATCGCGTGCGTCCAGCGGGAGATCTCGGCCGAGGTCATCCCGCGCAGGAAGATCGCCATGGCCAGCGCGGACATCTGCTCTTCGGCGACCTCACCCCGGGTGTAGGCGTCGACGACCCAGTCGATCTGCTCGTCCGAAAGCGTCCCGCCGTCCCGCTTCGTCCGGATGACGTCGACCGCCGCGAACGCGCTCACGGCAGGTCGTCCGGGCCGAAGGCGTCCGGCAGGACGTCGGACATCGGCAGGATCCCGCTCGGCGTGTCCACCAGGCAGGTGGATCCGCCCAGCTCGAACAGGATCTGCCGGCAGCGCCCGCACGGCATCAGCAGGTCACCGGCACCCGAACGGCACGCGACGGCGACCAGGCGCCCGCCGCCGGACAGCCGCAGCTGCCCGGCCATCGTGCACTCGGCGCACAGCCCGAGCCCGTAGGAAGCGTTCTCGACGTTGCACCCGGTCACGACCCGGCCGTCGTCGACGATCCCGGCCACCCCCACGTGCAGCCCCGAATAAGGCGCGTACGCATGGGAAGCCGCTTCGATCGCCTGGGAACGCAGAGCGTCCCAATCCACAGTAGACACTCAGTCCTCCCCTCGCCGGTACGGCTGCCCGTCGGCCTTCGGCGGCCGCAGCCGCTGCGAAGCCACCGCCAGCACGATCAGGGTCACGAAGTGCGCGGTGTACGGGATCAGGTCGGACGGCAGCGTGTCGTTCGACCAGTAGATCGCGTACAGCACGCCCGCGCCGACGACGCCCAGCCCGGCGGCGATCCACTGGCGGCGGAACAACTGCACGACGACGATCACGGCGACCAGGATCACCGCGCCGTACAGCAGCGCGAGCACCGCTTCGCCGCCGCCGGCGAGCTGGAGGCCGTCCGCGTAGCCGAACAGCGCCGCGCCGCCGAGCAGGCCGCCCGGGCGCCAGTTGCCGAAGATCATCGCCGCGAGACCGATGTACCCGCGGCCGTTCGTCTGGTTCTCCAGGTAGTCCGCGCCGCCGCGCAGCAGCACCAGCGACGCGCCGCCCATGCCGGCGAACGCGCCCGAGATGATCACGGCGACGTACTTGTGCAGGTAGACGTTCACGCCGAGCGACTCGGCCGCCACCGGGTTTTCCCCGCAGGAGCGCAGCCGCAGGCCGAACCGGGTCTTCCAGAGGATCCAGAAGCTCACCGGCACCAGGATGATCGCGAGCATCGTCAGCGGCGCCACCTCGGTGACCAGGCCGCGCAGGATGCCGGCGACGTCGGAGATGCCGACGCGCTGCTGCTTCTCCAGGTCGCCCAGCCAGTCCGAGAGGAACGTCGCCGAGTAGGTGTCGAACTTCGGCACCACCGGCGACTGCCGCGGGTTGCCGGAGATCGGCGCGAAGATCAGGTTCGCCAGGTACTTGGTGATGCCCAGGCCGAGCAGGTTGATCGCGACACCGGAGACGATGTGGTTGACGTTGAACGTCACCGTCGCCACCGCGTGCAGCAGACCGCCGAGGGCGCCGAACACGATCGCGGAGATCAGGCCGGCCCACACGCCACCGTTGTACGAACCCCAGGCGGCGCCCCAGGTCCCGAGGATCATCATGCCCTCGAGGCCGATGTTGACCACGCCCGCGCGTTCGGCCCAGAGACCGCCCAGCGCGCACAGCAGGATCGGCAGCGCCAGGCGCAACGCCGTCTGCGCGGTGTTCGACGACGTCAGTGCGGCGACGCCGGTGGAGTAGGACGCCGTCGAGATGACGGCGATGGCGACCACGGCCCAGATCACGCCGCGCAGCCAGCCGGGGATCCGGCCCTTCTTGCTGCGCTGCACCGGCATGGTCGAGCCGGATTCGGGAGCGACGTCGGTGATCACACCGCACCCCCTTCGGCGACCGAGGAACCCTTGCGGCCGGCGAGCGCGCGGCCCACCCTCCGTTGTTCGGCCGCGAGGTCGGCGCGTCGCACGATCTCGTACGCCACGACGACCGACAGCACGATGATGCCCTGCATGATCGTCGCGATCTCCTTGGACACGTTGATCTGCTCCAGCGACACCGCGGAAGTGTCGAGGAACGCCCACAGCAGCGCGCCGAGCGCGATGCCGCCGGGGTGGTTGCGGCCGAGCAGCGCGACCGCGATGCCGGTGAAGCCGTACATCTGGGTCGCGGTGATGCCGTAGCTGTAGTCGCGGCCGAGCAGCTCCGGCATGGCGACCAGGCCGGCCACGCCACCGGAGAGCAGCATCGCGATCAGCGTCATCTTCTTGGCGTTGACGCCACCCGCGGCGGCCGCGGTGGTGGACTCGCCGGACGCCTTGAGCTCGAAGCCGAACCGCGTGCGGTTGAGCATGAACCAGTAGGCCCCGCCGACGATCGCGGCGATGAACACGAACCCGAAGAGCGTGCCCGAGCCGAGCGGGATGCCGGGGATCCGGCCCGACGGCTCGATCACCCGGGTGCCGATGTTGTTGCCGGTCTGCACGCCGAACTGGTCGGCGTTGATCAGGAACGCGATGATCCCGGCGACGATCGCGTTGAGCATGATCGTCGAGATGACCTCGCTGACCCCGCGGGTCACCTTGAGGATCGCCGGGATCGCCGCGTAGGCCATGCCCGCGACCACCGCGACCAGCAGGATCGCGAGGACGTGGATGACCGGCGGCAGCTGCATCGCGCCACCGGCGATGGCCGCGACGACGGCGGCGAACCGGTACTGGCCCTCGACCCCGATGTTGAAGAGGTTCATCTGGAAGCCGATGGCCACCGCGAGCCCGGACAGGTAGTAGACCGTCGCCAGGTTCACGGTGTCGACCGAGGTCGAGCCCTTGAACATCTGGCCGATCATCGTGCCGTACGCCTGCAGCGGGTCGGCGCCGGAGATGATCAGCGCGATCGCCGACAGCAGCACGGCGAAGACGATCGCCAGCAGCGGCGGCAGCAGTTTCGTGCGCCAGGACGTCATTCTTCGTCACCCTCCCCCGCGCCGGTCATCGCGGAGCCCAGTTCCTGCGGGGTCACCGTGGCGGGGTCGGCCTCGGTGACGAGGCGCCCGCGCAGCATGACCCGGATCGTGTCGGACAGGCCGATCAGCTCGTCGAGGTCGGCGGAGATGAGCAGCACGGCGAGGCCGGCCGCGCGGGCCTGGCGGATGTTCTCCCAGATCAGCGCCTGCGCGCCGACGTCGACCCCGCGCGTGGGGTGCGACGCGATGAGCAGCACCGGGTTGCCCGACAGCTCGCGCCCGACGATCAGCTTCTGCTGGTTGCCGCCCGAAAGCGCGGCGGCCGGGACGTCGATGCCCGGCGTGCGGACGTCGTAGTCGCGGACGATCCGCTCGGTGTCGGCGCGGGCGCCGGCGATGTCGAGCAGCTGGCCCTTCGAGACCGGCTCGCGGGTCTGGTAGCCGAGGATCCGGTTGACCCACAACGGTTGCGTGAGCAGCAGGCTGTGCCGGGTGCGGTCCTCGGCGATGTAGCCGATGCCGGCCTCGCGCCGCGCCAGCGTGCCCGCCTTCGTCAGGTCGCGGGCCTTGCCGTCGGCGTCGACCAGTTCGATCGTGCCGCCGGTCGGCTTGCGCATGCCCATGATCGTCTCGACGAGCTCGGTCTGGCCGTTGCCCTCGACGCCGGCGACGCCGAGCACCTCCCCCGCGTGCACGGTGAAGGAGACGTCGTCGAGGGCGTTGCGGTCCGAGCCCTCGGCGCCGAGCGTCAGGCCGGTCAGCCGCAGCACGTCCCGGTCGGTGACCGTGGACTCGCGGGTCTCCGGGCTGGGCAGCTCCGAGCCGACCATCATCTCCGCGAGCTGGCGGGAGGTGATGGTCTTCGGGTCGGCGGTGCCGACGGTGGTGCCGCGCCGGATCACCGTGACGGTGTCGGCGATCGCGCGGACCTCGTCGAGCTTGTGCGAGATGAAGAGGAACGTGTAGCCGCCCGCCTTCATCTCCCGCACGGTGTCGAAGAGCGCGTCGACCTCCTGCGGGACCAGCACCGCGGTCGGCTCGTCCAGGATGATGATCTTCGCCCCGCGGTAGAGCACCTTGACGATCTCGACGCGCTGGCGGTCGGCGACGCCGAGCTCTTCCAGCAGCGTCTCCGGCTTGGCGTGCAGGCCGGTGCGCTCGGCGAGCTCGGCCAGCCGCGCGCGGGCGGCGCGGCCGATGCCGTGCAGTCCCTCGGCGCCGAGGAAGACGTTCTCGCCGACGGTCAGGTTGTCGGCGAGCATGAAGTGCTGGTGCACCATGCCGATGCCGGCGCGGATGGCGTCCTGCGGGTTGCGCAGTTTCACCTCTTCGCCGTTGATCGCGATGGTGCCCTCGTCCGGCGGCTGCATGCCGTAAAGGATCTTCATCAGGGTGGACTTGCCGGCGCCGTTCTCGCCACAGATGGCGTGCACCTCGCCGGCGGCGACGGTGAGGTTGACGTCGGAGTTGGCCACCACGCCGGGAAAGCGCTTGGTGATCCCGGTCAGCTGGACGGCGGGGGCGCCCCGGTCGGGGACGGCCTCGGCCGGGGCCTCGGCTGTGCTCATGGGCGGGAGAATTCCATATCTCGTGTAAACGCGTGAGGGGCCCGGAGGAGAAATTCCTCCGAGCCCCGGCGCGCACTGAGTTACTTCTGCGGCTTGTCCGAAACGGTGATGGCGCCCGAGATGATCTGGGCCTTGTAGCCGTCCAGGACGTCCTTGATGTCGTCGACCTTGCCACCGGAGGTGGCGTAGCCGACGCCGTCGACCTTGAGGTCGAACCGCTTCGGCAGGCCGCTCAGGTCACCCTTGGCGACGGCCTGCACGTAGTCGAACACCGCGACGTCGACGCGCTTGAGCATGGACGTGATGATGACGTCCTTGTCGGCCTCGACGGTCTTCTGGTTGTACTGGTCGGAGTCGACACCGATGGCCAGCGCGTTGCCCGCCTTGGCGGCGTCGAAGACACCCTTACCCGAGGCGCCCGCGGCGTGGTAGATGACGTCCGCGCCCTTGGCGATCTCGGCGGCGGCCTTCGCGTTGCCCTTCGGCGGGTCCTGGAACCCGGAGAAGTCACCGGCCGGGGTCAGGTACTCGTCCTCGATCTTGATCTTGGACGAAACGGTCTTCGCGCCCTGCAGGAAGCCGGCCTCGAACTTCTGGATCAGCGGGGTGTTGACACCGCCGACGAAGCCGATGTGGCAGTTCTTGCTCTTGTACGCGGCGGCGACGCCGGCCAGGAACGAGCCCTGCTCCTCGGCGAAGACCAGCGGCGTCACGTTCGGGAGCGTGATCGAGTCGTCGTCGACGATCGCGAACTTGGTGTTCGGGTACTTGGCCGCGACGACCTTGACCGACGGCGCGTAGGCGAAGCCGACCGCGATGATCGGGTTCAGGCCCGAGGAGGCCATCTGGTCGAGGCGCTGCTGCTTGGCCGACTCGGCCTCACTGGCGGAGGCGGTGCTCTCGCTGACCGTCGTCACGCCCAGGTCGGACTTCGCCTTGTCGGTGCCCGCGGCGGCGGCGTCGTTGAACGACGCGTCACCCCGGCCGCCGACGTCGAAGGCCAGGCCGATCTTCAGCTTGCTGCCGTCGACCTTCTCGCCGGCCGCGGTCGAGCTGCTCGCGGCGGCGGGTGCGGCCGGCGGCTTCTGCGCGGTGACGCAGTCGGAACCGCCCGTCGAGGCCGCGGTGTTGTTCGAGCTGTTACCACCGCCGGAATCCTTGGCGCACCCGGCCAGGGTGAGCACCCCGGCCATGGCCGCGGCGGCCAGCGCGGTTCCACGCATGCGACGCAACGTGTGTCTCCCTCCCCGCTGATCCAGCGGATGGTCAAGGGCACGACCCGGCCCTACTGCCGGGTCGACCGCCAGACCGTACCCGCCGGACAGGAATGCGCCATAGGAAAGGCACGCTACGTAACACAAACGTTTACTCACGAGTCGCACGCGCGACGAACCGGACACCGAACGTGATCATCGGGCTTACATCGGGCTACTTTCGGGGGGTTGTTTCGCTTTGGGACGGCGAAAATGCCGGTTCGTGTCACTGAGTGTGCCGGGCTGACCGAAGGATGAGCCAGCCCGGTCACTCTGTGAGATGACAGGGAATCAGCCGCAGGTGAGGGTCGGACTCACACGGCGGGCCGGCGGGCGCGCGTCGCGAATGACTCATTGGGGACCTCCGGCGTCCCGAATGAGTCATTCGCGACCTCGGCCGAGCCGGGAGTCAGCCGCAGGTGAGCCGGGCGGCGGCCCAGTCACTCCGGTCGTACGAGTTGCCGTCGCCGCCGTCGGTGACGACCAGCCGCAGGTACTGCGCGCCGTGGAGGTCCGCCGCCAGCGGGACCGCCGGGTCCTGCCACGTCCGGACACCGGTCGACGCCGCGCGAACGCCGTCCGCGTAGACCTCGAACGTGGCCGAGCCCTGTTTGTTCGTCGCCTCGCGCTCGTCGTCGACGCCGACGTCCGCGGTGAACTCCGTGCACCGCCCGCCCAGGTGGAACACGACTTCGCTCGGCGCGTGCGCCCCGAGGCCCTTCGGGTACACCACGCCGTTGATGGTCAGCGGCTTTCCGTCGCCCGCCGGGATGCTGCCGTTGGACATGTCGCGCTCGACCGGGCCGTAGCCGTTCTTCTCCGCGGCCCAGCGCAGGTCACTCGCCCACGCCGGCGTCGCGGGCGGTGCCGCGGGCACGGTCAGCCGCTGTTCACCGGACCAGGTGACCTGCCCGAACCCGGCCGCGCGGTAGGTGACGCCGCCGCGCAGCGCCTCCGTGGAGCCTTCGGTCCCGGCCGGCGGAGTCACCCGCCAGCGTCCGGCCGCCGTCTCGCCGGTGCCGAGCACGACGGCCCGCGGCCGCGCCACCTGCTCGACGCGCCAGCCCGCCGGCGCGGTGAGCGTCACCCGCGGGTCGAACACCGGGACGCGGGCTTCGTCGGTCGCCGACACCGTCACCTCGAAGGGCCGCCCGGCCGGCGTGATCTCGCCCGGGACACCCGGCACCGGCGCGGCCAGCTCGATGCCGGTGCTCACCAGCGGCGCGTTCCGCCACCACGAGCCGCCCGCGTGGACCCGGTAGACGACCGTCGCGTGCGGCGGGACGACCGCGGAGAGCCGGCCCGCCGTCTGGAGGTCGCGGTGGGCCCACAGGTCCCGCGCCGTGTAGCCCGCGGACCGGGGCAGCCCGGCGGCGGCCGCGGTGGTGCCGATCGTGGCGCTCGACGTCGTCTCGTTGAACAGCGCGATCGCGACGTCGCCGCCGGCGAGGGGCTTGGCGAACACCCAGTGTCCGTCCTGGTTGGACAGGACCCGCGCCTGGACGCCGCGGCGGTCCTGGTCGAGCGCGATGACCTCGGTGTTGCGCAGGACGTCGAAGTTCGCCGCCGACACCTTGCGCAGGTCGGCCCCGATGAGCAGCGGCGCGGCCATCATCGCCCACAGCGAGAAGTGCGAGCGGTACTCCTCGGTCGTCATCCCGCCGTTGCCGACCTCGAGCATGTCGGGATCGTTCCAGTGCCCCGGCCCGGCGTACGGCGCGAGCGGCGCGTTCGCCTTGAGGATCTGGAGCATCTTGGCCCAGTTGTCCTTGATGTCACCGGTGGTCCGCCACAGGTGACCGACGTCGGCGCCCCACGTCCACGGCTTGTTCTCGCCCCACTCGCACAGCGAGTACACGATCGGGCGACCGGTCTTCTTCAGCGCGTCGCGCATCTTCGTGTAGCGCTCGAGCGCGGGCCGGCCCTGGTTGTTGCAGTTGTCGTACTTGAGGTAATCGACACCCCAGTCCGCGAACGTCCGCGCGTCGACGTCCTCGTGGTCGAGCGCGCCCGGCTGGGTCTTCGCGCAGGTCAGCGTGCCCGCACTGGTGTAGATGCCGAACTTGAGACCCTTCGAGTGGACGTAGTCGGCCAGCGCTTTGATGCCGCCGGGGAACCGGGCCTTGTTCGCCTGCATGCGCCCGTCGGCGTCGCGCTCCGGCTCGGCCCAGCAGTCGTCGACGTTGACGTACTCGTACCCGGCCGCCTTGAGTCCTTTGTCGACGAAGATGTCGGCGGTGTCGCGGATCAGCTGCTCGTCCACGGCGCAGCCGGTGGTGTTCCAGTTGTTGAAGCCCATCGGCGGTGTCAGCGCCAGTCCGCCGGGCAGCGCTTGCGCGGGCGTGACCGACACCACGGGCAGCAGAGCCGCGACGGCGATCACCAGGCCGAGTCGTCGCACCAGAACGTCACCCCATCGTGAGAGATCCGATGTTTGCCCGAGCGACGCTAGGGACGACACCGCGGTTGGTCAATGACACACGGATACCACCAGCCGTTCGGCGTAGCGCATCAGATATCAGATCCGATAGAGGTCAGATGACCGATGAGCGGGACGGCGGAAGCCGTCGCGCCACCGAGTGCGCTGCACCACACCGCCGGGTGGCGGCGCGGGAGTGCCGGTGTCTGGTCCATCACAGAGGGGAACCCGGAGGTGAGCCGCGTTCCGGGTGCGGGTCTAGCATCCGATTCATCCAGGCTCGATGACGTTGACTCGGCACGGCCGCCGTTCCCGCGGCGGCAGCGGACCTCACCGGCCACCGGGCGCACAGTCAGACGTTGGAGGCCGTTCACCGATGTCCACCACGGCGAGCACTGCCACAGCGGCAGGGGCGAGCGATCGGGCGGGTGCCTCACGCCGGCAGGGGACCTTCTACCGGGGCGACCCCGGCATGTGGTCCTGGGTCCTGCACCGCATCACCGGCGTGCTCACATTCTTCTTCCTGTTCGTGCACGTGCTCGACACCGCGCTGGTGCGCGTGTCGCCGAACACCTACGACCAGGTCATCGAGACCTACAAGACGCCGATCGTCAACCTCCTGGAGGTCGGCCTGGTCGGCGCGGTGCTGTTCCACGCGCTGAACGGCATCCGGGTCATGCTGGTCGACTTCTGGTCGAAGGGCCCGCAGCTGCAGAAGGCGATGACCTGGGTCATCGGCGTCGTCTGGGTCGTCGTGATGGTCCCCGGTGCGTTCTTCATGCTGAAGCGCACCGCCGAGACGCTCTTCGGGGGTAACTGACATGGCCGACCTCGCGCTCGCCAACCCCCGCACCCCGAAGCGCCCGGCCGCGCGCCGGAGCAACTTCGAGCTCTACAGCTGGCTGTTCATGCGGATCTCCGGGCTGGCACTGGTCATCCTGGTGCTCGGCCACCTGCTGATCATGAACGTCCTCGACGGCGGTGTGCACCGGATCAACTGGGGCTTCGTCGCCGGCCGCTGGGCCTCGCCGTTCTGGCAGTTCTGGGACCTGGCCATGCTCTGGCTCGCCGAGATCCACGGCGGCAACGGCCTGCGCACGATCATCGACGACTACGCGCGCAAGGACAGCACGCGGTTCTGGCTGAAGATCCTGCTGTACGTCTCGATGGTGCTGATCCTGGCCGTCGGCACGATGGTGATCTTCACCTTCGACCCGAACATGCCCGCGAACTGAAGCCCGGAGAGCTCCCACCATGCAGTTCCACAAGTACGACGTGGTGATCGTCGGCGCCGGCGGCGCCGGCATGCGCGCGGCCATCGAGTCCGGCCAGCGCGCCCGCACCGCGGTCCTCACCAAGCTCTACCCGACCCGATCCCACACCGGCGCGGCCCAGGGCGGCATGTGCGCCGCGCTGGCGAACGTCGAAGAGGACAACTGGGAGTGGCACACCTTCGACACGATCAAGGGCGGCGACTACCTGGTCGACCAGGACGCCGCCGAGATCATGGCGAAGGAGGCCATCGACGCGGTCCTCGACCTCGAGAAGATGGGCCTGCCGTTCAACCGCACGCCCGAAGGCAAGATCGACCAGCGCCGCTTCGGCGGGCACACGCGTGACCACGGCAAGGCCGCGGTCCGCCGTGCCTGCTACGCCGCGGACCGCACCGGTCACATGATCCTGCAGACGCTGTACCAGAACTGCGTCAAGTACGGCACGGAGTTCTTCAACGAGTTCTACGTGCTCGACCTCATCACCAGCGAGGACGAGAACGGCAACCCGGTCGCGTCGGGTGTCGTGGCCTACGAGCTGGCCACCGGCGAGCTGCACGTCTTCCAGGCGAAGTCGATCGTGTTCGCCACCGGCGGCGCGGGCAAGATCTTCAAGACGACGTCGAACGCGCACACCCTCACCGGTGACGGCCTCGGCATCATCTTCCGCAAGGGCCTCCCGCTGGAGGACATGGAGTTCTTCCAGTTCCACCCGACCGGCCTGGCGGGCCTGGGCATCCTGATCTCCGAAGCCGTCCGCGGCGAGGGCGGGATCCTGCGCAACGCCTCCGGCGAGCGGTTCATGGAGCGCTACGCCCCCACCATCAAGGACCTCGCGCCGCGCGACATCGTGGCGCGCTCGATGGTGCAGGAAGTGCTGCAGGGCCGGGGTTGCGGCCCGAACAAGGACTACGTCGTCCTCGACGTCACGCACATCCCCGAGGAGACGCTGAACGCGAAGCTCCCGGACATCATGGAGTTCTCCCGGACCTACCTGGGTGTCGACCCGGTGAAGGAGCCGGTGCCGGTCTTCCCGACCTGCCACTACGTGATGGGCGGCATCCCGACCAACATCCACGGCGAGGCGTTGCGGGACAACGAGAACGTCATCCCCGGCCTGTACGCGGCGGGCGAGGTCGCGTGCGTGTCCGTGCACGGCTCCAACCGCCTGGGCACGAACTCGCTGCTGGACATCAACGTGTTCGGCCGCCGCGCCGGCATCGCCGCCGCGGAGTACGCGCTGGCGCACGAGCACGTCGAGCTGCCTTCGGACCCGACCAAGCTCGTGGAAGAGCAGCTGGCGGGCCTGCTGTCGGAGCACGGCGACGAGCGCGTCGCCGACATCCGCAAGGAAATGCAGCAGACGATGGACTCGCACGCGTCGGTGTACCGGACCGAGGACACGCTGAAGCAGGCACTGACCGACGTCCAGGCGCTCAAGGAGCGGTACCAGCGGATCACCGTGTCGGACAAGGGCAAGCGGTACAACACCGACCTGCTCGAAGCCGTCGAGCTGGGCTTCCTGCTGGAGCTGGCCGAGGTCCTGGTCGTGGGCGCGCTGGCGCGCAAGGAGTCCCGCGGCGGCCACGCCCGCGAGGACTACCCGAACCGCGACGACACGAACTTCATGCGGCACACCATGGCCTACAAGCAGGGCGCCGAGCTGACGTCCGACATCCGGCTGGACTACAAGCCGGTCACCTTCACCCGCTACGAGCCGATGGAGCGGAAGTACTGATGACTAGCGTTGCCGAAGCTCCCGCCTCTTCCGCATCGGACGAGCACACGCCGATCACGGTCACGCTGAAGATCCTCCGGTTCAACCCGGAGGTCGATTCGGAGCCGCACTGGGAGTCCTACGACGTCCCGGCCCAGCGCACCGACCGGCTGCTGAACCTGCTGTTCTACGTGAAGGACTACATCGACGGGACGTTCTCGTTCCGCCGCTCCTGCGCGCACGGCGTGTGCGGGTCCGACGCGATGCAGATCAACGGCATCAACCGCCTGGCGTGCAAGGTCCTGATGAAGGACCTCCTCCAGAAGGACGGCAAGAAGACCACGATCACGATCGCCCCGATCAAGGGCCTGACGACGTTGAAGGACCTCTACGTCGACATGGACCCGTTCTTCGAGGCGTACCGGGCGATCAAGCCGTACCTGATCACGTACGGCAACGAGCCGACCCGCGAGCGCATCCAGTCCCAGGCCGACCGCGACCGCTTCGACGACACGACGAAGTGCATCCTGTGCGCGTGCTGCACATCGTCCTGCCCGGTGTACTGGAACGACGGCTCGTACTTCGGCCCGGCGGCGATCGTCAACGCCCACCGGTTCATCTTCGACTCCCGCGACGAGGGTTCGGAGGAGCGCCTGGACATCCTGAACGACGGCGAAGGCGTCTGGCGCTGCCGCACGACGTTCAACTGCACGGACGCCTGCCCCCGAGGCATCCAGGTGACGAAGGCGATCCAGGAAGTGAAGCGAGCTTTGCTGTTCAAGCGCGTTTGAGTGGTAGGCAAAAGGCCCTCCGGCAACAGCCGGAGGGCCTTTTGCTTTTCCACCAGGACCAGACGCGGACCGGCGGCCGGGAGCGCAAGGAGACCAACGACGTCACCAGACCTCCCCCGCCCCTCATCCCAGCCTTCTCTTCAGTCGGCGACCGGGTGTGTCAAGGCACGCTTTCCCGCCTTGACACACCCGGTCGCCGACTGAGAATCCCACCGGAGGGGCGGGGGAGGTCGGACCCGCCCAAACCGCGGCAGAAAAGACAAAAGCGTCCTCGCCGGACAGGCAGGCTCCGGGATGACCACCCCTTCGCGCTGTCAACCCACGTTGAGGAGGTGGGCCGCAGGGTGGCCATCCCGTCGCCTGAACTGAGGCCTATCACTTTGAGCCGGGCCCGCAAGCTTGCGTCGTCGGCCCGCTCTGCGCTGTAGGTTGCGGGCCCGGCTCAAAGCGATTTTCACGGCCTCAGGCGACGGGATGACCACCCAGCTCCTCCGATTGCGAGCGCGCCGCGCTCTACCTGCGGATTAGCTCCTCCGCCACCCACTTCGCCACTCCTTCGGGGTATGGACTCCCCAGTCCCAGCACCACATGTTCGAAGCCCGCATCTGCGGCCTCGGCTATCTTTCCGCGGGTCACCTCCGGTCGGTTGTACTCCACTGGCAGGAAGATCGATCGCGTTATCTCCGCCGGGTCGCGGCCGATCTCCCTGCAGTACCTGTCCAGCAAACGACTGCGGCTTGCCAGATCCTCGATGTCGCCGCCGCCCGGGATGTTCCACAGGTTTGCGTGCTCGGCCACCACTCGCAGGGTTGCGCCGGCCCGGCCGCCGATCATGATCGGGGGGTGTGGCTTCTGCACCGGCTTCGGGTTTCCGAATGCTCCCGTCAACGACACGTGCTTGCCCGTGAAGTCGAACGGTTCCGGTGATGTCCACAAGCGGCGGATCACCGTGCACGCCTCCGCCAGGGCCGCGACCGCGTCCTCCTGGCTGTGGTAGGGCAAGCCGTGTGCGTCGTACTCTCGCCGCGCCAGTGGGTGGCTTGGCCGGGAGCCGGCGCCGATGCCGAAGTCGAGCCTTCCGCCCGACACGACGTCGACCGTCGTCGCGATCTTGGCCAGCATTGCCGGTGGGCGGAACCTGTTGCTGGTCACCAGCAGGCCGATGCGCATCCGCGATGTCCGAGCCGCCAGGGCCGACAGGAGGGTCCAGCCCTCGAAGATCGGGCCGGACGGGTCGCCCTCGATCGGCATCAGGTGGTCGAACAGCCACGCGTGCTCGATCTCCGGCACCTCGTCCGCCTCGCGCCACACGCGCAGGATCTCGTCGTACCCCACCTGCATCGGTGCGGTCATGATGCCGAACTTCACCGGCGCCGCCGCAGGGTCGGGTCCAGCAGGGCCGGCGGGGTGTCGAACTTCTCGTCCGGGGCCAGGTCGACGCCGGGCGCGACGATCGAGTCGAGCTCGTCGAGGACGTCGGCCGGCAGCACGGTGTCGGCGGCCGCGAGCTGGGACGTCAGGTGGTCGAGCGTGCGCGGGCCGATCAGTGCGCTCGTCACGCCCGGGTGCGCCGTGACGAAGCCGAGCGCCAGCTGGATCAGGGTGAGGCCGGCGGCGTCGGCCACCTTGACCAGCTTTTCGACGGCGTCGAGCCGGGCCCGGTTGGCCGGGACGTCGAGGTCGAAGCGCTGCGGCAGGACCTTGGCGCGGTTGCCGCTGAACTCCCGGCCCGCGCGGACCGCGCCCGACAGCCAGCCCGAAGCCAGCGGGCTCCACGCCAGCACGCCCATGCCGTACTCCTGGGTCACCGGCAGCACGTGGGCTTCGATGCCGCGCTGCAAGATCGAATAGCTCGGCTGCTCGGTGACGTACCTTCCGAGGTGGTGCTCGCGGGCGGCCCACTGCGCCTGGACGATCCGGTACGCCGGGAACGTCGACGACCCGAAGTACCGGATCTTGCCCGCGCGCTGCAGATCGGTCAGCGCGGAAAGCGCTTCCTCGTCGCTGGTCGTCGGGTCCCAGCGGTGGAGCTGGTAGAGGTCGACGTGGTCGACGCCGAGGCGGCGCAGGCTGTCGTCGAGCGCGGTGACCAGCCAGCGGCGGGAATTGCCGCGGTGGTTGCGCTCCTCGCCGATCGGCATGGTCGCCTTCGTGGCCAGCACGAGGTCGTCGCGGCGGCCGGCGATCGCCTTGCCGACCATCGTCTCCGACTCGCCCTCGCCGTAGAAGTCGGCGGTGTCGATCAGGTTGACGCCCGCCTCGAGGGCGGCGTCGACGATGGCGGTGGCGTCGTCCTGGGTGGTGTTCCCGATGGCGCCGAAGTTCATCGCGCCGAGCGCGAGAGTGCTGACCTGGACACCGGTGCGGCCCAGGGTGCGGTACTGCATGAGAGAGGCCTCCGTGGCAAGATGGAGCAAACGGAACGTTGCTCCGCTAACCATACGGAACACTGCTCCGCTTAGCAAGGAGGATCGGTGGACAAGCCCAAGCGCGCGGATGCCCGGCGCAACGAGAAGGCGTTGCTCGACGCGGCGGCCGCGGTTTTCGTCGCCTCCGGCGTCGACGCGCCGGTCCGCGACATCGCGGCGAAGGCCGGCGTCGGGATGGGCACCATCTACCGGCACTTCCCGACCCGCGCGGACCTGATCATCGCCGTCTTCCGGCACCAGGTGGACGCCTGCACGGAGGCGGCGCCGGCCCTGCTGGCTTCGTGCGAATCGCCGTACGCCGCGCTGGCGCAGTGGATCGACCTGTTCGTCGACTTCCTGGTGACCAAGCACGGGCTCGCCGGGGTGCTCCAGTCCGACAACGCCGGCTTCGAGGCGTTGCACGCTTACTTCCTGGACCGGCTGGTGCCGGCGTGCGGCGAGCTGCTCGACGCGGCGACGGCCGCCGGCGAGGTCCGGGCCGAGGTGGCGCCCCTGGACCTCATGCGCGGGGTCGGCAACCTCTGCATCGGCGCGGACGACCCCCGCTACGACGCGCGGGGGATGGTGAAGCTCCTCGTTGCCGGGCTGCGGTGCGAGACCATGGAGGCATGACGGCGTGGCGGGAGTTCGAGGCGGCGGAACCGGAGTTCGCGGCGCGGGTGCGAGCGTTGTTCGACGCGCACAAGCACAAGACGATCGCGACCCTGCGGGCGGACGGCTCACCGCGGATCTCGGGGATCGAAACGGCCTTCGAGGACGGTGAGCTGACCTTCGGGTCGATGCCTAACGCGCGCAAGGGCGCGGACCTGCGGCGGGACCCGCGGTTCGCGCTGCACAGCGCGACGGTTGACCCGGTCGACGGCGCCGAGGCGCAGTGGCCGGGCGAGGCCAAGATCGCCGGGCGGGTGCGCACCGAGGACGGCGAGCGGTTCGTGGCCGATGTCGCCGAGGTCGTGCACACCCACCTGAACGAGGCGGCGACACTGCTGGTCGTCGAGTGGTGGACGCCCGGCGGCGGCCTGCGCAAGGTCGAGCGCGAGTAGTCCCGCCCTCCGCCCGGAGGTCGCGAATGACTCATTCGGGACCTCCGACGTCCCGAATGAGTCATTCGCGGCACTCGGTGGGCGGCGATTAAGTCAACTGCTTGACTTAACAAGGGATCGTCGCCATCCTCGGGGCAGCGGACATTCACCAACGAGAGGCCCGTCATGACGCCAAGCCACCCCGAATCGCTGCCGCGGTTCCCGTTCGAGGCCGCCACCGCGCTGGAGCCGCCGGCCGAGTGGGCCGAGTTCCGCGAGAAGTGCCCGGTCGCGCGCGTCGCGCTGGCCAGCGGGGACGAAGCCGCCCTGATCACCCGCTACGCCGACGTCAAGACCGTCCTGTCCGACCCGCGGTTCACCCGGCCGACGCCGGGGGACAACGCCGCCCGCGTCGCGGACACCGAGTCGGGCGGGGTGTTCAACAGCGAGATGGCGTCGGTGCTCCCGCAGCACGGCGAGGACCACCTGACGTGGCGCCGCATGATCGGCAAGTGGTTCACCGCCAAGCGGATGAACGCGCTGCGGCCGGGCATGGCGGCGATGGCCGGGCAGCTGATCGACGAGATGGTCGCCAAGGGCGCGCCCGGCGACCTCAAGGCGGGCCTCGCCTTCCCGCTGCCGGTCTGGGTCATCTGCGACATGCTCGGCGTGCCGGACACCGATCGCGACCGGTTCGCCCACTGGTCCGACGTCATGCTCAGCATGACCCGCTACACCCAGGCGGAGTTCGACGCCGCGCAGGCGGAGTTCGGCCGGTACATGGGCGGGCACCTCGCCGCCAAGCGGGCCGAACCGGGTGACGACATCCTCAGCGCGCTGATCGCCGACGGCGCCGGCTGGTCCGACGCGAAGCTGGCCGCCACCGGCATCGGCCTGCTCATCGCCGGCCACGAGACCACCGCGAACATGATCGCCAAGATGACGGCGATGCTGCTGGCCGACCGCAGCCGCTGGGAGCAGCTGCTGGCCGATCCGTCGCTGGTGCGCACGGCGGTCGAGGAGGCGCTGCGGGCGGACGCCAACGCGGGAGTCGGCATGCAGCGTTACCTGACCGAGGACTTCGAAGTCGGCGGCACCGTGCTGCCGGCGGGCACCACCGCGATGTGCAGCATGGCCGCGGCCAACCGGGACGAAAGCGCCTTCGAGAACGCCGCCGAACTCGACCTGACCCGCAGTCCGAACCCGCACCTGGCCTTCGGCGCCGGTGCGCACGCGTGCCTCGGGCAGCCGCTGGCCCGCACCGAGCTGCAGGTCGTGCTGGAAGTGCTGCTGCGCAAGCTGCCGAACCTCGAGCTCGCGGTCCCGGCGGACGAGCTGCGCCGGGTCGAGGGGCTCGCCGTCGGCGGGTTGCGGGAACTGCCCGTCCGCTGGTGACGGCGGCGCGTGGGCCCGGCCGGGGCTGCGCGGCGGCGCCCGGGGTGACCACGGCGGGCCGGGCCGGACGCGCCCGGGCGACCCGGGAGCGGATCTTGGTCGCTGCGGAACGCCTCTACGCCGAACACGGCGTGCTGGCCGTGTCCAACCGGCAGATCAGCGAGGCGGCCGGGCAGGGGAACAACACCGCCGTGGGCTACCACTTCGGCACCCGGGCCGAGCTGGTGCGGGCCATCGTCCGCAAGCACACCGGGCCGGTCGAGCGGCTGCGTGGCCGCCGGCTGGACCGCGGCCAGACCGGGCTGCGGGATTGGCTCGCGTGCCTGGTGTACCCGACGACCGAGCACCTGGCCGAGCTGGGCGCGCCGACCTGGTTCGCCCGGTTCGCCGCCCAGGTGATGACCGAGCCGTCGCTGCGCGAGGTCATCATCGAGGAGACCCTGACGTCCCCGTCGCTGGCGCGGACCCTCACCGGCCTCTACCGGTGCCTGCCCGGACTGCCGGCCGAAGTCCGCGCCGAACGCAACGACAGCACCCGCCTCGTGCTGATGCACGCGATGGCCGAGCGCGAACGCGCCCTCGCCGACGGCACGGGCACCCCGAGGGCCGGCTGGCGCGACACCGCCGCCGCCCTCACCGACGTACTGGCCGGGCTGTGGCTCGCGCCGGTCACGAAGCAACCGCGAGGAAAGGAAAAGCCATGAAGGTCATCGTGGACGAGGCCAAGTGCTGCGGCGCCGGCACCTGCGTCATGCTCGCCCCGGACGTGTTCGACCAGCGCGACGACGACGGCATCGTCATCCTGCTCGACGAGCACCCCGCCGAGGCGCTGCACGCGACCGTCCGCGAGGCGGCGAGCGTGTGCCCGGGGGTCGCGATCTCGGTCAGCGAGCAGGGATGATCGACGACGTCCTGGTCGTCGGCGCCTCGGCCGCCGGGCTCGCGACCGTGGAAGCCCTGCGCCGCAAGGGGTACGCGGGCCGCGTGACCGTGCTGGGCGCCGAAGCGCACCTGCCTTACGACCGGCCGCCGCTGTCCAAGCAGGTCCTCGAGGGGAGCTGGACCCCCGAGCAGACCCGGCTCCGGACCCCGGACGCACTGTCCGCATTGGACGCCGAGTTCGCGCTCGGCGACCCGGCGGTGCGGCTGGACGCCGGCGCGCGGACCGTCCACACCGCGGCCGGGCGGACCCTGACCGCCGACGCGGTCGTGCTCGCCACCGGGCTGCGGCCGCGCACACTCCCGGGGCAGGACGGCCTGGCCGGCGTCCACGTGCTGCGCACCCTCGACGACACGCTGGCCCTGCGTGCGGACCTGGCGCCGGGCAAGCGGGTGGTGGTCGTCGGCGACGGCGTGCTCGGTGCGGAGATCGCCGCGACCGTGTGCGCGGCGGGCGTGCCGGTCACCCTCGCCGGACCTCAATCCGCGCCGCTGGCCTACCAGTTCGGCCCCCTCGCCGCGGGCTTGCTCGCCGAACTGCACACCGCTCGCGGCGTCGAGTTGCGGCTCGGCTCGGCGGTCACCGGGCTCGCCGCGGAAGCCGGCCGGGTGACCGGGGTGCGGCTGGCGACGGGAGAGGTGCTGCCCGCCGACGTCGTCGTGGTCGCCTTCGGAGCCGCGCCGGCGACGGAATGGCTGGCGGGCAGCGGGGTGCTGTGCGACAACGGCGTGGTGTGCGACTCCCGCTGCCGGGCGGCGCAGGGGATCTACGCGGCCGGCGACGTCGCCCGCTGGCACCACGAAGGGCTCGATGCGGTGCTGCGGCTGGAAAACCGGACAAACGCCACCGAGCAGGCGGTCGCGGTCGCGGGGAACATCCTCGGCGAGGACCGCCCGTACACGCCGGTGCCGTACTTCTGGACCAACCAGTTCGACGCCCGGATCCACGTGCACGGAACCCTGTCCGCGGACGCCGAAGTGTCCGTTGTGGAGGGTGACCCGGCCGCGGGGCGGTTCGTGGCGGAGTACCGGCGTGGCGGGGCCGTCACCGGGGTGCTCGGCTGGAACATGCCCAAGCAGGCCCGGCTGCGGCGGCCGGACATCGCCGCGGCGGCCTTCGCCGGGAGAGCCTGAAACCTCGATCTGCCGGGCAGCCCGCACGGCGCCTGGGCGGAAGTGTCACTCGACTGTGACGGATTTCGCCAGGTTGCGCGGCTTGTCGATGTCGTAGCCCAGGGTCAGTGCCGCGTGGTAGGCGAGCAGCTGCAGCGGGATGGTCAGCAGGATCGGGTCGAGTTCCGGCTCGGTCTTGGGCACCACGATCCGCGGGACGTCGAGTTCGCCGAAGTCGACGTCCGCGTGGGTCACCGCCAGGACCGCGCCGCCACGGGCCTTGATCTGCTGGACCGCGGCCAGGTTGCGCTCGGTCAGCTCGTCCGACGGCACGACGGCGACCGTCGGGAGGGCTTCGTCGATCAGGGCCAGCGGGCCGTGCTTGAGCTCGGACGTCTGGTACGCCTCGGCGTGCCGGTAGGAGATCTCCTTGAACTTCTGCGCGCCCTCGCGGGCCACCGGGTAGCCGCGGACGCGGCCGACGAAGAACAGGCTCTTCGCGGCGGCGACCGTCTTCGCGTGCTGGGCGATCTCCGGCTCGAAGTCCAGAATGGACTTGATCTGGCCGGGCAGCGCGCGGACGGCGTCGATGATCCGCTGACCGTCCGCATTGGACAGATCGCGCACCCGGCCGAGCGCCAGCGCGATCAGGGCGAACCCGACGGCCATGTTGGTCAGCGCCTTGGTCGAGGCGACCGCGATCTCCGGGCCGGCGTGCAGGTAGACGCCGCCTTCGCAGGCGCGGGCGATGGTCGAGCCGACCACGTTGACCAGGCCGACGACCCGGCCGCCCTTGCGCTTGATCTCCTCGACGGCGAAAGCGGTGTCGATGGTCTCCCCGGACTGGCTGACCGCGACGTAGAGCGTGTCGGCCTCGATGATCGGGTTGCGGTAGCGGAATTCCGACGCGGCTTCGGCGTCGGCCGGGATCCGGGCGAGTTCTTCGATCATCGTCGCGCCGATCTGGCCGACGTAGTACGCGGAGCCGCAGCCGAGGATCTTCACGCGGGCGAACCCGCGCAGCTCCCGCGGCGTCAGGTTGAGCCCGTCCAGCCGGGCGACGCCGAACCGGTCGTCGAGGCGGCCGCGGATGATCCGCTCGACGGACTCGGGCTGCTCCTGGATCTCCTTGGCCATGTAGTGCGGGTATCCGCCGAGGTCGAGGTCCTCGGCGTCGATGTCGATCTCGGTGGCGGGCTTGGTGGTGTCGCTCTCGTCGACGGTGAAGGTGCGGTAGCCGGTGGCGAAGACGGTCGCGAACTCGCCGTCGTCGAGGTGCGCGACCTGCGAGGTGTGCCGGACGAGCGCGGCGAGGTCACTGGCGACGAACATCTCCCGCTCGCCGACGCCGATGATCAGCGGCGAGCCGTTGCGCGCGATGACCAGCCGGTCCGGGTGCGCGCTGTCGGTGACGGCGATCGCGTACGTGCCGGTGACCCGGGAGACCGCCTCGACGACGGCGTCTTCCAGGGTTTCGGCGGCCGAGCGTGCGATCAGGTGGGCGAGGACCTCGGTGTCGGTCTCGGACGCGAGGGTGACGCCGGCGTCGGCGAGCTGGGCGCGCAGGGTGTCGGCGTTGTCGATGATGCCGTTGTGGACGACGCAGATCCGGCCGTCTTCGGAGGTGTGCGGGTGCGCGTTGGCCTCCGACGCGGGGCCGTGCGTGGCCCAGCGCGTGTGCCCGATGCCGGCCTTGCCGGTGAGCCGCTTGGGCAGCGCGGCGGCGAGGTTGCGCACCCGCCCGACGACCCGGTGGACCTGGGCGGTGCCCTTCGCGCCGAGGACGGCGATGCCCGCCGAGTCGTAGCCGCGGTACTCGAGCCGGGTCAGGCCTTCGAGCAGGATGGGGGCGGCGTTCTGGCCGCCGATGTAGCCGACGATCCCGCACATGGGGAGACCTCTTCCTAGCCGTAGACGATGCGGCGCAGCTGCCGCTCGGAGAGGACGGGCGCGGCCACCAGCCGCCCGCGGAGCTCGCCGGCGATCAGGGGGAAGATCTCGGGGTTCTTCCGCCCCTGGGCCTGCAGCTCGGCGTGCCGGCGGCGCACGTAGTCCTCGGTGGGAGTCCGGTAGAAGGCCAGGACGTCGTCGACGACGCGGGCGGCGACCCCGGGTGGCAGCCCGGTGGACGCGGCCACGCGCTCGACGATGTCGGTGTCCTCCACGCGGGCCATCATGCCTCTTCTGGTGGCGAACCCCAAATTCCTGCCCGAAATCGGGCAAGTTCTACCTGGTTGGACACTTTCCGTGGCCGTGGCCGTGGCCGCGGCCGCGGCCGCGGGCGGGGACGTGCGACAAGACGAGATCTGGGACGCCGACGCCGCCGAACGCTACGACACCCCGGGCCGCGGGAGGTTCGCCCCCGAGGTCGTCGGGCCCGTCGTGGAGCGCCCGGACGGCGGGCGGGCGCTGGAGTTCGCCATCGGGACCGGGCGGATCGCCGTCCCGCTCGCCGAGCGCGGCGTGTCCGTGACCGGCATCGAGCTGTCGGAGCCGATGCCGGCCCGGCTGCGCGCGAAGGCGGCGATCCCGGTGGTCGCGCGAACCTGCCGACCCAGGACGAGCAGGTGGCGTGCTTCCCCAACGCGGCCCGCCACCTGGAGCCGGGCGGCCGGTTCGTGATCGAGCTGGGCGTCCCTGTGTCCCACCACTTCACGTTCGGCTCGGGACGGCAGGCGCGGGCTCCGCTTCGACCAGCGGAAGGCGCACGCTCGCGTGCGGGATGACGCCCAGCTCGGCCAGCGCGGCCTTGGCGTTCGCCGCGGCCGTGCCGGACCGCATGAGCCGGTCCGTCAGCGGGATCAGCTCGTCGTGGATCGCGCGCGCCTTCCCGAGGTCGCCGTCGCGGACGGCGCGGATGAGGTCGGCGGTGCGCTCGGCCGCCACGTTGGCCACGACGCTGACCAGGCCCGCGGCGCCGCACGCCAGGTACGGCAGGTTGAGCTCGTCGATGCCGCAGTAGTACGCCAGCGACGTCCGGCTCAGCACCGTCATCGCTTCGGACAGGTCGCCCTTCGCGTCCTTGACCGCCCGGATCCGCGGGTGGCCGGCCAGCTCGATCAACGTCGCCGCCGTCATCGCGACGCCGGTGCGCGCCGGGACGTCGTAGAGCATCACCGGCAGCTCGGTGGCGTCCGCGACGGCCAGGCAGTGGGCGAGCACGCCGGCCTGCGTCGGCCGGGAGTAGTAGGGACAGACGAGCAGCAGCGCGTCGGCGCCCGCCGCCTCGGCTTCGCGGGCCCGGCGGACGCTCGAGGCCGTGTCGTGGGTGCCGACGCCGGCGATCACGCGCGCCCGGTTCGCCACCTGGGCGGCCACGGCCCGGACGAGGCCGGCGGACTCGGCGTCGGAGAGGGTCGGGGACTCGCCGGTGGTCCCGCCGACGACGAGGCCGTCGCACCCGGTGGCCAGCAGGTGCTCGACGAGCCGGGTCAGGCCGGGTGCGCTGAGCGCGCCGCCGGGCTCCATGGGGGTCACCATCGCGACGAGGTTGGCGCCGAATTCGGTCATGGTCCGACCGTGCCGGGTGAAACTGCTGCGGTCCAGCGATGCTTTTTTGCCGATATTGCGTAGTTTGGCTTTACTAATCCGGCCAAAGTAGGCCGGCCCCCCACGCGGCAGGTAACCCGTTGCCGCGAAAGTCATCCGGCCGTGACTGCGGTCGGATTGGTAAAGATCGGCACAGCATGATTGAGGTGGGTGCACTGCGGGCGTTGCGCTCCGTGGCGGCGCTCGGGACGCTGGCGCGGGCGGCCGAGGAGCTGGGGTTCACGGCGTCGGCGGTGTCGCAGCAGATCAAGCGGCTGGAACGGCAGGTGGGCGTCCCGGTGCTGGCGCCGGCGGGCCGCGGGGTGGTGCTGACCCCGGCGGGCCGGGCGATCGTCGACTCGGCGCCGGAGGTGTTCCAGGCGCTGGAGCGCTGCGCCGAAGCCGCCCAGTCGGTCTCGGAAGGCGCACCGCGGGGCACGCTCCGGGTGGTGGCGTTTTCGACGGCGATCCGCGGCCTGCTGGCGCCCCTGATGCCGCGGCTGGCCTTCCCGGAACTGCGCGTGGAGGTCACGGAGCAGGACCCGGACGAGGCGTTGCGCAGCGTTCTCGCGGGGACCGCCGACCTGGCGCTGGTCCACGACGCCGACGGGTTGCTGCCCACGCCGTTGCCGCCGACGCTGGTCCGGCGGTGGGTGCACACGGACGTCGGCGACGTGGTGGTGAGCCGCACGCACCCGCTCGCGGAGGCCGGAGCACCGCTGGACGAGCATTCGCTGGCCGGGCACGCGTGGGTGACCAGCCCGCCGGGAACCGTTTGCCACCAATGGTTCCGGCGGTTGTTCGCGGAGGAGCCCGATGTGCGTCACCGGGTCGACGATTTCGCGACGCAGCTGTCGCTGGTGGCGTCGGGGCAGGTGGTGGCGTTGGTTCCGAGGCTGGCGCGGCCGCCGCTGGGGGATGGCTTGATCGCGCGGCCGCTTCGACGGCCGCCGAAGCGGGAGGTGCACGCGGTGTGGCGGCGGAGCGCGGAGGCCAGCCCGGCCATCCGGGCGATGCTGGCCGAGCTGGATCCGGTTGCGTGTGTTGAGGGCGGGGCTTCGGCCGGTGCTGGGGTCGGGGTGTGACGGGAGCCGTTCGGGCCGGGCATCGGCCGGGTCGTGTTCGCCGCACCGACCCGTCGCTCGGACCAGGCCCTGGCCGGGGAAACGTCAGTCCTTGAAGGCGTCTTCGGCGCTCGGGTAGGTCGGGAAGAAGTCGGCGAGGCCGATCAGCCCGAAGGTCCGGCTCAGCCGGGCCGGAACCGCCGCCAGTGCGACGCCCGCGCCGGCCGCCTCGGCGACGTTGCGGGCCGCGATCAGCGCGGAAATCCCGCTGGAGTCGCAGAACGTCACCCCGGCCAGGTCCACCACCAGCAGCTGACCGGGCTCCAGGGCGAGCGCGGCCACCCCGGCGCGGAGGCGGGGCGCGGTCGCCACGTCGAGTTCGCCCTCGACGGTGACCACCGCCCCGGCCCCGGTGGTGCGGGTGGCGACGGAGAACGGGGTGCCGGTCACGCTCGATCGCCTCCGGGAAGCGGGATGCTCAGCGCCAGCAGCGCCGTGTCGTCCTCGACGCCGTCGCCGAAGCCGGCGAGCAGGCCGGTCACCGCCGTGATCACCGCCGGTGCCGTCGTCGGCGCCAGGCCGGTCAGGTGCGTCCGCAGCTGCTCTTCGCTGTAGCGGACGCGGCCTTGCGTGCGGGCTTCGGTCAGGCCGTCGGTGTAGAGCAGCAGAGTGTCGCCCGGGTTCAGGAAGACGTCCTCGGTGGCGAAGCGCGCCCGGGGCAGCGCGCCCACCAGCTGGCCGCCCGGGACGGGCAGGAACGCGGACGTGCCGTCGGCGCGGATCAGCAGCGCCGGCGGGTGGCCGCCGGTGGCCAGGGTGACCGCCGCGCCGTCCGCCCCGGGCCGGATGCGACCCTGGATGACGGTGCAGTAGCGCGGATCGGCGCCGCGGTACTCGTGGTGCAGCACGGTGTTGAGGCGGTCCAGCACGGTGGCCGGCTCGGGATCGTGCACCGCGGCGGCGCGCAGGGTGTAGCGCGCCAGCGACGTCACCACGGCCGCGGCGGCGCCCTTCCCGGACACGTCGCCGAGGAAGAACCCCCACGTGTCCCCGGTCAGCGGGAACAGGTCGTAGAAGTCGCCGCCGACCTCGTCGGCCGACGCCGGGTGGTAGTAGGCCGCGACCTGCACGCCGGGCACCTCGGCCAGGGCGGGCGGCAACAGGGTTTGCTGCAGCGTCCGCGCGAGCCGCTGCACCCGGTCGCGTTCGCGCTCGGCTTCTTCGCGCGCCCGCAGGAGTTCCTGCTCGTAGGCCCGCCGGTCACGGGCGTCGAAGATCGTGGTGCGGATCAGCTGCGCCTGCCCGTCCGTGCCGGTCTTGACCGTCGAGGTCACCAGCACCGGCAGCCGGCCCCCGTCGGCGGTCTTCAGCTCGAAGGCGACGCCGCCGAGCTCGCCCTGCATGCGCAGGAGCGGCGCGAAGTGCGTCTCGTGGTAGATCCGGCCGCCGACGGTGAGCAGATCGGCGAACCGGCGCCGGCCGACGACGGCGTCGCGCTCGTAGCCGAGCCAGCCGAGCAGGGTGGTGTTGATCTTTGCGATAGTGCCGTCGAGCAGCGTCGAGAGGTACCCGCAGGGGGCGTGCTCGTAGAGGTCTTCCGCGCTGTCCTCCAGCAGGGCCGAGAATTCCGGGGCCGCGCTCTCCCGACCACCCGGACCGGGGTGGTCTTCGCACATCACGGCCCGCTCACGAACGCCGTGATCGCGGCGGCCGTCGCCTCCGGCGCGCTGAGCTGCGGGCAGTGCCCGGTGGCGGCGAGCGTCACCAGGGTGCTGCCGTCGATCTGCTCGTGGGTGAACCGCCCCACCGCGGGCGGCGCGATGGCGTCGTTCTCGCACTCGAGGATCAGCGTGGGCACGGAAACCTTCGCCAGATCGGCCCGGTTGTCGGAGAGGAAGGTGACCCGGGCGAAGACGCGCGCGATCGCGGGATCGGTGCGGCAGAAGCTGTTCGTCAGCTCCTCGCCCAGCTCGGGGCGGTCCGGGTTGCCCATGATGACCGGCGCCATGGTCGCCGACCAGCCCAGGTAGTTCGACTCGAGCGAGTCGAGCAGTTCGTCGATGTCGGCCCGGCTGAACCCGCCGTGGTAGTCGCCGTCGTCGAGGTAGCAGGGCGACGGCGTGAGCAGCACCAGCTTCGCGAACCGGTCCGGTTCCCGGTTGACGGCCAGCACGGCGATCATCGCGCTGACCGAGTGGCCCACGAGAACGACGTCCCGCAGGTCGAGCTCGTGGCAGATGGCGAGGACGTCGTCGGCGTAGCCGTCGAGGCTGCCGTAGCGCTCGGGGGTCCAGGCGGAGAGGTCCGAGCGCCCGGCGCCGGTGTGGTCGAAGAGAACGACCCGGTACCGCTGCGCGAGTGCCGGGACGACGAGCCGCCAGAGGTTCTGGTCACAGCCGAAACCGTGCGCGAGCAGCAGGGTGGGGCCGTCGTCCTGGCCGGTGACGGTCACGTTGTTCCTGGCGCGCATGCTCACCGCGCACATCCTGCCACCCACCCCGCGGCCCTGCGTGCTGAGCAACGCAACCACGGTCAGCGGCGCCGCTGGGCGAAGCCGTCGAGCAGGCAGTCCAGGCCGAGCTCGAAGCGGCCGTCCGCCGTCAGGTCCGGCATGTCCGCAAGCCACGTCGCGAGCGAGTCGTCGGCCATCTCGGGTGCATACGCCTGCAGGTCCTCCGTCGAGCCGATGCCGAAACTTTCGAGCAGCACCAGCTCCCGGCTGACGCTCATCGCCGTTCCCGTCACGTAGTTGTCCAGCAGCGACGCATACGCGACGGCGGGGGACAGGCCGGCGCCGTCGAGCACCGACAGCAGGAACGCCGCCCGCCGGAGGGTGTGCGGCCCGAACGGGGGCCGGCCGTCCACCAGCTCGGCGTACCAGCGGTGCCGGCCGATCATCGACCACAGGCTGATGGCGAGCCCGCGCAGGTCGGCGCGCCAGTCGCCGCTGGGGGCGGCCGGCACCGCGACCTCGGCCGACACCGCGTCGAGCATCAGGTCGACCAGGCCGTCCTTGTTCAGCACGTACCGGTACAGCGACATCGGCGTCGACACGCCCAGCGCGTCGGCCACCGTCCGCATGGTCAGCGCGGCGACCCCGCCGGCGTCGGCGACCTCGATCGCCGTGCGCACCACCGCCGCGCGGGTGAGCGCGTTCTTCCGGCCCGGCGGCTCCGGGTGGTGCCAGATCAGCTGTGGCATGTCCGGAATATACAGCGTACATTCAAGTGTACGACGTACATTCCGATGGGGGGATGGATGCGGCTCAGGGGAATCAACTACGACACCGGCTTCGGCGGCGCGGTCGGCGACCGGTCGCGCCGGGACTTCGAGCCCGCGGTCGTGCGGCGGGAGCTCGAGATCATCGCGACCGACCTGCACTGCGACACCGTCCGGATCAGCGGCGACGATCCGAGCCGCCTCGCCCTCGCCGCACACGCCGCGGTCGATGCCGGGCTGCGCGTGTGGTTTTCGCCGTTCCCGATGGACCTCACGCCGCCGCAGCTGACGCCCTACTTCGCGGAGTGCGCCCGGCGGGCGGAGGAGATCCGGGCGCGGGACCCGGAGACCGTGCTCGTGCTCGGCTGCGAGATGTCGTTGTTCTGCACTGGGTTCGTTCCCGGCGCCGTCCTCATGGAACGCCTGCGCAACGCGATGGACCCCGCTGCCTGGGCCGGGTTCGAGCACGAGTGGGACTTCGGCGCGATGCTGCGGGACCTCGTCGAGACCGCGCGGGAGCACTTCGGCGGCCAGGTCACCTACGCCGCCGGGGACTGGGAGGAGATCGACTGGACCGCGTTCGACTTCGCGGCCGTCAACCTGTACCGCTCGGCCGCCAACGCCGAGGACTTCGCCCGGCACGTGCGGGGCCACCTGAGCCACGGGAAGCCGCTGGTCGTCACGGAATTCGGCTGCTGCACCCACCGCGGCGCCGCCGACGCGGGCGGTACCGGGTGGACGATCGTCGACTTCGAGGCCGAGCCGCGCGTGCTGAACGGCGACTACGTCCGTGACGAGGCCGGGCAGGCGGCGTACTTCACCGAACTGATGGACGTCTTCGAGGCCGAAGGGGTGCACGGCGCGTTCTGGTTCACCTTCGCCGGCTACGAATGCCCGTCCGATCCGGACCCTCGACGCGATCTCGACCTGGCGAGCTACGGCGCCGTCAGAGTCCTCAATGGACAGAGCGGAGCCGCGTACCCGGGGCTCGCCTGGGAACCGAAGGAGGTCTTCCGCGCGATCGCGGCCCGGTTCAGCCGCTGAGCGCGTCTTCCCGGGTGCTGGTGACGGCCAGTGCCTCGTGCAGGCCGGTCAGCCGGAGGGTGCGGTTGACGACGCCGTCCTCGGGCGCGACGACCCGGAGCCGGGTGGCGGTGCCGGCCGCGTGGCGCGCTTCGAGCAGCACCGTGATGCCGATGGACGCCAGGAAGGACACTTCGGACAGGTCGATCACCAGCACGTCCGGCTCGCCCGCGAGCGCGGCGGTGACGCCGTCGGCGAGGAGGGGCGCGCTGAGCAGGTCGACCTCGCCCGCGATCGCGAGCACGACCGCGCTGCCGGCGTCGTGGGCCGTCACGCGCAGGAGGTCCTGGGGGCGGACGCGGTTGCCGTCAGCGGTCACGATCACCCCTGGTCTGCATGCGCGGATCCCTTCTCTCGGTTCACTCCGGGTGGGTGGTACCCCGGGTGCCCGACGACGAAACATCCGGCAACGACCCGAACGGAGTCACCGCGCGGTGGAGCCGCCGAGCGGCATCGCGGGCAGGCCGAGCTTGCGGTGGTCCCAGGAGCGCGTTCGTTCGACGTCGAGGCGGACGGCGACCCGCTTGGTGAGCATGAATTCGACCATCGGGCGGACGTCTTCGCTGTACGGGCCGGTGTACCGCTCCCAGACGTTGACGCCGACGGCCCACAGCGCGTCCGGGTCGTCGACGATCGTGGCCCGGCCTTCGAGGGCGACCCCGCGCAGCGCGTCGTAGGTGTCGCCGGTTTCGATCAGCACGGTGACGCGGCCGTCCCGGCGCAGGTTCGCGGCCTTCTGCGACTTGGCCTTGGTTTCGAACCACAGCACCCCGTCGAGCACGGCGTACCACATCGCGACGAGGTGCGGCTGGCCCGACGGCCCCAGGGTGGCGAGGGTCGCGACGCGCTGCTCGTCGAGGAACCGGCTGACCTCGTCCGCGGACATGACGATCTGCGCGCGCTGGTTCACCCGTGCTCCTCCGTGAGAGATAGTCCAGAATGAGACTATGTCTCAGAGTGAACCGGAAGGCCTGGCCGTCCGCAAGAGGCGGGCGACGAACGCGCGGATCGCCGCGTCGGCGGCCCGGCTGGCGGGACGGCACGGCGTCGCAGGGACAACGGTCGAGCACATCGCGGCGGACGCCGAGGTCGCCCGCGCGACCTTCTTCCGTTATTACGAAGCCAAGGAAAGCGCGGTGGCGGCGGGGATCACCGGCCCGTGGCTGACCCTGGTCACGGCGGCGCTCGCCCGGCAGCCGGCCGAGCTGGCGCCGAAGGAAGCGCTGGTGGCGGCGTTCGGCGAGCTCGCGACGGAGTTCCCGGCCCACGAGGACGCGATCCGCGAGCTGGCCCGGCTGACCCGGACGTCGGCGACGCTGGCGGCGTGGACGGCGCAGACGTACCAGCGTTACGAGCGGGCCATCGCGGAGCTGCTGGCCCCGCGGTTCCGGGACGCGCCGGAGGGCGATCCGCGGCCCCGGATGCTGGCGGCCCTGGCGATGGCGGCGGTCCGCATCTCACTGGACGACTGGGTCGGCGGCGAGGGCCCGCTGCGGGACCTCATCGGCCGCGCGCTGGACGCGATCTCGGTGGCCGGGTAGGCGGCTCGCGTGAGTGGGGCCGTATCTCGCGTGGCTGGGGGTGCGACTCGCGTGGCTTGGGGGCCGTATGTGGCATGGCTGGGGGGCCGTATCTCGCATGGCTGGGCGTAACTCGCGTGATCGGGGGGCGTGTCTCGTGTGTTTGGAGGGTCGACACGCGTGTTTGGAGGCTCGACACGCGTGATTGGGGGGACGACACGGGTGGGGTCAGATCAGGGGTTCGGCTCGGTAGTGGGCGATGCGGTCGGCCAAGCCCCGGGCTGCCGGGTCGCTCCGGTGGTGGGTGAGGAGGCGCTCGAGCGGGGCCAGGCGGTCCTTCGGGCGGACCGAGCCGACCGTCCCGGCCAGGTCGACCGCCTCCGCGCCGATCCGGGTGGCTTCGTCGACGTCGCCGCGGAGGGCGTGGTTCTGGGCCAGCATGATCAGCGTCAGCGAGCGGCTCCGGGCCATGTCGGCGCCGTACCGGTCGGCGGCCGCGGTCAGCTGGGTGATCGCCGCGCCGCTGTGGCGGGCCGCCACCGCGGTGGCCAGCTCGGTCAGGACCGTGCCGCGCATGGCCGCCATGTCCGTCTCGCGGAAGAACGCCTCCCACGGCCTCGGTTCCGGCCACGAGTCCGCCGTCGCGAACGCGGCTTCGGCCTCCTCCAGTCGGGTCAGGGCCGAGTGCTCGTCGCCGGCCATCGCGCACGCCCACGCCTCGTTCGCCGCGAGGATCGCCAGGGCCCGGCGGGAGTCCGAGCGCCGCGCCGCCGCCCGGCCGCGGGCGAACTCGGCCAGCGCGCCGTCAGCATCGTGGCGGTGCAGGTGCACGCGGCCGAGCCGGTAGTGGATGTTCGCGATCAGGCTCTCGTTGCCGGCCTCGGCCGCGATGTCCAGCGCGCGCTCGAAGCGGCGTCGCGCCGGCTCGTCGCGTCCGATGTCGAACTCCGTCCAGCCCAGCAGGTTGTGCACGTCGGCCAGCACGGTGTACAGCCTGGCCCGCAACGGATCCGGGACCGTGCCCCAGTGCAGCAGCACGCTCGCCGTCTTCACCACCTGGACGGCGTCCCGGCAGAACCCGCCGCCCTGCCGGTAATCCAGGGCCCGCAGAACTCCGACGGCCGCTTCCAGCTGGGCCACGTCGGTGTCTTCGATGCCGATCGGAAGCGGAAAGCCATCACCTGTCGTCGTCACCATGACCTCACCTCGCGCAGGAGCGCACGCATGGTCGGGTTACCGGCGCAGGGGGAATACCCAGGAGCGCCCGGAAAGAAACGGCCCTCACCCGGCAGGGGGGCACAGGAACCGCGGGATCGGCAACCGGGCGCAGGCCGCCGAGCCGGCCGTCCGGCCGGCGCCGCCGGGGTGAAGCGAGGCAGACCCGACGTTCCCGGGCTTGCCGACCGGGCCGACCCGAACGGATCACGCCGGAAGTAAGCGCTTTCTCGATGATCTTTCGCCCGGCTGATCCGGTTCGACTTCTTCGAAAGTATCGGTACTTCCGGGGAAATCATTGCTGGTTGACGCCCGTCCGCGCGCGGACTTATCGTGCTTGAACCGATTCGGGGGCCCGCGAGTCCGGCCGCCGTCCGCTGCGGAGACATCACCTGCCCGGAACGGCCCCTTCGAAGGAGATCGGATGACCCTCTTGCGCACCGGCCGTCTCGCCACGGCGGCCCTGCTCCTGGTGACCGTGGCCCTGCCCGCTCCGTCGGCTTCGGCCGCAAACTCCCTCGGCATGCTGGGCGCGGACGTCTCGACCGTCCAGCGCGCGCTCGACCTCGGCGCCAAGTACACCGACGCGGCCGGGGTGGCCCGCGATCCCCTGGACATCCTGAAGGGCGCGGGCGTCAACTACGTGCGGCTGCGGGTCTGGAACAACCCGCGCAGCGGTTACAACAACAAGGCCAAGGTGCTGCAGTACGCCCGCGCGGTGAAGGCCAAGGGGCTCAAGCTCCTGGTCGACTTCCACTACTCCGACACGTGGGCCGACCCCGATACGCAGACCAAGCCCGCCGCTTGGGCGTCGCACGCCATCGGCCGGCTGCAAACCGACGTGTACGACTACACCTACGACCTCTGCACCGGCCTGAAAGCCCAGGGCACGACACCGGACAGCGTGCAGATCGGCAACGAGATCAACATCGGCATGCTGTGGAACGACGGGAAGGTCGTCGACAACGACTTCACGAACCTCAGCCTGCTGCTCAAGGCCGGCTACAACGCCACCAAGGCGTGCAACGGCGGCACCCAGGTGGTCGTCCACACCGCCGACGCCGACAGCGACGCCCACGCCCGCTGGTTCTACGACGGCATCCGGGCGAAGGGCGTCCCGTGGGACATCACCGGCCTGTCCTACTACTGCTACTGGCACGGGACGATGGCGGCCATGGCCGGCGTGGTGTCCGACGTGCGGTCCCGGTACGGCAAGCCGGTCGTCCTCGCCGAAACGGCCTACCCGTATACCACGGCCAACGACGATGGCACCCCGAACGTCATCTCGGCCGCGCAGCCGTGCGCGGGGTACCCGGCCACCCCGGCCGGGCAGGCGGCGAACTTCACCGCGGTCCAGGACACCGCCCGCGCGGCCGGCGCGATCGGCGTCTTCTACTGGGAACCCACCTGGTACGCGGTGACCGGCAACGGCTGGGACCCGGCCGACCTCGCCGGGTCCGGCAACGGCTGGGAGAACCAGGCCGTCTTCGACCGCTCCGGCCGGTTCAACGCCCAGGTCCGGTGGCGAGCGTGAAAACGCTTTCTCAAACCGCGGGGCGGCGAGCTTAACGTTCAGCAGATTGGCCGGTTTCTGTCTCGTGGCCGGTGTTCCGCCCGAGGTCCGCGTGTTACCGTGGGAGCGCTCCCAGCCTGAAACTTTCCTGTCGAGCGGTTCTCCAGGAGGTCGGTAATGAACTGGCGATTCTTCCGCGCGCTCGTGGCCGGCCTGCTGCTGGCCGCCTGCGCCGTCGTGGCGCCGGCCGGGCCCGCCGTGGCCCGAGCGGCCGCGCCCACGCGGGTGATGGCGCTGGGTGACTCGATCACCGGGTCGCCCGGCTGCTGGCGGGCGCTGCTGTGGAAGCACCTCCAGGACACCGGCCACCCGGACGTGGACTTCGTCGGCACCCTGCCCCCGCAGGGCTGCGGCTTCACCCACGACGGTGACAACGAGGGCCACGGCGGATTCCTCGCCACCGGGATCGTCCGGGACAACCAGCTGCCCGGCTGGCTGTCGGCGACGCACCCGGACATCGTCCTGATGCACCTGGGCACCAACGACGTCTGGAACAACATCCCGGCGAGCACGATCCTCGACGCCTACACCACGCTGCTGGGCCAGATGCGGGCCGCGAACCCGGCGACCAAGCTGATCATCGCGAAGATCATCCCGATGAACCCCGCCAACTGCGCCGCCTGCGGCCAGCGGGTCGTCGACCTGAACAACGCCATCCCCGGCTGGGCGCAGGCACACTCGACGGCCACGTCGCCGATCACCGTCGTCGACCAGTGGACCGGGTTCGACACCGCGGCCGACACCGGTGACGGCGTGCACCCGAACAACACCACCGGCATCCAGAAGATGGAGAGCCGCTGGTACCCGGCGCTGGTGGCCGCCCTCGGCACCGACACGCCCGCCGCGACCGGCCTGCACGTCGACGGCACCCGGATCCTCGAGGGCAACGGAAGTCCGTTCGTGATGCGCGGGGTGAACCACGCGTACGTCTGGTACCCGAGCCAGAACCGGGCCTTCGCCGACATCAAGTCCTTCGGCGCCAACACGGTCCGGGTCGTCCTCGGCAGCGGGCAGCGGTGGGGACCGACGCCGGCCGCCGAGGTCACCAGCGTCATCGGGCAGTGCAAGCAGAACCGGCTGATCTGCGTCCTGGAGGTGCACGACACCACCGGGTACGGCGAGCAGAGCGGCGCCGCCACCCTCGACCAGGCGGCGAGCTACTGGATCAGCGTCGCCAGTGCGCTGAAGGGCCAGGAGGACTACGTCGTGATCAACCTGGGCAACGAGCCGTTCGGCAACGACCAGCAGGTGAGCGCGACCTGGCCGGCGGCGACGGGCAACGCGGTCAAGCGGCTGCGGGCCGCCGGGCTGACGCACCTGCTGATGGCCGACGCGCCGATGTGGGGCCAGGACTGGCAGAACATCATGCGCGACAACGCGGGCACGGTGTTCGCCGCCGACCCGCAGCACAACACCGTCTTCTCCATCCACATGTACGGCGTCTACGACACCGCGGCCGAGATCAACGCCTACTTCGACGCCTTCCGCACCGCCGGGCTGCCCCTGGTCGTCGGCGAGTTCGGGAACATGCACACCGACGGCAACCCGGACGAGGACACCATCATGGCCCAGGCGCAGGCCCGCGGCCTCGGCTACCTCGGCTGGTCGTGGAGCGGCAACAGCAGCGACGTCGCCTACCTCGACATGACGAACAACTTCGACCCGGCCGGCCTGACGACCTGGGGCCAACGGTTCCTCACCGGCACCGACGGCGTCCGCCAGACGTCGAAGGAAGCCACCGTCTACGGCGGCGGCCAGGCGGACACCCAGGCACCGTCCGTTCCGGGCACCCCGGCCGTGTCGGGCGTGACTTCGAGTGGTGCCACGCTGAGCTGGACGGCTTCGACCGACAACGTCGGCGTCACGGGCTATGACGTCCTCCGCGCGCCGGGGGCGAGTGGTGGGACGTTCGCGGTGGTGGGTTCGACGGCGACGACGTCCTACACCGACAGCGGGCTGGCCGCTTCGAGCACGTACCGGTACCAGGTGCGGGCCAGGGACGCTGCCGGCAACGTCTCGGGCGCGTCCGGTGCCGCGTCGGTGACGACGAGCGCGGGTGGCGGGGCCGGTGGGTGCAAGGTCGCCTACTCCGCCTCGAACTGGGGCGGCGGCAACGGGTTCACCGCCAACGTCACCATCACGAACACGGGCACCGGTGCGCTCACCGCCTGGATACTGGCGTTCACCTTCGCCGGCGGCCAACAGGTGACTCCGCCCGGCTGGGGCGCCACCTTCGCCCAGTCCGGCGGTGCCGTCACCGCCAAGAACCTGAGCTGGAACGGTTCGCTGGCGCCGAACGCCTCGACCGGCATCGGCTTCAACGGCACCTACACCGGCGCGAACCCAGCACCGACGGCGTTCACGCTCAACGGCAGCGCCTGCACGACCGGCTGAGTCCATTCTGGACGGAACTCTCGTCCCGCACCGAACCCGGAACGGAGAAACCATGCGTGACTTCGGCAAGCGGCTGGTCTTCGCCGCCACCGGCCTGGCCGTGGCCGGGCTGCTGCCCGCCCCGGCCGCCGGCGCGGCCGCCGCGCCGCAGCTCGACCGGCTGAACCGCGGGGTGGTCAGCGTCCACACCGCACAGGGCAACGCCGTCGGCTGGCGCCTGCTGGCCGGCGACCCGGCCGGCGTGGCGTTCAACGTCTACCGCGACGGCGCCAGGGTGACCGCGAACCCGGTCAGCGGACCGACGAGCTTCGTCGACGCGGGCGCGCCCGCCGGGGCCCGGTACACCGTGCGGGCGGTCGTCGGCGGCGTCGAGCGGATGTCCGCCTTCGCCGCGGAGGACTCGCTGACCTTGGAAAGCGGTGTCGCCGCGAGCACCCGGGACGTCCCGATCCAGCCGCCGTCCGGGGGCACGACACCGTCCGGGGAGAGCTACACCTACACCGCGAACGACGCCAGCGCCGGTGACCTCGACGGCGACGGCCAGTACGAGCTCGTGCTGAAGTGGGACCCGACCAACTCGAAGGACAACTCGCAGTCGGGCTACACCGGCAACGTCTACGTCGACGCCTACCGGCTCGACGGCACCCGCCTCTGGCGGATCGACCTCGGGCGCAACATCCGCGCCGGTGCGCACTACACGCAGTTCCAGGTCTTCGACTACGACGGCGACGGCAAGGCCGAGGTGGCGATGAAGACCGCCGACGGCACCCGGTCGGGCACCGGCCAGGTGATCGGCAGCGCGAGCGCCGACTACCGCAACTCGAGCGGGTACGTCCTGTCCGGCCCGGAGTTCCTGACCGTCTTCAACGGCCAGACCGGTGCCGCGGTGTCCACGGTGAACTACGACCCGCCGCGCGGCACGGTGTCCTCGTGGGGCGACAGCTACGGCAACCGCGTCGACCGGTTCCTCGCCGGCACGGCCTACCTGGACGGCTCCCGCCCGAGCCTGATCATGAGCCGCGGCTACTACACCCGGACCGTGATCGCCGCCTGGGACTTTCGCAATGGCGCGCTGACCAAGCGGTGGACGTTCGATTCGAACTCGGCCGGCTCGCAGTACACCGGCCAGGGCAACCACCAGCTGGCCATCGCGGACACCGACGGCGACGGCCGCGACGAGATCGTCTTCGGGGCGATGGCGATCGACGACAACGGCAGTCCACTGTGGAATACCCGCAACGGCCACGGCGACGCCATGCACGTCGGCGACCTGATCCCGGCGCGGGCCGGCCTGGAAGAGTTCAAAGTGGACGAAGACAAGTCCAAGCCCGCCGCCTGGATGGCCGACGCGAGGACCGGCCAGATCATCTGGCAGAACGCCTCCTGCAACTGCGACAACGGCCGCGGCGTCTCGGACGACATCTACGCCGGCAGCCCCGGCGCCGAGTCGTGGTCGTCCGCGGTGTCCGGTTTGCTGAACACCAGCGGCCAGAACATCGGGCGCAAGCCGTCGTCGGCGAACTTCGTCATCTACTGGGACGGCGACGCCCAGCGCGAGCTGCTGGACGGAACCCACATCGACAAGTACGGCACCGGCGGCGACACCCGGCTGCTGACCGCCTCGGGGGTGCACGCGAACAACGGAACGAAGAGCACGCCGTCGCTGCAGGCCGACTTGTTCGGCGACTGGCGCGAGGAGGTGGTCTGGCCGACGTCGGACAACCGCGCGCTGCGGATCTACTCGACCACGGACGCGACGAGCATCTCGCACGTCTCGCTTATGCAGGACCGCCAGTACCGGGAGGCCGTCGCATGGCAGAACACGGCGTACAACCAGCCACCGCACGCCAGCTTCGCGCTCGCCCGGTGACGGCGGTGGCCCGCGCCGAGATCAACTAGGGTGGGCGGTGCCCTGGGGGAAGGCGAGAGCGAGGAGCGGCCGTGCCCACACTGACCGAATTGCCCCGGTGGACGATTCGGACCTCCGGCGACCAGGCCACCTTCACGCCCACGGGCCACGAAGCCGGCGCACCCGGGATGCCGCGCGGACTGGTCCTGCGCGAGGAAGACCTCCCCGGCTTCGCCAAGGCGCTCGGCGAGGTGATGAAGCTGCCGACCTACTGGACGGCACGCGCCCGGGCGGGCCGGCTCGCGCTCGACGGCGAACCGGCCTGGTCGGCGCCCCGGCGCGACCCGGTGGACGGCTTCGTCCACGTCGACGGCCCGTGCCACGGCTCGGGTGACTCCTTCACCGTCGACCTGGCCGACGTCCGCGCCCTGCGGGTCCGGATCGCTGCCTACCTGCACCAGCGGGGGTTCGAGGCCCGGTCCGGCGGGTAGCCCGGTGGCACCCGCGGGGACAGGGAGACGACATGGCCATCCGGCTCGGCAGCACCGTGCTCAACTGCACCGACCTCGACACGATGACCCGCTTCTGGTGCGCGGCGCTGGACCTCGAGCCGTCCTCCGAGGACGACGGCTTCCGCCTGCTGCGCGGCCGGTACGTCAACCTCTCTCTGCAGCGGTCCTCGACGCCGGTGTCCGCGCGCGACCAGATGCACCTGGACCTCTACACCGACGACCAGCGGCACGAGGTCGACCGGCTGATCGGCCTGGGCGCGCGGTTCGTGCGGCACGTCGACGACGATCCGGCCGACGACTGGGTCGTCCTCGCCGACCCGGAAGACAACCTGTTCTGCGTCTGCGCGAAACCGGCGGAGGAGGTCCGCGACCCCGCGGCCCGGACAGGTGCCGGCCCGGCAGCGTAGTCTCGGTCTGTGCCGATGCCGACCGAGCGGGACAGCAGACCCCGCGACCACGTGTGCCGGGGATACCGGCGGCGCGGCGAATTCGTGTCCCACGCGCAGGAGTTCCTGGCCGAAGGGCTGGCCGCCGGCGAGCGGGTGCTCTACGTCGCCCCTGGTGACGAGGCCGCGCTGACCGGGCAGCTGCGGGCGGACGAGCGCTGCGACGAAGGGCTGGACAGCGGCGCGGTCCAGGTCGCTTCGGTCGACGCGACGTACGCCATGGGAGCCGTCGTCGACCCCGCCGGCCAGGTCGAGCTCTACACCGCGGCGACCTCCGACGCGCTGGCGGCCGGGTTCACCGGGCTGCGGGTCGCGGCCGACGTGACGTCGCTGGTGCGCACCTCGGCCCAGGTGGACGCCTTCGCCCGCTACGAGCACCTGGTGGACCACTACATGGCCGGCCACCCGATGTCGGCGATGTGCGGCTACGACGTGGGCGAGCTCGGGGGCGACGTCGTCGCGCAGCTGGCGTGCATGCACCCCACCGACTACGACGGCGGGACCCGGTTCCACCTGCACGGCCACGCGCGCGGCGGCAGCGCCGCGGCGCTCGACGGGGACTTGGACCTGGAGTCTCGCGGGAGCTGGCCGCTGGCGCTGGAGCGCGCCGGCCTTCGGTCCCAAGGAGGAACGATCGCCATCGACGCCGCCGGTCTCGACTTCGTCGACCACCGCAGCCTGATCGCGCTGGCCGACTACGCCGAGCGGCACGCCGCCACGGTGGTCCTGCGGACGAAGCTGTCCACGCCGGCGCGGCTCGTGGAGTTGCTGGACCTGCCCGGCGTGCGCGTGGAGCGTGCCGCATGAACGTCCAGGGCTACGACCACGCCGCCGTCCACTACAGCGGCGACGAGGACCTGCTCGCCGTCGCCGTGCCCTTCCTGGAAGGCGGGCTGGCGACCGGCGAACCGACGCTGGTGTCGCTGGAGCCGGAACGCGCCGAGCTGGTGCGCGCCGCCCTGCCGTCGTCGGCGCGGGTGGAGTACCTGTCCACCAGCGACCTGTACGCGCGGCCCGCCGCGGCGATCCGGTCCTACCGCGAGCTGCTGGCCGGGTTCGTCGCCGGTGGCGCGGCCGGGATCCGCATCTTCGGCGAGATCCCGCAGGCGGCGATCGACACGTCGTGGGACTGGTGGGCCCGCTACGAGGCGGCGGTCAACCACGCCTACGGCGAGTTCCCGCTGCGCAGCATGTGCGCGTACGACACCCGGACGACGCCCCGCCACGTCCTCGACGACGTGGCCCGCACACACCCCTTCGTCGCCACCGCCGGCGGCGGGCACCGGACGAACACCGGCTACGTCGACCCGCTGTCGTTCCTGGCCGACCCGCGGCCGATGGCGCCGCTCCCGATCGAAGGCACCGCGCCGCTGGCCGAGCTCGCCGACCCGCGGCCGTCGGACGCCCGCCGGGCGGTGCTGGCCACGGCGCCGGTGGACCTGCCCGCGGACGAGGTGGACGACCTCGTGCTGGCGGTCAGCGAGATCGTGGACAACGCGCTCCGCCACGGCCGCCCGCCGGTCCGGGTGCGGATCTGGGCCGGCGCCGGGCAGATGGTCGTTTCGGTGCACGACACCGGGCCCGGGCCTGCCGATCCGTTCGCCGGGCTGCTGCCGGCGGACCGGAGCATCGGCGGCCGCGGGTTGTGGATCGCGCATCAGGTCTGCAGCGAGGTGACGCTGCACCGGGACGAGACCGGCTTCACGGCTCGTCTCACCGCGGGCCGTCCCTGGTGACGGCGGTTCAGGCGCAGCGCGGCTGACCCGGGCAGCTCCGCAGCAGCTTGACGATCGGCGCGGCCGGGATCGTCCCATCCGGTGCCGGCATCCCCTGCGGCCAGGAGATCGACAGCGCGACCGCCGAGGAATTGTTGCGGTAGTTCGTCTCCAGCAGCGTCCGGTCCGCGTTCACCGTGTTCACCAGGTCGTACGTCCCGGTCGGGACGCGGGTGATGTCCAGCCACTGGAAGTCCACGGTGAACTTGTAGTCGTCGCCCGACCCGACCGAAATGCCTTCGAGCACTTCCAGGGCCGTGGGTTCGTGGTGGCGGCACATGTTTTCGCGCAGGGTCGCGGCGAGGTCGGCGTCGGGTCCGGTGTCGCCCGGGACGTGGGCCAGCAGGCCGGCGTCGTGCACCTCGAACCGGTCGCCGAGGCAGAAGCCGTTCTTGCGGTCGGTGACCACCGTCTTGCCCTGCCGGGAAACCAGCGCGAAGTGCTCGAAGTTCATCAGGTGCCAGTGCTGGTGGGCGAGCGCCGGTTCGTAGTACGTGAACGCGCCGGTGGCCCGCTGCGCCGCCGCGTAGCTGCCCGGGATGGCCCCGTTCGTGCCGATGCGCAGCGCCTGCCGGACCGTCATGTTCGGCTGCCGGGTGTTGTCGCGACGGCCGTACAGCAGGAGCGGCCCGTCGCCGACGTTCTCCTCCGCGCTGGTGAACCGCAGCCGGACGGCCTTCGCCGCCGACGGCGCGACGCAGGGGCCGTTGGGCGCGGCCGGGTCGATCACCAGGCAGACGTCCCAGGCCGTGCACAGCGGGAGGAGGCCGGCACTGCCGCCGGCGCACCCCGGCGGGGCCTGGCGGAGGTCGGGGAGGAGGAAGTCCGGCCCGGTGTCGGCGCGGGGAGCGGAGGCGGAAACGGTGGTGGCGAGGGCCACGAGCGCCAGTACCGCGAATTTCTTGAGCAAGAGCGGGCCGTCCTGTCCGGTATTCCGATCGCGGTCATTCTAGGGCGTCCGCAATTCCACCGGGCGACACCGTGTCGTCACACGATCGACTGAGTGTCCCGCGGTTTCCCGGTTCCGGTCAGTAGCGTGCGGCGAACTCCCCGCCCGAAAGGACTGCACCGCATGTCGACGACCACCGCAGATTTCCGTGGAGCCGGCTCGCCGGCCGTGGAGCCCGCCGGAACCGGGGGCATCACGCTGGTCTGCGGCACGCGGCCGGAACTGATCAAGCTCGCGCCGCTGATGCGGGTGTTCGGCGACGAGTGCGCCGTCGTCTACACGGGACAGCACTACGACCGCTCGCTGTATTCGCGCATCCGCGCGGATCTGCCGCCGTCCGACCGGTTCCACGAGCTCGGCGTGGGCGCCGGCCGCCGCGGCGGACAGCTCGGCCGGACGATCAGCGCGGTCGACGAGGTCCTGGCGGACCGGCCCGGCCGGGCGGTGGTCGTCCAGGGCGACACGACGTCGGCGCTCGCCGGCGCGCTGGCGGCCAACGCGCACGATCTCCCGCTGGTGCACGTCGAGGCCGGGCTGCGCAGCCACGACCGGGCGATGCCGGAGGAGCACAACCGGGTGCTGATCGACCACCTCGCCGACCTGTGCTGCGCGCCGACCGAGCTCAACCGGGCCCACCTGCTGGCGGAAAACGTGCCGGACGAACGGATCACCGTCACCGGCAACACCGTCGTCGAAGCACTGCAGGCCGCCCTTCCGTCCACAGAGGACCGCCGGGCGGTGCTGTCGGCCCGCGGCCTGGAGCGCGACCGCTTCGTCCTGGCGACGATCCACCGCCCGGAGAACGTCGACGACGCCGCGCGGCTGGCGGTGATCCTGCACGAGCTGGGCCGCCTGCCGCTGCCGGTGGTGTTCCCGCTGCACCCGCGCACGGCCAAGAGCATCGACCGGTTCGGGTTGCGGCACCTGCTGGAGCCGCTGGTCGAGCTGGAGCCCCAGGCCTACCCGGCATTCCTCGCGCTGGCCGCGGAGGCGGCGGTGCTCGTGTCGGACTCCGGTGGCATCCAAGAGGAAGCGAGTGTCCTCAAGCGACCGGTGGTGGTGGTCCGGCGCAGCACGGAGCGGCCGGAGATCGCCGGCACGTTCGGCACCAGGGTGCTCCCCGGGCCGGGCATCGGCGCGGAGGTGGCCCGCTGGCTCGACGACGTGGCCGCCCACCGCGAGCGCCTCCACCACCTCCCGTCCCCGTACGGCGACGGATCCGCCGCCACCCGCATCGTGACGGCCCTCGCCGCCCTCCTCGAGCAACGAGCGGGCTGATCCGCCCGCGGCCGTGTCGTCCGCCCAGGTACGCGTGTCGTCCATCCAGGTACGCGTGTCGTCCGCCCGCGTGGACGACACGCGTACTCAACTGGACGACACGCGTACCCCGGTGGACGACACGGCGGGGCTCGATCAGCGGGCCGGGGCGGCCGCGGGCTGGTCCGCCAGCAGGGAGACCACGTCGTTGGCCAGGCGGACGCTCGAGTTCCAGCTGGTGACGTCCGGGTAGACGTGTGCGGTGGTGGCCAGCAACAGCCCAGTCCCTTCCACGGTCACCGCCGGGCGCTGGGCCAGGTACCCCAGCGGGTACACCGGTTCCACGAACGGTGCCTTGAAGACCCGGACCTCCTCGACGTCGTCCGCGGCGAGCTGCGGGTACAGCTGCCGCAGCTGCGCCGTCCAGCGCGCGGCGATCGCCGTGTCGTCGTCGCGGTACAGCGGGGAGCCGCGGTCCGTGTAGTGCATGACGTACACCAGGTGGCGGCCGTCGTGCGCGCCGGCCAGTGCGGACATCGCCACGACGCCGTCGAACTCCGTGCCCGAGTGCAGCACCGGTGTCCAGTAGTGCTCGGTGACCGGCTTCCGGAGGAAGAACACGCCGTTGACCACGCCCTGGTAGGGCAGCTCCACCTGGGGCAACCGGGCCGCGAGCGCGTCGTCGGCGATGCGCCGCAGCAACGGCAGCGGCACCGTCGAGATCACGTGGTCGGCTTCCAGGACCTCGCCGTCGGCCAGGGTGAGGACCGAACGGCCGTCGCTGCTGCTCAGCCGCCGGACGGGCGTCGACGTGCGCACCACGCCGCCCTCGCGCGAAATCGACGTCCGCAGGGCGTCGATGATCGCCTTGTAGCCGCCGTCCGGGTAGCCGCGGGTGGCGACGTTGCGCTCGCGGCCGAGCCGCTGCCACAGGTACAGCGCCGGCACGTCCCCGAACGACGGCCCGAACTTCGAGCCGAACATCGGCGCGAAGAGCCGCTCCCAGACGACGTCGCCGTAGAGCCCGCGCAGCCAGTCCTCGGTGCGGAGCGTGTCGAGGTCGCGGCCCTGCCCCAACCGCCGCAGCAGCAGCGAAACCACGCCGAAGCGCACGCGGTCGTGCAACCTCAGGGGGGAGAAGCGGAGCAGGTCGAGCGGGGAGTTGAACGCGTGGTGGCGGCCGTCGACGACCATGCCCATCGTCGTCTCCCGCCACCGCACCGCGTCCCGCAGGCCGACTTCGCCCAGCAGGGCCAGCAGGCTGGCGTCCGACGGCATGATGCAGTGGTAGAAGCGCTCGATCCACCGGTCGCCGTGGGCGAAGAACGTGCCCAGGCCGCCGAGCTGGTCGCTGCTCTCCAGCAGGGTCACGCGGGTGCCGCGGCGGGCGAGGCGGTGGGCGGCGGCGAGGCCGCAGATGCCGCCGCCGATCACGGCGACGTGCGGGGAGTCGGGAGAGGTCACCGGGTCACAGCTTCCGGTAGGGCGCCGGGCTGAGCCGGTCGCGGGCGAGCAGTTTCAGGTATTGCACGACGGTCCGCCGCAGCTTCAGCTTGCTCGGCCCCTGCTTGCGGTCGTACCGCAGGGCCAGCGGGACCTCGGTGATCACCGGGCGGCAGTGGCGCAGCTTGAGCAGCAGCTCCACCATGCAGGCGAACCCCTGCTCCTCGATGAGCCGCTCGCCCCAGTGCGCCGACGCGCGCGCCAGCAGCGACGCCCGGTAGGCGCGGTAGCCGCTGGTGAAGTCCCGGACGCCGTCGACGTCGAGGGCGCGGTGGAACAGCTGGGCCGCGCCGCGCGAGAGGAGCCGCCGCCCGAACGGGGCGGTCCGGTCGTCGCCGCCCGGGACGAACCGGGAGCAGATGGCGACGTCCGCGCCGGCGGTGATCTCCGCCTGCAGCGCGCGGATCAGGGCCGGGTCGTGCGTGTCGTCGGCGTCCATCACGACGACGACGTCGTCGGGGCCGGCCTCCTCCAGCGCCGCCCGGAGCCCGGACTGCACCGCGCGGCCGAGCCCGAGGTTCACCAGGTGCCGCACGACGCGGACGTCGAGCCCGCCGTAGCCGGCTTCGGCCACCGCGACGGTGGCGTCGGCCGAACCGTCGTCGACGACCCAGACGGTGACCTCTTCGGTGCGGGCCACGTCGGCGAGCCGGTGCAGCAGCGGCGGCAGGGACGCTTCTTCGTTGAACGCGGGCAGCACGACGTGCGCCCGTCCGCCGGTCCGGGCCCCGGTGGGATCCGGTCCGGCGCGGTCCGGTTCGGACAGTGTGGCCAGGGTGGTCTCTTCGCGTGCCACGGTTCCCCTTGTCTCGTCTTTGCGCATCACCCGGCCGGAATCGGGTTTCGTGCGGCCGTCGAGTCCTATTCGGCTATGTTGTGTGGTTTCTTTAGTGGCCCCGGAAGTCCCTCGGAAGGATGCGCGTCATCAGGATTACTTGGTGTTCCCGAAAATCACTGGATCGGGTTGATGGGGCGCCCCGATCGAGTGCATTTCCGGGGATTCGCGAAAAAATTCACCCGATCGAGCCGGTGGTGCCTCGAATGGCTGAGTCGTGAAGAAAGCGAGAATGGAATCCTCATGTCAAGTAGAGGTCGAGACCGGTGACTGAACTCAGAGACACGGTCGTCACCGAAGCGGTGCCGACGCAGCGGCGCGTCCGCACGGGCGACCGGCCGCGCGACGCCGTCCGCTCCCGCCCGCTCCTCGCCCGGGTCAACGCCGTGGCCGTGCTGCTCGTCGCCGTCGACGGCGCCGCCTGGCTGACGGCGGTGCTGCGGACCGGCCCCGGCCCGGCGTGCGCGGCGGCGACCGCCGTGGCCCTCGCCGGGGCGCGCGTGGCCGGCCGCGTCCACCGCCGCCGGCTCTGGCTGTCCTGGCTGCAGGACCTCCCGCGTTCGGTCACCGCCACCGCACTGGCGTTCGCGCTCGTCACCGGGTTCGGGCTGGTGGCCGGGGTGGACGGCGACGACACGGCCCGGATGCAGGAGGTCGTGCTGTGCTTCGCCGTGCTCAGCGAGGCCGTCCGCCCGGCCGTCTTCGCGTTCGGCCGGTGGGGGCGGCGACGGCTGCGGCGCTGCGACCGGGCCGTCGTCGTGGGGTCCGGCCGGATCGGCGGCGAGCTGGTCCGCACCATGCTGGAGCACCCCGAATTCGGGCTGCTGCCGGTCGGCGTGGCGGCGTCCGGCCGGGAGCCGGTGCCGTCCGGGCTGCCGGTCGAGCGGATCGACGACGACCTCACCGGGGCCATCACCCGGCTGCGCGCGGGCACGGTGGTCCTCGCCCCGGCCGACGACCGCGACCACGCGATCGTCGACGCCGCCATCACCGCCCACCGCCTCGGGTGCGTCACGCTGGTGCTGCCGCACCTGTTCGAGCTCTGCCCGGACGGCCCGGGGGTCGACCGCCTCCGCAGCTACCCGCTGGTGTGGCTGGGCGGCGCGCCGACCCGGCGGCCGAGCTGGTGGGTCAAGCGCGCGGTCGAGACGGCGCTGGCCGCGGCCGCGCTCGTCGTCCTCGCCCCGGTCATCGCGGTCTGCGCGCTCGCGGTCGCGGTGGAGAGCGGGTTCCCGGTCTTCTTCCGGCAGGTGCGGGTCGGGATGGACGGCGGCACGTTCGTCCTGTTCAAGCTGCGCAGCGTCCGGCAGGCCGCCGTCGACGATTCGCAGACGCGCTGGTCGGTCGCGGGGGACCACCGGGTCGGCCCGGTCGGCCGCTTCCTGCGCCGGTCCTCTTTGGACGAATTGCCGCAGCTGTGGAACGTCGTGCGCGGTGACATGTCGCTGGTCGGCCCGCGGCCCGAGCGGCCGGTGTTCGTGCACGAGTTCTCCGCCGTCCACGACCTGTACTGGGCCCGGCACCGGGTGCCGACCGGGTTGACCGGGCTGGCGCAGGTGCACGGCCTGCGCGGGGACACCTCGATCGCGGACCGGGCGCGCTACGACAACTACTACATCGCGAACTGGTCGTTGTGGCTCGACGTCAAGATCATCATCCTCACGGTGGGAGAACTGCTGTGCCGAAGGCAACGCTGATCCGCCGTCGCCCGGCGGCGTCCTGGACGGCCACGGTGGTGCTGCTGGCGAGCTGCCTGGCCGGCTGCGTCGCCAGCTCGGCGCAGGAGCTCGCCGCGCCGCCGCCGAAGCCCCTGGCGCCCTGCGCGTGGTGGTACGGGATCGGCCAGCCGCCGACGGCGCAGGAGATCGAGCTGGCGGCCAAGCGCTACCAGGTCGTCGTGCTCAACGCCGACCAGGGCGCGGCCATGCGCCGGCTGCACCAGCTCAACCCGCGGGTGAAGGTGCTGGTGTACAAGGACCTGTCGAGCACGCGCAACTACCCGGGCGCGGTCGACAGCGGCCAGGACGCGGTGTTCCTGCCGAGCGGGATCGGGTACGTCGCCGCGCAGGAGCACCACCCGGAGTGGTTCGCCCAGGACGTCAACGGCCGCCGGATCGAGTGGCAGGGCTACCCGAAGCACTGGCAGATGACGGTGTGGAACCCGGACTACCAGAAGGCCTGGACCGACGCCGTCGTCACGGAAGTGAAGCGGGAGGGCTGGGACGGCGTGCTCGCGGACAACGACTTCAACTCCCTGAGCCACTACTCGTCGGCGGTGCTCGCGGGCACGGCGAACGTCACGGAGACCGACCGCAAGCTCCGCGACGGCCTGGACGCGTTCCTGGCCAAGGCCGGCGACGCGCTGACGAACGCGGACAAGCTCCTGGTGCCCAACGTGTCCGAGACGCACCTGGTGCCGGGCCGCTGGACCGCGCACTCCCGCTTCGGCGGCGCGATGGAGGAGAACTTCGGCTTCCGCGAGAACGGCGGCACCGGCGGCCTGCTGACCTTCCGCGGCAACGAGTTCCAGGAGCTGCGCGCGCAGGCGGCGCTCGGCGAGTCCCTGCTGCTGCTGGTGACGCGGACGCACAACGCGCGTGAGGAGCGGTCCGGTTACGCGAGCGCGGCGTTGCTGGCGGGCCCGCGCACGTGCTGGACCCGCGCGACGACGGACGACTACCGCGACCCGGAGTGGTCGACCCTGCAGGATTCCGGGCTCGGCGAAGCGGTCGACGCGGCGAGCCGGCTGCCCAACGGCGTCTGGAGCCGGACGTTCACCAACGGCTGGGTCGCGGTCAACCCGACGGCCTCCAGCCAGACGGTGGTCCCCCCGGAGGGCCTCGTCAAGCCCGGCGCACCCCCCTCACCCACCCCGACTTCGTCCCCCACTTCCGCGCCCACCGCCACGTCCACCCCGGCCCCACCCCCGCTCACCCTCGAAGCCGCGGACGCGGTCGTCCTGGTCGACCCGCAGCAACTGGTGAAGCGAGGAGCCTGGCGAGTCACCCGCGACGAGTTCCGAGTCGGCCGCCTCTGGGCCCGCTAACCCGTGTCGACCCCCCAATCACGCGTGTCGACCCTTTAATCACGCGTGTCGACTCTCCAGTCACGCGAGTTCCGGTGTCCGGAGGGTCATCACGCGTGATTGGAGGGTCATCACGCGTGATTGAAGGGTCGACACGATGTCGTCAGCTTCTCGTAGAGGGCGAGGTGACGGCGGGCGCAGGACTCCGGGCGGTAGCGGGCGTGGGCGCGTTCGGCGAGGAGACGGCCGAGCCGGCCCGGGTCCGGTTCGGCGAACAGGGCGCGTAGGCGCGCGGCCAGGGCCGGGACGTCGCCCGGCGGGGCCAGGAACGCGGGGCCGCCCGGGACGTCGAGCATCGCGGGGACGCCGCCGGTGGCCGTCGCCAGGACCGGCTTGCCCGCGGCCATCGCTTCGGCCACCACCAACGGCTGCTGCTCCATTGTGGACGGCAGGACCAGCGCGTCGGCGGACGCGAGCAGCGCCGGGACGTCCGGCCGGAAGCCGAGAAACGTCACGCGCCCCGCCAGCGGCTCCTGCCGCGCGACTCGCTCCGCGGCCGCCCGCTCCGGGCCGTCGCCGACCACCGTCAGCCGCGCGTCGGGCGGCAGCACGCCCGGCAGGGACAACGCCGCCAGCAGGTCGAGCAACCCCTTGCGCTCCACCAGAAGCCCGGCGAAGACGAGATGCCGCACCGGACCCCGCGGCGGAGACGGCGACGCCTCGGCGACGCAGTTGTCGACGTGCACGATCCGCCGCTCGGGCACCCGCAGGCGACGGCGCAGGAACGCCCCCATCGCGTCCGCCGGCACGATCGTCCGGTCCAGGATCCGCGCGACGACGGCGTCCGCGGCCAGCACCGTCCGCGTGTACGCCGACGGCCCCGCGGCCCCCCGCGCGCCCCGGAACCACGGCTCCGCGACGTCGTCGGGCACGCCGTGGTAGGTCTGGACCAGAGCCGGACCGCGCCCGAACCGCAGGCCGGCGATCACCAACCCGGCGCGCCTGTCCTGCGCGTGCACGACGTCGGGCCGCCACGCCCGCAGCGCCGCCCGCGCCCGGCCCGCCGCGGCGAAGTCCTCCTTGTCGGCCACCGCGAGTTCCTGGTGGAGGCCGTCGAGCAGCGAAGCCCCCCGCGCGGGCACGGGACCGAAGACGCGGACGTCGTGGCCGTCGGCGGCCAGCGTCGCGGCCAGGCGGACGGTGACGTCCACCGGACCGCCGCGGTCCTGGGTGAGGAGATAGGCGATGCGGGTCACGAGAGGCGCTCCGACGGGGTGAGTTTGTCGACGAGGGCGGCGATCTGGTCGGTCATCCGCCCCCGGTCGAAGGACAGTTCCACGCGGCGGCGGCCGAGTCCGCCTTCGCGCCGGGCCAGCGCAGGGTCGGCCAGCCGCGCGGCGACGGCGTCGGCGAGCAGGCCGACGTCGCCAGGCGGCACCATCGCGCCCGCGTCGGCGACGCTCTGGCGCATCCCGCCGACGTCGAAGCCGACGACCGGCCGCGCGCACGCCATGGCTTCCAGCGGCACCAGCGCCATGCCTTCGGCGCGCGAGGGCAGGACGACGACGTCCGCGGCGATGTACCAGGCCGCGGGATCTTCGGTGTGCCCCGGCCAGTGCACGGACGCGTGCCCCGCGACCGGGTGCCGCTCGCGCCAGAGCGGGCCCATCGGGCCGTCGCCGGCGAGGACGAGCTGCGCGTCCGGCAGCCGCCGGAGCACCGCGGGCCACGCCGACAGCAGCTGGTCCTGGCCCTTGAGTTCGGCGAGCCGGCCGACGCAGACGGCGATGGGTGCGTGTTCCGGCAGCCCGAGCCTCCGTCGCGCGGCGGCCCGGTCACCAGGGACGAACCGGGTGGTGTCGACGCCGTTGCAGACGACCTCCGCCTCGGCGGTCACCCCGGCGGCCCGGCCGGAAACGAGCTCGTCGTCGCTCACGCACACGAGGAGATCGGTCCACCGCGACGCAAACCGCTCCCACGCGGCGGACGCGCGCAGCAGCGGCCCGCTCGCCGACTCGAAGGACCACATGTGGGGCTGGAACACCGTGGGCCGCGAACCACGGACGGCCAGCCTTCCGGCCAGGCCGGCCTTGGAGCTGTGCAGGTGGACGACGTCGGGGTCGAGGCCGGCGAGCAGCCGGCGCAGCCGCAGCGCTTCGGCGATCGAGCCGGGCCCGGGCGAGCGGCCGGCGGACCAGCTGCGCAGGGCGACCCCGTGCTCGCGCGCGCGATCCGGCAGCCAGCCGGACGGCGGGCAGGCGATGGTGACCGACCACCCGCGGTCGCGTTGGGCGACGGCGAGTTCCAGCACGACCGCGGCGACGCCGGCGGTGACCGGCTGGGTGACGTGCACGAGCTTCACCGGAGACCTCCTCGGCGCAGTTCGGCGAGCGCACTCCGCTGCAGCACCACCGTCGCCCCGGCGTATCCGGCGACGAGCACCGCCGCCTCCGCCACCACCCCCGGCAGCGAGCCTCCGAACCACCGCCCGGCAACCACCGCCGGGACCGCGCCCGCCACGCAGGCCAGCGCCACGCGAACCGCCATCCCGCCCAGCTCCGCCACCGACGGCGCCACTCCCAGCCCGGCCAGCACCCGCCACGCGACCGGGACCACCAGCCACGCGGCCGCGAGCTGCACCACCGACACCGCCCCGATCCCGGCGTGCGTCAGCACCACCAGCCCCACCGCGAGCAGCACCAGGTGCGTCGTCTCGAGCGCCAGGTACCGCCGCACGTGCCCGGTCGCCTTGACCGCCTGGTACCAGATCTGCAGCAGGCAGATCCCCACGCCGTAGCCCGACAGCAGCACCAGCGGCCCGGCCGCCCCCGCCCAGCGCTCGCCCAGCAGCACGACGTGGCCGGCGAGGACCGCGAGCGCCAGGTACAGCCCGCCGGTCACCACGAGGACCGCCCGGGTGAACCGCGCGACCGCCCCGGCCAGCGGCGCCCCTTCGCGCCGCAGCCGGGTGAACACCGGGAACGCGACCGCGCCGAGCACGACCGCCACCATGATGTACGGCACCCACGCCAGCCGGTACGCCAGCGAGTAGACGCCGACCGCGTCCGGCCCGAGCACGTGCCCCACCGCGAAGTAGTCGACGTTCACCAGCAGCGCGCCCACGACCGCCGCCGGCCCGACCACGGCCACCCAGCCCAGGACTTCGCGCGCGGCCGCGGTGTCCCAGCACGGCCGGACGCCGCCCCGGGCCAGCGCGCCGAACACCGGCTGCGACACCGCCGTGGCGAGCAGGCCGAGCACCAGCGACAGCGGCCCGGCGCCGGACACCGCGAGCACGACCGTCAGCGCCGCGCCCAGCACCGCGCTGCCGCCGTCGGGCAGCAGCCGCCGCCGGAAGTCGAGCTCGCGGTGCATCAAGCCCATCTGCACCCCGCCCGCCGCCGAGAACGGCAGGCCGAGCGCGGCCAGCCGGACCAGCCCGGCGGCGTCCGGCGTGCCGAGCAACGCCGTCAGCGGACCGGCCAGAGCCGCCAGCGCCACGGCCAGGACGAGCCCGGCGCCGACGCTCAGCGTGAGCACCGTGCCCGCCGTCCGGCGCGGGTCGCGTTCGGTGCGCCCGATGACGTCGTAGACGCCGATCGACTGGACGACCTGGCCGAGGTTCACCAGCGCCACCGCGAGCGCCACGGCGCCGAGCTGGCCCTCGGTGAGCAGGGCGGCCAGCACCAGCGTGACCAGCATCTGGCTGCTCTTGCTGACGAGGTTGACCACGCCCAGCCACAGCGAGCCGCGGACCGCGCGGGTCCCGAGCGCGGCCGTCACGCGGCCCTCCTCGCGGCGACCACGGCGAGCACCCACGCCACGACCACCGCGGCACCGTCCACGGTCACCGACGTCCGCGGCCCGAACAGTCTGTCCACTGTGTACAGATGGGCGAAGGGGACGGCGAGCGCGAGGACGGCCAGCCCGGCCGCACCCCACCCGGGCGCACCCCGGTGGCGCCACCACAACGCGGCCACCACGGCCATCGCGGGGACGGCGATCAGCACGTCACCGGGCTGGTGCACCACGCAGACGACCACGGCGAGGAGGGTCAGCAGATCGGCGACCGGCTCTTTCGCCCGCCGGATGAGCAGCGCGCTCGCGACGAGCACCCCGGCCAGCACCACCAGCTCGGACGGCGTCCAGCCGGTGACGCGGAAGACCACCGCGGCGACGTCGATGCGTTGCGCGGTCACGGAATCGACGGCGCCGTAGTCGGTGCCGCGGGCGTGGGTGAGGTTCGCGAGGACGACGTCGACGAACGGCCCGATGCCGCCACCGCGCACCACGAGGAGCACGACGACCGGCAGGCTGGCCGCCGCGGCGATGGCGGTGCCCAGCAGCGCGACCCGTCGCGAGCCGCGGGCAAACAGCAGGACGGCCAGCGGGAAGCCGTACTGCGGCTTGAGCCAGGCGAGCGCGAGGGCGGCGGCCGCCCACCCGGGCCGGTCGCGCCGGGCGAGCAGGGCCCCGGCGGCGCCGAGGGCGATCAGCGGGTTGATCTGGCCGACGTAGAGCTGCGCCTTCCCGACCTGGCTGGTCACGAGCAGCGCGGAGACGACGGCGGTGGTGACGCCGAACGGCACCGGAACGTACCGCCTGACGGCGTGCGCGGTCAGCGCGGCGAGCGCGACGAGCAGCAGCAGCGAGAAGAGGGTGAACGCGACCGCGCCCACGCGGTAGCCGGGCAGCGCGAACGGGGCGTGCAGGATGAGGTGGTAGGGCTGGTAGAGGTTGAAGTCCTGGCGGACCGGCCAGTGCGCGAACATCGCGGCCGGGTCGTAGGGGTTGCCGCCGGCGAGGAACTCGCGGATGGGGAAGTAGAGGGCGTCCCGGAAGTCCTGCAACCGCTCTTCGCCCGCGACGGCCGGGGTGGGCAGCGGGACCTGCCACGCGGGGGAGACGGCGTGCCAGGCGCTCACGACCCCGGCGAGCGTCGCGAGGAGCAGGACGAGACGCTCCTTGGGGGACATGCCGTGCTGTTCGAGGGCAACGCTCTGCTCGGCGGTCATGACAGCACCACCGCCACCAGGACCGCGTCCACCGGCAGCACCCCGACCGCCGCGGTCAGCTCGGCCTGGTTGCGGCCACCCGCCGTGACCGCGACCACCGAGGCGCCCTCGCCGCTCTCCTCCGGCAGCCCCGCCGCCAGCTTGGCCGCGACCTCGGTCAGCGACGGGGTCACCGGCACCACCCGCACCGGCCGTCCGGCCGCGCGGCACAGCACCGCCAGCCGGTCCGCTGCCGACGGGTCCTCCTCCCGCAGCACCGCCACCGGGCGGCGCACGCCCGCCGCCGCCAACGCCCGGCGCACCGGGCCCGGGCCCGCACCGCCCGGCGTCAACCGGCGCACGGCCGCCGTCGCCAGGCCCGCGGCGACCGCGCCCACCACGGCCAAGCCGCCCACCAGCGGCACGTCCGGGGCCACCGTGACCACGTCGGGCCGCGCGTCCAGCGTCCGCAGCTTCCCGGCCGGCGCCAGCAGATCCGCGTCGATCATCGCCTTGCCGAGCGCCATCGCCGCGGCTCCGGCCTGCTCGGCCGAGGGCGCCCGCACCGACAGCCGCGCCAGGCCCGAGGCCGGGACCAGCTCGACCGCCACGTGCCCGGCCAGCTCGTCCGCGCTGTACCCCGAAACCGGGGCCGCCGCGGCGAGCACCGACGGGCTGCGGGCCAGCTCCACCAACGCCGGCAGCGCCAGAGACACGACCTCGCCGTACGGCGCACCGTCCGCCGCGGCGGGGGCGGCGAGCAGGCTCACCCGGCCCTGGTACTCGGCGCCGCGCGTCAGGCCGACGACCAGCACGAGCGCACCCACCAGCAGCGCCACGACGACGCTGGAAACCACGGACTTCATCGGGCACCTCGGATCAACTCGTCGTAGGACTTCATGAGCGTGTGCGGGTCGTAGTCGCGTTCGATGGCCCGGATTCCGTCAGCGCCAACGGTTTCTCGCGCGGCCGGGTCGAACAGCAAGCGATCGAGCGCGGCGGCCGTCGCGGCCGGATCCGCGGGCGGCACCACGATCCCGCCACCCCCGGCGAGCACCCCGCCGATCCCGCCGACGTCCGTCGCCACCACCGGCCGCCCGGCCGCCATCGACTCCAGCACCGCCAGCGGCAGGCCTTCCCAGTCGCTGGTCAGCACCGTGGCGTCGGCCGCGGCCAGGAGGTCCGGCACGTCCGCGCGCGTCCCGAGGAACTCGACCCGGCGGCCCAGCGCCGCCGCCCGGCGCTCCAGCTCCGGACGCAGGCTGCCGTCGCCGGCCAGCCACAGCACGGCGTCGCCGTCGACCGCGGCCCACGCGTCCAGCAGGACGTCGTGCCGCTTCTGCGGTTCGAGCCGGGCCAGGCAGAGCGCGACCGGTGTCCGCGAAGGGACGCCCAGCGACGCGCGGATCTCCGCGCGCCCGAACACCGGCGTCCTCGGGAACACGGCGTTGGGGATCACCACCGGACGCTCCAGTCCCGACGCCGTCAGCCGGTCCGCGGTGGCCTGCGAGACCGCGACGACCGTGCCGGACGTGCGGCGCAGGATCCGGGCCGCCGCGGCGTGGTCCGGCTCGGCCACGCCGTGGAAGACGGTGATCGGCCGGCGTCCGGCCAGCCGGGCCACCAAGCTCGCGCCGACGTTGTGGGCCAGCACGACGTCGGGCCGGAACCGCGAAATCGCCCGGCGGGTCGCCCAGGCCGCCTTCAGCACGCCCGCCTTGCTGCGGCGGGCGAGCGGTACCGGGAACGTCGGCACGCCGGCCGCGGCGAGCGCGTCGGCGCGGAAACCCCCGCCGCTGGCGACGGCGGACACCCAGCCGTACTCCTCGCCGCGGGTCACCATGCCGGCCACGAGCGTCTCCGCCCCGCCCGCCCCCATCTCACTGATCACGTGCAGCACCCGCATCGGCGCTCCCCTCTCCTTCTCGAACCCGGGCTTCGGCCGCGACGGCGAGCGCGGCCAGCGACCACAACGGCAGGTAGTACTGCTCGGACAGGAACGTCGAGGTGACCAGCACGGCGAGCAGCGACGCCTGGATCGCGACCGCTTCCGTCCGCCGCGGCCCGGGGCCGGCCAGCCGGACCGTCCGCTCGCTCGCCACCGCGGCGACGCCGACCACCCCGGCGAACAGCGCGAATCCGAGCAGGCCGAGTTCCGCGGCGACCTCGAGGTACATGTTGTGCGCCACCGGGGTCTGCTCGTCGACCTCGGCGTTGTGCGACTCGGCGGCGTAGTGCTCGCGGAACCCGCCGGGGCCGACGCCGAGCACCGGCCGGCCGGTCAGCATCCGGGCCGCCGCCTGCCAGCGCAGCTCCCGGGTGTCCACATTGGTCGCCGCGATGAAGCTCTTCTCCTGCAGCGCCCGGTCCAGCTGCGGCCCGGCGAACAGCAGCGCGCCCAGCCCCAGCCCGGCGACCGCGACGGCCGCGGCGGCGAGCACCCGCCAGGGCAGCACGCGGCGCAGCAGCAGCCAGCCGACCGCGGCGGTCAGGCCGAGCGCGCCGCCGCGGGAGAACGTCGCCGTCGCGCCGGCCACCAGGACGATGCCCGCGGCGGTCAGGACGAATCCCCGGCCACGGCGGTGCAGCGCCGCGAGCAGCGGGACGGCGGCGACGAGGAAGTAGGCCAGGTCGTTCGGGTCCGGCTGCGGCCCGCTCGCGCGCGCTTCGCCCTCGGCGACCAGGCTGTAGAGGGCGCCCGCACCGGCGACGGTGGCACCGGCGGCCGCGGCGAGCAGCAGCCACCGGATCGGGACCTCGCGGCTCGCGACGTCCGCGAGCACCGCGGTGACCACCAGGAACGGCAGCCAGCGCACGGTGTACTCGGCGGTGAACGCGCCGGCCGCGTGCACGGACGCCGTCGCTGCCAGCACGACCGCGAGCAGCGCCAGGACCGCGTGCAGCGGCGTCGGGCGGGGTGGCTGCCGCCGGCGGACCCGCACGACGAGCCAGACGACGATGAGCAGCGCGGGCGCGGCCTTCCCGAGCTGGCTCTGCACGGCTGTCAGGTAACCCTCGACCGGCGCCAGGGCGACGGTCGCGCACGCGAGGACCCGAAGCAGGGTCGCCTCGACGTTTTCGCGCTGGGCCGGCCGGACGACCGCGACCAGTGTCATCTGCCGAGGTCCAACCTGGTCACCGGCCGGGTGCGCCGCACGGCCGTCCGGCGCACGTACTCCCCGGTGCCGACGACGTCGAAGTGCTCGCGCAGCGCGGAAAGCACCCAGCCGAGCCAGGCCACCTTCCGCGCACCGGGTGCGGCCATCCCCGGGAAGAACTCCATCCCGGGCGCGTCGGCCGCACCGAGGACGTCGGTGGGGTGCAACAGCAGTGACGGCGAGACCCCGCGGACGAGGCAAAGCCGCAACGCCGTCCGGAAGTACGCCCGGGCCAGCCGCGGCGAGATCGCGTGCAGCTGCAGCAGGTACGAGCCGTGGATCGGCGTGCGCAGCAGCGGCATCGTCGTCACCGGCAGCTCGACCAGCGTGCTGCCGGCGCACGTCTGCCAGCGGTAGGCGTGCACCGGCGCCAGCACGCGCGAGACGCCGCCGAACAGCTCGCCGGCCCCTGCGTCGACGTTCTTCGCGGTGCGGTTGTGGTACGCGCGGGCCAGCGGGCCGATCCACGTCGGCAGCGTGCTGGCGTCGTAGGCGTAACCGCGCTCGGCGAGCAGCTCGACCAGGTCGCGCGTGACGCTGTAACCGGGGCCGCGGAACCCGCTCGGCCGGGGCGCGCCCGCGGCGGCGATCGCCTCTTCGGTGCGGCCGAGCTCGTCTTCCAGGCGGTCGCGGGAGTAGCGGTGCAGCCAGGGTTCGTGGCCGAAGGAGTGGTTCGCCACCTCGTGCCCGGCCGCGGCGATCTCGGCGACCGCCTTGGCGCCGTCTTCGCGCACGACGTCGGCGCCGACCACGAAGACCGTCGTCGTCAGGCCCCGCTCGCCGAGGATCTCCAGCAGCCGCGGCACCGCGGACGGCAGGAAGCTGGGCCGGTCCCGCCAGCCCGGATCGCCGTGGGTCTTGAGGTAGGCCCACAGGTTGTCGAGGTCGACCGAGACGCTCGCGAGCGGCCGCGGCGTCACGCGGCTTCCCCGGCGAGGGCAGGAGCGGCCGCGCGGGACTGCACGCCGAGCAGCAGGACACCGCACACGACCACGGCGAGCCCGGTGGCGACCCACGGCCCCTGCCCGGCGACGACGTGGTCGCCCAGGGCGGCGATGCCGGTGACCGACGCCAGCACGATCGTGGTCGCGTCCGCGGTGGCCACCACCGCGGCGGCCGGGCCGCGCTGCAGGGCGGAGGCCATCGAAGCCTGGCCGAGCACGGCGGCCGCCAGCATCAGCCAGGTCAGCGGATTTCCCGGCAGGGCCGCGAGATCGAGGTGGGCGAGGGTCCGGCTGGCCACCGCCACGACGGCGAACGCGACGCCGGACAGGACCGCGGCCGGCAGGAACGTCCCCGCCCGGCCCGCCGGGATCATGGCCAGCCCGATCCCGAGCACCACGGCCGCCAGCGCGGCGACCCCGGCGGGCGGGAGGTCCGTCGCGACCGAGGCCGACGACGACCCGGCCAGCACGACCAGCCCGGACGCCAGCAGTACCAGCGTCATCACCTCCCCGGCGCGGATCCGCCAGCCGAGGACCGCGACGCCGAACGCCGTCGCCAGCCCGATCGCCGACGACGACGCGGTCTGGACCAGGTACAGCGGCAGGGAAGCCCGCGCGAAGAACGCGAGCGCGAAGCCGCCCACCTGACCGGCGAAACCCAGCAGGTACAAGCGATCGGCGGCGAGCCGGGCCAGCAGCCCCAGTCCCGCGCCCGGCCGGTTGCCCGCCCGCCGCGCGGCGACGCTCTGCGCGACGATCCCCACCGCGTAGAGCACCGCGGACGCCACGAGCACCGCGTAATCCACCACGAACCACTCCTCACGTCCCGCACCGCGAACCGGGTGATCCGGCAAAGCGTAGGAACGCGGAAGTGGCTTCACTTTCGAAGGATGGGGTTGCGGAATTCGTCACGCTCCGAGACGGATCTGCGGGCCACGAGCAACCCCATAGCGTGACGCATGGCCGTGTTTCGAGGTGTAGAACACGTTGCGTAGTAACGGTTCGTCGATCGCCCGCGACATCCTCCGGACCGGACGGCGGAAACCCGCGGCGGCCCACCCGTTCGGGCTACAGGAACCCCGGTCAGGGGTTCGCGCACCCCACACGATCGGTGAACCGGCTGGAATGCGGGACGGCCCATCAGTACGTTTTTCCCACCGAGGCGGAACAATGCCTTGAATGCTGCTCCAGCAATTGTCTTGTCGAGGAGAATCCATGCTGAAGAAAATCGGCTTCGTCGCCGCCGCCATGGCGGCCGGGGCTTTCGTCACCGGTGGGATCGCGGCCGCCGGGACGCCGGACGAAGAGCACGGCCACCACCACGGCCACCACGGCTGGGACCACACCGGTCAGGTCGGCCTGGTCAACCTGAACAACACCGACGCGCTGCACAACGTCCAGGGCACGCTCGGGCTGTGCCACAACAACGTCAACGTGCTCGGCGTCCAGGTGCCGGTCCAGGAATCGCTCAACGGCATCGGCGTGCCGATCCTGTCGCCGGGCGCCAGCGAGGCCGAAGGCGAGTCGCCGTACAACTGCGCCTCCAGCGGGCTCGCCGACGGCGGCACCAGCCAGGGCGACTGAGCTTTCCGCCCCGGCGGAAAGAAATGATTTCCGACAATGGCGCGGCTCCGGCGCGCGCCGTGGAATACCGCCCCGTGCCGGGGTGGGCAGTTGAGGAGTTCTTTTCGTGATCAAGCAGCTCGGATTCGTCGCGACCGCACTGGCGGCCGGCTTGGCCGCGTTCGGTGGCTCGGCCTCGGCGACCAGCATCACCGTCGAGGGCCACCCGGCCGACCACAGCGAGCAGTTCGGCCTGGCCAACGTGCAGAGCCTCGACGCGCTGCACAACGTGGACCTCGTCGGCGGCGTCTGCGACGACAACGTCAACGTGCTCGGGGTGCAGGTCCCGGTGCAGGACGTCGCCCAGGGCGTCGGCGTGCCGGTCCTGTCGCCGGGGGCGAACGAGGCCGAGGGCTCGTCGCCGTCGAACTGCGCCAGCGGCAGCATCGCGGACGGCGGGACGGCCCAGGGCCACTGACCGACCCCGGTGGGGAGCCGTCGCGCGGATGCAGTGTCCGTGCGGCGGCTTTTCGCGTTTTGCGGGCCGAGGAAGCAGAGGAGCACGACCGTGCCCGGTGACGTCGACCCGGTGGCCGAGAACGCGCAGCTGCGCGAGGCCCTGTCGTCCCAGCCGGTGATCGAGCAGGCGAAGGGCATGGTGATGCTCTTGCGCGGGTGCACCGCCGCGGAGGCGTTCGGCGTGCTGGTCACCGTGTCGCAGCTGAGCAACGTCAAGCTCCGCGACGTCGCCACGGTCGTCGTGGCCGCCGGCAGCGACGCCGAGCCGGGACTGTCCGATGCGGACGCGGAGCGCGCGGTCCGCGCGGTGTTGTGCTGCCACCTGCTGGACGGGTCCGGCTAGTGCCCTGAGTCGTTGATTCGCTGGCAGTATGCGGCGAGGAATGTGGCATGACCGGTAGCGTGGGCGGACGCTCAACGCCAACGGTGGCAGCTTCGGGCTCGGCATCCCCACACCCTGGCTGGACACCGGCCACGAAATTCAGACGTAGGGCACTAGCTGCTGGGAACCGGCGAGGACGGGCGTCGCCCGGCTGCGGGCTCGGCTGAGGGGTTCAGGCCTCGCCGGTTCACCAGCCGGAATTCCGTTCCCGGGGTCAGGGGAACGAGTTCCGTACACTCGAGCCTAGGGCTTCCGCCGCGTTTTCGCCGCGATTCTTCGAGTGGTCGCGGCGTGAACGAGTGTGCGAATGGAGCCGGTTTTGCGGGAAACGGTTTTCCGCGTGGTAAACCTCGCTGACCCGATCGGGCCAATGGCGGCCAGGTCAACGGCTTGCGGTGCGCACCCGATGGTGGCGCGAAGTGGAATTGTGCCCGTGCGGAACAGTACGTTTCCCCCACGCGGGACGGAGAACACACACCTCGCCCCCGTCCTGTCCGATGCACCGAACGATCGAGGAGAACAAATGCTGAAGAAGGTTGGAATCGTCGCGGCGGCCATGGCGGCCGGCGCGTTCATGGCCGGTGGCGTCGCGGCCGCCGACACGCCGTTCGACCACGACCACCACGGCGGCCACACCGGGCAGCTCGGCCTGCTCAACCTGAACAACACCGACGTGCTGCACAACGTCAACGCCGTGGTCGGCGTGTGCGACAACAACATCAACGTGCTGGGCGTCCAGGTGCCGATCCAGAACTCGGCCAACGGCATCGGCGTGCCGATCCTGTCGCCGGGCGAGCACGAGGCCAGCGGCGAGAACCCGGAGAACTGCGCCTCGGGCGGCATCGCCGACGGCGGCACCAGCCAGGGCCACTGAGTCCCCGCGCCACGGCTGCCCGTTGTGTGTGCGGAAGCCGGCCGGGGCGCGGAACCCGGCGCCGCGCCTGATGTCGTGCGGCGTGCCCGGAACAGGGAGCGAGCTGCACACTCCGGTTCCCCGTCCCGGGCACGCAGCGACCTGGTGCCGACGCCGGCACGGGTGGGACCGGCCCAGGGCCGGTCCCACCCGGCGCAGCGAAGCCGCGATCGGAGTCCCGATCGCGGCTTTCGCCGTTTCTACCGGCGGCCGAGAAGCCGGCCGACGACCCCGCGGCGGCGCCTGGGCGTGGTGCCCACCCGCAGCACGATGTCCAAGAGCGCCGCCTGCTGTTCGCTGGCGGCACGGCTGTAGCCGGGCGACGCCGCCACGGCGCGCCGAAGGTCGTCAGGGTCGGCGGTGCCGGTGTCGAACCCGGTGACCCGGGTGACGTCGATGGGGCCTCGGCACGGTGTTTCCACGCGAAAGTTCTCCTGCGGTCGGACGGTCCGTGTCTCGTTATCGCTCCGTTACCGCCTGAGCGTTACCGCCACCGTGTCGCCCGGTCAGGTGAGAACCGGCGAGCCCGGACCGCCGCCCGAGATTTCGTACGTTCGCGGGGGAGGCCGGCCGCGGCGTACCGGCACTGGTGCCGCGGCGACCGGTTCCGCGCCCGTACCAAAGCTCGAGTACCGCCCGCTGAAGCCGGCGAAGAGGCTCAGACGCGGCTCCACTTCTGGTTCGCCTGGCCGTTGCAGGACCACAGGATCGCCCGGGTCCCGTTCGCGGTCGCCGCCCCTTCGGCGTCCAGGCACAGTCCTGATTGGACGTTGCGGAGCGTGCCGTCCGAGCCGAGCGTCCACTTCTGGTTGTTCTGCCCGGTGCACGAGCGGCTGGTCACCTGGGCGCCGCTCGAGCCGCCGTCGAGGCACTTGTCGCCGAAGACGCGGATTTCGCCGTTCTCCCAGGTCGTCCACAGCTGGTTGGCGGCGGTCTGGCAGTCCCAGAGCAGCGTGCCCGCGCCGGACGCGGTGGAGGCGTTGTCGACGTCGAGGCAGCGGTTCGAGCCCGTGCCGCGCAGCCGTGACGTCGTGGCCGTGAGCGGGGTGCCGCCGGAAACGCGGTAGGCGGCGATGCCGTGGGCCGGCACGCTCGCGCTGATCGGCCCGCTGGACGCCGACGTGCCGCCCGTCCACACGTCGGTCAGGGTGAACGACGTCCCGGACAGCCCGATCTGCGCCGCGGTGGTGCTGATGGTCGTCGTGCCGCTGCCGCGGTTGAGCAAGCCGACCGCGACCGACCCGTCGGACAGCGGTTTGGCGAACACCTCGACGTTGCCGTCGTCGCGCACCCGGCGGCCACCGGCGCCGAGCCGGTCCTGGTCGATCGCCAGCAGCCGCGGGTTGCGCAGGACCGCGCTGATGTCCGCGGACATCGTGCGGATGTCGTTGCCCGCCATCAGCGGCGCGGCCAGCAGGGCCCAGAGCGCGAAGTGGGCGCGGGACTCGGTCAGCGACAGGCCGGGCCGGCCGACGACCAGCATGTCCGGGTCGTTCCAGTGCCCGGGCCCGGCCTGCGCGGCCAGCGGCGCGGTCACGTCGAGGACGTTGCCGACGCCCATCGGGTAGCTGTTGGTGTTGCCGTTCTGCCAGATGTCGAGCAGGTCTTCGGTGGTGCGCCACAGATCGGCGACCTGGCCCCAGTCGTACTTGTCGCCGGTGATGGCGTGGTAGCTGTTCGGGTTGATGCTGTAGACGATGGGCCGCCCGGTGCCGCGCAGCGCGTCGCGCATCAGGCCGAAGCGGCTGACCTGCTCGTCGCGCGTTCCGGCGGGGGAGCACCAGTCGTACTTCAGGTAGTCGACGCCCCAGGAGGCGAACGTGCGGGCGTCCTGGGCCTCGTGGCCCTGGCTGCCGGTCGAGCCGGGGTAGGTGCCGGTGCGCTGGGCGCACGTGCGGTCGGTGGGCACCTGGTAGATGCCGAACTTCAGGCCGCGGGCGTGGATGTAGTCGCCGAGGGCCTTCATGCCGCTCGGGAACTTCGAGGCGTTGGCGCGCAGGTTGCCCTGGCTGTCGCGCTGCGGGTCGAACCAGCAGTCGTCGACGACGACGTACTGGTAGCCCGCGTCGCGCATGCCGGAGGAGACCATCGCGTCGGCCGCTTGGTGGATGGTCGACTCGCTGACGTTGCAGCCGAAGCTGTTCCAGCTGTTCCAGCCCAGCGGCGGGGTCACCGCCGGGCTCCCGGGCGCGGCGACGGCGGCCGCCGGGACCGCGGCGGCCAACGACAACGCGGCGGCCGCCGCGGTGAACAAGTGCAGGACCCGTGAACGGGTTCGAGCGGGCATCGTCGCCCCTTTCCGGACGGGCGGACCGGGAGTTAGCGTTAACATTTCCGGTCGCGCTGAAACTTTCGGAAAATTTCGCGTTGGCTGACCCGGTGACCCAGGTATGTATAGACGAACGCCGGTACCGCGTCCACCCTCCTTCGCCGATCATTGCCAAAGGCGCACGTCGATGATTACAGTCCCCTGTCTGGGAGCGCTCCCACTTTTGCCGAGCTCGACGACGAGGAGATGGCGAATGCGGGTAAGAAGATTCCGGGCTGGTCTGGTGTTACTGGCGGTGACGGCGCTCGGGCTGACCGCGGGTTCGGTGCCCGCGTCCGCCGCGGACTACGAGCGGCTGCTCAACGGCACCTTCGCCAGTGGCACCCTCGACCCCTGGTGGGCCGGGTCCGGGACCACCGGCCGGGTCACCGGCGGTGAGTTCTGCACCGACGTCACCGGCGGCACGGCCAACGGCTACGACGCGCTGGCCGGCCAGAACGGCGTCCCCTTCGAGGCCGGGCAGGAGTACACGCTGGAGTTCGACGCGCACGCGACGACCAGCCAGCAGATCTCCGCCGTCGCCGGCGAAGCCGTCTCGCCCTACCGGCAGATCTCCCGCACCGACCTGACCGTCACGCCGGCGACCCAGCACTTCACCGTCACCTTCACGTCCACTTTGGACTTCCCGGCCGCGGGCAACGGCCAGCTGGCCTTCTGGTTCGGCGGCCAGGCCGCGAACAACACCGTCTGCCTGGACAACATCTCGCTGATCGGCGGCGTGCTCCCGCCCGGTGGCCTGCCGCCGACGAGCGGCATCCGGGTGAACCAGGAAAGTTACACCCCCGGCCTGCCCAAGCACGCCACGGTGATCAACAGCTCGACGTCGCCCGTGACGTGGACGTTGCGCAACGCCGCCGGCACCGCGGTGGCCACCGGCCAGACCCGCCCCCGCGGCGCGGACGCCGCCTCCGGCGAGAACGTCCACGACATCGACTTCTCCGCCTACGACACCGCGGGCACCGGCTACACCCTGGTCGTCGGCTCCGAGACGAGCTTCCCGTTCGACATCTCCGCGGACGGCCTCAAGAAACTCCGCTACGACTCGCTGGCGTTCTTCTACAACCAGCGCAGCGGCATCGCGATCGACGCCCAGTACGTCGGGGCCACCTACGCGCGCCCCGCGGGTCACGTCAACGTGGCACCGAACCAGGGCGACAACAACGTGCCGTGCCGGTCGGACCTGAACTGCGGTTACACCCTCGACGTCCGCGGCGGCTGGTACGACGCGGGTGACCACGGCAAGTACGTCGTCAACGGCGGCATCGCGACCTGGGAGCTGCTCGACGAGTACGAGCGCGCGCTGAAGCTGGGCGACGCGAGCGCGCTGGGCGACGGGAAGCTGGCCATCCCGGAGCGGGCGAACGGCGTCCCGGACATCCTCGACGAGGCCCGCTGGGAGGTCGACTTCCTGCTCTCCATGCAGGTCCCCGACGGCAAGCCGAACGCGGGCATGGTGCACCACAAGATCCACGACGCGGCGTGGACCGCCCTGCCGACCCGGCCCGAGCTGGACAGCCAGCCGCGGCGGCTCTCCCCGCCGAGCACGGCGGCGACGCTGAACATGGCCGCGGTCGCGGCGCAGGCGTCCCGGCTGTGGCGGACCATCGACCCGGCGTACTCGGCGAAGCTGCTCGCCGCGGCCGAGAAGGCGTACGCCGCGGCCAAGGCCAACCCGAACCTGCTCGCCGACCCCAATGACGGCACCGGCGGCGGGACCTACAGCGACAACACCGTGACCGACGAGTTCTACTGGGCGGCCGCGGAGCTGTTCGCGACGACGGCGAAGAGCGCGTACCGCACCGACGTCACCGGCTCCGCGCTCTACCGCGGCGTCAGCTTCAACACGCACGGCTTCGACTGGGGCTCGACCGGCGCCCTCGGCGACATCACCCTCGCGCTGGTGCCCACCGACCTGCCCGCGGCGGACGTCGCGGCCATCAAGACGGCGATCACCACGACGGCCGACAGCCACCTCGCCCAGATGGCGGGCATGGGCTACCCCGCGCCGTACCGCACGGCCGACGGCACGTACGAGTGGGGCTCGAACGGCCTGGTCGCCAACAACGGCGTGGTGCTGGCCCTGGCCTACGACTTCACGAAGCAGGACAAGTACCGCGACGGCGCGTTCCAGGCCATGGACTACCTGCTCGGCCGCAACCCGGCGAACTACTCCTACGTCTCCGGGCACGGTGACCAGGCCGTGCAGAACGTCCACCACCGGTTCTGGGCGCACCAGCTGGACCCGTCGCTGCCGATCGCGCCGCCCGGGGCACTGTCCGGCGGGCCCAACAGCGGCCTGCAGGACCCGACCGCGGCCCGGCTCCTCGCCGGGTGCCCGCCCCAGCGCTGCTTCGTCGACGACATCCAGGCGTACTCGGTGAACGAGGTCGCGATCAACTGGAACTCGGCGCTGGCCTGGCTGGCGAACTGGACGGCGGAGAAGTCGCCGTCCGCGGTGGACACGACCGCCCCGGCCGCGGCAGGCAAGCCCGCCGTGTCCGCGGTGTCCGCCACCGGGGCGACGGTGACCTGGGCGGCGTCTTCGGACGCCGAAAGCGGGATCAAGAACTACGACGTCGTCAGCGTGACCGGTACGACCCGCAAGGTCCTCGCCACCGTCACCGGGACCAGCGCGACCTTGACCGGGCTGTCGCCGTCGACCGCCTACACGCTGGTCGTGGTGGCCCGCAACGGCGCGGGCCTGACCGGCCCGGATTCGGCGTCGGCGCAGTTCACGACGCTGCCGGACGCCTCGGGCGGCGGCTGCTCGGTGACCTACACGGCGAACAGCTGGTCCGGCGGCTTCACGGCCTACGTCACGGTCACCAACACCGGGACGGCGGCGTGGTCGAACTGGGTCCTGAAGTTCACCTTCCCGGGTAACCAGAAGGTGACCCAGGGCTGGTCGGCGACGTGGGCGCAGTCCGGTGCGGCGGTCACCGCCACGGCGATGCCCTGGAACGCCTCCGTGGGCGCGGGCAAGTCGGTGTCGATCGGCTTCAACGGCAGCTACACGGGCAGCAACGCGTCACCGTCGTCCTTCGCGGTGAACGGGAAGACGTGCGGCTGACGCCCGTTCCGGTCGTTCGATCGGCGGACTGACGAAGACTCCGCTAACGTCACACCTGCGGGCAGGTGCGCCTCCTCCCCCCTCGGCGCATCTGCCCGCACTTTTCCGCCTCTTGTCTCCGCCCGCACCGGCGCTCACCATGAGTGGTCCGGGGCGGGAGGAGGACGCCGTGGCCGAGCCGGCGATCGTCGTGGACGGGTTGCGCGTCCGCCGCGGCGGCGAAGAGGTGCTGCGCGACATCGGGTGCACCGTGCGGCGCGGGACGGTGACCGGCCTGCTGGGGCCGAACGGCTGCGGCAAGAGCACGTTGATGCGCTCGATCGTCGGTGTCCAGCTCGTCGAGTCCGGGCGCGTGGACGTGCTGGGCCGGCCCGCCGGCCACCCCGAGCTGCGGCGGCGGATCGGCTACGCGACCCAGGACCCGGCGATCTACGCGGACCTGACCGTGACCGAAGCCCTGCGCTACTTCGCCGCGGTGCTCGGCACGACACCGTCGGACGTGGACCGGGTGATCACCCAGACGGGACTCACGAAGTCGGCCCGCGTCCTGGTCGGCCGCCTCTCCGGCGGCCAGCGCGGCCGCGCCAACCTGGCGGTGGCGCTGCTGGGCACGCCCGAGCTGCTGGTGCTGGACGAGCCGACGGTCGGCTCCGACCCCGAGCTGCGCGACGAGCTCTGGCAGCTGTTCCACGGCCTGGCCGCCGCCGGCGTCACGCTGCTGATCTCCAGCCACGTCATGGACGAGGCCGCCCGCTGCGACGACCTCCTGCTGCTGCACCGCGGCCGGGTCCTGGCCCGCGGCACGCCGGAGGACCTGCGGGCGCGGACCGGCGCGCCCGACCTCGAGCAGGCGTTCCTGCGCCTGATCCGGGACCGGACGGAGGCGGCGCGGTGAACGCGCTGGCCACCACCCGCCGGATCCTCACCCAGCTGCGGCACGACCCGCGCACGGTGGTGCTGCTCATCGCCGTGCCGAGCGTGCTGATGGTCCTGCTGCGGTACGTGCTCAACTCGGAGCAGCGGTTCAGCGCGGTCGCACCGGCGTTGCTCGGGATCTTCCCGTTCACGATCATGTTCCTGCTGACCTCGGTGACGACGCTGCGCGAGCGCACGACGGGCACGCTCGAGCGTCTGATGACCCTGCCGATCGGCAAGCTGGACCTGATCCTCGGCTACGCGCTGGCGTTCGGCGTGCTGGCGACGCTGCAGGTGGTCGTGGCGGCCGGGATCTCCCTGACCTGGCTCGGGCTGGACATCGCGGGCTCGGTCTGGGTGCTGCTGCTCGTGGTGGTGCTGGACGCGCTGCTCGGCACGGCGCTCGGGCTGTTCGTCAGCGCGTTCGCCCGCACCGAGTTCCAGGCGATCCAGTTCCTGCCGGTGTTCGTGCTGCCGCAGTTCCTGCTGTGCGGCCTGTTCGTCCCGCGCGGCGAGATGGGCTGGGTGCTCGGCGCGGTGTCGGACGTCCTGCCGCTGTCGTACGCCGTGGACGCGCTGACGCAGGTGACCCGCTCGGCCGAGGTCGACGGCACCCTGGTCCGCAACATCGGGATCATCGCCGGGTGCGTCGTCCTGGCCCTGCTGCTGGGTGCCGCGACGCTGCGCCGCCGCACGCCTTGAGGACGGCCGGGGCCGAACGACGCGCATGCCGGTGGTCATCGACTGGCGAGGCCGCCCATGATGGCGTCGATGATGCCCTGGTGCGTCACCGCGTAGGACCGGCGGTCGAACAGACCGAGCCCGTACTGGCCGTTGTTGCCGTTGTCCCAGTAGACGGTGGCGGCGCCGTACTTCTTGGCCGTCGACACGACGGCCCGCGCGAAGTCGGCCCGGTACCGGTTGTTCGCGGAATCGAACGCGGACTTGTCGACGGACCCGAATTCCCCGACGACGGCCGGATAGCCCTTCGCGACGAATGCGTTGTACACGAGTTTCAGCTGGGCGTCGAGGTAGTCTTCCTGACCCCAGGTCGACTTTTTCGACGGATTGGTCGCGCCCCGGCCCCACTGCGTGATGTTGCCGTTTTCCTCGCCGGCGAAGTCCCACGGGCTGTAGTAGTGCACGGAAATCATGATCCGTTTTTCGCCGGCCGGAATCGACGGGGAACGGAACTGGTCGGTCGGCATCGTGAAGCCGTAGTTCCCGGTGGTGTAGTCGATGTTGGTGTTCCAGCCGGCGACGAGCAGCCACCGCGAAGCGTTGTTCCCGCCGGTCTTGCGCACGGTGTCGACGAAGATCTGGTCGTAGGCGTTGATGTTCGAGTAGCACGGCTGCGTCGGCGTGCCGTACTGGCCGTCGAACTCCTCGTTCATGGCTTCCATGATCAGGTGCTGGTCGTAGCCGGCGAACCGGGCCGCGACCTGTTGCCAGACCTTCTGGTACTTGGCTTTGACGGTGGCCTGGTCGCCGGCATCGCAGATCAGCCAGGAGCCGGTGATGGTCTTGTAGCCGTCGCCGTGCATGTTGATCAGCACGTACAGGCCGCGCTGGTAGGCGTAGTCGACAACCTGCTGGATCCGGTTCAGCCAGGCGGCGTTGACGGTGTAGTTCGGCCCGGCGCCGATGTAGCCGAGGTAGGAGATCGGAATCCGGATCGTCTTGAACCCGGCGGCCTTGACTTTGTCGACGAGCGCTTGGGTGATGGTGGGCTGCCCCCAGGCGGTTTCGCTGGGCACACCATTGCTGTTGGCTTCCAGCTGGTTCCCCAGATTCCACCCGGCCCCCATGTCGGCAACGATCTGCGACGCAGTGAGCTGACCGGCGGCGCCGGCCGGAGCAACCCCGCAGACGCTCGCGGTGACGCCCAGCACGGCGGCAAGGAAGAGCTTCATTGCTCTCGAAGTCATGGCGGATACCTTTCCTGCCCCTTGGTGGACATATTCCAACATGCCCGAAAGCAGGGGTCAATCCCGCCGTGAACAATCGAAAGAATCGACGAATATTCGACAGATATTCGCGTGTCGTCCGGACCGGTCGACGGCCGGCTGGGGCCACCTCCGCGGTCCCGCATAAGGTGGGCAGGGGTCGTCACGAGCAGAGGAGTTCGCATGGAAGGCATCAACCCCGCGGTTCCGCCCAGCGGCACCGGCTGCGCGGACTGCGACAGCGCGAACCCGCCGGGCTGGTGGTTCCACCTGCGCCGCTGTGCCGAATGCGGGCACATCGGCTGCTGCGATTCCTCGCCCGCCCAGCACGCCAGTGCCCACGCCGCCGCCAGCGGGCACCGGATGGCGCGCAGCTTCGAGCCCGGCGAAGCCTGGTTCTGGGACTACACCGACGAGGTCCTCTACGAATCCGGCCCGGCGCTCGCCGCGCCCGAACACCGGCCGCTCAGCCAGGCCGTGCCCGGGCCCGCCGGCCGCGTGCCCGAAGACTGGACCCAGCACCTGCACCGGTAATCGTTCCTGTCTCGTGGACAACCTAGGCGAGGCGCCGGCAGGCTGCTATTGTGGCTTGAAACGTTTCAACGATGCCGTGGAGCGTTCATGTCCGGATCTCGCGTGCTGCTCGCCGTCCTGTCCGCCCTCCTCCTGATCGCGCCGCCGAGCGTCGCCGCGCCCCCCGGGGCCATCCAGGCCGGCGACCTGCGCGTCGACAACGTTGTCAACCCCCTCGTCGCCGGCCCCAGCCCGACGCTGAGCTGGAAACTGCGCTCCGACCGGCCCGGAGAACGGCAGACGGCCTACCGGATCCTCGTCGCCAGCGATCCGCGGCTCCTGCAGGAGGACCGCGCCGACGTCTGGGACAGCGGCCGCGTCACCGGCGCCGACTCCGTGGCCGTCCCCTACCGCGGGCCCGCCGGGAAACGGAACTACTGGACCGTCGAAGTCTGGGGCACCCGCGGCGGACCGCCCGCCAAGGCCGCGCCCGCCTGGTGGGAGACCGGCGCCGACTGGTCCGGTGCCCAGTGGATCAGCCCGGGCGACGCCTACGCCTGGCAGGACTTCGTCCTCGACGTCGACTTCGCCATCAAGTCCGCGGCCGCGAGCGTGGTCTTCCGCGCCACCGGCCCCGACGATTTCCTGCTGTGGCAGGTGAACGCCGCCGAGGTGCCGGGCAAGGTCCTGCTGCGACCGCACGTCAAGAGCCACGGTTCCTTCGCCCTCCTCGGCGAAACCGACGTGAGCCGGCTCGTCACCGTGAACGTCCCACACCACCTGCGGATCGACGCGCGGGGGAGCACCGTCGTCACGTCGATCGACGGCACCCAGGTCGACTCCCGGACGGTCGACGCCGTGCGCAGCGGCACCATCGGGTTCCGGACCTCCGTCAGCCAGGGCACCCCCGAAGCCGCCGCCTACGACAACCTCACCGTCCACGGCATCGACGGCACCCGGCTGTTCTCCGACGACTTCGAGTCCACTCCGGACGCCCGCTTCCCCGGAGCCACGATCACCGACGGCAAGCTCGAACCCCAGGGCGACCCGCTCCTGCTCGCCCAGTCATCGGACGCGCCGCTGCTGCGGAACGAGTTCGTCCTCGACAAACCCGTCGCGAGCGCCCGCGCGTACGTCTACGGCCTCGGCTTCTACGAACTGCACCTCAACGGCGGGAAGGTCGGCGACCAGGTGCTGACGCCGGGAAGCACGCCGTACGACCGCCGCCTCCTCTACGACTCCTACGACGTCACGAACCAGGTCCACAAAGGACCAAACGCGGCCGGACTGTGGCTGGGCAACGGGTACGGTCCCCGCTTCAGCCAGTACGGCTTCCGCTGGACCGGACCGAAGCAGGGCATCCTCGCGCTGGCCGTCACCTTCACCGACGGAACCCGCCGGACGATCACGACCGACAGCTCCTGGCGCTGGTCGGACGGTCCGGTGACGGCCAACGACCTCTACGCCGGCGAAAACCACGACGCCCGGCTGGAGAAACCCGGCTGGGACCGGCCGGGGTTCGACGACTCGGCCTGGCACCCGGTGCGGACCGTCGCCGCCCCGAACGGGGAGCTCATCGGGTCGACCGCGCCGCCGATCCGGGTCGTCCGCACGCTCCGGCCGGTGGCCATGACACAGCCACGCCCAGGCGTTCACGTCTACGACTTCGGTGAGAACTTCGCGGGCTGGGCCCAGCTGCGCGTCGCCGGGCCGGCGGGCACGACCGTGCGGATGCGCACCGCGGAAGAGCTGGCCGAGGACGGGATGCTCGACACCGCGACCAACCGCAACGCCGCCTCGACCGACTCCTACACCCTCGGCGCCGCCCGCGGAGTCCAGGTGTACGAGCCCCGGTTCACCTACCACGGCTTCCGCTACCTCGAGCTCACCGGCTACCCGGGGACGCCGGACCTGGGCAGCGTCGCCGGCCGGGTCGTGCACGCCGACGTTCCCGCCACCGGGCACGTCGAGACGTCCGATCCGCTGCTGAACGCGATCTGGGCCGACAACCGGCGCGCTGTCCTGAACAACTCGATGAGCCTGCCCACCGACAACCCGGTCCGCGACGAGCGGACGCCGCCGGGCATGGACGTGCAGGCCTACCACGACGCCGCCGTCCTCGACTTCGGCATGGAACCCTTCTACCGCAAGTACCTGCTCGACCTGCCACCCGGGACGGCGTTGCCCAGCGACGACGGGAACGCCCAGCTGCCGGACATGGGCGGCGGCTCGGTCGACCTGGCCTGGTCGCTCTACGAGCAGTACGGCGACCTCCCGCGGCTGGCCGCCGCCTACCCGTTGATGAAGGCGTTCGTGGACACCAACGCGGCCGCCCACCCCGGCCACGTCTGGCCCGAGGACCGCGGCTTCGGCGACTGGTGCCCACCCGACCGGAGCCCGAACGCCAACGGCGGACAGGGAAATCCGTCCGCGGGCGCGTGCTTCAGCGAGCGTTCACTGGTCAACACGGCGTTGTCCTACCGGCAGGCCGAAGACGTCGCGAAAGCCGCGCGGGCACTGGGAAAGACCGCCGATGCGACGCACTTCGGGGAGCTGGCGAGCGCGATCGCCGCCGCGTTCAACGCGCACTTCCTCGTCGGCGCAACCTACGGCGACGGCCGTCAGACGACCAGCATCCTGCCGCTCGCGTTCGGGATGGTTCCCCCGGACAAGGTGGCCGCGGTCGGCGCGAAGCTCGTCGGAACGATCCTGACCAAGGACGCCGGGCACCTCGACACCGGCATCTTCGGCACCCGGTACCTGCCCGAAGCGCTCGCCAAGGCCGGCCGCATCGACGTCGCGCTGACCGTGCTCCGGCAGCGGACCTACCCCGGATTCGGGTACGAGATCAGCCGGGGCGCGACGACGCCGTGGGAGCAGTGGACGTACGAGTCCGGCATGGAAACCCACGACCACGCGATGTTCGCCGGGATCAACGCGGCCTTCTACACGCAGTTCGCCGGGATCACCCCCGCGGCGCCGGGCTACGCGTCGATCGCCATCGCGCCCCAGGTGCCGCCCGGCCTCCGGCACGTCGCGGCGTCGATCGACACGGTCCGCGGGCCGGTCGGCGCCGAGTGGACGCAGACCGGGTGCCGCTTCGACCTGACCGTCACCGTCCCGGTCAACGCGACCGCCACGGTCACCCTGCCCACGGGGGTACGGATCCCGGTCGGCTCCGGGACGTCGAAGTTCACCGCCCGCCACTGCGCCTGACCGGGGAGACCCGGTTTCCCCGTCCCGGCCGGGCGGCGAGGCGATGCTCGGCGACCGCCTCCACCCCGAGCGACGCGGGTCACCGCGCCATGGCCGCCGCTGTCCCGCTCGGCGGGCCGCCTCACGAAGCGGTACGGGGAGAAACGGCGGTCGACCATCTGGACTTCACCGTCCGGCCGGGTTCCGTCACAGGCTTTCCTCGGCCCGGACGGGGGCGGAAAGCCCACCTCGATGCGGATGATCATCGAGCTGGTGAGGTCGTCACAGCCCGGCGTGGTCGTCAGGGCCTCGCCCACTTGTCGCGGTGGGCCGACCGGAGTGTTTCGGCTTCGGCGCGCGCTGAGGCGGAGACCCGGTGCCGTGACCACCCCGCCAGCGTCTCGGCCATGTGCGTGAGTACGGTCCGGCCGTGTTCGGTGAACTCCGGCCGGGCAGTGAGAAGCGACACGGTCTCGGTCGTGGCCCTCAACCAGCGGGCGAACTCGACCTCGGCCTCGTGCACCCGCTCGGGGTCCGTGTCGATTTCGCGCTGCCGCCCCCAGAACCCGACCACACCGACGTAGGCGTATGCGCCGTGGAGAAGCCCCAGCAGAGGCCGCGGGTCCTGCCGCCAAGGCGCATAAAAGCGTTCGGACGATGAGGTTTCGAGCAGCGGCAGGACGTCGAGCAGTCCCGTCAGCTTCGCGTGCTGGACTTCGTGCACCAGCGTGAGTGCGGCTGCACGGGCATCGTCCGGCAGTGACAGCAGGACGCACCCGAACGCGTCCGCCAAAGTCGCGCTGGCGGGATCCGGCTCGGTCTGCCGCAGCGGGGTTGCCGTGTGTACCGTCTCGACGACCGGTTCGGCGGTACCGTGCCGGCGCAGCAGGTCGATGCCGCCCGAGAGCACCCGGCTCCACTTCTCCGCCTGGCGGCTGCCGACCCGCAGGAGGTCGCCGGCGAACGGCTGGGGCAGCGAGCCGAGGCCCCACCGATCGAGTGTGATCGTCTTCGGGCCGAGCCGGACGGAAACCAAGGGCGACCACCCCGGCGCCGGAGCCTGGAACCCGGCGAGCAGGCGAACCCGGTGGCCGCCGACGTGGATCACACACCCGTCGCCGTCCGGCTCGACACGGATGTCCGGCCCGCCGGGTGCCACGGTGCCCAGCGAAGGCAGGTGGATCGACGCCCCGGAAGCCGTGGGCAGTTCCGCCGGCAGCCCCGCCCGCACCGCCGCCGCGGCCGCTACGTTCGCCAGTGAAGAAGGCGGGAATCGCGTTCCGCCGTGCACCAGCTCGCGGGCCGCACCGATCGCCCACATCGCCACTTCCGGTTCACCGAGCACGCGCGCGACCGCGTCCGCGGAGTGCCGGTGCGCCTCGCTCAGCACGTGGCAAGCGTGCTCGACCACCGAAGCGTCCGGATGGCCGAGCCGGCCGGCCTCGGTCACCAGGAATCTGATGGCGAGGAGTGTCCGGCTCCGGCCGGCCCGGCGCAGCAGCCGGATGGCCTCCCGGCCACCGCCTCCGCCGGCGATCCGGACGAACGCTTCCTCCGGCAACCGGCACGGAAGGGTGCCGATCACCGGGCCGCTCCGGCGGTGCGCAGGGCGGCCACGTCGCGGCGCAGCGTCGTGCGGATGTGCCGGATCAATGCCCCGAGATCCCGGCTGTAGACGGACGGATTGGCGAAGCCGGTGCCGGCCTGGTACCGGTGAGCGCGCAAGCCTCCTCCGCACACCCGCGCGACGTCGCAGGGAACGCAGGCCTCCGGAAGACCGTGCTTCCCGAGCTGCTGTGCCCGCACATCAGGCAACTCCAGGAGGTCGTCGAAAGAATGTGAACGGACATCGAGGCCGGTGGCGGCAGCGCCCGGGTAGGTCGATTTGAGGGTGTCGGACAACTCGATGCTGCCGTCGGTCTCGACCACCGCCATACCCAGCGGGGCCAAGCCGAGGCCTTCGACCCTCGGCGTACCACCGAACAATCCGTGGATGATCTCCTCGAACATGCGCACGCCGGTTTCCCGGACGGGAGCGCCGTACCAGCGATCGAAGGCCGCGATCAGCCAATCCCCGTACGGCGTGGCCGGCGACAGCGGCGGACGCCGGGGTGGTGGTGTCGTCCAGTTGCCGTGCGGCAGGAGGAAATCGATCATGGGCGGTTCGTGCGCGATCAAGGCCTCGTACGTCGCGACCGCGTCGGCGGCCAGGTCGATCGTGGCGAGAATGCCCGCGAAATACGGCCGGAGATCCGGTTCCCGGAAGATGCGCAGCCGGTCGACCACCAATGCGTGGCTGCTTCTGCCGCGACGATCACGGCGGCGGTCCTGGCTTTGCGGAAGACCGTCCAGGCTCACCCCGACGCGGACGCCGGCTTCGGCGAGGGAGCGCACCCGGCGCTCGGTCAGCAGCGTTCCGTTCGTTTGCACGGTCATCAGCGCGTGAACCCGGCTGCCGAGCGCCGCGCGCACGGTCCGCACGCACCGGACGAGCGCGGCCGTTCCCGCCAGCATCGGCTCGCCACCGTGGAGGACCACCCGGATTTCGGGCAGTCCGTGGCGGTGGGCGTGCTCGGCGATGCGCCCGGCAGTGATGTCGACGAGTTCGTCGGAAAGTACCTTGGGCCGGGTGCGCCATCCCTGATCGGCCATTGTGTACACGTAGCAGTAATCGCAGGTCAAATTGCATCTGCTGTGAACCTTGATCACAAACTGGCGCACCGGACGTGGCGGGAGCGGCCACGATTCCTTCATCTTCTTCCCCTCCCCGGACGGCCCGATCGCGACCCGTTCCGCCGACTGGCTGGACAAATCCATGACAACGAGTGAATCGTGAGGCGAGCGGCGGTCACCGGTGCTTCCGGCTTGATATGCTACCGGCCTGTTCAGCTACGCGGGGTGACGATATTGTTCCGGAGGCGCCGAGGTGGTCCATGGTCCGGATATCGATTCCGATCTCGTTGACGTCGCCGATCTGTCGCTGGAGGAACTGGAAGAGCTGCCCGACACCGTCCTGCGGGCGAGTCTCCGCCGCCTTCTGGCCGCACCGGACTCCGAGGCGCAGTTGTTCTCCATGTTCTCCAACAGCTCCTAGCCATGATCTTCCTTTCCCTGTAATGGTCCGTAGCTGTCCAGCGACCTGAGTAGAGATGACCACGTACCGAAATCCACCAGCGGCTCCGAGGCGTCCTACCCTGCTCATTGCGTTCGTCTCCGCCGACGACGCGGTGGACCGGGCAGGTGCCGTCGCCAATGTCGCGTGCTTGATCGCCAGTCACGGACATCCCGTGCTGGCACTGGATCTGCCCGAGGCGATCCATCAAGTCGCCGATTACCTGCGTCCGTTCGCCGCCGAGCGAGGGGCCTCGCGCGAGCTGGCCGGTGCCGCACTGGACCGGGAGTTCACCTCGGCGTTCGGTTTGACGGAACTGCGGGAAACCATCCAGAACCGATACACGATCCAGCCAGGTCTCGGCTTGATCGACGTTCTGACGTTGCCGGGACTGGAGCGGCAACGGCAAACCTGGCGGGCGGCGGCGAGGCAAGGGGATCCGGCTCGGCTCCGCCGGGCGTTCACCGAGTCGGCCTACGAGTACGTGCTCGTCAACGCACCCTCCCTGCTCGAGCAGTCGGACGAAGACGCCGGGGCGATCTTCCGGTCGATCGCCACGGTGTGCGATGTCGCCGTGGTGTGCTTTTCCCATCGCGAGGCCTCGATCCGCGAGGCGGTGCGCATCGGGGAATCCCTCCGCCGCCGGGCTCCCGGAGGCATCCAGATCGTGCCCGTCGGCTTGGACATCGCGGCCGGGCAACAGGACGTCGCCGGCGTAGCCGCCTTCGCCGGCCTGCTCGCGACCAACCCGCGGCCGGGCCGCGTCCTGGCGCTACCGGAGTTCAGTACGCCGGTGCCGGTGCTCGCGGCCCTGCTGGACGAGCCGGAGCTGGTCGCTGCGCACAGCGCGCTGGCGGCCGCCTTGACTGCCGGGGCGGTGACCGGCTTGGGGCTCCTGTCGCAGCCGATGCTCGATCGCTATCGCCGGGCGACCGGCTTCACCGCCGGAGTGCCGCCCCGCTTCTTGATCGCTTACACCCCGGCGGATCGGTTGTGGGCCGATTGGCTGGCCGCGAACCTGAGGGCGGGCGGAGCCGAAGTGGGCACGGTCCGCGCCGACGCGGCTTGGCTCGACGGACCGGAGCAGGTCGAGCTGATCGTTCTCGGCAGCCAGGCGTTCAGTGCGTCCGGTGAACGCCGGGAGGCCGGCGAGCTGGCCGATCGAGCGGCCGCCTGTACCGAAGTGGTGGTGGACGGCTCGGCGCTGTCGCTGCCCGGCGCGACGGCGTTGCGGCTCGACGGGCTCGAGCCGCACGACGCTGCCGTGCGGTTGCGCAGTTTCTTCGGGCTCGCCCGGCCGGTCTCGGAGAGTGTCCCGTCTGCCGGTGGCATCGCGCGGCACCCGGACGAGGAACCCGGTCTGACGAACCTGCCGCCTGCCCGTCCGCAGCACATCGGCCGGGCAGAGGCACTGGAGGAGCTTCGTGATCGGTTGCTGAGCGGCCCGGGACCGGTCCGGGTCGGGGGCGGGCCGGGCTCCGGCAAGACCGCGTTGGCCCGCGAGTACGCTCACCGGTTCGCGAACGCCTATGACGTCGTGTGGTGGATCTCGGCCCACGACCGCGAATCCGCACTCGCCGGGTTGGTCACGCTGTGCCAGAAGCTGAGAGCCAAGGCTCCCGTGGACGTCCCCGGTCCGCTGCGCCTGCCCACTTCCGAGCTCGTCACGCCGAAGTGGCTCTTGATCTTCGACGACGGTGACTCGCCGGAGGCGTACGCCGGACTGCTGCCACCACCCGGCCGGTGCCACGTGATCGTCACGGCGGCGGCGGACGGTGACATCGAGGTGGCTCCGTTCGCGACCGCCGAAACCACGGTCTTCATGCAGCAACGACTGCCGTGGCTGACCGATGCGAAGCAGCTCGCCGAACTGGCAGGCGCCCTCGGGCACCGCCCGCTCGCGATGGAGCTGTCCGCGGCGTGGCTCACCGAGGTGCTCACCACCAGCGCGATCAACCCGGAATCCACGAGCGCCGAGACGCGCGCGGCCGTCGGCAAGCACATCGACCAATTGGGGAGCCGGGCACCCGGCTCGGACGCGGTCGCCGCGGTTCTCGACGTCGTCACCGCCGGTCTGCGGGATTCGCAGACCGGCCGGATGACGTTGCTGCTGGCGCGGTTCTGCTCGCTGCTGTCGCCGGAAGGCATCAGCCTGGCTCTGCTGCGGTCGAAAGAGGTCCGTCAGGAACTGATCAAAGCCGGCGGTCAGGACGCCGCGCGGCTCGCCGTGGACGCGGCGGAACTGGACGTCTTCCTGGCTCGGGGGGCGCGGCTGGGACTCTTCCGGGTCGATTGGGGTCTGGCACGAACGCTCACGTTCGAGCGGGTGATCCGGCAGCTGCTGCGGGACTCTCTGCCGCACGGTTTCGACACTCTCCTGCGAGGTCACGTCTTGGCCGCCCTGGCGGCCTACAGCCCGACCGAGCAGGAGCTCGACCAGCCGCACGCCAGGGCGCGCTTCGCCGAATTGAACCGGCACATCATGTCGGCCGGCGCGCAGCAGAGCGATGACCCGATGGTCCGCCAATGGCTTGTCAACCAGGCGAAGTACCTCTATCGCACCGGAGAGCCCGATATCTGGGAAGTGGCCGTCGAGCCTACCCGAGAGGGTTACGAACGATGGCTGGCGGCTCACTCGGAATCCGACCCCTACGTGTGCATGCTGGCGAGCCAGCTCGCCAACCTCTACCGCGAACTGGGTCGCTACGAGGAGGCACTGCAGCTGGACTCCCGCGCCTTGGAGGTCCAGCGCCTGCACCAAGGACGCGCCCACTACCGGTCGCTCCTGGCCGCCCGGGGACTGAGCGCCGACCTCCGCGCGCTCGGCAGGCTGGCAGACGCAGTCGTCGAGGACACCGCCACGTTGCACGGCCTCCAACGGGCATTCGGAGAAGACCATCCGCAGACGCTCGACGCGGAGAACAACCTGGCCGCGGCACAGTTCCACGCCGGGGACATCGATGCCGCGTGCCAGAGCGGGCAGGCGCACTGCGATCGCCGTGCGCGGCTCTTCGGCCGGGATGACCCGCGCAACTGGCTGGCCCTCGCCAACCTGGGTGTCTACCAGCGGGCGATGGGGCGATTCGAAGATTCGATCGCCACCCTCATCCGGGCTCACGGGCTCGCAGCGGCTCTCCGGCCGGAGCCGAAGCAGGCGCGTCCGGCGGTGAGCTGGCAGTGGTCGATCAGCGAACGCCTGGCCTCGAGCCGCGCGGCCACCACGGCGAAAAGCCGCAACGGTGAGGCGCTGACCGCGTTCCGCGACCTGCTCGGTGACCGGCATCCGCAGGTCGTGGCCTGCAAGCTCAGCTACGCCAACGCGCAGCGGCAGGTCGGCGAGTTCGAGCACGCGGTCACCGGCATCACCGAGTGCATCGAGGTGTTGAACACCGCGGACGGCCACGCCCATGACGTGGCGATCTGCCGCGTGATGCTGGCGCTCGCGCTCGTGGGAGCCGGCCACGCCGGCGAGGCCGTCCTGCCGATCCAGGAGGGTACGCGGGCCTTGACCGCGCACGTCGGCCCTTTTCATCCGCTGAGCCTGGCCGCCGGCGTCGATCTCGCCGTCGTCTTGGCCGTTGCCGGCCGGGCCGAAGAGGCGCTCACCGCGGCACGCGAGGCCTCCGAAGCGTGCACCGATTTCCTGCCGCGCATGCATTACTACCGTGACATCGCCGCGTCGAACCTTCGGCATCTCGGTACCGGCGGCGACGATCTCGGTGGCTTGCGCACCCTCGATCTGGACATCTCGATGCCATGAGCCACGAGCGCGAGGAAGAATCGACGAGGGGACCCGAGATGGCACCGAGCGGCGGCAGTACTCCGGAGCTCACCACACACGTGGGCGGACACCTGCCCGATCAACGCGAGGACACGCTGTTCCGGATCTGCTCGAGAACGATGACGGGCGCTTCCGGTCTGCATCATCTGGCTTACTACACCGATCGTGTCCTGGACTTTGCGCTCGACCATCTCGACGCGCCCGAAGTGGCATTGCCACCGGCAGGTGAGGAACCCCGGGTCGGACTGCGGAGACTGGGCCGCCAGTTGTGTGCTGCGTTCGAGCAATTGGACGACAGGCTGCGGAACGCCTACACCGGGGCGCTCATCCGGACCGTGATTCGCACCGATGACGCCGAGATCGTCTGCGACCCGGTGGTGCGGACTCAATACGTCGTCGGTGTCGGATACACCGGTGACCGTGACGGCTACATCGACGAGGCGAACGATGTCGACCGCTCGCTCGCCCGCCTGATCACGGAACTCCGGGCCGAGGTCGGGCTCTCCAGCCAGAACCTGGGCGGATTCGACACCGAAGAAACAGGCGATCCGGCCCGTGAGCCATTCGTTTCGCACGTCACGAAGCGAGGCTCGCTGCCGGCTCCGGTGGAGGAGGCCTGCACCGGCGCTCTGCACCCGGCCGACCTGCACTTCGTCGCCTACTGCGTGGACGACGAAGTCGTGTTCCACGCCGATGTCTTCGACCACGCGGCGTTGAGCATGTACTTCGCGGGTTCGGTCACGCCCGACTACCGGCGTGCCTTCTACCAGAAGCTTTCCGAGCAGCTGTGTGAAATTCGCACCCAGCTGAACCGGGTGACCGCACTGCTGCTGCGGGGCCGGCTCAAGCGGGTGGTTCTCGACGTCGAACAAGGGGCTGTCTACTACTACCGGGTCTCCCGACGGACGCACCTCGTCGGCGTCACGTTGCACCAGCCCAAGGTGCACCACACCGACGTGCGAATGGCGCAGCTCGCCACCGAATGTGAGCACCACCCCACGGTGTGAACCCACAGTATTTCCGGCAAACGGGTCTCGTGATCACGCCGATCCAGCCGATATCATCCAATGGATACCGCAGCCAACGTGGGGAATGGGCCATGAGCGTCGGCAGAGGCGCGATGTTGCTGGCCGTACTCGGCGCCAGCTGGCTGGCCGGACACGTACTCCACACCGGTGATGTCTTCCTCACTCCCGGCTATCACCTGCTGGTCATTTCCTTGCTGGCGGTGGGCCTGTACGGCAGCACCCGGGATATCGACATCTTCGAGCTGCGGCAGAACCGCCGGACCGTAGTGCTGGCACTTTCGGCCGGTGTGACGGCGAAAGTCGTCCTGATCGCGGCGGTCATGGCGCTGCTTTACCCAGCTCCGTCCAGCATCGTGCTCGGTGTCGCGGTGGCCCAGATCGATCCGCTCGCCGTGGCTGCGGCCCAGCGTCGGACGCGGATGTCGGCATCCACTCGCGCGGTGCTCAACGCGTGGGCTGCGTTCGACGACCCGGTCACCGTCCTGTTGACCGTGTACCTGTCGATGTTCGCGCTCGGCCGGGGTAACGGCGGTGCTGCGGCGTTCGCGTCGCCCGCGGCTGGTTTCGGTGTCGACGTCCTGCTGAACCTCGCTTTCGCGGGCAGTGCGCTGCTGGCGTGGTGGATCACGCGACGCGCCGGTGTGCACGAGTGGCTGGCTTCAGGGAGCTCTCCGGCGCGATACGCACAGGCGTGCGTCGCCGTCCTGGCGCTGGCTTACGGCGTGGTCGGCGTGCTCGGGTCGTTGCTGCTGGGCATTGCGCTGATCGGGCTCTTCTTCCGCCCGTACCTCGAGTGGCGTCGCACGTCGGCCGGCATCGTGTTCGGTGCCCTTCTGGTGGCGACGGCCGCGCTCGGGTTGGTGCTGGCCGGAACGGCCGAGGCATTGACGTGGGCGACCCTCGTCAAGGGCGTGGTGCTCGGTGCGACCGCATATGCGGCGCAGATGCTCACCGGCTGGTTGCTGTCCCGGGGACGCAGCCGCTTCGATCGGCTTCACCTCGCGTTGAGCCAGCAGAACGGCCTGACCGCGATCGTCCTCGCCCTGGCTCTCGAGCCCGACTTCCCCGGTGCGGTGGCCGTCATCGCTCCGGCGATCGTGGTGACCAATGGGCTCTACTACCTCGGCGGTGCGTTCTTGCGACGGGCGGAACGCTGCGAGGGGCCGGAACCGGACGACGCTGCCGCGGACAGCTCGCCGGACCGCGCCGTCATGGAGCGGAAAGTTCGGCGAGCACCATCTCCCGGACCTTCCCTCCCAAAGTCCGGTACTGCTCAGCGAATTCGGTGACCTGCCGTTGCACCAGCTGCGTGCTGATCTGTTTCGGGATGGGGTCGGCTTCGCCCTCGGCCACCAGCTGCACCAGCGGGGCGATCTGGCCCAGCGGCATCGTTTCCGCGACCCGCTCGTAAGTCCGGCAGAGCGCGTCGAGGCGGCTTCGTGCCTGCCCCGGCCTCCGGGCTGCATGGCTCTCCGTGGCGTACCAGCTCGCCGCTGCGTTCGAGAAGGAAGTGATCCACCGCCGTAGCATCGAGACGGTACCGGCGGCTTCGTAGACGCCTTTCGTGGCCAGGCGGTTGAGCATCTGGGTGACCCGGCGGTAGTGCTCGCTCGCGTCTTCCGCACGGCCGAGGACGCGGTCGAAGAGTGTGTCGGGGTAACCGAGCCGGTCGAGTCCGGCCAGTGCGTCGTGGAACACCTCGGCAACGGAATCGGGGAAAGGCTGCCCAGCAGGATCGTCGCCGGGATAGGTGTTCGTGACGATGTTGACGACGTTCGTCCGTTCGCGCAGCGTCATCAGCTCGTTCGAAGTCTCCTCGCTGAGCCTGCTGAGATCACGATCCAGCTTTTCCATCATCTGGCGGGTGGTGGCGTTGGCCAGGTCGATGCGGACCAGCCATTCCCGGATCGCGTCCAGGGGACTTCCCGTGTAGCGCTGCCGAAGCGATCTCAGGAGGGGCTGGAAGTCCTCGGTGAACGACCTGGGGTCGTACCGCACGGGTTTGTCGAGGACGTGCGCGGTCAGCTGCTGGGCGGCGTCGGCGTCGAGGACGTTGGCGACGACCAGGACGACTTCGACGGTTTCGCGCGCGGAGCGCACCGCGCGCGCCCGGATCACGAGGTCGTCGACGTCACCGGTGAAGACCGACTCCGCGACCAGAACCGCGAATCCGGAGTCGGGCCCGGCCTCGATCCAGAAGTCGACGAAGGAGTCGCGATTGCCGACGTACTGGTCGGTGCTGTACGAAATGTTTTCCCGGACGAGTAAGTCCCGGATGGCGGCCGTCACTTCATCCGTGGTCACATAACCGGCTCGATCATGCATCGCCTCTTCGACCATGAGCGTGTCGACCGCCGAACGGCGTTGCTCCACCGCTGTGCGGTAGAGAGCGTGGCAGAGACTGATGATCTTCCGGGGATTGCCGTTGGCCAGCTTCACCATGCGTTCGACGGCGGAATCCGGGAACTCGATGTACGGCAGGTCACTCTCCCGCCGCTGCGCGAGGTCGACGAACACCGAGACCTGACCGGCGAGCAGGGGCGGCATGGGGATCACGGTGCTGATGCGCTGCGCGACATCCGGTTCCAGCTCGCGCCGGAACTCCGGAAGGCCACTGAGAACGAGGAACGATCCGGCGGCCTGGAAAACCTGCAGGAGCCGTTGCAGCGCTTTGTTGACCGGCGTGGTGATGTCGCGCCCGGTCAGGATCTTGTCGATCTCGTCGACGACGAGGACGAACGGTCTGCCCTTGCGTCCGTGGAGCAACGCGAACACGCCGAGCGCGTCGAGCGCAGCCACTTCGTCGTCGATGCGATGGGTGACGCCACGCTCGACCAAAGCGGCATGGGGAGCGCTGCCGTTGAACCAGTCCCACACCACGTCGTCGAAGCCCGGCCGGAGGAGCAGCGCGAGCGCGGTGGCATACGCCTGGTTGTCGGTGATGCTGCTGAGCTCGTCCTTCAAGTCCTGCGTCACTTGGCGCAGCAACGCGCTTTCCATCATCTGGTAACCGCCGACGACGTCGTCGGGTTCGATCTCCCGGTTGCGGACCAGCGCCGCGATGTCCACCGTCGTCCCGGTGGACAGTGAATCGGCGACGACGTCCGCGTAGAAGTCGTTGACACGGGCACGGATGCCCTCACGGCCCAGATTGGCGATGAACCGGCGGTACAACCCGGTGAATTGGTCGGAAGCGACGTCGAGGTACATGGCACTCGCCGACGGTGACTCCGCATGGGCGATTTGGACGAGTCGCACGCCGAGGTGTGTCTTGCCGGTTCCGTGGTCACCGGAGACGGCGATGACGTTACCCGCGCCCGCGAGCGGAGTCGACGCCAGGTACTGCCGCAGTTCCTGTTCGGCCTTGCGCACCGCGGACGTCTCGATCATCGGGTGGTGCGCCACCGCGTCGGTGGTGATGGCCACCGCGACCGCGGAGAACGGGTTGCCGGCGTACTGATTGCCGTTTCCGGTCATCGTCTCATCTCCGTGCCCGCAGGTTGTCGATCAGATTCATCGTATAGTCGGTCATGTCGCCTTTGGTAATTGTGGTATCGTTCGTGTAATTCGTGAAAGTTCTTCGGGCGTGGTCGTACACCCCGGTCAGGTGGCTCTGCAGGCCGGCTACCGTCGTGTTCGGCCACGCGGCCAGATATTCGACTAGTTCCTCGTGCAGGCTGGGGAAAGCGCAGTCCTTTCTCCGCTGCTCGGTCCGGGTCGTGATGAAGAGCTGCACGTCCGCCGGGCTCAGCGTGCCGACGGACACGGTCGCGGGGGGCATGTCCGCGTTCTGGCCGGCGCCGATGTGGCTGAGCTCGTTCGTGCTCATCACCGCCTCCGCGAAGAAGACGATCCGCGAACCCGGCATCTGCAGGTAGCGTTCCATCTCCAGGCGCATGTCCGTCGCGGGAAGCAGCAGGATCGGCACGACGTCCTCCTGGTCCTTGTCCGCCATGGCGGCGGCCAATTCCGCGTAAACCTCGTGCGGCGCGTCGGCGGCCGTGCCGAGCAGGTCGTCCCGGACCGAACCGTCGATGAAATCGCCGGTGGCCAGCTTTTTCAGGAGGCTCGAGCAGACTCGCCCCATCCGCGCCTTGATGTCGATGACCGCGCTGTCCAGGCCCTGGTTCAGCGCGTCCGTTTCCTTGGCGAGGTCGAAGATTTCCCCGCGCAGCCCGACTTTGCCGAGTTCTTCCTGCAGCCAGTGGGCGCACATGTTCCGCAGCGCGGACTTCCCGCAGCCGGACTCGCCGCCCACCAGAGCGAGCCGGCAGGCTTCCTTGAGCAGCTGGGGACTGGCGAACTGGTCTTTGAACTCCCGGAAAGCCGGCGCGTAGTTGTCGATCTCGACGTAGAGTTCGGTGTGGTTCGGCTCGCGCCACGGGCACAACACGCTTCTCGGAGCGTCCTCGCGGCCGGGTATGACGAACGGGTTGACCCGCCGTTGCGCGGTCGTCATGGGGCCACCACCGTTCGCGGCGGCTGAACCAATGCGCTGTCGTCGCCGCTCGCCAGTGTGTCGGCCACCGAGAAGCCGGTATCCGTCACGACGACCACCTGCTTCCGCAGGTGGTCGATGCGTTCCACGCGGTCGGCGCGATTGCCGCTGGTTCTGAGATCTCGGTCGAATCCCGGCCTGAGGTCGCCGGTCCGCAGCAGCGTCAATGCTTCCGCGACCCTGGTCCAACCTGGTTTTCGTTCGGCAAGTGCGTTGAGCCGGCCGGCCAGGGCGTCACGGGCGGCGTCCGTCTCGGCGGTGGCGGAAGACTCGACGGGAGGTTTTTTCCAAGCGTCGAGGAGCTTGTTGGCGGCGTCACGATAAGCCGTGACGAGCTCGCGCAGTTCCTTGGCGTCCGCCTGTCCCACGGTGGCGGCATTCTGGCGTCGTGTACTCGCATAGGCGAGCGCCGCGCTGAGAACGGCGGTCAGCAAGGGGAGGATGACTGCCGCCGGTCCGCCCACCCCGCCGGCCTGCGTGGCCGGTTTTCCCTGAGCACCGGCCAGGGCGTCGCAAGTCCTGGTGAAATCGTCCGGTTTCTCCTGGCGCCAGCTCGGCGGTGGGCTCGAGGTGCCACCGGACACGATGAGCTTCGCCGAGCTGGTGTCGTTCGCGATACCGAGAGCCACGGCGGCCTCGGCGAGCGCCTGCCGTTGTCCCGGTTGCAGGCAGAAGACGTCCCGGGCGTCTCGCGTGGCCTGCGAAGTGAACAAGCTGGGCAGGATGAGCCAGCCCACCACGACCAGCAGGGCAACGGCCAGCACGCCGATGACGACCCATTTCCGGATGGTCACAGCCCGGATCCGGCGCGTCGCCGACGGCGGGGTTGTGATGGTCACGGCGTCCCCTCTGCAGTTACTGCGGCTCCGCCTGGAGTCGTGCAGCGCGTGCGCGTCGTTACCGATTTGCCCACCATGGTAGCGAGGATGCAGGTTTCGAAAACAGACTCCATCGCCGAACTGCACGTGCATTCCGGCGGCTACTCACTTCGTGCCGACTTGTCCACGATTTGTCATCTCTCGCAATGATCTTGGGTGCTGATGTGTTCGGTGTGAAAGAAAACTCGCAAGCGAGGATCTTCAGACTTGCGTTCGCCTGCGCCTCACAGCCGGCGGAACCGGGCCTCCAGCAGCGCGAACACGCCGAACACGGCGATCCCCGCCGCGAGGGTCAGCAGCAACGCCTGCCCGTACGGCTGCACGGCCAGGGTCTTCAACGCCGGGTCCAGGCCGCCGGCTTTGGCGGGGTCGTAGCGGACGGCCGCCAGGACGAACATCGCCCCCACCGTGGCGTAGAGGACGCCCACCGCGCACCAGCCGATCTGGCCGAGGCGGGTGGTCGACGTGCGCACGGTGGGGGAGGCGCCGCCGAAGTCGAGGTCGCGGAGGAACTTCTTCCGCGCGCCGCGGTAGGCCAGCCACGCCGCGACCGCGATGACCACGACGCCGGCCGCGATCACCGCGACCGCGCCCCACGGCCGGCTCAGCACGCTCGCGACCACCGAGCCCGCCTTGCCGGACGCGCCCATCGCCGTCTTGCCCGCGCTGTAGGCGACGAGGCCGTACAGCACCACTTCGACCCCGCTGACCGAGCGTCGCACCCACCGCCGCCGGGGTTCCACGTGCCGGTGGCCGGTGATCGCCTCGGCGAGCTGCCAGAGGGCGAGCACCCCGGTGCCGGCGGCGACCAGCCACAGCAGCCACGCGCCTCCCTCGGAGGCGACGATCTGCAGTGCGCCCGCCTTGTCGGCGCGCTCGTTGTCACCGAGCGCCACCTGCACGGCCAGCCACGCGACGATGAGGTGCACCGCCGCGTAGCAGGTCAGCCCGATCCGGGCGAGCAGGCTGAAAACTCTCAGTTCGGACATGAAAGTGAGTTTTACTCACCTTGGCGGGTTCGGCAGCGCGAAGCGGTGACCCGGTGCAGGCCGCCTCCGCAAGCAGGGTTCCGGCGCAACGGCCCGGCCGACCCCGCCGATCAGGGGTCGGCCGGGCACCAGGTGTCGGACGTCGGCCCGTCGGCGGCGCCGCAGAAGCCGTGCACCGACTTGTCGACTTCGCCGCCCGACACGCCCATCACCGCGACCGGCTTGTTCTGCGGCACGTTCCGGCCGATGTCGCCGCCGTAGTCGATCGTGCCGGTGACGCCCTCGAGGTACTTGTTGACCTGCTCGACCCCCGGGCGCGAGGTGTGGATGGCGGTGATCTCGCGCCAGATCGCGCCCGGCGTCACCGGGATCTCGGCCGCCGTCTCGCGCAGGTACGCCGCCGCGACGATCATCACCTGCGCGGCGTCGTAGGCGAGCGCGGCGTGGCCGTCGTACGAGCGGCCCTCCGGCGTCTGCTCGAACGGGAACAGCGTCTCGTCCAGCGTCTTGTAGAAGTCCAGCGCGGCGCCGCTCGGCTCGGTGACCGGCGAGGTGGCGAACGACAGGTAGTAGTAGGGCAGTGCGCGGTTGCGCTGCCGCTCGCCCTGGTCGGCGACGAACCGCGTGACGTCGTCGTCGCCGATTACCGTCGCCCGGCTGCCGCACTGCGCGGCGCTGCTGAGGAACTGGCCGAAGTCGGGCACGCCCCGGCCGGCGAAGAACGCCAGGCCGTCGAACGAACAGGTGTCCCGGCCCGCCGCGCCGGCGTTGCCCAGCAACGTCTCGCCGTACCGCACGTGCGACGGGGGCCCACCGAGGCCGCCGTCCGGGGTGAACGCCCGCGCGTCGGCCTGGAAACCCTTGTCGCGGAACGACTTCAGGACGTCGTCGCGAAGGTTGGTGCTGTACACGTCGGCGTCGTCGTCGGAGTAGTAGACGCGCACCACGCGCGGACCCGGCAGCTGCTCGGCGAACCCGGCCGCCACCGCGGCCTCGCGCCGGTTCTGCGGTGTCACCTGGAAGTACATCGGGTTCAGGTCGGCCAGCGGGTCCGCGGACAGCGTCGAGGCGACCATCGGCAGCCCGGCGTTGGTCAGGGCGGCGATGGTCCGCTGGGTCGGCGCGCTGCTCAGGTCCAGCCCGACCACCCCGACGATGCTCTTGTCCTGCTCGGCCTGCTGCCGCAGCTGGTTCGCGACCCGCACGCCTTCGCGCATGTTGCGGCCCGCGTTGGCGATGAGCAGCCGGACGATCGGGTCGGCCGAGCCCGGCGCGTTGAGCTGCCGCAGCTGGGCGACCGCGAACCCTTCGAGGGATTCGCGTTCGGTGGTCAGCCCCTCCGCGAGGTTGTTGGACGAGGTCAGCGCCTCCAGCACGACGAGGGTGATGTACGGCCGTTCCGGGTGGGCTTCGTGCAGCCGTTCCGCGCGGTGGTTCTGGTCCAGCACGACCGCCTCGACCTGCCGGATCGTCGCGTCCGACGGCTGGAAGACGTCCTGGGAGCCGTCCGTGGCGCCGACGCACTCGGTGCCCGTCCAGGTCAGCCAGGGGTTGTCGGAGCCGCAGTGCTCGGCCCAGGTGTCGTGCCGGTCGTAGGCGACGAACCCGGCGACGAGGGCGACGAGGACGACCGGCACGCCGATCCGCGTCCACCGGCTAGCCCACCACGGCGGCCGGACCTGCTTGCGGAACCGGTAGTCACTGCCGAGGGTCTGCAGCATCTGCCGGACCTTCGGCTCGTCGTCGTCCCCGGGCGGCTGGACCCCGACCGGCAGGTACCACGCGGTCGGCCGGCGCTCCCGCCGGTCGCGTTCGAGCTGGTTCTGCCAGGCCACGTATGCGGCGCGCGCCTGCGCGGCCTGGAACTGCGGCCGGTGCGGCGTCGGCTCGGCGTCCGGCGGCGGCGCGGGGCTGGCGCTGACCACCAGCAGCGGGTCGAACCGCCCGACCTGGTTGCGGACGGAGTTGACCAGCTCCAGGAGCCGGTAGCCGCCGTTGCCGACGCTCACCTCGTCCAGCAGCAGCACGGGGTAGGTCATCCGGCGCCGCCGCCACACCCGCCACGGCCGCAGCCGGTAAGCCCGCCGCAGGTCTTCGAGGAAGGCGTTGAGCAGCAGGCGGCAGACGTATTCGGGGGCCTCTTCCTGCCACTGCCCTTCGGTGAGCCGCCGGGCGAACCGGACGAAGCTGCCGGACATCTCCGGCGCCAGGTGCGGTTGCCGCAGGAACCACCGGTACCGCCCGGAGAGCAGCGGCACCCGCCCGGTGACGGCGATCCGGAAGGTCAGCAGGGTGAGCCCGCGCACGAGCAGCGAAAAGACCTTCCAGACGCCCTGGTTTTCGGGCAGCTGCTTGACGGCGTCCTCGGCGGAGGAGCTGAACCGCTCGGCGAGGCTGATCCGCCGGATGGCCCGCCGCAGCACCCCGTCGGGATCCTCGCGGCCGTCGTGGTCCTGCAGCATCAGCCAGTAGACGAGGTCGAAGAGCGGGAAGGGAAGCCGGCTGGTGTGCGCGGTCGCGCTGTCGCCGAGTGCTTTCCGGGCGTCCCGCAGGATGTCCCGCACGACGGTGACGGAGTCGGCGGTCGCGGGCCCGGCTTCGTCCCGCCCTTCGTGCGCGGTGAGCTCCGGCCGCGCGTACCGGATGCTGCCCTGCGGTTTCGCGGTCTTGAGGCGTTCCGCGACGGCGGCGAGCACGTCCCCGCTTTCGGCGGGCCGCACGAGGCACACCATCGGCAGGCCCCGCCGTTCGGACCGTTCGTCCTGGTATTCGCCCCAGTGGTATTGTTCGTCGAGTTTCCGCGGCCGGTCCCCGAGCCGTGGCCGCAGGCAGAGCGCCCCGAGCAGCTTGACCAGTACGTCGGCACCGAGAAAGCCGAGCGGCCCTGTTCTCCCCATCGGGACAGAATGGCACATTTTCGGCGAAACCGGTTCCGCAGTTTTACCGTCACGGGCCCGGCGAGGCCTGGGCCACCCGGCTGCGCGGCTTGGAGACACCCGCCCTCGAAGCCCGGTTCGAACGAGGCAAGCCGGACAGGCGTAGCAACTTACCTACGCAAACTCCGAAAAGCCCCGTCCGATTGTGTGTGCAGTTCGTGCACCCAAGTGCCGACTGTCCTCACTGGACTGTCCACAAACACCGCCTGCCCAAGCTGACTTGAGTGGACCGCGCCTCGCAGTCCAGCGGCCGAAAAACCTTTGCTCGGGGGAGTTCCACCGATTCGCGCGTGCCACCTACGCCCAGCTCGCGCCATGGCCATGTCCGCCTACCACGCCATCGACGCGCTGCCCGCGCCCGGAGGCAGCCGGGTCGCTCTGCACGCGGCCAAGTCGCCGCGCACCGTGGCGCTGATCGTGGCCTGCCTGCTCGCCTGGCGGCCGTTCCTCGTGCCTTCCACCGAGCTGGGCGAGGACGCGCTGGAGACGCTCCTCGCACGGGCCGGCGCCACCCACGTGCTCACCGTCGAGGTCGAGAAGGCCAAGAACAACGGCCGACCGGCACGGCCTCCTTCGGCCCCACGTCGGCCTCACCATGACCAAAGCCCACCGGCAAGATCCTCATGAGAGAGGAACCCGCAGGTGGGCTTTGATTCAGTGGGGTGCGCCATCAGGGACTCGAACCCCGAACCCGCTGGTTAAGAGCCAGCTGCTCTGCCAATTGAGCTAATGGCGCCGGTGTCTGCCGGAGGCTTCCCTCGGCGACGTGGAAAAGATTAGCACCCCTCTCCGAGGCTGTTTCAGGGGGGTCCCCCAAGCCGGTTCCGGCATAGTTGCCCCGGCGTCGCGGCTGGTCGGGCACACTGTAGTCGGACATCGACGGCGAAACAGGCGGGTGGGCATGCGGGGTGTGACGGTGCGGCTGCTGGTGGTCGCCGGGGTGGTCGGACTGGCCGGGTGCAGCAGTACTCCTTCGGGTGAACCTCCCCGGGAGACGGCACCGCCGTCGAGCCAGAGCAAGCCCGCGCCGAAGCCCGCCGTGCTCAGCCTCACGCCCGCCAAGGATGCGAAAGACGTCGCTCCCGGGGAGCCGGTGAGCGTCACCGTCCAGGACGGGAAGGTCGGGGAGGTCAAGCTCACCGGGGCCGATGGCAAGGTCGTCGCCGGCAAGGCGCGGGCCGATGGGTCCGGGTGGGACTCCTCGGAGCCGCTCGGCTACAACAAGACCTACCAGCTGACCGCGACCGCCACCGGCTCCGACGGCAAACCGGTGACGCAGGAGTCGTCCTTCAGCACCGTCAAGCCCGCCCGGCAGCTCGGCGTCTCGGTGAACCTCGGCGAGGGCGAGACCGTCGGGGTCGGGATGCCGCTGATCTTCACCTTCACCGGCAACGTCGCCGACAAGGCCGCGGCCGAGAAGGCGCTGAAGGTCACCGCGGAGCCGGCCACCGAGGGCGCCTTCCGCTGGTTCGGCGACAAGCAGGTCACCTGGCGGCCGAAGGAGTACTGGAAGAGCGGCACCAAGATCAAGGTCGACGCCGCCGTCTACGGCAAGCCGCTCGGGAACGGCAGCTACGGCCGGGAGGACAAGGGGGCCAGCGCGATCGTCGGCGACAAGCTCGTCGCCGTCGCCGACGGCCAGACCCACCAGATGACGGTCACGATCAACGACAAGGAGGTCAAGACCATGCCGACCTCCATGGGCAAGCCCGGCCACAACACGCCGCAGGGCACCTACACCGTCATGAGCGAGCACACCGGCTACACGATGAACTCCGCCACCTACGGCGTCCCCGAGGACGCGCCCGGCGGCTACAGCACCTTCGTGCAGTACGCGGTCCGCCTGTCCTGGAGCGGCATCTTCTACCACTCCGCGCCCTGGTCGGTGCGGCAGCAGGGCCACAGCAACGTCAGCCACGGCTGCCTGAACCTGTCCACCGAGAACACGAAGTGGCTGATGGACACGTCCAAGAAGGGCGACATCGTCACCGTCCGGAACAGCGGCGGCCCGAAGCTCGAACCGACCGACGGCTGGAGCTTCTGGCAGCTGTCCTGGGACGAGTGGCGGACTGCGGCGAACTAGCCCGAGCCGCGGACCAGCTCCCGCGCCTCGGCCTCGGTCGACACCGCGGGCCCCGAGCCCCACAGCGGCTTGTTCGCCGTCTCACGGCTGAAGTACACCGCGACCGCGCCGATCGCGCCCGCCGCCATCAGGTACCAGGCCGGCCAGAAGTCGTGGCCGGTGGCGGAGATCAGCGACTGCATCACCAGCGGGGTCGTGCCGCCGAAGAGCGACACCGAGATGTTGAACGCGATGGACAGCGCGCCGTACCGGATCGCCGTCGGGAACAGCGCGGGCAGCGCCGCGGGCATCGACACCTCGAAGCAGAGCAGCAGCAGGCCCAGTCCCATCAGCCCGAGGAATGTGAGCACGAGCCCGCCGTCGTGGACGAGCAGCATCAGCGGCCAGGACAGCACGAGGAACCCGAGGCAGCCGGCCATCATCACCGGCTTGCGGCCGACGTGGTCGGTGATCCGGCCGCCGACCATGATGATGAGCATCATCACGACCATGACGACGATGATCAGCAGCAGCCCGTGGGTGGCGTCGAGGTGCAGCTGCTCCGACAGGTACGTCGGCATGTAGGACAGCAGCATGTAGTCGGTGACGTTGAACACGAGGACCAGGCCGACGCAGATGAGCAGCGCGGGCCAGTACTCGGTGAACATCTTCCAGAAGGGCTCCCCGGACCGTCCCCGCTTCTCGGCCTCCTCGGCGTGCTTCTGGAACGCGGGCGTCTCCTCCAGCTTCAGCCGCATGTAGAGCCCGATGATCCCCAGCGGGCCGGCCACCAGGAACGGAACCCGCCACCCCCAGTCGAGCAACGTCTCGTGCGGCACCCAGGCCTTCATCCCGGTGACGACGGACGCGCCCAGCACGTACCCGGACAGCGTCCCGAACTCCAGCCAGGACCCCATGAACCCTCGCCGCTTGTCGGGTGAGTACTCGGCGATGAAGGTGGTGGCGCCGCCGTACTCGCCGCCGGTGGAGAAGCCCTGCACCATTCGCGCGAGCACCAGGAGGATGGGCGACCAGACGCCGATCGAGCTGTACGACGGGATCAGCCCGATGCACAGGGTGCCGATGGCCATCATGATCATGGTGACGGCGAGCACCTTCTGCCGCCCGATCCGGTCCCCGAGCGGCCCGAACACGAGCCCGCCGAGCGGCCGCATCAGGAAGGCGGCGGTGAAGGCGCCGAACGTCCCGATCAGCCGGACGCCGGGAGACACGCTGGCCGGGAAGAACACCTCGGCGATGGTGTCGGCGATGTAGGCGTAGACGCCGAAGTCGAACCACTCCATGGCGTTGCCGAGCGCGGCGGCCCCCACCGCCCGCTTGAGCAACGACCGGTCGACGACGGTGATGTCCTCGTACCGCAGCTTCTTCTTACGACCCCGGATCTTCGGTGCTGAACTTGCCACCAGAACACCGTGCACCGGCATTCGGCCGCTCGCACGCTGAGCCATCCGGTCGTGAGCGTTGCCACGGACGGTGGAACACAAAACCCCAGCTCGGACCGAAGATCCAAACTGGGGTGATGGGGTGAGCGACGGGTTTCGAACCCGCGACCTCCTGGACCACAACCAGGTGCTCTACCAGCTGAGCTACGCCCACCATCGCCGAGGGGATCCGCCTGCGATCACCTCGCTGGCAGTAATCGTAGCGGGTGCCCTCGACCGCTTTTCACCGGGTCACCTCTGGTGGTGTTCCTGCACTTCAGCGGCGGCGGCCTTGGCTTCTTCGCTGGTGGGGCCGGGCTGGGGGACGAAGGCGACGCGCCGGTAGTAGTCGAGTTCGCCGATGGATTCGCGGATGTCGGCGAGGGCCCGGTGGGCGAGGCCCTTCTCCGGCTTGGCGTAGTAGATGCGCGGGTACCAGCGGCGGACGAGTTCCTTGACGGAGGAGACGTCGACCATGCGGTAGTGCAGGTGGGCGTCGAGCGCGGGCATGTCGCGGGAGATGAAGCCGCGGTCGGTGGCGATGGAGTTGCCGGCGAGGGGCGCGGTGCCCGGCTCGGGGACGTGCTCGCGGATGTAGTCGAGGACGCGGCGTTCGGCTTCTTCGAGGGTCACCGTGGAGCGGCGGACTTCTTCGGTGAGGCCGGAGTGGGCGTGCATCTCGCGGACGACTTCGGGCATCCCGGCGAGCTTTTCCTCGTCGGCGTGGATGACGATGTCGACTCCGTCGCCGAGCACGTTCAGCTCCGCGTCGGTGACGAGGGCGGCGATTTCGATCAACGCTTCCTTGCCGAGGTCGAGCCCCGTCATTTCGCAGTCGATCCAGACTAGGCGGTCGGTCACCTGGTGACCCTAACCCGACACGGGGATGCGAAGGGCGTTACCTGCGCGTACGGCGCGTTACGTTCCCAGTGTGGTCCAGGACACACGATCGGGGAGCTGCGAGTGACCGAGCAGGCGTCGCCGGCGAGTGAGATCGCCGCCGGATATGCGAGTGAGGGTGCCGCGCTGGAGCTGGGTGCGGTGGTGATCGACGGGCAAGTGGACGCGGCCGCGGCCGTGCGCCTGCCGTTGGCGACGCTGAACCGGCACGGGCTGGTCGCCGGCGCGACCGGGACCGGCAAGACGAAGACGTTGCAGCTGATCTCGGAGCAGCTGTCGGCGGCCGGGGTGCCGGTGGTGCTCGCCGACGTCAAGGGCGACCTGTCCGGGCTGGCCGCGGCCGGCGAGGCGAACGACAAGGTCACGAAGCGTGCGCAGGAACTCGGCGACGACTGGGCGGGCGCGGCGTTCCCGGTGCAGTTCCTGTCGCTGGGCACCGGCGGGAAGGGCTCGCCGATCCGGGCGACGATCACCAGTTTCGGGCCGGTGCTGCTGTCCAAGGTGCTGGGGCTCAACGAAACGCAGGAGTCCACGCTCGGGCTGATCTTCCACTGGGCCGACCAGCGCGGCCTGGCGTTGCTGGACACGAAGGACCTCCGGTCGGTGATCACGCACCTGACCAGTGACGAGGGCAAGGCGGACCTCAAGGGGATCGGCGGGGTCTCGGCGGCGACGGCCGGGGTGATCCTGCGCGCGCTGTCCAATCTGGAGGCGCAGGGTGGGGAGGACTTCTTCGGCGAGCCCGAACTGGACGTGCACGACCTCATGCGCGCTCGCGACGGCAAGGGCGTCGTCACGCTGCTGGAGCTGGACAACCTGCAGTCGAAACCGGCGCTGTTCTCGACGTTCCTGATGTGGCTGCTGGCCGAGCTGTTCGAGGAACTGCCCGAGGAGGGCGATCTCGACCAGCCGAAGCTCGTGTTCTTCTTCGACGAAGCCCACCTGCTCTTCGCCGACGCGTCGAAGGCGTTCCTCGAGCGCATCGAGCAGACCGTGAAGCTGATCCGGTCGAAGGGCGTCGGCGTGTTCTTCTGCACGCAACTACCCACGGACATCCCGAACGCCGTGCTTTCACAGCTCGGCGCGCGGATCCAGCACGCGCTGCGGGCGTTCACCCCGGACGACCAGGCGGCACTGGCCAAGACGGTGAAGACCTACCCGAAGACGAAGTTCTACGAGCTCGACACGGCGTTGACGTCGCTGGGCATCGGCGAGGCCGTCGTCACGGTGCTGTCGGAGCGCGGTGCGCCGACGCCGGTGGCGTGGACGCGGCTGCGGGCGCCGCGGTCGAAGATGGGCTCGATCGGCGACGAGGCGGTTGCCGCTGCGGTGTCTTCGTCGGACCTGCACGCGAAGTACGCCGAGACGATCGACCGGGAGTCGGCCTACGAGAAGCTGGCCGCGAAGGTCGCCGCCGCCCCTGAGGCCGCGCCGGCTCCCGCGCCCGAGGCACCGGCACCTGCGCCCGAGAAGGACGAGCCCGGCTTCATCGAGTCCGCCATGAAGAACCCGGCCGTGAAGTCGTTCATGCGGTCCGCGGCGAGCGCGCTGGGCCGGGAGATCACGCGCGGGCTGTTCGGCAACCGGAGGCGCTGACAAAACCTGACGCAAGCTGTCAGGTATGGCTGCCAGGCTGGTGCCACCTTCGAAAGGAAATCAGCCATGACCAGCACTGCCGCCGCGTCGTTCGTCCTCGACAAGTGGGAACCGCAGGCGACCGACGAGGCCGGGGGCACCGAGTTCGCCCGGGTGGCGATCGGCAAGACGTTCACCGGCGCGGTCGAGGGGACCAGCACCGTCGAGATGCTTTCGGCGTCCAACGCGACTTCGCGCGCGTACGTCGCCTTCGAACGTCTCGAGGTCTCGGTCGACGGCCGCAAGGGCGGCTTCGTCCTGCATCACTCGGCCGACGACTCCGGCCTGGCGCTGAAGATCCTCACCGGCTCGGGCTTCGGCGAACTCGCCGGGATCGCCGGGATGGCGAGCATCGAGATCGACGAGGAGAAGAACCACCTCTTCACCCTCACCTACACGCTCTGAGCAGCGCGAAGGCCGTTTCGAGAGCCCCCGATTGACTCTCGAAACGGCCTTCGCGGTGTTCTCCCGCTCCCCGAAGCGGGGGGACGGGCCGCCCCGACCACGGCCCGTCCGCGTCCTAGTTGTTCACGATCTGGTCGACGATCTTCTTGGCGTCGTTGATCGGGATGGCGAACCCGATCCCGACGCTGCCCGCCGCACCGTTGGCCGAGGCCGAGGGGCTGTAGAGCGCCGAGTTGATGCCGATCACGTTGCCCTGGGTGTCGACCAGCGCGCCACCGGAGTTGCCCTGGTTGATCGCGGCGTCGGTCTGGATCGCGGTGTAGCTGGGTGAGTCTTCGCTCTGGTTCGACGTGCGGCTGAACGGCGAGCGCTGCTGCTGCTCGCCCTGCCCGATGTCGGACAGGTTCCGGTTCAGCGCGCTGACGATGCCGGTGGTGACGGTGTTCTGCAGGCCGCCCGGCGAGCCGATCGCGACCACCGACTGGCCGACGACGAGCTTGCTCGAGTCGCCCAGGCCGGCCGCGGTCAGGCCGCTGGCGTTCTGGGCCTGGACCACGGCGATGTCTGCCTTGGTGTCCGCGCCGACCACGCTGGCCTGGTACTTCTTGCCGTCGGACGTGGTGATGACGACGTTCTGGGCGCCGTCGACGACGTGCGCGTTGGTCAGGATCCGGCCGTTCGAGGTGAGGATGACGCCGGAGCCGATGGCCTCGCCCTGGTCGGTCGTGACGTTGATCTGGACGACGCTCGGCGTCACCTTCGCCGCGACCGCGCTGACGTCGCCGGAGGTCGAGTTCGCGACCGTCTGCCCGTTCGCCGCCGGCGTGCTGACCGACGTCGTCGCGCCGTCCGCCGAGGTCGTCGTGAGCCCGACGATCGCGGCGCCGCCGACGCCGCCGACCAGCGCGGCGCCGAGCGCGGTCGCGCTGACGAACATCGCGACCCGGCCACCCTTGCGCGGCTTGGCCTTCAGCGCCGTGGGCGCCTGGGAGCCCGGCGGCGGCTGCGGGGTGAAGAGCGGATTCGGCGCGGCCTGCTGCTGGTAGGCGTACTGCGCGTACGGCCCGTACTGCTGGGTGCTCTGGTGCGGCTGGTGCCCACCGGTTGAGGCGGGGCCGGGCCGACTCTCGTTCTCGGTCATGGCACCAGATTCGCGCCCGTGCTTGTGAGCAGCCTGTGGAAATACCTCAGGCTTTGCTGAGAAGAATCAGCTGAGAAAACTCAGGTAATCCTCAGGCGTCAGACGAAGAACGACGGGACGTCCAGGGCACCTCCCGCAGCTTCGAACTCGTCGTGTACGGCCTTGCGCAGCTCGGCGTCGCCGAGGTAGTCGGCGGCGGTCAGAGCCAGCCCCAGCGCGCCGTCGCGGACTCCCTGTTCGCCCGTCTCGGACCCGGCCGCGGCCGCGAACTCCTTGGTGTGCAACGCAACCGTGGGCCCCGCGATCGCCAGCATCGGGTGCAGCGCCGGGACGCGGTAGGAGAGGTTGCCGAGGTCGGTGGAGCCGGTGAGCGACTCCGGCACGATGCCCGGTGGGAGTGGCTTGCGGCCGGTGATCACCTGGTTGGCCGACCAGCGCCCGGCGAGCGCGGTGTTGAACCGGATCGGCAGGTAGGCCGGCTGGGCGTCCCAGATCAGCTCGACGCCGCAGCCGGTCATCGCCGCGGCGCCTTCGGCGATCGACGCCATGCGGGCGGCGAGGTCGCGCAGGGTTTCCGGGGACTGGGACCGGAGGTAGAACAGCAGCGCGGCCCGGGCCGGGATGACGTTGGGCCGGGCGCCGCCGTCGGTGAACACGCCGTGAACGCGGTCGCTCTGCGGGAGCTGCTGGCGCAGCGCCGAGACACCTTGGTACGCGGCGACGGCGGCGTCGAGCGCGTTGCGGCCCATGAACGGCTGGGCGCTCGCGTGTGCGCCGACGCCGTGGAAGACCATCTCCAGCTGACGCCGCCCGAGGAACGGGTGCAGGGCGATGTCGTGACTGAACGGGTGCAGCATGATCACCGCGTCGACGTCGTCGAACACGCCGGCGCGGGCCAGGATCTCCTTGCCGCCCCCGCCTTCCTCGGCAGGTGTGCCGATCAGGCTGACGCGCCCGCCGAGCCGCTCGGCGACGGTCGCGGCGCCGAGGAACCCGCCCGCGGCGGTGGTGCAGATGACGTTGTGGCCGCAGGCGTGGCCCAGCCCGGGCAGCGCGTCGTACTCGGCGAGGATCGCGATGTGCGGGCCCTGTTGCTGTCGCGTGCTGACGCGCAGCGCGGTGTCGAGCCCGCCGACGCCGACCGTGGCTTCGTGGCCGTGACGCTGCAGGAGGTCGGCCAGGGCGCGGACCGACCGGTGCTCGGTGAACCCCTCCTCGGGGTGGGTGTGCAGATCTTGGCTCAACGCCACCAGATCGGGTGAGCTGCGTTCGACCGCGGCGGTCACTTCGGCCCGCGTCGCCTCGTCCGCGCCGGTGTGCGGCGAGGACAGCGGTTCGGCGGCCGCGACGGCGTCGGCGGTGGCCTCGACCAGGGAACGCAGGTAGCTGTCGTCGGGCGGGACGGGGGCGGTGTCGGTCATGGGGCGATGCTAACCGGGACCTCCGACATTTTGCGGTGCTCGGCCCGCGACGATCTGCGTGACGCCGGCGTACCGTTCGGTGAGCTCCGTGAAGCCGCGGGCATGGAGGCTCGCCGCGATTTCGCCGCGGTCGAACATCTTCTGGCCGCTCACGATCCCGCCGGCCGTCTCGAGCAGACGCGCGGGTTGCCAGCCGCGGCGGGCGCTGGTCAGCAGCACAATCCGGCCGCCTGGTTTCACTACGCGCGCGAAGGAGTCCAGAGCGGTCTCCGGCTCGGCGAACATGTGCAGTGCGGCGAAGCAGCAAATGCCGTCTACTGTGGACGGTTTCAGCGGAAGGTGCACGGCGTCGGCGCGCAGGTAGGCGACGGTGTCCGGGCCGCCCTCGGCGACGGCCTTGGCGAGCATGGTGCGGGCGCCGTCGAGGCCGATCGCGAGTCCGTCCGGGCCGACGGCCGCGCCGAACGCGCGGGTGAACCGGCCGGTCCCGCAGGCGACGTCCAGCGCGGTGTGGCCGGGTTTCAGCCGGAGGAGTTCCGTGGCGATCCTGATTTCGCCCGTCATGCTCGGCCCGAGCGGGCCCTTGAGCGCGCGGCCGAGGGCGGGGCGCCAGTAGCGTTCGTAGACCTGCGGGAGCAGGGTGGTGCGCATCAGGCGCTGAGTGAGACCGGTCGGCGGGCCGGCCTGGTCCGCGGCGCCGAGCAGGTCGAGGTAGCCGTCGTCCACCTCGGCCGGCGTCCCGAGCAGGGCCTGGAGACGGTCGGATGCGCTGGTCGGCACGGGTTCTCCTCGCTTTCGGATACCGCCAGTATGTCAACCGTCTGGCCACTCGTTCGAGTGAACAAATCCGGGCTCAGGCGTTCGACGCCCGGAATTGTCGGTCCCCCTTCCTAACGTCGCAGGCGAGGCCCGATCCAGCCCGATCGGCCCGAGCCGAGGAGGAGAGATGACGACGATTTCCCGTCCCTGTGGCGAGATCTCGGTAATCGGTGAGTTCGACCTGGCCGCGGCAGCCCGCTTCCTGACCGGGTTCGCCCCGGCCGGCCGGCCGGACGCCGAACCCGGCGCCCTGCGGGTGGCGTTCACGCTCGACGGCGAATGGACGCCGGTGGGAGCGGTGCTGCGGCAGAGATCGCCCGGCGAGGTCACGGTCGAGGTCCACGGCCCGCCCGCGCACACCGACGCCGTGGTGGCGCAGGTGAGGAGGATGTGCTCCCTGGACATCGACGGCACGGCATTCCCGGAAGCCGGCGCGCGCGATCCGGTGGTTTCGCTGCTGCAGGGGTTGCACCCGGGCCTGCGCCCGGTCTTGTTCGCATCGCCGTACGAGGCGGCGTGCTGGGCGGTGCTGAGCCACCGGATCTGGATGACACAGGCGGTCAGGCTGCGCCGGCGCTTGACCGAGCGCTACGGCACCGAGGTCGACGTGGGCGGCAGCAGGCTGAGGACGTTCCCGGCCCCGGAGGCGCTGGCGAAGGCGGAGTACCAGCCGGGCTTGCCGGGTCCGAAGCTTCCCCGTCTGAGAGCCATCGCCGAGGCGGCGGCGGAGGGCAAACTGGACGCGGCGACGTTGCGAGCCATGCCGGCCGAGGAAGCACTGAAGCAGCTGCAGTTGCTGCCGGGCGTCGGCCGCTTCAGCGCGGAGCTGATCTTGATCCGCGGTGCCGGTCATCCGGATGTGTTTCCCCGTAGTGAGACACGCCTCCACGAGATCATGCGGGAGGCGTACCACGCCCCGGAGGCGGGAGTCGCGGAGCTGGCGGAGATCGCAGAGGCCTGGGCCCCGTTCCGGAGCTGGGTGTCGTTCCTGTTCCGCGTCGAGGGCGAGGCCCGGATGCGGGAGTCGCGATGACCTGACCCAGCCCCGCCGGCCCCGGTGCAACCTGGCTGGCCTCGGCCAGCCCTGGCCCGACCGGCCGGACCCGGGCTGCCCCGCCCCGCCCCGACTCGGCTCGGCCCTAGTCCCGCTCGGCCTGGCCCGGCTCGGCCCGGCTCGGCCCGGCTTGGCCTGGCTTGGCCCGGCTTGGCCTGGCTTGGCCTGGCTTGGCCCGGCCCGGCTTGGCCTGGCCCGGCCCGGCTTGGCCTGGCTTGGCTCGGCCTGGCTCGGCTCGGCCGAGCCGGACCGGGCCAAGGCGGCTGACTGGATCGGGGCTAATTCGACCCCAAGCTGGTCCGCTCTGCCGGACCGGGGCGACCCGACCCGGTGGCGGTCCAGCCGGGCCCGGCCTGGGCTGCGGCCCGCCGTCCACCGGCGGCCGTCGCATCAGCTGCTCGTCGAGTCCGGATCCGGCTTGGCGCGGCAATGCCTCAGCCGTGTGCGGCGGGTCCCGCTGAAACCCTCGCGCGCCAGCCGACCCGGCCGCCGAGCCGATCGACCAGACAGAAAGGAGACCGCCACGACCCATACCGGAAGCCGCGTAGCAGCAGACGGTGGGGACTCACAGTAGCCAGATATCGCCTGTGGTGAGGTGTCCGGGTGAGCTCGCCCGTTCATTCCGCGCTCGGCGGCCCGGCCGGTGACACCCTGTCAGCACTCCGCGCAGCTGCCGCCACCGACACCGGCTCTCTGCTGGAGCAGACCCAGGCGCCCGCCGTGGTCACCCTGATCGCCGGTGGTGTGGCGCTGCTCGTCGTGCTGGTCGGCGGTACGCCGTGGCGGCGGGCGCGCAACGTCGTCACGATGGTGCACGAGGCCGGCCACGCGCTGGCCGCCGTGCTGGTCGGGCGGCGGCTGCAGGGCATCAAGCTGCACTCGGACACCTCGGGCGTCACCGTCTCGCGCGGCAAGCCCGAGGGGCCGGGCATGGCGTTCACCGCGATGGCCGGGTACCTGGCGCCGTCGGTCCTGGGGCTGCTGTTCGCCAGCCTGCTGGGCGCCGACCTGGTCGGCACGGTGCTGGTGCTGATCGCGCTGCTGCTGCTCGGCGTGCTGGTGATGGTGCGCAACGCGTACGGCGTCTTCACCGTCGTCGCCAGCGCTGCGGTGCTGGCGCTGATCGCGTTCGTCGCCCCGGTCGAGCTGCAGGCTCCGTTCAGCTACCTGGTGACGTGGTTCCTGCTGTTCGGAGGCGTGCGGCCGGTCGCCGAGCTGCAGATCAAGCGTCGGCGGGGGCAGGCCCGCGACTCCGACGCGGACCAGCTGGGCCGCTTGACCGCGGTCCCGCCGGTCCTGTGGGTCCTGGTCTTCGCGGTGGCGACGGTCAGCTGCCTGATCGCCGGCGCGCTCTGGCTGCTGGAGCCCGTGGCCAAGTGAGCCGCGGCGCCTGACGGCAGACGAGCCCGTCCGCGGTGGAGCCCGTGGCCGGTCACCGGCGTGCATGCGGCAAACTGGTGGTCCGCGCGGAGGGAGACGTAACGATGGACGAGGTCGCCAAGGCCGTCGAAGAGTGCGCACGGGCGGCGAAGCTCGCCGCGCCGTCGCTGGCTGCCGCGAGCGCCGAGGCCGTCGATGCCGCTCTCAGCGGGATGGCCGAGCGGCTGCTCGCGCACCGTGACGAGATCCTCGAGGCGAACCAGGCCGACGTCGAGCGCGCCAAGGCCGACGGCATGAGCGCCGGCCTGCTCGACCGGCTCACCATCACCCCGGAGCGGCTCACCGGCATGGCCGAACAGCTGCGGCTGCTCGCCGGCGCGCCGCACCAGGAGCGCTCCGTCGACGTCTCCACCCTGGACGGCGGGCTGCGACTGGTCGAACGGCGGCGGCCGGTCGGCGTCATCGGCGCGAACTACGAGGCGCGGCCGAACGTCACCGTCGATGTGGCTTCCCAGCTGGTCAAGTCGCGCAACGCCGGTGTGCTGCGCACGGGCTCGGCCGCGCTCGGGTCGGCCCAGCGGCTGCGGGAGGTCGTCATCGCGCCGGCGCTCGCCGAAGCGGGCATCGACGCCGACTGCGTGCAGCTCGTGCCGCGCGTCGAGCGCGAGGCCGCGTCCGCGCTCGTGCGGCTGCCCGGTCTCGTGCCGTTGGTGATCCTGCGCGGCAGCGGCGACAGCACGCGGGCCCTCGCCACCGAGGCGGCCGTCCACGGCGTGCGCACCCTCGCCCACGCCGACGGCGGTGGCGTCCTCTACGTCGACCGGGGCGCGGACGTCACCAAGGCGCGTGACCTCGTCTACGCCAGCCTCGACAGGCTGGGCGTCTGCAACCGGCTGAACCTGCTGCTCATCCACGAAGACATCCACGACGACGCCTGGCCGGCGATCTCGGACGCGCTCGCCGAGCGCGGCGTCACGCCTTCCCTCGCCCCGCACGAGCACCCGATCGGCTACGAGTGGGCGCTGGACTCCGACCGCGAGGCGACCGTCACCGTCGCGAAGGTCGGCTCGCTGTCCGACGCCGTCGAGATCGCCAGCGAGCGCACGTCCGGCCTGGCGGCGGGCATCACCACCGAGGACGAGTCGGCCGCCGACGCCTTCTTCGACGGCTACACCGGCACGGGCGTCTTCTGGAACGCCCCGACCCGCCTCCTCGACGGCTTCAAGCTGCTCGCCGTCCCGGAAACCGGCATCAACCTCGACAAGGTCCCCGGTCCCCGCGGCCCGGTGACCTACACCGACCTCTACGTCCGCCAGTACGCGGTCCTGCCGGCCTGAACCGGACGGCGTCAGCGCGTCGGCGGGACACCGGCGAGCCTGCGGAGCTCCTTCACCGTCTCGGTAGCGTTGGTGACCAGCTCGGACGGCCCGTCGGCCTCGCCGGAGTAGCGGTAGATCGCCGTCGGGCCGTCGCTGATGGCGATGGCCGCGACCAGACGGCCTTCGGGGTCGCGGGTGAGCCCGGTCGTCACCGACACCTCCCGGCCGACGGTGTCGACCGTGGTGAGCGTCCGCTCCTTGTACCAGCCTCGCGTTGTCATGATCAAAAAGCTCCGGGGGAATGGGCACGACAGGGGGATACGTCCTAGGACGCGGGGACCGCCCCGCGCGTTACGGCATACTGGGCCGGGTGATCTCCCGGCCGCACGTCCTGCTGTCCGCCGCGCAGTCGCTCGACGGCTACCTCGACGACAGCTCGCCCGAGCGGCTCGTGCTGTCCACAGAGGACGATTTCGCCGTCGTCGACCGGTTGCGGGCCGAGGCCGACGCCATCTTCGTCGGGGCCGGCACCGTGCGGGCCGACAACCCGCGGCTGCTCGTCCGCTCGCCCGAGCTGCGGCGGCAACGCCTGGACCAGGGGAAGCCCGAACAACCCGTCAAGGTCACCGTGACCACGCGCGGCCTCGACCCGGACGCGCAGTTCTTCACCGTCGGGGACACCGAAAAGATCGTCTACGCCCCACCCGGTGCCGCGGACGCGCTCAAGCACGTCGCCACCGTCGTCGACGCGGGGGACCCGCCCGACTTCGGGCGCATCCTCGACGACCTCGGCGCGCGCGGCATCGAACGTCTGCTGGTCGAGGGCGGTGGCGGGATCCACACGCGGTTCCTCGCCGAAGGCCTCGCCGACGAGCTGCGGCTCGCGATCGCGCCGTTCTTCGTCGGGCAGCCGGACGCGCCCCGGTTCGTCGGGCCCGGCCTCTACCCGCGGCCGCTCGTGCTGACCGCCGCGAACGAACTGCAGGGCATGGCGATCCTCGAGTACCGCGCCGCCGACGAGCCGACCGGCCGGGACGTCCAGCTTCTCAAGGAAGCCATCGCGCTCGCCGCCGAGTGCCCGCCCAGCCACACCTTCCGGGTCGGCGCCGTCATCACCGACGCCGACGGCGAAGTCGTCGCCACCGGGCACTCCGGCGAGGGCGACCCGAACAACCACGCCGAAGAAGCCGCGCTGGCCAAGTGCGCCGGCGACCCGCGGCTGGCCGGCGCGACCATGTACAGCTCACTGGAACCGTGCAGTCACCGCAGTTCGCACCCGCGCAGCTGCACCCAGCTCGTCCTCGACGCCGGCATCCCGCGTGTCGTGTTCGCCTGGCGGGAGCCGCCCGTCTTCGTCGACGCCCGGGGCACCGAGCTGCTGCGGCAGGCCGGGCGGCACGTCGTGGAGGTTCCCGCGCTGACCCCGGAGGTCCAGCGCGAGAACACCCACCTCGACTTCTGAAACTCGCGAAGAGGTCAGCAGGCGCCGTTGTCCTGCCAGACGCCCCATTCGCCGGTGGTCCCGGGCTCCTCGCCCTGCGTCCACCACTTGGCGGTCCACTTGTGGCTGTTGTGCGAGACGACGTTGTCCTTGACGTAGACCTTGGTCCGGTCCCACTCCGCCGCGGTGCACGAGCCGCCGCCCGGCGTGGTCGGGGTGGTCGTCACCGGCGGGGTCGTCTGCGGCGGCGTCGCCCCGGCGAAGCGGACGCTGAACTTCGTGAAGTCCCAGTCGTTCTGCGGGACGTTGCTGCAGACGCCGTTGTCCGTGGTGCCGACGCACGCGCGGTCCCGGTTGACCGACCAGAACGTGAAGCGGCCGAGGCCGTGGCTGGTCGCGTAGTCGTACACCGTTTGGAAGTCCGACGTGTAGAACATCTCGGCCGCGTCCGACTTGCCGTTCATGCCGGAGAAGCCTTCGTGCGAGTACGCGGTGGCGCTGTCCCAGCCCATGTGTGACATCAGCAGGCCGTGGAGCGCTTCCAGCGCCGACACCTGCGACGAACCGCCGTTGAAGCCGCCGTCGAAGGGCATGATCGAGAAGTTGTTCGGCGTGAAGCCGATCGACTTCGCCTGGTCGATCAGCTGCGTGCCGAACCAGCCGGTGCCGGCCGCGGTGCCCGGCATGGTCACCGAGACGAACAGGCCGGGGTTGTTGGCCTGCAACGTCTTCGCGGCGCCGAGCTCGTTCGCGATCGCGGCGGTGTTTTCGTACTCGGGCTCTTCGAGGTCGAAGTCGATCGCCTTGAGCGAGTACTTCGTGATGACCTGCTGGTACGCGGCGGCCGTCGCGGCCACCGTGCCGCAGGTCTGGCCGAGCTTGGTGCCGCCGTACCCGCCGACGGACACCGAGACGTCGCCACCCGCGCCGCGGATCCGCGAGATCACGCCCGCGACGGCGGTGTCGGACGAGACCGCGGACGTCCCGTCCCAGGTGGGGCTGCAGCCGCCGCCGTTCGGCGCGAGGATGAACGCGAGCTGGAACGCCTTGAGCCCGGTCGCGTTCATCACGGTGATCGGGTCCGGCGGGTTGTTGCTCTGGGGCATCAGGTACGGCGCCGCGGCGTACCAGTTGGTGCTCAACGCCGCGGTCGCCGACGGTGCGCCGAGCACGAGGCTGACGGCGGTGGCGGCGAAAGTGGCGGCGGCGAGCCCGACGGCGGCCAGTCTGCTCCTGCGCATGAGCTGTCCTCCCGGTGGGGATCGAGGTGGACAGATCATTGGACTAGACCATTGATGAAGTCAAGGCGCGAAAGTCGGTTCGGTGAAAAGCGCGGGCGAAAAGCGCCGGAATATCCGAAATTCGTCCACGGGACGAGCCGGAAAAGTCACGCCGCGGGCAGTGACACGACCACCACGAGGCCGCCGTCCGCGCGTGCGCTCGCCGTCACCTCGCCGCCGTGGGCGTGGGCCACCGAGCGGACGATCGACAACCCGAGCCCGGTTCCTTCCGCCGCCACGCGGGCGCGGCGGTGGAACGGGTCGAACAGCGCCGGTACCTCGGCCGGCGGGATCACCGGCCCGCTGTTCACGACCTCCAGCTCCACCCGCCCCGGCAGCGACCGGGTCGCCACGCGCACCCAGCCGCCGGGCACGTTGTGGCGCATCGCGTTCTCCACCAGGTTGCCGGCCAAGCGCTCCAGCAGCACCGCGTCGCCGGCCGTCACCGCTTCGGCCAGGGACTGTTCCACCTCCGGCGGCGCCACCTGCGCGACCAGCGCCGCGAGATCCACCGGGCTTCGCGAGGTCAGCGCGCTCTCCGACTTCGCCAGCAGCAGCAACCCGCTGATCAGCTTTTCGTTCCGCGCGTTGATCTGCAGCAGCTTGCCGCCGAGCTCCCGGACGTCGCTCCCGCGGCGCATCGCCACCTCGACCAGGGACCGGTTCAGCGTCAGCGGCGTGCGCAACTCGTGCGAAGCGTTCGCGACGAACCGCCGCTGGGCGTCGAACGACCGGTCGAGGCGCTCGACCATCACGTCGAACGCGTCGGCGAGGTTCTTCACCTCGTCGTCGGGCCCGCGCAGGGCGATCCGCGCCTGCCCGCCCGGGTCGGCCGCCGCGGCGATGCGGCGCGCGGTGTCGGTGACCTGCCGCAACGGCGCCAGCGCCCGCCCCGCCACCAGCCACCCGAGACCGGCCGCCAGCACCGCGACCGCGCCGAGGGCGATCGCCCCTTGCGTCAGCAGCGACGTCGCCGCCGCCGCGCGGAGCTGGCGGGCCTGCTCGTCGAGGGCGTCCAGGGACGGCAGCGGCGGCGCCCCGGGTGGCGGGGCACCGTTGAGCACCGCGACCCGCTGCCCGACCTGCCGCGTGAACAGCAGGTACGTCACGCCCAGCAGCGCCACGCCGGCCAGCAGGAACAGGCCGCCGTAGAGCACGGTCAGCCGCAGCCGGAGGTTCACCGGAGCCGGTAGCCGACGCCGGTGACCGTCTCCACCAACGGTGGGTCGCCGAGCTTGCGGCGCAGTTTGAGGACGGTGAGCCGGACCGCGCCGGTGAACGGGTCCGCGTGCTCGTCCCACACCTTCTCCAGCAGGTGTTCGGCGGACACGGCGGCGCCGTCCGCGCGCAGCAGCTCGGCGAGCACGGCGAACTCCTTTTTGGACAGTGGCAGGCCCCGCCCGTCGCGGAACGCCTCGTGCCGCGCCGGGTCGAGCGTGACGCCGGACCGGCTCAGGACGGGCGGCGCGGCCGGTCGGCAGCGCCGCCCCAGCGACTGGATGCGGGCGGCCAGCTCGGGGAACGCGAACGGCTTCGTCAGGTAGTCGTCCGCGCCGAGGGACAGCCCGGCGACGCGGTCGGTGATCTCCACGGCCGCGGTCAGCATCAGCACCCGCGTCGCCGCTTCGGATGCGACGACCTGCCGGCAGACGTCGTCGCCGTGCACGACCGGCAGGTCCCGGTCGAGCACGACGACGTCGTAGTCGTGCACGGCGATCCGCTCGAGCGCCGCGCCGCCGTCGTGGGCGATGTCGACCGCGTGGGCGTCCTCGCGCAGCCACTCCGCGATCGCGTCCGCGAGCATCGGCTCGTCCTCCACCACCAGGACCCGCATGCCCCGATGATCGCCGCGCCCGTGTTTCTTCGCCGTTAGCACCGGTAGAGCGTGTCCGCGCCCCCGATGACGCGGGTCGGCCGGCCGCCGTACTCGGCGGGGTCGACGACCGTGCAGTGCCGCTCGATCCAGCGTTGCCGTTCGCCCTGGACAGGGCTTCGAGACGGTCCGGGCGGGCTGCCGGCGCCGCTCAGGACGAACCGCAGCTTGCCTTCGGCGAGCCAGCGTTCCAGGTGGGCGACGGACGGCGCGTTGTCCCGGCCGCCGAAGCCGCCCATGCCGATCACGGTCGCGTCGGAGTCGATGAGGAACGGCGCGACCGCCCCCGCCTCGGCGTTCACGGCGAGGGTGATTTCGGTGCCGTTGCGGCGGGCGTAGTCGAGGATGCGGCGTTGCTCGTCCGACAGCTTCGTCGCGCCGTCGCCTCCCACGAGCATCAACCGCGGACCGCCGGGTGACGGCGGCGGAGGAGGAGCTGCCGGGCCGGTGGCGGGCCCGGCGGCGGGCAGTGTCCCGGCCGACGTGCTCTGCGCGGCGGCGTACGACCAGACGGCGGGCGTGAGCAGCAGCGGCACCAGCGCGGTCAACAGCGTGACCCGGCTTCGCCCGAAGTACAGGCCGGCGATGGCGGCGACCCCCGTGCCGAGCACGGCCCAGCGTGTCCAGCCGTGGAACGACGTGTCCCGCGAGGTCAACACGAACGCCCACGCCGCGGTCAGCGCGACGGCCAGCGGGAGCAGAGTGCGCCGGTGCCGCCGCCACAGCAGCGCCAGCCCGGCGGCGGAAACCGCGGCGACGGCGGGGGCCAGCGCCGTCGTGTAGTACGGGTGCCAGATGCCGCCGGCGAAGCTGAAGACCACGGTGGTCACGAGCAGCCAGCCGCCCCAGAGCAGCCACCCGGCGTCGCGCCACCGGCGACCGAGGACGACCAGCACGAGCAGGCACAGCGGCAGCAGCCACGAGATCTGCCCGCCGACGACGTCGTTGAACATCCGGCCGGGTCCGGGGTCGCCGCCGAACGACGACATGGTCTGCTGCCCGTTGCGCATGATCATCATGCCGCCGCCCTCGCCGTTGCCGGAGAGCCGGCCGAAGCCGTTGTAGCCGAAGACGAGGTCCCACGCGGAGCCGTCTTCGCTGCCGCCCATGTAGGGCTTGGCGCCGGGCCACCAGTCGTACAGGGCGATCCACCAGAACGAGGAGACGACGAGGACGAGACCGGCGCCGAGGACGTCGAGCAGCCGCCGGTGCAGCGGCCCGCTCGTCCCGGCGAGGTAGGCGGCGACCAGGGCGGGGACGATGATCCACGCCTGCAGCATCTTGGTCAGGAAGCCGCAGCCGACGAAGAAAGCGCACCACCACAACCACTTCCGGCCGTCCCGCAGCGCGCGGGTGAGCGCGTACGCGGCGGCGACGAGGAAGAGGACGAGCAGCGTGTCGGGGTTGTTGTCCCGGTTGATGATCACGGTGACGGGTGTCAGCGCGAGGATGGCGGCGGCCAGGAGGGCGACGTTCTCGCCGGCCCAGAGCCGGACAGTGCGGTGCAGGAGGAACACCGCGGCGACGCCTTCGAGGACTTGGGGCAGCAGCAGCGCCCAGCCGTGGTAGCCGAAGATCAGCACCGAAAGCGCTTGCGGCCACAACGCGAGAGGCGGTTTGTCGACCGTGACGACGCCGTAGGGATCGAAGGAGCCGAAGAGGAAGTTGGTGAAGTTCTCCGTCATCGACTTGGCGGCGGCGGAGTAGTAGGTGTTCCCGAACTGGCCGTCGCCGATCTTCCAGGCGTAGAGGACGGCGGCGCCGAGGCAGACGAGCGGAAGCGCCCAGGGGCGGGTACGCGGAGGGGCGGCGGTGATCATGCCCGCCACCCAACTCCGGCCCGCGTTTCCCGGGCGTTTCCGTTTTACTGTCGGTGACGCAGTTGCCGGTGCCGCAGCGGTACGCCGGCAGTCACTCCGACTCGAGGTCGCCCTCCAGCGACAGGTACACCTCGCGCATCTTCGCCAGCAGCTCCGGGTCCGGCTCCTCCCACAGGCCCCGGTCCGCGGCCTCGTTCAGCCGCTCCACGATCCCGCGCAACGCCCACGGATTGGCCTTCCGCAGGAACTCCTGGTTGACCTCGTCCAGCACGTACGACTCGGTCAGCTTCTCGTACATCCAGTCTCCGACCACGCCCGCCGTCGCGTCGAAGCCGAACAGGTAGTCCACTGTGGCCGCCAGCTCGAACGCGCCCTTGTAGCCGTGGCGGCGCATCGCCGCGAGCCAGCGCGGGTTGACGACGCGCGCCCGGAACACCCGGGCCGTCTCCTCGCCCAGCGTGCGCGTGCGGACCGCGTCCGGCGAGGTGCTGTCACCCACGTAGGACGCCGGGGCCGAGCCCGTCAGGGCGCGTACCGTCGCAATCATGCCACCGTGGTATTGAAAATAGTCGTCCGAGTCCGCGATGTCGTGCTCGCGCGTGTCGGTGTTCTTCGCCGCCACCACGATGCGCTTGTACGAACTTTCCATGTCCTCGCGCGCCGGACGGCCGTCCAGGTCGCGGCCGTACGCGAAGCCGCCCCACACCGCGTACACCTCCGCGAGGTCCTTGTCGTCGCGCCAGTTGCCGCTGTCCATCAGCGGCAGCAGGCCCGCGCCATACGCACCTGGCTTCGACCCGAAGATCCGCGTGGTCGCGCGGCGGGCATCGCCGTGCGAAGCCAGGTCCGCCGAGACGTGCGCGCGGACGAAGTTTTCGTCGAGAGGTTCGTCCAAACCGGCCACCAGCCGGACGGCGTCATCGAGGAGCGTGATCACGTGCGGGAACGCGTCGCGGAAGAACCCGCTGATCCGGACCGTGACGTCGATCCGGGGCCGGCCCAGCTCCTCCAGGGGGATCGCCTCGATGCCGGTGACGCGCCGGGATGCTTCGTCCCACACCGGCTGGACACCCAGCAGCGCCAGGACTTCCGCCGCGTCGTCGCCGGACGTCCGCATCGCCGACGTGCCCCACACCGACAGCCCGACCGACCGCGGCCAGTCGCCGGTGTCCTCCCGGTAGCGGCGAAGCAGCGAATCGGCGAGGGCCTGCCCGGTCTCCCAGGCGAGCCGGCTCGGGATGGCCTTCGGGTCGACGGTGTAGAAGTTCCGCCCGGTCGGCAGCACGTTGATCAGCCCGCGCAGCGGCGACCCGCTCGGTCCGGCCGGGATGTACCCGCCGTCCAGCGCGTGCAGCACCGCGTCCAGCTCGCCCGAGGTGCCTGCGAGGCGGGGCACGATCTCCTCGGCCGCGAAGGAAAGTACCCGGGCGACCGCGGGATCCGGCGCCACCGACGCCACCGCGGTCGCGTCCCAGCCCCGCATCTCCATCGTCCGGACGAGCTCGCGCGCCGTCTTCTCGACCGCGTCCACTTCGGACATCGGCGCGTCTTCCTTGAGCCCCAGCGCCGAGCGCAGTCCCGGCACCGCACCCTGCTTGCCGCCCCACATCTGCGACGCGCGCAGCATCGCCAGCACCAGGTTGACGCGCGCTTCGCCGGTGGGCGCCGCGCCGAGAACGTGCAGCCCGTCGCGGATCTGCGCGTCCTTGACCTCGCACAGCCAGCCGTCGATGTGCAGCAGGAAGTCGTCGAACTCCGCGTCGTGCGGCCGTTCCTCGACGCCGAGGTCGTGGTCCAGCTTGGCGGCCTGGATCAGCGTCCAGATCTGCTGGCGCACGGCCGGCAGCTTCGCCGGGTCCATCGCCGCGATGTTCGCGTGCTCGTCGAGCAGCTGCTCCAGCCGGGCCATGTCGCCGTAGGACTCCGCACGCGCCATCGGCGGGATCAGGTGGTCGACGATCGTCGCGTGCGCCCGCCGCTTGGCCTGCGCGCCCTCGCCCGGGTCGTTGATCAGGAACGGGTAGACCAGCGGCAGGTTCCCGAGTACGGCGTCCGGCGCGCACGACGCCGAAAGCCCGGCGGTCTTGCCCGGCAGCCATTCGAGCGACCCGTGCTTGCCCAGGTGGACGACGGCGTGCGCGCCGAACTCCTCCTCGAGCCACCGGTACGCGGCCAGGTAGTGGTGGCTCGGCGGCAGGTCCGGGTTGTGGTAGATCGCGACCGGGTTTTCGCCGAACCCGCGCGGCGGCTGGATCATGATGATCACGTTGCCGCTCTGCAGCGACGCCAGCACGATGTCGCCGTTGTCGACGTACAGCTCGCCCGGCGCGGGACCCCAGTGCTCCTCGACGCCGTCACGCAGTCCGGCCGGCAGCGCGTCGAACCACTCCTGGTACCGCGCGGCCGGAACGCGGATCGGGTTCCCGGCCAGCTGTTCCTCGGTGAGCCACTCCGGGTCCTGGCCGCCGGCGGCGATCAGCGCGTGGATCAGCGCGTCGCCGTCGGGCTGGTCGGTGCCGGTCGGGTCGACGCCCGGGAAGGCGTCCGGGCCCAGGTCGTAACCCAGCGCGCGCATCCGCCGCAGCAGCTCGATCGCCGACGCCGGCGTGTCCAGCCCGACCGCGTTGCCGACGCGAGAGTGCTTCGTCGGGTACGCGGAGAGCATCAGCGCGATGCGACGTTGTGACGGCGGCGTGTGCCGCAGCCGGGCGTGCGCCAGGGCGATGCGAGCGACGCGGGACGCGCGTTCGGCGTCCGGCACGTACCGGGGGAGGCCGTCTTCGTCGAGTTCCTTGAACGAGAACGGCACCGTGATCAGCCGTCCGTCGAACTCCGGGACGGCCATCTGGTTCCCGGCGTCGAGCGGCGAGAGACCGTCGTCGTTGGCCGCCCACGTCTCGCGGTCGCTGGTCAGGCACAGCGCCTGCAGGATCGGGACGTCGAGCGCGGCCATCTCGGCGACGTCCCAGGCCTCGTCGTCGCCGCCCGCGCCCACCTCGGACGGCCGCGTGCCGCCCGCCGCGAGCACGGTGACCAGCAGAGCGTCCACGGAAGCCAGCTCGGCCATCATCTCCGGCTCGCGCGTACGCAGCGAAGCACAGTAGATCGGCAACGCGCGCCCGCCCGCGGCTTCGATCTCGTCGGCGAGCGCGTGCACGAAGGCCGTGTTCCCGGACAGGTGGTGCGCGCGGTAGTACAGGATGCCGATGACCGGGCCGTCGCTCTTCGCCGGGCGCTCGAGAACGCCCCACGCAGGCTGTGCCGCGGGAGGCCCGAAGCCGTCGCCGGTGAGCAGGAGCGTGTCGGAGAGGAACCGGTGGAGCTGGGTGAGGTTCGCCGGGCCGCCCTGCGCGAGGTAGGCGTGGGCCTCGGCGGCGATGCCGGCCGGGACGGTCGAGAGCTTCATCAACTCGGCGTCCGGCGTCTGCTCCCCGCCGAGGACGACGACGTGCGCGCCCGACGCCCGCAGCGTGTCCAGGCCGTCCTGCCAGCTCCGCGGGGTGCCGAGGATCCGCGCGACGACGATCTTCACGCCGTCCAGGAGCTCCGGCAGCTCGGCGACGTCGAGCCGGGCGGGGTTGCCGAGCCGGTACTCGCCGCCGGAGGAACGGGCGCTGAGCAGGTCGGTGTCCGAAGTGGACAGAAGCAGGATCACGAGGTTCCTCCTCGGGGTCCGCGCCCCGGGTCGACGGGCGCGCCGGCCGGAGTTCCTGGCTCCCGGAATCTCTTCCGGTCACAGTGGCGGGACCGCCCCGGATTCTCACCGGGTTCCTCCACCTGCCGACGCGTGGGTATCGCATCCACTCTCCGGTGCCGGTCGAGGCGCGTCAAGGTGACGTTGCCCCGGGTAACCTGACGGCTTGGAATCCCTGCTCCGGAGCTTCACCGCCGCACAGTCGACCCGCCAGCCGTACCGCCACCCCATGGCGGCCGAGCTCGAAACCGCCGGAACCGGCTTCGCCGCGTGGCTCGACGGCCGTCCCCACCACCTGGCTGACCTGGGCTTCTCCGTGAGCGGCGACGTCGTCGTCCAGGAGCCGGGCACCGAGCGGGCCTGGGGGCTCTACGCGATCGACCGGTCGGCGCCGCCGTCGCTGGTGGTCGAGGTGCCGCACCCCTCGTCCGACCTGCGGACCGACCGGGTCGGGCTGGCGCTCTTCCGGCGGGTGCCCGGTGCCGTCCTCGCGGTGGCCGGCGCGCACCGCCGCCGGGAGGACCCGGCGCACGACACGCGGACCGTCTTCCACGTCGTCAGCACGCTGCTCGCCCGCCGCGGCCTGCCGCAGGTGCAGCTCCACGGCTTCAACGACCGCACGATGCCCGCGGCCGACGTCGTCGTTTCGGCCGGGGCCGCGGAAGCCGGCGACGCGGCTCGCCGGGCCGCGGACCGCCTGGAAGCCGCCGGATTCCGCGTCCGGCGGGCCTGGGCCGACCCCTGCCGCGGCCTGACCGGGACGACGAACGTCCAGAGCCAGGCCGCCGGCGGCACCCCGTTCCTGCACGTCGAGCTCAACCGGACGACCCGCGAGACCCGCCGCGACGACGTCGTCCGCGCGCTCGCCGAGGCCGACCTGCGCAAGCCCTAGGCGGACCGCTCACCCAGGCGGGGGAAGGGCTTCGTCGAGAACAGCACTTCGACGGACACCTCGAAGAACTCCGCGATCCGCAACGCCAGGTACAGCGAAGGGCTGTACTCGCCGCGTTCGAGGTAGCCGATCGTCTGGTAGTGCACCCCGAGGGCCTCGGCCAGCTGCCGCCGCGAGATCGACCGTTCCGCGCGCAGCATCGCGATCCGGTTGTAGACGACCTCACTCATCACTACCCCACACGCTGCATGGCCTTCTGCCGCCGTTCGGCCACCGACGAGCCCGCCTCGCGTCGCGCCATGCGGCGGAGCAGGACCGGGGCCAGCGCGAAGCCGAGCACCGCCCACGCGAGCAGGACCGCCACGGTAGCCACCGGCCGCCAAGACTGGCCGATCTCGACGACGACCGCGCCGTCCGGCAGCAGCGCCGAGCGCATCCCGAGGCCGAGCCAGTACATCGGGAACACCTGCGCGATGTCCTGCACCCACACCGGCAGCGCCGTGATCGGGTAGAAGATCCCCGAGATCGCGCCCATGCCCATCACCGGCAGGGTGATCAGCCCGATCGATCGCGCGCTGTTGGCCAGCGAGCCCAGCGCCGCGCCGATCGGCATCGTCGCGGCCATGCCGAGCACCAGCACCCCGAGCAGGTGCAGGTACGACCCGACGCCGTCGGGCGCCAGCGCGGAGAACGCGAACAGGCAGGGGACCAGGACCGCGGCGACGGACGTGAGCTGGGCGAGCGACAGCGCCGTCGTCTTCCCGATCAGGTACCCGAGCATCCCGTTCGGGGTCGCCTTCGCCCGCAGCAGCGTGCCGTCCTCGCGGTCGATGGCCAGGTAGCCCGCCGCGCCGGTCAGGCCCTGGAACACGATGCCGGCGCCGAGCACGCCGGGCACGGTCGCCGCGCCGAGCGAGAACGACGTGCCGGGCAGGGTGGCGTTGCGCATGAAGAACAACGTACCGAGGAAGAGCAGCACGAAGACGACCTGCCCGACCACGTCGTCGAGGTTGGTCCACGTCTGCTTGAACTCGATCCAGCCGCGGGCCACCCCGGCCCGCACGGCGACGGCGTTCATCGCGCACCCGCTTCCTGGAGGCCGAGCTCCGTCTCGCCGCCGGTCTCGGCGCGGTGGACCAGCGTCATGTAGGTGTCCTCCAGCGACGCCCGCCGGACCTCGAGGTCCGCGACGGCCTCGCCGTGCTGCTTGAACAGGTCGTACACGTACTTCGTCGCTTCGGTCGTCGAGTGCACGAAGCGCTGCCCGCCGATGCTCCAGCGGACCTCGGCCTCGCCGAAGATCTGCCGGCTCAGCTCGTCGGCCGAGCCGTCGGCGACGATCCGGCCGCCGTTGAGGATGAGGATGCGGTCGGCGAGCTTCTCGGCCTCGTCGAGGTCGTGCGTGGTCAGCAGGATCGTCGTGTCGAGCTCGTCGGACAGGCGGTGCACCAGGTCGTGGAACTCCCGCCGGGCCTCCGGGTCGAAGCCCGCGGTCGGCTCGTCGAGGAACAGCAGCTCCGGGCGGCCGACGATGCCGATGGCGACGTCGAGCCGCCGCCGCTGACCGCCGGAAAGCTGCTTGAGCTTCTTGCCCGCGTGCTCGGTGAGTCCGACCGCGGCGATCAGCTCGTCGGCGTCCCACGGCCGCGGGTGCGACGCCGTCGAGTACGGCGCGTAGTACCGGCCGAGGTGGGCGAGCAGCTCGCGGACACGCCATTTCCCGTGGTCACGCCAGGACTGGAGCACGACCCCCAGCCGTGCCCGCCAGTCCTCGCCGCCGTGCGCCGGGTCGACGCCCAGCACGCTCACCTCGCCGGCCGACCGCATGCGGAAGCCTTCGAGGATCTCGATCGTCGTCGTCTTGCCCGCGCCGTTCGGCCCGAGCAGACAGACGACCTCCCCCCGGTACGCCTCGAATTCGACGCCGTGGAGCACGTCGTTCGTGCCGTACCGCATCCGCAGCCCGCGAATGCGGACGACGGGATCGGCAGGATCTCTCATCGCGGTCACCCCCATCTGACTGATGCGATCGAATGTAGCACACCTACTACATTCGATCAGACTTCTACGGTGCCGGGAACTTGACCCGCGGTCACCCGGTTCGGCGGGCATGGGACCTTGGCTGGGACTGGCCCTACCGGGCGGCGTCGTGATCCTGCTGGTCATGGCGGCGATCGAACTGCGGCCGCGCAAGAACGGCTCGCGCTTCAAGGCGCGGTTGTCCGCCACCTACATCGAGGAAACGACCGCGTTCCTCTACGGGACCAAGCGGCGTGAGCTGGAACACCGGGAAACGATGTCGATGCTCGTCGAGCAGGACGCCGAAGGCGCACCACCCTGGCGTGACGTGGACCTGGACGCCGGAGTCGCCCGGATCCGCCCGCGTTCGGACCCGCCGGAGCCGCCGAACCGCCAGCTACAGTGACCCCATGCCGACCCCAGCACGTGTGCGAGCCGACGCGTGCCCCGGTGTTTTCGCACCCCACGACGCCGCCGACGGGCCGTTGGCCCGCGTGCGCCTGCCCGGCGGCACGATTTCCGCAGTGCAGCTGCGCGCGCTGGCCGACGCGGCCGAGGCCTGCGGTGACGGCGATCTCCACCTCACTTCGCGCGGCAACGTCCAGCTGCGCGCCGTCAAGCGGCCCGGCCTCGAGGCCCGGCTGACCGCCGCGGGCCTGCTGCCGTCGCCGTCGCACGAGCGGGTCCGGAACGTTCTCGCCTCGCCGTTGAGCGGGCTGCGCGGCGGCCTCGCCGACGTCCGCGGCCTGGCGTCGGCTCTGGACGACGTGCTGTGTTCGACGCCGGAGCTGGCGTCGCTGCCCGGCCGGTTCCTCTTCGCTTTCGACGACGGCCGCGGCGATGTCGCCGCCGAAGGTGCCGACGTCTGCTGGCTCGCGGTGGGCCCGTCCGAGGGCACGCTGCTGCTCGCGGGCGGCGACACCGGACGACGGGTGTCGCGCGCCGACGCCGTCTCGGCGCTGGTCGAAGTCGCGCTCGGCTTCCTCCGCGTGCGCGGGTCGGCCTGGCGGGTCGCGGAGCTCGACGACCCGGCCTGGCGGGGAACGCCGGTGCCGCCGCCCGGTGTCGACATCCCGGTGGGGCTGATCTCCCGGGACGGCGGCTTCGCGGCCGGAGTCGTGCCGCGCTTCGGGCAGCTGTCCGCGGCACAGGCGCGGGCGCTGGCGGAGTTCGGTCCCGCGCTGGTCACGCCGTGGAAGTCGGTGGTGCTGCCGGACGTGCCCGCCGACGTCTTCGCGCGGCTGGGCTTCGGCGGCGAGGCCTTGGGGACCACCGCGTGCATCGGCCGTCCGGGCTGCGCGAAGTCGCGCGCCGACGTCCGGGCCGACGCGGTGTTCCGGCCGGGCCTGCGCGCGCACTTCTCGGGCTGCGAACGGCGGTGCGGGAAGCCGTCGCAGTCCCATGTGGACGTTGTCGCCGAAGCGGGGGGCTACCGCATCGACGGCCGCTGGGTGCCGCTCGACGAGCTGAAGGGAAATCTGTGATCGACTACCTGCGGGACGGTGCCGAGATCTACCGGCACTCGTTCGCCACGATCCGCGAGGAGGCGGACCTGGCGATCCTGCCCGACGACGTGGCCGGGCTGGCGGTCCGGATGATCCACGCCTGCGGCATGGTCGATCTGGTCGACGACCTGCGCTACACGCTCGACGTCGTCGAGTCCGGCCGCGCGGCGCTGGAGGCCGGCGCGCCGATCCTGTGCGATGCGCAGATGATCGCCAGCGGCGTCACCCGGCGCCGTCTGCCCGCGGCCAACGAAGTGCTCTGCACGCTGTCGGACCCCGGTGTTCCTTCGCTGGCCGAACGCATGGGCACCACCCGCTCGGCGGCGGCGCTGGAGCTGTGGCGCGACAAGCTGCCCGGTTCGGTGGTGGCGATCGGCAACGCGCCGACGGCGCTGTTCCGCCTGCTGGAGATCCTCGACGAAGGCGTCGGCGCCCCCGCGGCGATCATCGGCGTCCCGGTCGGGTTCGTCGGCGCGGTGGAGTCCAAAGTGGAGCTCGCCAAGCGGGCCCCGGCCCCGTACCTGGTGGTGCACGGCCGGCGCGGCGGCAGCGCGATGGCGGTCGCGGCGATCAACGCACTCGCGAGCGCGGAAGAATGACCGGCACACTGTACGGCGTCGGCCTCGGCCCCGGCGACCCGGAACTGATGACGGTCAAGGCGGCCCGCCTGATTTCCGAGGCCTCGGTGATCGCGTACCACTGCGCGCGGCACGGCCGGAGCATCGCGCGCTCGGTGGCCGAGCCGTACCTGCGCGAGGGGCAGATCGAGGAGAAGCTGGTCTACCCGGTCACCACGGAAACGACCGACCACCCGGGCGGCTACGAGGGCGCGATCGCCGATTTCTACGAGCTGAGCGCGAAGCGGCTGGCCGAACACCTCGACGCCGGGCGGGACGTGGTCCTGCTCTGCGAGGGCGACCCGTTCTTCTACGGCTCGTACATGTACATGCACGAACGGCTGGCCGGCCGCTTCGAGGCGGTGGTCGTCCCGGGTGTGACGTCGGTGAGCGCGGCGTCCTCGGTCATCGGCCGCCCGCTGGTGCAGCGCGACGAGGTGCTGACGGTGCTCCCGGGCACGCTCCCGGCCCCGGAGCTGGCGCGGCGCCTGGCGGACACCGACGCGGCGGCGGTGCTGAAGCTGGGCCGGACGTTCTCGTCGGTGCGGGAGGCGTTCGAGGAAGCCGGGAAACTGGACGACGCCGTGTACATCGAGCGGGCGACGTGGGGACAACAGCGGGTCGAGCCCCTGGGTGAGGTCGATCCGTCTACGGTCCCGTACTTCTCGTTGGCGTTGCTGCCTTCGCCGGCTTACGCGTCTCGGGTTTCGCCTGCTCCCGTCGCCGCTGCGCCTTCTTCGGGCGGCGAAGTCGTCGTCGTGGGGCTCGGGCCGGCCGGCCCGGAGTGGCTCACCCCGGAAGCGGCGGCGGAGCTTTCCGCCGCCGAACACATCGTCGGGTACGGGCCGTACGTGGCGCGGGTGCCGCAGAAGGCGGGCCAGCAGCGGCACGCGTCGGGCAACCGCGTCGAGGCCGACCGGGCGCGCGAGGCGTTGTCCCTGGCTGCTTCCGGCGCCCGGGTCGCGGTGGTGTCCTCGGGCGACCCGGGGGTGTTCGCGATGGCGTCGGCGGTACTGGAGCAGGTGTCGGCCGGCCACGGCACGGGCGTCCGGGTCCGGATCGTGCCGGGCGTGACGGCGGCCCAGGCGGCGGCGTCCAGGGTGGGCGCCCCGCTGGGCCACGACTACTGCGTGCTCTCGCTGTCGGATCGGCTGAAGCCGTGGGAGATCATCGAAAAGCGCCTCGACGCGGCAGGCGCGGCGGATCTCGTGCTGGCGTTGTACAACCCGGCTTCACGTTCCCGGACGACCCAGCTCGCGGACGCCCGGTCGGTGCTGCTCCGCCACCGTGCGCCGGCGACGCCGGTCGTGGTGGCGCGGGATGTCGGCGGCCCGGAGGAGGACATCCGCGTCACGACCCTCGGTGAGCTCGAACCGTCCACAGTGGACATGCGCTGCCTGCTGATCGTGGGCTCGTCCCGCACCCGGTCCGAGAACGGCATCGTCTGGACGCCCCGCAGCTACTAGGTCTGCCGCGGCCGGTCGTGAGTGGTAAGGCGGGTTCTAACCCGCTGTCATGTCTCAGGACCTCACGGACGGGTCTGTTTCAGGACTTCGCGGACAGTTTGTGGTTGGTGAGGGGTTGGTAGCGTACCGATCGGTCTAGTGTGAGCTGGCGGGCGACCGTGTCGTCGATCATGATGGTGACGCGGTCGCCTTGCCAGTAGAGGCTGGCGGTGCGTCCGGCCCAGGCGCGTCCGAGGACGATGGAGCAGCCGGAGAAGGCGAGCACGCCGGTGGCTGAGACTGTTCGGGTGGTGACGCCGCTGGGCCGGCGCGGGCCGGTGGCGGGGGTGGCTTTCGGGCGGGCGTCGTAGCGCTGCTGGGGTGTCTGCCCGTCCAGGCTTTGGTGGCGGCGATGGTTGTAGATCTGCCGGTATTGCTCGAGTAGTTCTTGCAGCTCGGTGAGGGTGTGGGCGGGTGGTCGGGCGGCGAGCCATTTCTGCAGGGTCTGGTGGACGCGTTCGTTTTTGCCGCAGGTCTGCGGGCGATGCGGGGTGGCCGCAATGCTGGTGATCCCGAGGGCGGCGAGGTGGCGTTCGAGTTCGACCATCCGGCCGCGGTGTTTGCCGGTGAAGGCCAGCCCGTTGTCCGAGAGCAGCCGCACGGGTAGGCCGTGCCCGGCGAAGGCGTGTTGCAGCGCGGCCCAGGTGTCGGTGGTGGTTTCGCCGGTGGCGGCGTAGGTGCCGACGTCGAGGCGGGAGTGGTCGTCGAGGATCTGGATGATGCAGACCTTCGTGCCGTCGGCCAGGTGGTGTTCCATGCCGTCGATCTGCCAGCAGCCGTTGGGGTCGGCGTATTCGAACCGCCGTCGGGTCCGGGGTTTCTTGCGGGGTTGCGGGGTGATCTGGCCGTGGGCGCGCAGGATCCGGTGGATGGAGGCGCGGGAGGGCACCGGGGTGAGGCCGGTGTCTTCGAGTCGCCAGCGGATGGAGAGGGGGGCCGTTGTCGAGGCCTTGGTCGGCGAGCTCTTTGCGGGCGCGCAGCACCGCCTCGGCCACCTGCGGCCCGAATGCGGTCGGGTGGCGGTGGGGGGCGGTGCTGTGGTGGGTGAACCCGCTGGCGCCTTCGGCGCGGAAGCGGGTCAGGTATTTGTAGAAGGTGTCTCGGGACAGGTCGTGTTCGCGGCAGAACCGTGCCACGTTGATCTTCTCGCCGTGAGCGGCCCGAGCGACCGCGGCGACGAACTCAGGATCCATCGCAAACCCTGCTCTGCCCATCGAGGCATGGTCACCGTTGATGCTGTGGTGGCCATGCCTCGACAGGCCAGTCAGTGTCTGTGAGGTCCTGAGACATCAACTGTCGGCGATGTCCTGAGACTCAACAGCGGGTTCTAACCCGCCTTACCACTCACGACGGGTCAGCGCGTGGGATCCTTGCCGTTCGGCTGGCGGGGTCCCGGACCCGGTGACCACCAGCCCGGCACCGTCTTCTCGCCGTGGACGATCGTCGGGGCGATGCCCTCGGTGAACGGCTCGATCTGCAGCAGCTGGCCCCACGACTGGCTCGGCTGGCCGATCAGGTAGCTCGGCACCTCCGGCTCCTCGGCCAGCTCCTCCAGCCAGCCGATTGGGCCGCCGTTCGTCGAAGACGCCCACTGGGCCTCGTCCGCCAGGCCGCCGGCCGTGATGCGGTAGTCCGGGACCTGGGAGATCCCGTCGTGGCTGGTCACCGGCTGGACGCACGGGTACACGAACGACGCCGGCCAGTCCACGTACACCGGCTTCGAGCCGATGCGGTCCGTCAGCGTCGTGAACGTCGGGACGCGCGGCGCCGACGCCGCGATCCAGCCGTCCTCCGTCAGGTCGTTGTCCACGATGTTGATGCGGACCGCGTTCGTCTCCGGCGGGAGGTCGCGCAGGTTGATGCGGGTGTCGTTCCAGCCGCCCGTGCCCGACCCCGGCGGCAGCATGAACTGGCTGCGCAGCACCTTCACGCCGTCCGGGGTGTCGACGCCGTAGTCGAGGCTGACCGACGTCGGGCGGCGGGCCGCCCCGGCCGTCGCCACCACGATCTGGCCGTCCGCCGGCTTCTCCGTCAGCGCGTACCAGTCGCTGCGCAGCCGGCCGGCGCGCGTCTCCGGGTCGAGGTAACTCGACCACATCGGCACCTTCTCCGGGGTGAACCCGTGCGGCGGCTCGGCCAGCGGGTCCTTGTCGTCGACCGGGCGGGTGTGGAAGCCGGTCTGCACGCGGCCGTTGTCCTGGTCGGGGTTCGGCAGCGGGGACTCGGGCTCCTTGGGCTTCTCCGCGACGGTCCGCTGCTCGGCCTGCGGGTGCAGGATGCTCGTCGCCGCGTCGCGCTCGACCATGACGTGGTCGGAGAGGTTGCAGCTCTTGCCGAACAGGTGCCCGACGTTCGCCGCGCCCAGGCTGTAGCTGCCGGACTGGTTGTGGATCGCCCACGCCATCGTGACGAACTCGCCCGCCGCCACCAGGCCGCAGACCACCACCAGCGACAGCGACCCGAGCCGCAGCGCGCGCAGCCGGCCTTCCTGGGGCTGGTCCGGCAGGCCCGGGCGGTGCGCGCGGACGTTCTCGACGAACGCGTATATCCCGGCGATCGCGGCCGCGACCAGCAGGATCGTCGACAGCGGGAGGCCGCCGACCGACGGGGCCACGTTCGTCCACTGGACGCCGAGGCGGGAGACGAACCAGTACGTGTTCGGTCCGGTCGCGGCCAGCGCGGCGACCACCAGCAGCGCCGCGAGGAACGCCGCGCGGTTGCGCTGGGACCGCAGCACCGTCGAGCTGGTCGCGAGCGCGGCCAGGGCCGCCATCGACGCGCCGACCGCGGCGAACGCGCCGAAGTGGTGCGTCCACTTCGTCGGCGTCAGGGCCAGGAGCAGGAAGAACAGCGCCGTGGTGCCGATCAGGCGGCGGGCCGGGCCGAGCGCCGCGCCGGGGATCCGGCTGCGGCGCAGCAGCACCACCAGGCAGGTGGCGGTGCAGAGGACGACCAGCAGCACCGGGAACCGGCGTGGCGCCGAACCGTCCGGCAGGTCGGCGAACAGCAGCTGGTAGCGCGCGAGCTCCTGGAACCACGACAGGTTCGGGCCGACCTGGGTCCGGATCCGGGTCGCTTCCTGGACGGTCGCGAACGTCTGGTCGGCGAACACCACGACCAGCACGAGCAGTCCCGCGGCGGCGACCGGCGCCAGCACCGGCAGCCAGCCGCTCTCGTTCGCGCGCTGCCGGATCAGCTTGAACAGCGGGCGCGCGGCGACCAGGAACGGCGCCACCGCGATCAGCCCGGTCGGCGTCGCGGCCAGGGTGAACCCGGCCGCGGTCAGGCCGAGGCACAGCGGCAGCAGCCGCCGCGTCACCAGCGTGCGCTCGACCGCACAGATCGCCAGCAGCGAGCCGAGCGCGGCCACCGGTTCCGGGCGGACGCCGTTGTTGTAGGGCATCCACCAGATCAGGAACACCGTCGCCGCGGCCCAGCTGGCCGGGCGGCTGGTGCGGATCTGGCTGCCGAGGCGCGGCATCACCTCGCGGCTGATCAGCAGCCAGCTCAGCACGCCGAGCAGGAACGACGGCAGCCGGATCCACGGCGGCACCGTGCTGACGTGCGTCATCAGCTCGAAGACGTGGTAGAACCAGCCGAACGGTGCCTCGGCGACCCCGAACCAGCGGTGGTAGTTCGTCAGGTAGCCGGTCGCCTCGGTGACCCGGGCCATCGTGAGGATGTAGCCGTCGTCCGAGGTCACCGGCCCGATGAAGACCCACGCGCCGAGCGCGATGATCACCGTCGCGTCCCGCGCGGTCAGCCGCCACCAGCCGACCGGCGCCCAGCGCGGCGCGCGTCTCGCGAAGCCGGAGTCGCGGCGCCAGACCGCGATCAGGCAGCCGATCAGCGACAGCACGGCGAGCACGCCGACGACGATCTTCAGCGCGGTCGGCGACGTCTGGTACCGCGTGTCCGGCACGACCGAAACGTGCAGGCCGGCGATCGGGTCCTTGCTCGAGTTGATCGACGAGTAGATGCCGACCAGCCGCGGGCGGACGTCGCCGTTCGCGTGGAAGATCGGCGTCCCGGCGACGGTCAGGGTCATCTGCGTCGCATCGACGTCCAGCTCGACGTCGCACTTCTCGGCGGGCAGCGGCTGCTGGGCGATCTGCTGACCCTGGCTCGAGGCGAACAGCACGCCGTTGTCGATGCGCAGCTGCAGGCCGACGCCCTTGCCGGCGTTCGGGTCGGTGCGGCCGTCCGGCACGGTGGCGAACAGCAGGCCCGGACCGTTCGTGCGGGCGTCGACCGAGCGGATGGTCGCGCACGGCACCTCGGCCCGCAGGTCCTGGGCCCAGTACCCGGTCAAGGGCGCGTTGACGGAGCGGGTGTCGCTGCCGGTCGGCCAGACGACCTCCGCCGTGTCCTGCACCACCGGCAGGAAAGGGAAAGCCAGCGCGCACAAGGCCGAGAGCAACCCCAGCGCTACGGCAATCAGACGCATCGGCGCAACGCTAACGGGTCAGAGGTCGGCGGCTGACGCAGCCCCCGGGTCACGCCGGGTGAACCGCCCGTGGTGTATCGCCGCGGACAGCGGGCGGCGGCTGCGCCAACCGTGGCGTTCGAGGTCCGGAACGGCCGCCAGCTCGCTGACCGGCCCGGTGCAGAGCCACGCGACCGGCCGGACGCCGTCCGGGATGCCGAGCAGCTCGCTCAGGAAGGGCTCGCGGTAGAAGCTCACCCAGCCGACACCCAGGCCTTCCGCGGTCGCGGCGAGCCAGAGGTTCTGGATCGCGAGGCACACCGAGTAGAGGCCGGCGTCGGCGATGGCGTGCCGGCCGAGCACGTCGGGCGCGCCACGCGCCGGGTCGTAGGTGACGACGATGCCGAGGCTCGCCTCGAGGATGCCTTCGATCTTGATGTTCGCGAAGGTGCCGGCGCGGTCTTCGCCGAGCTGCCCGGCGAAGACCTCACGCTCCTCGTGGACGTGCTTCGCGAACTTCTCGCGCGTCGTGACGTCGTCGACCAGCACGAAGTCCCACGGCTGAGTGAGCCCGACGCTCGGCGCGGCGTGCGCGGCCTCGAGGATCCGCGTCAGCGTGGCCTCGGGGATCGGCTCGCCGGTGAACTCGCCGCGGACGTCCCGCCGCTTGCGCAGGACTTCGTAGAACTCTTCGATCATCGGTGCAGGACCCATTCGACGGCTTCGGGGACGGTTTCGGCGGTCTCCGTACGCGGCCGCGCAGGCCGCCGGACCACGACGACGGGCTTCCCGAGCTCACGGGCCGCGGTCAGCTTCGCGCTTGTCTGCGGGCCGCCGGAGTCTTTGGTGACCAGGACGTCGACCCGGCCGAGCAGCGCCCGTTCGGCGGCCACCTCGTACGGCCCGCGCGCGAGGAGGAGTTCGTGGTGCCGCGGCAGCGGCGGCTCGGGCGGGTCGACGCACCGGATGAGGAACCACAGGTCGTCGAGGTGCGCGAAGGCCGGGAGACCCTGGCGGCCGCTGGTGAGGAACACGCGTTTGCCCAGGTGGGGGAGCTGCCGGGCGGCGTCGGCGAGGTCGTCGGCCCAGTGCCAGACGTCCTGCGGGCCCGCTTGCCAGCCCGGCCGCGCGAGCCGCAGCAGGGGCGTGTTCGTTCGCTCGGCCGCTTCCGCCGCGTTCGCGCCGATGCGTTCGGCGAAGGGGTGCGTCGCGTCCACGACGGCGGTGATCTGGTTCTCGCGCAGGTACCGCGCGAGGCCCTCGGGGCCGCCGAAGCCGCCGACGCGCACTTCGCCGACCGGGAGCCTTGGCCGTGCGACGCGCCCCGCGAGCGAAGAGACAACGCGCACTTCGCGCGCGGAGAGCGCTTCGGCGAGCTGACGGGCTTCGCCGGTCCCGCCGAGGATGAGGATCACGAGGAACGCCCGTAGCCGACGGCCTCCCGCCAGCGGTCCAGCGTACGCAGGTTGGCGAGGGTCTCCGCCCAGGTCAGCTCGGGTGCCTGCCGGTCATCGACGTGCGCGGCGACGTGGTCCGCTTCGCGCGCGAAGACGCCCTGGGTGGCTTCGACCTCGATGACCTCCGGCTCGCCGCCCGCCGGGGTCAGGATGATCTGCGAGACGCCGGGCTTGCGCAGCGGGTGGATCCACGCCGGCTCCGGGATGTGGATCTGCCCGCCCGAGCCGAAGACGCGGATGCCGTCCTCGCGGGTCAGCCGGATCCCGCACGAGATCGTCGCGAGGATGTCGCCGGGCAGGCGCAGCAGGCCGGTCGCCCACTCGTCGACGCCGGTGGCGGACAGGTGCGCCATTCCGCTGACCTCGGACGGCTCGACGACGTCCTGCCCGGTCGCGGCCTGCGCGACCAGCCGGGAGAGGGACGTGCAGTAGCAGCCGACGTCCAGGATCCCGCCGCCACCGAGCGCCGGGTCGCTCAGCCGGGCGGTCTCCTCGGGGTTGCTGTCGAAGGAGAAGGTGGTGTCCACCGCGCGGACCTCGCCGATGGCGCCGGACGAGATCAGCTCGGCCAGCCGCCGCGTCTGCGGGTGCAGCCGGTACATGAACGCCTCCATCAGAAAGACGTCGTGCGCCCGAGCGGCGGCGATCACCTCCTCGGCATCGGCCGCGGTGATCGTCAGCGGCTTCTCGCAAAGGACGTGCTTCCCGGCTTCGGCGGCGGCGATGGCCCACTGCTTGTGCAGCGCGTGCGGCGTCGAGACGTACACGGCGTCGATGTCCGGATCGGCGAGGAGCTCTTCGTAGCTGCCGTAGGCCTTCGGGATGTCGAAGCGCGTGGCGAAGTCCCGCGCCCGGCCGGCGTCCCGCGCGGCGACGGCGCCGAGGACGCCGTGTTTGCTTTCGTCGACGCCCGCGGCGAAGTGGGCAGCGATCGTCCCGGCGGCCAGCAGGCCCCAGCGCAGTTCCGTCACAACGACTCCGGTTGGTTCGCCCGGTCCCGGGCACTCGAGTAGAGGAAGCTGTCGGGAAAGTTCGTCGCGGCGAGCACCCGCCCGACGAAGATGGTCGCCGCGCGCGTCATCCCGGCTTCGCGCACGAGGACGGGCAGTTCGCCGAGCACCCCGCGCACGACGGTCTCCCCGGGCTGGCTCGCGAGCGCGACGACGGCGACCGGGCAGTCCTCGCCGTAGTGGGGCTTGAGCTCGTCGGCCACCCGTTCGACGTGGTTGATGGCGAGGTGCAGCGCCAGCGTGGCCCCGGTCGCGGCAAAGGCGGCGAGGGTCTCGCCGGGCGGCATCTTGGTGGAGCGCGCTTGAACGCGCGTGATCACCAGGCTCTGCCCGATTTCGGGCACGGTGAGCTCCCGCTTCAGCGCGGCGGCCGAAGCGGCGAAGGCGGGCACGCCGGGCACGACCTCGTAGGGAACACCGGCCGCATCGAGCCGCCGCACCTGCTCGGCGACGGCGCTGTAGAGCGACGGATCGCCCGAGCACAGCCGCGCGACCTCGTGCCCGGCAGCGTGGGCCTCGACGAGCTTCGCGACGATCTGCTCGAGGCTGAGGTTCGCCGTGTCGACGAGCTCGGCCCCGGGCGGGCAGTACGCGAGCAGGTCGGGCGGCGTCATGCTGCCGGGGTAGAGGCAGACACCGCAGCGCGCGAGCAGATCCCGGCCCCGCACGGTGATGAGGTCGGCGGCCCCGGGCCCGGCGCCGATGAAGTGCACGGTCATCGGCTGCTCCGGAGAGCCGCGCCGGCACGCGCCGCCGCCTGGGCGCCGTCGGGCTGCCGGCCCATGGCCAGGTGCGCGGCTTCGCGCCGGTCCGCCGGAGCTCCGGTGGACTCGGGCTCGCGGCTCGCGGAGGTTGGCCGAGCGCCGGTCATCGGCTGCCCTGCGGGCATGGCCGCCCAGCCGGTGGCCTCGTGCCGGCCCGCCGGTGATCCCGCGAAGCCCGGGTAGGCGTGCGCGCTCATCGGCTGCTCCACTGGGTCACGACCCGCGCCGGGGTCCAGCCCGTGAAGCCGCCCAGGGGGGCCGCTCGCTCCACGCCGATCCGCAGGAGCTCGCCTCCGTGCTGCTCGTACGCCCGGGCCAGCACCTGCTCGGCCTCCAGCGTCACCCCGTGCGCCACCACCCGTGCGCCGGTGGCCACGCACGCGTCCAGTACGCCCGGCGCCGTCACGCCGCCTCCGATGAAGACCGCGTCCGGTGCGGGCAGCGCGCTCAGCGCTTCCGGTGCTTCCCCCGCCACCACCTCCAGTTCCGGTACTCCCAGGTCCAATGCGTTCCGGCCGATCCGCTCGGCCCGCTCCGCGGAGCGTTCGATCGCGACTGCACGGTTGAGCCCGTGCAGCCGGGACCACTCGATGCCGACGCTGCCCGCGCCCGCGCCGACGTCCCACAACAACTCGCCGGGACTCGGCGCGAGGCGGGCCAGCGCCGACACTCGGAGGTCGCGCTTGGTCAGCTGCCCGTCGTGGGCGTACACGTCGTCCGGGATGCCGATCAGCGGCAACGCCGGACCCGTGCACTCCAGCGCGAACACCGTCAGCGGTCCGGGATCGCCGGCCCAGCCGTCGGAGATGCGCTCGTCGGGCCCGCCCAGGTTCTCCAACGCGATCAGCTCGCTCTCGCCATAACCCCGCACGGTGAGCAGGGAGCGCAAAGCGGGCGCGTCGGCACCCAGGATGAGCACTCGCCGGCGCGGCGCCAGCACCCGGGCGACGCGGGCGGACGACCGGCCGACGATGGTGACCACCTCGGTCTCCTCGGCGGACCAGCCCAGCCGTGCCCGGGCCAGTGTCACCGAGGAGAGCGCAGGCAGCGCCTCGACCTCGTATCCATGGGCCACCAGTGTGGCACCCACCCCCGACAAAAACGGATCTCCGCTGGCCAGGACGCAAATCCGGGCGCCTTCGTGCTCGGCGATGACCGCGTCCAGCCCCGGCAGCAACGGCGTCGGCCATGCCTGCGTCGGGACGTCCTCGGGCAGGTAACCCAGCTGCCGGGGCGCCCCCAGCACGACGTCGGCGGCAAGCACCGCGGACCTGGCCTGCTCCGACAGCCCGGACCAGCCGTCGGCCCCGATCCCGACCACGGTCAGGCGGTCCGCTCCGGCAGCCGGTGGACGTGATTCTTCGCGCACGATTTCCCACCCTAAGCGAGGCATGCGCTGTGCGATGATCGGCCGGTCGCCGACCTCAGGAGCGCTGTTGAAGCCGTACCCGTTCACCGCCGTCGTCGGGCTGCCGGACCTGCGCCTGGCGCTGGTCCTCTCCTCGATCTCACCCGCCGTCGGCGGGGTGCTGGTGCGCGGCGAAAAGGGCACCGCGAAGTCGACCATGGTCCGCGCGCTCGCGGGCCTGCTGCCCGGTGTCGACGTCGTCGACGGCTGCCGGTTCTCCTGCGATCCCGCGGCGCCCGACCCGCTCTGCCCGGACGGCCCGCACGACGGCGCGACCGGCCACCGACGTCCCGCGAAGCTGGTCGAACTCCCGGTCGGCGCGGCCGAAGACCGCGTCATCGGGAGCCTGCACCTCGAACGCGCCCTCGCCGAGGGCGTCACGGACTTCCAGCCCGGCCTGCTCGCCGCCGCACACCGCGGGCTGCTCTACGTCGACGAGGTCAACCTGCTGCACGACCACCTCGTCGACACCCTCCTCGACGCCGCCGCGATGGGCCGCGCGACCGTGGAACGCGAAGGCGTTTCGGTCTCGCACGCGGCCCGGTTCGTGCTGATCGGCACCATGAACCCCGAAGAGGGCGAACTGCGGCCCCAGCTGCTGGACCGGTTCGGGCTGACCGTCGAGGTCGCCTCCAGCCGCGACCCGGAGCAGCGCGTCGAGGTCGTCCGCCGTCGCCTGGCCTACGAAGCCGATCCCGACGCCTTCGCGGCGCAGTACGCCGGCGAAGACGCCCAGCTCGCGGCGGACATCGAAGCGGCGCAACGGCTTCTGCCCGCCGTCAAGCTCCCCGACGAGGCTCTGCGCCAGATCGCCGAAGTCTGTGCGTCCTTCGAGGTCGACGGCATGCGCGCGGACATCGTCACCGCCCGCACCGCGGTCGCGCACGCGGCCTGGGCCGGCCGGGACGAGGTGACCACCGAGGACGTCCGCGTCGCCGCCCGCCTCGCGCTGCCGCACCGGCGCCGCCGCAACCCGTTCGACGCGCCGGGCATCTCCGAAGAGCAGCTGGAGCAGGCCCTTCAGGACGCTCAACCGGACTCGGGACCCGAGGACGACGGCCCCGGTTCGGGGTCGGAGCCGCCCGAAGCCCCCGAACCGCCCCAGGGCAGCGAAAACGCGCCGCAAGGCGAACCGCGGCAAAGCGGCGGCCAGCAGAAGACGGTCGGCGCCGGCGAGACGTTCAAGGCCCGCGTCTTCCGTGTGAAGGGCATGGGTGAAGGCGAGCGCGGACGCCGTTCGCGCGCGATCACCGACAGCGGCCGGACCATCGGCGTCCAGCCGGGCAGCGTCCGCGAAGGCCGGCCCCACCTGGTCGCGACCGTGAAAGCCGCGGCACCGCACCAGAAAGCCCGCGGCCGGGCCGGCGCCGGGCTGAAGCTGCGGCCGGAGGACGTCCGCTACGCACTGCGCGAAGGCCGCGAAGGCAACCTCGTGCTGTTCTGCGTCGACGCGTCCGGCTCGATGGGCGCGAAGGCGCGGATGCGCGAGGTCAAGTCCGCGGTCCTGTCGCTGCTTCTCGACGCCTACCAGCGCCGCGACAAGGTCGGGCTGGTCACGTTCCGCGGCAACGCGGCCGAACTCGCGCTGCCGCCGACGATCAGCGTCGACGCGGCCGCGTCCCGCCTCGAAGGCCTCCCGACCGGCGGCCGGACACCCCTGGCCGAGGGACTTCTGGAGGCGGCGCGCGTGCTGCGCGTCGAAGAGACCCGCGATCCACGGCGCCGTCCGCTGCTGGTCGTCGTCACCGACGGCCGCGCCACCAGCGGGCCCGACGCCGTCGCGCGCGCCCAGGCCGCGGCCGGCCTGCTCAGCGGCGTCACGACGATCGTCATGGACTGCGAGAGCGGCAAGATGCGCCTCGGCCTGGCCGCCGACCTCGCCGCGCACCTCGGCGCGGAACACGTCCCCCTCGCCGACGTCGCCGCCGACGCGCTGGCGGCCGCCGTCCGCGCCCGGACCGGAAAGGCCGCCTGATGCCGCAGGGCAAACCGGACGCCGTCCCGAACGACGGTCTGACCACGCGCCAGCGCCGCAACCGGCCGCTGCTCGCCGTGCACACCGGCGAGATGAAGGGCAAGTCGACGGCCGCGTTCGGAATGGCCTTGCGTGCCTGGAACCAGGGCTGGTCGATCGGCGTGTTCCAGTTCGTCAAGTCGGCGAAGTGGCGTGTCGGCGAGGAAGCCGCGTTCCGCGCGCTCGGCCAGCTGCACGACGACACCGGCCAGGGCGGACCGGTCGAGTGGCACAAGATGGGCGAGGGCTGGAGCTGGGCGCGCAAGTCCGGCACCGAAGAGGACCACGCTTCGAACGCGCGGGAAGGCTGGGCGGAGATCAAGCGCCGGCTCGCGGCCGAGACGCACGACTTCTACGTCCTCGACGAGTTCTCGTACCTGCTCAAGTGGGGCTGGCTCGAGGTCGGCGACGTCGTGTCCACTCTGGTCGACCGGCCCGGGCACCAGCACGTCGTCATCACCGGCCGGTACGCGCCGCCGGAGCTCGTCGAGGCCGCCGACCTGGTCGCCGAGATGACCAAGGTCAAGCACCCGATGGACGCCGGCCAGAAGGGCCAGCGGGGGATCGAGTGGTAGCGCGGGTGGTCGTCGCCGCGCCCGGTTCCGGGCACGGCAAGACCACGATCGCCGCCGGGCTGATGGCGGCGCTGCGCGCGGCCGGGCACCGGGTGTCCGGGCACAAGGTCGGACCGGACTTCATCGATCCGAGCTACCACGCGCTCGCGACCGGACGTCCCGCGCGCAACCTCGACCCCTTCCTCCAGGGTGAAGAACAGCTGGTTCCGTTGCTGCGGCACGGTTCTCACGGCGCCGACATCGCCGTGATCGAAGGCGTGATGGGCCTGTTCGACGGCGCGCTGGGCACCGAGGGCTACGCCTCGACCGCCCACGTGGCCCGGGTGCTGGACGCGCCGGTGGTGCTGGTCGTCGACGCCTCGGCCGCCTCCCGCAGCGTCGCCGCGACCGTACTCGGCTTCGCCCACTACGACAACCGCGTGCGGCTCGCCGGCGTCATCCTCAACAAGCTCGGCTCGCAGCGGCACCTCGACGAGATCGCGTCCGCGCTGGAAGCCACCGGTGTTCCGCTGCTGGGGGCGTTGTACCGCAACGAAGAGATCCACGCGCCGAGCCGGCACCTCGGGCTCGTTCCCGCGGCGGAACGGGCTGCGGAGGCGCAGGACGTGCTGCCCGCGCTGGCTGCCTGGGTGCGCGACGGCGTCGACCTGGAAGCGATCGTCCGGATCGCGTCGGGTGCGCCTCGGCTTTCCTCGCCGCCGTGGGAACCGTCCGGTGTGGATGGTCCGCCAGCGACGATCGCGGCGGCCGGCGGTCCGGCGTTCACCTTCCGCTACACCGAGAACATCGAGCTGCTGGCGGCGTGCGGTGTCGAGGTCGTGGACGTCGACCCGTTGCGGGACCAGGCGTTGCCCGACGGGTGCGCCGGCCTGTACTTCGGTGGCGGGTTTCCCGAGGTGCACGCGGCCGAGCTGTCGGCGAACACGGCGTTGCGTGCTGCCGTGGCTTCGGCCATCGAGGCCGGGATGCCGGTGAGCGCGGAATGCGCGGGGCTGCTGTACCTGTGCCAGTCCCTGGACGGTGTGCCGATGGTCGGAGCCGTGCCCGCGGACGCCAAGATGACCGCTCGCGGCAAGCTCGGCTACCGGCGTGCGGTCGCCGTCGAGGACAACCTGCTGGCCACCGCCGGGCAGCGCGTCACCGGGCACGAATTCCACCGCACCGAAGTGACGCCGTCACACGGCACTTCGGCCGCATGGGGCTGGGATCGGCAGCTGGACGGCTTCGCGTCACCGACGCTGCACGCGTCCTACCTGCACGTCCACTGGGCGGGGTATCCCGAGCTGGCGCAGCGGTTCGCGGCGCGGGTCCGAGCCCATGGCTGACTACGACCTGCACCACCACGGCGATCGCGAGGTGGGGCCGGGGCTGGTCGATCTCGCGGTGAACGTCCGATTGCCGAGGCCGCCTTCGTGGCTGCAGCAGGAACTGACGTCTGCTTTGGACTCCCTCGCCGCTTATCCGTCGACTGTGGACGCAGTGCAGGCGGTGGCCGCACGTCACGGCCGCGCACCTGAAGAAGTCCTGGTCACGGCCGGGGCGGCAGAGGCGTTCACGCTGCTCGCTTCGGCTCTGCGCCCCAGACACGCGGTGGTCGTGCACCCGCAGTTCACCGAGCCCGAGGCGGCTTTGCGTGCTGCCGGGCACGCGGTCGAGCGGGTGATCCTGTCCGAAGAGGACGGCTTCGTGCTCGCCCCGGAGCTGGTTCCGGACGACGCGGACCTGGTGTTCGTCGGCAATCCGACCAATCCGACGTCGGTCCTGCACCCGGCGGCGTCGCTGCTCGCCCTGGCGCGCCCCGGCCGGCTGCTCGTGGTGGACGAGGCGTTCTTGGACGCGGTGCCCGGCGAGGTCGAGAGCCTGGCCGGCGGGCATCCGGGTGTCGTCGTGCTGCGCAGCTTGACGAAGACGTGGGGACTGGCCGGCCTGCGCGCGGGGTATGTGCTCGCTCCGGCGGACGTCGTCGAGCGGCTGCGGGCGGTGCAGGTGCCGTGGTCGGTGTCCACTTTGGCCGGCGTGGCGACAGTGGCGTGCTGCCGTCCGTCCGCTTTGGAGGAGGCGGAGAAGCTGGCGGTGGCCGCGGAAGCGGACCGCGAATACCTGGTGTCGGGCCTGAGCGCGCAGGGTGTCGACGTGCTGGGTGATCCGCGCGGCCCGTTCGTGCTGGTGCGCGTTCCCGATGGCGCTTCCCTGCGCACGCGCCTGCGCGAGGCGGGCTATGCGGTGCGGCGAGGGGACACGTTCCCCGGCCTCGGCCCGGACCACCTGCGGCTGGCGGTCCGCGATCGGGTGACAACGGACGCGTTCTTGACGACTCTTCGGGAAGTTTCGTAAACACCGACAGGGGGTTGTCGTTACCGCCGCCGAGACTGGGCGCAGACCGGGAGAGGCCCGGCGTGGCAGCGGAAGGAACGACATGCCCGGATTCAACGACGTCGCCTGGTTCGAGATCGGCACCGCGGACCCGGCGGCCGCCGAACGGTTCTACGGCGAGGTGTTCCGCTGGAAGGTCGCCCAGGACACCTCGGCGAGCACCGACCCGGCCTACCGGGTGATCGACACCGGCGGCTCCCGCGGCGGGCTCTCCACGGGCACGGAGGAGTACGCGATCTTCACCGTGCTGGTCGAGGACGTCGACGCCACTTGCCGCCAGGTCGAGAAGGTCGGCGGTCGGGTGCAGCGACCACCGAGCGTCAACCCGGTCGGCGTGACGTTCGCGCACCTGCTCGACCCGGCGGGGAACCACTTCTCCGTGTTCACCCCGCCAAAGTGAGCTGGTGGACGTCGCCGTACGGGATCTCGAGGTCTTCGGGACGCAGCGGGCGTAGGGGCGGGATCTCGGCGGTCACGGTGAAGGAGACGATGCGGTCGGTGCGGAAGGCCCGGATCTCCCGGCGCAGCCGGCACCAGGCGATGAGGTACCAGTGCTCGGGCTTGCCGACGTAGCCGAGCGGCTCGATCTCCCGCCGGGTGACGGCGCCTGCGCGGTCGGTGTACCGGATGCGCAGGACGCGGCGGATGTTGAGTACCTGCGGCATCGGCGGGATCGGACCGTCGCCGAGCAGGTGGACACAGGCGGCGAGGTTCTTCGCCGCGTCCGTGTCCTCCCGCCGCATCGCGGCCACCAGCTTGCGCAGGGCCGAGCGCCCTTCGGCGCGGAAGGGGGTGCCCTCGAGGTGTCTCAGCGCGAGGGCCATGGCCACGGCCTCGGCGGGCGTCAGGTTGACCGGCGGCATGGTGTGCGCCTTGTCGAGGCAGTACCCGCCGGTGCGGCCGGGCTCGGCGTAGATCGGCGTACCCGACTGCTGCAGGGCGCTGATGTCCCGCTCGACGGTGCGGACGCTGACCTCGAACCGGTCCGCGAGCCAGCGCGCGCTGCGTGGCCGGGGCGCGACGGCGCGCAGTTCTTCGACGATGGCGTAGAGACGATCGGTTCGGTTCACCCGGATCACGATAGGAAGGGGGTACGACAGTTTCGGTTACTCGCAGAGCTGCTTGAAGTCCGTCGCGCCGGGCCGTAGGCGGAACCGGACCTCGTGGCCGAGGTGGTCGCGGAAGACCGCGGAGGCCGGTGGGGCGAGCGTCATCGTGCCTTCCTGGTACGGGTTGTCCCAGCCGGGCGGTGCGCTGCGGGCCGGGCCGATCAGTGGCGTCTCGGCCTCGTAGAACCGGTCGCCGATCTTCGCTTCGTCGACGCCGCAGTGCGTGAAGAGCGCGAAGTTCGGCAGCGTCACCGGGGTGGGTGTCGGCGCCGGTGCAGCGGGCGGTGCGGGTTTCGGCTCGGGTGGGGCGGTTGTGAGGAGGACGATGACGCCGGCTCCCAGCACGGTGGCGGTTGCCGCGAGCAGCGGGGCGACCAGCCGTCGCCGGCGTGCGGGGAGCGGTGCGGGCCGGACGTCCACGGTGTCGGCGAGAGCGTGGAAGGCGCGGCGCAGGCGATCCTCGACGTGGGTCATCGGAGTTCTCCTTCCAGCTTCGCCAGCGCGCGGGAGGCGCAGGTCTTGACGGTGCCGCGGGAGACGCCGAGCGTGTCGGCGATCTCGGCTTCGGACAGGCCGGCCCAGTACCGGAGCACGAGCACCTCCCGTTGCCGTCTCGGCAGCCGGCGCACGGCGGCGAGCACTTCGCGGTGCTCTTCGCCGAGCAGGACGCCGGTGTCCGCGGGTGGTACGTCGTCGCGGTCGCCGGGCCGGTGCCGCAGACGCCGTGCCGCGCGCCGGTGCGCGGAGCGGGCGCCGTTGACGACCGAGACGCGGAGGTAGCCGCCCGCGCCGGCCGGGTCGTCGAGCGGCCAGCGGCGGACGAGCGCGAGGAAGGCGTCCTGCACGACGTCTTCGGCGAGCCCGCGGTCGCCGAGCAGCAGCACAGCGAGCCGGACCAGGCCGGGGCGGTGCGCGCGGAAGAGTTCCGCCGGGTCGACGGCGGTATCGGTGCCCAGGGTGACCTCCTTTACCAGGTACACGCCGGGTACCGGGCCTAGGTTGACAACGCCACCAGTGCGGTCGCGACGGCGGCCTCGACACCGGCGCCGAGGACATCGCCGGTGATGCCGCCGAGCCGTTTGGTGCACCGCCAGAGGAGCGCTCCCGTGACGGCGTAGGCGAGGGCGACCGCGAGCGGGCCGCGCCACCACGGCAGGCCGGGCAGCAGCGCGGCCAGCCCGGCGGCGGCCAGGCCGACGGCGATCGCGGCGGCGCGGGCCACCGAGCCGGCGACGGTGGCGCCGAGGCCTTCCGGCCGGGCCGTCGGAACGCCGCGCGCGCACGCCATGGAGAGCGTGCACCGGCCGACAAGGACGCCCGCGGCCGCCGTGAACGGGTTCGCGGCGGTCAGGGCACCAACCTGAACGAGGAGGACCAGAACGAGAGTGGCAACCCCGGTGGGGCCGGAATCCCCGCGGCGCATGACGTCGAGGGCTTTGGCGCGGTCGTAGGAGGCGCCGAGGCCGTCGGCGGTGTCGGCGAGCCCGTCGAGGTGCAGCCCCCGGCTGCCTAGCGCGACGGCACCGAGGGCGAGCGCGGCGGTGGCCAGAGAGGGCAACCCGGCGGCGTTCCCCGCCCAGACGATTCCCCCGGCCGCGGCGGCCAGCGGGATCGCCGCGAGCGGGGCAAGCACCATGGCGCGGCCGGCGACCTGCTGGTCGATGACGCGCGGCGCCGGGACGGGCACGGTGGTCAGCGTCCCGGCGGCCATCCGCGCGGCGTCGGCCCACCGGCTCATGCCAGGTCGGCCAGCAGTCCCATGTCGGCCAGGATCGCGCGGGCCGCTCGCAGCGTCGGGACGGCCTGCACCGCTCCGCTCCCTTCGCCGAGCCGCAGGCCGAAGTCCAGGATCGGCTCCAGGCCCAGGGCCTTCAGCGCGAACGCCTGTGACGGCTCCGTCGAGCGGTGGCCGGCCAGCCACCACTGCTCGGCTCCGGGCGCGATGTCCCGGGCCACCACGGCTGCGGCGCCCGAGAACACGCCGTCCAGCAGGACCGGGATCCCGAGCACCGCCGCTTGGACCAGGAAGCCCGCCGTGGCCGCGACGCACGCGCTGCCCAGGGCCGTCAGCCGCTCGAACGGGTCGTCCGTGCGGCCGGCCGTGCGGGTCAGGGCGGCCGCGACCGCCGCCGTCTTGCGGTCGAGGCCGGCCGCGTCGACTCCGGTGCCCGTGCCGACCACCTCGGCCGCGGGGAGGCCCAACGACGCTGCCACCAGGGCTGCGCACATCGCCGTGTTGCCGATGCCCATGTCGCCGGGGATCAGCACGTCCGCGTCGCGCTCCTCCAGGGCGATCGCCCGGCCCGCCTCGAACGCGGCCTGGGCTTCGCCCGGGAGCAACGCGTCCTCGACGTCGATCGAGCCCGATCCGCGGCGGATCTTGTGCGCGGTCACCGACGGCGGCACGTCCGCGCCGTCCCAGTCGACGGCGATGTCCGCGACCCGTACGCGCGCGCCGACCTGGGCGGCCAGCACGTTCACGCCGCTCTTGCCGGCCAGGAACACCCGGACCATCGCCGCCGTCACCTCGCGTGGGTACGCCGAAAGCGCCGACACGCCGTGGTCGCCCGCGAAGACGACCACGCGGACGTCGTCCAGCGGGCGTGGTGGCACCGTGCCGTGCGCCGCGGACAGCCAGGCCGCGATCTCCTCCAGCCTGCCCAGCGCGCCGAGCGGCTTGACCAGGCCGTCGAGGCGCTCCAGGGCGGCGGCGCGGGCGGCGGGGTCGGGCACGGGTACGTCGAACACGGGCGCCTCCTGGCTACAGGTCGAGCGCCCGGCCCGCGACGACCAGCACGACCCGGTCGGCGTCGGCGGACACCCGGTTGTTGAGTGCGCCCAGCACATCACGGAACAGCCGCCCGGACGACGTTGCGGGCACCACACCGCTGCCGACCTCGTTGCTCACCGCGACCACCGGCACCCGGGCCGCGGCCCAGGCGGCCAGGAAGTCCTCGAGCCGGTCGTCCAGGCGGTGCTCCCAGCCCGGCTTCTGGCGCCACGCGCCGACGTCGTCGAGCACGCGGGACAGCCAGGTGCCGAGGCAGTCGATCAGCAACGGCTCGGTCGCCGTGCGCAGGATGCCGGCCAGGTCGGTGGTCTCGACCGTCTTCCAGTTCGCCGGCCGCCGTGCCTGGTGCGCGGCCACCCGCGCGGCCCATTCCGGGTCGTCTTCGCCCGCGGGCAGGCCCGGCGCGACGTAGACGAGGTGCGGGTGGCGGGCGACGAGCCGCTCGGCGTGCCGTGACTTCCCCGAGCGGACGCCGCCGAGGACCAGCACCTTGCCTTCGTCGCGCCCGTACCGGCGGAGGGCGCGAGCCAGGGTTTCGAGATACCCGGCGAGCCGGTGGGTCAGCTTCGTCATACCGGCATTCTGGTGCACGCGCTACCGTGCGCCACGTGCCACTCCGTCTAGGGACAACCACGGCCGGACTCGTGACCGGATACGTAACCGACGCTCTGTTCGGTGACCCCCGAACGGGCCACCCGGTCGCCCTCTTCGGTACCGCCGCGGCCCGTCTGGAACACCGTCTGTGGGCCGATTCGAAGCCGCGCGGAGCCGCGTACGCAGCGCTGTGCACCTTCGGCGCCGTCGGCCTCGGCGTCGTGCTTCAGACGGCGACGCGGCGACGTCCCTTCGCGCGTTACTTGCTCACCGCCGCGTCGACGTGGGTTGTGCTCGGCGGACGCGGCCTTGCCGCCGAAGGCAGCGAAATGGCCCGGCTGCTCGAAGCAGGCGAAGTGCCCGCAGCGCGTCAGAGGCTCTCGCACCTCTGCGCGCGCGACGCGACGACGCTCGACTCCGCGGAGCTGACCCGCGCGGCGACCGAGTCGATCGCCGAGAACACCTCGGATGCCGTGGTCGCGCCGCTGTTCTGGGGTGCCGTTGCCGGGATGCCGGGGCTCCTCGGCTACCGCGCGCTGAACACGCTCGACGCGATGGTCGGCTACCGCTCGCCGCGCTACCGGCGCTTCGGCTGGGCTGCGGCGCGGGCCGATGACGTCGTCAACCTGGTGCCGTCGCGGATCGGGGCGGTGCTCACGGCGTTGTGCGCGGGTGGCCGGGCGCGGGAGTCCTGGCGGGTGTGGCGCCGTGACGGCGACCGGCACCCGAGCCCCAACGCGGGGCAGGTGGAAGCGGCGTTCGCCGGCGCGTTGGACGTCCGGCTCGGTGGGACGAACAGTTACGGCGGCGAGGTGGAGAGCCGGGCGCGGCTCGGGGATGGGCGCGAGCCGGAGCCGGTCGACCTGCGGCGCGCGGTGCGGTTGTCGCGTCGGGTGGGTGCTGCCGCGGTTGCGGTGGCAGCGGTGGTGGCGGCCCGATGAACGGGGTGCTCGTCGCCGGGACGACGTCCGATGCCGGGAAGAGCCTGGTCACCGCCGGGGTCTGCCGGTGGCTCGCGCGCCGGGGGGTGCGGGTGGCGCCGTTCAAGGCGCAGAACATGTCCAACAACTCCATGGTCTGCGCCGACGGGGCCGAGATCGGCCGCGCCCAGTGGGTGCAGGCGCGCGCTGCCGGGGTGGAGCCCGAGGCGGCGATGAACCCGGTGCTGCTGAAGCCGGGCAGTGATCGGCGCAGCCACGTCGTCGCGCTCGGGAAGCCGTTCGGCACGCTCGAAGCGGGGGAGTACGCCACCGGACGGGCCGGGCTGGCCGAGATCGCCTTCAGGGCTTTCGAGGACCTCAGCGCGCGCTTCGACGTCGTCGTCTGCGAAGGCGCCGGGAGCCCGGCGGAGATCAACCTGCGCGGCGGCGACTACGTCAACATGGGGCTCGCGCGCCGGTTCGGGCTGCCGGTGCTGGTCGTCGGCGACATCGACCGCGGTGGCGTGCTCGCGGCCATGTTCGGCACCCTCGCGCTGCTCTCCGCCGAGGACCAGGCCCTGGTCGCGGGTTGGGTGGTCAACAAGTTCCGCGGCGACGTCGGGTTGCTGCGGCCGGGGCTGGACAGCCTCGAGAAGGTCACCGGGCGGCCGGTGCTGGGCGTGCTGCCGTGGCTGGACCGGGTGTGGATCGACTCGGAGGACGCCCTCGCCGTGGCGGGCTGGCGCCGCGAAGTGCCTGGTGGTGGGCTCGGCGTGGCGGTCGTCCGGTTCCCGCGCGCGTCCAACGCCACCGACGTCGACGCGCTGGCCGCCGAACCCGGGGTCACGGTGACGCTCACCGCGGACCCGGACGTGGTCGCGGCCGCGGACGTCGTGGTGCTGCCCGGGTCGCGCGCCACCGTGGCCGACCTGGCCTGGTTGCAGGAGCGCGGTCTGGCCGCGGCGGTGACGGCCCGGGCCGCCGCGGGCCGCCCGGTCCTCGGCATCTGCGGTGGTTACCAGATGCTCACGGAGTCCATTGTGGACGAAATCGAGTCCGGCGCGGGCGAGGTGACGGGCCTCGGCTTGCTGCCCGGGCGGGTGACGTTCGCCGCGGACAAGGTGCTCGCCCGGCCCGCGGGAACGTGGCGCGGGCACCCGGTGGACGCCTACGAGATCCACCACGGCACGGTGGCCACGACGGCGCCGGCGGAGTCCTTCCTGGACGGTCAGCGGGCGGGGGCGGTCTGGGGCACGATGTGGCACGGAGCCTTCGAAAACGACGCCTTCCGCCGCACGTGGCTCACCGAGGCGGCGGCCCAGGCGGGCGTCGGGTGGGCGCCGGCCCCGGGCGCGCCGGGGTTCGGAGCGCTGCGCGAGGAAATGCTGGACAAACTGGCGGACGCGGTCGAAGAACACCTCGACACGGCGATGCTGCGGACGCTGCTGGAGCGCGGGGCACCGCCGGACCTGCCGTTCATCCCGCCGGGCGCGCCTTAGCCCGCCCGGGTGGAGCCGCCGCCTCACGGCGTGCCGCCGGTGGCTGGTTCGCGGTCGCGTCCCTGCCGATCGCCGGTGATCAAGACCCGTGCGATGCCGAAGCCCACCCCAGCACCACTGATCCCGAAGCCCGGCGTCGGAACGCGACCGCGAACCCTCCGGCTCAGGCAGCTACCGCGGTCCGGCGGTTGAGCGCCTTCTCCGCGAACGCGCCGAACGTCAGGCCCAGCGCCAGCCACAGCGTCGCCTGCGTGCCGACCGATGCCGTGCGGAAGCTCCACAACGTCGAGGCCGGGAACGTCGGCGGGACCTCGTCGACCGACGGCAGCAGCCAAGCCACGATGCCGATCACGACGACGTAGGCCGCCGCCGCCAGGAGGAAGCCGTTCCAGGCGCCGAGGCGGTCTGCCAGCTTGCGGCCGAACACCGTGGCGAGAATTCCCACCAGCAGCGACACCGCGACGAAGCCGAAGTACAGCTCGGTGCGGGAGCCGATCGTGCCCGGCTGGCCCACCGCGGGCGGGTTGGCCGGGTACTTCAGGAACGGCACCAGGAACACCACGGCGAACGCGCCCGCCGTGAGCAGCAACGCCGTCAGGCGGGGACGCAACGCGCCGAGCCGGCCCTGGGCGAACGCGAAAGCCAGCGAGAGCAGGCCGCCGATGGCGACGCCGTACACGAGCACGCCGGTCAGCAGGCCGAGCGTGCTCTGGATGTCCCGGGGGACCAGTTCCTCCTCTTCCGCGGCCGGAGCGGGAGCGGCATCGGAGGTTTCATGGGAGTGCGAGTGGCCGGACTCCTCGAGGCCGATGGCCGCGTTCACCGACGGCTCACCGAAGGCGTAGGCGAACCCGAACGCGAGCACACCGGCGATCAGGCCCGCGAGCATGCCGCGGACCAGCAAGGTCTTCATCATGGGAGCGCGTGCCCGCCGATCAGTGGCAGGGGAAGGCCAGCAGGTGCCGGCCGTCGTGCACGAACTCGTGGACGTACATGTTCGCGAAGACCGCCGTCGCGCCCTGCTCGGCGCTCACGAAGTACAGCGCGATCAGGGCGAGGAGCACCACGAACACCGCCCACGGCACGATCTCACGGATCGGGATGCGGATCGGGAGCGGAACGGCGGGAGCTGCCGTCTGGGTCATGCGTGGCCTCCTCGGGCTTTCGCGGCCTCATCGGGGTCGGTCACGAGGGTCCGGGTCTGGCTTCCCCCTGGCGGGGGTCACAGTGGCGCGACCGCGCGGACTTGCACCGCGTTCCGGAATCACCTCGTCTGGCCGGTTGAGCGTAGGTCCGCCGTTCCGCGCCCGTCAATGTGACAATGCCGCGGTGACTCGAATGGTGGCCGCCCTCGATGTGGGCGGGACGACGATCAAGGCGGCGCTGCTCGACGAGGAGCTCCAGCCCAAGGCGGCCTTGCGCGCGGAGACGGCCCGCAGCGCGGACGGGACGGCGCTGGCCGCGCAGACCGTGGACATTGTGGCCGCGCTGGCCGAGCAGGCGGGCACCGGGCAGCCGGCCGCGGTCGGGGTGGTGGTGCCGGGGATCGTCGACGAGGAAACCCGCGTCTGCCACTTCTCGGCCAACCTCGACTGGCGCGAAGTCCCGTTCGGTGAGCTCCTGGAGGACCGGCTCGGGCTGCCGGTCGCCTTCGGGCACGACGTCACCGCGGGCGGCATCGCCGAGTTCCGCGTGGGCGCCGGGCGCGGCGCGACGAACGCGGCGTTCATCCCCGTCGGCACCGGGATCGCCGCCGCGCTGCTGCTCGACGGCCGGATCCACCGCGCGCACGGGCAGGCGGGCGAGGTCGGGCACATCGACGTCGGCCACGCCGGCAAGTGCGGCTGCGGCGCGACCGGCTGCCTGGAGGCCATCTCGTCGGCGGCCGCGATCGCCCGCCGCTACACCGAGCGCACCGGGCGCCCGGCCGACGGTGCGCGCGAGGTCGTCGAGCTGGCGCGACGTGGTGACGAGGTCGCCGTCGCCGTGGTGCAGGACGCGCTCGACGGGCTCGGCCACGGCATCCGGACGCTGCTGACGCTGCTCGGCCCGGAGGTGATCGTCCTGGGTGGCGGCCTGTTCACCGCGGCCGACTACGTGCTGGAGCCGGTGCGCGAGTGGCTGGCCGCGCACCTGACGTTCCAGAAGATGCCGGAGCTGCGGATCGCCGAGCTGGGCGACGAAGCCGGGCGGCTGGGCGCCGGATTGCTGGCCTTCGACCTGCTCCGGGCCTGAGCCGGCCGGAGGCCACCGCCACGGTGGCCTCCGGCTCGGTCACAGGGCGCGCAGGAAGGCCAGCGACGGCATGAAGAAGTACTCGCCGCCCCGCAGCGTCACCGACTGCGGCACCGGGCCGGCCGTCCGCTGGGCGGAGCCGCCCCAGTCCACGGTGTAGTCCGAGGACCCGCGCTCGCCCTGGCCGATCACCGGGTCCAGGCCCGGCGTGACGCCGTCGACGATCGGGAAGCCCGGGTTGTCCGCCCAGATCGCCTGGGTGAACTCGAACTGGTTGCCCAGCACCGAGTTGAAGGCCATGAACAGCAGCCCGACGCCACCGCTCGGCCGCGCCGCGGGCGGGACGTCGGCGTTCGGGTCGTCCGGGCGCTCGCCGTAGGTGACGCCGCGGCGGGCCATCAGGTGCCGCCGCTCGTCGGCCGGCTCTTCGGCGCCGCCGGAGCCGCGCGGGTTCGTCTTGCGGATGTGCGCCTGGAACGGGCACTTCAGCGCGGCGCGGTCGCTGTCGTAGGTGAAGTTGTTCGACACCGGGCTTTCCGCGCCGTCTTCCCGCTGGGTGGTCAGCGGCGTGCCGTCCTCGAACCGGCCGATGATCATCGCGCCGGCCCGCTCGCGGTCTTCACCGGTGAGGCCGAGGGTGTCGGCCAGGTCCTCTTCGGCCTGCTTGAACCGCCGGACGTTCTGCTCCAGTTTGCGGAAAACGAAATAGCTGCCGAAATGCACGCCGGGATCCGGCGCCGCGGGGTCGGGAACCAGCACCTGCTCCAGCGGTGACGCCGGGTTCCAGACGTTGATTCCGTCGGTGTTGTTCTTCTCCGCGTCGACGTCTTCGGTGAGGAACAACGGCTGGCTGCGGCCGTCGACGTACCCGAAGTGCTCGATGCCCTCGCCGCGCGCGTTGACCCGGCCGAGGCCGATCTCCTCGGCGAGCACGGTGGCCGAATCCGGCAGCAGGCCGAGGATTTCGTTGCGGCGCGCGGCCATCGCCTTGTCGGTCGCGTCCCCGACCAGGACGACGGCGTGGATTTCGCTGCGGTAGCCCGGATCGAACGTCGAGCGCGGCGGGTCGTTCAGCCGCTGCCGCGTCTGCGGTGCCGTCATCCCGCGCAGGAACGCCTCGTCCTGCGGGAAGTTCTCGACGCCGAGGGCGCGGTAGCCGGCCGCGGTGAGCCCGACGCCGACGTACGGCGTTCCCCCGCCGGACTCGGCCTTGAAGGCGCTCACCTCGTCGAGATGTGCCTTGGCGGACTTCATCTTCCCGGTGACCGAGACGAGGAACGCCCGCGCCTCCGCCGCGTCGCCGAAGGCGAGGAACAGGGCGGACAGGTGATCGCGGACGTGGGCCTTGAGGATGTTCGGCTGCAGCTCGCCGAGCATCGTCGCGGCATCGCCGGTCGCCGTGGTCCAGGACAGCGTGGTGGACAGATCGACACTCATTCGGGTCCCCTCCCCTTGTGAAAAAGCCCGCCTCTCGGCGGGCACCCGGCCGGCCGGACTCCCCCCTCGGCCGACCGGGTCCCCTGAATACAGAGTGCAACGCCGGAGGCGGTCGAGGCCACCCGATTGCCGGATTCACACGAAAGATTAAGTTGAGCGTGAAACAGTTTCCGACCGGAAACAAAAAGGGCTACTCGGGTTCCCCTTGAGCGTCCACGGAGGGACGGGGAAATGCGCGCCGGTAATCGCCCGGTGACACGCCGAGTTGCTTGAGGAAGTGGTGCCGCAGGTTGTTCGCGGTGCCGAGGCCGCTCAGCGCCGCGACCTTCTCCATCGGGAGCCCGGTCGATTCCAGGAGCGTCTGCGCGCGGGCCAGGCGCTGGTTGAGTAGCCACTGCAGCGGCGTCGTCCCGGTGGCGCGCCGCAGCTGCCGGTAGAAGGTGCGCGGGCTGACCGCGGCCCGGCGGGCCAGGTCCTCGATCGTCAGGGGCCGGTCGAGGTGCGCGCGGGCCCAGTCCAGCACCGGCGCGAGACCCCGGTCGTCGGTGGCGGGGACGGAGAGGTCGACGAACTGGGCCTGGCCGCCGGGGCGGTGCGCGGGCACGACCAGCCGGCGGGCCAGCTGGTTGGCGACGTGCGCGCCGAGGTCGCGGCGGACGAGGTGCAGGCAGAGGTCGAGCCCGGCGGTCATCCCGGCGCTGGTGAGGACGTCGCCGTCGTCGACGTAGAGGACCGAGTCGTCGACCCGGACCGCCGGGTGGCGCTCGGCGAGCTGGGCGGTGTGCATCCAGTGGGCGGTGGCGCGGCGGCCGTCGAGCAGCCCGGCCGCGGCGAGCGCGAAGGCGCCGGTGCACAGCGACACCACCCGCGCGCCGTTGCCGTGGGCGGTGCGCAGGGCCGCGACCAGGTCCGCGGGCACCGGCACGCCGTCTTCCACGCAGGCGTCGGGGACCGAGGGCACGATGACCGTGTCGGCGTCCTCGAGGCCGTCGAGCCCGTACGGCGTCCGCAGGGCCAGGCCGGGCCCGCTCGGTCCCGGGGAGCCGACTCCGCAGATCCGCAGGTCGTACCAGGGATCGGCCAGATCGGGCTGCGGGACACCGAACACGGTGGCCGCGATGCTCACTTCGTAGAGATCCCAGGTCCGGAGCCCGATTTCCGCGGGCACGACCAGGGCGACGGACCCGGCGCTCATGGGTCCGATCGTATGGCAGGAATTTGGTGCCGGGCGTCAGTGGTGCCACTGGCCGGTGCCCCGCCCGCGCTGCGAATCTGGCGGCCGATGATCACCGGTGTTTGGGGAGCAGGGGAATGAAGCAGTCTGTGACGGTTCTCGGCCTGGGGGCGATGGGTTCGGCGCTGGCCGGAGCCCTGCTGGATCGCGGTCACGCGGTGACGGTGTGGAACCGCACGGCCGGGAAGGCGGCGTCGCTGGTGGAGCGGGGAGCGCGGCTCGCGGCTACGCCCGCGGAGGCGATCGCGGCGAGCCCGCTCGTCGTCGCCTGCGTGCTCGACTACGCCGTGCTGCGGGCGGTGCTCGGCGCGGAGTCGTTGAGCGGCAGGGATTTCGTGAACCTGACGTCCGGTTCGCCGGAGCAGGCCGAGGAAGCCGCCGGGTGGTTCGGCGCGCAAGGTGCCGGCTACCTCGACGGCGCGATCATGACCACGCCGGAGGGGGTCGGCTCGGCGGAGGTGATGTTCCTGTACAGCGGGCCGCGGCCGGTGTTCGACGCGCACGAACCGGTGCTGGCGGCGCTCGGCGACCCGGTGTACCTCGGGGCGGACGCGGGTCAGGCGTCGCTGTACGACGCGGCCCTGCTGGGCCTGATGTGGTCGGCGATGGCGGGCTGGCTGCACGGCGCGGCCCTGGTTGGAGCGGAGAAGACGACGGCGGCCGAGTTCACGCCGGTGGCGATCCGCTGGCTGGGGACGGTGAACCGGTTCTTGACGCGGTACGCGGACCAGGTCGACGAGGGGCGCTACCCGGGCGACGACGCCACGGTGGACGTGCAGGTCGCGGCGATCGGGCACCTCATCCACGCGGCCGAGGCGCGCGGGGTGGACAACGCGCTGCCGGAGTTGCTGAAGTCGATGCTGGAACGCGCGAGCGCGGCCGGGCACGGGTCGGACAGCTTCGCGAGCCTGGTGGAGGTGTTCGCGGGCCGGGTGGCGGCGAGGTAGGGAATTGGGGGCGGTCGATCGGCTGCCGGGCCCAGCCGACTCAGCGCGCTGCCGGGCCGCTGGGAGTGCCGGGGCTGTTTCGCCGTCGGTCCGCCTGGCGCGGCGGCGAGGTGAATCAGCCGAGGGTGGTGGTTGCCGCCAACAGCTCGTCCAACGCTTCGCGGACCAGCTCGGTGAACTCCCGTTCGCTGTCCGGGGCGACCCAGCGGGCGAAGCCCGTCGAAAAGGCGAGCCCCCCGATCTCCGCGGCCAGGGCGGCCGTCGGGTCCGGGACTCCGCGGGCGCGCAGGGCGTCGGCCATTGCGGCCCGCAACGTCGCCAGCTTCAGCAGCTCGCGCTCGCGCAGGTCGGTGTGGCCGGCGACCACCGCTCGGACCTGGCGGGCCCGGGCCCGCCGGTGCGGTCCCATGGCGGCCGCCGCTGCGGTCAGCGCCACCGCCACCGCCTCTGCCGGGCTGGCCGACGCTGGCGCGTCCGCGATCGCTTCGGCGAAGATCCGGCTCAGCACGTCCTGGCCCGCGAAGAGCACTTCGCGCTTGTCGCTGAAGTGGCGGAAGAAGGTCCGCTTCGTCAGCCCGGCCCGCTCCGCGATCTCGGCGACCGTCACGCTGTCGTACCCGCGCTCGCCGAACAGGTCGAGCGCGGCGTCGAGCAGGCGCTCGCGCGTGTTCGGCTCCCAGCGGCTCATGACCCCAGCCTAGGCGATGACACCTGGTGTCATCGCGGTGCTATGGTGATGACACCAGGTGTCATCACGAACGGGAGAAGCTCATGCGTGTGTTCGTCACCGGCGCGTCCGGCTGGATCGGCCGGGCCCTCGTGCCCGAACTCCTCGAGGCGGGCCACGAGGTCGTCGGGCTCGCCAGGTCGGACGGCTCGGCCGGCACCGTCGCGGCCATGGGCGCCGACGTCCTCCGCGGCGACCTCACCGACCTCGACGTCCTGCAAAGCGGCGCCGAGGGGGCCGGAGGCGTCGTCCACCTCGCCTTCGGGCACGACTTCGGCCGGATGGACGACGCGATCCGGACCGACGCGGCCGCCGTCGCCGCCATGACCGGCGTCTCGGCCGGCAAGCCCTTCGTCGCCGCCTCGGGGACGCCGATGGTGCCCGGGCGTCCGGCGACCGAGCGGGACGACTCCCTCTTCGCGGGCCCGGTGGCCGGCCGGGGAGACATCGCCCGTGCCGTATTGAAAACCACCGAGCAGGGCGTCCGCGCGTCGCTGGTCCGGCTGCCGCGTTCGGTCCACGGCGAAGGCGACGCCCACGGCCTCATCGCCCGCCTGGTTGCCCTGGGGCGAGAGAAGGGCATCGCGCCTTACGTCGGCGACGGGACGCAGCGCTGGCCCGCGGTGCACGTCCTGGATGCCGCTCATCTCTTCCGGCTGGCGCTGGAGCAGGCTCCCGCCGGTGCCGTGCTGCACGCCGTCGGCGACGAAGGCGTGCGGATCCGGGACGTCGCCGAGGTGGTCGGCCGCCGCAACAACCTGCCGGCCACGTCCGTGACCGCCGAAGAGCTCGGCTTCCTCGGGGGTCTGCTGGCGCTCGACCAGCCGGCTTCCTCCGCGGCGACCCAGGAGTCGCTCGGCTGGCGGCCCACGCAGCCGGGGCTGCTGGACGACCTCGAAAAGGGTTACTACGACTGAGAAGTGGGACAGCGCCGGCGGAGGTGGCGACGATGACACCTCCGCCGGCGCCGGGTCTTACGCGATCGGCCGGTCCGTCGGCGCGATCGGGCGGGGCAGGACGTCGCGGCCGGTCAGGTAACTGTCGACGCCGGCCGCGGCGCTGCGGCCCTCCGCGATCGCCCAGACGATCAGGGACTGGCCGCGGCCCATGTCGCCGGCCACGAACACGTTGTCCAGGCTCGTCTTGAACGCCTTGTCGCGCGCCACGTTGCCGCGCGCGTCCAGCTCGACGCCCAGCTCCTCGAGCAAGCCCTGCTTCTGCGGCCCGAGGAAGCCCATCGCCAGCAGGACGAGCTGGGCGGGCAGCTCGCGTTCCGTGCCTGGCACCGGTACGAACTTGCCGCCCTCGTTGCGGACCTCGACCAGCTTCAGCGCACGCACCCGGCCATCGGAGTCACCCAGGAATTCCTGCGTGTTCACCGCGTAGAGCCGTTCGCCGCCCTCTTCGTGCGCCGAGGACACCCGGTAGATCATCGGGTACGTCGGCCAGGGGTGCGCGTCCGAGCGCGACTCCGGCGGCTTCGGCATGATCTCCAGCTGCGTCACCGACCGCGCACCCTGGCGGTGCGACGTCCCGACGCAGTCCGCGCCGGTGTCGCCACCGCCGATGACCACGACATCCAGGCCGGCGGCAGAGTACGGCGACTCCGAAAGCTCGCCCGAAGCGACCCGGTTGGCCGGCGGCAGGAACTCCATCGCCTGGTGGATACCGTCGAGCTCCCGGCCGGGGATCGGCAGGTCGCGCCAGTCGGTCGCGCCACCGGCCAGCACCACGGCGTCGTAAGCCAAGAGCTCGGAAACCGCCAGGTCGACGCCGACGTTCACCGACGTCCGGAACTCCGTGCCCTCGGCGCGCATCTGGTCGAGCCGCCGGTCGAGCCGGGACTTCTCCATCTTGAACTCGGGGATGCCGTAGCGCAGCAGCCCGCCGATCTTGTCGGCCCGCTCGAGGACCACGACGCTGTGGCCCGCGCGCGTGAGCTGCTGCGCCGCGGCAAGACCCGACGGGCCGGACCCGACGACCGCGACCTTCTTGCCCGTCTTCACAGTGGGCGGCTGCGGCGTCACCCAGCCTTCGTCGAAGGCCCGGTCGATGATCGAGATCTCGACCCGCTTGATCGTCACCGGGTCGTCGTTGATCCCGAGCACGCACGCCGTCTCGCAGGGTGCCGGGCACAGCGTCCCGGTGAACTCCGGGAAGTTGTTCGTCGCGTGCAGCCGTTCGATCGCCTGCTGCCAGTCCTCGCGCCAGGTCAGCGTGTTCCACTCCGGGATGAGGTTCCCGAGCGGGCAGCCCTGGTGGCAGAACGGGATGCCGCAGTCCATGCAGCGGCCCGCCTGCTTCTGCAGCTTCGTGGTGGCGAAGTCCTCGTAGACCTCTCGCCAGTCCATCAGCCGGAGGTCGACCGGACGCCGCTTCGGCTCTTCGCGGGTGGTGGTCAGAAAGCCCTTGGGGTCAGCCATGTGCGGCCTCCATGATCGCCTCGTTCACGTCGCGCCCGTCGCGCTCGGCCTGCACCTGGGCGGCGAGCACGCGCTTGTAGTCCTTCGGCATGACCTTCCCGAAGCGGTCGACGCCCGCGTCCCAGTCGGCCAGCAGTTCCCGCGCGACCGCGGATTCCGTTTCGTTGTAGTGCTTCTCCAGCGTTTCCCGCAGGAAGTCCGCGTCCTCGGAGTCGAGCGGGTCGAGGTCGACCATCTCCGGGTTGACGCGGTGCGCGGGCAGGTCCAGCACGTACGCGATGCCGCCGGACATGCCGGCCGCGAAGTTGCGCCCGATCGGGCCGAGCACGACCATCCGGCCGCCGGTCATGTACTCGCCGCCGTGGTCGCCGACGCCCTCGACGACGGCCAGCGCGCCCGAGTTGCGCACGCAGAACCGCTCGCCGACCTTGCCGCGGATGAAGATCTCGCCGCTGGTCGCGCCGTAGCCGATGACGTTGCCGGCGATGATCTGCTCTTCGGCGACGTACTGCGCTTCCCGCGGCGGCCGCACGATCAGCCGTCCGCCGGAGAGGCCCTTGCCGACGTAGTCGTTGCCGTCACCGTAGAGCCGCAGCGTGATGCCCTTCGGCACGAAGGCACCGAACGACTGGCCGGCGGTCCCGGTGAAGGTGACGTCGATGGTGTCGTCGGGCAGCCCTTCGCCGCCCCACCGCTTGGTCAGCTCGGACCCGAGCATGGTGCCGACGGTCCGGTTGACGTTGCGCACCGGCAGTTCCAGCCGCACCTTGTCGCCGGAGTTCAACGCACCCTCGGCCAGCTGGATCAGCGTGTTGTCCAGGGCCTTCTCCAGGCCGTGGTCCTGCAGCGTCTGCTGCAGCCGCAGGCCGGCCGGGGCCATGTCCGGCACGTGGAAGATCGGCGACAGGTCGAGCCCGGACGCCTTCCAGTGCTCGATCGCCTTGCGCTTGTCGAGGAACTCGGCGTGCCCGACGGCTTCGGCGATGGACCGGAACCCGAGCTCCGCCAGGTACTCGCGGACTTCCTGGGCGATGAACTCGAAGAAGTTGACGACGTACTCGGCCTTGCCGCTGAACTTCTCGCGTAGCTTCGGGTTCTGCGTCGCGACGCCCACCGGACACGTGTCGAGGTGGCAGACACGCATCATGATGCAGCCCGACACCACCAGCGGCGCGGTCGCGAAGCCGAACTCCTCGGCGCCGAGCAGTGCCGCGACGATGACGTCCCGGCCGGTCTTGAGCTGGCCGTCGGTCTGCACGACGATCCGGTCGCGCAGCCGGTTGGCCAGCAGCGTCTGCTGCGTCTCGGCCAGGCCGAGCTCCCACGGGCCACCGGCGTGCTTGATGGACGACAGCGGCGACGCGCCCGTCCCGCCGTCGTGACCCGAGATGAGCACGACGTCCGCGTGCGCCTTGGAGACGCCCGCCGCGACCGTGCCGACGCCGACCTCGGACACGAGCTTCACGTGGATGCGCGCGTTCGGATTGGCGTTCTTGAGGTCGTGGATGAGCTGCGCCAGGTCCTCGATCGAATAGATGTCGTGGTGCGGCGGCGGCGAAATCAGGCCGACACCCGGCGTCGAGAACCGCGTCTTCGCGATCCACGGGTACACCTTCGCGCCGGGCAGCTGCCCGCCCTCGCCGGGCTTCGCGCCCTGCGCCATCTTGATCTGGATGTCGTCGGCGTTGACGAGGTACTCGCTCGTGACGCCGAAGCGCCCCGAAGCGACCTGCTTGACCGCGGAGCGACGCTCCGGGTCGTACAGCCGCTCGGCGTCTTCGCCGCCCTCACCGGTGTTGGACTTGCCGCCGAGGCGGTTCATCGCGATGGCGAGGGTCTGGTGCATCTCCATCGAGATCGACCCGTAGGAGATGGCGCCGGTGGCGAACCGCTTGACGATCTCCGAGACCGGCTCGACCTCCTCGATCGGCACCGGCGCGCGCTTGCCGTACTTGAAGTCGAACAGCCCGCGCAGCGTCAGCAGCTTCTCGGCCTGGTCGTCGACGGCCTTCGTGTACTCCTTGAAGATCTCGTACTTGCCGGACCGCGTGGAGTGCTGGAGCTTGAACACCGTCTGCGGGTTGAACAGGTGCGGCTCGCCTTCGCGCCGCCACTGGTAGTCCGCGCCGGTCTCCAGCTCGCGGTGCGGTGCGTGGAACCCGTCGGCCGGGAACGCGTACTTGTGCCGCTTCGCGACCTCGTCGGCGAGCGTCTCGAAGCCGACGCCGCCGAGGCTGGACGTCGTGCCGGTGAAGCAGTTCTCGATGACCTCTTCGCCGAGCCCGATGGCTTCGAAGATCTGCGCGCCGGTGTAGGACGCGACGGTCGAAACGCCCATCTTGGACATCGTCTTGCGGACGCCCTTGCCGAGCGCCTTGATCAGGTTCTGCGTCGCCTGCTTCGGCGTCACGCCGGGGATCAGGCCGCGGTGGGCCATCTCCTCGACGGTCGCCATCGCCAGGTACGGGTTCACCGCGGCCACGCCGTACCCGATGAGCAGCGCGATGTGGTGCACCTCGCGCGCGTCGCCGGCCTCGACGATGAGGCCGACCTGCGTGCGCGTCTTCTCGCGGACGAGGTGGTGGTGCACCGCGCCGGTCAGCAGCAGCGACGGGATCGGTGCGTGGTGCTCGTCGACACCGCGGTCGGACAGCACGATCAGCCGGGCGCCGTCCTCGATCGCCTCCGACACCTCGGCGCGGATCTCGTCCAGCCGCTTGACCAGCGCGTCGCCGCCGCCGTGCACGTTGTACCGGCCGAGCACGGTGACCGCCTGGAACTCCGGCAGGTCGCCGTCGTCGTTGACGTGCACCAGCTTGGCGAACTGGTCGTTGTCGAGCACCGGGAACGGCAGCACGATCCGGCGGCAGCTGGCCGCGTTGCCCTCCAGGAGGTTCGGCTCGGCGCCGATCTGCGTGCCGAGCGCGGTGACGAGCTCCTCGCGGATGGCGTCCAGCGGCGGGTTCGTCACCTGGGCGAACAGCTGGATGAAGTAGTCGAAGATCAGCCGCGGCCGGCTGGACAGCGTCGCGATCGGCGAGTCGTTGCCCATCGAGCCGATCGGCTCCGCGCCGGTGCGGGCCATCGGCTCGAGGATGGCTTCGAGCTCTTCCTCGGTGTAGCCGAACGCCTGCTGGCGGCGCACGAGCGCGGCGTGCAGCGGGACCTCGCGGTCGCGCTCGGGCAGGTCTTCGAGGTGCACGAGCCCGGCGTCGACCCACTCGTCGTACGGGTGGGCGGTGGCCAGCTCGGTCTTGACCTCTTCGTCCTCGATGATCCGGCCTTCGACGGTGTCCACGAGGAACATCCGGCCGGGCTCGAGACGTCCCTTCCGGACGATCGTCGCCGGGTCGATGTCGAGCACGCCGACCTCGGAGGCGAGCACGACCAGGCCGTCGTCGGTCACCCAGTACCGGCCGGGGCGCAGGCCGTTGCGGTCGAGGACCGCGCCGATCTGGCTGCCGTCGGTGAAGGCGACCAGCGCCGGGCCGTCCCACGGTTCCATCAGCGTCGAGTGGAACTCGTAGAAGGCGCGCCGCGCGGGGTCCATCTCCTGGTGGTTCTCCCAGGCCTCCGGGATCATCATCAGGACGGCGTGGGGCAGCGAGCGGCCGCCGAGGTGCAGCAGCTCCAGGACCTCGTCGAAGCTCGCCGAGTCGCTGGCGCCGCGGGTGATCACCGGGTAGACGCGCTTGAGGTCGCCCGGGATCAGGTCGGTTTCCAGCAGCGCCTCGCGGGCGTCCATCCAGTTGCGGTTGCCGCGCAACGTGTTGATCTCGCCGTTGTGCGCCACGTACCGGTACGGGTGGGCCAACGGCCACGACGGGAACGTGTTGGTGGAGAACCGGGAGTGCACCAGGCCGATGGCGCTGGTGACGCGCTCGTCGGTGAGGTCGGCGAAGAACCGCTCGACCTGCGGCTCGGTGAGCATTCCTTTGTAGACGATCGTGCGCGAGGACAGCGACGGGAAGTACACGTCGTCCTCGACGAGCTCGTGCTCGGCGCGTTTGCGGACGCAGAACGCGCTGCGCTCGATGTGCAGCGGGTCCGCGTGCTCCGGCTTCGGGCGGCGCGCGGCGAGGAACAGCTGCGTGAAGTGCGGCATGGTTTCGGCCGCGGTCGGCCCGCAGTGCTCGGTGTGCACCGGCAGCTCGCGCCAGCCGAGGACGCGCATGTCCTCCTCGGCGGCGATGCGCTCGATGGTCGTCATCGCCCGGCCGCGGCGCTTTTCGTCCTGCGGCAGGAAAGCCGTGCCGACCGCGTAGGTGCCCGGTTCGGGGAGCTCGAAGTCCACGACCGCGCGGTAGAACTCGTCCGGGATCTGGATCAGCAGGCCGGCGCCGTCGCCGGTGTCCGGTTCGGCGCCACGAGCCCCGCGGTGTTCCAGGTTGCGCAACGCGACCAGGGCCTTGGCGACGATCGCATGATCTCGGCGCCCGGTCAGGTCGGCGACGAAGGCGACACCGCAGGCGTCGTGTTCGTAGTCGCTCCGGTAGAGGCCCTTGGCCTCGGCGTTGCTGAGCTGCTCCCCGGACGGGGGCAGGGAACTGGCACGGTGGGTCACGGCTGGCCGCCTCCCAAGGCGTTGGCGCGACCGGTACTCACTCCATGGGGTGGTTCGAGCTGAACCGGTTAACGAAGTGGTCCGGAACCGCGATGGTCAGTCGAGAACAGTTGCTGTTGTCGAGGTGCTGGATGACGCGAGGAACCGGCCGAGCGCCGATGCTCGGAAACCGGCCGCGATCATCTGGGAGGCCGCACAACGCTGGGCAGCCGAACATGTCGGGTGCTGCGAGCGCGCACAGGCCGGCCACGGTGGTGGGGGCCGTCCGGAGCGCGCGGTGTTACTCCCGGGTTCGCCGGGTCTTATGACGATAGTGTGAATTCGCTGTTATCGACATACGTCGTTGCGCCCGGGTGGGAAATGCCACGCATGCGTTGACGTCCCCGGGGGTAGTCCCATATGTCGGGCCAGCTCTCCCGTAGAGCGGGCTGCAACGCCGTTGACCTGGGAAAACGTCCGTCCGAAGTGGTCGGGGGTGGCTGGTGGAACCCCTGGTCGAGGTGGGAAGCTGGGTGCATGGCGGCTTGGCTCGATGACTGATCGTTATCTCTCCGTGGCTCGGGACGGCGTCCACGAGATCGAGATCAAGCGCTCCCGGTTCCTCTGCGCGCTCGCTCCGGTGACGTCGGAAGAGGCCGCGCGCGAGTTCATCGCGGCCCGCCGCCGCGCGGATCCGGGGGCGCGACACCACTGCCACGCCTTCGTTTTGGGGCCGGATGGGCGAACTCAGCGGTCCAGTGACGACGGTGAGCCGGCGGGCACGGCGGGTACGCCGATGCTGGAAGTGCTGCGCCGCCGGGACCTGACCGACACGGTCGCCGTGGTGACGCGGTACTTCGGGGGAGTCCTGCTGGGGGCGGGAGGGTTGATCCGGGCGTACGGTCAGTCCGTTTCGGACGCTGTGGAAGTTGTTGGTGTACTAGAACACCGGCGTCTCAGCCTGGTCGAAGTGGCGGTGCACTACGACCGCGCGGGCCGGCTGGAGAACGACCTGCGCGCGTCGCCGTACCTCCTCCACGCGACCCGCTTCGACGAGCTGGCCCGCTTCGAGATCGGCCTGGCACCGGGGGAGGGAAACGCCTTCGCGGGCTGGCTGGCGGACCTGACGAACGGCGAAGCGGCGACGACCCCGCTCGGCGACCACTGGGTGACCTCCACTCCCCAAGGTCGCGAATGACTCATTCGGGACCTGCGACGTCCCGAATGAGTCATTGGCGGCACTGCGGCGGGGTGGTCCACCGGGGCTGCGTGGTCCGGTCGCGAAACCGCTTGGCGCGCAACGAACTTTCGGCGCTTCCGTGCGCGGACCCTTCCGTGGCACCATGTCGTGCCACCGAGTTCCGGTACCACTTCTACCCCCTGGACGTTGCCGGCGCGGCTCGACCCGCGCTGACAACGTTGTCACCACCCGTTCTGCTTGTCCGACAACGTTGTCGCCCGGCGGGAATGCGTGCGACAAGGAGAGGAAGGGTCATGTCCAGACCATTGGCCGGCCGGGTGCGCGCGGCCGCGCTCGCCGCGGTGCTCCTCGGCGCGGGGCTGGCCGCGCCACCAGCCGGCGCCGCGACGCTCGCCCTCACCCAGTACGTGAATCCCTTCATCGGCACCGACAACAGCAACTCGCCCAACCCGGTGCCCGGAGGTGCCGGCGGCAGCACCTACCCCGGCGCCGTCGTGCCGTTCGGCATGGTGCAGTTCAGCCCGGACACCCCGACCGCGTCACCGTCGGGGTACCGCTACAGCGACACGAGCATCGAGGAATTCAGCCTCACCCACTTCAACGGCGCCGGCTGCGCCAACAACGAAGACCTCGGCCTGCTGCCGATCACCGGCGCGATCGGGACGTCGCCGGGCACCGGGTGGACCGGGTACGCGGGCCGGTACACCAAGGCCAACGAGTCCGCCGCGCCCGGCTACTACAAGAACAAGCTCGACAGCTACAACACCACCGTCGAACTGTCCGCCACCCAGCGGTCCGGCTTCATGAAGCTGACCTACCCGAACACGACGTCCGCGCGGCTGCTCGTCAACACCAGCCGCAGCGCCACCGGGTCCCGCAGCGGAAGCATCAGCATCAGCGGCAGCCAGCTCACCGGTTCGGTGACCGGCGGCGGGTTCTGCGGCTCGTCGAAGACTTACCAGATCTTCTACGTCATCCAGTTCGACCGCGCGCCCAGCGGGTTCGGCACCTGGCTCGGCGGCACCGTGAACGCCGGTTCCGCGAGCACCAGCGGCACGAACTCCGGCGGCTACGTCACCTTCGACACTTCGAGCAACACGACCGTGCAGGCGAAGATCGGCATCTCGTTCGTCAGCCTCGCCAACGCTCAGGCGAATCTGGCCGCCGAGAGCCCCGGCTTCGACTTCGCCGGGATCCGCGGCGCAGCCGACACGAGCTGGAACAACGTCCTCAACCGCGTCCAGATGACCGGCGGGGCGACCGCGGACCTGCAGAAGTTCTACACGGCGCTGTACCACGTCTTCCAGAACCCGAACATCGCCAGCGACACGAACGGCCAGTACCGCGGGTTCGACCAGGCGGTGCACACCGCGTCCCACACCGTCTACCAGAACTACTCCGGCTGGGACATCTACCGGTCGTGGGCCGCGCTGATCGGGCTCGTCGCGCCGAACGAGGCGAGCGACATCGCGAAGTCCATGGTGCTGGACGGCCAGCAGGGCGGGTTGCTGCCCAAGTGGTCGCACAACAGCAACGAGCACTTCGTGATGACCGGTGACCCCGGCCCGATCATCGTCGGCAGCATGTACGCCTTCGGGGTTCGCGGGTTCGACACCGCGGCCGCGTTGACGCTGATGGACAAGAGCGCCAGTGGCGGCACCACGCAGGGTCAGGCGATCCGCGGCCGGGAAAGCGGCTACCTGAGCCGGCACTACGTCTACGAGGACCCGTCGGACTCGCTCGAGTACTCGGCGTCGGACTTCGCGGTGGCGCAGTTCGCGAAGGCCGTCGGTGACACCACGAAGTACAACACCTACATGCAGCGCGCCCAGTGGTGGCAGAACGTGTTCGGCCCCGACTCCGGCTACATCCAGCCGCGGGGCAGCACGGGCACCTGGGCGTGGCCGGTCGTGCCGTCGAGCAACAGCGGCTACACCGAGGGCAACCCGTCGCAGTACACCTGGATGGTGCCCTACAACTACCAGGGCCTGATCAACCTGATGGGTGGCCGCCAGACCGCCGTCCAGCGGCTGGACCACCACTTCACCCAGCTCAACGGCGGGCTCACCCAGCCGTACTTCTACATCGGCAACGAGCCCGAGCACGGCGTGCCGTGGGCGTACAACTACGCCGCCCACCCGCAGGGCACCAGCTCGGCGGTGCGGCGGGTGATGAACGAGTCGTTCACCACCGGCCCGGGCGGCCTGCCCGGCAACGACGACCTCGGCGCCACCTCGGCGTGGTACGTCTTCGCCGCGCTGGGGATGTACCCGGCCACGCCGGGCGCGGACGTCCTGGCCCTGCACGGCCCGCTGTTCCCGGCGGCGTCGATCATCCGGCCGTCCGGGACCATCCAGATCACCGGGAGCGGTGCGGGCCAGGGCACGCAGTACGTGCAGAGCGTGAGCGTCAACGGCGTCTCGACGACGAAGTCGTGGATCCGCTACGGCGACATCGCGGGCGCGGCCACGCTGGGTTACACGATGGGCTCGTCGCCGAGTGCGTGGGGCACTAACGTGTCCGACGTCCCGCCGTCGTACAACGACGGGTTCACCCCGCCGGCCGCCGCGCCGGAGCTCGGGACGAACCTGGCCCAGGGCAAGGTGGCCACGGGCTCGGCGTCGTGCAACTCGGCCGAGACTCCCGCCAAGGCCGTCGACGGCAGCCTGGCGAACAACAGCAAGTTCTGCAGCACGGCGGCGACGAAGTTCCTCCAGGTCGACCTCGGGTCGGCGCAGAACGTGTCCTCGTTCGTGGTCAAGCACGCCGGCCTCGGCGGCGAAACCACCGGCTGGAACACCGGCGCCTTCACGATCCAGACGTCGACCGACGGCTCGTCGTGGACCACGGTGGCGTCGGTGTCCGGGTCCCGGGCGAGCCGCACGTACCACCCGATCACCACCCGGTCGGCGCGGTACGTGAAGCTCAACCTGACAACCCCGGCCAACGACGGCAACGGCGCGGCCCGGATCTACGAGTTCGAGGTCTACCGCTGACCCCTCGTGAGTGTTTAGGCGGGTTCTAACCCGCCTAAACACTCACGACCCGGCCGCGGCAGACCACTCCTCGCGGGTGATGCCGTACTCGACTTCGCCGTGCTCGCTGCCCGGGGCCCGCTCGTGCTCCGGGAACTCCTCGAAGTAGGTGCGGACGAACGTCATCCCCAGTTTTTCCATCACGCGGCGCGAGGCCTTGTTCACCGTCATGGTGAACGCCGTCACCCGGGTGACCCCCAGTTCGGTGAAGCCCTTCGCGAGCAGTGCCGCCGAGCCCTCGGTGCCGTAGCCCTTGCCCCACGCCTTCCGGTGCAGCCGGTAGCCGAGTTCGGGCTGGTCCGGCGGGTCGCCCGGGCGCGGGCGGAAATGGAACCACCCCAGGAAGTCGCCGGTGCTCTTTTCGATCGCCGCCCAGAACCCGTAACCGGGGAAACGCTCGTAGTAACCGAGGAACGCGGGAAGGTCCAGGGTGACGATCTCCGTGCGGTCCGCCGGCTGTCCCCCATTGAGGTACTTCATCACGGCCGGGTCGTCGTAGAGCTCGAAGAGCGCGTCCGCGTCGTTCTCGGTGAACCGGCGGAGGATCAGCCGCTCGGTTTCGAGGAATACGTGCATCGGATGATGCTGGCAGTGACCCCAGTGCGTGGCAAACGTGTTTACGCCGCGGTGGCGAAAACCTCGCCGAGCGCCCGCGATCCGGCGTCGGTGAGCAGCGCGGGCACGCGCTCGCCGCACTTGCCGGGGTGCGCGGGTGCGATCAGGCCGAGCCGCGCGAGCCGGTGCACGGTGGACTGGTCGCAGCAGCTCAGGCCGTCGATGAAGAGGTCGGGCTCGCAGCTGCAGCTGATCTCGGCGTGGCCGCCGGCCACGGCTCTCAGTGTGGCGCGCTCACGGTGGTTCAAATCGGTGATCATGGCGGCGCCTCCTTCCCGTCGTGCTCATTAGACGCCCCGCCACCGACAGTTTCCGCCTTTGAACGTGCGAACCCGGGTATTTCAGGGGTGCACGTAGGGGGCGGCGTGTCGCGCCGTTCCGGGGTCATCCCCGGATACCCCTACGGGAGCGGTTCAAGCGTCGTCTTCCGCAGGTGCCGGAAAACGATCGACGTCCGGAACCCGACGATCTCCCGGCGCAGCGCGAGCCGGTCGGTCAGGAATGCGTGCAGCGCGTCGATGTCCGGCGTGGTGACTTCGATCAGGAAATCGTCGTTTCCCGCCGTGACGTACACCGACAGCACTTCCGGGAGTTCGGCGATCGACCGCTGGAAGGAATCGATCACCGCCCGGCTCAGCGGCCGCACCTGCGCCGTGACGAGCGCCCGGACGCCGCGGTTGAGGCTCGGCAGGTCGATGTCGGCGTGGTAGCCGCGGATGACGCCGCGTTCGCGCAGCAGCCGGATGCGCTCGAGGCACGTCGACGGCGCGATGCCGACCTTCCGGGCGATGTCCCGGTTGGTCTGGCGGGCGTCTTCCTGCAGCAACCGCACGATCGCCGAATCAAGTTCGTCCAGCACGGGGCCCTCCGTAGCCTCGCCGAATTTCGTTCGGCAGCCGGTCCTGACTGCCGACTGTCACCCTAACTTCGGCGCTCATGACCGCACATGAGCAGCTCGTAGTCCACCGAGGCCGTCGATCCGGCGTCCCCACGATGGTCGCGATCCATTCGACCGCGCTCGGCCCCGCCGTCGGCGGCTGCCGGTTCAAGCCCTACGGCACGCTCGAAGAAGCCATCGGCGACGTCCTCCGCCTGTCGGCCGCCATGACCGCGAAGTGCGCCGTCGCCGGCCTGGCGTTCGGCGGCGGCAAGAGCGTCATCGCACCTGAGCCGGGCCGCGTCCTTTCGCCCGAGGAGCGCCGGGCCGTCCTGCTCGACCACGCCGACCTGATCGCCGAGTTCGGCGGGGCCTACCAGGCGGGCCCGGACGTCGGCACCGGCCCGGCCGACATGCTGGTGCTCCGCGAAGCGTCGCCGTACGCGTTCTGCACGCCCGAATCCGCGGGCGGAACCGGTTCCTCCAGCGGGCCGACCGCCCTGGGGGTGCTCGCCGCGCTACGGGCGGCGGCCGGACCGGACCTCGCGGGCCGCCGGGTCGTGATCAGCGGCTACGGCTCGGTGGGCGCCCACCTCGCGGCGAGCCTCCACACGGCGGGCGCCGACGTCGTCGTCTCCGACATCGACGCGGGGAAACGGCCCGGCGCCGAAAAGCTGGGCCTGACCTGGGCCGAGCCGGAGAAGGTCCTGACCCTCACCGCCGACGTCGTCATCCCGGCGGCGGTGGGCGGGGTGCTCGGCCCGGAGACGGTGGCCCGGCTCGACACACCGCTCGTCGTCGGGCCCGCCAACAACCAGCTCACCTCCGACACCGTCGCGGACGACCTCGCCGCACGCGGCATCGTGTGGATCCCGGACTACGTGGCCAGCGCGGGCGGGATCCTGTACACACTTTCGCGCGAGGCCGAGGGCCTGGACCACGAAGCCGCGCTCGCTCGCGTGGAGACGATCGAGGACACCGTGCGCACCCTCCTCGAGGCCGCCGCGGCCAACGCGACCACTCCGCTGCACGAAGCGGCCGCGCTGGCGCGAACCCGGCTCACTTCTGGTGCGGAGCCACGTACTCCTTCGCTTCCGGAGCTTCGAACAACGGCTTGACGTACTTGACGCCGCCCTCGGCGGAGGCATCCGGCGTCGCCGCGTACACCTGGCGCGTCGCCGGCGTTCCCGGCTTCGAGAAGTCGAGCGCCGCGACCAGGTTGTCCGTGCTCGCCGACGTCGTCTGCTTCAGCGCCGCGGCGATGCCGTCGCGCGTCAGGTCCTTGTTGTCGCACGCCTTCTTCAGGACCGCGCCCCACACCTCGCCGACCGCGTAGCCGTACGGGACGCCGCCGTTGGGGGTTTCCTTGTACGCGGCCTTGTACTTCGCCGCGACGTCCTTCGCCTTCGGGATGTCCGCGGAGAACGGCACGCTGCTCGCCACGACCGTCAGCTTGTCGAGCGCTCCGGCGGCCGGGCTCTTCAGCAGCGCCGGGTCGAACGTCGGGTTGTTGCCCAGCACCGGGACGTTCAGCCCGAGCGCCTTGTTGGCCCCGACCGTCGAGCCGGTCTGCGTCGGCGTGGTCGTCAGCACGATCACCTTCACGCCTTCGCCCTTGAGGCCGGTGACGACGTTGGTCAGGTCGCTGTCGGTCGAGGTGATCTTGACTTCCTTCAGCGTCAGGTTGTGCTTCTTGGCGTAGAACTGCGAGCCGCGCAGGCCGTTCTTGCCGTACTCGCCGTCGATGTAGATGTGCCCGATCGTGTCGCCGTCCTTCAGCTGCCCCTGCTCCTGCAGGTACGACAGGCCGTCGATGATCTCCAGGTCGTAGGTCGTCCCGACGATCATCACGTACGGGTTGTCGAGCAGCTCGGACGACCAGGACGCGGGCGCGGCGGTCGTCTTGTCCGAGGCCAGGTTCTGCTTCAGCGCGGCCACCACCGGTGAGCCCAGCAGCTGCACGAACCCGAGCACCTTCGGCTCGATCTGCGGGTACAGCGTCTTCGCCGTGTCGGCCTTGTAGCCGTGGTCGACCTCCTCGAGCCTGACCTGCCGCCCGCACACGCCGCCGGCCGCGTTGAAGTCCTTGGCCCACAGCTCGTTGCCCTGCGTGACGCCGAGGCCGAGGTTCTTGAACACGCCGGACTTGTCGGTCATCACGCCGAGCGTCACCTCGTTCGCCGTCACCCCCTTGCCCGTCTTGACGCCGGAGCTGTCCGGGCCCGACGCGCCCGAGTCGTTCGCTTTCGTGCTGCACGCCGAGAGCGCGAGGACGGCCACCAGCGCCGCCGCCAGGTGTGTGCGTTTCATGATTCCTCCGGGGGTTGACGGCGAGGCCGGGTGAGCCGGCGGCCGATCGCGGCGAGCCCGCCCGGCTCGAACAGCACGACGAGGATGATCGCGGCGCCGTAGACGAACGAGCTGACCAGGACCGGGGTCAGCGCGCCGTCGCCGGTGCCGGAAAACCAGCCCAGGTCGGCCGAATACAGGGCGAGGACCTGCGGCAGCCCGTTGACGATCAGGGCGCCGACCAGCGCGCCGGGGACCGAGCCGAGGCCGCCGATGATGACCATCGCCAGGTAGGCGATCGAGACGTTGATGCCGTAGGTGCCGAACTCGCTCTCGTCCGGCTTGAGGATGTCGAACCACAGCACGGTCATCGCGCCGGCGAGGCCGCCGTAGGCCGAGGAGACGGCGAACGCGCCCGCCTTGGCCCGCAGCACGCTGACGCCCATCACCGCGGCCGCGGCCTCGTTGTCGCGCACCGCCCGCCACGACCGCCCGACCCGCCCGCGGACCGCGCCGCGGGCGATCACGAACGCGAGCACGGTGAGCAGCAGGAACAGGTACCACATCCGCTCGGCCTGGCGGATCGGCACGCCGAGCAGGGTGATCTCCGGTCCGTCGTCGGTGAACGGGAAGCCGAACAGGGAGAACGGCGCCGGCGCGCGCCCGGTCGACGTCCCGCCGGTGAGCTCCTCCGCGGACTGTCCGAAGTAGAGGCCCAGGAAGACCAGCGCCAGCGAGGCGACGCCGAGGTAGATCCCGCGCAGCCGGCCGGCGACCGGCGCGAAGGCCAGGCCGAGCAGGGCCGCGACGACCACCGCGCCGAGCAGCGAGAGGCCGGGGTCGAGACCGAGGCCGACCACCCGGTCGTCGCCGGCCGGTCCGGAGAGGACGGTGTAGGCCGTGCCGCCGGCGAGCAGGAAGAACGCGTGGGCCAGGGAAAGCTGTCCGGCCTGGCCGACCACCAGCGTCAGCCCGATCGCGCCGACCCCGCCGATCATCATATACTGCCCGGCCTTGAGCCACGCCGCGTCGAGGTACAGCGGCAGGGCGAGCAGGACGACCAGCAGCGCGAGGGAGACGACCCGGCGGACCAGCCGCGCCGGGCTGCGGCGTGGGCGTGGCGGCGCGGCCGTTTCGGCTGGGGTGTCCACTTCGGACACGGCTTGGTCAGACACGGGTCCGCTCCCTCGTGCCGAACAGCCCCGACGGCCGCGCCACCAGGACCACCAGCATCACCAGGAACACCGCGCTCTTCGAGAAGTCGAACGAGACGTACTGCGCCGACAGGGCCTCCGCGATCCCGACGACCAGGCCGCCGACGACCGCGCCCGCCGTCGAGTCGAGGCCGCCGAGGATCGCCGCGGGGAAGGCGGCCAGCGCGATCGAGTGCGTCCCGCGCGAGAGCCCGGCGCCGGAGAAGTCCTGCGTCGCGATGAACAGCACGGCCACCCCGGCGAGCAGGCCGGCGACCAGCCACGCGGTCGCGGTGACGCGCGAGCTGCGGATGCCCATCAGCGCGGCGGCCTCGCGGTTCTCCGCCTGCGCCCGCATGGCCACGCCCCAGTTCGAGTACTTGAAGGCCAGCCAGAACGCCGTGATCAGCACCGCCGCGACGGCGAGCGCGACCAGGTGCGTGCGGAACAGCGTGATCCCGCCGAGCCGGAACGGCTTCGCGTCCCAGGCGTCGCCGAGGAAGGGTAGCGTGACGCCGAGGCGGCGCACGATCTCCTCGGTGACGATCACGTCGACGCCGATGGTGAGCAGGGCCAGGCTGTTCGCGTCGGCGTGCCGGGAGCGGGCCAGCAGCAGCCGCTCGACCAGCAGGCCGAGCAACCCGGCCGAGACGATCCCGGCAAGCGACGCGCCGGCCCAGCCCAGCGCGTCCTTCGACACCACGACGAGGTAGCCGCCGAAGAGCACCAGCGAGCCGTGCGCGAAGTTGACCACCTCGGTGGCCTTGAAGATGATCACGAAGCCCAGTGCCAGCAACGCGAACACCGCGCCCTTGCCGAGGCCGTTCACCACGAGCTGCAGGAAAGTGTTCACGCTGCCTCCGTGCCCAGGTAGGCCTTGATGACGTCCGGGTCGGACTGGACCTGCGCCGGGGTGCCGTCGGCGATGCGCCGGCCGAAGTCGAGCACCGTGACCCGGTCGGCGATGCCCATCACCAGGCCCATGTCGTGTTCGACGAGCAGGATCGAGATGCCGAGCTCGGCCCGGATCCCGCTGATGATGCCGGCCAGCTCCGCGGTTTCCGCCGCGTTCATCCCGGCCGCCGGCTCGTCGAGCAGGAGCAGCACCGGCTCGACGGCCAGCGCGCGGGCGAGGTCGACGCGCTTGACGACGCCGTAGGGGAGCGCGCCGACCGGAGCGTCGACGACCGCTTCGAGCCCGAGGAACGCGCAGATCTCCCGCGCGCGCTCGGCGTGCCGGCGTTCGGCGCGGACCGTCCACGGCAGCCGCAGCCCGGCTTCGAGGAACCCGCCGCGGGTGAGCGCGTGCCGGCCGAGCATGACGTTGTCCAGCACGGTCGAGCCGGGGGAGAGGGCCGCGTTCTGGAAGGACCGCCCGACGCCGAGCCCGGCCAGCTTGTGCGGCGCGAGCCCGGTGAGGTCGGTGTCCCCGAGCCGCACGCGCCCGGTGCCGGCCCGGTAGAGGCCGCTGATCACGTTGAAGCAGCTGGACTTCCCGGCGCCGTTCGGCCCGATCAGCGCGTGCAGCGAGCCGGGGGTGACGGTGAAGCTCACGTCGTCGAGCGCGCGGATCCCGCCGAACCGGAGCGAGACGTTCTCGACCCGCAGTTCCGGCGGCGTCATCCGGCCCACCTCGACAGGGTCCGGCCCGCCAGGCTCCGGCGTGCGGTCTCCGCCTCGGCTTCGGCGGTCTCCGGCGATTCGGCGTGCCCGCCGAGGTAGAGCCGCTGGACGTCCTGGCTGGCGGCCAGCTCGGCCGCGGTCCCGGCCAGCGCCACCCGGCCCACTTCGAGGACCACGGCGTGGTCGGCGACGTTCAGCGCCATCACGGCGTTCTGCTCGACCAGCACGACGGCGGTGCCCTGGTCGTGGATTTCGCGGATGGTCCGGCCGATCTGCTCGACGACCTTCGGCGCGAGACCCAGCGACGGCTCGTCGAGCAGCAGGAGCTTCGGCGCGGACATCAGCGCCCGGCCGATGGCCAGCATCTGCTGCTCGCCGCCGGACAGCAGGCCCGCGCGCTGCCTGGCGCGTTCGGTGAGCACCGGGAACAACTCGCCGACCCGCTCGCGTGCGCCGGCCCGCTCCGCCGCGGTCCGGGCGCCGATACCGCCGGCCCGCAGGTTCTCCTCGACGGTCATCCGGGCGAACACCTGCCGCCCTTCCGGCACGCCGACGACGCCGAGCCGGACGATCCGGGCGGGGTCGAGCTTGCCGAGCGCGTGGCCGGCGTAGCGGATCTCGCCGGCGTCGATCGCGCCCCGGTGCATCCGGAGGGTGCCGGAGACGGCCCGGAGCAAAGTGGACTTCCCGGCCCCGTTGCTGCCCAGCACGGCCAGCACGCCGTCGGCGGAGACGTCGAGATCGATCCCGTGCAGGGCGGCCGTCGACCGGCCGTACCGCACCCGCAGGCCACGCACGGTCAGCACGAACTCACTCCGGAACGCAAGGGGCCTCCTCCGCTCGTGTGACGTGAGTCACGGTCGGTGGCGGTCATCCTGCGATCAGACGTGGCTCCCGGACACCCCCACCTGGAGACCCCGCGGGCTACGAAACGGACACGGCGGACTCCCGCAGCGCTGCGAACACGTCAGGCGAAGTCGTGCACTCGCCGAGGCGGACCGGCTTGCGATCGCCGTGGAAGTCGCTCGACCCGGTGGCGAGCAACCCCAGGCCGGCGGCCACTTCCCGGAGCCGGTCGCGGACGTCCGGCGGCTGCTCGGGGTGGTCGGCCTCGATCCCCGCGAGTCCCGCGGCAGCGAGCGCGGCCAGCTGCGCGTCCGACACCGAAGCACGCCGCTTGACCGAGCGGGGATGGGCGAGCACCGCCACGCCGCCGGCCGCGCGGACCAGCGCGATCGCGTCCACAGCGGACAGGACGTGCTTGGGGACGTCCGCCCGGCCGCCGTCGGCGATCCAGTCGGACGTGAAGGCGTCGGTGATGCCCACCGCGGCCAGCGCCGCGGCGATGTGCGGACGGCCCAGCGGCGCGCCCGCGGCGATCGCCTCGACCTGCGCCAGGGTGATCGGCGCCCCGAGTTCCCGGCAGCGCTCGACCATCCGGACACCGCGGCGGACGCGGTCGGTGCGGATCAGCTCCAGCTCGTCCGCCAGCGGCGCGGAGGACGGGTCGACGAAGAGGCCGAGCAGGTGCACCTCGAACTCGTCCAGGCGGCACGAGATCTCGACCCCGGGGACGAGCTCGACGCCGGCGGCGGCCGCGGAAGCCTCGGCCAGGCCCGCGAAGGTGTCGTGGTCGGTGAGGGCGAGCACCGCCAGCCCGGCTTCGGCGGCCAGGCGCGGGAGCTGCGCCGGTGGCGTCGTCCCGTCGGAGGCCGTGCTGTGCGCGTGCAGGTCGATCATCACCCGGCCGAGGATCTCACAGCAGCCCGGCTTCGCTGGCCTTCCCGATCGCTTCGACGCGGTTGCGTGCGCCCAGCTTGTGCAGCGCCGACTGCAGGTACGTCTTCACCGTGTTCCGCGCCAGGCCCGTCGACTCCGCGATCTCCGGGTTCGTCTGGCCCTGCGCGGCCAGCCGCAGGACCTCGTACTCGCGGCGGGTCAGGCCGCTGCGGGCCAGCGCGTCCGACCGCTGCCCGGCGTCGGGGAGGATCCGGGGGTCGACGACGCGCTCGCCGCGCAGCACCCGGCGCAGCTCGGTCACCAGCTGCGCGCCCGCCGCGTCCTTGAGCAGGCAGCCGTGCGCGCCGGACTCCAGCGCGGCCAGCACGCCCTGGTGGTCGCCGTGCGCGGTGAAGACCACGATCTTGCCCTCGGGGTGCACCCGCCGCAGCTCGGTGACGACCTCGGGCGCGAGCATGTCCGGCAGCCGCAGGTCGAGCAGGATCAGGTCCGGGGCCAGCGACGCCACCCGCTCGATCGCCAGCCGCCCGGACTCCGCCGAGCCGACCACGTTCAGGCACGGGTCCGAGCGCAGCAGCAGCGTCACGCCGTCGCGGACCACCGGGTGGTCGTCGACGACGAAGACGCTGGCGGGGGTCACGGCCGCACCAGCGGCACCCACGCGCGCAGGGTGCAGCCGTCGTCGTCGTCGCGGACCAGGCTGACCCGCCCGCCGAGCCGCAGCGCGCGCCCGGCGAGCGTCCGCAGGCCCATGCCGGTGCCGGGCACCGGGTCGGTGCCCGTGCCGTCGTCCGCGACGACCACCTGGACGCCGTCGTCGCTGGGCAGCAGGCTGACGATCACGGAGGACGCCCGGGCGTGCTTCTCGACGTTGAGCAGCCCCTCGCGGACCGCGGCGACCAGCAGCGCGGTGCGTTCGGCGTCCAGCGGCGGCACCGCGGCGAGCTGCACGAACCGGGCCGGGACGCCGCAGCGGGCCTGGAACGAGCGGCAGTGCTCGGCCAGCTCGACCGGCAGCGCCCGCTCCGGACTGGACTCCGACAAGGCCAGCAGGGACTCCCGCAACGCGCCGGCCGCCGCGGAGACGTCGCCTTCCAGTCGCCGCAGCCGCGCTTCCAGGCCGGGGTTTCCGTGGAAGTCCTCGTGCAGGTCGCGCACCTGGACGCCGATGGAGAACAGCAGCGCGCCGACCGAGTCGTGCAGGGCGCTCTGCATGCGCAGGCGCTCGCCGGCCACCGCGGCCGTGCGGTCGGTCTCGGCCACCTTCGCCAGGTGCAGCGCCGCCCCGGCCTGGCAGGCGACCTCCTCCATCCGCCGGACGGCGTCGTCACCGAAGTCGGCGGGCTCCCGCATGGCCGCGTAGGCGATGGCGACGGTCTCGCCGTGCGCGACGATCGGGACGGCGAGCAACGCGGCCAGGCCCTCGCCGCGGACCTGGGCGTCGAAGTGGTGGGTGATCGTCGGCGCGCTGACGTAGTCGGTGACGCGGACCGGGCGGCCCAGCGCCAGCACCCGCCCGCCGACGCCCTGGCCGGTCGACACCTCGAGGTCCTGCAGCGCGTCGGTGCGGTTGCCGGACATCCAGCGGATCACGGCCAGCCCCGGCTCGGTGAGTTCGCCGACGAACCCGGCCTTCGCCCCGACCGTCTCCCGGATCAGGCGCGCGGTCCCGTGCAACGCGGCGACCCGGTCGAGCGTGCCGAGCAGCTTTTCGCGCTCGCGCAGCAGCTCGCCCAGCACCGCGCTGTACTCGGCGACGTGCTCCTTTGCCGTCACCCGATCACGATGGCACACGGAGTGTGGTTCCGGACATACCCGGCTGGAGAGGTACGGCGGCCTCCGGTCGACTTGAATGGGGGTGTGGAGATCCTCACCGACGCCGCCACGCTCGCGCTGTACACGACCGACGCGTCCAACTACCGCCACGTGCCGCGCGGGGTGGTGCTGCCGCGGACCGTCGACGACGTCGTCGCGGCGGTCGCGGCCGCGCGCGATCGCGACCTGCCGGTGATCGCCCGTGGCGGCGGCACGAGCGTCGCCGGGAACGCGTGCGGGCCCGGCCTGGTGATCGACACCTCGCGCCACCTCGGCGGGGTGCTCTCGCTGGACCCGTCGACGCGGCTGGCGCGGGTGCTGCCGGGGACGGTGCTGGACGACCTGCAGGCGGTCGCGGCCCCGCACGGCCTGCGGTTCGGCCCGGACCCGTCGACGCACAGCCGCTGCACGCTCGGCGGGATGATCGGCAACAACGCGTGCGGCTCGCACTCGGTGGCCTGGGGGCGCACGGTCGACGTCGTCCGCTCCCTGGACGTCCTGCTCTACGACGGCACGCGGCTGCGGGTGGGCCCGGACGAACCCGCCGAAGGCCGGATCTTCGACGAGCTGCGCGCGCTGGTGCGCGACAACCTGGCGGTGCTGCGCAGGGAACTTTCGACGTGGCCGCGCCGCGTGTCCGGCTACGGGCTCGAACACCTGTTGCCGGAGAACGGCTTCGACGTCGCCAAGGCCCTGGTCGGCAGCGAGGGCACCTGCGTGACCATCCTGGAGGCGACGGTTTCGCTGGCCGAGTTGCCGCGCGAGCGGGTGCTCGCGGTGCTCGGCTTCCCCTCCGACATCGCGGCGGCGGACGCGGTGCCGTCGATCCTGCCGTGGTCGCCGCTGACCGTCGAAGGCGTGGACGCCGAGCTGGTCGCGATGCTGCCCGGCCGGGCGGGTGACCTGCCGCCGGGCGGGGCGTGGCTGTTCGTCGAGCTGGCCGGGGACGACCCGGCGGCGCGGGCCCGTTCCCTCGCTGCGTCGCTCGACCTGACGGGCTTCGCGATCCTCGACGACCCGGCCGCGCAACGCCGGCTGTGGCGCATCCGCGAAGAAGGCGCCGGGCTCGCGACGCGGCTCGCCGACGGCTCGGAAGCCTGGCCCGGCTGGGAGGACGCCGCCGTCCCGCCCGAGCGGCTCGGCGCGTACCTGCGCGAGTTCAAGTCCTTGATGCGGGCGCACGGCCGCCGCAGCGTCGTCTACGGGCACTACGGCGAAGGCTGCCTGCACCTGCGGCTGGACTTCGACCTGCTGTCCGCGTCCGGTGTGGCGGACTTCCGGCGGTTCCTGGAGGAGGCGGCGGACCTCGTCGCCGCGCACGGCGGTTCGCTGTCCGGCGAGCACGGCGACGGCCAGGCGCGCTCCGAGCTGCTGTCCCGGATGTACAGCCCGGAGATGCTGGACGTCTTCGCGCGGTTCAAGGCGATCTTCGACCCGGCCGGGCGGATGAACCCCGGCATCCTGGTCGCGCCGCGGCCGATCGACGCCGACCTCCGGGTGCGGTCGACGTCGAAGTCCTTCGAGGACAGTGTCTTCCTCGGGTACCCGGAGGACCGCGGGAACTTCGGCCAGGCGATGCGGCGCTGTGTCGGCGTGGGGAAGTGCCGCAACACCAGCGGGGGCGGCGTGATGTGCCCGAGCTACCGGGCCACCCGCGAGGAGCAGCACTCGACGCGCGGCCGGGCCCACCTGCTCGCCGAGATGCTCAACGGCGAGGTCATCAAGGACGGCTGGCGCTCGGAAGAAGTCCGTGACGCTCTCGATTTGTGCTTGTCCTGCAAGGGGTGTCTGTCGGATTGCCCGGTCGACGTCGACATGGCGACGTACAAGGCCGAGTTCCTGCACCAGCACTACCGGCGGCGGCTGCGCCCGGCGTCGCACTATTCGATGGGCTGGCTGCCGCTGTGGTTGCGGCTCAGCGCTCGCGCCCCGCGGCTGGCCAATCTCGTGGGACGGTCTCGCTTGGCGGGTTTGGTGAAACGGCTCGGCGGGATCGCGCCGGAACGTTCGCTGCCTTCCTTCGCACCTTCCCCTTTCACGTCCTCGCGTGCGGACCTCCGGCGGAGGGCGTCAGGGGAGCGCCGGGTCGTGCTGTGGCCGGACTCGTTCAACAACTACCTGACGCCGTCGGTGCTGGATGCCGCTTACGAGGTGCTCACCGCGGCGGGCTACGACGTCGTCCTCCCGGACCGTGGAGTCTGTTGTGGACTGACGTGGGTGTCGACGGGCCAGCTCGGCGTCGCCCGCCGCGTGCTGGACCGGACGCTGTCCGTGCTGGCGCCCTACTTGGAAGACGGCTACGAGGTGGCGGGCCTGGAACCGAGCTGCACGGCATTGTTCCGCGGCGACCTGCCCGCGCTGATGCCGGGCGACGCGCGTGCTTCGCTGCTGGCGTCCCGGACGTTCACGTTCGCCGAACTGCTGGAGCGGGCGCCGATCCCGTTCGCGGCCCTCGACGTCGACGCGATCACGCAGGTCCACTGCCACCAGCACGCGGTGCTGGGCTTCGGTGCCGACGAGTCCGCGCTGAAGGCCGCGGGCGTGCGCAACACGACGTTGGATTCGGGTTGTTGCGGCCTGGCGGGCAACTTCGGCTTCGAGCGCGGCCACTACGACGTCTCGAAGGCGGTGGCGGAGGACCGGATGCTGCCCGCGATCCGCGCGGCCGCCCCGGACACGGTGGTGGTGTCGGACGGCTTCAGCTGCCGGACGCAGATCGCCCAGGAGTCCGGGCGGACACCGGTGCACCTCGCGGAGCTGCTGCGGCGGGCGCTGCCGTGACTATTCGCTGCGCTCGAGCAGCGTCTTGACGCCGGTGAGGACGAGCCGGCAGATGTCCTCGGGATCGGCACCCGCCAGGGGTTCCTTCCCGGTGACCTCGCGGACCAGCGCGATGCCCATCAGCCAGGCGAGCGCGAGGTCGGCGCGCAGTTCGGCGTCCGGGGCGTCGGTCAGGGTGGCGAGCACCTCGGCGTACTCGCGGCCGACCTCCTGCCGGATGGCGGCCGCGACGCCGTCGCTGCCCGACGAGCGCAGGTACGTCTCCAGCGCCCGGTTCTGCCGTCCGGGTTCCAGCATGCTGCGCAGGGACGTGCTGAAGAGCCGCTCGGGCGAGGTGGCGGCGAGCTGCTCGCGGCCCGACCGGGCGATGACCGCCTCGAACAGCGCTTCCTTGCTGCCGAAGTAGCGGAACAGCAGCGACTGGTTCGCCCCGGCCAGCTTGGCGATGTCCCGCACGGTCGTCCGGTCGAACCCGCGTTCGGCGAACAGCTTTTCGGCGGCGTCGAGCAACGCCAGCCGCGTCGCGGCCGCGTCCCGCTTGCGGCCGGCCTGTTCCGTCATCGAAGCAGGTTAACCGGCAAACCGGACGCGGGCGCGACAACCCCTAGCTGCCGGAAAGGTGGATCGCCGCGGCCGGGCAGGTCAGTTCGGCCTGCCGGACCGCTTCTTCCTCGCCGGACGGCGGTTCCTCGGCGAGGAGGACGACCGTGCCGTCGTCCTCGTTCTGGTCGAACGTCTCCGGCGCCAGCAGAACGCACTGGCCGGACGAGACGCAGCTCCCGGTGTCGACGGTGATCTTCATCGGCTCACCACTCCACGGGAACGCGCTCGACGCCGCCGGCCACGCGGTTGGTGCGCACCGGGATTTCGCCGATCCCGACGGCGAGCCGCAGGCCGGGGAAGCGGCGGAACAGCTTGGGGAACACCGTGCGCAGCTCGGTGCGGGCGAGGTTGGCGCCGATGCAGACGTGGGCGCCGGTGCCGAAGGCGAGGTGCACGTTCGGCGTCCGGTCCGGGTCGAAGCCGTCCGGGTCGGCGAACACCGAAGCGTCCCGGTTGGCCGCGTCGCTGGAGATGAGCACGGCGTCGCCGCGCATGATCCGCGTCCCGGCGATCTCGACGTCTTCGTGCGCGTAGCGGAGCAGGCCGGTGCCGCTGGTCGCGGTCAGCCGCAGGATCTCCTCGACCGTCTGGTTGACCTGGCCCTCGGGATCGGCGGCGAAGCGGTCGCGCCGGGCGGTGTCGCTGAGCAGGAAGAGCGTGCCCATCGCGATGCGCGTCGACGTCGTCTCGTGGCCGGCGAACAGCAGTCCGGCGCCCAGCCGGGCGAGGTCTTCGTCGGTGAAGGTCGGGTCTTCGGCCTGGAACGCGACCAGGTCGGAGATGACGTCGGGCTGCGGGTCCGCGCGCTTGGCGTCGGCCAGTTCCGTCATGTAGGCCATGAATTCCGCCATGGCCGCCTGGGCGTCCGCGCCGCCGTCCATCAGCGCGATCCGCTCCGACAGCCCGCGGAAGTGCGCGCGGTCGGCGTACGGGACGCCGAGCAGCTCGCAGATCACCAGCACCGGCAGGGGGAAGGCGAGGAAGTCGGTCAGGTCGACGGGCCCGGCGGCACGCGCGGCTTCCAGGTCGTCGAGGCAGCGGTCGGTCAGTTCCGCGATGCGGTCGCCGAGGGCGCGCATGCGGGGTGCGGAGAAGGCGGGCGCCAGCATCCGGCGCATCCGCTTGTGCTCGCGCTCTTCGCTCTCGAAGTCGCCGCTCGGGCCGTCCTGCACCGCGGCGTAGGAGATCCGCGACGCCTGTTCCGGCGCCGGGTGCGACCGGCCGAAGCGGCGGTCGCGGAAGACCTCCTTGGCCTCCTCGTAGGACGTCACCAGCCAGGCCGGATCGCCGGCCGGGGTGAGCACCCGGCTGATCGGCGCCTGCCGGCGGAGGACGGCGTAATCCGGGGCGATGGCGAGCGCGTCCGCGCGGGCGAAGGGGAGGCGGGGCGTTTCTTCGGTGGTGGTCATGCGTCTTCCCTCGGATCGGTGGTGAGCTCGGCGAGCCAGCGGAGCTCGGCGTCGAACTTCCCGAGCACGTGGTGCAGCGCGGCTCGGCTCCACTGGTCGGCCTGGCCGGCGGCGAGCCCGGTGAGCCGCGCCTGTTCGGCGGTCAGTGCGGTCCTGCGGATTTCGAGCACCCGCGCCCGTTCGTGCGGGCGCAGCCAGGCGAAGTTCCCGACGCGGGCCAGGAACTCCGGTTCGTTGAGCGCCAGGTCGGCCGGGAAGTCCGCGAGCAGGTCGTGCAGCAGTTCCCGCCCGACTTCGGTGATCGTGTAGACGTGCCGCGGCGGCTTGGCCTCCTGCTCCTCGGCGCTGCGGCTCACCGCGCCCGCGTCGACGAAACGCCGCAGGGTCGGGTAGAGCGAGTTGTTCGACAAGGTGTGGCCGGTCGAGGCCTCCACCGCCTTGCGCAGTTCGTAGCCGTGCATCGGCTCGACGGCCAGCTTGGACAGCAGCAGGATCTCGATCCACACCTAGGTCACCGTAACCTAGGGTTCGGTGACCGGGCAATGGCGGATCGTGACAGGTGGGGAGAAACTTTCCGTTACGGCGGTGACTCTCGGTGCTCGACTCGATGCTCGACGTCGTCTCCGTTTGCCGCGTCGCTCTTGCTCTCACTGGACGGTGAAAGTCATGCGAATGAATGTCACTCTATTGGGTTGTTCGGGGTGTTTTCCGGCCGCTTGTTGCTTGTGAACTGAATCATTTCGGGTGAATTTTACTCGGCCTTGTCCGGTGTCAGGGGTCGTGGTTGCGAGCCTCGGCGGTCGAGCTATTGTCACGGGCGACCTCCGCGGTTGAGCCAGTGTAAGGAGATGATCTTGTCGATCGGACCGCCTGCTGAGTCGGAAGATTCCGCGAACGAGACCGACCGTCGACGATTACTGGGAAAGCTCCTTTTCGACGTTTGGCGGGCGTCGGAAAAGGAGACGGAGACGGAATTCGTCAAATTGACGGCCAAGCGACAGAAGAAAAGTCGCAAAGTCAGTTCTGCAATGGCCGTTTCCTGTGCGGTCACCGGAAGCTTGGCCCTGGCAGGGGGGTCTACTGGGTCGAAGTAGTCACAAAGGTCGACCCGGTGCCGGCGCAGCCGGGGGTTACCACTTCGGTGGCGCCTACGCCGGTCGTCGGGCTGTCCGGTTCGCCGAAGTCCGAAGCTCCCGTTGGTGGGGGCAAGCCGGGTCCCGGGTCGGGCGAGTGCTCTACGGCTCCGCCGACCACGAGTAGACCGAGCGCGACGTCGACCACGGCTCCCTCGAGTGAGGTGAGCGCGGAGCCGAAGCCTTCATCGACGCCTGAGACGAAGCCGCGATCACCGGAAACGCCGGTGGTGACGTCGAGTCCGACTCCGGTCGCAACCCCAACACCGGAGTCGCCCGAGCCGGAGTCGGATCCTGAACCGTCAGGCTTGGCCGGCGTCGCCGAGAAGATCGTGGATTGGCCTCTGCGGGTGCTCGGTCTCCGCGAGTGAGCCACCGCCTTCACGCAATGTGTTTGCCTTGGCGCCCGACGTGAGCGCGTGGTCTGTGTAGCGTTGTAAGCAGCTGCTTACAAACCTGGAGCACGGGGGTTCCCGCATGACCGCCACCCACACCGAACCGCTCGCGTACCCGTTCAACGAGGAGGCCGGGCTCGACCTGAACGAGGCCTACGCGGCCGCCCGGGACGCCGAGGGCATGGTCCGGGTGAAGATGACCTACGGCGAGCCGGCGTGGCTGGCCACCCGGTACGCCGACGCCCGGCTGGTGCTGGGCGATCGCCGGTTCTCGCGGGCGATGGAGAAGGAAAAGGACGCTCCGCGCCGTTCGCCGGTCGTGCGGGACGGCGGCATCCTGCAGATGGACCCGCCCGACCACACGCGGCTGCGGACGCTGGTCGCGAAGGCGTTCACCATGCGCCGCGTCGAGCTGCTGCGGCCGCGCGTCGCCTCGCTGGCGTCCGAGCTGATCGCGGAGATGAAGGCGGCCGGCGCGCCCGCCGACCTCGTCGACGCCTACGCGTTGCCGATCCCGGTCGCGGTGATCTGCGAGCTGCTCGGCGTCCCGGTCGCCGACCGGCCGAAGTTCCGCGTGTGGAGCGACGCGGCGCTGTCCACGAGCGGGCTGACGCCGGAAGAGTTCGAGCGCAACCGCGAAGAGCTGCGCGACTACATGCGCGGCCTGATCGCCGACCACCGCGCGCGGCCCCAGGACGACCTGATGACGGCCTTGATCGAGGCCCGCGACGTCCGCGACCGGCTGACCGAGCTGGAGCTGGTCGACCTGTGCGTCGGCATCCTCGTCGCCGGGCACGAGACGACGGCGAGCCAGATCCCGAACTTCGTCTACGCGCTGCTGGACCAGCCCTCGCAGTGGGCGAGGCTCTGTGCCGACCCGGACCTGATCCCGGCGGCCGTCGAGGAGCTGCTGCGGTTCGTGCCGCTCGGCGCCGGCGCGGGATTCGCGCGCTACGCCACCGAAGACGTCTCGGTCGGCGGCGTGCTGGTCCGGGCGGGTGAACCGGTGCTGGTGGCGATCGGCGCGGCCAACCGCGACGCGCTCCAGTTCGGCGACGCGGAGAAGCTGAACTTCGACCGCCCGGAGAACCACCACCTGGGCTTCGGCCACGGCGTCCACCACTGCCTGGGCGCGCCGCTGGCCCGGCTGGAGCTGCAGGAGGCGCTGCGCGCGTTGGTCACCGAGATGCCGGGGTTGCACCTCGCCGGCGATATCGTGTGGAAGACGCAGATGCTCGTCCGCGGACCGCGGTCGATGCCGATCGGATGGTGATGATGAGCTGGGACGTGAAGGTCGACGAACACACCTGCATCGGGTCGGGGATGTGCGCGGCCCTGATGCCGGAGGTGTTCACCCTCGACGGCGCGGTGGCCCACCCGGTGACGCCGTCGGTGGAGGCCGACGAGACGGTGCTGGACGTGGCGGACTCGTGCCCGGCGATGGCGATCACGGTGACCGACGGGGGCCGGGAGATCGGTCCGCGCCCCTGAAGGTGCCGTGCTCGGTGACCACGGCGGTGATGAGGTCGAACGGGGTCACGTCGAAGGCGGGGTTGAAGACCTGCGTGGTGTGTTCGGTCAGCTCGCGGGCGTCGCGTTCCTCGATGGTGATGCCGGTGCCGTCCGCGAGTTGGCTGTCCACTGTGGACGATGGGGCGACCACGACGAACGGGATGCCGTGGTGCTTCGCGGCGATGGCGAGGCCGTAGGTGCCGATCTTGTTGGCGACGTCCCCGTTCGCGGCGATCCGGTCGGCGCCGACGAGCACGCAGTCGACCAGCCCGCGCGCCATCGCGGCGGCGGCGGCCGAGTCGGGCTGGACGCGGTAGGGGACGTTCTCCTGGGCGAGCTCCCAGGCGGTCAGCCGGGCGCCTTGGAGCAGCGGGCGCGTCTCGTCGACGAGAACTTCTTCGACGAGCCCGCGGGTGTGCAGGTGCCAGACGACGCCCAGGGCGCTGCCCCAGCCGACGGTGGCGAGGCGTCCGGCGTTGCAGTGGGTGAGCAGCCGGAGGGGGCGCCGGGAGCACTCGGCGAGCACGATCTCGGCGGCGTGGTGCGAGGCTGTCTTGTTGAGCCGTTCGTCTTCGTCGAGCAGCGCTCGGGCTTCTTCGAGGACGGCCTCCGGTCCGTTTTCGAGTTGTGCGAGGGCCCGTTCGACACCCCAGGCGAGGTTGACGGCGGTGGGGCGCGCGTGCGCGATGCGCTCGGCGTCTCGATGCACATCGCGGCGCTGGTGGGCGGAGAGGGCCACGCCGAGCGCCCCGGCGGCCCCGAGAGCGGGGGCGCCCCGGACGGCGAGCCGCTGGACGGCGTCGACGAGTTCGTCGACGGTCCGGAGCTCGAGCAGCCGGAATTCGGTGGGCAGCGCGGTCTGGTCGATGATGACGATGGCGCCGTCGGCCCAGTCGATGGTCCTGCGCACGAGCCCTCCTCGGTTTCTCGGTTTTTCGGTTGCCCGGCCGGTGAAGATGGGGCGGTGACCATTGAACGGCAGAACCCGCCGGGCTTGCACACACCGCCGGGCTACCACCACGTGACGGTGACCTCGGCGCCCCGCACGGTGTACCTGGCGGGCCAGTGCCCCCTGACCCCGGACGGCTCCGTGGTATCGGGTGACCTGCTGGCCCAGGTGGACCAGGTGGCGGCCAACACGGCGATGGCTTTGGAGTTCGCGGGCGCGTCCCCGGCCGACGTGGTCCGCACGGTGATCTACGTGGCGACGGAGGACCGCGCGGTGCTGTCCTCGGTCTGGACCCGCCTGACGTCCTCCCCGATCGCGGCCGCGTTCGCTTCGGCGAGCACCCTGCTGGGGGTCGCCCAGCTGGGGTACCCGGGGCAGTTGGTTGAGCTGGACGTGACCGCCGCCCTCGCCTGAGAAGCCCGCCTGCTTACGCGAGTTGCGCGCCCGCTCACGCGAGTTATGCCCCTGATCGCGCGAGTCCGCCGTACCGGGACGGACGACTCGCGTACTTGGATGGACGACTCGCGTACCTGGATGGACGACACGTGTACCTGGACGGACGACTCGCGTACCTGGATGGACGACACGTGTACCTGGACGGACGACTCGCCTACCGGGAGGGTCGGTTCGCGGGCTCGGGCTCGGGCCCGGGTCTCGCGTGGCTGGAGACGGATCCCGCGTAATTGGGGAGCGATCTCGCGTGATTGAAGGGTCATCATGCGTGATTGGAGGGACGACACGGCACCGGCGGGCCATTCGCGTTGGCCGACCGGTTGCCACTCTGCCCGCTCGCCCGCCCCGCCCGGCTCATTCGCCGCGCCCGCCCGCCCGCCCGGTTCGCCCGCGCAGGCCCGGCTCGGCCAACCTGCCCGGCCCAGGGGTAACCGACCACCGGCTTGGCCGACCTGGCCTGGCCCAGGGGTAGTCGGCCCCGGCTGACCGGCCAACCTGCCCCCCCCCAGGCCCAGGGGTAACCGGCCATCGGCTTGGCCGACCTGGCTCGGCTCAGGGGCAGTCGGCCCCGGCTGACCGGCCAACCTGCCTCGCCGGGCCAGGGGTAACCGGCCCCGGTTGACTGGCTCACCTGGCTGGGGCTCGGAGCACCCTGCCCAGCCCCGGCGGCTGGCCCACCTGGCCGGGGACCGGAGCACCCTGCCGGGCTGCCGCGGCTAAGCGAGCCCTGGGTGGGTCAGAGGCCGGCCATCAGGTCGGTTTCGGTGATTCCCGGGCCCTGGCCCCAGCGGATGAACCACTCCGTGCCGAAGGCGAACGTGAATGCGTCGTCCGGCATGGCCAGCATGAACATGTCCTCGCTGATCTGGCTCGGGTGCGCGCGCATCGCCGCCCTCTTCACCGGGGCGTACTTCGACACGTCCACCGCCGCCGTGATCTCGGCCTCCGGCTTGCCGAACTCCACGTTCTCCGGGGGCTTCGGGGCCGCCTCCGGGGGGATCTGGCCGGCCGCCACCGCCGCTTCGAAGCCTCGCTGCATGAACTCCCTGTTGAACGTCGCCTGGAAGACGCGCGAAGTGCCGGCCAGCTCCGCCGCGCGGAGGCCGACCCGATGGACCTGGATGTGGTCCGGGTGGCCGTAGTCGCCGTTGTCGTCGTACACCGTCAGGACGTCGGCCGACTCCTCGCGCAGGATCGCCGCGAGCTGCTCGGCCGCCTTTTCGACGTCGGCGCGCCAGAAGCACGCCGGGTCGTCGTTCGTCGGCTCGCCCATCATCCCCGAGTCGCGGTAGCCGAGGAACTCGACGCGCTCGACGCCGAGGATCTCCGCCGCCGCGTACGACTCCTGGACGCGCCTGTCCTCCAGCTTCTCGCCCTCGGCGAGGAAACCGTCGGGGACCTCGCCGACCTCGCCCTTGGTGGCGACGACGAGCACGACCCGGTGCCCGTCTTCGACGGCTTTGCGCATGACGCCCGCGGTGCGGAGGCACTCGTCGTCCGGGTGGGCGTGGAAGGTGACCAGTGTTGCCATGTCCGCGACGTTACCGGGTACCCCCGACAAAAACCGCCCGCCAGGATGCGCTCCTGTCCGCCATGGTCCGCGACCGTGAGCGAGAAGACGACGTTGCCCGGCGTTCCTGCGCGCCCAGCGCGAAAGCGTCCTGGCTCGGCCCCGCTAGGCCTGCTCCTTCGAGCACCACCACGTCGACCGGCCGCCGACCGTCCCGTGGTGCATCTCCGCGCCGCAGCGCGGGCAGTGGCCGCCCGCCCGGCGGTGGCCGATGACCTCGCCCGTGTGCACGCCGCCGTGGCGGATCGCCGCGCGCAACGCCTTCCGCAGCGCCTTGTGCAGGTTCGCGAGGTCGTCGCCGGTCAGCTCGTTCACCGGCCGCGCCGGGGACAACGCCGCCTGCCACAGGGTTTCGTCGGCCAGCAGGTTGCCGATCCCGGCCACCACCGACTGGTCCAGCAGCCGCGCCTTCAGCGGCGCCCGTCCGCGGCCGACGCGCTCGGCGAACTCGCGCCGCGACGCCTCCCCGGCGTCCGGGCCGAGCGCGTCGAGGTCCGGGTCGAGCCGCACCCGGCTGAGCCGCCGCGTGTCGAACAGGCGCAGCTGTTCGCCGTCGGCGAAAGTGATCCCGAACCGGAACCACTCGGGTTTCTCCACCCGGTCGCGCGCCCGCCCGGGTGGCCCGCTGCGGCCCGCGAACCGCAGCTGCCCGGCCATCCCGAGGTGCAGCCCGAGGTTCGGCCCGGGCCGCCCGTCCCGGCTTTCCGTTTCGCACCAGAGCGTCTTGCCCCGCCGGTGCGCGGCCACCAGCCGGCCGCCGCGCAACGCCGTCGCGATGTCGCCGGGGGCGTGCGGGCGGCAGACCCAGTCGTCGTGGTCGTCGACCGAACGGATCTTCCGGTCGAGGGCACCGGCGAGGACCTGCCGGGCGAGTTCCACTTCGGGGAGTTCGGGCACGCGATCCAGTCTGCGTCAGGGACGCCGGTCGCGCCGCGCCAGGCGGCCGATGAGCGGGTGATCAGGAGAGGCTCGCCGAAGCGGTGGTCTCCCAAGCGAACCCGTCCGGGTCGGTGAACGCCGAAGCCGCGCCGCCGACCGCGATCCGGTGCGAGCCGCTGCCCTCGGGGGCGACGCCGGCGTCCTTGGCCAGCGCCTTGCGGCGGTACAGCGCCAGCTTGACGGGGCTTTCGCCGGCGTCGAACTCGACGTACACCTTGCCGAAGCTCTTGCCGACGGTCATGCCCTGGCCGACGTAGAACTTCTTGCTCGCGGCCACATCGCCGACGCCGAGCAGGAGCACGATGGCGTCGATCGTGCGGGTGGCGGGGCCGGTGTTCTTCTTGGCCGAGGTCGCGAGCTTCCAGATCGTCCCGTCCGGCGCCCGGACCGTGCCGCCGTAGCCCCACATGGACTTGGTGGCCGGCTTGATGGTCGTGGCCCCGGCCGCGAGGGCGGTCCCGATCAGGGAGTCGACGTCCGCGGGCTGCGGCACGGTGAGGGAGAGGGTGAAGCCGCGGAAGCCGTCGCTCGGCGCGTCCGCGACCCGGAACCGCAGCTGGGTGGTGAGCCCGAAGGCCTCGGCGTAGAAGCGCTCGGCGGCGGCGGTGTCGGCAACTTCGAGGGTGATGGTTTCGATGTTCGTCATGCCGGTAACGCTAGGTCCGGGCCGCTGACCGGCGCTTCTCGATTCCTGATCGGTCTGCGCGGCCGCTCGCGGAAAAAGGAGTGGGCGGGGTGCGCGGCCGTCTGATAGCTTTCCGCCGTCCGTGACCCGGCCCTGGGAGGTGAGACCCGTGAACGCTGCAACGTTGTGGGTGCTCCCCCTCGTCGTCACGGGCGGGCCGGCCTAGCTGTCGCCGGGAGCACCTGGAACCGGTACTCCCGAAAGGCGACACCATGAACCATCTGCACGAACGGCCGGACGTGGCCGGCCGCGGGGAAGTGTCCCGGCGACCGGACGGCCGCCTCTTCCTCAGCATCGACACGTGGACCGACGCGGACTTCGCGCTGCTCGCGGCCGACATGCTGCCCACCCTCCCCAGACCGCTCCACACCGTGGTCGACGAAGCCGACACCGATCTCCGGGCCCGCTGGGAAGCCGTCGGGTTCACGCCGCGGCGCCGTGAGCGGGAGTACGTGCTGCCCACGGCCGCGGGCCCGGCTTCCCCGCCGCCGGGCGTGACGATCCGGCCGCCGTCCGATCCCGACCTGCTGCGCTCGCTGGAGACGACGATCCGCGCCGAGGTCGAGGCCACGATCGGCTGGCAGGAGATGCCCGCGGAGGTCATGGCCCCGCCGCTGGACCTCACGAAGTACACGGTGGCCGCGGCCGAGGACGGGTACGTCGGCCTGCTCCGGCTGGCGGCGGTGACGCGCCGGCCGCGGATCGGCCTGCTCGCGGTCCGCGCGGACCGGCAGCGGTCCGGGATCGGCCGCGCGTTGCTGGTCCACGTGCTGGACACGTTGCACCACAAGGGAATCCCGGCGGTCACGGCCGAGGTGAACGAAGCGAACCCGGCGGCGCTCGCGTTGTTCGAGGGCGCCGGAGCCCGCCAGGTGGGCGGCAACGTCGAGCTGGTGCTGCGCTGATGGGGAACACCGCCGGCATCGAAGTCGAAGGCACGGTCGTCGAGTGCCTGCGCAACGCGACGTTCCGGGTGGAGCTGGAGAACGGGCACAAGGTGCTCGCGCACATCAGCGGGAAGATCCGGAAGAACTTCATCAAGATCCTGCCGTTCGACCGGGTCCTGGTGGAGCTGAGCCCCTATGACCTGAACCGCGGGCGGATCCTGTTCCGCTACCGGACCTAGTTGCGGGGCCGTCGCCGGGTCCGCGGGCCCGGCGACGGCTTCCCCGGAGGAGTTTCCTTGACGACGCAGGCGAACCCGGCCATCGACGGCGCACTGGCGCGACGGCTGGTCGACACGCAGTTCCCGCGCTGGGCCGGGCTGCCGCTGACCCGGTTCACCCCGGCCGGGTCGGACCACGTCATCTTCCGGCTCGGCGCGGAGCTGTCGGTCCGGCTGCCCCGCCACTCCGGCGCGATCGGGCAGGCGCAGAAGGAGGCGGAGTGGCTGCCGCGGCTGGCCCCGCACCTGCCGCTGGCCATTCCCGCGCCGGTCGCGGTGGGCGAACCGGACTTCGGGTACCCGTGGCCGTGGGCGGTGTCGCGCTGGCTGGACGGCGAGGTGGCCACGGTCGAAGCGCTGTCGGGCTCGCACGAGGCCGCCGTCGAGCTGGCCGGGTTCCTGACCGCGCTCCACCGGTTCGACGCCGAACCCGCGGACGGCGGCGCCCGGCCGCTGGCCACCCGGGACACCGCGACCCGGGCCGCCATCGGCCAGGTCGGCGCCGCGTTCGACGGCACGGCGCTGACCGGCCTGTGGGACGCCGCCCTCGCGGCCCCCGCCCGGTCCGGTTCGCCGGTCTGGTGCCACGGCGACTTCCACACGGGCAACCTGCTGACGACCGGCGGGCGCCTCAGCGCGGTCATCGACTTCGGCGAGTTCGGCGTCGGCGACCCGGCGTGCGACCTGATGATCGCCTTCACGCTCCTGTCGGCCGAGACGCGGGCGACGTTCCGCGCCGCGCTCGGCGTGGACGAGGCGACGTGGACCCGCGGCCGCGGCTGGGCCCTGGCGACCGGCCTGAACGCCTACGTCACGTACGCGGCCGTCAACCCGCGTGTCGCGGCGCAGACGACCCGCCAGATCACCGAGGCCCTCGCCGGGTGAGGGTCAGTACTCGTTCTTGATGACGAAGTAGGAGCCGCGGATGGTGCCGGCCAGCTTGGACTTCTGGCGGGCGAACTTGAAGGAGGACAGCTCCTCGGGGACGTCCATGCCGTCGGAGAGCTTGAACCCGACGGCCCGCTTCCCGCCCTCGTCCACGGTGTACAGGACGTTGACCGACAGGCCGTTCTCGTAGAAGACGTAGGTCCAGCGGACGTTCTCCACCTGGAAGGCGGTGGCCTCGAGCGGCGGCGAGGCGATGACGATGCCGCGTTCTTCCTCGAGGATGCGGTGCACCAGGTCGACGGCCTCCCGGGCGTCGCTCGCGGGTTCGACGGTGAAGACGTGGCCGTACTTGTTCTTGAAGTACCGGGCCTCGTTCGCCCGCAGCCCGGCCAGCGCGTCCGCCACCGGCGACGACTCCAGGCCGGCGGTCGAAACGGTGTCGAAGTCGACGGTGTGGGGCATGGCGATCCTCCGCGTGCGTCCGGTTCGGACCCAGCGTAGGCGCTCCCGCGCCCGGTCAGTAGGACGCCCGGCCGTACACGCCTTCCTTGCTGAAGCTCAGGTAGAAGTGGGTGCCGTCCTTGACGTCGGTGGCCGCGAGTCCCCAGGTGTTGGCGTACACCGTCCGCCGGCTGTTGCAGGAGATGCCGCCGCTCGAGGGCAGGAAGCACGTGGAGACGCTGACCGTCTCGGTCATCTTGACGTTGATGTCGTAGCAGTAGGACGTCGTCACGGCCTCGCCGTAGGGCGGCCAGTGCCCGTTGGGGTCCGCGCCGTTGATGGTGTGGAAGTGGTCGTTGCACGCGAGCACCGTCGCCGAAGCGGCCGGACCGGGAGCGAAGACCAGCCCGGCCAGGGCCAAGGGGACGGTCACGAGCGAGAGCGCCTTCCGTCGGTTCATGGTTTTCTCCTCCGAGCGTGGGTTGGCGAAGCGCCACCGTGCCACGGCCGGATCGGCCCGGACCGGTGTTTCGAACAGGTTCGAAACCGCTCGCGAAAAATTTCCGCGCCGGGTTGTCGGATCCGGCCGGCCGCGTTCGTGGCAGGGGTGCAGCCACCCGCGAACGGAAGGAACCCCGGCCATGAAGCTGACGACCATCACCCAGATCACCCTCGACGGAGTCGTGCAGGGCAACGGCGGCGCGTCGGAAGAAGACCGCCGGACCGGGTTCGAGCGGGGCGGCTGGGCCCTCGGGGCCGGGGACGACGAAACCCGGGCCTTCATCACCGAGACCTACCAGCGCGCCGGCGCCTTCCTCTTCGGGCGCCGCACCTACGAGCTGTTCGCCGGCGCGTGGGGGCCGAGCACGCACCCCATCGGCGTGGCCCTGAACGCCGCCCCCAAGTACGTCGCCTCGAGCACGCTCACCGAGGCGCACTGGACCGGGACGACCGTGCTCGCCGGTGACCTCGCGAGCGCCGTCGCCGAACTGAAGGCGCGGCCCGGCGGCGAACTGCAGGTGCACGGCAGTGGCACCCTGGTCCGGTGGCTGCTGGCGCACGGTCTGGTCGACGAGTTGACGTTGCTCGTCGTCCCGGTGATCCTCGGCCAGGGCGCGCGGTTGTTCCCGGAAACCGGCCCGGACCTCGCGCTCGACCTGGTCGAGTCGCGGGTCGACGCCAAGGGCGTGACCACCCAGGTCCACCGGCCGGCCGGGCGGCCGCGGTACGCGACGGCTTGAGCTCGTTCCCCCGAGAAAGGATTCTGTATGCAGTATCTGGTCTCCGTCATCGACGACAAGGTCGAACCCGGCAGCACCGACCGGCAGCCCTTCATCAGCGAGTTCAACGACCGGCTGATCGCCGACGGCCACTGGGTCTTCGCGGGCGGGCTCGCGGACACCGACGCGGCCACCGTCGTCGACAACCGGGGTGAGCAGGCCGTGCTCACCGACGGGCCGTTCGTCGAGTCGAAGGAGTACCTCGCCGGCTTCTGGGTGTGGGACGTCCCGGACCTCGACGTCGCGCTCAAGCTCGCCGCCGAGGCGTCGAAGGCCTGCGACCGGAAGATCGAAGTGCGGCCGTTCCGGTGAGCGACGCCGGAGAAGCGGTGACCCGGGCCCACCGCGAAGAGTGGGCCCGGGTGGTGGCCGCCCTGACCCGGCGGTTCGGGGACCTCGACGTCGCCGAGGAGGCGGCCGCCGAGGCGTTCGCGACCGCCGTCGAGCGGTGGCCGGGCGACGGCGTGCCGCCGAACCCCGGGGCCTGGCTGACCACCACCGCCGTCCGGAAGGCGATCGACCGGATCCGGCGCGAGAACAAGCGCGACGACAAGCACAAGGAGGCCCGGATGGTGCACGACGACACCCCGCCCGCGCCCGCCGGTGCCATCGACGACGACCGGTTGCGGCTGGTCTTCACCTGCTGCCACCCGGCACTGGCGACGCAGGCCCGGGTGGCCCTGACGCTGCGCCTGGTCGGCGGCCTGACCGTGCCCGAGATCGCCCGCGCCTTCCTGGTCCGGGAGTCCACTTTGGAGCAGCGGATCACCCGGGCCAAGGCCAAGATCAAGGCCGCGCGCATCCCGTACCGCGTGCCGTCCGCCGAGGATCTCCCGGCCCGCGTGTCGAGCGTGCTCACCGTCCTCTACCTCGTCTTCAACGAGGGCTACCTGGCGACCGGCCCCGGCACCGGCCCGGTCCGGCACGACCTGACCACCGAGGCGATCCGGCTCACCCGCCTGGTCCACGCGCTCCTGCCGGACGACGGCGAGGTGACCGGGCTGCTGGCGCTGATGCTGCTCATCGAGGCCCGCCGCCCGGCCCGCGTTGCGGCGGGCGAGCTGGTGGCGCTCGACGAGCAGGACCGCGGAGCCTGGGACCGCGGGCTGATCGCCGAGGGGCACCGGCTGGTGCGCGAGCGCCTCGCCGCCGGGGTGGCGCCGGGCCGCTACCAGATCCTCGCGGCGATCAACGCCGTGCACACGTCCGCCCGCGACATCCGCGACACCGACTGGTCGCAGGTCGTCGCCCTCTACGACCAGCTGGTCCGGGTCGACGCCTCGCCGGTCGTCGTCCTCAACCGGGCGATCGCGGTCGCCGAACTCGACGGCCCGGAGGTGGCCCTGGCGGCCGTCGGCCGGCTCGAGGACCAGCTGGCCGGCTACCACGCCTACCACGCGACCCGCGCCGACCTGCTGCGGCGGCTGTCCCGCCGTGCCGAGGCCCGGGCGGCGTACGACAAGGCGATCGAGCTGGCGGGCAACACGGCCGAGGTCGCTTCCCTGAAGCGGCGCCGGGACCGGCTGAGTTAGTCCACAGTGGACACAACTGCTCGGCTATTCGTGTGGATCGCCCTCGCACCAGCACAATTCACGCAGCGCTTCGGCTACTGTCCGCGGCAAGGGAGACCGGCGTCGCCGGTCGAGGAGGGGAGTCATCGTGCTGCGGATTTTCCGAAGATCGCTGGCGGCCGTGGTCGTGTTTTCCGGGGCGCTGGCGGGGACCGCGCAGGCCGCCCCGGGCGGACCGGTCGACCTCGGTACCTTGCCGGGCGACGACGACAGCATCGTCCTGGCGGTCAACGAGGCGGGGGTGATGGTCGGCCTTTCGTCCGTGGGCACCAATCCGCGGCGGGACCTCCCGGTCCGCTGGGACGCCGACGGCGTCATCACCGCGCTGCCGACCCCCGGCGGCAGCGCGGGACAGGTCCGGGACGTCAACGAGCTCGGGGAGTCGGCCGGGTACGTGCTGACCGCGACCGACGCCGTGCCGGCTCGCTGGGACGCCCAGGGCCAGGCGACCACGTTGCAGGTCCCGCCCGGGTTCCACAACGCCACCGCCTTCGCGATCAGCGACACCGGCGTCGTCGTGGGGAATTGGCTGACGCCAGGCAACGAGTACCACGGCTTCCGCTGGGACCCGGACGGCCAGGCCACCGACCTGGGCACGCTGCCCGGCGAGACCTGGAGCATGGCCGAGGACATCTCCGCCGACGGCCGGATCGTCGTCGGCGGCGCCCAGCGCGCCGGGGCGAACCACGCCGTGCGCTGGGTCGACGGCGGGCCGATCACCGAGCTGGCGCCGCAGAGCCCGAGCAGCGGGGCCCACCTGGTCAACGCGGGCGGAGTCGCCGCCGGGACCACGAGCGGGCCGATCGTCCCGGCGACCTGGGACACCGGCGGCACGGTCCACCCGCTGGCCTGGCCCAGCCCGTACTCGGTCTGGATCTCCTGGATCGGCTCCACCGGCTACGTCGTGGGCTACGGCTACCTGACCCCGCCGGCCCGCTCGGCGGTGCGGTGGGCCCCCGACGGCACCGTGTCCGTCCTGGCCGACGACGGCTCCAGCGCCGACGTCCAAGGGGTCGACGCGGAGGGCACCGCGGTGGGCACGCTCCGGAGCCGGGCGACCGTCTGGTACCGGAACGGGCCGCGCACGCAGCTCGCCATGCTGCCCGGCAGCACCCGCAGCGAAGCCTCCCGGATCACCGACAGCGGCCGGGTCATCGGGCGGGCCAACACCGCGGCCGGGAAGTACCACGGGGTGTTCTGGACCCTCCGGTGAGGCTCTGACCCGATCCGGGGCCGGGCCGTGTCGCGGCCGTGATCACCGCGCCGCAGGCTGTACCGAATGCGAACTGGGGTCTTCCTGCGGTGGCTGGGGCATCCGCTGACCATCGGCGCCACCACGGTGCTGCTGCTCAACGACCATGTGTTCAAACCGTGGTGGCCGGGGCTCGTCACCGGCAAGCTCAGCGACTTCGCCGGGCTGGTGGCGGCCCCGCCGGTGCTCGGGCTGCTGCTCGGCCTGTTCCTCGCCCGCCGGACCGCCGCCGCGGCCGCGGTGCTGGTGACCGGCGCGGGGTTCGCGCTGGTCAAGCTGACCGCCGCGGGCGCCGGCGTCGCGTCCGCGGCCTGGTCGGTCGTCAACGGGCCTTCGGTGATCCTGGCCGATCCGGCGGACCTGGTCGCGCTGCCCGCGCTGGGCCTGTCCTGGTGGGCCTGGCGCCGGGTGGCGACGGCCCCGCCCCTGCCGGTGCGGTTGCGGGTGGTGGCCGCGGTCCCGTTCACCGTGCTGGCGATCACCGCGACGTCGGCGCCCAGCGAGAACACCCCGGCCGTCCAGTCCGTGCGGAGCGAGGGCACGCAGGTGGTGATCGAGGCGGGCGGCGGGTTCTACGGCTCCGTCTCGGGCGTCGACGGCTGGCGGTTCCTCGGGGATGCCCCGGCGCCGTCCTGGCCGCCGCCCCGGAAGCAGGTCGAAGCCTGCGCGCCCGAGGCGGCGACGCACTGCTACCGCGTGCACGGCGCCGATGTCGTCGACGACACGCGCGGCGGCCGGCTGCTCGGCGTCGACGAAACGACCGACGGCGGCCGGACCTGGCACACCGCCTGGGAGGTGCCCGCCGTCCGGTGGGAGTTCGTCCAGCGGCAGCACCCGTTTCCCGCCGGGATCGTCAACGTGGCCAAGCTGGCCAGCACGGAGGTCGCCGTCCGCGCCGTCCCGGGTGGACACCAGGTGATCGTGGCCAACGGCGTGGAGGGGCTGGCCGTCCGCGACGCCGGCGGGACCTGGCGCCGGGTGCCCGTCGTGGTCGCCGGAACCGGGCTGGACATCCGGCCGGTGCCGCTCACCGCGTTCGGCCGGGTGATCGGGGTGGACGTCATGATCGCCGGGCTGCTCACCCTGCTCGCGCTGGTGATCGGGACGGCGGTGGCGGCCGGCCGGGTCCGCGCCCGGCACGGACGCGGGCTCATGGCGGCGCTGCCCGTCACCCTGTTCCTCTTCGCTTCCGTCCCGATCAGCGGCTTCGTGGCGTTCTTCGGTTCGAACGCCGGGCAGTCGACCCTCCTCTGGCTGGTGACCGAGGTGTGCCTGCTCGGCGTCGGTGCCGCGCTCGTCCTGGCACCACGACGGCCGCTGTACCGGCCGCGCATGCTCGTGGTGGTCGCCGCCGCCGTCCTGCCCGGACTCGCCTCCGTCGTACCCGCGCTGGGCTGGACGGTCGGCCACCCGCAAGAGCCGGCCCCGGGCATCCTCGGGCTGATCCTCGCCGCGGCCTGCCTGCCGGTGATCGTCGCGGCCGGCTGGTGGGCGGGCGCGCGCGACCCGGACCCGGACCTGCGGGTGGAACCGCCGTGGCCGCCGCTGTCCTGGCCGCCGCGGGATACGATCGGGCCAATGCCAGGGTCGTAGCGCAGAGGCAGGCGCGCCGCCGTTTCGCGCGCCGAGCCGGCGTCAGCGCTGGAGGGTCAGCACGGCGGGCCGCCAGGGCAGGTGGTTGTAGTCGGTGCCGTCGGACGCGGGGTTGCGGCCCTGGTACAGCAGCTGCAGGTGGCAGGGGTCGACCGTCTTGGTCTGGTCGGGGTTGGTGCGGACCAGGTCGCCGTGGCTGATGTCGTTGGTCCACGTCGCGCCGCTGTTGGCCTTGCCCGCGAACGGGTTGCTCTCGGTCGCGGCCTGCGGGGTCCACGTGCCGCCCAGGCTGGTCGTGGTGAACGAGCGGAAGAAGCGGCCGCCCGCGCCCATCGCCTCGACGAGCATCAGGTACTGGTTCTGGCCCTGGACCTGGTAGACCTCGACGGCTTCGAAGAGGTTGGCCGTGGTGTCGCTCATGATCGTGGTGTAGTTCGAGCCGAAGCTGCCCGGGAAGTTGCCGATCGGCATGCTCGCCCGGTAGATCTTGCCGTTGTCACCGGCGAAGAACAGGTACATGTTCGTGCCGTCGCCGATGAGGGTCTGGTCGAGCGGCGCGCCGCCGGGGATGGTGCCGGTGAACAGCTCCTGCGGGGCGGACCAGCCGTTCGCGTTGGTCGGGTCGCTCGACGTCCGGTAGCTGAAGGTGGTCGGGCCCCATTGGTAGGCGAGCACCCAGATGTTCTTGGGGGCGAAAAAGAACAGCGTCGGTGCGACCGTGCCGATGGTCATTCCGGTCTGGCCGGCCGAGGCCACGTCGGACCAGTTCGTGAACGGGCTGAACGCCATCGAGCCGTACGACCCGGACGCGTCGGTCGTCGACCCGTAGACGACGTGCTTGCCGTTGTGGACCACGCTGCTGAAGTCCTTGAGCGCCAGCCAGCCCGCCTTCGGTTCGGCCAGCGGGCCCGTCGAGGACCAGTGGTAGGACGCCGGGAGGGCGCACGAGGCGGTGTCACCGAGCCGGACGAGCTGCCACTGCTGGTTGGCGCCCTTCCAGTCGCCGTACTGGACGACGGCGGCGCCGTCCGCGGTCGACGCGCCGGTCACCTCCACGGCCTTGCCGCTGTTGCGGTTGAGCAGGCGGAGGTAGCCGCCGTCGGAGTCGGCGAGGCTGAACTGCTGGTTGGTGCCGTTCAGATCGGTCCACTGCTGGACTTTCGCGCCGTCCGCGGTCGACCAGTTGCCGATGTCGAGCACCTTTCCGGAGTTCTTCGACTTCAGCCGGTAGTAGCCGTTGCCGGAGTCCACGAACTGCCACTGCTGGTTGGCGCCGTCGTGGCGGGACCACTGGTGGATCGCCGCGCCGTCGGCGGTGGACGCCCCGGAAACGTCCAGCACCTTGCCGCTGTTGCGGTTGACCAGCACGTACCACGCACTCGTGTCGACGGTCGCCGCCGACGCCGCGCCGGGGGCGAGCACGACCGCCGCGGTGGCCGCGAGGACGGTGGTGAGCAAGGCGATCAGCGCGCGCCTCCCCCGGCTGCGCCGGACGCGAACCGCTCGGTGTGATGACCTCATCGGTTCTCCTTCGCGGATCTGTTAGCGCTAACAATCAGCCCGGAAAAATGTAGGCTATTTCCTCGTGTGCCGTCAACTTTCGATTTCGTCGAATGTATCCGACAACGGCGGGACGCCGGGAAGCAGCAGTCCGGGCGGCGGGCTGTCCCATGGGTCGAACACGGGCGGCGCGGTGTAGTCGTCGGTGCTGACCTGGGAAAGGTCGACTTCGCCACCGGTGAACCGGGCCCCGCGGAAACTCACTTCACCACCGGCGAACGCGGCGCCGTCGAACTGGACGCGCCCGCCGCTGAACTCCGCGTTTTCGAAAGTCACCCGGGCGTCGCCGTCGAACGTGGCGCCACCGAACCACACTTCGCCGCCGCTGACGTGCATTCCGTCGAACGACGTCCAGCCGCCGGGAAACCGGGCCAGGCTGAGCAGCAACCGGCCGCCGGTCATCCGGATGTCCGCGAAATCGGCGGAGCGGAGCACGGCCCGCAGGAGGTTGAACTCGTGACCGTGCCAGCCGACCGGCGCCCCCGGGCGGAGGTGATCGCTGATCACGCTGGTGATCGAAAGGCGCACTTCGGATTCTTCGTCGTGGTACCACGGCGAATCGATCGCGGGCTCGTACGGGATGCGCAGGTACGCGCACAGCACGTCGATGCACACCTGGCGCTGCTCGAGCCATTCGTCGGCCAGGCTGGCCATGGCGTAGATCCCGGCGAGCCGGACGGTCGGCTTCTCGTGGCCGATCTGCGCGCACGCACTGGCGAAGCGCTCGTTGAGCACCTTGACGCGCTCACGAGCCTCGGCGATCTCCCCGATTCGCTGCTTGCGGTAGGCGACGACCAGCGCCACCACCCCGCCGACCCCGGCCACCACCGACAAGGCGATCTTGACGACGTTCAGCCGCGTGTCCGCACTCGGCGCGGCGGGCAATCCCAGCGCCAGCCACAGGAGCCCGGCCGCGACGGCGAACACGCCGAGCCCGATGCAGACCACCGCGACGAGGTGCCGTTTGATGGACCACAGTCCGGTGGTCGGTGCGTTCGTCGAAGCCACGGCGAGATCCTAGAGCGCGTCCGGAGCCGGCGTGGGTGTTTCCGGGCGGCGGGGCAGGGTCAGCGTGAACACCGCGCCCCCGTTGTTGTGCGCGCCCGGGCCCGCGACGCCGGACTGGATGCTGTTCACCAGGAACGCCCCTGAGCAACCTCGCCACGATGATCGGGGCAGTGCCGTGGCGGGCGGCGTTGACGAGCAGCGGTGAACTTCGCCGTGCGCGGCCCCGTCACCCCGGAACAGGTGGCCGCCGCCCGGCACGCGCTCGGCTGCGGCGACCTGGCCGAAATCCGGCGTCCGACCCGGGAACCCCTGACGTTCAGACGCTTCTGGGACAACCTCACCGGCGCGTGGCACCGCACCACGGTCACGGTTCCCGTTGCCACCGAACGGAAGTTCTGCTGAGGCGCCCCCACAGCTTCGCGGCCAGAACGGCGACAGTCAGCAGCGCGATGCTGCCGGCGACGTCCAGGACGTAGTGGTTCCCGGTGGCGAAGACGTCCGCCACCATGAGCGCCGGGAACAGCCACGCCAGCAGCGCCAGGCGGGGATGCGTGCCCCGCAGCGCGATCCACACGGCATACGCGCACCACAGCGACCAGCCGACGTGCATGCTCGGCATCGCCGTGTGGTGGGTGGGCCTCGTCCAGCTCTCCACGGCCAGGAAGTCGTACCTGGCCACGACGTCGACCGCCCCGGGCAGGGCGAACCGCGGTGGCGACATCGGCACTGCCCAGTAGACCGGCAGCACGAGCGCCATCATCGCGACCATCGTCCGGCGGACGTGGCGGTAGACGCCGGCGTGCCGGACGAACACCCACAGCAGCACACCGGCGACCACCAGGTAGTACAGCCGGTACAGGTACACCGCCAGGTGCGCGAGGACCGGCTGCCCGGCGAGCCAGCTGTTCACGCTCAGTTCGATGTCGAGGTGCGCCGAGTGTTCGATGGCCTGCAGCGCCTGCGCGTTGGCTTCGGCGGCCGCGAAATCCTTGCCCACGGCGGCGTCGAGACGCGCGAAGAGCAGGAAACACAGCACCAGGAAGGTCAGCTCGACGAGTACTCCGGGGCGCTCGCCGGTGCCCCGGAGGAGCGCCGCGGACCCTGCCTTCACGCCGGCAGGGTCCGCCGCAGGAATTCGGTGGTCAGCTCCCAGGCCCGGGCCGCCGCTTCGGGGTGGTGGAACATCGGCGCCACGTTGTTGTGGAAGGCGTGCCCGGCGTCCTCCTGCACGTGGATTTCCGCCCCCGGGTGCGCGGCGACGGCCGCCTCCACCACGGCCACATCGGACCGCGGGATGTACGGGTCCTGCCCGCCGAAGTGGAACTGGATCGGGCACTCGACCCGGGACAGCCCGTCGATCTGGGCCGCGACCGTGGAGCCGTAGAACGAGACCGCCACGTCCGGATCGCCCTCGACCGCCGCCGCAAACGCCAGCGAACCGCCCAGGCAGAAGCCCAGGACGCCGACGCCGCCGGCCACCGACGGCAGCGAACGGAGGTGGGCGACCGTGGCCAGGACGTCCGCCACCGCGAGCGCCGGGTCGAGGGAGCTTGCAACCTTCATCGAGGCCGCGACCCCGGCTTCGTCGTGCGTCGAGGACCAGCCCGGCGCCGTCCGCCAGAACAGTTCCGGGACCGCCACCACGTATCCCGCGGCGGCCAGGTCCGCCGCGACCGAACGCAGGTAGTCGTCGAGGCCGAAGATCTCCTGGACCAGCACCAGGCCGGGCCCGCGGCCGGACGGGGGGTGCCAGATCGGGAGGTCGGCGAGCATCGGGTTCGTCACCCGATCACCGTACTGGTTCCGCGGCCGGGAGCGTCCTAAGTTGGGGTGCCGACCAAGGAGGCGTGATGGCTGAGCAGACCAAATACGTCCTGGACGAAGCCGATCTCCCGACCCAGTGGTACAACGTCATCCCCGACCTGCCCGAGCCGCCGCCACCGCCGCTGCACCCCGGCACGCGCGAGCCCGTCGGCCCGGACGACCTCGCGCCGCTGTTCCCGCAGGCGCTCATCGCCCAGGAAGTGACGACGGATCGCTATGTCGACATCCCTGAGGAGGTCCGGGAGGTCTACCGGCTCTGGCGCCCGTCGCCGCTGTTCCGGGCGCGCCGGCTGGAGAAGGCGCTGGGCACGCCCGCGCGGATCTACTACAAGTACGAGGGGGTCAGCCCGGTCGGGTCGCACAAGCCGAACACCGCGGTGCCGCAGGCGTTCTACAACGCGGCCGAGGGCGTCACGCGGCTGACCACCGAGACCGGCGCCGGCCAGTGGGGGAGCGCGCTCGCCTTCGCGTGCGCCCAGTACGGGCTGGAGTGCGAGGTCTGGCAGGTCCGCGCGTCCTACGACCAGAAGCCCTACCGCAAGCTGATGATGGAGACGTTCGGCGCGACCGTCCACCCGAGCCCGTCCGAGCTGACCGAGTCCGGCCGCGCGATCCTCAAGCAGCACCCAGATTCCACGGGCAGTCTCGGGATCGCGATCAGCGAAGCCGTCGAGCAGGCGGCGCAGGACCCGAACGCGCGGTACGCGCTGGGCAGCGTGCTCAACCACGTGCTGCTGCACCAGACGGTGATCGGCGAGGAGGCCCTCAAGCAGTTCGAGCTGGCCGGCGACACCCCGGACGTCCTGGTCGGCTGCACCGGCGGCGGGTCCAACTTCGGCGGGCTCGCTTTCCCGTTCCTGCGCGAGAAACTGGCGGGCCGGATGAACCCGGTGATCCGCGCGGTCGAGCCGGCCGCGTGCCCCTCGCTGACGCGCGGGAAGTACGCCTACGACTTCGGCGACACGGCCGGGCTCACGCCGTTGCTCAAAATGCACACGCTCGGCCACGAGTTCATCCCGGACCCGATCCACGCGGGCGGGCTGAGGTACCACGGGATGTCCCCGCTGATCTCGCACATCTACGAGCTCGGCCTGATCGAGGCGATCGCCATCGGCCAGCAGGAGTGCTTCGCGGCGGGGGTCCGGTTCGCTCGCTCGGAGGGCATCATCCCGGCACCGGAGCCGACGCACGCGCTGGCGGCGTGCATCCAGGAAGCATTGCGCTGCAAGGAAAGCGGTGAAGAGAAGGTGATCCTGACGGCGTTGTGCGGTCACGCCCACCTGGATTTGCCGGCGTATGGGGCGTACCTCGCCGGAAACATGGTGGACGACGAGCTGTCCGACGCGGTCCTCGAGGAATCCCTGGCGACGCTGCCTTAGCGGGCGTCCGGGATCTCCGGGCGGGTGAGCTCGGTGCGGGCGGTCGCCAGGACCACGCGGTCGCGGCCGCCCGCCTTCGCCTCGAACACCGCGTCGTCGGCGGCCTGGAGGAGGATCGTGTACTCCGTGGCCGTTTCCGGGTACACCGCCGCGCCGATCGAAGCCGTCAGGCCGCTGATCACCTCGGGCTTGCCCGGGCGGATCACCGGGACCGGGACCTCGATCCGGGCGATCGCCCGGCGGATGCGGTCCGCGACCGACGCGATCTCCGCACTGGTCGTGCCCGGCAGGAGGACCACGAACTCGTCGCCGCCGAAGCGGCCCACGTAGTCGCCGCCGCGGACCGAACCCTGGATGGCTGCCGCGACGGCGCGCAGGACCTCGTCGCCCGCCAGATGACCGTTGCCGTCGTCGATGGCCTTGAAGTGGTCGATGTCGATCATCAGCACGCCGGCCGTCGAGGACAGCTCCGCCGCGCGGGCGAGTTCGTTGCGGGCCAGCTGCACCCAGAACTCCGGCGCGAGCAGCGCCGTCTTGGAGTCGGTGCGCGCGGCCGCCTGGAACTGGGGGAGCAACAGGCCGATGTGGAGCGCCACCGGTGTCACCATGAGCACCGGCAGCAGCCACGGCCGGACCGTCATCACCAGCGCGATCCCGCAGCCGACCCCCACCGCGGCCAGCACGATCAGCACGTCGGACGGGTTGCCGAACGCCTGCCGCGGCGGCTTGCCCGGGTTGCTCATCAGGATCGCGAGGATCACGAGCACGTAGTTCAGGCCGAAGTAGACGATCCCGGACGTCAGCAGCGCGAGCATCCCGCCGAAGCCGTCCAGGTAGGGGACGTAGGGCGCCACGTGCCCGGTGCCGGCCCACAACACCGCCCCCGCGGCGGCGCAAGCGAGGATCACGGTCGCGCCGGAGAACACTTTCCGGTGAATCACGCCGCGCCGTTTGTAGACCCGGAACCAGGAATGGGCATAGCTCACGACGATGACCAAGGTGGCCAACGGCGGCGGCAGCAGGAGCAGCCCGGCGAAGATCCAGATCGACTGCAGGTGCATGTGCGGCCGGCCGTCGGCGGCCAGCTCCCGGATGCGCTCGATGCGTTGCGCCGCTTCGAGGTGCACGACTTCACCGGCGAGGATCAGTCCACACCAGAGCAACGATTGGGTGGTGATCGGCACCAGTGCGGCCGTCGAGACGACCGCGATCAGCGCCAGGGCGTCGACGATGAGGACGTAGCCGAACACCGGAGTGGCCAGCTTCCACATCGCCCACGTTCGGAAACCTGATCGTGGACGTTCTGAGCTGGGCTTTCGCCCTGGGGACCCGGACAATCCCACGAAACGCCCTTCTGCTCAGGATGAAACTCTTCGCAGAATTCGTCACTGTAATCGAATGAACGCGGTGTGTCACTAGGCTGGTCGGGCTACCGTCCGGTCACTCACCGTGCAAGATCCCTCACGGAACTGGAGAAAATCATGTCGCACTTCCTGCCCAACGCCAACATCGTCCCGTCCCGCCGCCGCGCGCAGCGGCCGACCGACTGGACGCGACAGCTCCCCACCGACTGGACCCGCGCGATCCCCACGGACTGGACCCCGCGGCAGCTGCCGACCGACTGGACCGCCCGCGAACTGCCCACCGACTGGACGGTCCGCGAGCTCCCGACGGATTGGACCCGGCCCGGCGTCTCGCCAGCCGAGTGCCCCACCGACTGGACCCCGCGCCGCATCCCCACGGACTGGACGCGGGCCTGACCAGTACCCGGTGGCCGGCCGGCCTCCGCGCCGGTCACCGGGGGTCCGGTTGTGCACGCCGCTCGGTCGGGCCGCGCCTGCTCGGGCCTTGCCGCGGGGGCGCTGAAGGTCTGCCCGGTCGAGTCGCGCCATTCGCGCCTGCCCCGGTCTTGCGGCGGCGTCACCGGGAATCCGATTGCGCCCGCCGCCGCAGCTGGGCCGTGCCGCCATCGCGCCTGCCCAGCCCTTGCAACCCCCGTCACCGGGGATCCGCCCGCCGCCACAGTCGGGCCGCGCCCAGTGCCGCCAGCACTCCTACCGCGCCCGCCCCCGCCACCACCCCGTGCGGGGCCCACCGCTCGGCCGCCAGCCCCGCGAGCACCACACCGAGCCCCTGCGACACCCGCAACGCCGTCAACGCGAACCCGAACGCCTGGGCGCGCTGCCCCTCCGGCGTGAGCTGCACGAACGTCGTGTTCGCGATCAAGTTGTACGAACTGGCCACTCCGCACAGCGTGAACAGCGCCAACGTGGCCAACAGGTCCGGCCGCAGCGCGCACCCCACCAAAGCCGCGCACGCCAGGACCGCGAGCGGCCCCAGCAGTGGCCCCCGGCGCGCCTGCGGGATGCGGGACAACGCCGCCATCCCCAGCACGTTCCCCAGCGCGAACGCCCCCAGCAGCAGGCCGACCACCACCGCGCCGCCGCCGAGCTCGGCGGCGTACGGTGCCGCGATCGCCTCGCCCGCTATGTAGATCCCCGACACGCAGCCCAGCGCCACCAGGGCGAGGCGCCGGCGGTCGCCCGCCACCACCGTCCAGCCCGTGCGGATGTGGCGCCACCAGCGCGCGCCCGTCGAGCCCGGGGGCCTCGGGGCCACGCCGGCGACCAGGAACAGGGCCGACACCGCGAAGGTCGCCGCGTCCGTCAGGAGGGCGCCGCTCGTGCCCAGGCCCGCCACGAGGAGGCCGCCGAGGGCGAAGCCGGCGACCTGGCCCGCCTGGACCAGCATCATCAGCAGGCCCATCCCCGGCACGAACGTCTCGCCCGGCAGCACCTGCGGCAGCAGCGCCGCCCGCGCGGAGCTCCAGACCGGGTTGAACAGCTGGACGCCGACCAGCAGCGCCGCCACCGCCGGGAGCGGGAGGCCGGGCACCGCCATCACGGCCACCGCGAGCGCCCGCAGGAGGTCCGCCAGGACCATCACCGTGCGCGGCGGGTAGCGGTCGGCGAGCCCGGACAGCAGCGGCCCGCCGACCAGGTCCGGCAGGAACGTCAGCGCGTAAGTCAGCGCCGCCCAGCCCGGCGAGTTCGTCCGGTCGTACACCAGGATCGACAGCGCGACCCGGGCCAGCTGGTCACCGGTGACCGACACCAGCTGGGCGGAGAACAGCGCCCGGAACTCGGTCACGGCGAGGACGTCCCGGAACCCGACCGCGCGCCCGCTCATGGGCACTCAGGGTACCGCCGCGAACGCCCAGCGTGAACGTCCGTTAGGAGGTCACTGCCCCTCGCCGCAGACGATTTTCGGTTGCGGGTTGTAGTGGACGGTCCGGGTCGAGCGGCTGACCTCGCGGCCGGTGGCGGCGTCCTTGAGCACGCGGGTGTTGCTGGTGGTGAACCCCGGCGCGCCGTTCGAGGCGTGGCAGTTCTCGGCCGGCCCCGGCTTGGTCGGCGGGTCGCTCTGGTTGGTCTGGGCGCCTTCGATCGACTCGACGGTGTAGCGCTTGGTGCCCCACAGCTTCACGGTGATCGACGACGGCGTCCAGATCGTCTGGATCGCGATGCCGGTCGGCGCGTCGTTGGTGAACTTGAGGTCGATGACGCTGGAGCCGTTGGGGTTCTGGAACACCGTCGCCTCGCGCGCGGCGGGGTAGCGGCTGATGTAGTAGCTGTGTTCCTTGTGCCCCGCGTCCTTCAGGCCCGCGAAGTAGGACGCGTTGTACAGCGTGGTCGCGAACTGGGAGATGCCGCCGCCGACCTCGCGGCCGGGCGCGCCGTCCTTGATCACGCCCGCCTCGACGTACCCCTGGGCCGTGCCGCGCGGGCCGGTGAACCCGTTGAGGCTGAACGTTTCCCCGGGCTTGACGATCGCGCCGTTCACCTTCTGGGCGACGGTCCGGATGTTGACCCCGGAGTCGGCCGCGAACTTCTGGGTGGTGAACTCGCCGACGACCTCCTTGATGCCGAGCTGGTTCGCCTGCTCGGTGGTCACCTTCGCCGGGCTGTCCTTGTAGACGGCGGCCACCTCGCGGCCGTCGGTCTTCTTCAGCACGTCGGGCAGCGGCTTGAGGCTGGGGTCCCAGTCGACGGTCCGGCCGTCGGTGGAGGGGTCGACCGTGGGCTTGCCGCCCTCGAAGACGACGGTCGCGTCCTTGCCCTCCTTCTCGGTGGACTTCAGCTGCGGCCCGGCGGCTTCGGCGATCTTCGCGTTGTCGATCTTCGGCGTCAGGCCGCCGCCCTCGGCGGGCTCGAAGCCGATCGCCGCGGCGATCGCCTCCGGCTTCACGGTCGCGTTCTTGCCTTCGCCCTTGACCACCAGCGGGCCGGAGACGGCCGGCCGCGCGAACCCGTCGAGCGCCGCCTGGACGCCTTCGGGCGTGGTGCGCACCGGCGTGCTGGTCACCGGCAGCGCCAGGGTCTCCCCGCTCGCCCACTCTTCGACGACGGCGGCGGTCGCGGCCGGGACGTCGAGCTTCTGCCCGGCCTTCGGCGGGACGGCGACCGGTTCGGCACCCTCGAACTTCACGGTGCCCTCGACCGGGTCGCGGTCGACCTGACCGCGCAGCGCCTCCAGCGCGGCGGTGAGCTTCGCCTGGTCGGAGTGGCTCACCACGCCGACCTCGCGGCTGGAGAACAGCGACGCCAGGCGCGTGAAGGGGTTCAGCGGCTGCTCACCGGCCTGGTCGAGGGTCTGCGGCCAGTCGAGCTTCAGCCCGGCGAGCGTCGGCGACAGCGTGCCCTGGTATTCGCCCGCGGTGACGGCGAGCGGGCGCGTCAGCCGCGGCTCGATCTTCCCGCGCAGTTCCTGTTCGGCCGCTTCCCGGCCCATGCCGCCGACGTCGACGCCGGCCACGGTCACCCCGCGCGGGACGCTGCCCTGGCTGATCAGGATGTCGATCCCGTAGATCGCGACCAGCACGCCGAAGACGCCGCCCGCGATCAGGCCGGCCTTGCGAAACGAGCGCTTCGCGGTGGCGGGACCCGGTTCCGGCTCGGGCCGGACGACGGGCAGGACGTCGGTCTGCTCGCCGTGCGAGTCGGGCCAGTGCGGTTCGTGCGGCAACTCTCCACCCCTTCGACGCGGCACCGGGTTGCGACGGTGACGGGACCAGCGTACGGGGCACCCGGACAAGCCGTACGACTCGCCCTTATGGGGGATGAATCGGTCACGGATCAGTGAATTCACCGGGCGTCGGGTTCGGGATTGCGGCCCGCCCGCGCGAGGAAATCGAAGTCGCAGCCTTCGTCGGCCTGCGTGATGTGTTCGGAGTAGAGCGCGCCGTAGCCGCGTTCGAACCGCGGGGCCGGGGCGGTCCATTCGGCACGCCGCCGCTCCAGTTCCGCATCGGACACCTCGAGCCGCAGCGTCCGTGAGGGAACGTCCAAGGTGATCAGGTCGCCGTCGCGGACCAGGGCGAGCGGGCCGCCGACGTGCGATTCGGGCGCCACGTGCAGCACGCAGGCGCCGTAGCTCGTCCCGCTCATCCGCGCGTCGGAGATCCGGACCATGTCCCGGACGCCCTGTTCGAGCAGGTGGGCGGGGATCGGCAGCATCCCGTACTCGGGCATGCCGGGGCCGCCGAGCGGGCCGGAACCGCGCAGCACCAGCACCGAGTCCGCGGTGATCGCCGGGTCGTCGATCCGCTTCTTGAGGTCGGGATAGTTCTCGAAGACGACGGCCGGGCCGGTGTGCGTCAGCAGGTGCTTCCCGGCCGCGATGTGCTTGATGACCGCGCCCGAGGGCGCCAGGTTGCCGTGCAGCACCGCGACCCCGCCCTCGGCGGCGACCGGGTTGTCCCGCGTCCGGATGACGTCGTCGTCGTGGACGCGCGCGCTCGCGAGGTTCTCGCCGAGCGTCCGGCCGGTGACGGTGAGCCGGTCCGGGTGCAGCAGATCGGTGAGCCGCGACAACAGCCCGGGCAGGCCGCCGGCGTAGTAGAAATCCTCCATCAGCCAGTCGCCGCCGGGCCGGATGTTCGCCAGCACCGGCACGCGCCGGGCGATCGCGTCGAAGTCGGCCAGCGAGACCCCGATCCCGCTGCGGCCGGCCATCGCGATCAGGTGAATCACGGCGTTGGTCGAGCCGCCGAGCGCGAGCACGGTGGTGATCGCGTCGGCGTACGCGCGCTTGTCGAGCACCTGGGTGATGGTCAGGTCCTCCCAGACCATGCCGACGATCCGCGCGCCGCTGGCCGCGGCCATCCGGTGGTGCGCCGAGTCGACGGCGGGGATCGACGCCGCGCCCGGCAGCGTCACGCCGAGCACTTCGGCGGCCGAGGTCATGGTGGACGCCGTCCCCATCGTCATGCAGTGGCCCGGCGAGCGGGCCAGCCCGCGCTCCAGTTCGGACATTTCGGCGTCGCCGATCAGCCCGGCGCGCTTGTCGTCCCAGTACTTCCACATGTCGGTGCCGCTGCCGAGGACCTCGTTGCGCCAGTGCCCGCGCAGCATCGGCCCGGCCGGGACGAAGATGGCCGGCAGCCCGGCGCTGGCCGCGCCCATCAGCAGCGCCGGCGTGGTCTTGTCGCAGCCGCCCATCAGGACGGCGCCGTCGATCGGGTAGGACCGGAGGATTTCCTCGGTCTCCATGGCCAGCAGGTTGCGGTAGAGCATGGGGGTCGGCTTCTGGTAGGTCTCCGACAGCGTGGCGACCGGGAACTCCAGCGGGAAGCCGCCGGCCTGCCAGACACCGCGTTTGACCTGCTCGGCGCGTTCGCGCAGGTGCATGTGACACGGGTTGATGTCCGACCAGGTGTTGAGGATGCCGATGACGGGTTTGCCGAGGTGCTCTTCCGGGTTGTAGCCGAGCTGGCGGCTGCGGGCGCGGTGGCTGAAGTTGCGCAGTTCGTCGCCGCCGAACCACCGGTGGCTGCGGAGTTCCTCGGGTTTCTTCATGCGATCCAGTATGGCATCTGATATACGATCGAGGCGCCTGGTTGAATTGGGGTTCACAGATCGAGGGAGCGCGCCATGACCGGGACGTTCAGCCTGCCCGCCTCCCGGACCGAAGTGGTCCTGGAGGAGATCCGCCGCGGCATCCTGACCCGGGAACTCGTCCCCGGGCAACCGCTCGTCGAGGCGGAGCTGGCCGCGCGGCTCGGCGTGTCGAAGACCCCGGTGCGCGAGGCGCTCAAGGTGCTGTCCAACTCCGGGCTGGTGACGTTCAGCCCGTACAAGGGCGCGTCGGTGATCACGGTCGACGCCGAGCTCGCGAAGTCCGTCTACGACGTGCGGATGGTGCTCGAACCGGAGGCCGTCCGGCGGACCGTCGAGCGGCACGACCCCGAGCTGCTGGAAGACGCGGCCGAGGCGCTGAAGGAGGCGTCGACGGCCATCGCGGACAAGGACCAGGCCGCGCTGAGCCTGCTGAACCGCCGCTTCCACCGCGCCCTCTACTCCGGCTGCGGCAACCCGCTGCTGGTCAGCATCCTGGATGACCTCAAGGACCGCGCGGCGCTGATCAGCGTCGTCGGCTGGGAGGCCAACCCGAGCTGGAAGAAGGAGTGGACCGAGCACAAGGCGGTCCTCGCGGCGGCGAAGAAGGGCGACGCCGAGGGTGCGGCCGCGCTGCTGCGCGACCACATCGGCGGGTTCCTGGACCGGGTGCTCAAGGCCATCGGATGAAACTGCTGCTGATCTCGGACACCCACCTGCCGGCCCGGGCCCGCGAGCTGCCGCCGCAGGTGTGGGCCGAGGTCGCGGCCGCCGACGTCGTCGTGCACGCGGGCGACTGGGTCGAAGTCGCCCTGCTGGACGAGCTGGCGGAGCGCAGCAAGCGGCTGATCGGCGTGTACGGCAACAACGACGGCCCGGCGCTGCGGGCCCGGCTGCCGGAGATCGCGCGGGCGGAGCTGGCCGGCGTCCGCCTGGCGGTGATCCACGAGACGGGCGCGAAGCAGGGCCGTGAGCAGCGGTGCGACGCGCAGTTCCCGGACACCGACGTGCTGGTCTTCGGCCACAGCCACATCCCGTGGGACACGGTGACGCCCTCCGGGATGCGCCTGCTCAACCCGGGTTCGCCGACCGATCGCCGTCGCCAGCCGTACTGCACGTACCAGACCGCCGTGGTGCGCGAGGGTGCTTTGGCGGACGTCGAGCTGCATCAACTGCCCCGGAGGGGGTAGACAGGTCCCATGGATCCGGCATGGGCGTTGCGGGAGATCGCGTTCCAGCTCGAACGCGCGGGTGAGCCGACCTACCGCGTCCGGGCGTTCCGCAACGCGGCGGCGACGGTCGACAAGACCGGCGCCGAGAAGCTGGCGCAGCTGGCGGAGAACGGCACGCTGACGTCGTTGCCGGGGATCGGCAAGGCCACGGCGGGGGTCATCGAGGACGCGCTGGCCGGCCGTGATCCGGCGTACCGGGGGAAGATCGTCGAGAAGGAACTGCCGAGCGGAGAACCCCTGCGGTCGGCGTTGCGCGGCGACTGCCACACCCATTCCGACTGGTCGGACGGCGGCAGTTCGATCGGCGAGATGGCGGTGGCGGGCCGCGACCTCGGCCACGAGTACATGGTGCTGACGGATCATTCGCCGCGCCTGGCGGTGGCGAACGGGCTGTCCCCGGACCGGCTGCGGACGCAGATGCAGATCGTCGCGAAGGCCAACGAGCTGATGGCCCCGTTCCGCCTGCTGCACGGGATCGAGGTCGACATCCTCGACGACGGCTCGCTGGACCAGGAAGAAGAACTGCTGGGGCAGCTGGACTTCGTGGTGGCGAGCGTCCATTCGAAGCTGCGGATGCCGGCGCGGGACATGACGCGCCGGATGGTGGCGGCGGTCCGCAACCCGCACGTCCGGGTGCTGGGGCACTGCACGGGCCGGCTGGTGGTGGGGCGCGGGCGCCCGGAGTCGGAGTTCGACGCGGAGAAGGTGTTCACGGCGTGCCGCGAGAACGGGGTCGCGGTGGAGATCAATTCCCGCCCGGAGCGGCTGGACCCGCCGATGCGGCTGCTGCGGCTGGCCGCGGAGCTCGGCTGTGAATTCACGATCGACAGCGACGCCCACGCGCCGGGGCAGCTGGACTGGCTGGGGTACGGGTGCGAGCGCGCGATCAAGGCGGGGATCGGGCCGGAGCGCATCCTGAACACCCGCACGGCGGAGGAACTTCTGGTCCGGTAGCCCGGCTTGCCTCGAGCGCTTCCGGTGCGCCCGAGGCAAGCCGGACCCGGCTCAGTTGATCGTGTACGAGTCGCCGTACACCTTCCACTTCAGGGGCGTGTGCAGGTCGAAGTTGCCCTCGTTCAGGAACTTCAGCTGCTCGGTGTCCACCCGGGACGTGTCCGCGTGCGCCTCTTCCTGCTTCATGATCACCTTGCGGGCGTCGAAGAACGCCTTGAGGTACGTCGTTTCGTTGCCGCCCTGGGCCGGGGTCTTCGCCTTCTTCATCGCGGCCTTGCGGATGCCGCCGAAACTGTCGGAACTGTCGCCGGGGCCGTGCATCACGATCGCGTCGTAGTACGCGAACTGGCCGAGGTTGCTCAAGCCGTCGGCCTTGCCCTGGTTCACCGACGGGTTGAAGTAGACGCGGTCGCGCTCGTTGTTCTGGGCCGTCTGGAACGCCGTGGTCGCCGCGGCCTGCTTCCAGGCGCTCTCGAACGCCGAACCCAGACCCGCGTGGGAGTCCGTTCCGTTCACCTTGCGCAGCGCCGGAAGGTACTTCGCGAGGGGGTTGTCCGGCACCGAATTCGTGTACGCCTCGACGAGTTCGAGCATGTCACCGGTGCCGGAACAGAAGCCGATGATGCCCGCGGTGTACCCACGGCCGTCGCCGATGTCTTCGATGTACTTGTACTGCGCCTTCCAGTCCAGCGACGAGTTTTCCGCACTGGAGACCAGCTTCATCGCGATCTCCTTCTTCGCCGGCGCCGAAAGGTCGCCGGCGGCGAGCACCGACGCGCTCACCGGCGCCGGAGCGGCCGAGGAGAACGCGGGCGTGGTGATCACGAGGGCCGCGACGGACGCGGCGCCGAGCGTGCCGATGAGGACCGGCCGCAACTTCTTGCTCATGGGGAGGGGACCCTTTCCGCGGGGTGCGCCGTCGGATCACGGCGGTACGGGTGAGGCGGGTGGAGCTGCGGCGTAGCGACACGGTAGCGAAGAGTCAGCGAGCTCCACAAGAGGTGGAATCCGTTCATGTTCGTGAACGGTCCAGACCATCGCGCAGGGTCCGCAAAGGACGGTCAGCGCGCCCCGGCGAACAGGCGGATGACGTCCGGCAGCACGGACACCGGGATCGTGGGGTCGATCGCCCGCTGGACGCCGAGGCCGATGCCCAGGCTGAGCAACGCCGTCGCGGCATCGTCGGCCGACATCGGGAGCGTGATCCCGAACCGCTCGGCGTACCCGGTGAGCAGGCCGGCGATGGTGTCGCGGATGGCCTTGTCGCGCGCGGCCAGCTCGGCGCGCACGTGCGGGTCCCGCCGCGCGTTCGTCGCGAACTCGACTTCCAGGGCGGTCCAGGCCTCGTCGCCGATGCTGCGCTCGGCCCACGTCTGGAACGCCGCGAGCAGCCCCTCGACGCCCTCGGCGCCGGCCAGCGCTTCGGCGACCAGGGCGACCTGCTCGTCGTGGATCCGGTCGAGCACCGTCAGGCAGAGCTCGTCCTTGTTGCGGAAGTTCGAGTACACCGCGCCCTTCGAGTACCCGGCCTCGTCGGCGACCTTCTCCAGCGACGTCACCGAGTAGCCGTCGCGCAGGAAGAGCAGCTTGGCGGTCTCGATCAGCTGCTCGCGGGTGCGCGCCTGGCTTTCCGCGCGGGTGAGTCGGGCCATGCCGCAACTCTAGCCAACCTCGGAATCGGGGTACCGATGGTTTTCAGATACTGTTAGTCTCCGAAAATGGAACAACGTCACTTCGCGGTCCTCGTCGTCGGTGCCGGGGCGTCGGGGCTGGGGGCCGCCATCCGTCTCGCCCAGGCCGGCGTCGGCGACCTCGCCGTGCTGGAGAAGGCGGACGCGCTCGGCGGGACCTGGCGCGACAACACCTACCCCGGCTGTGCCTGCGACGTCCCGTCCGCGCTGTACTCGTACTCCTTCGCGCCCAATCCCGAGTGGACGCGCGCGTTCGCCGGCCAGGCGGAAATCCGCGCCTACCTGCAGGACACGGCGGCGCGCTTCGGCGTCACCGGGAAGATCCGCTACGGCGTCGAGGTGACGCGCGCCCAGTGGAACGCCCGGGAGTCCCGTTGGGAGCTGGAGACGTCGAAGGGGCCCTACACCGCCCGGATCCTGGTCGCCGGCACCGGTCCCTGGCACGAACCGCTGGTCCCGGACCTGCCCGGGCTGGCCGGGTTTCCGGGCGAGGTCTTCCACTCGGCGCGCTGGAACCACGGCTACGACCTGACCGGCAAGCGGGTCGCGGTGATCGGCACCGGCGCGTCGGCGGTCCAGTTCGTCCCGCAGATCGTGCCCCGGGTGGGCCGGCTGCACCTGTTCCAGCGCACCGCGCAGTGGGTGCTGCCGAAGCCGGACCACGCGGTCCCGGGCGTCGAGCGGTTCCTCCTGCGGCGGTTCCCGGCCCTGCAGCGGGCCCTGCGCGGCGCCGAATACGGCCTGATGGAGACGCTCGGGTTCGGTTTCCGGCACCCGTGGCTGCTGCGGCAGGTGCAGAAGATCGGGCTCGCCCACCTGCGGCTCGCCGTGCGGGATCCGGCGCTGCGCCGGGCGTTGACGCCGGACTACACGCTCGGCTGCAAGCGCCTGCTGATGTCGAACACGTACTACCGGTCGCTGAGCCAGTCCCATGTGGACGTCCATCCGACGGCGGTGCGCTCGGTTTCCGGCAGCACGGTCACCGGCGCGGACGGCTCGGCGGCGGAGGTCGACGCGATCATCTTCGGCACCGGCTTCCACATCCTCGACATGCCGATCTCGGCACGGGTGTTCGACGCCGACGGCCGCAGCCTCGACGACCACTGGAAAGGCAGCCCGCAGGCGTACGCGGGGACGTCCGTGGCCGGGTTCCCCAACCTGTACCTGCTGCTGGGCCCGAGCCTCGGCACCGGGCACTCATCGGCGTTCACGATCGTCGAGGCCCAGTTGCGGCACACGGTCGCGGCGGTGACCCGGACGCTGCGTGCGGAGGGGACGTCGCTGGCGGTCCGCCCGGAGGCGCAGGCGGCGTTCAACGCGCAGGTCCAGGCGGCCTTGCCGGGCACGGTGTACCAGTCCGGCGGCTGTTCGAGCTACTACACGGATGTGAACGGCCGCAATAGTTTCAGCTGGCCGTTCTCCACCGGGCGGCTGCGGGCGCAGGTGGGAGAGTTCCGGGAAGCCGACTACGAGCTCGGTCAGTCCCACTCCCAGCACATCCCGTAGACGCCCGGCTGCGCGTCCAGCACCGCGATGTGGCTGGTCCCGCTCGGGCCGACCGGCAGTTCCGGCCCGGAAGCCGCCTCCCCGGCGTAGCGGTAGCACCGGACCGGCACCGCCGCCGGGTCGAAGCACGCCTGCAGGACGAGCTGGCGGGCCGGGGCGCGCACGCCGAACTGCAGGTAGTTCGTCTCCGGTGGCTCCCCGTCGTAGGCGAACTCGAAGTCGAACACGTACGTCTCGCCCGCCCGCAGCGGGTAGTCGAAGCGCAGTTCGCACGCCACCAGTTCGGACGCCGCGTCCCGGCGGACGCGGCCCGGGCGGCAGCAGTGCGCCGAGCGCAGCACCGGCCGGCGGCCCCCGCCGGTCTGCGGCCGGAAGAACGACACCCAGCGGTCGACGCCGTCCGCGCGGCTGGTCACCACCAGCTCCGTGCGCACCGACCGCTCGGTGCGGTCCGCACCCAGCGTCGCCCGCTGGTGCACCGAGACGAGCGCGAGCCGGGCGTTGCCGTCGAGGTCGATGCCGTCGCAGGCCGCCAGGTCGGTCGGCGCGGAGCCGAGCGCGCTGGCCAGGCTGACCCCGCCGGGCCACGGCTGCGCACGGCGCTCCCGCGGCCGCGTCACCAGGCTGGTCAGCGCGTCCGCGGGCAGGCCGAGGCAGCTTTCGGCGACGGTCACCGCGTGCAGCGAACGCCGGCCCTCCGGGTGACGGCGCCCCCGCCGCCAGTAGCTGAGCGTGGCCAGGCTGACCTGGGCGCCGCGGATCGCCATCCGCCGCTGCAGGGCCTCCAGGCTCAGGCCGCGCTGCCGGATCGCCTGGTCGAAGGCCGCGGCGAACGGTCCTTCCCGGACCGTCGCGGCGACCTCCGCGGGAATCGCCTCCATCCGGGTAAGCATGAGTACCGGATGCCCGCGGCGCAACGAGGGCCTGCCACCAAAGTAGGTGGCAGGCCCCGCGGGGTCAGCTCAGGGTGACCCCGGTGTCGTCCACGGCGAACGACGTCTGCAGCGACTGGTCTTCCGTCCCGGCGAACTTCAGCGTGACCGTCTGGCCGGCGTACGAAGACAGGTCGAGCGTCTTCTGGACGTACGCCGAGTTGCGGTCGAGGTTCGAGTACGTCGCCAGCGTCGCCGAGCCCGCGGACACGACGAGCTTGTCGTAGACGACGTTCTCGGTCTCCGCCGTCCACACGCGCAGCCAGAACGTCAGGCTCGCCTTGCAGCCGGCCGGGATGGTGACGGCCTGCGTGAGCGTGTCCGTGTGAGCCGAGCCCCGGCCACCGAGCCAGGAGTCGTAGCTGCCCGAGCGCGCCGGCGCCTGGCTGCCCCACTGGCCGATGGTCGTGTCCGGGTCCGTCCAGGACGCCTTGCCGGACTCGAAGCCCGGGTTCTGCACCAGCTGCCCGCTGCACCCGCCCGGAGGAGTGGTGGTGGTCGGCGGCGTGGTCGGGGTCGTCGACGTGGTCGGCGGGGTGCCGGTGCACGTCGGGTCGCCGGACTGCGCCGGGACGCTCACCGCGTTCCAGGCCGCCTTGACCGCGTCGAACTCGGCGCAGCTGTTCGGGTACAGGTTCTTCGCGGCCTGCAGCGTCCACGTCCGGTAGCGCAGGTACGAACTGCCGGACGTCTTCAGCTGCACCGCGCCGTGCATGATGTTGATCGCCTTGCGGATGCCGATGCCCGCCACCGTGCTGTTGTTGCATGTGGAGCTCGTCGGCTGCCCGTTCGTCGGGTTGCTGCCCTCGGCGAGCAGGTAGAACCAGTGGTCGCCGGGGCCTGCCGCCTTGTGCACCTCCGCGTTCGGCGTCGAGCTGGAGTAGCAGTTCGGGTCGCCGACCTTCGACGGGTCGTACATGTACCGGATCGCGCCGGTGCCGACCAGGTTGACCTCCTCACCGATCGCGTAGTCCGGCGGGTCGTACTGGGACGGCTCGTTCGCGTAGAACTCCGTCGCGGTGCCGAAGGTGTCGGCGATGAACTCCTGGGTGCCGCCGCCGGAGAAGCCGCCGGACCCGGAGTAGTCGTCGATGCCGTGGCCCATCTCGTGGCCGAGGATGTCCAGCGAGCCGACCCACTCACCGCTCGGGTTGTGGCCGAGGTTCACGTACGCCGGCCGGGAGTTGTAGTAGTACGCGTTCTCGTCGTCGAGGCCGACGCGGATCTTCCAGGCGCCGCCGTTGCCGGTGAAGCCGTTGCGGCCCACCCACTCCGAAAGCATCTTCTTCTCGGTCTGCGCGACGAACAACGCGTCCGCGCAGCCGGTTTCGATGTTCGTGCCGCTGCCGTTGCCCCAGCTGTCGTCCGGTCCGGTGAGGACCGAGTCGCTGCTGTAGTTGCGGCAATCCAGGTTCGGCGTGTTCGGGTCGGCCATCGAATACGTGCTGCCGGACTTCGTCGTGTTCAACGGCAGCGACGGGCCGTTCCACTTGCCGGTACCGGTGCCCGCGGCCAGGTGCTGGACCGTCCGCAGGACGCGCCCGTCCGCGGCGTCGACGTAGACGCTCAGGCTGCTCGGTTCGCCGTGCTCGTCGGTGCCTTCGACGTTGCTTTCGTAGGCGAGCCGTCCGGTGCCCTCGGCGACCACGACGAGCTTCCCGCCCGGCAGGCTCTTGGGCCCCCGGACCTGCCGGCGCGCCACGGCTTCGGCCTGCGCGGCGGTCAGTTTCGCGCCGTGCACGTCGAGGTCGCCGAGAGCCTGCTGCTGCGCGACGGAGGTGGTCTTCACCGTGCCGGCGGCGTCGGTGGCGATGACCAGGTCACCGCCGATCACGGGCAGGCCGTCGTAGGTGCGGTCGTAGACGACGTACGACAGCCCGGCCGCCGACCGGACGTCCCGCTGGACGAACCGGTCGTGCTTTCCCGCGTGCAGTGCGGCGGGGCGGGCGGCGACCAGGCCGGCGGCGGCGCCGGTCGCGTTGGCCTGGGCCTGCGCGGCGGACGGCGGAGGAACGGGGGCGGGCTGCGCGGGCGCGGCGACGGCGATGCCGACCACCACCATGCCCGCCGCCGTCGCGCCGCCGAGCGCGGCGAACCGTTGGGGCAATCTCATGACGCTCCTTGGAAAACGCGAAGGGGAAAGGGGAGAACCCGATCGACGCTAACCGCGGAACAGGACCGTCAGAAGATTCATCACAGCGCCGGAATTTCACGCTGCCGCACTGTGAAAAGCGTGAAAGTCAGAGAACCGTGAAGCCGATGCCCGCCTTGGTGAGCCGGTCCACCAGCGCGCCGCCCATCGCGGTCGCCGTGGTCACCTGGCCCGCGGTCTCCGGGAGGTCGTCGGTCGCCAGGCAGAGGGCCGACTCCGCCAGCATCTTCGCCGTCTCGTCGTAGCCCGGGTCGCCGCCCGACACCTCCGTCACCACCCGCGAACCGCCGCCCTCGCCGAAGAACCGCACCGAGAACCACGACCGCGCGCGCCGCTCGGGGCTCGGGCCGTGGCCCGGGGCCAGCAGCCGGGACAGCGCCCGGCGGGCCGGCGGGAGCTGCGCCGCGGCGAGCAGGGCGCCGGCCCCGGCCACGCCGCCCGCCAGGACCGGCAGGTGCTTCACCGCGGCGAAGTGCCGGTACGTGAAGTCCGGGCCGTAGCGCTCGGACGCGGCCGCGGAGCGCCGGACGACTTCGGCGTCGATCGTCGGCAGCGGGACCGCCCACCAGCCCGGGTCGGGGACCCGGTGCGGGCGGCCGAGCGGGGCGCGGGCGAACCGGCCGGCCGGCCGCGGTTCGGCCGCCGCCCGCTCGCGGGCCACCCGGGCGCCGGCCGGCAGGCGGGACATGATGGTCAGCGCGCTCAGGAACGTGCCGCCCGAGGGCATCCCGCCCGCCCGGACGTAACCGGCGAGCTGCAGCGGCACGCTTTCGGGAAGCTGCTGCACGGTGAACCACGCGCCGAGGTCGTGCGGGATCGAGTCGAACCCGCACGCGTGCACCAGCCGTGCCCCGGTCTCACGGGCGCGCCGGTCGTGCGCCAGGTACATCCGGTCGACGAACTCGGGCTCGCCGGTCAGGTCGACGTAGTCGGTGCCCGCCTCGGCGCACGCCGCCACCAGCGGCTCGCCGTGCGTCAGGTACGGGCCGACGGTCGTGATCACCACCTTCGCCGAGGAGGCGACCTCCGTCAGCGACGCCCGGTCGCCGGAGTCGGCGACGAGCAGGTCGAGGGCGGCGAACCGGTCGTCGATCTCGCTGAGCAGCGCCCGGACGGCTTCGAGCTTGCCGCGGTTGCGCCCGGCCAGGGCCCAGCGCAGGTCCGCGGGCGCGTGCCGGGCCAGGTACTCGGCGGTCAGCCCGCCGGTGAACCCGGTGGCGCCGAACAGGACCACGTCGTACGCGCGCATGTCTGCTCCTTCGCTGGGACGTCGGCGCGCTCAGGTTACCCGCCGGTCACATCCCGGCGCCGGGTGAACTACCGGCGGGTACAGTGCCCCCTCGAACGCGAGGAGGCAACCGTGACCGAACGCTTCGGCAGCTATCAGAACGAGATCTACCTGCAGGGACTCGGTGGTCAGCTGCCGCCGTGCTCGACCGACGCGACGAAGCTCGAAGCGTCGGCGCGCGAGCTCATGGCGCCCGGGCCGTTCTCCTACGTCGCGGGCGCGGCCGGCTCCGGCGCCACCGCCCGCGCCAACCGCGAGGCCTTCGACCGCTGGCGCGTCGTGCCCCGGATGCTGACCGGCGCCACCGACCGCGACCTGGCCACGACCGTGCTCGGCACCCGGCTGCCCGCCCCGGTGGCCGTCGCGCCGGTCGGCGTCCAGTCGATCGTCCACCCGGACGCCGAGCGCGCGACCGCGCGCGCCGCCGCGTCGGTCGGGCTGCCGTTCACCCTCTCGACGGCCTCGTCGACCGGCATCGAGGACGTCGCCGCGGCCAACGGCGACGGCCCGCGCTGGTTCCAGCTGTACTGGCCCGGCGACAACGACGTCTGCGCGAGCCTGCTGACCCGGGCGAAGAACGCCGGCTACACGGCGCTGGTCGTCACCCTCGACACGTGGACGCTGGCCTGGCGACCGTCCGATCTGGACCAGGCGTACCTGCCGTTCCTCAAGGGGGAGGGCTGCGCCGTCCCGTTCACCGACCCGGTGTTCCGCGGCCTGCTGGAGAAGACGCCGGAAGAGGACCTGAACATGGCGATCCTGCGCTGGATCGGCATGCTCACCGGCACCGACCGGACGTGGGACCAGCTGCCGTTCCTGCGCGAGCACTGGGACGGCCCGATCGTCCTCAAGGGCATCCAGCACGTCGCCGACGCCCGCCGCGCGGCCGAAGCGGGCATGGACGGCATCGTGGTCTCGAACCACGGCGGCCGCCAGGTCGACGGCGCGATCGGCGCGCTGGAGGCGCTCCCGGGCATCGTCGCGGCGGTCGGCGACCGGCTGGAGGTGCTGTTCGACTCGGGCGTCCGCACCGGCGCCGACGTCCTCAAGGCGATCGCGCTGGGCGCCCGGGCGGTGCTGGTCGGCCGCCCGTGGGTGTACGGGCTGGCCCACGCGGGTGAGGACGGTGTCCGGCACGTCCTGCGCAGCCTCCTGGCGGACTTCGACCTGACCATGGGGCTGTCCGGCCACCGCACCCTCGCCGACCTGGGCCCGGACTCGCTGCAGCGGACATGAGGTAACGAATCGGGAATTCCGGAGACAGCCGGGACCGGGGCCGCTACATTTCTGCCTCACCACGGCCGCTCGGGGACGGACCGGTGGTTCCATCAGTCCTTTCACGAGGGGGTTTCCCATGTCTTCGATCATGATGCGGATCGGCGTGCTGTGCGCGGTGCTCGGGTTCGGCACCATCGTCCTCGAGCAGTTCGACTACGAGTTCCGGATCCTGTCCTGGGCCAGCGACATGCAGCCGTTCTTCGGCATCATCCTCGGCCTGGTCGGTCTCGCGCTGATCGGCGGCTCGGTGGCGCTGAGCCGGGCCAAGGCCGCGCCGCAGGCGCCGGTCCAGCCGCCGCAGCAGCCCGGCCAGCCCGGCTGACGCATCGCCCGTGAGGCCCCCTCGCCGCCGGTGAGGGGGCCTTTCGCGTGCGCCCCGTCACGCGGCGGGGATATTCGGGAGCCCGGTTCGTCACGCACGGCTATCCTTGGACCAAGAATGTCCGAGCCATCCCCCTTCGCCGCGCTGCGTGCGCGCCTGCCCGAGCTCATGCCGCGTGACGAGCAACGGCTGCGCCGCCGGCTCGAAGGCGCCCGCAAAGCCCGCAACCGCGACTCCGTCCTCGCCCAGATCGCCGCCGACGTCGAGAAGGCCGAGCTGCGCGTCCAGTCGCGGCGCGAGAGCGTGCCCAAGATCGAATATCCCGAAGAGCTGCCGGTCAGCAAGCTCAAGGACGAGATCGCCGCCGCCATCGACAAGCACCAGGTCGTGATCGTCGCGGGCGAGACCGGCTCGGGCAAGACCACCCAGCTGCCGAAGATCTGCCTGGAGCTCGGCCGCGGCATCCGCGGCCAGATCGGGCACACCCAGCCGCGGCGGCTGGCCGCGCGCACGGTCGCCGACCGGATCGCGAGCGAGCTCCACACCGAGCTCGGCGACGCCGTCGGCTACAAGGTCCGGTTCACCGACCAGTCCGGGCAGGACACGCTGGTCAAGCTGATGACCGACGGCATCCTGCTCGCCGAGATCCAGACCGACCGCTCGCTGCGCCAGTACGACACGCTGATCATCGACGAGGCCCACGAGCGCAGCCTCAACATCGACTTCATCCTCGGCTACCTCAAGCAGCTGCTGCCGCGCCGCCCGGACCTCAAGGTCATCATCACCTCGGCGACGATCGACCCGGAGCGCTTCTCGAAGCACTTCGACGACGCGCCGATCGTCGAGGTCTCCGGCCGGACGTACCCGGTCGAGGTGCGCTACCGGCCGCTCGTCGACCCGGACGACCCCGAGGGCGACGACGAGCGCGACCAGACGCAGGGCATCCTCGACGCCGTCGAGGAGCTGTGCGCCGAAGGCCCCGGCGACATCCTGGTGTTCCTCTCCGGCGAACGCGAGATCCGCGACACCGCGGACGTCCTCAACCGGGCCAACCTTCGCAACACCGAGGTCCTCCCGCTGTACGCGCGGCTGTCGTCGGCCGAGCAGCAGCGCATCTTCCAGTCCCACACCGGGCGCCGGGTGGTGCTCGCGACGAACGTCGCCGAGACGTCGCTGACCGTGCCGGGCATCAAGTACGTCGTCGACCCGGGCACCGCGCGGATCTCCCGCTACAGCCACCGCACCAAGGTGCAGCGGCTGCCGATCGAACCGGTGTCGCAGGCGTCGGCGAACCAGCGCAAGGGCCGCTGCGGCCGCACGTCGGACGGCATCTGCATCCGGCTCTACTCCGAAGAGGACTTCGAGAGCCGGCCCGAGTTCACCGATCCCGAGATCCTGCGGACCAACCTCGCGTCGGTCATCCTGCAGATGACGTCGCTGGGGCTCGGGGACATCGCCGCGTTCCCGTTCGTCGAACCGCCGGACCGCCGCCAGGTCAGCGACGGCATCGGCCTGCTGCAGGAGCTGGGCGCGTTTTCGAGCACCGGGTCCGACCGCAGCCTGACCGACATCGGCCGCAAGCTCGCGCAGCTGCCGGTCGACCCGCGGATGGGCCGGATGGTCCTGGAGGCGGCGAAGAACGGCTGCGTCCGCGAGGTGATGATCATCGCCGCCGCGCTGTCCATTCAGGACCCCCGCGAGCGGCCGGCCGAGAAGCAGCAGGCGGCCGACGCCCAGCACGCCCGGTTCGCCGACCCGACGTCGGACTTCCTGGCCTACCTGAACCTCTGGGAGTACGTCGCCGAGCAGCAGAAGGCGTTGTCCGGCAACCAGTTCCGCCGGATGTGCCGCACTGAGTACCTGAACTACCTGCGGCTGCGCGAGTGGCAGGACATCTTCAGCCAGCTGCGCCAGCTGGCCAAGCCGCTCGGGATCTCGCTGAACACGAACACGGCCCCGGCCGACCCGCAGCGCGTGCACACGTCGCTGATCGCCGGGCTGCTGTCGCACATCGGGCTCAAGGACCCGGCCAAGGGCGACTACCTGGGCGCGCGCGGCGCCCGCTTCGGCGTCTTCCCGGGTTCGGCGTTGTTCAAGAAGCAGCCGCGCTGGGTGATGTCGGCGGAGCTGGTCGAGACGTCCCGGCTGTGGGCGCGGGTCAACGCGCGCATCGAACCCGAGTGGGTCGAGCCGCTGGCGCAGCACGTCGTGAAGCGGTCCTATTCCGAGCCGCACTGGGAACGCAAGCAGGGTGCCGTGATCGCGACGGAGAAGGTGACTCTGTACGGCGTCCCGCTGATCGCCGACCGCCGCGTCAACTACGGCCGGATCGACCCCGAGATGTCACGGGCGCTGTTCATCCGGCACGCGCTGGTGGAGGGGGACTGGCAGACGCGCCACCACTTCTTCGCCGAGAACCGCGCGCTGCTGGAAGAGGTCGAGGACCTCGAAAACCGGGCGCGGCGGCGGGACATCCTGGTCGACGACCAGACGCTCTACGAGTTCTACGACGCCCGCGTCCCGGCGGACGTCGTCTCGGTGCGCCACTTCGACAGCTGGTGGAAGAAGGCGCGCCACGAGCAGCCGGACCTGCTTTCGTTCGAGAAGTCCATGCTCATCAACGAGACGGCGGGCGGCGTCCGCGAGGGCGACTACCCGGACTCGTGGACGCAGGGCACGCAGGTCTTCAAGCTGACCTACCAGTTCGAGCCGGGCGCGGACGCCGACGGCGTCACCGTGCACGTCCCGCTGCCGGTGCTCAACCAGGTGACGCCGGACGGGTTCGACTGGCAGGTGCCGGGCCTGCGGGCGGAACTGGTCACGCAGCTGATCAAGTCGCTGCCGAAGGCGTTGCGCCGCAACTTCGTCCCCGCGCCGGACACGGCTCGGGACGTCCTTTCGCGAGTGTCCCCTTCGGACGGTCCGCTGCTGGAGGTGCTCGGCCGCGAACTGCGTTCTCTGCGGGGCATCACGGTGCCGTATGCGGACTGGGACCTGGCTTCGGTGCCGGAGCACCTGAAGATGACGTTCCGGGTGGTGGACGAGCGGGGCAAGCGCGTCGCCGAGGGCAAGGACGTCGCGGAACTGCAGCGGCGGCTGGCGCCGAAGGTGCGTGAGACGATCTCCAAGGCGGCCAACACGCTGGAGAAGGCCGGGCTGACGAAGCCGTCGTTCGGGGCGCTGCCGCACGTGTTCGAGTCGAAGCAGCGCGGCCACGACGTCAAGGCGTACCCGGCGCTGGTGGACGAGGGTGCTTCGGTGGCCGTGCGGCTGCTGGACACCCCGGCCGAGCAGGAACACGCGATGTGGGCGGGCACCCGGCGGATGCTGCGGCTGAACCTGAGCTCGCCGATGAAGTTCATCACGCGGTCGCTGTCCAATTCGTCGAAGCTGGTGCTGAACCGGAACCCGCACGGCAGTGTCGCGGCGTTGCTCGAGGACTGCGTCGACTGCGCGGTGGACGCCCTGATGGCCGCGGGCGGCGGCCCGGTGTTCGACGAGACCGGCTTCAAGGTCCTGCTGGAGAAGGTCCGCGCGGGCCTGCACCCGCAGGTGCTCGGCGTGCTGACGGACGTGGAGAAGATCCTCCGCGCGGCGAACGACGTCGAGGTGGCCCTGCCGTCGGCGCGGGGTCCCGCCGAGTCGCTGGCCGACATCCGCGCCCAGCTGGCCGGCCTGGTGTACCCGGGGTTCGTGACGGCGACCGGCGCCGGGCGGCTCCGGCACGTCGTCCGGTACCTGCAGGGGATTTCGCGACGGCTGGAGAAACTCCCGACCGAGCCGACGCGCGACCTGCAGCGGACCGCGGACATCGCCTGGATCCAGGGCGAGTACGCCGACGCGGTGGCATCGCTGCCGCCGGGGACGTCGTCACCGGCGCTGAACGAGGTGCGGTGGATGATCGAAGAGCTGCGGGTGTCGTTCTTCGCCCAGACGTTGGGCACGGCGCACCCGGTGTCGCTCAAGCGGATCACGAAAGCGATCGACGACGCTCTGGCCTAGTCGATCTTCGTTCCGGGCCAACGAAACCCGGAATGTCCGGCTTCGAACTTCCGTCGGTTGACCGCGTTCCCCGGCGGGACAAGCCTGAAGCGGCCGGAGACCCTCCTGGGAAAGGACTTTCCGATGTCCTCGGGTGTTTCGTCCGTCAAGCGAAGAATCGTCGTCGCCTGCCTCGCGCTCCTTGCGCCGGTCGTCTTCGCGCCGGCCGCGCACGCTGCCGCCGAGCCACCGCACAACGTCCCGAATCCGCTGCTCAAGGAGCAGTTCGCCGAAGGGGAAGAGGACGAGGGCGGCGACGACCCCGCGCTGTCCGCCCTCTGCCAGACCTACCTCGGCAAGCCGAACCCGTACCGGCCGCTCGCGCCGAACACCGACGTCATCGACGGGGACACGATCGTGCCGACCGGCAGCCAGACCGGCTGCAGCACGGCGCAGAACGAGACCACCGTCGCCGTCAACCCGGAGAACCCGCGCAACATCGTCGCCGGGTCGAACGACTACCGGCTGTACAACACCCGCGAGGCCCGCAACGACTCGGGCGGCTTCGCCTACACGTCGTTCGACGGCGGCCGGACCTGGGCGAACGTCCAGCTGCCGCACCTGGACTACCCGACCGGGGCGCCCGCCCCACTGTCCTACATGGACGCCGCCGGTGACCCGGCCATCGCGTTCGGGCCGCACAACACGGTGTACTACGCGACGCTGGTGTTCAGCCGGGCCGAGGTGCCGGACGACCAGCAGCTCGCCAGCGGCATCGCGGTGTCGGTGTCCCACGACGGCGGCCGCAGCTTCGGCGACCCGGCGATCCTGCACCTCGACGGCGTCACCCCGGCGGGCACGCCGACGCCGGCGCGGATCTTCAACGACAAGGAGTGGATCGCCGCGGACCCGGTGTCCGGCGACGTCTACGTGACGTGGACGCAGTTCACCTACGACGCGTCCGGCGCGTTCGTCGAATCGCCGATCGTGCTGTCGAAGTCCCGCGACTTCGGCCGGACCTGGTCGCCGCTCCGCCGGATTTCGCCGTCGCTGACCGGGTTCCGCGGCGGGATCACGCCGTTCGGCAGCGGCTCGAACCCGGTGGTGACCCGCGACGGGACGCTCCAGGTGGCGTACGAGACGTCGGTCTGCGCGACGGCGGCGTGCGACCAGCCGGCCGACCACGACGCGGTGGTGGTGGCGACCTCCCGCGACGGCGGCCGGACGTTCCGGCACACCGAAGTGGGGCTCGACTTCGACTTCCCGGTGGACGAAGACGTCGCCAACAACGCGCTGACCGGCGAGAACTTCCGCGTCAACAGCTTCCCGCAGCTGACGTACGACCGCGTGACGGACCACCTGTGGGTGACGTGGGCCGACGACCGCAACGGAACGTACCGAGACGGCGAGTCGGTGAAGACGAACGGAGACGCGTTCCTGAGCGGGTCCGACGGCCGGCACGGCTGGTCGAAGCCGGTGAAGATCGGCTCGGCAGCCGACGAGGTGTTCCCGGCGGTGGCGGCGTTCGGCGGCCGCGTCGCGGTGACGACGTACACGCGCGCGTACGACCCGAACGGCATCGGCCTGGACTACGCGTACGCGACCGGCTGGGGCGACGGCTTGTCCCCGCTGCGCAGGATCACGACGCAGACGGCGAACCCGCAGGTCCAGTTCGTGTCGACGGGAGCGGAGACGGGCAAGGAGCTGCAGGGCGTGTTCATCGGCGACTACACGGCGGTGGCGGTCGGCGCGGACTTCCGGCTGCACCCGGTGTGGACCGACTTCCGCGGCAACCCGGGCCGGACACTGCCGAACCAGGACGTCGTGACGCAAACGCTGCCCATGCTCCCGTAGCCCGCGTACCCCAGCGGACGACACGCGTACCTGTACGGACGACACGCGTCACTTTGCGTCGGCGTAGGTGTCTACCGCGGCCGTCTGCATGGGGAAGCGGACCGGGCAAGCCGGGCCGAACAGCATTGTCGCCGCCTCCGTCACCGAGTCCTCGATGGAGCGGGCGACGGAGGCGGCCAGCTCGGCCGGGGTGTGGACGATCACCTCGTCGTGCTGGAAGAAGACCAGGTGGGCGGGCTCCGGGAGGCGGGTGCGGAGGGTCGCCAGCATCACCGCCGTCATGTCCGCCGCGCTCGCCTGGACCACGAAGTTGCGCGTGAACCGGCCCCAGCCCCTCGAAGCCCGCCGGGCCTTCAGTTCCCCGGCTTCGTCCGAAGCCAGGCCGCCCGTCAACGCGCGCCACGCCGCCGAGGGCGCCGGCGAAGTGCGCCCCAACCGGGACCGGACCCGCTCGCCGCGTTCGCCCGCCTGTGCCGCACGCTCCACATAGGACACCGCGTCCGGGAACCGCTGCCGCAGCAAACCCAGCAAGGGGCCCGCCTCGCCGGACGTGCCGCCGTACATCGCCGACAGCATCGCGATCTTCGCCCGCGCCCGGTCGTCGCGGTCGTCGTTCGCGGCCGGGACCCAGCGCGCGCCCGAGAACAGCGCCTCGCCCAGGCGCGCGTACAGGTCCGTCGCCGCCGCGACGTCGGCCAGCCGGCGGTCGCCCGACAGCGCCGTGAGGACCCGGGGCTCCAGCTGGGCCGCGTCCGCCACCACCAGCTTCCAGCCCGGGTCCGCGCGCACGCACGTCCGCAGCACCTTCGGGATCTGCAGCGCCCCGCCGCCGCGGCTGGCCCAGCGCCCGGACACCACGCCGCCGACGACGTAGTGCGGCCGGAACCGGCCATCCGTGACCCACTCTTCGAGCCACGCCCACCCGTTCGCCGCGAACAGCCGCGACAGCTCCTTGTACTCCAGCAACGGCCCGACCGCGGGGTGGTCGATCCCCTTCAGCAGGTACTTCCGCGCCGCCGGCACCTCGATGCCCTCGCGGGCCAGCGCGCGGACCACGCTCGGCGGCGAATCCGGGTTCACCGGCCGCCCGCCGAACGCCTCGCTGATCTTCGCCGCCAGCTCGACCAGCGCCTTCGGCCGCTGCCCGGCGGGCACCCGCGGCCCCAGCCGCGCCGCCAGCAGCTCCTCGTGCACGTCGGCGCGCCACGGCAGGCCGTCGGCCGACATCTCCGCCGCGGCCAGCGCGCTCGCCGACTCCGCGGCCAGCAGCAGCCGCATCCGGTCCGGGTGCTCGACCGCCGCCACCCGCCGCTCCTGCTCGGCGAGCACGCGCCGGACCGCCGTGACGACCGTCACGCCCTCGGGCAACGTCGGCACGCGCGTCTCGAACAGCGTCGGCTGCGCCAGCTCGACGGCGGACTGCTCGGACGGCGGCTCCTCACCGTTCGCCCTGGCCCAGGCCGCGCGCAGGCTCCGCGACTGCGTCTCCGCGCCCTCGTACGCCAGCAGCAGCCCCTCGGCCAGCTCGAGGTCGTAGCAGCGGCGCACCCGCAGCCCGGCCGCCATCAGCCCCGGGTACGTCCGCTCCACCGAGGGGAACACCCACCGCGGCGCCAGGGACGCCTCCAGCTCCCGCGCCAGCGCCACGAAACCGGCCTCGTCCAGGCCATCCTTCGTCGATGACGGCGTGTGCACGCTGAAGCTCCCGTCCTCCTCTCGTCCCGCAATGACCTGCACCCGGACATCATGCCGATCACCACCGACATTTTTCGGGGGTGCGGGTGGCGGAGCCCCCGCCTCGGGGCGAAGCCCCGGATGCCATTGACAGTTTCCGCTCGCTCGCGGGCTGGTGCGTTCGGCCTACCCTTGGTTTACTCTCCGGTAGCTCCCATACCGCCGGTACGGCGTTAGCTCTCTTCCCCGCAGCAACGGAGGTGCCTGGATGAGCCTGGTCGCGCTCGCCACCACGGTGGCGGACAAGGTGACCGAGACGGTGCGCAGCGTCGACGTGATGCGGCGGGCGGGCCTGGTCCCCTTCCCCAGGGTCGACGAAGGCGTCCGTTCGCTGGTCGCGTTGCGGAAGTTCGGCCCGTTCGCCGGCGCCAACCACATCTCCGCCCGCCGCGACCCGGCCGCCGTCGGCATCGTCGACGAACTCGGCCCGCTCACCTACAAGCAGCTCGACGACCAATCGAACGCCCTGGCCAGGGCCTGGTCCGAGCGTGGCATCCGGCCCGGCCAGGTCGTCGCCGCCCTCTGCCGGGACCACCGCGGCCTGGTCATCACGATGGCCGCGTCGGGCAAGCTCGGCGTCCGCCTGCTGCTGATGAACACCGGGTTCGCGAAGCCGCAGCTGGCCGACGTCGCCCAGCGCGAAGGCGTCACCGCGCTCGTCTACGACCAGGAGTTCACCGGCCTGCTCGACGCGATCCCCGACGGGGTCGACCGCTACCTCGCCTGGGTCGACCCGGGCTCGGACCTGACCGACCGGACCGTCCCGGTGCTCGACGAGATCATCGCCAGCACCGACGACCGGCCGTGGCCCGCGCCGGCCAAGCCGGGCGGGTTCGTGCTGCTGACCAGCGGCACCACCGGCACGCCGAAGGGCGCGCCGCGGCCGCACACCTCCGCGCTGGCCTCGGCGCAGTTCCTCGACCGGATCCCGCTGCGGGCCAACGAGGCCACCTACATGGGCGCGCCGCTGTTCCACGGCACCGGCCTCTCGCAGTTCATCCTGTCCTTCGCGCTCGGCTCGAAGGTCGTCATGCGCCGCAAGTTCAACCCCGAAGAGGCGTTGCGCGGCGTCGCCGAGCACAAGTGCACCGCGCTCGTGCTGGTGCCGACCATGCTGCAGCGCATCGTCGACCTGCCGAAGGACGTCCGGCAGAAGTACGACACGTCCGCGCTGCGGATCATCTTCGTCGCCGGCTCGGCGCTCTCGCCGGACCTGGGCAACCGGGCCAACGAGGCGTTCGGCCCGGTCGTGCACAACCTCTACGGCTCGACCGAGGTCGCGGTGGCCACGGTCGCGACGCCGGAGGACTGGGCGAAGGCCCCGGGCACGGTCGGCCGCGCGCCGGTCGGCTGCAAGGTGGCGCTGTACGACGAAAAGGGCGTCCGGATCACCGAGCCGCACGTGACCGGCCGCGTGTTCGTCGGCAGCGGGCTCAGCTTCGGCGGCTACACCGACGGCCGCCACAAGGAGATCATCGACGGCCTGCTCTCCAGCGGCGACGTCGGCCACTTCGACGAGGACGGCCTGCTGTTCATCGACGGCCGCGACGACGAAATGATCGTCTCCGGCGGCGAGAACGTGTTCCCGATCGAGGTGGAGAACCTGCTGGTCGAGCGCGAGGACGTGATCGAGGCGGCGGTGATCGGCGTCGAGGACCCGGAGTTCGGGCAGCGGCTGAAGGCGTTCGTCGTGCGAGCCGAAGGCGCGTCGCTGGACGCCGACGAGATCCGCGACTACGTCAAGGCGAACCTGGCCCGCTACAAGGTGCCGCGGGACGTCGAGTTCCTGGACGAGCTGCCGCGCAACGCGACCGGAAAGGTCCTCCGCACCAAGCTGCAGTGACAACCGAGGCTTCGCCTCGGGCCGGGGGCTTCGCCACCCGGACCCCCGCAAAGCGGTCATGACCCGCGTTGCACGTTGACGATCCGCCAGCGCCCGTCCCGGCGCTCGGCGACCACCGTGCAGGCGACGCCGTCGCGGTGCCCGGTCGCGACGCCGACCGACGGCGTCACCTGCAGGCGCGTCCAGCGGAACGCGCCCGCGGGGACGCGGCCGGGCCAGCCGGCCTTGCCGAGCACGCGCCCGGCCGGGCCGTCGCCGCGGAAGCCGTCGGCGAGCAGCGGCGCCAAGGCCTCGGTGTCGCCGTCCGCGTCGGCGTCCCGCCAGCGGGCCAGCAGTTCCTCGAACGTCTCCACGATCCGAAGGTCGCAGGCGCGCCCGTGCGCAACATCGGCCACCTGGCCGAGATCCGCTGGCAGACTGGCCGGGTCATGACTGCGACGAAACTCCTCCCGGCGGGCACGGTCACGATCCTCTGCGCCGGCGACGCCGCCCCGGCCGTCTTCACGACCCCGGCCGAGGCGCTCGCGGCGCTGACCGGCGGCCCGGCGGCGGTGCACACCGGCGACGTGCTGATCCGCGACGACGGCACGCCCACCGGCCCGGCCGTGCGCCGCTGCGAACAGCTGCGCGCGCTGGCGGACGAGGGCCGGATCCTGGTGTCGGCCCGCGCCGCGGCGGGTCTCGGGGACGCCGTGCCGCTGCACGACCTCGGCGTCCACCGCCTGCCGGACCTCACCGCGCCCGAGCGCGTCTTCGAGCTCGGCGGGACACCCGGGCCGCTGCGCTCGCTCGACGCCGTCCCGAACAACCTCCCGGTGCAGCTGACCGGGTTCGTCGGCCGCGACACCGAGGTCGCCGAAGTCCAGCGGCTGCTCGCCGGGACGCGCCTGGTGACCCTCTCCGGCCCCGGCGGCAGCGGCAAGACGCGGCTGGCCGCGCAGGTCGCGGCCGGTGGCGAGTGGCCCGACGGCGTCTGGTGGGTGGAGCTCGACGCCGTCACCGACGTCGCCGAGCGGGTCGCCGCGACGCTCGGCGTCCCGGTGGAACCCCAGGTCGGGGCGGCCCGCTCGGTCTCGACGGACCTGCGCGACCGGCGGGTGCTGCTCTGCCTCGACAACTGCGAGCACGTCCTCGACGGCGCCGCCGAGGTCGCGGTCGAGCTGCTGCAGTCCTGCCCCGAGGTCGCGGTGCTGACGACCAGCCGGGAGCCGCTGGACGTGCCGGGGGAGACGGTGTGGCGGGTGCCGCCGCTGGCCGTCGAGGACGCCGTCGCGCTGTTCGTCGAGCGCGCGGGCGCGGTCCGGCCGCTGTTCACCTTGGACGCCTCCAGCGCGGCCGCCGTCCGCTCGATCTGCACCCGGCTCGACGGCATCCCCCTGGCCGTCGAACTGGCCGCGGCGTGGCTGGGAACGCTGACCCCGCACCAGATCGACGCCGGCCTCGACAACCGGTTCGCTTTGCTGACGCGTGGCCCGCGCGGGGTGCCGGCGCGGCAGCGGACCCTCGAAGGCTCGATCGCGTGGAGCCACGACCAGCTCGACGCGCAAGACCGGGCGGTGTTCCGGCGGCTCGCGGTGTTCGCCGGTGGGTTCACCTTGGCCGCGGCGGGCGGCCCGGCGGTGCTGCCCGCGCTCGGCCGGCTCGTCGACAAGTCCTTGGTCCTGGCCGAAGACGGCCGCTACCGGCTGCTGGAAACGCTTCGCGAGTACGCGGCCGCCCGGCTGGCCGAGGCGGGGGAGACCGACGCCGTCCGCGACCGCCACCTCGACCACTACCTGGCCCTGGCCGAAGCCGCCGAGCCCGACCTCGACCGCGACAAGGACGCCTGGCGGGCCCGGGTGGAGCCCGAGCGCGACAACCTGCGCGCGGCGCTGGAATGGGGTCTGGCCCAGGAAGATCCCGCGCGGGGCCGCCGGCTCGCGGCCGCCGTCGCGTGGTTGTGGAACCTGCACGGCCGCGGCCACGAGGGCCTGGCGTACCTCAGGCGCGCGGTGGCGCGCTGCCCGGACGCCCGGACGCCGGTGCAGGCCCGGCTGCTGACCGGGATGGGCCTGGTGGCGGACACGACCGCCCCGTTCGACCTCGAAGCGGCGCGGCAGGGCCTGGACCTGGCCACCGAACTCGGCGAAGCGGACCTGCGCGCGCGGTGCCTCGCCCTGACGGCGCTCGGTCACCTGTACACGGATTTGGACACCGCCTGGGACCTCGCCGTCGAAGCCGGGCGGGAGACCGACGGGTTCGCGCGGGACAGTGCGTTGATGCTGCGCGGAATTATCCGGACCATCCGCGACCGCCACGACGAAGCGGCGCCTCTGCTCGCCGAGGCGGCTCAGGGGCTCCTCCGGCGCGGCGACCGCGGGCTCGCCTCGACCGTCCTCAGTGTGCAGTCGGCGAGCGCGCTGGCGGCGGCGGACCTACCGCGGGCGCGTTCGCTTGCGCTGCAAGCCGTCGACGTCGCCGCACCGCTGCGGGACTTCCACCGCGTCAACACGACGTTGTGCTGCTTGGCAAGGGTGCACTGCGCGGCGGGGGACGTCGACGCGGGCTTCCGGGTGATGGAGCCGTTCCTGCGGCTGCTCGAGACGGCGGGCGACGTCTTCGTGCCGGGGATGGCGAATGTGCTGGGGCAGCTGCATTGGCGGCAGGGCGGGTTCGAGGAGGCGTTGCGCTGGTTCGAGCGCGAAGCCGTGCCCGGGACGTACATGGCGGCGCAAGGGCTGCCGGAACGCGGGGCGCTTCTGCGTCGGCTCGGCCGGCTCGACGAGGCCGCGGAGGTCCTGGACACGGCCGTCGAGCTCGCTCGGCGCTGGTCGCTGCCGTCGCCGTTGGCGGACGCCCTGGACGAGCAGGGGCACCTGGCAGAGCCGGCGCAGGCAGCCGAGCTGCACTACGAAGCGCTGAGCCTCCGCCTCGACCACGGCCTCCGGCTGGGTGTCCTGGCCAGCCTGGACGCGCTGACCGAGTTGTTCGCGCGCAGTGGCCGGGAGGCCGACGCCGCGCGGGTGTTCGTGTCGGCTTCGCAGGCCCGGGCCGAGCTGGGCGTCCCGCGGCGTCCGTTCGAGCAGGCGGAGCTGGACGTGTTCGGGACGGCTTCGTCGCCGATGGGCCTCGACGACGTGGTGGCGTTCGTCCGCCGGACCCGGGGCTCGCGCGGCCGCCCGTCGAGCGGCTGGGGAAGTCTGACGCCGACGGAGCTCGAGGTGGTGAAGCTGGCGGCGGAGGGGTGCACCAACCCGGAGATCGGAGCGCGGCTGTTCATGAGCCGCGGCACGGTGAAGACCCATCTGGCGCATGTGTACGCGAAGCTGGGCATCGCGAACCGCACGGAATTGGCCACCCTCGCGGCGGCCCGCCTGGGCTGAAGTCAGTCCCAGTCGATGCCGAAGACCCCCGGCCCGAAGTCGAACGTCACCGCGTGCACGCCGTCCGCCCCGTCCAGCTTCAACGCCCGCCGTGCCAACGTCCCGTCCGCTCCGTTGCGCGAGTACTGCCAGCAACGCTCCGGCGCCGTTCCCCGCGCGAAGCGGACCTCCAGCAAGTACTCGCGCACCGGGCGGCGGAACTCGCGGTAGTGCGTGTTGCGGCACTCCGGGTACGGCGGGCCGCTGTTGGTCAGCGTGTACTCGATCAGGTGGGTCTCGCCGCGGTTGATCGGCTGGTCGAAGAGGAGTTCCGTGACGAGGAGGCCGTGGGCCTCGTCGATCTCCGCGCGGCCGATCCGGCAGTTGCGCACCGCGTGCAGCTCCGGGACGCCCGCGGCCGGGTCGTCCTGGGTGTACACCAGCAGCCAGCGGTCCTGGCCGTCCGCGGCCGACTGGAACACCGCGCGGGCCGTCACCGCGCGCTGGCCGCCGTCCTCGGCGATCTCGCACAGGTCGTGCAGGCCGACCATCTTCAGCGGCTGCTGGCGGTCGAGCGCGTGCGGCGCGCCCACCTTCTCCAGCAACGGCTGCAACACCTCGCGCGGGAACGACAACGGCTCGCCGCCGGCCTGGCGCTTGCCGGCGCCGCCGCGGGGGCGGGGCGGGGGCAGCAGCCCGAGCAGGGAACCGGCGGGGACGTCGAGGATTTCTTCCAGCGTGCGCACCGCCGAAAGCGAACTCTGCCGCTCCGGCTGTCTCTTGCCCGATTGCCAATAACTGAGGGCCGTCACGCTGACGACGACACCGCGGGCTCGCAGCCGCGCCTGGATCCGGTCGAGCGAGAGCCCGCTGGTGGCGATGGCCGCGCGCAGCCGGATGGCGAATTCGGTGCGCCCGTTCTCCTGGCCGTCACCCACCGTGCTGCCCGCCATCGCTGAAATCCCGACCCGCCCCATGCCGTCCCCCGACGATCCCCGACACGGAGCACGTTAGCAGTTTTCCACGCGGTCTCCGCCCCCCTCTTCGGCCGTGCCGCCGGGGCCGCCACTCGGGCGAACGGGCTAGTACTGGCAACTGTGAACCATTGCCCCGGCCTGGGCCGACGCGCTTGTATGACTTGCCTGCGCCGGTGGCACCGCCTCCCCCTCACGGCCCACCCGGGCGCAGGTGTGACCGGCCGCGCGAGCGGTTCCGGCTCCGGTTCACCCGGCCGAGTTGTGCGACCGGCCGAGGTGACCGCGCGATGACCGGTGGCCCGGCGACGCCCCCAGCGCCGGGCCACCGGTCTTGTTACCAGCGGGTAGGCTCCCCTCATGGTCCTCCGGCAGAACATCCTCATCACCGGCGCGAGCAGCGGGCTGGGCGAAGGCATGGCCCGCCAGTTCGCGGCGAAGGGGCGCAACCTCGCGCTGTGCGCCCGGCGCACCGAACGGCTCGAGAAGCTGGCCGCCGAGCTGACCGCGGCGCACCCGGGGATCACGGTCGTCACGCGCACCCTCGACGTCACCGACCACGAACGCGTGTTCGCCGTCTTCGAGGAGTTCCGCGCCGACCTCGGGTCCCTCGACCGGGTGATTGTGAACGCCGGGCTCGGGAAGGGGCAGCGGGTCGGCACCGGGCGGTTCGACGCCAACCGCCAGACCCTCGAGGTCAACTTCGTCGCGGCTGCCGCCCAGATCGAGGCCGCCGCGGGGATCTTCCGTGAGCAGGGCGCCGGCCACCTCGCCGTCATCTCCTCGTTCAGCGCCCTTCGCCCGTTCCCGGGCAAGCTGACCGCGTACGCCGCGTCGAAGGCCGGGATCTCGGCGTTCGTCGACGGCACCCGGATCGAGCTGAAGCGCCAGGGCATCGCCGTCACCGACGTGCGGCCCGGCTACATCGAATCGGAGATGAACGACCGGATCGGCCGGAACCCGTTGCTGGCCAAGGCCGACACCGGCGCCCGAGCGCTGGCCAAGGCGATCGAGGCCGAGCGCGCCCGGGCCTACGTCCCGGCGTGGCCGTGGGTGCCGCTGAGCGTCGTCATGCGCGTGGTGCCGGCCGCGCTGCTGCGGAAGTTCTCGTGAACGCCCCGGTCGAGGTCCGCGCGGAGGACGCCTTCGACGCGGGCGCGGTGCACGCCTGGCTGAGCGCGAAGGTCGAGGGCCTCGGCGACGAGCCGCCGCACGTCCGGCAGTTCCCCGGCGGCGCGTCCAACCTGACGTACCTGCTGACGTACCCGGACCGGGAGCTGATCCTGCGCCGCCCGCCCGCCGGGCACAAAGCGGCCTCGGCGCACGACATGCGGCGTGAGTACCGCGTCCAGCACGCGCTGAAGCCGGTGTTCCCGTACGTGCCGCGGATGGTGGCGTTCGGCGACGACCCGGCCGTGCTCGGCGGCGACTTCTACGTCATGGAGAAGCTGGACGGCCTGATCCTGCGCGGCGACCTGCCGCCGGGGATGACGCTGACGCCGGAGCAGGCGCGCGAGCTGTCCGGCAAGGTCGTCGACCGGCTGGTCGACCTGCACGCCGTCGACGTGGGGAAGGCCGGTCTCGCCGACCTCGGCAAGGGCGCCGGGTACGTCGAGCGGCAGATCCGCGGCTGGTCGGAGCGGTACGTCGCGGCGCGCACGGACAACGTCGGCGACTTCGCCGAAGTGCGCGCGTGGCTGGCCGCGAACCAGCCCGGTGAGGTCAAGATCTGCTTGATCCACAACGACTACCGGCTCGACAACCTGGTCTTGGACGGCCCGGCGACGCTGAACATCACCGGCGTCCTCGACTGGGAGATGGCCACCCTCGGCGACCCGCTGATGGAGCTGGGCAGCATGCTGGCCTACTGGGTCCAGGCCGGCGACGACGGCGTCATGCACACGAGCCGCCGCCAGCCGACCCACCTGCCCGGCATGTTCACCCGCGAGGAGTTCGTCGCGCGCTACGCCGAGAAGACCGGGCTGGCGGTCGGCGACTGGCGGTTCTACGAGGTCTACGGCCTGTTCCGGCTCGCCGCGGTGCTGCAGCAGCTGTACCGCCGGTATCACGACGGCGCCACCCGCAACCCGGCGTTCAAGGACTTCTGGCAGTTCGTCAACTACCTCGACTGGCGCTGCCGCGAGATCATCGCGAAGGGGAGCGTGTAGTGGGCGCGATCTACCTGGTCCGGCACGGGCAGGCGTCCTTCGGTGCGGCGGACTACGACGCGCTGTCCCCGCGCGGCTTCGAACAGTCCACTGTGGTCGGTGCGGAACTGCTGCGGCGCGGGGTGGTCTTCAGCCAGGTCCGGTCCGGCTCGCTGGCCCGGCAGCGCGACACCGCGGCGACGGCGCTGAAGGTGCTCGGCAGCGACGTCCCGGTGGTCGAGGACCCGCGCTGGAACGAGTACGACCACGTCGACATCGCGCTGCACCACGCCGGCGGGGCGCCGCAGGAGGATTCGCGGGCCTACCAGGGCGTCCTGGACGCGGCCCTGACGGCGTGGACGTCGGCGGGTGCCGACGGCCCGTGCGCCGAGACCTGGCCCGCGTTCCTCGCCCGGTGCCGGGAAGCGCTGGCCGACCTGGTGGCGTCGCTGGGCAAGGGCGAGCACGCGGTCGTGTTCACCTCCGGCGGCGTGATCGCGACGATCTGCGGTGCCCTGCTGGGGACGCCCGAAGCCGGGCTGCTCAAGCTCAACCGCGTGACGGTCAACGGCGGGATCACCAAGCTGGTGTCCGGCCGCGGCGGTGTCACGATGCTGTCCTTCAACGAGCACCCGCACTTCGAGGCGGACGCGGCCTCGTTGCTCACCTATCGCTAGGAGGCACCGATGCGGTTCGGCGAGGTCACGCTGCACCCGGTGAACGGCCACGGCCCGGAGGACGTCGTCGTCGACGCCGAGGGCCGGATCTACACCGGCGTCGACGACGGCCGGATCCTGCGCCTGTCGCCGGACGGCCGGCGCATCGACGTCGTCGCCGACACCGGCGGCCGCCCGCTCGGGCTGGAGCTGTACGGCGAAGACGAGCTGCTGGTCTGCGACGCGCGGGCCGGCCTGCTGGTGGTCCCGCTGGCGGGCGGTTCGCCCTCGGTGCTGGCCACTTCGGCGCTGGGCCTGGACTTCGTGTTCTGCAACAACGCGGCGGTGGCGTCCGACGGGACGATCTACTTCACGGATTCCTCCCGCCGCTTCGGCATCGACAACTGGCGCGACGACCTGATCGAGCAGACGGCGGGCGGCCGCCTGCTGCGCCGCGCCCCGGACGGCGCGATCGACCTGCTGCTCGACGGCCTCCAGTTCGCGAACGGCGTCGCGCTGGCCCCGGACGAGTCGTTCGTGGCGGTGGCGGAGACCGGCGCGTTCCGCGTGTCCCGGGTGTGGCTGGACGACGGCCGGTCCGACGTCCTCGTCGACGGCCTGTGGGGCTTCCCGGACAACATCTCGACGGGCACGGACGGGCTGATCTGGATCACCCAGGCGTCCCCGAAGGTGGCGGCGCTGGACGTGGTGCGCCGGCTGCCGGCGTTCCTGCGGGCGGGGGTCCGCCGGTTGCCGACGTCGCTGCAGCCCAGCCCGGGGCGGGAGGTGGGTGTCCTGGGGGTCGCACCGGACGGGAAGGTCGTGCGGGAGCTGCGCGGCGAGATCGACGGGTTCCACATGCTGGTGGGCGTCCGCGAGTGGCAGGGGCAGCTCTACTTCGGGTCGTTGGAGGAGTCGGCGATCGCGGTGACGCCGGCCGTCGGGTGACGCTGGGCAACGTTCGGATCGGGGTCACCACGGGACGGTTTCGCCGTGCCGGTCCAGGAACCGCAGCCCGGGCCCCTTCGCGGACTCGAGGACGTCGACGACCGCCGGGACGCTTTCCGCGGGGTCCAGCGGGGCGTCCGGGCCGCCGAAGCGGGTCCGGTTGTGGCCGGGATCGATGAGCAGCTTGGTGTGCGAGCACGGGTTCGCCGCACTGACGGCCGAGGCGATCGCGCGGCGGGCCGGCGTCGCCAAGCAGACGAGCTGCTCAGGCCTTGAGCGGGCTCAGCGGCCCGTCCAGCGCGGCTCCCGCCCCGCGGTCCAGGCCGCGTAGAACTCCTTGTGGTCCTTCGCCGTCATCAGCAACGCCTGGGTGATCGCCTCCAGCTCGATCGCAGAACCCAGGTCCATGTCCAGCTCGCGGGTCAGCAGCACCTTCGTCGTCGCGTAAGCGAGCGCCGGGCCGTCGGCCAGCCGCCGCGCCAACGCCGAAGCCTCCGAAGCCAGCGACGCGTCGGGGACCACCTGCGAAGCCAACCCGATCTCCGAAGCCCGCGATGCCGTCACCTTGTCGCCCAGCATCAGCAGCTCCGTCGCGCGGCCCAGGCCGACCAGGCGTGGCAAGAGGTACGCCGACCCCATGTCCGCCCCGGCCAAGCCCACCTTCGTGAACAGGAACGCGAACTTCGCCGACTCCGCCAGCAGCCGGAAGTCGCTCGCCAGCGCGATCACCGAGCCCGCGCCCGCCGCCACTCCGTTCACCGCCGCGATCACCGGGATCGGGCATTCGCGCAGGGCCTTCACCACCGCGCCCGTCATGCGGGTGAACTCCAGCAGCTCCGCCGTCTCGAATTTCTGCAGCTCGCCGATGATCTCCTCGACGTCACCGCCCGAACAGAACCCGCGGCCTTCGCCCGTGATCACCAGCACCCGGACGTCCTCGTGCTGCGGGAGCTCGATGACCAGGTCCCGCAGGTCCGCGTACACGTCGAACGTCAGCGCGTTGAGCTTCGAAGGACGCGTGAACGTCACCGTGGCCACCCCGTCGGACACGGCGAAGGCGAAGTGCTCCCACTCACGGGTCAGCGGGGCAGTGGCACGGAACGGGCTCATGACTGGATTCCTCCGCCGTCGAGTACGAGGGTCTGGCCGTTGATCGCGGCGGCTTCCGGGGCCGCCAGGAAGGACACCGCGAACGCCACTTCGGCCGGCTCCAGCAGCCGGCCCAGCGGGGACGCCGCCGCCAGTGCCGCTTCCGCGTCCGAAGTGGACCGTCCAGAGCGGGCGACGATCCGCTCCACCGAGGTCGCCGTCATGTCGGTGCGGACGAACGCCGGGCACACCGCGTTCGCCGTGACGCCGGTGCCGGTCAGCTCCGCCGCCACCGCGCGCATGAGGCCCACCGCCGCGTGCTTCGACGCCGTGTACCCCGCCGTGTAGCGGTAGCCGACGTGCGAAGCCGTCGACGCCACCGTGACGATCCGGCCGCGGTCGCGCGACCGCATCCCGGCCAGCACCGCGCGCGTGCAAAGGAACGCTCCTGTTGCGTTCACCTCGAACTGCGACTGCCAGTCGGCCAGCGAAGTCCGGGCAACCGGCGCGCTGGAGGAAATGCCGGCGTTGTTGACCAGCACGTCCACCGGGCCTGCCGAAGCGAAGTACTCGGCCACGGCTTCCTCGGAGGTGACGTCGCAGTCCGCGCGGCCGGGCGCCAGCACGGTGTCCCCGGCCGCCCGGAACCGGTCGGCGATCGCCGCACCGATGCCGCGGGTGCCGCCGGTGACCACGACCAGGCGGCTCACGGGCGGGCCGCCAGCGCGCGCCGGTCGAGCTTCCCGTTGGCGGTGCGGGGGAGTTCCGGCATGAAGACCACCTCGCGGGGGTACTTGTGCTTGGCCAGGTGGGCTTTCGCGTGGTTCTTGAGCTCGTCGGCCGACACCGGGGACCGCACCACGACGTACGCGCGCGGGACGACCAGGCCGTCGGCCTCGTGCCCGACCACCGCGCAGTCGACCACGGCGGCGTGCCCGAGCAGGCAGTCCTCGATTTCGCCGGGCGCGACGAACACGCCACCGACCTTGAGCAGCGCGTCGGCCCGGCCGTGGTGGCGGAAGTACCCGTCCGGATCGCGGCTGAAGAGGTCGCCGGAGGTGAGCGCGTCGCCGTCGAACGTCCGCGCCGACTTCTCCGGATCGCCATAGTACTCCAAGGCGATCGTCGGTCCGGTCACCCGCAGCGGCCCGATTTCCCCGTCCGGCAACGGTTCCCCGAGTTCGTCGACGACCTGCGCGGTGTACCCCGGCACCTCAGTGCCCAGCGTGCCGGCGCGAGCTCGTCCGGGCCGGTTCGACAGGTAGATGTGGTACGCCTCGGACGAGCCGATCCCGTCCACCACCGGCACGCCGAAGGCCGCGTCCCACCTGCGGTGCAGCTCCGGCGGCAGCGCCTCGCCCGCCGACGTCGCCATCCGCAGGCAGCTCAGGTCCTGCTCCGAAGCCGCCGGGTGGGCGACCATCGCGCTCATCATCGTCGGCACGTTGACCAGGACCGTCGGCCGATGGCGGGCGATCAGCTCGAACACCAGGTCCGCGGTGCTGCGCTCGGGAAACGCGATACCGGCGGCGCCGACGCCGAACGGGAACAGCGCCACCAGATCACGCGCGTAGCCGAAGAACAGCTTCGGCACGGCCAGGACCTTGTCGTCCTCCCGCAGGCCGAGCACCTGGACGGCGTACCGTTCGAAGCTCTCCAGCGGGCTGCGCAGGGGGTGCACGCACGCCTTGGGCGCGCCGGTGCTGCCGGTGGTGAACTTCCAGATCCCGACGTCGTCCACAGTGGTCGGTGCCGCTTCGAGGGTGTCCGGCGCCGCGTCGACGAGTGTCCGGAAAGGACGTTCGCCGGGGCGCAGCTCCGCCGAGGGGACGCCGGTCACCAGGAGGTTCCGGGCCCCCGCTTCGCGCAGTGCGGGCAGCGTGACGGCGTCCGCGAGCACCACCACGGCCTCGGTGTAGCCGAGGTGGTACGCGTAGTCCTTGGGTTGCAGGAACGGGTAGACCTCGGCGGTCACCGCGCCGATCTTCTGCGCGCCGTACCAGGCCGCGACGAACTCGTCGCCGTCGCTCAGCGCCAACAGCACCCGCTGTCCACGGCGGACACCGGCGTCGAGCAGCACGTTCCCGACGCGGTTCGCCAATGCCGCCAGCGCCGCGTAGCTGATCGAACGGTCCCCGACGTACAGCGCGGTCCGGTCACCCCGGCCGGAAGCCACATGCCGGTCGAGGAAGTGCGTGGCGAGGTTGAACGGCTCACTCACGGGCCAGCTCCCGGATCGCTTCCACCAGCAGGTCGGTCAACGTCGAAAAGGTCTCCGCGCCCTCTTCCGCGGTCGCCTCGGCGGGCCGGCCGCAGTAGGCGTCCGACATCCCCATGGCGAGGAAGCCCCCGTCTTCGGGCGCCGAAGCAAGGCTCACGGGTACGTGCGGCAGCGTCCGCATCAGCGCCTGGTCCACCAGCTCGGGCCGGTCGGCGAGCACCAGCGACGTCTCGTACCGCCCGGCGTGGCACTCGCCGGACCGGAACTCGTCGGTCAGCCGCTCCGCGTGCCGCCGCCGGACCAGGTCGAGCAGGGCGGCACGTCCGTCGTAGGCGAAGTTCAGCGTCTCCACCGCGCGCCGCAGGGTGACCAGGTGCGCGGGCTCGAAGTGGTTGTTGACCAGCAGGATCCGCCGCAGGCGCCGGCCGATCAGCGAAGCCCCGATGTCCACGAGCAGCGAGTGCAGCGTCTCCTCGCCGATGTGGATGCCGCCGGCGAACCCGGCCGCGAACCGCGTCACGCCGTAGGGGATTTCGGGCAGGACCAGGACGTGCACTTCGGAATCGGCGGCCAGGCGGGAAGCCGCGCGCTCGCACATCCCGCGCGAGATCAGCGGGTCCGTGCCCAGCGGCGCGTGCGGGCCGTGCGGCTCGATCGCGCCCAGCGGAAGCAGCAGCACCGGGACGCGGTCGTCGTCCGGCAGCGCCGCCACCTGCGGCGAGGTGAGGTCCGCGAAGTACGTCACGCAAATCAAGCTACACCGCAGCGACCTGGGGTGTATAGAGTTGCGCCCGTGACTGCCGATGCCTTCGAAACCGGCCCTCAGGAGCTGGTCGTGACGTTGCTGGGCAGCTACGTCCACCCGCGCGAGACCCGCCGGGTGTGGTCGGGCGGCCTGGTCGCGGTGCTCGCCGAGCTGGGCTTCTCCGACGGCGCCGCCCGGATCGCGCTCACCCGCCTGGTGCGCCGCGGCCTGCTGCGGCGTCACCGCGAAGGCCGCACCGTGCACTACTCGCTGACCCGGCGCACCATCGCGCTGCTCGCCGACGGTGACCAGCGGATCTTCTCCCTCGGCCGCCGCGAGCGCGCCGCGGGCGAGTGGACCGTGCTGTGGCAGAGCATCCCGGAGAGCCGCCGCCAGGCCAGGGAACGCCTGGTCCGGCGGCTGCGGTTCCTCGGGTTCGGGCCGTACTCCGACGGCACCTGGATCGCCCCGCACGACCGCGAGGCCGAGGTCGTCGCCCTGCTCGGCGAACTCGACGTCACCGAGCACGCCGGGCTGCTGCTCGGCCGCCCGTCGGCCGCCCTCGACGTCCGCCGGTTCGCCGGCCGGGCCTGGGACCTCGACGACCTGGCCGCGCGGTACGCCGCGTTCGTCGGCCAGTTCGGCGGGTACGCGGGGAAGGAGATCTCCGACGCCGAGGCCTTCGAGGTGCGCACCCGCCTGGTGCACACCTTCCGCATGTTCCCGTCGCTCGACCCGGAACTGCCCGCCGGCCTGGTGCCGGCCCCGGACCGCCGGGCCGCGGCGGTCGAGCTGTTCCACGATCTGTACACCGCGCTCGCGCAGCCCGCGCAGCGCCATTTCGACGAGGTGACCAAGGGATGACCGAACCCAGCCAAGCGACCCAGGAAGCCCTGAGCTACACCTCGTACCTCGGGCTCGACGAAGTGCTGAACGCGCAGCGCCTGCGTTCCGACGAGCACGACGAGCTGTTGTTCATCGTGATCCACCAGGTGTACGAGCTGTGGTTCAAGCAGATCCTGCACGAAGCCGCCTTCCTCCAGGCGAACCTGGAAAAGGGCAACACCGCGCACGCCATCCGGACCCTGCGCCGGATCCTCACCATCCTCAAGGTCGCCGTCGCGCAGATCGACGTGCTGGAAACCATGACGCCCAGCCAGTTCACCAGTTTCCGCGCCCGTTTGGACGCTTCGAGCGGCTTCCAGTCGGCCCAGTTCCGCGAGCTGGAGGCGGTGCTCGGCCGTCGCGACGAGCGTGTGTTCGCGCACTACCCCGAGGACGGCGAGCAGCGGAAACGCATTGCCGAAGCGATGGCGCGACCGTCCTTGTTCGACTCTTTTCTCGCGTACCTCAAGGTTTCTGGCTATGCGGTCGAGTGTGACCGAGACGTCACTCGACCGGTGGAGCCGTCCCCGGCCCTGCAGGCGATATTGCTGGACGTGTACAGCGACGACGGGGGACCCTCGGTCGTCGCCGAATGTCTGGTGGATCTCGACGAAGGGATGCAGGAGTGGCGCTACCGGCACGTGAAGATGGTCGAACGCACCATCGGCGACAAGACCGGGACGGGAGGATCATCCGGCGCGACTTACCTGCGTACCACGCTTTTCCAGCCGATGTTCCCGGATCTCTGGGCCGTACGGAGCCGACTGTGACCACTTTGGACGACCTGCGCGCGGACGCCAACAGCCTCGCCGCGCACTACACCCGGTTCGCGGTGGCCGACCGCCTCCTGCTCTCCGGGCACTCGCACCAGGCCTGGCCGGACGTCGCCGAGGAGGGGCTCCTGGAGTCCTTCGCGGACGCCGCCTGGGACGCCGACGGCAAATGGGAGCGTGCCTTCGCGAAGGCGGACCAGCTGCGCGCGGGCTTCCGCCTGCTGCTCGGCGACCCGCACGGCGAGTACGCGCTCGGCGCGAGCACCCACGACCTGGTGCTGCGCTTCCTCTCGGCGATGGAGCTGCCGCGGCGGCCGCGCCTGGTCACCACCGACGGCGAGTTCCACACCCTCCGCCGTCAGCTCGCCCGCCTCGAAGAGGAGGGCGTCGAGGTGGTGCGGGTGCCGCTCGAGCCGGTGGCGACGCTCGCCGAGCGGGTCGCCGGCGAGGTCGACGGCAACACCGCCGCCGTGCTCGTCTCGGCCGTGCTGTTCGAGACGTCGAGGCTGGTCCCCGGCCTGGCGCACCTCGCCGACGTCTGCCGCGGCCGGTCGATCGAGCTCGTCGTCGACGCCTACCACGCGCTCGGCGTCGTCCCGTTCGCGCTGCACGACCTCGGGCTCACCAACGCCTGGGTGCTCGGCGGCGGCTACAAGTACCTGCAGCTGGGCGAGGGCAACTGCTTCCTGCGGCTGCCCGCGCACGCCCAGGAGCTGCGGCCGGTGATCACCGGCTGGTACGCCGAGTTCGGAGCCCTCGCCGACGAGCGCCACCCCGGCCGGGTGCCCTACGCCACCGGCGGCGACCGGTTCGCCGGCGCCACCTACGACCCGGCCAGCCACTACCGCGGCGTCCGGGTCCAGCGGTTCTTCGCCGAGCACGGGCTCACCCCGGAGTTCCTGCGGGAGGTGTCCCAGCACCAGGTGGGCCTGCTCGCGGAGGTGTTCGACAAGCTCGGGTTGCCGGAGGACGTCGTCACCCGCGACCGCGAGACGCCGCTCGGGATGCTCGGCGGGTTCCTCGCGCTGCGCTGCGCCGACGCCGCCGGGCTGCAGACGGCACTGGCCGCGCACGGCGTGCGCACCGACAGCCGCGGCTCCCACCTGCGCTTCGGCCCGGCGCCGTACCTCTCCGACACCCAGCTGGAGACGGCGATGGGCACGCTCGCCACGGTGGTGCGCGGCTGAGCCAGGGGCCCCTGTTTTCCGTGCTACCGGTCCGTATGGCGGGACCTGCACTGGTCCGGCGGACGGTGAAGATCTAGGTTGGTGCCGGGACCCGGCCGAGTGGCGGACGACCTCCGCCCGGCGCCGGTTCCCGGCCACCCTCACGCGCGTCCCGGCCACGAAACCGGGCGCGGATGACAAAGGAGTCACCACCCGTGACCGAAGGAGTGTTCGCCCGGGGCACCGGGCACGAACAGGTCGTGTACTGCCACGACCAGGCCAGCGGCCTCCAGGCCATCATCGGCATCTACTCCACCGCGCTCGGCCCCGCCTTGGGCGGGACGCGCTTCCACCCCTACGCCACCGAAGCCGACGCGCTCGACGACGTCCTCGCGCTGTCCAAGGGCATGGCGTACAAGAACGCGCTGGCCGGGCTCGACCTCGGCGGCGGCAAGGCCGTCATCATCGGCGACCCGAAGACGCTCAAGTCCGAAGCGCTGCTGCGCGCGTACGGGCGTTTCGTGCAGTCACTGGGCGGCCGCTACATCACGGCGTGCGACGTGGGCACGTACGTGCAGGACATGGACGTCGTGGCCCGCGAGTGCCGGTACGTCACCGGCCGCTCGCCCGAGGACGGCGGCGCGGGCGACTCGTCCGTGCTCACCGCGTTCGGCGTCTTCCAGGGCATGCGGGCCTCGGCCGAGCACGTCTGGGGCAGCCCGGACCTGGCCGGCAAGCGCGTCGGCGTCGCGGGGGTCGGCAAGGTCGGCCACATCCTCGTCGGGCACCTCGTCGAGGCGGGCGCGCAGGTGACGATCACCGACGTCTACGCCCCGGCGATTTCCCGCACGCTCGAGATCTACCCGTCCGTGCAGGTGGCGTCCGATGTGGACACCCTGCTGCGCGCCGAGCTGGACGTCTTCGCGCCGTGTGCGCTGGGCGGTGTCCTGAACGACGAAACGGTGCCGATGCTCGGCGCCCGCATCGTCTGCGGCGCGGCGAACAACCAGCTCGCGCACGCGGGCATCGACAAGCAGCTCGCCGACCGCGGCGTCCTGTACGCTCCGGACTACCTGGTGAACGCGGGCGGCGTGATCCAGGTCGACGACGAGCGCCACGGCTTCGACTTCGAGCGCGCCAAGCGCAAGACGACGGCCATCTTCGACACGACGAAGGCGGTGTTCGCACTGGCCGAGACGGACGGCGTGCCCCCGGCCACGGCGGCCGACCGCCTCGCCGAGCGCCGGATGGCCGAAGTCGGGCGGCTGCGGTCCATCCTGACCGTGTGAGTCTTTCCGGGTTCTTCGAGGCGGCGGGCGTGCGGGGCTTCCTGCACGCCCGCCGCCTCGGTTCGTCCGAATCGGTGGGCGTGGACGCCGACTCGCCGGTGGTGCTGGCATCGGTGGTGAAGGTGCCCCTGGCGTACGAATTCGCCCGGCAGGTCGCGGCCGGGCTGCTGGATCCGGCCGACCGGGTGCAGGCGTCGGCGGCGGACCGCCTGGGCGGCACGGGATCGGCGGGGTTCGCCGACGACGTTTCCTACAGCCTGCGGGACGCGGCGCTGCTGGCGCTGACGGTGTCCGACAACACGGCCGCGGACCTGCTGTTCGACCGCGTCGGGGTGGAGAACGTCCGGTCGCTGCTGACGGAGCTGGGCTTGACGCGCACGAAGGTGATCGGCGCGCCACGGGACGTGCTGCGCACGATCATCGAAGACACTTCGGCGGGCCGCCCGCTGCGGGCGCTGGATCCACTGCGGACGTCCGCGACCACGCCGCGCGAGATGACGGCGCTGCTGGCGGCGATCTGGGCGGACGAGGTGGGTGCGCCGGTCCGCGAGTGGATGTCCGCGCAGGTCAGCTGGCACCGGCTGACCGCGGGGTTCCCGCCGGAGGTCGCGGTGGCGGGCAAGACGGGCACGATGCCGGGAATCCGCAACGAAATCGGCGTCGCAACCTATCCGGACGGCGCCGCGTACGCGGTCGCGGTGTTCACGACGGGCGGCGCGGAGACACTGCGGCGCCCGGACATCGACCGCGCGATCGGCGACGCGGCCCGGGCGGCGGTCGATCAGCTGCGTTCGAGGTTCGCCTGAAAAGGTTCTTTCAGGGGCATGTTCCGCCATTTTACTTCGAGTGTGTCGGCGGACGTCCTTTTCATGCAATCTCCTCGCTCGGTGTGCACCTGTTCGGCTGCAGGCAATCCCAGAGGTAATTGCGAACGAGGGTTTGTTCAGGGAGGCGTCGCAAACCGGCGTGGCCGTGGAACCTGGGCCGCGGTCGATCAGCTGCGCTCGTAGAACACGTCCCACGGCCGGGCGGCCTGCGGCTCCGGCGCCGGCCGCGAGACGCCGTCGTGCTGGAGGACTTCGGCCGCGACCTCGGCCAGCTTCGCCGCCTGCGGGTGCGGGGTGGTCGAGGGCCACGCGAAGGCCATCCGGGTCCGCAGCACCTCGCCTTCGAGCGGCCGCCACACCACTCGCGGCTCCTTGCGGGCGCCGGGTTCGAACGCCACGCCGTGCCCGGCCAGGACCAGGCCGAGCACGAATTCAGGGTTGCGGGCGTGCCGGATCGCGGCCGGGCGGAAGCCGTGGTCCCAGCACGTGCGCAGCAGCGTGTCGTAGCTTCCCGGCGCGGCCGCGCGCGGGGCGTGGACCAGGCCTTCCCCGGCCAGGTCGGCGAGGGTCAGCCGGGCGCGGAGGGCGAGCGGCGAGTCGCGGGGGAGCAGCACGCCCAGCGGGGTGTCGACGACCGGGCCGAGCTCGAGCCCGGCCGCGTCCACCGGCAGCTGCAGGAGGCCGGCGTCGAGTGCGCGGTCGGCGAGCAGCCGGGCCTGTTCGGCGGTGGTGAGTTCCTGCAGGTCCAGCCGGACGGCCGGACACTGCTCGGCGAACTTCGTCAGGATCGCGGCCAGCACCCGGCCGGGCAGGTCCGGGGGTACGCCCGCGCGCAGGCTGTCCAGCTCCCCGCGTTCGGCCTTCGCGACGAGCGCCGTCATGCGGTCCCACCGGGAGAGCAGGTCCCGGGCTTCGGCACGCAGCACCTCGCCGGCTTCGGTGAGGGTGACGCGGCGGCCGCGCTCGAACAGCCTCGCGCCCAGCTCCGTTTCGAGCCGCCTGATGCGCTGGCTCAACGGCGGCTGCGCCATCCCGAGCCGTTCGGCGGCCCGTCCGAAGTGGAGTTCTTCGGCGACGACGAGGAAGTACCGCAGCGAGCGAAGGTGGTCCACGCTGCGACGATAGCCGTTCGCGTATCAACAGGGCGGTGTCGTGATCTTGGACAGCGCCGGGTGCTTCGTGGTCGGGTGTCCGTCATGGACACAGGAATCAGCAGGCGCGGGCTGTTCGGCGCGGGCGCCGCGGCGGCGGCCGTCCTCGCGGGCGCTCCGGCGGCCGCCCGCGCGGCATCGGCTGCCACGATGACGTTGCGCTGGTGGGGGAACAACGGCTGGGAGATCCGCATCGGCCCGAAGACGGTCCTCATCGACCCGTGGCTGACCAGGTTCAAGACGGGCACGTACACCACGGCGGGCGCGGATCCTCGGACGCCGCTCTCGGTGAACCGGGCCCTGATCGACGGCTACCTCGACCGCGGTTTCCTTCGGGCCGACCACATCCTGGTGACGCACGGCCACTACGACCACCTGACGGACGTCCCGTACCTGGCAAAACGCACCGGAGCGACGGTCATCGGCACCGAGACGCATTTGAGTCTCATGGCCGCGTTGGGCGCTCCGGAGGACCAGCTGTCGATCGCGACGGGCGGCGAGGACCTGACGTTCGACGGCTACTCGATCCGGGTGCTGCGGTCCCTGCATTCGGCCACGGGAACCCGCGCCCAGGTGGCGTTCCCGGGCACCCGGCCCCTGTCCCGCCGTGATCGGCCGCGGGTGATCTCCGACCTGCTGGAGGGCGGCACGCTGGCGTACCTGGTGTCCGGCGGTGGGGCGAGCGTGCTGGACTTCGGCGGTTCGAACTACGTGGAGTCCGAGCTGGCGGGGCTGCGTCCGGACGTGGTCCTGCTCCCGCCGGGCGGGGCGAAGGTCCGGGAGTACGTCCCGAGGCTGCTGCGGACGGTGGGTCATCCGCGCTGGGTGGCGGCAACGCACTGGGACGACTTCGACCTGCCGCTGGGCCAGGCTCACGATCCGAACGGCGGGCTCGAGACGCTGCGGAAGGCGGTAGCGGCGGCGAGCCCGCGCAGCGAGTTCGTGGTCCTGGACCACCTCGGCGAGTTCACACCGTAGTCGGGGCCCGGCGGAGGGCGCGCACGACGAGCGCCACGCCCGCGACGACGGCGACCAGCAGGTAGGCGTTGCCGATGATCGCCTGCCCGGTGGTCCAGGCCCGTTCCCGGCCTTGGCCGCCGGGCACCACCGCCACGGTCCAGCCGGTGAACACCACCGCGACGAGCAGCGCGGACCACCGGCGGCCGGCGGCGAGCAGGTACCCGAGCGCGGGCGCGATCCACACCCAGTGGTGCGTCCAGGAAATCGGGCTCACCAGCAGCCCGCACCCGGCGGTGACCAGCAACGCCCCGCCGTCGTCGCCCACCCGGTGCCGCCATCGGACGACGATCGCCGCACCCACCACGAGCAGGACCGTGACCGCGAGCGGCCACGCCTGCCCGGGAAGCGTCCGCGCCGCGAAGCCGGCCCACGACTGGTTACCCACCCAGCCCTTCATCTGCGCGAAGTGGTCGTTGAACAGGGCGGACGTCCAATACCGTGCCGAATCGCCGGGCAGCAGCACGGCGCCGAGCGCGGTGGCCCCGCCGAAGGTGCCGAGAGCGCGGAGCGCGTCCGCCCGGCGGCCGGTCAGCAGCAGGTGCCCGACGAAGATCAGCGGGACCAGCTTGACCGCGGCCGCGAGACCGATGAGGACGCCGCCCGCCGAGCCACGCCGGCGCAGCACATCGGTGACCACGAGCGCCATCAGCACCAGGTTGAGCTGGCCCAGCCCGACGGTCTGCCACACCGGCTGGAGGGCGAACGCGGCGGCCGGTGCCGCCGCCCCCGGTGCGTACGGGCGCAGGGCCAGCACCAGTGCGGGTGCCGCGGTCATCGCGACCAGGCCCCAGCAGCACGGCACGGGCAGCGCCGCGAACGGCGTGAACAGCAGCGCCGCGAACGGCGGGTAGGTGAACGGCAGCTCCGGCGCCCAGCCGGGCAGCGCCGACAGGTGCCCGTAGAGGGGTTCCCCGCGCAGCACGGCGATCCCGCCGGCGCGGTACACCGCGGAATCCACGCCGAGCGGGCGGCCGAGCACCCACCACAACACCGCGACGAGCGCAAAGGCCGCCGTCACCGTCAACGCCACGATCACCGTGCGCCGCTCGATCCCCATGGCGCCACGATGATCGGTCTCGCGCGCCCGGTCGTCGTGCCGGGGTGCCGTCTTCCGGTGGTACCCGGGTAGGGCCGCCGCGCCCGGGTGCTACCCCGGTACTACCGGCCGGGCACCACGATGCCCGCTTCGTAGGCGGCCACGACCGCCTGCGCCCGGTCGCGCGCGCCGAGCTTGCCGAACACCCGGCTGACGTGGGTCTTCGCGGTCTGCTCGGCGATCACCAGCGCGTCGGCGATCTCCGTGTTGGACAGTCCTTTCGCGACCAGGCGGAGGACTTCGGTCTCCCGCTCGGTCAGGCCCGCGATCCCGGAGCCGCCCCGGGAGCCGGTCTCGGCGGACCGGCCGCGGGCGGCGAACTCGCCGATGAGCCTGCGCGTGACCGAAGGCGCGAACAGGGCATTGCCCGCCGCGACCACCCGCACCGCGACGACCAGGTCGTCCAGCGGCGCGTCCTTGAGCAGGAACCCGCTGGCGCCCGCGCGAAGGGCACCGTAGACGTACTCGTCGATGTCGAAGGTCGTCAGCATCAGCACGCGGACGTCACCGCTCGAACCGAGGATGCGGCGGGCCGCTTCCAGACCGTCCATGCCGGGCATCCGGACGTCCATCAGCACGACGTCCGGGGAGAGCTCCGCGCAGCGCGTCACGGCTTCGACCCCGTCCGCGGCCTCGCCCGCCACCCGGATGTCGTCCTGGGCGTCGAGGACGGCGCGGAAACTCTGCCGGACCATGGTCTGGTCATCGGCGACGAGCACGGAAATCACACGTCCTCCTGGTGGTCCAGCGGCAGGTCCGCGACGACCTCGAACCCGCCGTCGGCCGTGGGTCCGGCCACCAGCGTGCCACCGAGCATCGCGGTCCGCTCCCGCATGCCGAGCAGCCCGTGCCCGGTGGTCCCCGCCGCCCGGGCGGGACCACCCGGGGTGTTGCGCACCGCCGCGTGCACGGAACCGGCGCCGACCCGCAGTTCCAGCTCGATCGCCGCCCCCGGCGCGTGCCGGACCGCGTTGCTCAACGCCTCCTGCACGATCCGGTAGGCGGACAACGCGACGCCCGCCGGGAGCGCGTCGAAGTCACCGTGCACCCGCACGGTGCAGACGGCCCCGAGCGCACGCACCCGCTCCACCAGCTCGGCCACCCGGCTGGCACCGGGCTGCGGCGCCACCGGCCCGGCGGTGCTTTCGGTCCGCAGCACGCCGAGCAGCCGGCGCATCTCGACCATGCCTTCCCGCGCGGTCCCGGTCAGCTCGGCGAACTCGGTGCGCAGGTCGTCCGGCAGGCCGGGGAAGCGGTAGCGCGCGGAATCGGCGCGCAGCGCGAGCACGGACATGTGGTGGGCGACCACGTCGTGGAGCTCCCGGGCGATGCGCGCGCGTTCCTCGAGGACGGCGGCCCTCGTCTCCTCCGCCGCCCGCCGCCGCTGCTGCTCGGCGCTTTCCCGTTCGGCGACCCGCCGCTGCCGCACCGCGTTGCCGCCGAGCAGCAGCGCGGTCATCAAGGCCACCAGCAACGCCAGGTCCCGCCAGTCGCCGACCCAGACGGCCATCGCGGCGGCCGACACCACGCCGACCACGACCAGGACGGCCTGCGCGTGGGCCGCCGCGACCAGGAACCAGACCAGCGCGGCCGTCAGCGCCAGACCCGGTGACCACGGCCAGCCCCACACCCGCGGCAAAGCCGGGTACGCCACCGGCGTGGCCAGGATCAGGACGAAGAGAAGCCGCCACGCCCACAACGGCGAACGGACGGCGACGAGCGCGGGCACCACCGTCGCCGCCACCAGCCCGAACGCGAGCGGGGTGGCCGTTCCCCCCGGCGTCGTCTGGCTCGCCAGGAACCCGCCCCAGAGGCCGATGCCCACCACGGCGACGGCCCGCAGCCGGGCCAGGCCGGCCGACCGCGCCCGGACATCGGGCCGGACCCCGGCGTAGCCGGCGTGCCGGACGACCCGCCACGCCTCGTCCCACCGCACCCGGCCCACCCTAGGACGCCCGCCGTGTCCGCGTACGCCGAAGGCCACCACGAACCCGCGTCCGTGGTGGCCTTCTGAGGCTTGCCGTCGGTTCCCGGAAGCTCAGCCGCTCTTGCGGCGGAACTGGCGCTTGTTCGCCGCCGGGCCGTGGGCGTGCTGGTTCTTGCCGCCGCCGTTCTCGTGGGCCGCGCCCGCTCGGGCGTGCGCCTGCTTGCGCTCCAGGGCCTCGCGGAACTTGCGCTTGACGTCGTCCTCCTCGCCGCTGGGCGACGGGTCCGGTTCACTCATGCTTACCTCCGAAAACGACGACGTGTGACCGCTCCAGCCTGGCACCACTCCCTGCGGTTGGCGAGCCGATTTCCGTCACCCTTCAGCGTTTGGGCGAGGGCACGCCGCCGAACTGCACCGACTTGCGGGTCAGCGGGCGGCCGCAGTGGTCGCACAGCAGCATCGGGCGCAGGCGCTCGCCGCATTCGACGTGGTGCAGCGTGATGTCCGGCTCCTGGCCCGTCACCTCGAACCCGCGTGACCACTCCGCGATGAACGCCAGCGCCGGGAAGAACGCCAGGCCCTTCGCCGTCAGGCGGTAGTCGCGCGCGTCCGTCCGGGTGGCCGCCGCTCCGGTGCGCAGGACGCCGACCTCGACCAGCTTGCTCAGCCGGGCCGACAGCACGCTCGGCCCGATGCCCAGCTCGCGCTCGAACTCCGAGAAGTGCCGGCAGCCGAGCAGCGCGGACACCAGCAGCCCGGTCGACCAGCGGTCGCCGAGCAGCTCCATCGTGTCCGGGAAGAACATCAGCGGGTCGCCGGCCAGCGAGTCCGCGTCCTTGCGGCGGAAGCGCTTGGACGCCGTCGCGGCGGCGACCCCGGTGCTGTCCAGCCGTTCCGCGCGGACGTCGCGCGCGTCGACCCGGCGGCCGCAAGCGGCGCAGCCGAGTGGCGCTGATGTAGCCAGCTCGCAGTCGAGGTGGATCAGCGTCGGCAGCACTTCGCGGCGGCCTTCGACCCACTCGCGCTCCCACGCCCAGATCGAGATCAGCAGCGGCCACAGCTCCAGGCCGCGCTCGGTGAGCCGGTACTCGTGCCGCGTGCGGCGGGCGTCCCGGTACGGCACGCGCGTCAGCATGCCCGCGTCGACCATGTCCCGCAGGCGCCCGGACAACGCCGTCGGCGAAATGCCCAGGCGCAGGCGCAGCTCTTCGTACCGCCGGAAGCGCAGGAACAGGCTCTGCAGGATCAGCAGCGTCCACTGGTCACCGACCAGCTCGAGCGCCCGGCGGAGCGGGTCTCCCGCCGGCCTGATGCGCTGTGCAGTCGCCTCCACCACTCGGTCCCCCTCGTTACATCGCCTCCCGAGGGTAGCACCTGACTACACCAAAAGAAGCCTATTGACAGCTGGGTACACAAATCATAGTCTCGTCTCCATCAGCCCGCGCAGCCAGGGAGCAGCCCGATGACCAGCACCTCCGAACAGCCGCTGATGGTGGCCCGGACGGCGGACGCGGCCGAGGCGAACCCCTACCTGCTCGGCGTCTACGCCCCGGTCGGCACCGAGATCGACGCCGAAGACCTGCAGGTCATCGGCGAGATCCCGAAGGATCTCAACGGCGTCTACCTACGCAACGGCCCGAACCCGCGGTTCGCTCCGGAAGGCCGCTACCACTGGTTCGACGGCGACGGCATGATCCACGCCGTCCACCTGGAGAACGGCAAGGCCCGCTACCGCAACCGCTGGGTCCGCACGAAGGCCTTCGAGGCCGAGTCCGCCGCCGGCAAGGCGCTCTGGACCGGCGTCATGGAGAACCCGCAGGACAACCCCTTCGGCAACAGTCACGGCCTGGGCCTCAAGGACAACGCCAACACCGACGTCGTCTTCCACCGCGGCCGGATCCTCGCCACCTGGTACCTGTGCGGCTCGCCGTACGCGGTCGACCCGCTGTCGCTGGAGACCCTCGGCGCCGACGACTTCCTCGGCACGCTGGCCGGCGACATGATGGCCCATCCCAAGGTAGACGAGACCACCGGCGAGCTGTTCTGGTTCGACTACGGCCCGCGCCCGCCGTACCTGCGCTACGGCGTGATCAGCGCGGACGGCCGGGTCGTCAAGACCACCGACGTCGAGCTGCCCGGCCCGCGCCTGCCGCACGACATGGCCATCACCGAGCGCTACGCGGTGCTGATGGACCTGCCGCTGGTCCAGGACCTCGCGGCGGCGAAGCAGGGCCGCCACAAGCTGCACTTCGACCGCTCGATGCCGAGCCGCTTCGGTGTCCTGCCACGCTACGGAGACGGTAGCCAGATCCGGTGGTTCGAAGCGAGTCCCTGCTACATCTACCACGTCGTCAACGCCTGGGACCAGGGCGACGAGGTCGTCCTCGACGTCTGCCGCGTGCAGCGCCCGCAGCCGCGGGCCGACGCGCACACGCCGCTCGCGAAGATGCTGTCCTACCTGCGGCTGGACGCCCAGCTGCACCGCTACCGCTTCGACCTGCGGACCGGCGCCTGCCACGAGGCGCCGCTCGACGACGACAACACCGAGTTCCCGACCGTCGACGCCCGCGGCGTCGGACGGCGGAACCGGTACTCCTACGCGGTGCACATCTCGCCCGAGTCGACGCTGAAGTTCGACGGGCTGGTGCGCCACGACAATCTTGCCGGCACGAAGACCGAATACCGGTTCGGTCCCGGCCGGTGGGGCAGTGAGGCTCCGTTCGCACCCCGCGAAGGAGCGGCCGCCGATTCGGCGGACGGTTATCTGGTGACGTTCGTGCAGGACGAGCGCGAGGGGCGCTCGGAACTGGACATCTTCGACGCCGCCGAGCTCGCTGCCGGACCCGTGGCCAGGGTCCTGCTTCCCCAGCGTGTCCCGCTCGGTTTTCACGCGACCTGGGTCCGGGCGGACCAGCTGGAAAACCTCCGTTCATGAGATGCCATCGAGAGGGTCGCGCCCGGGACTTCCGGGCGTGGGGATGGTGGAGTGCGGAGACGATCGACCGGCTCGTGAAGGAGCGGGTAGGTGCCGACCCGGAGGGTCTCGCGCTGGTCGATCCACCGAACACCACCGCACTGGTCGGACGCGACCCGGTGCGGTGGACCTGGAACCGGCTCGACGAACGCATCGACGTCCTGGCCGCGTTCCTGCTCGCCGGAGGGGTGCGAGCAGGTGACGTCGTGGCCGTGCAGCTGCCGAACTGCTCGGCCCTGGTGCAGGCGTTCCTCGCGATCGTGCGGATCGGCGCGATCGTCACCCCGTTCCCGGTGTCCTACCGGGAACACGAACTCGGCCCGATGTGCCGGCGCACCGGTGCCGTCGGGGTGGTGACCGCATCCAGATACGGCGAGCACGAGCTCGCCGGGGCGGCCCTTGGGCTAGGCGCTGCGGCGCCGTCGGTCCGGTTCGTCGTCGCCTCGGGGGACGACGAACCGGCCGGCGCCCTGGCCTGGCCCGAAGCCCCACTGTCCGAAGCGGAAAAGTCTGCTTTGGACTCACAGCTGACCGAAGCCGACGTGAACGACTGCGTCACGATCTGCTGGACGTCCGGGACCGAAGCCGAACCGAAGGCCGTGCCGCGCTGCCACGGGGACTGGCTGGCCACGGCCGCCGGCTGCGTCCAGGCCGCCGGGATGACCCGCGACGACGTCCTGCTCTCCCCGTTCCCGATGACGAACATGGCCGGCATCGGCGGCATGTTCCTGCCGTGGCTGCTGACCGGCGCGGTGTTCGTCCCGCACCACCCGTTCGACCTGCCGGTGTTCCTGGGCCAGCTCGCGGCCGAGCGGGTGACGTACACGCTCGCGCCACCGGCGTTGCTGACCATGTTGCTGCACAACGAAAAGATCCTGTCCGGAGTGGACATCTCGGCGCTGCGCAAGATCGGCTCCGGTTCGGCGCCGCTGTCACCGTGGCTCGTGCGCACCTGGGCCGAGCGGTACGGCATCGACATCATCAACTTCTTCGGCTCGAACGAGGGCACCGCGCTGCTGTCCGGTCCGGTGGACATCCCGGACCCGGACCAGCGCGCGACCTACTTCCCGAACTACGCCTCGGACGTCTCGTGGTCGACCCCGGTGGCCGACCGGACATCGGTGCGGCTGCACGACCCGGTCACCGGCGAGCAGGTGACCGAACCCGGACACCCCGGCGAGCTGCACATCGCCGGGCCGACCGTGTTCGCCGGGTACCTCACGGAGCTGGGGGAGCCGCTGGACACCTCGTCGTTCGACGAAGACGGGCACTTCCGCACCGGCGACGTCTTCGAGATCGACGGCGAGCGCGGCGAATTCCTGCGGTACGTCGACCGGATGAAGGACCTCGTGATCCGCGGCGGCATGAACATCTCTCCCGCCGAGGTCGAGGGCCTGCTGGCCGGGCACCCGGACGTCGCCGACGTGGGGGTCGTCGGCGTGCCCGACGACGTCATGGGGGAGCGGGTGTGCGCGGTCGTCGTGCCGGGTTCGCGCAAGCCGACCCTGGACGAGCTGGTCGCCTACCTGCGCGAGAAGAAGATCGCCGCGTTCAAGCTGCCGGAACGGCTCGAGTACGCCGACGCCTTGCCCCGGAACCCGGTGGGGAAGATCCTGAAGCGGCAGCTGCGGGAGAGCCTGGGGTGAGGTCATGACGGTGTTCGTGCTGGGCGGGGCGCAAACCGACTTCGCGCGCAACTTCACCAAGGAAGGGCGCGGGATCCTCGAGCTGTTCGCCGAGGTCGTGCCCGCCGCGCTGGCCGACGCCGGGGTTTCGGCCGAAGACGTCGAAGTCGCCCACGTCGGGAACCTCGCGGCGGAGCTGTTCACCGGCCAGGCCCAGCTCGGCGGGCTCCTGGTGGCGGCCGTCCCGGAGCTGGACGGCGTGCCGTCGACCCGGCACGAAGCCGCGTGCGCGTCCGGCAGCACCGCGGTCCTCGCCGCCTGCGCGGACCTCGAAGCGGGCCGCTACGACGTGGCGCTGGTCGTCGGCGTCGAGCTGATGCGCAACGTCGACGGGCAGCGCGCGGCCGAGCACCTCGGGTCCGCCGCCTGGGCCGCGCACGAAGCCGTCGCCGCGAAGTTCCCGTGGCCCGCGTTGTTCGCCGACGTCGCTGCCGCCTACGACGCACGTTATGGCCTCGATCCCGAGCACCTCGGGCAGTTCGCTTCGCATGCTTTCGACCGGGCGGCGCTGAACCCTGTGGCCCAGGCCCGCGACTGGCGGTTCCCGGCCGGCGCGTTCGGGCCCGACGACGAGCTCAATCCCGTCATCGAGGGAAGCCTGCGCAAGCAGGACTGCGGCCGGATCACCGACGGGGCCGCGGCGGTCCTGCTGGCCTCGCCCGTGTTCGCCGAACGGCTCGGCGGCGGTTTCCCGCGCATCGCGGGCTTCGGGCACCGCACCGCGCACATCGGCCTGGCGCCGAAGATCGCGTCCGACGGCGAGTACCTGTTCCCGCACCTGCGCGGCGCCGTCACCGACGCCTACCGGCGAGCGGGCGTACCCGGCCCCGACGCGCTCGACGTCGTCGAACTGCACGACTGCTTCACCATCACCGGCCTGGTCGCGCTGGAGCACCTCGGCGCGGCACCGCCCGGCGACGGCGGCCGGTTCATCGCCGACGGCGGTCTCGACGCGGCCGGGATCAACCCGGGCGGCGGCCTGATCGGCCTCGGCCACCCGGTCGGCGCGACCGGCGTCCGCATGCTGCGCGACGCGGCCCGGCAGGTCTCGGGCACCGCGGGAGAGACGCAGGTCGAGGGCGCGCGGACGGCGTTGACGCTGAACGTCGGCGGGTCGTTCACCACGGTGGTCACGATGGTGGTCACCGCATGAGGCTTTCGGTGTCGCTGGGGCTCTGGCAGGACCGGCCGCCGGAGGAGGCGCTGGAAACGGCCCGCGCGGCCGAGGACGCGGGCTACCCCGAGCTGTGGATCGGCGAGATGGCGACGTGGGACGCCTTCGCGCTCGGCACCGCGATCGGCGCGGCCACCTCGCGGATTTCCCTGACGTTCGGGCCGTTGGCGGTGACCGTGCGGGACCCGGCGACGATCGCCATGGGCGTCGCCTCGGTGGCGGCGCTGACCGGCCGGTCGACCGGGGTCGCGTTGGGGACGTCCAGCGACGTCGTCGTGCGCGGCTGGCACGGACGTTCGCGGGACCGGGCGGCCACGGCCTTGGCGGAGTCCGCGGTGGCGGTCCGGCAGCTGCTGTCCGGCGAGAAGTCCACTGTGGACGGATCGGTGGTCGGCTCGCAGGGGTACCGGCTGCGGCTGCCCGCGCCGAAGTCGCCGGTGACGATCGCCGCGTTCGGGCCGCGGGCGCTCGAGGCCGCCGCGCGGCACGCCGACCGGATGGTGATCAACCTGGTCAGCCCGGCGGCCGCGGCGACGCTGGTGCGTGGCCTGCGAGACGCCGCTTCGCGCATCGGCGTCACACCGCCGCCGGTGGCCGCGTGGGTGGTCGCCGCGGCCGACCCGGGGCCGGCCGAGCTGGAGCAGCTCCGCCGCGGTGTGGTCGGCTACCTCGCCGCGCCGGGCTACGCGGACATGTTCCGCGCGGCGGGCTTCGGCGACCTGATCGACTTCGCCCGCACCCGGCCGCACCCGCGGGCGCTGCTGGCCGCGGTGCCCGCCGAGGCGATCGCCGTGGTCGGGCTGCTCGGGTCCGGCGCCGAGATCGCCGCGAAGGCCGCCGAGTACGCGGAGGCGGGCGTCGACGAGCTCGCGATCGTGCCCGCGACCGGCGACGACGATCCCGGTGGCGGAAAAACTCTCGCCGCGTGTCGATCCGCCGTCGTCCCGTTCGACGCGTAGGCATGACCGAAGCGAGCGAAACCAAGAACCTCGACGGAACCGGGTCCGCGGCGGCGCTGCCGTGGAGCAGGGCGCGCGATCTCCTCGCCACCCAGACCCCCAAGGAGGACCTGACCTTCTTCGTCGGCACCGTCCGCCCCGACGGGCGGCCGCACGCCGCCGGCGTCGGGGCCATCTGGGTGGACGACGCCCTGTACTTCGTGAGCGGGCCGGGCACGCGCCGGGCCCGCAACCTGGCGGCGAACCCGGCGTGCAGCGTGTCGGTGCGGCTGCGCGGCCTCGACCTCACCATGGAGGGCGAGGCCCACCAGGTCAGCGACCCGGCGACGCTAGAGCGGGTGGCGGCCGTCTACCGCGAGGGCGGCTGGCCCGCGACCGTGCTGGACGAGGGCTTCACCGCCCCGTTCATGGCGGCGAGCGCCGGGCCGGCGCCGTGGCACCTGTACCGGCTGACGCTGGACCGGGCCATCGGCGTCGCGACCGCCGAGCCGCACGGCGCCACCCGCTGGGACTTCACCCGCTGACCGCCGCGGCGACCAGGCGGCCGATCGCGGCCATGCCGTCGGCGTTCGGGTGCATCGGCGCGGCGACCGACGTCGGGAGCACGCCCTCGAACCACTTCACGCCGGGCAGCTTGCAGACGTCGTGCCCGATCGAGGCGGTCCGGACGTCGACGTACTGCGCGTCGTGCGCGGCGGCCTGCCGGGCGAGGGCGGCGTTGGTCTTGTCGATGCTGCCCTGGATGTAGTTCGCGTCGCGCGGGGTCAGGGGCGCGAGCGGCCAGCAGCCGTTGTGCGGGAGGTAGGTGCCGTAGCCGGCGACGAAGACGTCGGCGTTCGGCGCCTTCGCGTGGATCGCGTCCAGCAGCGCGCCCCACACCGGCTCGAACGCGGCGATCTTCTCGGCCAGCTGGTCGTGGCCGCCGGCCGTGTACCGGTCGACGCAGTCGGGGTTGATGCCGGGCAGCAGGTTGATGCAGCTCGTCGCGGCGCCGACCAGGCCGATGTCGTTGCCGCCGATCGTCACGGTCACCGTGCGGGTCTGCTCGCTCAACGCGTCCAGCTGCGGCGGCACGGCGCCGGAGGACGTCTGCTGCGGGGCGGTCATGTCCGCCGTCGTCGCGCCGGAGCAGGTGACGTCCTTCAGCGGCACGCCGAGCTCCTTCGCGGCGAGGTGCGGGTAGTCGGCCAGCGACCGGAGGCAGCCGGGGGAGGAGAGGTCGGGCGGCAGGATCAGCGGCCCGGCCGCCGCCGAATCCCCCAGGGCCACGTACTCGCCGGCGGTGGCCGCGGCCGCCGGGCCCGCCGCCGCGCCCGTCAGCGCGGTGACCATGATCGCGATGAACGCCGTTGTTCTCACTCGCACGGTGTCCTCCTTGACACTGTTGGTCTCCGTGACACCATCGGCACGGGGCGTCACCGGATTGACTGGGAATCCGGGCAGAGAACGGGGGCATCGGTTGTGACCGAGCACAAGTGCGGCGGGGACCTCACCCTCGGCGGCCAGCGCGTGCACGAGCGGCTCACCCGGGAGGAGCCCGAGCTGATCGCCCGGGTGCTCGCGCGGATCCAGGCCGAGGTCGCCGACTACCGGCGGCTGCCGGTGGAGGAACTGGCCGGCGACATCGCCGGCATCACGCGGCAGGCGGTGCGGGCCTTCGCGCGCAGCCTGCGGGAGGACCGCGAGCTCAACGAGGCCGAGCTGCGCCAGGTCGGCGCGTCCGCGGTCCGGCGGGCGGAGGAAGGCTTCCCGCTGGAGGCCGTGCTGACCGCGTACCACGTCGGCGCGCGGGAGATCTTCGCCGTCGGCTCCGCTCCTTCGGGCAGCGGGGACGTCGCCGATCTGCTCGAGGTCGCGGACCGGGTGCTGGCGTTCGTCGGCACGGTCACCGGCGCCGTGACGCGCGGGTACCTGGAGGAGCTGCGGACGAAGGTCGGGCAGGAGCACACCGCGCGCCGGACGCTGCTGTCGGTGCTCGTCGACGGCGGGCCGGTCGACGTCGTCGCCCGCAGCGCCGGGATCACGCTGCCGGCGCGGTACGTGGTGCTGAGCGTCGAACTCGGGCCGCACGCGGACGAGGAGTCGCCGGGGGTGGACGCCGAGATCGCCGTCCGGCGGAAGCTGCGCCGGTTCCTCGCGGCGTTCGAGGGATCCTGCGGCGACGGGGTGCTCGCGTCACTGGACGGCCCCGGCGGGCTCGTCCTGCTCCCGGTGGCCGGGCGGGTCCCCGATTGGGACGCGGTGGTGGCCGCGGCCGGGCGCGCGGCGGGCGTGACGGTGCTGGCGGCGGCGGAAACGGCCGCGCCGTCGGAGGTCCGGGAGGTGGCGGCGCAGACGGGCGAGGTGCTCGACGTGCTGCGCTGGTTCGGCCGCCCGCCGGGCCTGTACCGCCTCGACGACGTCCTGGTCGAGTACCAGCTGACCCGCCCGGGAGCGGCCCGCGACCGCCTAGCGGCGGCCCTCGACCCGCTTCAGGCCCACCCGGAGCTGGTCGAGACCCTGGACGCGTACCTCACCTTGGAAACCAACCGCCGCCGCACGGCGGCCCAGCTCCACGTCCACCCCAACACGGTCGACTACCGCCTCCGCCGCATCCGCGACCTCACCGGCATCGACCCCCTCCACCCGGCCGGCCTGCCCCGCATCATCGCCGCCTCCGCAGCCCGCCGCGCCACCCACCCCTGACGTGTCGTCCCCCCAGGTACGCGTGTCGTCCACCCAGGTACGCGTGTCGTCCGTCCAGGTACGCGTGTCGTCCCTTCAATCACGCGTGTCGACCCTCCAATCACGCGAGTTGACCCTCCAATCACGCCGGCCGACCCGCCGAGTACGCGAGCCGACGTCCCGACCACCGCGTCAGGAGCATCCGACCCGGCCGCCGGAGGATCAGCCGGCGTACCCGGAGGGTCGGCTCACGGGACCCGGAGCACCCGGCCGGCGAACTCGCGTACCCGGACGGACGACTCGCGTACCCAGATGGACGACACGCGTACCGGAATGGACGACACGCGTGATTGGGGGGTCGACACGCGTGATTGGGAGGTCGACACGGCGGCGCGGGCGAGGAGGCCGGTGACCAGGGCCGAGGCGAGGACGAGCGCAGCGAGGCCGGAGGCGTGGCCGAAGGTGAGTTCGCCGAAGCGGCCGAGGACGAAGCCCGTGTGCAGGCCCCAGGCGACCACCGCCACGCCCGTCGCCGCGCGGAGGGGAGCGCGGTAGGCCGCGAACAGGACGACCGCGCCCGAGGTGACCAGGGAGTACCAGGGGTGACCCGTCGCGCCCGCGAGGTCGGCCACGATCACCGCGGCGACGGCGGCCACGCACCCGAACGGAAATTCGAAGCCCATCCGCCCAGCCCAGCCCAGCGGCCGGGAGAAAGCGTGAGACAGGACACGTTCCCTACGCCGCGCCCGCGGGTCTTTACGCTTTCTTGACGAAACCCTCGATCGTGTCGACGAGCGACGGCCACACCGGCCGCGGCAGGTTGTGCCCCATCCCCGGGACCACCACCAGCTCCGCGCCCGGGATCGCCTCCGCCGTCGCCTTGCCGCCGCTCACGTTGATCAGCGGGTCCGCGTCGCCGTGGACGACCAGCGCCGGCAGCCGCACCCCGCGCAAAAGCGCCGTGCGGTCGCCCGACGCCACCACCGCGGCCGCGTGGCGCAGGGTGCCCACCGGGTGGCGGGCGCGGTCGTAGTGCAACGCCGCCTTGGCCAGCAGGAACGCCTCGTCGTCCGGGTAGCCGGGGGAGCCGAGCTTCCGGTAGCCCTCGACGCTGTCCACCAGCGCCTGCTCGCGCGTCGACGCCGGCGGCCGGGTCAGCAGCGCGAGCGCCCACGGCTCGGCCTGCCCGACCGCCCGGTCGCCGGTGGTCGACATGATCGACGTGATCGACAGCAGCCGGTCCGGGTGGTCGATCGCCAGCTGCTGGACGATCATCCCGCCCATCGACGCGCCCACGACGTGCGCCCGGGAAATCCCCAGCGCGTCGAACAGCCCGACGGCGTCGTCCGCCATGTCCGACAGCGTGTACGGCGCACTCGACAGATCGCCGGCCGCCAGCGCGGCCAGGTCCGGCGGCGGCAGGTGGTCGAGCCACGTCGAGAGCCCGACGTCCCGGTTGTCGTACCGCACGACGAAGAACCCGCGGCCGGCCAGCAGTTCGCAGAAGCCGTCCTCCCAGGTGATCATCTGGGCGCCGAGGCCCATCACGAGGACCAGCGGCGGAGCCGCCGGATCGCCGAAGGTGTCGTACTCGAGCTCGAGACCGTTGGCCTGTGCGCGTGCCATACCCCGATCCTGCCGTACCCGCGCGGAGCTGGCACCGGGCCCGGCCGTGCGGTTACCGTTACGCCCCATGCCGACCTCTTCCTCGGGCACGGGACAGCGCCCTCGCTCGCGGGCCGCCGCGGGCCTGCCGGCGCTGACGGCCGACCGCATCGTCTCCGCGGCCACGGCCCTCACCGCCCAGCGCGGCCTGGACAACTGGACGCTGCGGGAGCTCGCCCGCTCGGTCGAGGCCTACCCGGCGGTGATCTACCACCACGTCGGCGACCGGGACGCGGTGGTGAACGCCGTCGTCGACCGGGTCGTCGGGCTGCTGGAGCTGCCGGACGAGCGGCTGCCGTGGCAGGAGTGGTTCACCGAGCTGCTCGCCGGCCTGCGCGCGGTGCTGCGGACCTACCCGGGCTGCGCGCGGCGGCTCGCCCTGTTCGGCCCGTCCGTCAAAGCGGCGACGCGCACCATCGACGCGGGCATCGGCGTGCTGCTCGGCGCCGGGTTCGGCCGCGAGAGCGTCATGGCCTACAACCTGCTGCTGATGACCGCGTGCCAGTTCGTCGCCATGGAGGACGACCGCGACGGCGCGCTCGCGCTGCGGATCGACAACACCGAGGAGTACGCGACCTACCGCGAGCGGGCCGACCTGCCGGGGATGGCCGAGCTGGGCGCGGCGATGCACGACCTGATGGGCGACCCGGACCTCGCCTCGGGCTACTACGCGCAGCTCTACGACTACGCGGTCCGGCGGTGCCTCGACGGCCTCGCGCACCGGCTGGACGAACTTCGCGAATCGGACAGCGAAGGTTGACAGCGACTTGACAGTGCTTCGGCGTACCGTGGGCGTGCGTCGGTGGTTCGCCCACTGACCCGGAGCCCCTGGCGCCCTCCTCCCCCTCGTGGCGCCGGGGGCTTCGGTCTACCCGGAGTCGCCCTGCCGCGGTGACGGCGGCCCGGGGCGCGACGGCGCCGCCTGGATGGCCGGGAAGACCTCGCCGACCAGGGTCACCAGGGATTTCGACAGCAGCAGGTGCACCTGGTCGCGGGTCAGCGACCCGCGCACGAGCCACTCCCGCCCCGCCGACTTCACCATCCCGCCGAACGCGCGCACCAGCGCGTTCAGCTCGGGCCCGTGCTCGCTCTCCCGCGACAGCCCGACGGCCTCCAGCACGCGGTCGGCGGATTCGCGGTCGGCCTCTTCGAGGATGCGCTCCACCTCGAGGTCGCGGCCGATGCCCTCCGGCGCGATCGCGGCCAGCCACATCCGCTCCTGGCTGGTGACCATGTCGAGGAACCACTCGATGGCGACGTCGGCGCGCAGTTCCAGCGGCCCGTCGGGGAGGATCTCGACGGCCAGCCGCGGCACGGTCAGCGCCCGGCGGATGATTTCCAGGTACAGCTCGCGTTTCGTGCCGAAGTAGTGGTTGATCAGGCCCCGCGCCACCCCGGCCGCCGCCGCGATGTCCGAAGTGGACACTGCGGAATAGGGACGCTCACCGAACAGCCGCGCCGCACAAGCGTAGATCTGTTCCTTCCGTTCGTCCGGTTCCAGTCTTCGCCATCTCGGCGCCGGCTCGGTGTTCATCCGCCCATCGTCGCACGGGCCGTTGCGCCGGGCAGGGTAGTGCGCACGATGTCGGACGCGCACCCACTATCGGGGCACGGTCAGTCCGGGAGCGTGATCGGAGCGAGGTCCGCGAAGCCGTCTCCGGGGCCCGGATTCGCCGGATCGGTTACTCCGCCGAAGTGGTGCAGCACGCCCCACACGGCGTTCAGCGCCGTCTGCACCGCGCCCTCGGCCCAGCCCGCCGTCCACGAGATGTCGTCGCCCGCCAGGAACAGGCCCCGGTAGCGCGCCGGCAGCTCGTCCTGCACGAAGTGCGTGAACAGCCGCTGCTGGTAGCGGTAGTGCCCGGGCAGGTTCGCCTTGAACGCGCCCATGAAGTGCGGCTCGGCCTCCCAGGACACCGTGACCGGGTCGCCGATGATGTGCCGCCGGACGTCGACACCCGGGTAGATCTCGCGCAGCGACTGGAGCATCACCTCGACGCGCTCGCCGACCGAGAGCGGCAGCCACTTCAGCGAGTCGTCGGCCCACGTGTAGGACAGGCAGATCACCGCGGGGGAGTCCGGGTCGTCGCCGAGCAGGTACGTGCCGCGGGGCATCCGGTCGGTGAGCGTCATGCTCATCGCGTCGCGGCCGGTGCCCGCGTCGCGGTCCAGCCAGAACGGCCGGTCGACCGGCACGAACACCTTCGACGACGCCATGTAGTGCGTGCGCTCGATCGCCGTCCAGTGGTCGATCGGGAACAGCGCCTCGTCGCACTCGATGTTCGACAGCAGCATCCAGCTCTGCGCGGTGAACACCGCCGCCGGGAACGTCCGGATGTGCCCTGCGGTGTCGGTCACGGTGATGTTGCCGGGTGCCGTGCGGTGCAGCCGCGCGACGCCGGGCTGCGGACGTCCGCCGTGCAACGTGCTCAGGCTGGTGCCCGCGGGCCAGAAAGCGATCTCTTCCGGGGCGTGCTCCCACAACCGCAGCGGGAGCTGCCTGCTGCCGCCGACGATGCTGCGGTGCTCGTCGTCGGCTCCGGTGTAGACCACCCGCAGGATCTCCAGGATGGAGTTGGGGAAGTCGGTGTCCCAGCCGCCGGTGCCGAAGCCGACCTGGCCGAAGATCTCGCGGTGGCGGAAGGAGGCGAACGCCGGGGAGTCGCACAGGAAGCCGTAGAAGGTCTGGTTGTCCAGCCGTGGGACGAGCTCGTTCCACAGCCGCTTGATCGTCTTCGCGTCGCGGTCGCGGATCGCCGTCTGCATCTCGGCGAAGGAGGCGTGCTCGGCCAGCGTCCGGTCCCAGGCCGCGGCGACCTCGCGGAAGACGACGGGCAGGTCCTCGGGCGTGCGCGCGTAGTGGCTCTCGCCCTTCAGGTCGACGACGGTGCTCGGCGTCCCCGGGGCCAGCGGGTTCGGGAACGGCGTCGTCTCCAGCCCGACCTTGTCGATGTAGTGGAACAGCGCGGTGGACGCGGGCGGGAAGCGCATCGCCCCCATCTCGGCGACGACGTCGTCCGGGCAGCCGGGGAACCGGACGGTCCGCAGCCGGCCGCCGATCTCGGCGATCTCGTACACCACCGGCCGCAGGCCCAGTTTCATCAGCTCGTACGCGGTCACGGTGCCGGAGAGGCCGCCACCGATCACGGCGACCTCGGTGCCGTGCCGCTCGGCGGGCAGCGTGCCCAGGCCGGCGGGGTGGGCGAGGTAGTCGTCGTAGGCGAACGGGAAGTCCGGGCCGAACATCGTGATCGGGCGGCCCGCCGGTTCGTCGTGGTGGATCGCGGTCGGGACGGCGGAGGTCATGCGGTGGTTCCTCGGTACAGTTCGGGCCGTCGGTCGGCCAGGTGGGTGTTCTCCAGGCGGGACGCGGCCAGCGCGTCCCGGGTGACGTCGGCGGTGACGACTTCGGGCCCGGCGCCGGCGCGGGCCAGCACGTCGCCGGTCGGGGCCACGACGCAGGACCGGCCGCAGTAGGTCAGCTCCCGCTCGGTGTCGCAGCGGTTCGCGTAGGCGACGAACAGCTGGCTTTCGTAGGCGCGGGCGGGCACGAGCGTGTCCGCGACCAGCTCGTACGGGCTCATCAGCGCGGTCGGCACGACCAGGAGCTCGGTGCCGGCGAGCGCGTGCGCCCGGACCAGTTCCGGGAACTCGACGTCGTAGCAGATCAGCAGGCCGATCCGGAGACCGCCGAGGTCGGCCTGGACGACGGGCTCGTCGCCGGGGGTGAACCAGGCCTTGTCGAGCTCGCCGAAGAGGTGGGTCTTGCGGTAGTTGGCGAGCCGGTTTCCGGTCGCGTCGATCAGCTGGACGCTGTTATAGACGTGCTCGCCGTCGGTTTCCGGGTAGCCGTAGGCCAGTGCGGTGCCGGTTCGCCGCGCCCACGCGGACATCCGCGCCGCGGTGGGGCCGTCGGCGGGTTCGGCGAGCTCGTGCGTGCGCGCGCCGATGTGGTAGCCCGTCGTGCTCATCTCCGCGGTGACGACCAGGTCGGCGTCGATTCCGGGCAGGTCGGCGAGCGGGCCCTGGTGAATCGCGACCCTCATGCCAGCCTCGACTTCCGGATCCCGTAGCCGAAGTAGATCAGCAGGCCCAGGACCATCCAGGCGCCGAAGACCAGCCAGGTGGCGCCGTCGAGGCTGAGCATCATGTAGCCGCAGCACAGCACGCCCAGGATCGGCGTCACCGGCGAGAGCGGGACGCGGAACGTCCGCGGGCGGTCGGGCTGGCGCTTCCTGAGCAGCAGGACGGCGACGTTGACCAGGCCGAACGCGAACAGCGTGCCGATGCTGGTGGCGTCGGCGAGCTTGCCGAGCGGGATGAAGGCGGCCAGGACCGCGACGAACGCCGAGACCACGAGGGTGTTGATCCGCGGGGTGCCGGTCTTCGCGTCTACTTTGGACAGCACGGACGGGACGAGGCCGTCGCGGGACATCGCGAACAGGATGCGCGTCTGTCCGTAGAGGACGGTCAGCACGACGCTGGAGATCGCCACGATCGCGCCGACGGCCAGCAGCCCGGCCCAGAACGGGTTGTCCGAGACGACGTCGAGCACGTGCGAAAGGGCGGCTTCCTGGCCGTCGAACCGCTGCCACGGCAGGGCGCCGACGGCGGCGACCGCGACCAGGCAGTACAGCACGGTGACGATGCCGAGGGAGAGCAGGATCGCGCGCGGCAGGTCGCGCTGCGGGTTCTTCGCCTCCTCGCCGGCGGTCGAAGCGGCGTCGAAACCGATGTAGGAGAAGAACAGCTTGGCGCCGCCGGCGCTCAGCCCGGCCAGCCCGAGCGGCAGGAACGGCGTGAAGTTCTTCGCCTGCACCGCGCTGAAGGCGATCGCGCAGAACAGCACCAGCGTCCCGATCTTGACCACGACCATGACGGCGTTGGCCCGCGCGCTCTCCTTGGCGCCGGAGAGCAGCAGCACCATCGCGAGGACGACCACGAGGATGGCGGGCACGTTGACGACCCCGCCGGAGCCGGGCGGCTGGCTCAGCGCGTCCGGGATGGCGAAGCCGAAGGCCAGGCGGAGCAGTTCGTTGAGGTACTGGCCCCAGCCGACGGCGACGGAGGCGACCGAGACGCCGTATTCGAGGACCAGGCACCACCCGCAGACCCAGGCGACGAGCTCGCCGAGCGTGGCGTAGGTGTAGGAGTAGGACGAACCGGACAGCGGGATCATCCCGGCGAGCTCGGCGTAGGACAGCGCCGAGAACAACGCCGTGACGCCGGCGAGCACGAAGGAGAGCACCACCGCCGGGCCGGCCACCGGGACGGCCTCGCCGAGCACGACGAAGATGCCGCTGCCCAGCGTCGCCCCGATGCTGAGCATGGTGAGCTGCCCGAGGCCGAGCGACCGCTTCAACGTGCCATGATCACCTTCGGCGACCAGGTCGGCGACCGGTTTCCGCCGCACCGTCGCGGCTCGCAAAGTCATGCCGACGACGGCAACGGTCGTTTCCGGAGCGCAAAACAGGGGAACATTGCGCGTACAGATGAATCACAGGTGATTCATTGCACATTGTCGTCAGATCATGGCGATTCGTTTTGATCCTCCTGGGGGTGTCGGATCGGCGGTCGGCCGTTCGTGGAGGGGGTGAGCGGCCGCCACGAGGGCGCCGCCACGAGCCCAAGGGGAAGAAAATGGCCGTCGCCCGTCGCATGTACGACCTGGTCGAGCCGATCGGCCTCGTGCCCTACTTCGCCGACGAGTCGGACGAGGCCCTCCTGGCGCTCGGCCTGCGCAACGTGTGGGACGCCTACTTCGCCGGACGGGCCGCGCCGCTGGGCCGGTCGGTGCCTGCCGAGGTGGTCCACGCGATCTTCTACAACTTCGCTCCCGGCGAGGTGGCCCGGCACATCCCGCGGGTCTGGGAGCTCACCACGCCCGAGGCGGCGCTGGCCGCGCGCGAGCGTGGCTGCGTCGCGGGGATGCGGCGGATCCTCGGTGACCTCGCGGACGACCCGCGTGTCGCCCGCGCCGCGGACCTCCTGCTCAAGGCGGCGACCAGCGCGCCGGTGGAAGGACGCGCGCTCTTCTCGGCCCTGCGCGCGCTGCCGGTCCCGGAGGAGCCGGTGGCCCGGCTCTGGCACGCGGCCACCCTGCTGCGTGAGCACCGCGGCGACGGTCACATCGTCGCGCTGGTGGCCGAGGGCATCGGCGGGACGGAGGCCCACGTGCTCCACGCGCTGTCGATCGACCTGCCCGCGGAGAAGTTCGGCCGGGTCTGGCACCTGCCCGCCGCCCAGCTGACGGCGGTCGTCGACGGCCTGCGCGCCCGCGGCCTCGTCGGCCCCGACGGCTGGCTCACCGCCGACGGCCGGGCCGCGAAGGAGCGCGTCGAGGCCCTGACCGACCGGCTCGCCGAGGCCCCGTACGACGCCCTTACCCCGGCCGAGCTCGACCGCCTCATCACCGACCTCGAACCGCTCTCGGCCCCCTTCCGGGCCACCTTCCCGATGTAGCCGTGATCAGCGAGCCATCACCCGTGATTGAAGGGTCGACACGCGTGATTGAAGGGTCGACACGGCTCGCCGTCGTGTCGACCTCCTAATCACGCGTGTCGACCTTCTAATCACGCGTGTCGACCTCCCAATCACGGTGGGGCGGCGGGCAGGAGGAGGGTGAACGTGGGTGGGTGGGGGCGGCTGAGGCGGAGGCGGCCGCCCTCGGCTTCGGCGAGGCTGCGGGCCAGGCGGAGGCCGATGCCGTGGCCGCTGGGCGCCGTCGCGAACGGGTCCCGTTCGCCGAGGTCCGGGCCTTCGTCGGTGACGTCGATCGCCAGCGCGTCCCCGGCGTCGCGGGCCAGGACCGTGACCGTCCCGCGGCCGTGCGTCACCGCGTTGTCCAGCAGGACGCCGAGCACCTGCCGGACCGCCGCGGCCGCCACGCGGGCCGCCGGCGGGTCCTGACGGCTGATCCGCAGCTCCCGCCCCTGCGGCCCGAGCAGCGCTTCGCCCGCCTGCCGGACCTCCTCGAGGAGCACACCGAGGTCCAGCTCGGCCCGCGGCGCCCGGCGTTCGCGGCCCAGCGCCAGGAGGTCCTCGATGGTGCGTTCCAGCCGGTCGGCGGACGCGATACCGGCGCGGATGGCCGCGTACGGGTCCGCCGCCGGTGTCTCCAGCGCGGCTTCGAGCTGCAGGCGCAGCCCGGTGAGCGGCGTGCGCAGCTGGTGGGACGCCTCCGCGGAGAACGCGCGCTCGCGCTCCAGGGTCTCGCCGATCCGGGCCGCGGTGGCGTCCAGCGTCTCGCCGACCTGGTCGATCTCGGGGATGCCCGCGCGCGGCGACCGGGCCGTGAAGTCGCCGTCGCCGAGCCGCTCGGCCGTGACGGCGAGCTCCTCCAGGGGCCGGACGAGCCGCCTCGTGAACCGCCGGGCCAGCAGCCAGCTGACCCCGGTCGTCACGACCGCGAGCCCGGTCATGCCGACCCAGGTCAGGATGATCTGCAGCCGCAGCTGGGACAGCGGCCGCGCGGCGCGGACCACGCCCGTCACCAGGGAGCCGCTGACCACCGGCACCGCCAACGCCATCTCGTCGCCCTCGCGGCCGATGACGACGTCCACCGTGGCCTTCGCGGCCTGCCGCTCGACCGCGCCGGCGACCGCGGGCCCGTGCCCGGCGAGGAGCCGCCCGTCCGGGCTGTAGACCGCGACGTCGGCTTCGGCTTCGTCCTCGTCCTCGGCTCGTGGCAGCACGGGCGGTAGGCCGGCGTTCAGCTCGTGGGACACGGAGAGTGCGGCGGCGTCCGCCGCCCGCTCCAGGTCACCCTTCGCGTCGTCGTGGTAGTACTGCCACACCGCGAAGCCCAGCGGCAACGCGAACAGCAGGGTGGCGACGAGTGCGGCCAGCACCGTCAGCGAGGTGATCCGGCGGCGCACGGCTACCCCTCGGCGGCGGTCCGGGCCGGGTCTTCCAGCCGGTAGCCGTGCCCGCGCAGGGTGGCGATCCGCGGCACCTCGTCCTCGGGCCCGGCGGCCGCCGACAGCTTGCGGCGCACCGCCGCGATGTGCACGTCCAGCGTCTTCGTCGAGCCGTACCAGTGCGCGTCCCAGACCTCGGACATCAGCGTCTCGCGGCTGACCGCGACGCCGGGCTGCTCGGCGAGCCGGGCCAGCAAGTCGAACTCCTTGGCGCGCAGCACCACCTCGCGCCCGCCCAGGGTGGCGCGGCGGCCGGCGATGTCGACGGTCAGCCCGCCGACGGTCACCGGCGGCCGGGCCCCGGCCGGCGCGCCGCGGCGCAGGTGCGCCCGCACCCTGGCCAGCAGCTCGCCCAGCCGGATCGGCTTGGTGAGGTAGTCGTCCGCCCCGGCGTCGAGGCCGACGACGACGTCCATCTCCTCCTGCCGCGCGGTGAGGATGACGAGCACCGCGGCCGGCAGCGCGGCCCGCAGCCGGCGGCAGACCTCGACGCCGTCGAGGTCGGGCAGGCCGAGGTCGAGCAGCACGAGGTCGAAGTCGCCGGACTCGGCGGCCTGCAGGGCGCTCCGTCCGTCGCGGCACCAGCACACCTGGTGACCGTGCAGCCGGAGCGTCGATTCGAGCACGCTGCCGATCGCGGCGTCGTCTTCCACCACCAGCAGGTTCGGCATGCCGGGAAGCCTAACCAACGAAGTGCCGGATTCCGGACGGCTGTGGCCTATTCCGCCCGCGTGGCGAGGCCGATCTGCGATATCCGCACCGAAGCGGCGGTCAGGGCTTCGGTGAACGCAGCGACTTCGCCGGGTCCGAACCGGCTGCTCGGCCCGGTGATTGCGAGCGCGGCCAGCAGCCGCCCGTCGCCGTCGTGCACCGGCGCGGCCACGCTCGAAGCGCCGGCCTCCGGCTCCCCGTGACTGACGGTGGCGCCTTCGACCCCGTCGAGGACCCGCCCGGCGGCCCCGAAGCCGAGCGGCAGCTCGTCCCCGACGCGGCCGACGTGCCGGATGGCCAGCGGCCCCTCCTGCTGGGCCACGCAGACCAGCACAGAGGTGCTGCGCACGTAGATGTTCACGGTCTCCCGGCATTCGCGAGCCAGGTCGCGCAGCACCTGGCGGACGGGCTCGGGCAGCTGCCACGCGGTGTTGGCCAGGTGCGCCCACCGCAGCATCCCGGGCCCGACGGTGATCCGCCCGTCCGGCCGGGTCCAGAGCAGGCCGCGCTGTTCGCAGGTGGCGACCAGCCGCAGCACGGTGGTCTTGGCCAGCCCGCTGGCCGCGGTGAGGTCCTTGACGGCCCAGAGCCGGCGTTGTTCGGTGAAGAGGGCGAGCAGGTCGAACGCGCGGAGCACGCTCCGGACCGATCCGTCTTCGACTGTCTTCATGAGCGACCCCCGTCCGCCTAGTGGACCCAGGGTACCGTCAGGTGGACCGGGTGGGGTGTCGTGTCGCTCGAACGCCGTAGCGGTTTCGGGACCGCCTGGGGGCGCGGTGCTGTTCGAACGTCGCGAATGACTCATTCGGGACCTCGGGCGTCTCGAATGAGTCATTCGCGACCCTGCAGGCTCCGCAGGCCTGGGCGGGGTGCCGGTCTGGGCGTCCGCGCGCCGATGCGTGTGGTGAGGCAGCTGCGAAAGGTGCTCCGGCTCAGGCGACGTACCTCTCGAACGCCGCAACGGTCTCCGCGAGCACCTCCGCCCCCGGCCGGGCCCACAGGTCCGCGTTGAACACCTCGACCTCGATCGGCCCTCCGTACCCCGCCGCCTCGACGGCCGTGCGCAGGTGGCGGTGGTCGATCGGGCCGTCGCCGGGGAGCGCCCGGCCGAGCAGCGGGTCCGGGAGCGGCACCAGGACGTCGCACACGTGGAACCCGGCGATGCGCCCGGTGGCCGCGGCGATCGACTCCTCGATCCGCGGGTCCCACCACACGTGGAACTCGTCCACGATCACCCCGACCTGCTCGGCCGGGTGCTCGAGCGCGATCGCCAGCGCCTGGTCCACAGTGGACAGCACCGACCGGTCCGCGCACTGCATCGGGTGCAGCGGCTCCAGGCCCAGCCGGACCCCGCGCTCACCGGCGTACGGCGCCAGCTCGCCCACCGCGTCGGCGACGCGCTGGCGGGACGCGGCCAGGTCGTTGCCCGCGATCCCGCCCACCACCAGCACCAGCACGTCGGCGCCGAGCGTCGCGGCTTCGTCGATCGCCTCCCGGGTCTGCGCCAGACCGTCCACAGGGGACCCCTCCGGTGTCACGCCGGTGAAGAACCCACCGCGGCACAGCGACGACACCCGCACACCGTGCTCCTTGAGCAACCGCGCGGCCTCGTCGACGCCGGTTTCGGCGACCTTGTCGCGCCACAGCCCGATCCAGCCGACGCCCGCCTCGGCGCAGCCGGTCACGGCCTCGGGCAGCGACCAGGACTTCGTGGTGATCTGGTTGAGGCTCAGCCGGGGGTCCATCACGCCACCCCCGCCACCTGCAGCAGCGGCCGCATCCGGGCCTCGGCCAGGTCGGGGTCGGCCAGCACGCCGGCCTCGTCGGCCAGCCGCAGCAGCGTCGCCAGGTGGGTGATCGTGCGCGCGGACTCACTCCCGGCGATCATCCGGAAGTGGTCCTGGTGGCCGTTGAGGTGGGCCAGGAACACGACGCCGGTCTTGTAGTGCCGGGTCGGCGCGCGGAAGATCTCGCGCGACAGCGGCACGGTCGGGTCGAGCAGGGCGCGGAACCCGCCCTCGTCGCCGGCGTCCAGGCGGGCCAGCGCCGCCGCGGCGACCGGGGCGAGCGGGTCGAAGATGCCGAGCAGGGCTTCGCTGTGGCCTTCGGCGTCCCCGGCGATCAGCGACGGGTAGTTGAAGTCGTCGCCGGTGTAGCAGGCGACGCCGTCCGGGAGCGCCCGGCGGAACTCGACCTCGACCTCGGCGTCGAGCACCGACACCTTGACCCCGGCGATCGCGCTCGCGTGCTCGGTGCAGAGCGCCGCCAGCTCGCGGGCGGCGGCGCGGACGTCGGCGTGACCCCAGTAGCCGGCCAGCGCCGGGTCGAACTGCTCGCCCAGCCAGTGCAGCAGCACCGGGCCGCCCGCCTCGGACAGCAGCTTCCCGTACGCCGCGTGGTAGTCGTCCGGACCCGTGGCCGCCGCGGCCAGCGCGCGGCTGGCCATCACGACCGGGACCGCGCCCGCGCCGGCGACCAGGGCGAGCTGCTCGCGCCAGGCGTCCACAATGGACGCGACGGTGGCCGGTCCCGGCGGCAGCTGGTCGGTGCCGACCCCGGCGCACCAGCGGCGCCCGGCCGCGACCGCGCCGGTGCGGGTCACCAGGTCCCGCGTCGTCGCCCAGTCGAGGCCCATGCCGCGCTGCGCGGTGTCCATCGCTTCCGCGACGCCGAGTCCGGACGACCAGAGGTGCTCGCGGAAGGCCAGCGTCGCGTCCCAATCCACGGCGTACGGCTCGTCGGCCCGCGCGTCCGCGACGACGTGCGCGGCGGCGTAGGCGATGCGCGAGGTCGGCGGCGTCTTCGGGGGCGCGGGGGGCCGTGGCCCGGACGGCGACCAGTTCAGCAGCTCGCCGCCGGGGGCCGGGAGCACGAGCATCGGAGACCTCCGGAAGGGGCAGAAAGCGCTTTCTGAACCCACGGTAGGGCCTGTGCCGCGCCCGCGGCAAGGCCCGGTGGGGTCACCGCTTGGGGCGGCCGGTGCTTTCGCGCAGGACGACTTCGCCGGACAGCCGGACCGTCCGCGGCCGGGCACCCGCGGAGCCCTTGATCGCCAGGTCCATCGCGCGTTCGCCGAGTTCCTCCAGCGGCAGCCGCACGGTGGTCAGCGCCGGGGCGAGGTCGCGGACCACCGGGATGTCGTCGAACCCGGCCACCGAGATGTCGCCGGGCACCGACAGGCCTTCCTCGCGCAACGCCGTCAGCGCGCCGATGGCCATCACGTCGGTGACGGCGAACAGGCAGGTCGGCAGCTTGCGCTTGCGGCCGGCGAGCAGCCGTTTCGTCGCCTCGTAGCCGCCGTCACGGCTGAACGGGGCCTCGACGACGTCTTCCTCGCGCAGCTCGATGCCGTGCGCGGCGAGTTCGCCGGAGAACCCGGCCAGCCGGTCGATCACGGTGCTCAGCCGCCGCGGCCCGGCCAGCACGGCGAACCGCTTGTGGCCGAGGCCGACCAGCTCCTTCGCCAGCGCCGCGGCGCCGCCCTTGTTGTCCGGCTGCACGGTGTCGATCTTGAGGCCGCGGTGCCTGCTGACCGCCGCGACCTGGCCGCCGCCGCGCCGGTAGGGCTCCAGCTCGGCGGCCATCGCGCGTTCCCACGCCCGGTCTTCGAACGCCGAGCCGATGAGCAGGATGGCCGCGGCCCGCTGCGCCCGCAGCGTCGAGACGTAGGCGACTTCGCGGTCCGGGTCGCGGAACGTGCCGGCCAGCATGACGAGCAGCCCGTTGTCGGTCGCCACCCGCATCACCCCGCCCGCGATGGCCGCGAAGTACGGGTCGCTGACGTCGTGGCAGATCACGCCGACCGTGCGGTGCGTGCCGCCGGCGAGGGCCTGGGCGTGCGCGTTGGGGGCGTAGGCCAGTTCGGCCGCGGCGGCGGACACCCGCTCCCGCAGGTCGGCGCGGACGGACGCGGTGCCGTTGAGCACCCGCGACGCCGTCGCGAGCGAGACGTTCGCGCTGCGTGCCACGTCTTCGAGTGTCACGTGCGGCCGGGCCTTCATGGCTGGCTCCTCCAAGATCGGTCTCGAGTGTCTCGGCGTGCTCGGTCGGTGCAATCTACTGGGAGGGGGGTGTGCCGGGAGAAGCCGCTGCTCGGGGGACCTCCCCCGAACGAGTGAAAACCGGCGGGAAGATCGCGCGCTTTGTGTGTGTTGCAAACAAGGAGAACCTTCAAGTGGTGAGCCCGCCACTGCCGACGTCCACGAAAGGAAGCACCGCATGTTGTTCGGTGACGAGCACGTCCGCCGCTACGAGGAGACCGACGGCGAGGTCGGCCACGAGTGGAAGGAAGGCGTCCCGACACTGGTCTTGACCACCACCGGCCGCAAGACCGGGCAGGAGCGCAAGTTCGCGCTGATCTACCAGGAAGTCGACGGGAACGCGGTGATCGTGGCCTCCAAGGGCGGCGCGCCGAACCACCCCGGCTGGTACTTCAACCTCGTCGAGCACCCCGAGGTCGGCGTCCAGATCAAGGCGGACAAGTTCAAGGCCCGCGCCCGCACGACGTCCGGCGAGGAGCGCGCGAAGCTGTGGGACAAGCTGGCCGCCGTCTGGCCGGACTACAACGAGTACGCCAAGAAGACCGACCGCGAGATCCCCGTCGTGGTGCTCGAGCGGCTCTGAAAGTTTTTCGCTGTGATCTGCGCCGCGTTCGGCGCGGGCGGGGGCCGATCCGGCCGGTCGTGGGCTACGAATGACAGTCATGGACCGCTGGACCGCCCTGGACCTCGAGGGTGAACTGCTCACCCGACGCCAGATGATCGCCTACGGCCGGCGCTTCGCCCGCGCCGGCCGTGGCGCCTGGTACAGCTTCGCCATCGAGGTGGTCTGGCAGTTCCTGGTCCAGTCCACCCGGTTCCGCGTGCGGGGCTCGCGCCACATCCCGAAGACCGGCGGCGTGCTGGTGGCGTCGAACCACCTGTCGTTCGCCGACCCGACGACGCTCACGGCGTTCTGCCTCGCCGCCGGCCGCGTGCCGCGCTACCTGGCGAAGGCGTCGCTGTGGAAGGTGCCGGTGGTCGGCCGCGTGATGCGCTCGGGCCGCCACATCCCGGTCTACCGCGGCGCGGCGACGGCCGCGGAGGCCTACCGCGACCTCGTGGCGTCGGTGCGGGCGGGCGAATGCGTCGCGATCTTCCCGGAAGGCACGTTCTCGAACGACCCGGAAGGCTGGCCGATGCGCGGCAAGACCGGCGTCGTGCGGGCGGCGCTGGAGACCGGGGCCCCGGTGATCCCGGTGGCCAACTGGGGAACCCACCACCTGCTGCCGTCGACGGCGAAGTTCCCGCGGGCGCTGCCGCGCAAGACCGTGGAGCTGCTCGCCGGGCCGCCGGTCGACCTTTCCGACCTCGTCGGGCGCGAACTGACGCGGGAGGTGCTCGAGGAGGCCACGGCCCGGATCATGGCCGCGATCACCGAGCTGCTGTCCTCCCTCCGGGGGAAGCGGCCGCCGCTGGCTGCCTGATTTTGTCGGTGGTGGGTGAGAGCCTGCCGGCATGACGATTTCCGGGTTCTCCTACGAGCGGATCCCCGTCGGGGATGTGCACCTCGGCGTCGCGCAGGGCGGCGCCGGGCCACCCGTGGTGCTGCTGCACGGCTTCCCGCAGACCCACCTCGCCTGGCGGGAGGTGGCGGTGCGGCTGGCGCGCGACCACCGGGTGATCTGCCCCGACCTGCGCGGCTACGGCGGCAGCGACAAGCCACCGGGCGACTACTCGAAGCGGCGGCTGGCGGCGGACGTCGTCGAGCTCGCCCGTGCCCTGGGGCACGAGCGGTTCGCGCTGGCCGGCCACGACCGGGGTGCGCTGGTGGCGTTCCGGGCGGCGCTCGACCACCCGTCGGCGGTCGGTCACCTGGCGGTGCTCGACGTGCTCCCGGCCGTCGACCTGTGGGAGTCGCTGACGGGCACCGGCGGCGTGTTCGCGTTCCACCTGTTCCTGCTCGCGCACCCGCCCCCGCTGCCGGAGCGGATGCTGGGCGCGGCGCCGTCGGTGTTCTTCGGGCACTTCCTCGACGCCTGGGTGCGCGATCCTGCGGCGATCCCGCCGGAGGTCCGGGCGGCGTACCTGGCGGCGGCCTCGACGCCGGAGGCGATCGCGGCGGTGTGCGCGGACTACCGGGCAAGCGCGACGGTGGACGCGGAGCACGATGCGGCCGATCGCGCCGCCGGGCGGCGGCTGGCGATGCCGGTGGCCGCGCTGTGGCAGCGGCCGGCGGGCGAGCTGCCGTTCGATCCCGCGGCGGTGTGGGGCTCGTGGGCGCCCGACCTGCGGACGCACGTGCTGGATTGCGGGCACTTCCTGCCCGAGGAACGGCCGGAGGAGGTGGTGGCCGCCCTGCGCGAGCTCATCGCCGCGTGAGGCCTGGGCCGCAGTGCCGCGTGAGGTCCGGGTCACCCCGCCCGACGGTGCTCGGAAGGGTAGTTTCGAGGCATGAGTGCACAACACTTTGATGTCGTCGTGCTGGGGGCCGGGGTGGGCGGCTACGTCGCGGCGATCCGCGCGTCCCAGCTGGGGCTGAGCGCCGCGGTGGTCGAGGAGAAGTACTGGGGTGGCGTCTGCCTGAACGTCGGGTGCATCCCGTCGAAGGCGCTGCTGCGCAACGCCGAGCTGGCGCACGTCGTCACGCAGGAGGCGAAGGCGTTCGGGATCTCCTCCGACAGCCCGATCAAGGTCGACTACACGGCCGCGTACGAGCGGAGCCGGAAGGTCGCCGAGGGGCGCGTCAAGGGCGTGCACTTCCTGATGAAGAAGAACAAGATCACCGAGTTCGACGGGCACGGCACGTTCGTCGACGACCACACCCTCGAGGTCGACGGCGAGCGGATCACGTTCGATCACTGCGTCATCGCGACCGGCGCGACCACCCGGCTGCTGCCGGGGACTTCGCGCAGTGAGCGCGTGGTGACCTACGAAGAGCAGATCCTGTCGAGTGAGCTGCCGTCGAGCATCGTCATCGCCGGCGCGGGCGCGATCGGTGTCGAGTTCGCCTACGTGCTGCACAACTACGGCGTCGACGTCACGATCGTCGAGTTCCTCGACCGGATGGTGCCCCTGGAAGACGCCGAGGTTTCGGCGGAGCTGGCGCGCCGGTACCGCAAGCTCGGCATCAAGGTGCTGACGTCGACCCGCGTGGAGTCGATCGACGACTCGGGCTCGTCCGTGCGCGTGACGGTGTCCTCGGAGAAGAACGGCGAGCAGGTCCTCGAGGCCGACAAGGTCCTGCAGGCGATCGGCTTCCAGCCGCGCGTCGAGGGCTACGGCCTGGAGAAGACGGGCGTCGCCCTCACCGACCGCGGCGCGATCGCGGTGGACGGCCGCGGCCGCACGAACGTCGAGCACATCTTCGCGATCGGCGACGTGACGGCGAAGCTGATGCTGGCGCACGCGTCGGAGTCGATGGGCGTGGTGGCGGCGGAGACGATCGCGGGCGCCGAGACGATGGAGCTCGACTTCCCGATGATCCCGCGCGCGACGTACTGCCAGCCCCAGATCGCCAGCTTCGGCTGGACGGAGGAGCAGGCCCGCGAGAAGGGCTTCGACGTCCAGGTGGCGAAGTTCCCGTTCACGGCCAACGGCAAGGCCCACGGCCTCGGCGACGCGGCCGGTTTCGTGAAGCTGATCAGCGACGCGAAGTACGGCGAGCTGATCGGCGGGCACCTGATCGGCCCGGACGTGACGGAGCTGCTGCCGGAGCTGACGCTGGCTCAGCAGTGGGACCTGACGGTGCACGAGGTTTCCCGCAACGTCCACGCCCACCCGACGCTGGGCGAAGCGGTCAAGGAAGCGATCCACGGCCTCGCGGGTCACATGATCAACATGTAGGGACGTCGAAGCGGAGCTCCGGCCGGTCCCAGCCGATCTTCGGTGGTCTGGCGGGGATCGTGCCGGTGCGCCGCGCGCCCATCCGCACGTAGAAGGCCAGCGCGGGCGGGTGCGAGACGACGCGCACCGACTCCAGCCCACGACTACGGGCCTCGGCGAGCATGTGCGTGATCAGGCGCGCGCCGATGCCGAGCCCCTGGGCCCGGTCCGCGACGAAGAGCAGGTCGAGTTCCGCGGCCACGAGTGCGTAGAAGCCGAGGATCTCGGTGCCGCTCGTGGCGATGAAGGTCGGGTTGGTCTCGACGTACCCGGGGGCGATTGCGTAACCGTCCAAAATGGATGCGTAGTCACCTTGATACGCCGAGGACGCGTGCATCAGTGCGGTCAGGGTGCCGGCCTGGTCCGGCGTTGCGCGGGCGATCTGGAGCTGACCCATGCCCGCCAGCCTACGATGACGGGATGACGGACCTCGACCGGCTCCGGGACACGCTGTCGCACAACGAAATACGGTGACCTCTTCGCCATGGTCGTCCGGCCGAACCCCGTGCTCGCGCCACGGGCGGTCTACGAGCGGAAGGCCGCCCGGTGGCCGGCCCGCACTGACGGTCTTGACCTCGAGTTGGCTCGAAGTTCCAGACTGGGGCCATGAAAGCCGTAGCGTTCACCGAATTCGGCGGGCCCGAAGTGCTCCGCGTCCTCGACCTGCCGGAACCCCACGCCGGGCCGGGGGAGGTGCGGGTGCGGGTCAAGGCCGCCGGGGTCCAGCCGTTCGATGCCGCCGTGCGGGCCGGGTGGGAGCCGCCGCACCTCGCGCTCGGCTGGCCTCGGGTGCCCGGGAACGAGTTCGCCGGCGTCGTCGACGAGGGCGAACTCGACGCCGGCACCGAAGTTCTCGGCTTCACCGCCGTGCAGGCCGCCGCCGAGTACATCGTCGTTCCCGCTGCCGATGTCACGCCGAAGCCGCCGGAAATGCCGTGGGAGGTCGCCGGCGGGTTCACCGCCGGGGCGCAGACCGCCTCCATCGCGCTGGAAGCGCTGGACCTGCGCGAAGGGGAGACGTTGCTGATCCACGGCGCCGCCGGCTCGGTCGGCACCGTCGCCGTGCAGCTCGCCAAGCTGCGGGGCGCCCGGGTGGTCGGCACCGCGAGCGAGGCCAACCAGGACTACCTGCGCGAGCTGGGCGCGACCCCCGTCGTCTACGGCGAAGGGCTGAAGGAGCGCGTGCTCTACGCCGCGCCGCAGGGTGTCGACGTCGTGCTCGACGGGGCCGGCGGAGCGGCGCTGGACGTCTCACTCGAACTGGTGAGGGCGCGGAACCGGATCCTCACCCTCGTCGACCACGACCGGGCCGCGGGGCTCGGGGTGCTCGTCTCGAAGTCCGGACGCTCGGCCGCGCGGCTCGCCGAGCTGGCCGCTCTCTACGCCAAGGGCGACTTGCGCTTCCTGGTGCGCCGGGCCTACCCGTACACCGAGGCCGTCGCCGCGCACCGGGAAATCGAAACCGGACACGGCCGGGGAAAAATAGTTCTCACATTCCCCTGATCGTTCCAGTATGTGGACGCGAAGGCGTTCCCGACTTTGGTCGCTGGAATCCGGCTCGGTCACTCCTTAGATTCTCCCCATTACACCCGGTCGGGTGTCATTCGGTCGGGTGGCCGAGTACCACAGGGAGACATCGATGGTGAGATTCAGCCGGGTCGCCGCGCACGCGGTTCCGCTGACGGTCGGCGCGCTGCTGCTGACGACGGGGGTCTCGGCGGCGCAGCCGTCCACCGTGGACGCTGCGGCCGCGCGCACCGAAGCGGGCATCAACGCGCTGCAGAGCATCAAGAAGAGCCTGAGCCCCGCCGAGCGCAAGCAATCGAGCCAACTCGTCGTCGAGAAGCGGTTGCGGGCCGACCGGTCGCTGGCCGCGAAGCTGCCCGAATACCGCTCCGGCGTCGGCGTCAGCAACGCCGGCACCGTCTCGGTCGACATCGCCGCGCAGGGCAAGGCCGTCGCGAACGCCGTCAAGGCGGCGGGCGGCACCGTCCGCTACGCCGCGCCGGACGGTGCCGTCCGCGCCGACCTGCCGCTGTCCGCCCTGGACGCGATCGCCGGCCGGGCCGACGTCACCGAGGTCAAGCCCGCCGCGCAGGCCACCACCTGGAGCGAGCAGGGCAACCGCGACTTCCGCAAGGCCGCGTCCGCGCAGGCGGCCGCCGCGGCGACGCAGGTGTCCGAAGGGGACAAGGCGCACGGCGCCGACACCGCCCGCACGACCTACGGCGTCAGCGGCTCCGGCGTGAAGGTCTGCGTGCTGTCCGACGGCGTCGACTCCCTGGCGAAGTCGCAGGCGGCCGGCGAGCTGCCCGCGGTGGACGTCCTGTCCGGCCAGAAGGGCAGCGGCGACGAGGGCACCGCGATGCTCGAGATCATCCACGACCTCGCGCCGAACGCGACCCTCGGCTTCGCGACCGCGTTCACCAGCGAAGCCAGCTTCGCCGCGAACATCCGCGCGCTGCGCACCACCGGCAACTGCAAGGTCATCGTCGACGACGTCTCCTACTTCGACGAATCGCCGTTCCAGGACACGCAGGTCGCGCAGGCGGTCAACGACGTGACCGCGGCGGGCGTCCTGTACTTCTCCTCGGCCGGCAACTCGGGCAACGCGACCGACGGCACCAGCGGCTACTACGAGGGTGACTTCCGCGCCTCGTCGTCGAAGATCAGCGGCGTCACCGGGACCCCGCACGACTTCGACCCGAGCAGCACCACGCAGAACTTCGACGCGCTTTCGGCGGGCTCGCTCGGCAAGCCGGTGACGCTGTTCTGGTCCGACCCGTGGGGCAAGTCCGCCAACGACTACGACCTGTTCATCCTGAACTCTTCCGGCCGCGTCGTCGCCTCCAGCGAGAACGCGCAGTCCGGTTCGCAGAACCCGTACGAGATCGCGAGCGTGCCCACCACCGGCTCCGGCTACAAGGTCGCGGTGGTCAAGTACAGCGGCGCCGACCGCTTCATCGCGCTGAACGTGATCCGCGGCCGGTTCGTGGCTTCGGGCTCGCTCAAGGCGTTCAGCACCAACGGTGTCACGAACGGCCACTCGGCCGCGGTCAACGCGTTCAGCGTGGCGGCGGCCCCGGCGGCGGGCGCGTTCACCCGGCCGCTGGAGACCGGCGACCCGGCCAACCCGGCGGGTCCGTACCCCGGCCTCTACACGGCGTCGAGCAAGTGGGAGCGCTTCTCCTCCGACGGCAAGCGCCGCCTGTTCTACAACGTCGACGGCACGGCGATCACCCCGGGCAACGTGTCTTCGACCGGCGGCACGGTCCGCAACAAGCCGGACATCACCGCGGCCGACGGCGTCGCCACCTCGGTGGCGGGCTTCCAGCCCTTCTTCGGGACCTCGGCGGCGGCCCCGCATGCGGCCGCCATCGCGGCCCTGCTGCTGTCGGGCAAGCCGGCGGCGACCCCAGCCCAGATCCGCACGGCCCTGGTGTCCTCGGCGATCGACCTGGGCACGCCGGGCTTCGACACGGTGACCGGCAACGGCGTGATCATGGCCGGCCCGGCCCTGGCCGCGCTGGGCGTGGCGGCGAAGTAACGGACGTTCCGCGAAAGGGCCCGGCACGCGCCGGGCCCTTTCGTTAGGGTCGGGGCATGGCGAAGACCGCGGTGGTGACCGGAGCCGGTTCGGGGATCGGGCGGGCGGTGGCGCGGGCGCTTCTCGAAGACGGCTACCGGGTCGCGCTGGCCGGACGGCGGGCCGACGCTCTCGCGAAGACCGCCGCGGGCTTCGAGAACGCCCTGGCCGTGCCCACCGACGTTTCCGACGAACACGAGGTCGAAGCCCTCTTCCACGCCGTGCGGGAGCGGTGGGGGCGGCTCGACCTGCTCTTCAACAACGCCGGGATCTCCGCGGGCGGGACCGTGGCCGACCTGTCCGTCGCGGACTGGAAGCGGACCGTCGACGTCAACCTCACCGGGATGTTCCTCTGCGCGCGGCAAGCCGTGCTGCTCATGAAGGACCAGGACCCCCGCGGCGGCCGGATCGTCAACAACGGCTCGATCTCCGCCCACGTGCCGCGGCCGGCGAGCGTCGCCTACACCGCGACCAAGCACGCCGTCACCGGGCTGACCCGGTCGATCTCGCTGGACGGCCGGGCCTGGGACGTCGCCTGCGGGCAACTCGACATCGGCAACGCCGCCACCGAGATGACCGAGCGGATGGCCGCCGGTATCCCGCAGGCCGACGGCCGGGTCGTCGCCGAGCCGACCTTCGACGTCCGGCACGTGGCCGACGCCGTGCGGTACATGGCCGGGCTGCCGCTCGACGCCAACGTCCAGTTCCTCACCGTCACCGCGACGACCATGCCGTTCATCGGCCGCGGCTAGGGGATCACCCGCGCCTTCCGGAACTCGTCGAACAGCCGGAAGAACATCTGCTCGGTCTCCACGTACTCGTGGAACCCCGCCCGGCGCGACTTCGACGTGTCGGCGAACATGTCGTAGTCCCAGCCGAACACGAAGTCGCCGAACGCCCACGACGCCGAAACGTCCGCGTAGGACGCCGAGAGCCCGTGTTCGGCCGCCATCCGGGTCCACAGTGGACCTTTGTCCGCCATGACGTCGGCGAGGGACATCCGCAGCGGTGGTGCGACGTCGAGGTCGAAGTACGCCGCCAGCTTCGGCCAGAGCTCGCGCCAGCGGAACAGGTCGCCGTTCGCGATGTTGAAGGCGCCCTGCTGCCCGGTCGCCCAGACCGTCGCCGAGGCCAGGAGGCCCGCGTCGGTCATCTCCAGCAGGCTGTCGTACGCGCCGGGTTTGCCGGGGAAGCGCAGCGGCAGCCCGAGTTCCTTCGAGATCGACGCGTACACCGCGATCACCAGCGCCAGGTTCATCGGGTTGCCCAGTGCCGTGCCGCCGACCACCGACGGCCGGATCGCCGACCACGTCCACGACCCCGCCCGCCGTTCGAGGAACTGCTGCTGGTCGACGTTGAACTCCGGCGGCATGTGCCCGGCGTCGGTCTCGCGCGCCGGCGTCTTGAACGGCCCGAGGTGCGCGCCGTAGACCTTGTAGCCCTGCATCAGGCTGACGTGCCGCAGGCCGGGCGGGGCCGCGTCGACGAGGTTCGTCAGCATCGCCAGGTTCGGCGGGACCAGCTCCGCCCACGTCGGTTTGTCCTGGTAGGCCGCGTAGAAGAGGTGCGTGGCCGAGGTCAGCGGGGCGAGCTTCGCGCGGGTGTCGGCCGGGTCGAGGAGGTCGACGGCGATCGTGCCCGGGCCGCCGCGCCGCGAAAGGCCGGTGACGTCCCAGCCGTTCGTGCGCAGGTGCTCGGTGAGCGTGCGGCCGATGATCCCGTTCGCTCCGGCGACCAGAGCTGTCTTGCGTTCCATGCCTTCAGGCTCGGCTCGCGGCTTCGATAAGTCCAAGGCTTAGTTGTCACCAAGTCGATAAACTGAGTTCATGACAAGTCTGCGGCAGCTCGAGTACCTGGTCACGGTGGTCGACACGGGTTCCTTCACCCGCGCCGCCGAACAGCTGCACGTGACGCAGCCGGCGTTGTCGCACCAGATGCGGGCCCTCGAACGCGGCCTCGGCGGGCCGCTACTGGAGCGGCTGCCGCGGGCCGTCCGGCTCACGCCGATGGGCCGGGCGATGCTGCCGCACGCGCGGGCGGCGCTCGCCGACGCCGAACGCGCGCGCTGCGCGGCCCGGCTCGCGTCCGGGACGACGGCGGGCGAGCTGCAGGTCGCGACCGTGTATTCGGTCAGCCTGGGCGTGCTGCCGCCCGCGCTGCGGGTGTGGCGGCGCGATCGGCCGGAGGTCGACGTCCGGCTGATCGAGTTCCGGCACGCCGACGAGCTGCGCGAAGCGATGGCCGCGGGCGAGGCCGACGTCGCGCTCGGCCCGCGCCCCGGCGACTGGGCGGGCCCGGTCCGGGAGCTGGGGGTGGAGGAGTTCGTGGTCGTGCTGCCCGCGGACGGCGCGACGGAAGGCGACGCCACCGGGGTCGTCGATCTGGCCACCCTCTCCGACTGCGCCTGGGTGCACTACGCGCCGGGCAACGGCCTGGCGGAGCTGGTCGACGCGGCCTGCGCGGCGGCGGGCTTCCGCCCCCGGGCCGCGGTCCGCACCGAGCAGACGGCGGCGGCCCCGATCCTGGCGGCGGCGGGCCTGGGGCCGGCGCTGGTGCCGGAGAACGTCCTGCCGGCCCGCTTCGACGGCCGGGTCCTGCGGCCGGCGGCGCCGGTGCGCCGGGTGCTGACGGCGTACACCCGGGCGGCGCCGGATCCGCTGACCGGCGCGTTCATCGAGACGCTGGTCGCGCACGCGACGGTCTGATACGCGGACGCACGACTCCGAACGGACCAGCGAAGGTTACAAATCGGGCATTCAACGCACAGCGGAAGAAAGATCGCACCCGGGTGGGAGCAGGATGGCAGCCGGTTCTCGCCTGGGACTCGCGGAGGTTCGGATGGGTGCGCAGATCGTCTCGATATTCCTGCCGGCGGCGCTCGCGCTGGTGATGTTCGGCCTCGGCATGTCGCTGGCCCCGGCAGATTTCGCCAGGGTGGTGAAGTACCCGAAGGCCGCGATCGTCGCACTGGTGTGCCAGATGGTCGTGCTGCCCGCCATTTGCTACGGGCTGGTCGTGCTGTTCGGGCTCAACGGCGTGCTGGCCGTCGGGATGATGCTGCTCGTCGCCTCGCCCGGTGGGACGTCGGCGAACCTGTTCAGCCATCTCGCGGGTGGTGACGTCGCGCTCAACATCACCCTGACCGCGATCAACTCCGTGCTCGCGGTGTTCACGCTGCCGGTGGTGGTCGCGTTGTCGATGGCGCGGTTCATGGCCGGCGACGCGTCGGTCGGGCTGCAGCCCGCGAAGCTGGTGCAGGTGTTCGTGTTCGTGCTGGTCCCGGTGGCGATCGGCATGTGGGTCCGGCACCGCTCCCTCGCCTGGACCGAGAAGATGCAGAAGCCGGTGAAGATCGCGTCGATCGTCGTGCTGGCGCTGGCGATCATGTTCTCCATCATCGGGAACTTCAAGCTGCTGCTGGAGAACGCCGACACGCTCGCGCCGGTGGCGCTGCTGCTTTCCGTGCTGAGCCTGGCGATCGGCTACGGCGTGCCGCGGCTGCTGCGGGTGGAGCGGCAGCAGGCGATCGCGTCCGCCATGGAGATCGGCATCCACAACGCCGCGCTGGCCATCACCGTCGCCATGTCGGTGCTCGGCAGCGAGGCGATGGCGGTCCCGGCCGGCGTCTACGGCTCGGTGATGTTCGTGCCCGCCGCGATCGCCGCCTACGCGTTGAGCCGCAAGCGTTCCAAGGTCCTGAGCGTCACGGGCGTCTGAAGTCGTCGGGATTCCCGAGCCGCCCGCGCACTTCGGTGACCTCCGTGGTGACCTCGCCGACCTTCCCGACCCGGATTTCACTCCGGCAACGCAGGGACGCCGGTTCCCAGCTCACGAGACGCCGATCCCCGCGAGGACCGGGCCGGTGAACGGCGTGGCCGTGACGTCGTGGACCCGCGAGCCCCAGACCGCGTGGCCGTGGCCGGTCCACAGGGGCGCCACCGGCAGGTCACGCAGGAGCTGGTTCTCCGCCAGGCGGTACAGCTCGCCCGCCTCCTCCGGGGTGGCCGCCGCGTCCGCGAGGGCCAGGTTCTGGCGGAAGACCTCGTCCGCGTAGCCCGACTCCGCCGCCAGGCGCGACAGCAGTTCGTACGGGCTGGCCGTGGCCGGCTTGACGTCCAGTGTGGACGGGCCGTCGAGCTGGCCCGTGCCGGGGGCGGCCTGTGCCGTCACGGAAACGTCCAGCGCCTTGTGCAACCCGACCACCAGGGTGCGCGTCCACGCCTCCGCGCCGGGTCCGAAGTAGACGGTCGCGCCGCCGGGGAAGGCCGCCTGCTTCAGCAGGGCCTTGCCGGCCGCCGCGTCGAAGCTGCAGGGGCGGCAGGTGCCCGTGCGCTCGCCCGGGGCGTCCGAGGGCGGCAGCATCGCCTTGGCCGGGTCGACCTGGTGCGCGAGCGGGCCCGCCTCCAGGGCCGCCCGGTCGACGCCGAGGGCGAAGCCGTGGCGGACCGTCGCGTCGGCGAAGCGGGGGTTGCTCACCGGGAACGCCAGGTAGCCCGCCTCGGGCAGGGCCCAGGACGCGTGGCGGTCGGCGAAGTCACCGTGCATGGCCTCGTGCCGTTCGCCCGGCACCTCGGTCGCCAGGTCGAGCGTGCCCGCCTTGACCGCGTCGTACTGGGCGGCCGGCTCGCCGACCCGCAGCTCGATCTCCTCGGCCTTCCCGGTGCCGACGCGCTTGAGCGTGCCGCCCGAGCCCGGGTGCCAGCCGCCGTCCAGGCGGTACGGGCCGTTGCCGACCGGTGCCATCGCGAAACCGTCCCAATCCCCGGAAGCGAGCACCGACGCCGGCAGCGGGACCAGGCCCGGCGCGGCGAGCAGCGCGGGCACCTGGCCGGACGGCCGGTCGAGGGTCAGCGCGATCGTGTCCGGAGCCGCCGCCTTGATCTCGCGGGCGCGCAGGAGCTTCGTCAGCACCGGGGAGGACACCCAGTGCGCCGCCGCGACCGCCCGCCAGGTGTCCACATAGGACTGAGCGGTGACCGGAGTGCCGTCGTGGAACGTCGCCGGTCGCAGTTTGACCGTCCAGTGGACCCGGTCGGTGCTCTCGATCGACGCCGCCGCGCGCGGGGTGACCTTCCCGGACGCCGCGTCGTAGTCGGCGAGCGGCGTCCACAATGCGCCGGTCACCAGCCGGCCCGCTTGGTCGGCGAGGTCGGCCGGCAGCAGGGTCGCGGGCTCCCGGATGCCGACGGTCAGCACCCCGGGCCGGGCGGGGTCGGACCCCGAGCAGCCCGTGACGGCGAGGACCACGACGGCGAGCAGGACGAACAGGCGCATGAGCAAGTCTTATCAGTCAGGAGGCAACGAAAGACGGTTGTGTCCGGTTGATCTCCGTCGTACCGTTCGGTGGGTCACGCTCGGAGCGTTCTGGGAGGTTTCGCGTGCGCACCTGGTTGCGGTCGTGCTTCGCCGCCGTCACCGTCAGCGCCACCCTGGTCGCGACCGGGCTGCCGGCCGCGGCCTGCGGGGAGGACGACAAGCCCGCGACCCCGGCCGCCCGCACGGCGGGTGACCCGGGCGCGATCAAGAACGTCAAGGCCGTCGGCAACGTGCCCGACGCCGCCGGCGCCATCTCGATCGGCTTCCTCGACTACGGCCGCCGGGACGTCATGGTCGTGTCCGGCGAGTTCGGGCTCAAGGTCTACGACCTGACGAAGAACCCGGCCGCGCCGAAACTGGTCGGGCAGGTCAGCTTGCCGGGCCTGTGGGAGACCGAGGACACCGAGGTCGACCAGGACCGCAAGCTGGTCTTCCTGTCCCGCGACCCGCGCGCCTACGGCGGCACCACCCACACCGGCGAGTCCGGCATCTACGTCGTCGACGTCTCGAAGCCCGAGGCCCCGGCGATCCTCAGCTACGTGAAGGTGCCGGCCGGCCACACCACCAGCTGCGTCGACGGCTGCCGCTACCTCTGGACCGGCGGCCCGGCGAAGGCCGACGACCAGCCGGCCGACTGGGGCGGGCGCCCGATCTGGGTCACCGACATCCGCGACCCGAAGCACCCGAAGGTGAACCCGCAGCCGATCGAGCTGGCCCGCAACGACGGCAAGACCGACTACGTGCACGACGTGCAGGTCGACGCCGACGGCGTGGCCTGGGTGTCCGGCCGCGGCGGTGTCCGCGGCTACTGGACGTCCGGAATCCACCGCGACCCGCTGTCCGGCAAGATCCGCCGCGCGACGGCGCACGAGCCGATCCCGTACGCGGGCGGCGGCATCGCCGAGACGGCGGCGCCCTCGCGGTTCATGCACAACAGCTTCCACCCGGCCGGCCACCGCATCGGTGACGGCGCGTGGCGCGGCCAGGACCTGATCTACGCGACGGAGGAGAACTTCGTCGACGGCTGCGCGGGCGACGGCGTCCTGACGATCTCGTCCCTGAAGGGCTCCTACCACGGTGAAGGCTGGCGCTCGACGCCTTCGCAGCCGTTCCGGCTGCAGAGCGTCGGAACGTGGAGCGTCAACGGCCAGGAGGGCAGCGACCCGGCCTCCGACGACTGCTCCGCCCACTACTTCGACGTCCGCGGCAAGATCCTGGTCCAGTCGTTCTACGCGCAGGGCACCCGGTTCCTCGACGTCAGCGACCCGACGAACCCGCGCCAGATCGCCTACTACCGCCCGGCCGACGCGAGCGCGTGGGCGCCGTACTGGCACGGGAAGTACGTCTACGTCGCGGACAACACCCGCGGCGTCGACGTCCTGCAGCTCACGAAGTAGCCGGGACCGGGGCCGCCGTCCAGCAGGCGGAGTCTGCCAATTGAGCGTCAACTCGCCCACGGCCTCGTGGAAGAACCGCTTGACGCCGTACTGCTGCTCGGCCACCCGGTCCTCCGCCCACAGCGCGGCGAACTCCGCCGACCGCGTGCACAGGCCCGCGCGTTCTGGGCCGACACGATGGGCTGGCGCGTCCTGCAGGTCTGGCCGTACGGCGACCTGACCCTGGCCTCCGTGCTGCCGCCCGCCCAGGACGACTTCCACCTGGAAATACCCGGCGGCCTGGGCGCCGCGGCCCAGCCGCAGTTCGGCGACGTCGACGCGAGCCTGGCCGAGCTGCGCAAGCGCGGCGTCGAAATCGTCGACCCCGCCGTTCGAGATCGCTGACAGCAGTTCGAGCTGTCCGAGCGCGTCGGGTGAGCCGCCGGAGGCCGCCGCGGTCCGGCTCGGCGGCGGCCTCCGGTGTGCTCTACTGCCGCAGCCAGACCGCGGTGTCCGTCGGCAGGGTGTCGGTGACTTCGCCGCTGGCCAGCAGGATCTCGCCCGGCGGCAGCGGCACCGGTTCCGGCGAGAAGTTCAGCGCGAACGTGAACCCCCGTCGGAACGCCAGCACCCCTTCGCCGAGCGACAGCCATTCGAGCGGGCCGCTCGGCAGGTCCCGCCGCAGCCGTAGCCCGGTGCGGTACAGCGACAGCATCGACGCCGGATCCGCTGCCTCCGCCTCGGCCGTGTAGTCCCGCCACGAAGCGGGCTGCGGCAGCCAGGCTTCGCCGCTGCCGAAGCCGAACGGCGGCTCGGACCCCGACCACGGGATCGGTACCCGGCAGCCGTCGCGGCCCGGGTCGGTGCCGTGGGTGCGGGCGAAGACCGGGTCCTGGCGCAGCTCGTCCGGGATGTCCAGGACCTCCCACAGCCCCAGCTCCTCGCCCTGGTAGACGTACAGTCCGCCGGGCAGCGCCAGCGTCAGCAGCGCCGCCGCCCGGGCTCGGCGGGTGCCCAGGTCGAGGTCCACCGGGGCCGAGTGCAGCCGGTTCGCGAACGAGAAACCCGTGTCGCCCTCGCGGCCGTAGCGGGTGACGTGGCGGGTGACGTCGTGGTTCGACAGCACCCAGGCCGCCGGGGCGCCGACCTCGTCGTGCGCCTTCAGCGTCCGGTCGATCACGTCCCGGAAGCGCTTGCTGTCCCACGGGCAGACCAGGAAGTCGAAGTTGAACGCCGAATGCAGCTCGTCGCGGCGCAGGTAGCGCGCGGCCCGGGACATGTCCGGCAGCCACATCTCGCCGACCAGCACGCGCTCGCCGCCGTAGCTGTCGGCGATCTTGCGCCACGAGCGGTAGATCTCGTGCAGGCCTTCCTGGTCGGAGAACGGCGTCTCGTCGCCGTCGTCGACGTCGGGCAGGTGGGGATCCTTGACCAGGCCGTCGGCGACGTCGATGCGGAAGCCGTCGACGCCGCGGTCGAACCAGAAGCGCAGCACGTCCTCGAACTCCGTGCGGATCTCCGGGTTGTCCCAGTTGAAGTCGGGCTGGCGTGAGCTGTAGAGGTGCAGGTACCACTCGCCGTCCGGGACGCGCGTCCACGCCGACCCGCCGAAGCGCGACTTCCAGTTGTTCGGCGGTTCGCTGCCGTCCGGGCCGCGGCCGGGCCGGAACCAGAACCGTTGCCGTTCCGGTGATCCCGGGCCCGCGGCCAGCGCGGCCTGGAACCAGTGGTGCTCGTCGGAGCAGTGGTTGGGCACGATGTCGATGATCACCCGGATGCCCCGGGTGTGGGCTTCGGCGATCAGGTCCTCCGCCTCGGCGAGGGTGCCGAAGAGCGGCTCGATGTCGCGGAAGTCGGCGACGTCGTAGCCGCCGTCGTCCATCGGCGACGGGTACCACGGGGTGAACCAGATCGCGTCGATCCCCAGGTCGGCCAGGTGGTCCAGCCGGGCGCGGACGCCGGCGAGGTCGCCGACGCCGTCGCCGTTGCCGTCCGCGAAGCTGCGGATGTACACCTGGTAGATCGCCGCGCTCCGCCACCAGCCGGTCTTGTCGATCACTAAAGTGCCCCTCCCAGTCGGTTCGGAAAAGCCCTCAGCCCTTGAGGCTGCCGGCGGTCAGCCCGGCGAGGATCTGCCGCTGGAACGCCAGGAACAGCGCGACCATCGGCAGGCTGGCCAGCACCATCCCGGCGACGAGCACGTTGAGCGGCATGTCGATCGCCACCCGCTGCAGCATCACCGAGAGCGTCTGCTTTTCGGTGTCCGGGAACACCAGCAGCGGCCAGATGAAGTCCTTCCACGCGGCGACCACCGCGAGGATCGACACCACGGCCAGGATCGGCCGCGAAATCGGCAGGATGATCCGCCAAAGCGTGCGCACCGGCCCGGCGCCGTCGAGGCGCGCCGCTTCGAGCAGCTCGTCGGGGATCTGGTCGAAGAACCGCTTCAGCAGGTAGATGTTGAACGCGTTCGCCGCCGCGGGCAGCCAGACCGCGGCCGGCGAGTTGATCAGGTTGAGGTGCAGGAGCGGCAGGTCCGTCACCGTCACGTACGTCGGGACGAGCAACGCCGTGGCCGGCAGCATCAGCGTGGCCAGCATCAGCCCGAGCACGACGTTGCCGAACTTCGGCCGCAGCTTCGACAGCGCGAACGCGGCCGGGACGTCGATGGCCAGCTGCGCCAGCCACGCGCCACCGGCGACGATCAGCGTGTTGAGGAAGTACTTGCCCAGGCTGAGCTGGTCCCAGGCGTCGGCGAAGGTTTCCGGGTGCCACTCGCGCGGGACGAGCGTCGCCGGGGTCTGCGCCAGTTCCTGCGGTGACTTCATCGCGCCCGTCACGACCCAGTAGAGCGGGAACATGAAGGCGAGGACGAAAATGGCGAGCGTGCCGGCGAAGACGACGGCGTACAGGAGCTTGCCGCGCGGGCTGCGCAGCGCGCCGGGGGAGACGAGGGTCCTCATGCCTGGTCCGCCTTCCGCGTCAGCCGGACGTACCACGCCGAGAACACGCCCAGCGCCACGAACAGCAGCAGGCTCATCGCGCTCGCCGAGCCGAAGTCGTTGTAGACGAAGGCGTAGCGGTACAAGAGCAGGAGCACGGTGACCGTGGAGTCGTCCGGGCCGCCGCCGGTCATCACGTACGGCTCGGTGAACACCTGCATGGTCGCGACCACCTGCAGCAGCAGGAGCACCAGCAGGACGAACCGGGTCTGCGGGAACGTCACGTGCCGCAGGCGTTTCCACAACCCGGCGCCGTCGAGCTCCGCGGCTTCGTAGAGTTCGCCGGGGATGGTGCCGAGCGCGGCCAGGTAGATGAGCGTGGTGCTGCCCATGTTGGCCCACGTCGAGACGAACACCAGGCTGAGCATCGCGGTCCCGCTCGAATCCAGCCACTGGCCGCCGGGGAGGCCGACCGCGCCGAGCGCGGAGTTGAACAGGCCGGGACCGGGGTCGTAGAACCACTTCCACATCAGCGCCGTCACGACGGGCGGCAGCATCACCGGCAGGTAGACGGCGAGCCGGAAGAACGCCTTGGCGTGGCGGAGTTCGTTCAGCAGCACCGCGGTGAAGAACGGGACGGCGAAGCCGAAGACCAGCGCGAGCCCGGTGAACAGCAGCGTGTTGCGCCAGGCGACGCCGAACAGCGGGTCTTCGAACAGCCGCGTGAAGTTGTCGAAGCCGACCCACGTGGGCGCGTTGACGAAGTCGACCTGCTGGAAGCTCAGCAGGACGCCGCGGACGATCGGGTACCAGGAGAACAGCGCGAACACCACGAGTGCGGCGCTGAGCAGGCCGTACGCGGTGACGTTCTCCTTGAGCTTGCGCTTCAGCCGGGTCCGGTTCGCCGTCGTTGCGGCCGGGCGCCCGGCCCGCGACGGTTTCGCCGCGGGCCAGGCGAGCAGGCTACTTGACCTGGGCGAGGACACTGTTGACCTTCGACGACGCCGACGACAGCTGCTGGTCGAGGTTGGCGTTCTGGTCGGTCAGGACGGCCTGCATGACGCTGTCGAGCGCGGCGTAGATCTGCTGCGCGTTCGGCGGCTCGATGCTGCCCTTGATCTTGCTCGTGGTGTCTACATAGGACTGGAAGTTCTTGGCGGGCACGTTGGCGTACTTGGTCTTCAGGGCCAGCTGCTGCTCGCGGACCGAGCCGGTCCAGACGTCCGGGGTCGGCTCGGCGGGCAGGCCGACCGGCTGCTTGCCGTCGACGTACTGCTGGATGTGCTTCTCGAAGCGGTCCGGGTTGAGGTACTTCCACTGGATCCACTCGAGGCCGGCCTTGACCTTCTCCGGCGAGGCCTTCGGGTTGATCATGTAGCCCTCGCCGCCGAGCAGGGTGCCCTGGCCGCCGGGCATGCCCGCGATGCCGTAGTCCTCGTACTTGCCGTTGAACTGCTTGACCAGCACGGGAACGTTGTCCGGGGCGGCCATGTACATGCCGAGCTGGCCGGCGCCCATCATCCGCTGGACGTCCTGCGCTTCGAGCAGCTGCTTGGCGCCCATCGAGTTGTCGGTCCAGCGCATGTCGTGCAGGTACTGGAGGGCTTGCTTGCCCTTCTCGTTGGCGAAGTCGGCGACCCACTTGTCGCCGTCCTTGCGGGCGATGTCGCCGCCCATCGAGTACAGCCAGCCGGTGAGGTGCCAGCCGCCCTGGTTGTTCTTGCTGTAGTCGGCGTACCCGACGACGCCGTTGCCGAGCGCGGAGATCTTCTTCGCGGCTTCGCGCACTTCGTCCCAGGTCTGCGGCGGCTTGTCCGGGTCGAGCCCGGCCTTCTGGAACAGCGGGCGGTTGTAGAGCAGGCCCATCGTGTAGTTCATGGTGGGCAGGCCATAGAGCTTTCCGTTGGCGTCGCGGAAGTTGTCGAGCAGTTCCGGCTTGAGGTCGCCGATGTGCGGGACGCTCTTCACGGCTTCGGTGATGTCGGCGGCCTGGTGGCGGGCGATGATCTGCGCGGGGTCGGTGAAGTAGACGTAGTAGACGTCTTCGAGCTGCCCGCCGGCGAGCTTCGCGGAGAACGTCTTCGGGTCCATGAAGCCTTCGTGCGGATCGATGTCGATGTTCGGGTGCGACGCCTCGAACTCCTTGACGTCGGCGTCGAACACGCTGCGCTCGAACGGCTGACTGGTCGGCGGCTGCCCGGTGACGGTGATCTTGACCTTGCCGCCGCTCTGGGCCGCGGTATCGCCGTCCCCGCAGGCGGCGGCGGCGAGGGCGAGCCCGCCCGCGGCGAGCAGGCAGAACATCCGTCGGGTGGCGGTTCTGGACCAGGGACTGCTCATCTCAAGCCTCTTCTCGGGGTCGCGACGGCTGTCACGTGATTGCGGTCACTCTAAAGTGGGAGACCGGATCGGCGCAATAAGCCGACGAGACTTTGCAAGTTACGAACAGGCCGCAGCTGTCCACAGGAGGACGGCGATGTGGACTGGCGGCTCCCGAAGAGGCTCTTTCCCGGCTTTGTATCGGGGGCTGCCGATAAGCTGGACTTGGGCACGCCCCCCTGGGAGGGCGGGGGAGTTTCCGGGGCGGGTGTGGGCCCTGCGGACACAAAAGAGCGCGACGGCTCGGGAGCCGTCGCGCCTCTCGGGAGTCGGACGTCAGGCGGTGCGGCGCGCGGTGGAGCCGCGGACCACCAGCTCCGGCGCGAAGAGCAGCTCCTCGGCTGCCACTTCGCCGCCGTTGATGCGCTTGACCAGCAGCTCGACCACCGCGCGGCCCATGGCCTCGATCGGCTGCCGCGTGGTCGTCAGGGGCGGGTCGGTGCAGTTCATCAGGGCCGAGTCGTCGTAGCCGACCACCGAGATGTCCTCCGGCACCGACAGCCCCTGGCGGCGGGCTGCCCGGACCGCGCCCAACGCCAAGAGGTCGCTCGCGCACAGCACCGCCGTCGCCCCGCGCGGGTACAGCCGGGCCGCCGCCGCGTGGCCGCCCTCGATCGAGAACATCCCGTGCTCGACCAGCTCGTCCAGGACCGGCAACCCCAGCTTCGCCGCATACGAACGGAACGCCTCGAGCTTGCGCTGCGACGGCACGTGGTCCGACGGCCCGAGGACCAGGCCGATCTTCTCGTGCCCGAGCGAGCTCAGGTGCCCCACCACCTGCTCGACGGCCACCGCGTCGTCGCACGAGACCTGGGGCAGGCCGAGGTGGTCGACCGCCGCGTTGATCAGCACCGTCGGGAGCCGGCGCTCGACCAGGTGGTGGTAGTGCGTGTGGACCGCGTCCGCCTGCGCGTACAGGCCGCCGGCGAACACCACGCCCGACACCTGCTGCTGCAGCAGCAGCTCGACGTACTCCGCCTCGGACACCCCGCCCGCCGTGCGCGTGCAGAGCACCGGCGTGAACCCCTGCTGGGCCAGTGCGTTGCCCATGATCTCGGCCAGCGCCGGGAAGATCGGGTTCTGCAGCTCCGGCAGCACCAGCCCGACCAGGCGGGCGCGCTCGCCGCGCAGCTGGGTGGGCCGCTCGTAGCCCATCACGTCCAACGCGGTGAGCACGGCGGCCCGGGTGCTCGCGGACACCCCGGACCGGCCGTTGAGCACCCGGCTGACCGTGGCTTCGCTGACCCCGACCTGGCGGGCGACTTCGGCAAGACGACGCGTCATAGTCGAAACTTTACAGCAACTCGGCGCAAAAGTAAGACAAGCCCGGACCGGTGGCGAGACCGGTCCGGGCTCGGAGACTACGCGGCCGCGACCTCGAACTCCGACACCTGACCGGCGGGCCAGCCCGTGTTGCCGATGAACGTCAGCCGCACGAACCGCTGGGACGTCGTCGCGAAGGACACCGACGCCGTGTTCCCGGACGCCGGGTCGAAGGTGTACCCACGTGAACCCACCAGCGTCGTGTACGAGCCGCCGTCGGTGCTGCCTGAGATCGTCACCGTCTGGGTGCGCGCGCCCCACGCCGAGGACGGCGGCAGTTTCAGCGTCACCTTGTTGATCGACGCCGCCGTGCCCAGGTCCACCGTCAGCGTCTGCGGGAACGCGTTGTTCGCGCTCTCCCAGTAGGAGCCGGCGTCACCGTCGTTCGCGTTCGACGGCGGGAAGCCGCCCTGGGACCCGGACGCGCTGATCGCCTTGCCGCGCGCCAGGTTGGTGCCGGACTGCGGGGGCTGCGGCGGGCCCGAGTTCGGCGCGGGCCACGTCGAGCAGTCGCTCCAGGTGCCGGTCCAGCCGCTGTTGCCCGACCCGCCGAAGGTCATGCGCGGGATCGACGTCGGGTACGGGCAGTTGTACGTCCCGGTGACGCCGACGCCGGACGCCGTCAGGTTGCTGATCGACACCGCACCCTGCGTCTGGGACTGCGCGACGAACGTGCCGACGCCCTGCACCGTGACGCCGTCGATGGTGATGCCCTGGATCGGCTTCCCCGCGCCGTTGCCGTCGATGAACTGGATGGCCTCGTACGGGCTCTGGATCGCGGTGAAGCCGGTGACGCGGATGGTCACGCCGGTGATCGCCTGGTCGCGGGCGTCGAACCAAAGCGCGCCGACGCCGAACTGCCAGTTCGGGTCGAGCGCGCCGGCCCGCAGCGCGGTGTTGTTCGACAGCGTCACCGTGCCCGACAGCGGCACCGAGTTGAACCGGTTCGCGACCAGGTAGCCGCCGCCGAGGGCGTTGGTGTCCTGGACGAGATTGCCGCTCACCGTGTTGTTCGAACCGCCGTACAGCGCGATGCCGTTGGCCAGGTTCGGCTGCACGACCGTGTTGTTCACCAGCGAGTTGCCCGAGTCGGCCTGGCCGTTGGACCACAGCGCGAGGCCGTCGTCGCCGTTGTTGCGCAGGTAGTTGTTGCGCAATGTGGAATTCGTGACGGCGCCGTCGAAGTTGACGCCGTCGGCCTGCGTGTCGAGGATGCGGTTGTTCTCGATGGTCAGGTTCGACGACGCGCCGTTCATCAGCCACAGCCCGCACTTGGTGTCCTGGATCCACAGCCCGGACACGACCGAGCCGGTGCCGAGGACGCCGTGGAAGGCGTTGTCCGGGCTGCCGTCGTTGCGCTCGGTCACGTCGCCGAAGACGGCGAAGTCGTACAGCTTGATGTTGCCGGACGCGCTGCCGTTGTTGAAGATGTTGTTGCCGTGCAGCACGGTGTACCACTGGCCCGCGCCCCGGACCGTGGTCTGGTCGATCTGCAGCGCCGACCCGATTTCGAACCGCCCGGACGGCACCCACACCTCACGCCCTTGCGAGCGCGCGGCCGAAAGGGCGTTGCGGAACGCCTGTGAGTCGTCCGACGAGTCGTTCGCCGTGGCGCCGTAGTCGGTGACCGACAGCGCGTTCGCCGGTTTCGTGCCCGCGCCGCCGACCTGCTCGAAGTCGGCGAGGTCGATGGTCGCCTGACCGACGTCACCGGAGTCGGCCTGCACGCGGACCTTCGCGCCCGCCGCCAGGTTCTGGCCCAGCAGCAGCCGGGCGTCGTCGAAGAAGTGGTGCGTCTTCGCGCCGGGGATCCAGCCGGTGTCCACATAGGAATAGCGGGAGGTGACCGGCAACGCCAGCCTGGTCCCGTTGACCGACACCGTGAGGCGGCCGGACGAGCCATCCGGGACGTTGTAGTGGACGTTGATCGAGTTCGCCGCCGCGGGCAGCGTGAACTCGACGTACTGGCCGGTCGTGATCCGGACCGCCTGCCGCCCGGACGCTTCCGAGGCGATCGACGCCTGGGTGTAGTCGGGGCCGACAGCCGAGCCGTTGGTCGCCGAGCACTCGGCCTCGACGGTCCGGAACGGCACGCTCGCGCCGCCGGACGCCGTCGTCGGGCAGGTCGCCGCGGCGGCCGGGGTCGCACCGGACAGGAGGGTCAGGCCGGACGCGGCGAGCGCGGCGGCCAGCAATGCCGGAATGCGGGACATCGTCATCACCTCTCAGGAGGAATAGGCTTCGAGTTCGGACAGCTGCCCGGCGGGCCAGCCGGTGTTTCCGGTGAAGGTGAGCCGCAGCGTGCGCACCGACGTCGCCGGGAAGGTCACGGTCGCGGAGTTGCCGGACGCGGGGTTGAACGTGTAGCCCGCCGCGGCCTTGACGCCGTCGACCGAGATCGTCTGCGTGCGGGTGCCCCACGCCGAGGACGGCGGCAGCTTCAGCACCAGCCGAGAGACGGTGACCGTGCTGCCGAAGTCGACGGTCAGCGACTGCGGGAACGAGTTGTTCGTGCTCTCCCAGTAGGAGTTCGCGTCGCCGTCGACCGCGTTGCCCGGCGGGAAACCACCCTGCGACCCGGACGCGCTGATGGCCTTGTGCAGCGCCAGGTTGCCCGACGGCTGGGTCGGCGTGGTGGTCGGCGGCGGGGTCGTCGTGGTGCCGCCGTTGTCCGAGCCGTACACCGGCGTCGGCCACGAGCCGCAGTACGTCGTCGTCCAGCCGGAGTTGCCGCCCTGGTCGGCCAGGCCGCTCATCGCGTCCGGGCCCAGGCAGTTGTAGACACCCGCGCGGCCGACCCCGGTCGCGACGACGTTCTTCACCGACCCCGTCGGCTTCGCCTGCAGCTGCCAGGCGAACGTGCCGGCGCCGGCGATCCGGACGCCGTCGAAGTGGACGTCCGTGGTGGCGCCGTCGATGAACTGGATCGCCTCGTAGTTGTTGTCCAGCAGGTCGTTGTCGGTGACGTCGATCCGGCCGGTGATGGCGGAGTCGCGGCCGTCGAACCACAGCGCGCCCACGCCGAACTGCCAGTTCGAGTCGAGCACGCCGGTGCGGATGGCGGTGTTGCGCGCGACCGTCGTGGTGCCCGACAGCGGCACCGCGCTGAACCGGTTCGCGATGTGCAGGCCGCCGCCCTGGTCCTGGTTGTCGGCCACGACGTTGTCGGACACGGTGTTGTCGTGCCCGCCGTAGACCGCGATGTTGTTGGCGAGGATCGGCAGCAGCACGGTGTTGAAGGAGAACGTGTTGTGGTGGTCGGCGTCGTGCTCGGACCACATCGCTAGGCCGTCGTCGCCGGTGTTGCGCAGGAAGTTGTTCGTCACCAGCGTGTTGCTGATGCCCTGGTGCAGGTTCAGGCCGTCGGCGGTCTGGTCGAGGATCCGGTTGCCGGACACGGTGAGCCCGTCGAACGGCCCGTCGAGCCACAGCCCGACCTTCGTGTGCTGCAGCCACAGGTTCTGCACGACCGAGCCGCCGCCGAGCGCGCCGCCGATGGCGTTGGACTGGTCGCAGTCGACGCGGGCGTCGACCTGGCCGATGATCGCGAAGTCGAACAGCTTGACCGCGCGGCTGGTGCCGGGGACGGCAGGGTTTCCGGGATACGTCGGCGTTCCGCAGCTCGCCGGCTCGCCCTTGCCGAAGATCCCGGCACGCGGCCCGGTCAGCACCGAGTACCACGGTCCGGCACCGCGGATCGTCACCTGGTCGACGGTGATGTGGTGGCCGAGGGTGAAGGTCCCGGCCGGGATCCAGACCTCCTTGCCCTGGCTGCGCGCCGCGGCCACGGCGGCGTCGAACGCGCCCGCGTCGTCGCCGGCGTCGTTCGCGGTGGCGCCGTAGTCGGTGACGGACACCGAGTTCGCGGGCCGGGCGGCGGCCGCGCCGACCTGCTCGAAGTCGGCGAGGTCGACGGTGACCGGGGTGACGTCGCCCGCGTCGACCTGCAGCCTGATCTTGGTGCCGGCCGGGTAGGACGTGCCGAGCAACGCGCGGGTCTCGTCGTAGAAGTGGTGCGCGTGGCCGTCGCCCGGGTTGTTGGTGAACGGGTACGAGCCGTAGTACCAGGCCCACTTCGACGTCAGGGCGATGTCCCGGTTGTGCGAACCGCCGACGTACAGCGAGACCGTGCCGTTGACCGAGTCCGGGACGCTGTAGCGGACGTCGATCGAGTTCGCCGGTGCGGTGAGGGTGAATTCGACGTACTGGCCCTGGCCGGAGAGCGTCACCGCCTTCCGGCCGGAGGCTTCGCCGGCGAGGGTGCCGGCGGCGCGGTTCGGGCCGATGACCGACCCGTTCGTCGCCGCGGTTTCCGCTTCCTGTTCGAGGAAGGGGACCGAGGCGCCGCGGGCGGCCGCGAGCGCGCCGGCCGGAACCGCGGCGATGGTGACGCCCGCCGCCGTGACGACGGCGAGGGCGAGAGCGCCGAATCTGAATTTGGGCGCACTGAAGACAGAGCTGGGAGACATGGGCAGCACTGGCCTTTCCGCAGCTGGTGGGGACCTCTGTGATCGGGATCATACGAATCTCGGACAAGAAATCGCAATAGTCGAACGAACTTACGCAAGTTTGCGACAGGAATTGACGACTGGGCCGCATGTCCGACGGCTGCTTACGCCCGGCGGAGCAACGCCTCCGCCGCCGCCCCGCGCTGATAGTTTTCCGGCATGAGCCAGCGACGTGCGGACGGGAGCGCCGGGGACGCCGACTACGGCGCCATCGGCGGGGTCTACACCGACTACCGCAAGCCGGATCCGCGGATCGGCCGGTACATCCTCGACGCGCTGGGCGAGGCCCGGACGGTGCTGAACGTCGGCGCGGGCGCCGGTGCGTACGAACCCGAAGACCGCGAAGTGACCGCGGTCGAACCGTCGGCGTCGATGCGCGCGCAGCGGCCGGCGGGCCTGCCGCCGGCGGTGGACGCGGTCGCCGAGAAGCTGCCGTTCGGCGACCGGGCGTTCGAGGGCGCGATGAGCACGTTCAGCGTGCACCAGTGGAACGACCTGTGGACCGGCCTCAAGGAGCTGCGCCGCGTCACCCGCGGCCCGATCGCGATCCTGACCTGCGACCCGGACCTGCTGCGCCGCTTCTGGCTGCTCGACTACGCGCCCGAGGTGATCGAGACCGAAGCCCGGCGCTACCCGTCGGTCGACGACATCGCCGACGGCCTCGGCGGCCACACCTCGATCGTCCCGGTGCCGATCCCGATCGACTGCACCGACGGCTTCAACGAGGCCTACTACGCCCGCCCGGAACGCTTGCTGGACCCGGGCGCCCGGCTGTCGTGCTCGGCGTGGAGCTTCGTCGACGACCGCGTGCACCACCGCTTCGCCGCGGAGCTGCAACACGACCTCGACGACGGGAGGTGGGAGCGCCGCTACGGCCGGCTGCGCGAGCAGCCGACCTTCGAGGGCTCCCTGGTGCTCGTCGTCTCGAACCCCACGGCCTGAGTACCTCGGGTTCGCCCGCCGGCTGCGTCGCCTACTCGGCCAGGAGCTCCTGCAGCTCCCGCACCGCGACAGCGAGTTCGTCGGCGAAGCGGTACATCTCCGCCGAGACGTGCTTCGGCGTGCTCAGGTAGATGTTCCAGCGGTCCGGCAGCAGCACGTACGCGATGCCGATGCACTGCGGGCTGGTCGACCCGAAGCCGAAGTACTGGATGTTGACCGACGGCGCCGAGCTCGTGCTCAGGTAGTCGTCGCGCGACTTCAGCCAGCCCGGCGAGGAGAACAGCGCCGGGTCCGGGTCTCCGCGGCGCTTGCCGATCAGCTGCAGCTCCCAGAGGTGCTGTTCCGGCGCGTCCCCGGCCTGGCACTCCTTGGCCCGCGCCACGTGCTTCGCCGCGGCCGCACGGAACGCTTCGCGCTTTTCGACGTCCGAAGCATCCGGCGAAGTCAGCACGTCGGCGAAGCGCACCACCTCCGGCGTGACGACCCGCATGGCCTCGGTCCGGCCGTTCTGGAACTGCCTCGTCGCGATCGACTCGTACGTCGCCCCCGTCAGGCCCTTCGCGCGGCGGTGGGCCAGCTGGTACGACATCTGCGCGAAGGCGTCCGGAGACATCCCGAGCTCCTTCGCGCGGTTCGCCCCGAAGTCGAACGACACCGTCTGCGTCGCCGTCGCGTCCGCGTAAGCCTTGAAAGCTTCCCAGGCGGCCCGCGCGTCTTCGCGAAGCGCGTCGGTCAGCGTGAACTCGACGACTTCGTAGCCGGGGACGCCGTCAGCCGGTTCGCGCTCCTCGCGCGAACCGCTCAGCAGCGCGTCGGTGAAGCCGAGGATCGTGGTGCCGTCGAGTTCGCAGTGCTCGACGTTGATGCCCGCCGTGCCGTCCTCGAACACGATCAGCGAGACGGCCTTGTCGTACCAGCGGTTGTCGCCGTACAGCAGCCGGTCACCCGCCTCCAGCGCGTCCGACGGCGCGAAATCGTCCAGGCACAGGCAGAACAACGCCGTCTCGATGGTCTCCAGGGCTTCCGCGTTGCCCGCTTCGAGCAGCGCGGCCCGCGAAGCCGCCCACTCGGCGCGCGCTTTCGTCGTGAAGGCGCCGGCCGGGACGTCGGTGACGTGGTCGTCCTTGAGGATCGCGCGCAGCGCGTCGGCCAGCTGGGCCGGCGAGTGCGGGCGGCCGTCTTCGGCGAGGACGTCCAGCCGGAACGGCGTGCCCTTCGAAAACACCACGATGTGCCGTTCGGGCGACGGGAACCGGGTGCGCGCGGTGTCCAGCAGCGGGCCGGGAATCCGCGTCGCCGAGAAGAGGTACTTGTGCTGCACCATCGACTGCGGTGTGCCGCGCAGCAGCACCGGCGGCACCAGCTCGTCGTCGAGCTTCAGCTTGTAGTCCACGGCGGCCGCGGCCAGCTCGGCCGCACGTTCGACCTGGCCCAGCGGGGAATCCTGGAACAGGAAGAAGAAGTTGGCGTTGAGCGCGATCCGGTCCCGGCGGCCGAGGTAGCGGTACGGCCAGAACGTGTCGAGCCAGCTGCGCACGCCGGGCGAGCGGTCGTACTCCTCGAGCCGCGCCTGCAGCTCCAGGCCCGGGCCCGCCACGAACTCGGCGATCGCCGCTTCGGTCTCCGCCAGCTCCTCCGGCGTCAGCAGCGGGGCGCACCATTCGAGGAACCGGCGGCGGCTGTCCTCCAGCGTGGGGACGGGGACGCGGGGGAGCCGGTCCTCGTTGCCGAAGGTGCGGGTGGACCATTCCGGACTGCTCACGGTCATCCTTCTGAGTCGGGGAGGTCGAGCTCGGCCAAGCCTGCAGGACGGGAAACATACAGCCGGGCGTAGAGCCACCCGTCGGACTCCAGTCCGGTGGGGTCGACGCCGGCCGCGCTCAGGGTGTCCAGGATCTGTTCCTGCTCCTCGGCGGACGCGAACTGCCGCTGCCGGAAGACGCCGTCGACGCTCATGGTCTCGTACCCCAGCTCGGCGAGGCTCTCGGCGATCGGCTCGTAGGAGAACATCCGCAGCACGAAGTGCGCCATCCACGGCCGCGCGCCGCGCGCGACGCGGGTGAGGGTCTTCTCGGTGACGTATCCGACGCAGCCGGTGGAGATGACGAGGTCGACGTCGTCCAGGAGCTTCTGCTGCGTGCTGTCCGGGTCGTCGCGTTCGAGGTCCGCGTGGAGCGCCTCGTCCAGGAAGCCGGCGGAAAGCGCGTACTCGAGGGCCGGGGCCGAACTGTCGAGGCCGTAGAACCGCGGGTTGCCGGTGCGGACGCGCTTCCGGTCCGTCTCCACCAGTGCCGCGTGGTCCAGCGCGCGCATAGCCGGGGACGTGTAGTGGGCGTAGAGGTCGTCCATCGTCGCGTCGCACCGCTGCAGGGCCGCGTTGACGCCGTACGAGCAGCCGACGTCGAGCACGGTCGGCCGCTCGGCGGGGTGCTCGGCGATCAGCTTCGCGAAGTACGGCTTCGCCAGCTGCGGGATGCCGTAGCCGACGCGCTTGAGCGTGCCGAAGAACGGACGCGGGTCGGGCGCGGTGTAGATGTGGTCGAACGAGATCTTGCCGGTCGAGTCGAAAGGCACGGGCCAGGCTCCTAGTCGAGCAGTTCGTCGCCGCGGGCGGTCCGCTCCGCGAGGTGGGCGGGCAGGACGCGGCCGAACAGCTGCCGCGTCCGCTCCACGCTGCCGATCACACCGGGACGCTCGCTGTAGGCGAAGATCGCGGAGTGCCGCGCGATCGCGCCCTCCACGGTACTGACCCGGTGCAACGCGAAGCGACCTTTGAACAGCTGGAGATCACCGGGCCGCAGGTTCAGGCGCCGGACCAGCCGGGTGTCGCCGGCCAGCACCGAGCGCACGGCGGCGAAGTTCTCGTCCGCGGCGGACCGGATGTTCGGGCAGTACTCGAAGATCCCGCCGGCGTCCGCGGCCTGCGTCAGCATGCTGACGGTGTGGGTGTTCGTGTCGAAGTGCCACGGGTGCGCGCGGCCGGGCGCGATCACGTTGAGCGTCAGCCCCGACAGCGGGTCGGCGAGTTCGTGCAGCTCCGGCAGCCCGAAGCAGTCCGCGACGAACCGGCGGAACACCGGGCTGGTGTAGAGCCGGCTGATGATCGCCGAGGCCGGGATGCGGTCACGCGCGACGAAGGCGTTGCCGCGTTCCATAATCGTCCGGCCGGGGTGGTCTTCGGGCAGCGGCTCGTCGATCGCGGTGTTGTAGGCGTTGACCTTTTCGATCTTGGTGTACGCGTGCGGTTCGAGCGCGGCGCACTCCGCGCGCAGCACGTCGTGCAACTCGGCACGGATGAAGTCGGGGAGCACGCTGCAGCCGGCGTCGGCCAGCTCCGCGCGGGTGCGGCCGACGACCTCGCGCCAGGCAGGACTGTCCGGTTCGGTGAGCGGGTAGCGGTCGGTGTCGACCATTTCCAGTGGCGCTACGGAGGTGCTCATCGTCGAGGTCCCTTCCGGCGGGTGAAGGAACAGAGGTAGCACAGAAGCCCGCCGGCCAACCGTCGGTTTGTGAGCGGTGACACAAAGTGGTCAGTTGCCGATTTTGGTGGCCCACGCGCTGAGCTTGACGGTGTCGGTGGTGCCGAGGTCGGTCTCCAGCGGCTGCTTCTGCTCGGGCTCCCCGGGGATCGGGACCACCGCGATCGCGGCACCGGTGTGCTTGTCGCCGCTGGTGACGGTGGCCGACCAGGCGAGCACCGACAACGCCTTCTCGCCCGGCTGGAGAGTCAGGTCCTGCGGGCCCGGATCGGGGGCGAAGTAGGACGTTTCGTGCAGCACCCGGACGTCGAGCGGCACGCCGTCACCGGCGAGGATCTTCAGGTCCGGGTAGCCGGTCACCTGGCGCGGCACGGTGTCCCGGTTGGTCAGCGTCAGCACACTGGCTCGGTGCCCGAGGCCCGCTTCGACCTGACCGACCGAAAGGGACAGCCCCTTCGACGGCGGCGGCCCGTACGTCGGGCTCGGTGCCGGCGTCGGTGTCTGCGCGGGCGGCGGCGTGCTGCAACCCGCGAGAAGCGCTACGGCAAGGAACGGCGCGAAGCGGGAAACCCCCATGCCGCGGAAGGGTAGCGGAGGTCGCGAATGACTCATTCGGGACGCCAGGCGTCCCGAATGAGTCATTCGCGACGGTTCACGGAGTCAGCAGGGGCAGCAGCGGCTTGCGCACGGCGGTCGCGACGCCGTCCGACGCCTCCGCGGCGGCGATCCGCTCCGGCGACGGCCGTCCGTAGCCGGTCGTGCGCTGGACCAGCGGGCGGCCGAGCGGCTCGACCATCGCGCGCATGTCGCTGATCGTCTTGTACGACCCGTGCGACGCGCCGGCCATCCGGCTGATCGTCTCCTCCATCAGCGTGCCGCCGATGTCGTTGACGCCGCCCTGCAGCACCGCGCGGCTGCCCTCTTCGCCGAGCTTCACCCAGGAGCTCTGGATGTTGTCGATCATGCCGTGTAGCAGCAGCCGGGCCAGCGCGTGCACCGCGCGGTTTTCGCGCAGCGTCGTGCCCGGGCGGGCGAGGCCGGCCAGGTAGATCGGCGCGCTCTGGTGGATGAACGGCAGCAGGACGAACTCGGTGAACCCGCGCCGCCCGTGCTTCTCCAGGCCTTCGCGCTGCAGCCGGGCGAGCAGCTTCAGGTGCGCGACCCAGTGCGCGGGCGTGTCGACGTGGCCGTACATCATCGTGGACGTCGTCGGCAGCCCGACCTCGTGCGCGGTCGTGACCACCTTGATCCACTCCGACGTCGGCAGCTTGCCCTTGGTGAGCACCCAGCGGACGTCGTCGTCCAGGATCTCCGCCGCCGTCCCCGGCAGCGAGTCCACGCCGGACTCCTTGGCCGTGATGAGCCAGTCCTTCAGCGAGAGGTTGGTGCGCGAAGCGCCGTTCACGACCTCCATCGGGCTGTAGGAGTGCAGGTGGATCTCCGGCTGACGGCGCTTGACCTCGGCCGCGAGGTCGAAGTACGCGGTGCCCGGCAGGTCCGGGTGGATGCCGCCCTGCATGCAGATCTCGGTCGCGCCCGCGGCCCACGCCTCGTCGACGCGGTCGCCGACCTGCTCCAGCGAGAGCGTGTACGCGTCGGCGTCGGTGCGACGCTGGGCGAAGGCGCAGAAGCGGCAACCCGTGTAGCAGACGTTCGTGAAGTTGATGTTCCGCGTGACGACGAAGGTGACGTCGTCGCCGACCGTCTCGCGCCGCAGGTCGTCGGCGATCCGGGTGAACGCGTCCAGTTCCTTGCCGTCGGCGTGCAGCAGCGCCAGCGCGGCGTCGTCGGAAAGCCCGGCCGGGTCCTTTTCGGCGCTGCGCAAGGCTTCCAGGATGTCCGTGTCGAACTTGGCCGGCCCGGTCTTGATCCGGTCGCCGATCTCCTTCCAGTCCCCGTACACCGAGTCGAAGTCGCTGCGGCGGTCCTCGGTGCGGCCGCTGGTGTCGATCTCGGTGTGCAGGTCGGTGCGGCCGGACTCCTGCCAGCCGCCGTCCGGCTCCTGCCACGGGAGGCCGACCGGCATCGCGCCCTCGCGGGCCATGCCGGTGTCGTAGTCGACGAGCGCGGCGACGTGCCGCGTGATCCGCGGGTCCAGCCACGGCTCGCCCGCCTTGACGTACTCGGGGTAGATGGTGAGCCGTTCCTTCAGCTCGAAGCCGGCCTTCTCGGTGCGGCGGGCGAGTTCGTCGATCTGCGGCCACGCGCGTTCCGGGTTGACGTGGTCCGGGGTCAGCGGCGAGACGCCACCCCAGTCGTCGATGCCGGCGCGGATCATCAGGTCGTACTGGTTGCCGATCAGGTTCGGCGGCGCCTGGATGCGCATCTTCGGGCCGAGCACCAGCCGCGCGACGGCGATGTTCGCGGCGAGCTCCTCGAGGTCGGCGTCCGGGGTCGCGCGCATCTTCGTGTCCGGCTTGGCCCGGAAGTTCTGCACGATGACTTCTTGGATGCCGCCATAGGTCCTGGCGACCTTGCGGATCTCGAACAGCGCGTCCGCGCGCTCCTCGAACGTCTCGCCGATGCCGATGAGGACGCCGGTGGTGAACGGGACGCTGCTGCGCCCGGCGTCCTCGAGCACCCGGAGCCGCACCGCCGGGTCCTTGTCCGGCGAGCCGTAGTGCGGGCCGCCCTTCTCGCTCCACAGCCGGGTCGCGGTGGTCTCCAGCATCATGCCCATCGACGGCGCGACCGGCTTGAGCCGCTGGAAGTCCTGCCAGGTCAGCACGCCCGGGTTGAGGTGCGGCAGCAGGCCGGTCTCCTCCAGCACCCGGATCGCCATCGCGCGGACATACGAGAGCGTGTCGTCGTAGCCGTGGGCGTCCAGCCACTCGCGGGCGGCCTTCCAGCGGTCCTCGGGCCGGTCGCCGAGCGTGAACAGGGCTTCCTTGCAGCCCATCTCCGCACCCTTGCGGGCGATGTCGAGAACCTCGTCGGGCGAGAGGAACGGCGATTCGAGCCGGCCGGGCACGGTGACGAAGGTGCAGTAACCGCAGCGGTCCCGGCACAGGCGCGTCAGCGGGATGAACACCTTGCGGCTGTAGGTGATGACGCCGGCGCGGCCGGCCTCGGCCAGGCCCGCGTCGCGGATGCGCGAGGCGTACTCGGACAGCTGGGTGAGGTCGTCACCGCGGGCGTGCAGCAGGACGCTCGCTTCGGCTACGTCGAGTGTCTTCCCGTCACGCGCCCGGGCGAGCGCGCGGCGCATCGCGGAGGCGGTCGGGGCGGTGGCGTCGGGTTCGGGTCCCATTCCGCCAACGCTAGGACCGCCCTCGCGCGACCAGCCAGTGTGTGTTCCGCACCCGGCTCACCCGATCGGTTCGCGTGATCGTCGCCGCAGGTCAACGGGTCCGCGTAGTTGTCGATCAGCACGCCGGCGTGTATTACCTAAAGGGTGGCATCGGTGGTCGGGAAGAAGATCGGCGGACGGACGTACTACTACCTGGCGGAGTCCGCCCGGGTCGACGGCAAGCCGCGGGTGGTGACCCAGCGTTACCTCGGTACCGCCGACGAGATCGCCCGCGCCGTCCCGGGCGGCGAGCCCGCCTCGGCGTCGTACCGGACGTACGGCGACGTCGCCGCGGTGTGGGCGACGCTGTCCCGGCTGGACTTCGTCGCTCGCGTCGACGACGTCGTGCGCGCGAAGCCGTCGTTGGGGCTGACCCTCGCCGTGGCGGTGCTGCACCGCGCGACCGCCCCCGAGACGCCGATCGCTGCCTGGTGGAAGACGAGTGCGGCCGCGGACCTCGTCCGGCTGTCCACAGTGGATGGGCTGTGGCGGGCGCTGGAACGGCTGACCCCGGAACGCATCGCGGGCATCGAGGAGACCGTCGCCGCCGCGGTCCTGGCCACAGTGGACGACCACGCGGCGCTCGCCGTCGACGTCCCGCAGTTCGCCGCCTTCGCCCCGGCGGACTGCACGCTGCCGTCGGCCTGCCAGGGCGTGCTCGCCGGCGCCGGCCTGCGGGTGACCCGGGACGGCGCCATCCCGCTGGCGTCGCGGCTGTACCGGCGGGACGACGGCAGCGCGCCCACGTTTGCCTCCCTCATGGCGGGGCTGGGGCCGGCGACCCTCGTCTTCCACGCCGGCCAGGCCGCCCAGCTGGACCTGGGCTCACGCAGCGGCTTCGTCGGGTCGTTGCCGTTGACCGACCACCCCGAGCTGCTGACCCAGCCGGCGTCCGCGCGCAAGCGCGTCGACCCCGAACGGTTCGCCGGCCTCACCGCGCTGGACACCCACGCGGTCGTCGACGGCGTCCGGCGACGGGTGGTCCTCACGCATTCGGCGACGCTGCACGCGGCGCAGTCCCGCGCGTTCGCCGACGAGCTGGCCACCGCGACCCGGGAGCTGGACGGCCTGGCCGAGGCGCTGGCCGCGGGCACCCACCGCGGCGACCGCGCCCAGGTGCACGCCGAGATCGGCCGGGTGACGCGGGGACGGCGCGTCGAGCGCGTGCTCACCGCCGTCCTGAGCGGGAACCGGCCCGGCGAGATCCGGCTCGAACGGCGGATCGACACCGCCGCGGTGGCGCGGCTCGACGAGGAGTTCTTCGGCAAGCAGGTGCTGGTCACCGACCGGGACTGGCCGGTCGCCGAGGTCGTGACGGCCTACCGCGCCCGCACCCACCTCGAATCGACGTTCCGCTGGCTCACCGGCCCCGCCGTCACCGGCCCGACCCCGCGCTGGGAGTGGACGCGGCAGCGGATCGCCGCGCACGGCCTCGTCTCGGTGCTCGCCGCGACCGTGACGCACCTGATGCGGCGCGAGGCGGACCGGGCGGGGATGAACCTGTCGGTGCGCGAGCTGCTCGACCAGCTGGCCGGCATCGGCGAGCTGGTGCTGCGCTACCCGTCGACCGGCGGCCGGCCGCGGACCAAGCGCCTGCTGACCGAGCTGGACCCGGGTCAGCAGGCGCTGGCCGACCTGTTTCAGCTCTCGCGGTAGATCTGCAGCGCCGAGAAGCTCTGGACCACCGGCATCAGCTCGATGACGTTGATGTTCACGTGCTTCGGCTGGGACGCGGCCCAGTGCACCGACTCGGCGACGTCGTCCGCCGTGAGCGGCGTCGTGCCTTCGTAGACCTTGTCCGCCTTGGCCTGGTCGCCGTCGAAGCGGACCTTCGAGAAGTCCGTGCCGCCGACCATGCCGGGCTCGACGTTGGTGACGCGCACGCCGGTGCCGTGCAGGTCGCTGCGCAGGTTGAGGCTGAACTGGTGGACGAACGCCTTGGTCGCGCCGTAGACGTTGCCGCCGGGGTAGGGATAGGTGCCGGCGATCGAGCCGATGTTGATCACGTGGCCGCGGCCGCGCTCGACCATGCCCGGCAGCAGCGCGCGCGTGACGTGCGCGAGGCCGCGGACGTTGGTCGCGATCATCTCGTCCCAGTCCCGCAGGTCGGCCTTGTGCGCGGGCTCGAGCCCCTTCGCCAGGCCGGCGTTGTTGACCAGGACGTCGACCTCTCGCCAATTTTCGGCGAGACCGTCGACCACGGTCTTGACCGCTTCGGGGTCGCTGACGTCGAGGACCACCGGGAGGACGGCGTCGCCGAGCTCGGCGGCCAGCTTCTGGAGCTTGTCCGCACTGCGGGCGACGGCGATCACGCGGGCGCCCTCGGCGACGAACCGGCGCGCGATGGCGTCACCGAAGCCGGCGCTCGCGCCGGTCACGAACACGGTCTGCTGGGTCATCTGGTGGCTCCGCTGTTGGTCAGGAAGGTGCTGAGTGCCTCGTCGAACTCGGTTTCGCGCTCCAGGTTAGGCAGGTGACCCGCGCCCTCGATCACCACCAGGGTGGAACCCCGGACCTTCCGGTGGATCAGCTCGGCGTCGGCGACCGGGGTGAACTCGTCCTCACTGCCCACCACGACCAGGGTGGGAACGTCGATCCCGCTCAGCGCCGGCGTGTAGTCGGGGCGCTCGGCGCGTCCTCGGAGCGCGGCCGCGGCGCCCTGCTCCGGCGCGTTGCGCATCATCGTGCGGACGTGCGCCTCGACGTCCGGCCTGGTCGCGCGGGTCTGCTTCGAGATCATCTTGGGGAGGAGCTCCTCGGCGTAACGCTCCATGCCCTCCTCGATGATCCTCGCGGCGGTGTCGATGCGCGCCTGCTTGGCCTCCGGGGTGTCGAGGCCGGCGAACGTGTCGGCGAGGAGGAGGGCTTCGACGCGGCCGGGGTGGTCCGCCACCAGCTGCATGGCGATCTGTCCGCCCATGGAGAGGCCGCCGAGGACGAACCGGTCCAGGCCCAGGTGGTCGGCCAGGGCGACGAGGTCGGCGGCGAAGACGTCGAGCCCGGTCTTCGCGTCCTGGGCGGGGGACTCGCCGTAGCCGCGGAGGTCGGGGACGACGACGCGGTGGCCGCGCTCGGCGAGGTGCCTGGCTTGGGGCCGCCACATGGAGCGGTCGAAGGGGTGGCCGTGGACCAGCAGGACCGGACGGCCGGTCCCGAGGTCGTCGTGGGCGAGGTTCATGCGGCCGACGTTAGGCAGAGCGCTGGCTCCGAGCAATACGGTGCAATGTAGTCGGAGCAATGTTTTTCCGGCGCGCATCTGTGGCGCTCGGGGCCGGTTGGGGGCAGACTGGGTCTCGGACGGGCTTCGTCATGGGGTCTGACCTGCGCCGATCTTGTTAAGGGACCCCCCTGTTTCGGGCCCTTTCGGGGCATGTAAAGTTCTCCAAGTCGCCAGGGAAACCGAGCGACAGGGACACGAACCAAGCTCTCGCGGAAAGCGATTGAGTGGGTGGCCCATAAAGACTGCTAGGAATAACTCGCTTCGAGCGAGCCGCTTGATCGCGGCGGATTCGGGGTGTGTTGCTTGAGAACTCAACAGTGTGCTAGTGAACTAAGCCAGTAGAGCTTATATTTGAAACCCCCTCGTCGGGGTTTCCTTTGAGAGCATTATATTGCCTCGATTAAACTATTCATTGTTGGAGAGTTTGATCCTGGCTCAGGACGAACGCTGGCGGCGTGCTTAACACATGCAAGTCGAACGCTGAAGCACCTTCGGGTGTGGATGAGTGGCGAACGGG
>NZ_JACKQP010000005.1:0-309456 GCF_031625235.1 Amycolatopsis sp. 505
GTAGTGTTTCGGTGGTTATAGCGTCAGGGAAACGCCCGGTCCCATTCCGAACCCGGAAGCTAAGCCTGACAGCGCCGATGGTACTGCAACCGAAGGGTTGTGGGAGAGTAGGACACCGCCGAACTTACCTTCCGTACGGCCCGTTAGGCTAGCCAGTTGGCTGCCCTAGCGGGCCGTACGCGTATGTCCAGGACAAGATTTTTTCACGGCAGGAGGCCAGGTGTCCGAGTTCGGTCGACGAGACTCAGCGGATGATGGGTCCGGCCGGTCGGCACGCCGGGACGAAGGCTCCCGGGGCCGGTCGGACGGACCCCGGAGGAACCAGGGCGGTGCGCGGCAGGACCGCGGCGGCCGCGACGGCGGCTACCAGGGCCGGCCGCGCCGCGACGACCGCGGGGTCCGCGGCGGCGGCAAGCCCTTCCGCGGCGGCGACGGTCCCCGCGACCGCGATCAGCGCGGAGGGTACGCAGGTCAGAGCCGCACCGGCGGCCGCAACTTCGGCGACCGCGACGACCGCCGCGGCAGCTACGGCAGCCGCGAGTCGGGCGGCGGCCGCTTCTCCGACGGCCCGAGCCGCTCCGGCGGCGGCCGTTACGAAGACCGGGGCGCCGGCCGGTCGGGCAGCCGCTACGAGGACCGGGGCAACAGCCGTTCCGGCACCCGCAGTGACAGCCCGGGCCGCAGCTTCGACGACCGCGGAGGCCGCCCCCAGGGCAAGTCCTCGTACGGCGACCGCAAGCCTCGCTGGGAAAACCGCCGCGACGACGACCGAGGTGGCCGCCCGGGCGGCTTCCGTTCGGACGACCGCCCCCGCGGCGGCGATTCCCGCGGCACCCCAACGGGTGGTTTCCGCTCCGACGATCGGGACCGTCGCGATGATTCGCGTGGTGCTCGGACCGGTGGATTCCGCTCCGATGACCGTGACCGCCGCGATGATTCGCGCGGCACGGGTGGCTTCCGCTCGGACGACCGTGGCAGGCGGGACGATTCGCGTGGTGGTTACCAGCGGCGGGATGACCGTGGCGGCTTCCGCTCCGACGATCGGGGCCGGCGGGATGACTCGCGTGGCGGCTACCAGCGGCGCGACGACGACCGCGGCGCTCGTTCCGAGGACCGGGGCCGTGGCGGCGACCGCCGGGACGAGTCCCGCGGTGGTTACCAGCGGCGGGATGACCGCGGCGGCTTCCGCTCCGACGATCGGGGCCGGCGCGAGGATTCGCGTGGCGGCTACCAGCGGCGCGACGACGACCGGGGCGCTCGTTCCGAGGACCGGGGCCGTGGCGGCGGCCGGCGGGACGAGTCCCGCGGTGGTTACCAGCGGCGGGATGACCGCGGTGGCTTCAGGTCCGACAACCGGGACCGTCGTGACGGCGAGCGCGGCGGCTACCAGCGCCGCGATGACGAGCGCGGTGCCCGCACAGGTGGGTTCCGCTCGGATGACCGCGGCCGGTCCGACGACCGGGACCGTCGTGACGGCGAGCGGGGCGGTTACCAGCGGCGGGACGACAGCCGTGAGAACCGTGGCGAGCGCAAAGACCGTCCCCGGGGGAACCCGCGGCCCAAGGTCGGCGCGCCGCTCGATGACGAAGCCCTCGCCAAGGAACTCCTCGAGGCGCCCGAGCTTCCCGAGGACATCGAGTTCTCCGATCTCGACGAAGAAGCCCGCCGTGAGCTGCGGACGCTGCCGAAGGGGCTGGCCGAGACCGTCGGGAAGCACCTCGTCGCCGCCGGGGGGCTGATCGACAGCGATCCCGAGGCCGCCCTCGAGCACGCCAAGTACGCCAAGGCCAAGGCCTCGCGCGTCCCGATCGTGCGCGAAGCCCTCGGCCTGGTCGCCTACCACGCCGGCAACTGGTCCGAGGCCCTCTCCGAGCTGCGGGCCGTCCGGCGGATGACGCGCAGCGACGACCACATCGCCATCATCGCCGACGCCGAGCGGGCTCTCGGGCGTCCCGAGCGGGCCCTCGACCTCGCGAAGGAGGTCGACACCGCGAAACTCACGAAGGCCACCCAGGTCGAGCTGGCGATCGTCGCGGCCGGGGCGCGGCGGGACCTCGGGCAGCTCGATGCCGCCGTCGTCTCGCTGCAGGGCGATGACCTCAAGGCCGAGAAGCGCGACCCGTGGAGCGCTCGCCTCTTCTACGCCTACGCCGACAACCTCGCGGCCGCCGGGCGCAAGGACGAGGCGATCCAGTGGTTCCTCAACGCCTCCGAGGCCGATGCCGAAGACGAGACCGACGCCGCCGAGCGGGCCGCCGATCTGTCGAACGCGGAGAACGAGGAAAAAGACACCGATGAGTGACGCCCTCCTCGCGGCCTACGACGCGGTCCTCTTCGACCTCGACGGCACCGTCTACCACGGCACCCGGGTCATCCCGGGTGCCCCGGAGACGGTGCGGGCCGCGCGGGAGCACGGCACCCCCATCCGGTTCGTCACGAACAACGCCTCCAAGGCCCCCGACGAGGTCGTCGCGCACCTCACCGGCCTCGGCATGCCCGCCGGCACCGATGAGGTGCACACCAGCGCCCAAGCCGGCGTGCAGCTGCTGAAGGAACGCCTGGACGCCGGCGCCGAGGTCCTCGTCGTCGGCACCGGCTCGCTGGCCGCCGAAGTGGCGCAGGCGGGGCTCCAGCCGGTGCGGAAGAACACGCCCACCGTCCAGGCCGTCGTCCAGGGGCACTCGCCCGACAACACCTGGGCCGCGCTGGCCGAGGCCTGCCTGGCCATCCGCGCCGGCGCGCTCTGGGTGGCCTGCAACGTCGACGCCACCCTGCCCAGCGAGCGCGGCCTGCTGCCCGGCAACGGCTCGATGGTCGCCGCGCTGCGCACCGCCACCGACGTCGAACCGCTGGTCGCCGGGAAACCGCAGCCGCTGCTGTTCGAGACCGCCGCTCGGTCGGCGGGTGCGCGGAACCCCCTGGTCGTCGGCGACCGGCTCGACACCGACATCGCCGGTGCGGTCGCCGCGGGCATCGACTCCCTCGTTGTCCTCTCCGGGGTCGCGACGCCGAAGCAGCTGATCGAGGCCATCCCGGCCGAGCGCGGCACCTACCTCGCGAAGGACCTCACCGCACTCACCGAGCGGGCCGAAGACCTGAAGATCGGACCGCGGCCGGGCTGGACCGTGACCGTCGAGAACCAGACTCTGACGGCGGAAGGTGACGGCGACGAGCTGGACCTGCTCCGCGCGCTCTGCCATGTGGCGTGGGAGACCGGTGTCACCGAACTCGGCGAGCGCGCCAAGGCGAACCTGTCCTGACTGATACCGTTTGCACTGTGCAGGACCACCCCTTCCCCGTCCCGGGCCCGCCGCCCGGTTCGTTCTCGCAAGCGACCGACCCGCGGGCCGGCATCGACGAAGCCGTCGCCGGGCTGGACGACCTGGACGCGCTGCCGCTCGCGGAGCACGTCGAGCGCTTCGACGCCGTGCACACCGAGCTGACGGTCGCCCTGTCCAGCATCGACAAGGTCTGATCGGCGTGCCCAAGCGGGCCCGCCTCGACGCGGAACTGGTTCGGCGCGGCCTCGCACGGTCGCGCGACCAAGCCTCGGCCCTGATCACCGGCGGCAAGGTCACCGTCCGCGGGATGGTCGCCACCAAACCGGCTACCGGGGTGGAGTCCGACGCCCCCATCGTCGTCAAGGACGAGGACGACCCCGGATGGGCCTCGCGCGGTGCCCACAAGCTGCTCGGCGCCCTCGAAGCGTTCACGGAACTGAGCGTCGAAGGCAAGCGCTGCCTCGACGCCGGCGCGTCCACCGGCGGCTTCACCGACGTCCTCCTGCGCCACGGCGCCGCCACCGTGATCGCCGCCGACGTGGGTCGTGGCCTGCTCGACTGGCGGATCCGCACCGACGAACGTGTAGTGGTCATGGATCGCACGAACGTCCGCAACCTCACGCCCGACGACCTCGGCGGGCAGGTCGACCTGATCGTCGGGGACCTGAGCTTCATCTCCCTCAAGCTCGTGCTGCCCGCCCTCACGGCCTGCGCGCGCGAAGGCGCCGACCTGGTGCCGATGGTGAAACCGCAGTTCGAGGTGGGCAAGGACCGTCTCGGCAGCGGCGGTGTCGTCCGCGACCCCGAGCTGCGCGCCGGGTCCGTGCTCACCGTCATCGACGAGGCCGCGAAACTCGGGCTCGCGCTGCGCGGGGTGACCGCCAGCCCGCTGCCCGGACCGTCCGGGAACGTCGAATATTTCGTGTGGCTGAAGAAAGAACACGTGGCCGAGTCCACTGTGGACGCGGTAAACAGGTCTGAGGCCGAGCGGCTCGTCCGGACCGCCGTCGAGGAAGGGCCCGCATGACCACCGAACGTGAAGTGCTCCTCATGGTGCACCCCGATCGCGACGCGACGGGCGAGGCCGCGCGCGAGGTTTCGGCGCGCTTCGCCAAGGCCGGCATCCGGATCCGGGTGACCGAGCACGACGTCTGCGCGCTGATCAACCCCGAACAGCACGGCGTCGGCGCGACCTGCACGGTCGTCGACCCGGACGACAACCCCGCCGACGGCGTCGAGCTGGTGTTCGTCCTCGGCGGCGACGGCACGCTGCTGCGCGCGGCCGAGCTGGCCCGACCGGCCGGCGTGCCGGTGCTCGGCGTGAACCTCGGGCGCGTCGGCTTCCTCGCCGAAGCCGACTCCGACGCCCTCGCCGACACCGTCCAGCGGGTCGTCGACGGCGACTACCAGGTCGAAGAGCGGATGACCATCGACGTCACCGTCACCCACGACGGTGCGGAAGTCGCCCGCACCTGGGCGCTCAACGAGGCCAGTGTCGAGAAGAGCACCCGGGAGCGGGTGCTGGACGCGCTGATCGAGGTCGACGGCCGTCCGGTGTCCGCCTTCGGCTGCGACGGTGTGCTGTGCGCCACACCGACCGGCTCGACCGCGTACGCGTTTTCGGCCGGCGGCCCGATCATCTGGCCGGACGTCCAGGCGCTGCTGGTGGTGCCGAGCAACGCGCACGCGATGTTCGCGCGGCCGCTGGTCGTCTCCCGGGACTCGGTGATCACCGTAGGGATCGACCCGGACGGCTCCTCCGCGGTGCTGACCTGCGACGGGACCCGCCCGATCGACCTGCCGCCGGGTGCGCGGGTGCGCGTCACCTGCGGCAAGACGCCGGTGCGGCTGGTCCGGCTGTGGGACGGGCCGTTCACCGATCGCCTGGTCCAGAAGTTCTCGCTGCCGGTGAAGAGCTGGCGCGAACGGCACGCGCGCCCCTGCGAGTAATGCACCGTTCAGCGATTCGTTCGAACATATCGGCGACGCGCCGGGGTCCCGGGCGCGCAGAGTGTCGGTGGTGGCCGCTACCGTAGGCGGCGTGCTGGCCGAGATGCGCATCCAGGGCCTCGGAGTCATCGAGGACGCCCTGCTGGAACTGCACGCGGGCTTCACCGTCGTGACCGGTGAGACGGGTGCGGGCAAGACCATGGTCGTCACCGGGCTGCACCTGCTGTCCGGTGGCCGGGCCGAGGTGTCCAAGGTCCGGACGGGGATGCTCAAGGCGTTCGTCGAAGGGCGGTTCACCTACGCCGGCGTCGAAGGCGCCGAGCGGATCGTCACCGACTCGGGTGCGGACGTGGACGAGGACGGCAGCGTGATCGCGCTGCGCGCGGTCGCCGTCGACGGGCGGTCCCGCGCCCACCTCGGCGGCCGGTCCGTGCCGGTCGGCGTGCTCGCGGAGCTGTCGGAGCAGCTGATCGCGGTGCACGGGCAGAACGACCAGCTGCGGCTGCTGCGGCCGGCCGAGCAGCGCGCGGTGATCGACCGGTTCGCCGGGGACGCCGTCGCGAAGCCGCTGCAGGCCTACCGGGAGGTCCGGGCGGAGTGGCTGGCGGTGATCGCCGAGCTGACCGAGCGGTCGACGCGCTCGCGGGAGATGGCCCAGCAGGCCGATCTGCTCAAGCACGGCCTGACCGAGATCGACGCCGTCGCGCCGGAGCCGGGCGAGGACGACGAGCTCACCGCGCAGATCAAGCGGCTCGCCGCGGTCGACGAGCTGCGTGCCGCCGCGACCGAGGCGCACGTCGCGGTGTCCGGCTCCCCGGACGGCGACCCGGACGCGCCGGGGGCACTGGGGCTGGTCGGGGAGGCGCTGCGGCGGCTTTCGACGGCGGAAGACGCCGTGCTGCGCGAGCTGGCCCCGCGGCTGGAGGAGGCGTCGGTGCTGCTCTCCGACGTCGGGGCCGAGCTGGGCACCTACGTCGAGACGCTGGACGCCGACCCGGCGCTGCTGGAGAAGGTGCTGGCCCGCCAGGCCGACCTCAAGCGGCTGACGCGCAAGTACGCGGCGGACGTCGACGGCGTGCTGGCCTGGGCCGACGACGCCCGGCGCCGCCTGGAGTCGATGGACACCTCGGAGGAGGCGCTCGCGGAGCTGGCCCTGCGGCGCGACCAGCTGGCGATCCAGCTCTCCGCGCACGCGGCCGAGGTGTCGGCGGCGCGGGAGAAGGCGGCGGCCGAGCTGGCCGCGGAGATCACCCGGGAGCTGTCCGGGCTGGCGATGGGCCAGGCGGCGATCGAGGTGACGGTCGAGCAGCGTCCGGCCGAACACGGCGACACGCACGCGCTGACCATCGACGGCCGCGCGGTGCACGCGGGCGCGGACGGCGTCGACGACGTCGAGCTGCTGCTGCGCGCGCACGACGGTGCCCCGCCGCTGCCGGTCCACAAGGCCGCTTCGGGCGGTGAGCTGTCGCGTGTGATGCTGGCCATCGAGGTGGTCCTGGCGCACGCGGACACCGTCCAGACGCTGGTGTTCGACGAGGTAGACGCCGGGGTGGGCGGCCGCGCGGCGGTCGAAATCGGCCGGCGGCTGGCCCGGCTGGCGCGCACGCACCAGGTCCTGGTGGTGACGCACCTGCCGCAGGTGGCGGCGTTCGCGGACCAGCACCTGGTGGTGGACAAGGGCCACACCGGCGGGGTCACGCGCAGCGGCGTGAAGAACCTGAGCCAGACCGAGCGGGTCAGCGAGCTGGCCCGGATGCTCGCGGGCATGGACAACGAGACCGGCCGGGCGCACGCCGAGGAACTGCTGGCCACGGCCGAGAAGGACAAGACGGAGTTCGAGCCGAAGAAGAAGCGCGCGGCGAAGAAGAAGTAGCCGCCGGGGAAATACTCGCCGCCTCCCCGCAGTTGTCGTGACGACTGCAGGTGGCGAAAGGATCCCGATGCGTGCGGTGGTACTCCGAGAACCCGGTCCGGTCGAAAACCTCGAGCTCACCGAGCTGCCGCTGCCGGAGGTGAAACCCGGCTGGGTCCGGATCGCCGTCAAGGCGTTCGGCCTCAACCGCTCGGAGCTGCACACCCGGCTCGGGCTGGCCGAAGGCGTCACTTTCCCGCGTGTGCCCGGCATCGAGGCCGTCGGGGTCGTCGACGCCGGTGGCGGCTTCCCGTCCGGGCAGCAGGTCGCCACCATGATGGGCGGCATGGGCCGCACCTTCGACGGCGGCTACGCCGAATACACGCTCGTGCCCGAGAACCAGGTCATCCCGTTCCACAGCGACCTGCCGTGGGAGGTCATCGGCCAGGTGCCGGAGACGCTGCAGACCGCGTACGGCTCGCTCACCACCGGCCTCGACCTCCGGAAGGGCCAGACGCTGCTGATCCGCGGCGGCACGTCCGCGCTCGGGTTCGCCACCGCGACCCTGGCGAAAGACCTCGGCGCCACCGTCTTCGCGACCACCCGGCAGCCCGGACGGCTCGAAACCCTGCGCGAACACGGCGTCGACCACCCGCTCCTCGACGACGGCGACGTCGCGGCGCAGGTCCGCGAGATCGTCCCCGAAGGCGTCGACGCCGCCCTCGAACTGGTCGGGACGCCGACCCTGCCGGACACCCTGAACGCCACCCGCGTGCACGGGACGGTCTGCTTCGCCGGCATGTTGTCCAACGAATGGACGATCTCGAACTTCTATCCGATCGGCTACCTTCCCGCTGGGGTCCGGTTGACCGCTTATGGTGGTGAGGCGGACGACCTGCCGGCCTCCGTGCTCCAGCGTCACCTCGACCGGATCGCCCGCGGCGAAGCGAGCCTCGGCCCGGTCAAGGTGTACCCGATGGCGGAGATCCGGCAGGCGCACGACGACCTGGAGCACAACCGGACGGCGGGCAAGCTCGTCGTGCTGACCGGCCGAGCGGAGGGAGCCGCACCGTGATCCTGCCGCCGCCCGCCGATGTCGAAGCCCAGCTCGCCGCCGCGCGGCGGGACGGCGACCTCGACCGCTACCTCGGCCTGCTCGCCGGCGAGGAGCTGTTCGTGCCGATCCGGCGCGTGGACGCCCGGAGCATCCTCGACGAGCGGGCGGAGACCTTCCCGAACGTCTACTTCGAGACCGGCGGCGACGAGTTCCTGCAGGTCTTCACCCGTGGCGCGCTGCCGGACTTCGGCCCGGACGTCGTGGCCATGAGCGGCGCGCTCGACTGGGCGGTCGACGGCGTCGGCCGGCACGAGCGCGTCGTGTTCAACCGCGGCACCCGCGGCGAGTGGCGGCTGGCCGGGGCGACGCTGCAGCCGTGGCTCGACGCGCACCCCGACGACGTCACGCCGCTGGAAGAGCAGGTCGAGCGGCTGATCACCGCGCCGTACGGGCACCTCGAAGGGCCCATCGCGCACGCGCTCGCCTGCGGTGCGCACCTGGCCGTGCTCAACGCGGCGCCCTGGAACCTCCTCGACGGCCGCTACCACGACTACGTCGCCGAAGTGCGCAGCCTGCGGGACTGGTGGGGCGTGGCCGACCCGCCCGGCTGGCGCGCCACCATGACCGACCTGATCGGCGACGGCTACGCGCTGACCCCCGGCAACCTGGTGCTCATGCTGCGCCTGCGGTTCGCCGCCGAGTACGGGCTGCCCGGCGCCGAGTTCGACCCGCTGACCTGGGCGCAGCTGGTGGACCGGTGGTGCACCGAGAACGACGCCGCGGACCAGGCCGACGAGCTGCGGGAGACCGTGCGCCGGGTGTCCCGGTACGAGCGGCGGCTGCGCGCCGACGGCCTGGTCGACGCGGACGGCTGCGTGACGACGGCGCTGTCCTGGGACGTCGGCCGCGCGGTCACCATCGCCCGCGCCGGGCTGGCGGCGGGGTACTGCGACGCGCTGAGCGCCGAGCTGATGGTGCTCGAAGCCGGCTCGCTCGCCCGTCGTTACCACCAGTCATGGGCCGACCTGTCGGCGGGGTACGTCATGGGCCGGGTGCTGCACGCCGGCGAAGACGACTTCGGCGAGTGGTACCCGGCGGCGGTGCGCGTCCACCACCAGCTCCTTCAGGACCCGGCGAGCCCCTGGCTGAACCTCGATTTCGGCTCGCTGTCGGAGGAGTCCGAGGCCTGACCCGCGCGGGGGAGGGCGACCGGGCTCACCACAACGAGTCACAGCAGCTACGGCGTGGCGTACCTCGTCCCACGAGCAAATTTGTCACCATCGGCCACATGAAGCTCACGGGTCTGCTCACGCGGAATCAAGAACCCCTGCCGGGGATCACCGGGGTCGCCCGGGTCGACCGCCGCACCCGGGAGCTGCTGCGCCGGATCAGTCCCGGCGACATCGTCGTGCTCGACCAGCTGGACCTCGATCGCGCGACGGCCGACGCCCTGGTCGACGCCGAGGTCGCCGGTGTGGTCAACGCGTCGCCGTCGATCTCCGGCCGGTTCCCGAACATGGGCCCCGAGATCCTCGTCGCGGCCGGCATCCCGCTCGTCGACTCGGTCGGCGGCGAGCTGCTGCGCTCGATCAAGGACGGCACGAAGCTGCGCCTGCTCGACGGCATCGTCTACATCGGAGAGCGGCAGATCGCCTCCGGCATCGAGCAGACCGCCGAGAGCGTCGCCGACCAGATGATCGAGGCCAAGGCCGGGATGTCGACGCAGCTGGAGGCGTTCTCGGCGAACACCATCGAGTTCCTGCGCCGCGAGCGCACCCTGATCCTCGACGGCGTCGGCGTCCCCGAGCTGAAGGTGCCGCTGCGGGACCGGCACGTGCTGGTCGTCGCGGGCGGCAACGGGCACGCCGAGGACCTCAAGAAGCTCAAGAAGTACATCGCCGAGCACCGCCCGGTGCTGATCGGCGTCGACGCCGGCGCGGACACCCTGCGCGTGCAGGGCTACCGGCCGGACGTCGTCGTCGGCGACCCCACCGGCATCGGCACCGCGACCCTGCGCGGCGGCGGCGAGGTCGTCGTGCCCGCCGCGCCGGACGGCCACGCGCCCGGGGTCGAACGCATCCAGGACCTCGGCATCGGCGCGGTGACGTTCCCCGCGTCCGGCAACGCCGAAGACCTCGCACTGCTGCTGGCCGACGCGCACGGCGCCAGCCTGGTCGTCACCGTCGGCTTCCAGGCCACCCTGCGCGAATTCCTCGACCACGGCCGGTCCGGCTCGAACCCGTCGACGTTCCTGACGCGGCTGAAGCTGGGCACGAAGCTCGTCGACGGCAAGGCGGTGGCCACGCTGCACCGCAACCGGGTGTCGATCGGGGCGGTCGTCCTGCTCGTGCTCGCCGCGGTCGTGGTGGTCGCCGCGGCCCTGCTGGTGTCCGATGTGGGCTCGGTCTACCTCGACTGGCTCAAGGGCACCTGGAATTCGTTCTACGCCTGGGTCAAGGGATTGTTCACGTGATTTCGCTGCGCTACCACGTCGTTTCCATCGCCGCCTGCTTCCTCGCGCTGGCCGTCGGCGTCGTGCTCGGCTCGACCGCGCTCAACGGCACGCTGCTGTCGGGGCTCGCGGGGGAGAAGAAGGACCTCGGCAGCCAGGTCGCCGACCTGGAGGCCCAGCGCAACGCGCTCAACGCCCGGCTGACCGACGCCGACGCCTTCGCCGGCTCGATGGGCCCGAAGGTCGTCGCCGGCACGCTGGACAAGCGGTCGGTGGTGCTGGTGACCACCGAAGACGCGCGCCCGACCGACCGGGACGCGCTCAAGCAGCTGGTCGGCCAGGCCGGCGCCGCGGTGACCGGCGAGATCCAGCTGACGTCGGCGTTCGCCGACCCGGAGAAGGCCGACCAGCTCCGCGACGTCGTCACGCGGCTGCAGCCGGCCGGCTCGAAGTTCCCGACGGCCGGCGACTCGGGCACCCTGGCCGGCGCGCTGCTCGGCTCGGTGCTGCTGCTGGACAAGACGACGGCGAAACCGCAGTCCTCGCCCGAGGAACTGGCGGCGGCGCTGAGCGGGCTCACCGACGGCGGGTTCGTCAAGGCCGGGCCGGACGTCAAGCCCGCCCAGCTGGCGATCGTGCTCACCGGCGCCCAGGCGACCGGCGACGGCGCGGGCGACCGCGCGGCGACGATCGCCCGGTTCGCGACCCAGCTCGACCGCAGCGGTGCCGGCGCGGTGCTCGCCGGTGACGCCGGTTCGGCCGACGGCACCGGCGCGCTGGGCGTGGTCCGGGCGGACACCTCGGCCACGTCGATCCTGTCCACAGTGGACAACGCGGACACGTCGGCCGGGCGGGTGAGCACCATCCTGGCGTTGAAGGAACAGCTCGACGGCGGTGCCGGCCGCTACGGCGTCGCGGGCAACGCCCAGGCGCCCGCACCCGGCGTCACCGCACGGGCCGGCAACTGACGCTCAGCGCAGCGGCGGGTCCAGCGGGAAGCAGGACACCCGCACCGGCCACGTGTCGCCGCCGGCCGGCAACGGCATCCGCTTGAGCGCCGCCGCCGCGTCGGGGTCATGGGCCTCCTCGGCCGCCGCGTGGAAGATGTCCGCCGCGATTGACTGGTCGAACACGCCGATCTGCTGGTGCGGCCAGGCCGCGGCACCCTGAAGGGCGCCCGGGATCAGCTGGTCGACCACCTTCCGCAGGGTCACGCCGTTCGCCGCCCGGTACTTCCAGACGTCGACACCCAGGTTCTTCCCGACCTCGGCCATCCGGCCCCACGCCGTGAGGTTGAAGTTGACGTAGTGCCACGACATCGTCCGCGACAGCTCCAGGGGCTGGCTGCCGTCCGCGGCGAACTGGACTCCGAATCGCTTCTGCTCGGCGTCGAGCACGATCTTGCGTGCCGCGTCGGGGTGACCCAGGTACGCCGAGATCGTCGCGTTCTGCATGTCGAGGAACGTGCCGTGGTTGTTGGTGGCGGCCAGTTCCAGCTTGGCCTGCGGGCTGGTCTGCATCCAGTTCAGGTACTGCGTCAGCCACGCCTTGATCCCCGAGCGGTCCTTTCCGGTCCAGCCCGGCGCGCCGCCGTCGAGCAGCGCGAACGCGTCCATCAGCTGGCTGAACGACTGCGTCGAGTCGATGATCCCGGTGCCGCTGACGGTGTTCCGGCAGGGCACGATCTGGCTGTAGGTCATGTTCGGGTTCATCTTCGTGGCCGGGTCGAGGAACCACGTCCGGATGTCCAGCGCCGCCCGCTTCGCGTACTTGGCGTCGCCGGTGTAGTACCAGGCCAGCGAGAGGTAGTACATCGCGTCCCACGCCCACATCCGGTAGGTGTGGTCGGTGATCGCGTCGGCTTCCGGGTTGCGCTGGCCGTCCTTGCTGACGTACGGGCAGCCCTGCGGGTTCTCCGGCGTCTTCGGCTGGCTCGCCCACCAGTAGGGCGCTTGGCTCATGTAGTCGTGCTTGTCACCGCTCGGCGGCGCGGACGGCTTGTCCATGACCGACCACGGCCCGTCGGTGAGCGCGGTGTCCGCCTTGGCCAGCACGGCCTTCAGCGCGTCCCGCTGGGCCTTGGTCGCGTGGCCGCCGCGGAGCGCCTGCTTGATGTTCGCGAGCTTGGCGCCGTCGGTGACGATGGTACGCGGCGGCGACGCGGCCACCGCCGTCCCGCTCACCGGGACCACCACGCTCACCGACAACGCCAGTACGCACAGAACCCTTCGCACGTCGACCGCCTTCCGGGGACGGCAAAATCCCCAACTCGTCACCGGGCGGCGGTACGGCTGCAGGGATTCTGACGGCCGCGGAAGGCGGGTGTCAATCCGTGGGCCAGGTGCGGCGCTTGTCCAGCGGCCGCGCGTACGAACCCGCGCGGCTCGTCCGCAACCCCAGCGCCACCAGGGATTCCGCGAGCCGGACCGCGGCGGCGACGCCGTCGATGACGGGAATGTCCAGCATCGTCGCGATCTTCCGGTCCAGCCCGGTCATCCCGGCGCACCCGAGCACCAGCACCTCCGCCCCGGCGTCCCGCGCGCGGCGGCCGGCGGTGAGCAACGCCGACTCCGTCCGGCGCTCGTCGGTCAGCTCCAGCACGCCGAGCCCGGCGCCGGTGACCGTGACGCAGTTCTGCGCGACCCCGGCGGCGTGCAGGCTGTCCTCGATCAGCCCGCACGTCCGGTCCAAAGTGGTCACCACGCCGTAGCGGCGGCCGAGCAGGCAGGCCAGGTGCGCGGCCGCCTCGGTGATGTCGACGACCGGGACGTCCAGCAGCTCGCGCGCGCCCTCGCGGCCGTGCTCGCCGAACCCGGCGAGCACGACGGCATCGAACGGTTCGTCCAGCCCCCGCAACAGGTCCAGCACGGCCGCGGCGGACAGGAAGCTGTCCAGCCAGCCCTCGGCCGACTCCGGGCCCCAGCGCGGGGTCCTGGCGAGGATCTCGGTGCCGGGGCTCGCGGCCGCGCGGGCGCCGGCTTCGATCTCCTTGGTCATCGCCTCGGTGGTGTTGCAGTTGGTGACGACGATCCTCATCGATGCTTCCTCGACACCGCGTAGTACAGCGCCGCCGACGACGCCGTGCCGATGAACCACGAGTACGGCGCGGCCGGCGCGAAGTACGGCACCAGCGCGATCACCGCGGCCAGCGCGGCGGTCGGGAAGAACGTCACGAGGGCACGCGGGTTCACGCGCGGGTAGGTCCCGCCGTCGACGAACAGCTGGGCGACGTCGACCTTGCCGCGCCGGATCAGGTAGTAGTCGACGATCATGATCCCGAACAGCGGGCCGAGGAACGCGCCGAGCCCGCCGAGGAAGTAGTTGACCACGGCCGGTGAGGAGTACAGCTTCCACGGCAGCACGCACAGGGCCGCGACCGCGCTGATCATCCCGCCGATGGTGAAGGTGATCCGCTTCGGCCAGATGTTGGCGAGGTCGTAGGCGGGGGAGACGAAGTTGGCGACGATGTTGACGCCCATGGTGGCGACGGCGAAGGTCAGCGCGCCGACGATGAGCACCGGGGTGTTGTGCACCTTGGCCAGCAGTTCGGCCGGGTCGGTGATCGCCTCGCCGAACACCTGCATGCTGCCCGCGGTGACGATCACCGACAGGAGCGCGAACGCCGTCGAGTTGATCGGCAGGCCCCAGAAGTTGCCGCGCTTCACCGTCTTCTGGTCCGGGGCGAACCGCGAGAAGTCGCAGAAGTTGAGCATCAGCGTGCCGTAGGTGGCCAGGATGAGCCCGGCCGCGCCGAACCACTGCCGGATCTGCTCCCCGGTGGACAGCTGCTTCGGGCTGCTGGTGAAGGAGATGTTCCAGTGCCCGGCGGCGAGGATCCAGACGGCGAGGGCGATCATCACGACCCAGATCGCCGGGCCGCACCAGTCCTGGAACTTGCGCACCGACTCCATGCCGCGGGTCAGGATCAGCGCCTGGACCGCCCACAGCGCGACGAAGCAGATCCAGCCGAGCGCGTGCAGGCCGAGGAACCCGTGTTCGGTCAGCGGTTTCAGGCCCGGGTCGATGGCCAGCACGAGCAGCGTGATGGCCACGCTCGCGAGGTAGGTCTGGATGCCGTACCAGAAGATCGCGATGATCGCGCGGATCAGCGCGGGCAGGTTGGCGCCGAAGGTGCCGAAGCTGATCCGCGCGACGACCGGGAACGGCACGCCGGTGCGCTGGCCGATCCGGCCCATCAGGTTCATGCCGACGTAGATGATGATGAACCCGAACAGCAGGGCGGTGAACACCTGCCAGGCCGACAGGCCGAGCACGAACAGACCGGCCGCGAAGGTGTAGTTGCCGAGGTTGTGCACGTCGGACATCCACAGCGCGAAGATGTCGTAGACCTTCCACCGGCGTTCCTTCGCGGGGGCGAGGTCTTCGTTCCAGAGGCGGGGATCGGGCGGCGTGGTCGTCTCTTGTGAAGGTTCGGTGAGTGGGGCGGCGGTCATGCGGGCCCTCCGATCTACGCATCTTTCGGGGGTTCCGGGTGGCGGAGCCCCCGGCCGGGGCGAAGCCCCGTTTGACACAGCGCGGCGACGGCGATTTGGGATACCAAACTTTGGAATCCCAAATATCACCCCGGCGTCCGCCCGAGTCAACCCTCCGGCCGATAAACTCGTGTTACGGCCGGTTACGGCGGTGTTGAAGGAGGGGCGCGGTGAACGAGCGGCAACCCCTCGCGGCCACCCGGCAGCGGGTGCGCGAGGAGCTGCGCGAACGGATCCTGACCGGCCGGCTCCGCCCGGGCGACAGGCTGGTCGAACGCGAGCTGGCCGAAGACCTCGGCGTGTCGAGGGTGCCGGTGCGCGAGGCCATCCGCAGCCTGGAGGCCGAGGGGTTCCTCGTCGTCCAGTCGCCGCGGCGGGTGGTCGTCCGGCAGCTGGCGCGGGTCGACGTCGAGGAGCTGTTCGACGTCCGCGAGGCCCTCGAGGGATTGGCCGCCGGGCTGGCGGCGGCTCGCGCCGGCGCGGCGGAGCTCAAGCGCCTCGACCGCGTCCTCGCCGACGCCGCCCGCGCCACGGCCCGTGGCGACGCGGCCCGGATCACCGTGCTGAACTCGCGCTTCCACGACGAGATCGTCGCCATCGCGGGCAACGCGCTGCTCTCCACCATGCTGCAGCCCCTGGAGGGCCGGCTGCGCTGGCTCACGAGCCAGAACGAGCACTGGGCCGAGCTGCTCGACGAACACCGCCGGCTGTACGAGGCGATTGCTTCGGGGGACGCGGAGCGGGCGAAGGCGTCCGCGATCGAGCACGTGCGGGTCAACCGGGAAGTCACGCTCCGGTCGCTCTTTCCGCAGGTCACAGCTTGATGACGAAGGTCACGCTGCGTACCAGTCAGCTCACCCATTAACATGATCGCGGAGCCTTCGCTCCTTGAGTCGAAGTGGCATATCCGACATCCCGCGAGGCCCCGGCCAACAGGCGCTTCCCAGCGCCTTCATGGGAAATTCACAGAATGGGTGGCAAGTCTGACAACGTGAACCACGCCGACGACGGTGCCGGATCGGCGGCACGATGACGACTGCCCAGGCCACGCTCGAGGCCCCCGCCCGCGCCACGAGACCGGGCGGCAAAGCGCCCTACCTCCACCAGATCGACCTGTTCCGGTTGATCACGTTCGCCTGCGTCATCCTCATCCACGTGGTGGGCGCGACGAACTTCGCGCAGGACGTCGGCGCCAACGCCGTCGAGACGCCGCTGCACTTCACCCGCGAGGCCTTCTTCGCCCTCACCGGGTTCGTGCTGGTGTTCCAGAACCGCCGCCGCGAGTTCACCGCGGGCGACTTCTGGCGACGGCGGCTCCCGCTGGTCGCGACGCCCTACCTCGCGTGGTCGATGTTCTTCTGGGCGTACGGCCTGGTGACCGGCGAACAGCAGCCGGGCTCGCTCGAGGCGTCGATGCGCCTGCTGCTCGAGGACCTGCTCACCGGCGGGGCCTGGTACCACCTGTACTTCCTGCTGGTGACGATGCAGGTCTACCTGCTGTTCCCGCTGCTGATGAAGCTGCTGCGGGCGACCGAGGGCAAGCACAAGTGGCTGCTGCTCGGCAGTGGCCTGGTGCAGGTCGGCGTCACGCTGTTCATGACCTACCAGCCGTTCGGCGTGAGCTACGAGACGATCACCCACCTCTACGGCACGATCCTGCCGTACCAGTTCTACACGCTGTTCGGTGCCGTGGTGGCCATGCACTTCGAGGCCGTGCACGCCTGGGCGGGCCGGCACCGGCTGCTGCTCGGCGGCGCGCTCGTCGCGGTGCTGGCGGGCACCGAGTGGTTCTACTTCCGCACCGTCCACAATGGAACCTTCCCGCAGGTGGCCAGCGATCCGTTCCAGCCGTACCTGATCCCGTGGTTCCTCACGGTGATCGCGGCGATCTACGCGTTCGCGACGCGGTGGGCGGCGCGCCGCCGGGAGGGCAGCCGTGGGGCCCGGGTGGTCTCGTGGGCGGCGAACCGGTCGTTCAGCATCTTCCTGGTGCACCCGCTCGCGCTGGCGCTGCTCGGGCCGGCGATCCCGCACGTCGCCGAGCGGTTCGGGGCGCCGTGGCTGAGCGTGATCATCTACTTGGCGACGATCGTCCTGACCGTGCTGATCGTGGAGGCCCTGCGGCGGCTGCCCGGCAGCCGGGCCCTCACCGGGCGCCCGCGGCTGCGCCCGGCGAAGGTGCCGGCTCAGGTGTCCTGACCACGCGCGCCGGCGGCGACCGCCTCGGCGGGGCCGGTCTCGTCCGCGACCGGGGTCTTCCTGGGGCCGAGGAAGGCGATGTAGAGCAATAGGGCGCCCATGATGGCGGCGCCGGCCCACATCGCCTGCTGCCAGCCGTCGACGAAGGACTGGTGGGCGGCGCGGAGCAGGTCCGGTGCGTGCGGGCCGGCGCGGCCGGCCGCCTCGACGGCGTTGGCGACGCCGGCCCGGGCGGTGTCCGCCGCTTCCCGGGGGATGCCCTGCAGCCGGTCGTCGATGGCGCTGCGGTAGCCGGCGGACACGAGCGCGCCGAGCAGGGCGACGCCGAGTGCGGTGCCGAACTCGCGGGTGACGTCGTTGAGGGCGGACGCGACACCCTGCTTCTCGCGCGGCAGGGAGGCGGTGATGGCCTCGGTGGACGGGGTCATCGACAGCCCCATGCCGACGCCCATGGCGAGCAGGCCGGGCAGGACGGAGAGGTAGCCGCCGCCGACGGAGACGAACAGCGCCATGAGCGCCATCCCGACGCCGGCCAGTGCGACGCCCACGACCATGGTCGAGCGTGCGCCGATCCCGGCGGCCAGCTTGGCGGCCAGGCCGGAGGCGATCATCATCGCGAGCGCCATGGGCATCATCGCGGCCGTCGACAGCAGGCCCGGCCAGCCGAGCACGGCCTGGAAGAACGGGAAGAGGACCACGCCGATGCCCGCCTGGACCCCGAAGACCACCAGCAGGGTGAGCGAGCCGCCCGACAGCCCGCGCTCCCGGAACAGGCGCACGTCCAGCAGCGAGGCGTCGCGGCGGCGCAGCTCCCAGGCCACGAAGCCGACGGCGGCGACGAGGCCGGCGGTCAGGCTGATCAGGGTCGCGGGCGCGGTCCAGCCGCGTTCGGGGCCCTCCTGCAGGACGAAGATGAGGCCGGTCACGGCGATCGCGGAGACGAGGGCGCCGACGGTGTCGAACCGGTGGGCCGAGGTCTCGCGGGAGTCGGGCACCGACCGCACCGTCATGGCCAGCGCCACCAGGATCAAGGCCACCGGCAGGGCGAACAGCCAGCGCCAGTCGGCGACGTCGACGAGGAGCGCGGCGAGGAACATGCCCAGGATGCCGCCGCCCCCGGCGACGCCGGTCCACACGCCGATCGCCTTGCCGCGCTGGGCCTCGGGGAAGGTGGAGGTGATGACGGCCAGCGTGATCGGCATGATCATCGCGGCGCCGATCCCGCCGGCCACGCGCGCGGCGAGCAGCACCTCCGCGGTCGGGGCCAGGGCGGCGACCACGGTGGCGACACCGAACAGGCCGAGCCCGGCGACGAGCACGGGCTTGCGGCCCAGCCGGTCGCCCAGGGCGCCGAGCGGCAGCAGCAGCGCGGCCAGGGCGAGGGTGTAGCTGTTGATGATCCACAGGACCGTGCTCTGGGAAGCGTCGAATTCCACGGCCAGGTGAGTCTGCGCGACGTTCAGCCCGGTCGCCGAGGCGATCACCGCCATCAGGGCGATCGAGACGGTGATCAGGATCGAGCGCAGCCGGCGCGCATCGGGGGCGTCACTCGCGTGTGGAGCAATTGTCACAGCCAAGGCCTCCTGCCTTTCTCGTGCGCCGGCCCGGACGTTGCGGACCAGCCGCCCACGACGTTAGGCGCCACTTGCTGCGGAGGCATACGATCTTGCGTATGACGCAAGAAGATGGCGACCTGGACAGCCTCGTGCGCAAACGCATCCGTGCCCTGCGGGTGGCGCAGGGCTGGTCCCTGGAGGAACTGGCCTCCCGCGCCCACCTCAGCCAGTCCTCGCTGAGCCGCATCGAAAACGGTCAGCGCCGCCTCGCGCTGGACCAGCTGGTCACCCTCGCCCGCGCCCTGGACACCACCCTGGACCAGCTCGTCGAGACGGCCACCGACGACGTCGTCACCAGTCCGACGATCGACGGCGCCCACGGCCGGATGCGCTGGACCGTCAAGGCCGACCCCGGGATGAGCGTGGTGCGCCAGCGCATGACCGAACCGCCCCCGGAGAACCCGGCCCGCATGCGCGCCCACCCGGGCCGCGAATGGCTCGTCGTCCTGTCCGGCACGGCGACCCTGATGCTCGGCCACCGCCGCTTCCGCCTCGAGACCAACCAGGCCGCCGAATTCCCCACGATGCTGCCGCACGCGATCGGCGCCGAGGGCGGACCGTGCGAGATCTTGGGCATCTTCGACCGGGACGCCCGCCGTGGCCACCAGAACGACGACGGCGACGACGCCCAGGGTGGTCCCGGCTGAGCGCGGGCACCCCGGCCGAGGTCTCCGGGGCCGGCTCACCGTCCACGGCGGACGGCTCGCCGGCCGGGTCCCGCGGGCCGATCCCCGTGGTCACCCGTGCGGGTGGCGGGCGTCATATCCGGCGTCCCGGGCATGTCACAGCGCGCGGATCCGCACCGGTGGGATATGCTGGCGGCCCGTGGGACTTCAGTCACGGGCAACCAAGTACGTCTTTGTCACCGGAGGCGTCGCCTCCTCTCTGGGTAAGGGACTCACGGCTTCCAGCCTCGGTCAGCTCCTTACCGCGCGCGGGCTTCGCGTCACGATGCAGAAGCTCGACCCCTATCTCAACGTCGACCCCGGGACGATGAACCCGTTCCAGCACGGTGAGGTGTTCGTCACCGACGACGGTGCCGAGACCGACCTCGACATCGGGCACTACGAGCGGTTCCTCGACCGCGACCTCGACGGCAAGGCCAACGTCACCACCGGCCAGGTCTACTCCGAGGTGATCGCCAAGGAGCGCCGCGGCGAGTACCTCGGCGACACCGTGCAGGTCATCCCGCACATCACCGACGAGATCAAGGCGCGGATCACCGCGGCCGCCGGGCCCGACGAGACCGGCCAGGCGCCGGACGTCGTCATCACCGAGGTCGGCGGCACGGTCGGCGACATCGAGTCCCTGCCGTTCCTGGAGGCCTGCCGCCAGGTCCGCCACGACGTCGGCCGCGACCACTGCTTCTTCCTGCACGTCTCGCTGGTGCCGTACCTGGCGCCGTCGGGTGAGCTGAAGACGAAGCCGACCCAACACTCGGTCGCCGCGCTGCGCAACATCGGTATCCAGCCCGACGCGCTGGTCTGCCGGGCCGACCGGGAGATCCCCGAGGACCTCAAGCGCAAGATCGGCCTGATGTGCGACGTCGACACCGAGGCCGTCATCGCCTGCCCGGACGCGCGGTCCATCTACGACATCCCGAAGGTGCTGCACGGCGAGGCGCTCGACGCCTACGTCGTCCGCCGCCTCGGCCTGCCGTTCCGCGACGTCGACTGGACGGTGTGGGGCGACCTGCTCGACCGCGTGCACAACCCGAGCGAGATCGTGCGGATCGCCGTCGTCGGCAAGTACATCGACCTGCCGGACGCCTACCTGTCGGTCACCGAGGCCCTGCGTGCGGGCGGGTTCGCCCACCGCGCCAAGGTCGAGATCGTCTGGGTCGCCTCCGACGACGCGCAGACCGCGTCCGGCGCCGCCTCCGTGCTGTCCGATGTGGACGGTGTGCTGATCCCGGGCGGGTTCGGCATCCGCGGCATCGAGGGCAAGGTCGGCGCGATCGAGTACGCGCGCACCCGCGGTGTCCCGCTGCTCGGCCTGTGCCTCGGCCTGCAGTGCATGGTCATCGAGGCCGCCCGCCACCTGGCCGGCATCACCGACGCCGGGTCGTCGGAGTTCGACGAAAACACCAAGCACCCGGTGATCTCGACCATGGCCGACCAGCGCGACGTCGTCGCGGGGGAGCGGGACATGGGCGGCACCATGCGCCTGGGCGCCTACCCGGCGAAGCTCAAGCCGGGTTCGCAGGTCGCGAAGGCCTACGGCAGCACCGAGGTCTCCGAGCGGCACCGGCACCGCTACGAGGTCAACAACGCCTACCGCAAGCAGCTCTCGGACGCGGGTCTGGTGTTCTCGGGCACCTCGCCGGACGACCACCTGGTCGAGTTCGTCGAGCTGCCGGCCGACAAGCACCCGTTCTTCGTCGGCACGCAGGCCCACCCCGAGCTCAAGAGCCGCCCGACCCGGCCGCACCCGCTGTTCAGCGCGTTCGTCAAGGCCGTGGTGGACCGCAAGGTCGCCGAGCGGCTCCCGGTCGAGCTGCCCGAAGCTCCGGTGGCGGCCCGGTGACCGCGCCGGGCGAGCACGAGTTCAGCGTCGCCTCCAGCCGGGACGTCCACATCGGACGCGTCGTCGGCCTGCGGATCGACGACGTCGTGATGCCGGGCGGCGGCACCGCGGTCCGCGAGGTGATCGAGCACCTCGGCGCGGTGGCGATCGTCGCGCTGGACGAGGACCAGCAGGTCACGCTGATCCACCAGTACCGGCACCCGATCGGGCACCGGCTGTGGGAGCTGCCCGCGGGCCTGATCGACCACCTCGGCGAGGACCCGGTCGGCACGGCCAAGCGCGAGCTGGTCGAAGAGGTCGGCCTGGCCGCGGACGACTGGGTGACCCTGGTCGATGTCGCCGCGTCGCCCGGCTTCACCGACGAGGTCGTGCGAGTCTTCCTGGCCCGTGGACTGTCCGAAGTGGACCGTGAGGTGCTCGGCGAGGAGGAAGCGGACCTGGTCATCCGCAAGTTCCCGCTCGCCGAGGCCGTGCGGATGGCCCTGGCGGGCGAGCTGATCAACGGCGCCACGGTGTCCGGGGTGCTGGCCGCGCACGCGGTGGTCTCCGGTGCGGCGTCGGCGCGGCCCGCGGACGCCCCGTGGGAGGACCGCCCGACGGCGTTCGCCAAGCGCAAGCAGTCCTGACGTCGCGAATGACTCATTCGGGACCTCCCGCGTCCCGAATGAGTCATTCGCGGCATGTCAGGGGCGCAGCCGGCGGCCTTCGGCGTCCGTCCCGCCGTTGACCAGCAGCACGATGCCGTCGATGATCGGCCAGAAGATGCCGACGCCGGTGCAGAAGGTGGCGAAGAGCTGGGCGATGCCCAGGCCGGTCTGGCCGGTGTAGAACCGGCCGACGCCGAAGGGCAGCACGATCTGCAGCACCCCGGCCACCGTCTTCGACCGGTGCGAGTACACGACGGGCGGCGGCCCGTAGGGCATCGCCATGGGCATCGAGGGCGGCGGCGCGTACACCTGCTGCGTCGGCATCGGCATGGGGCCCGGTGGCGGCCCGAAGAAGCCGGGGTGCGGGTGCGGCAGGTCGCGGAACAGCGGCCGCAGCTCGCCCAGGGTCGTCGCCGCGTAGGCGTCGGTCACGCGCGTCTCGTACTCGTCCGGCGTGATGCGGCCCATGCCGAAGTGATCGGCGAGCAGTCTCGCTGCTTCCTCACGCTCGGCGGTGCCGATGCGCAGCTCCTCGGACCCCATGGATCCAAGGTAACCGAACGGGGTTTCTGCCGGGTCACGAGCGCCCGGCGGCCTAAGGTGACGGCGTGGCAGCCGCGGGCAGCACCGACGGCGTGATCGCCGCGTACCTCGACCACCTGGTCGTCGAACGCGGGACCGCGCGCAACACCCTGGACAGCTACGCCCGTGACCTGCGCCGGTACGCCGCGCACCTGGACGGACTGGGCGTCGCGAAGATCGCCGACGTCACCTCCGCCCACGTCACGGCCTTCGGCGCCGCGCTGCGCGAAGGCGACGACGAGCACCAGCCCCTGGCCGCGTCGTCGGCCGCCCGGGCCCTGGTCGCGGTGCGGGGCCTGCACAAGTTCGCGCACGCCGAAGGACTCACCGAGCACAACCCGGCCCGCGAGGTCCGGCCGCCGACGCCGGCGAAGCGGCTGCCCAAGGCGTTGCCGGTCGACGACGTGCTGCGGCTGCTCGAGACCCCGCAGCCCGACGGCGAGCGCCCGCTGCGCGACCGCGCGCTGCTCGAAGTCCTCTACTCCACCGGAGCCCGGATTTCCGAGGCGGTCGGCCTCGACCTCGACGACGTCGACGCCGCCGAGCGCACCGTGCTGCTCGACGGCAAGGGCGGCAAGCAGCGGCTGGTGCCGATCGGCCGTCCCGCGCTCGCCGCGCTGCACGCCTACACCGTCCGCGCCCGCCCGGCGCTCGCCGCGCACGGCCGGGGCACGGCGGCACTGTTCCTCAACGCCCGCGGCAGCCGGCTGTCGCGGCAGAGCGCGTGGCAGGTCCTCAAGGACACCGCCGAGCGGGCGGGCATCAAGGCCGCGGTTTCGCCGCACACGCTCCGCCACTCCTTCGCCACGCACCTGCTCGAGGGCGGCGCGGACGTCCGCGTCGTCCAGGAACTCCTCGGCCACGCGTCGGTGACGACGACCCAGGTGTACACGCTGGTCACGGTCAACACCCTGCGCGAGGTGTACGCGACCGCGCACCCGCGGGCACTGGGCTAGACGGCCCTATAGAGCGGCAACAGCCTTCGTAGCCTGCACCGACGGTCGAGTGACATTGCCCCGTCGAGTCCGGCGCGTTGCTTTGCCGGGGCTCCGACTCCGCGCATAGGCTGCGGCGGACGCTGACGAACAAGGAGCTTTCGCGCCATGTCGACACCGAACCAGCCGGCCGTCCCGGCCGAGTCCGCCGGGTCGGCGGCGGCGAACCTCAGCCAGGTCACCATCGCGACGCCCACCGACCACGACGGCGACGATTCCGCCGAGCGCAACGGCAAGAAGGTCAAGCTCGAGGGCATCGGGCCGACCGGCCGCCCGATCCGCGAGCACCCCGATCCGGCGCCGCTGGACAAGCACGGCCCGGCCAAGATCATGGCGATGTGCAACCAGAAGGGCGGCGTCGGCAAGACGACGTCGACCATCAACCTGGGTGCCGCCCTCGCCGAGTACGGGCGGAAGGTGCTGCTCGTCGACTTCGACCCGCAGGGCGCGCTCGCCGTCGGCCTCGGCATCCAGCCGCACGAGCTGGACCAGACGGTCTACAACGCCATCATGGAGCGCTCGGTCAGCGCGACCGACGTGCTGATGAAAACCCGCGTCGACGGCGTTGACCTGCTGCCGAGCAACATCGACCTGTCCGCGGCGGAGGTCCAGCTCGTCGCCGAGGTAGGGCGCGAGCACACGTTGTTACGGGTCCTTCGTCCGGTCATGAACGACTACGACTATGTTCTTGTCGACTGCCAGCCCTCGCTCGGCCTGCTCACGGTGAACGCGCTGACCGCCGCGGACGGCGTGATCATCCCGCTGGAGTGCGAGTTCTTCAGTCTGCGAGGCGTCGCCCTCCTGATCGACACCATCGAGAAGGTGCAGGAACGCCTCAACCCCAAACTGGACATCGTCGGGATTCTCGCCACCATGTACGACCCGAGAACCCTGCATTCGAAGGAGGTCATGGCTCGCGTGGTGGAGGCATTCGGCGAGACCGTGTTCGACACGGTCATCAACCGCACCGTGCGGTTCCCCGAGACGACGGTCGCGGGTGAGCCGATCACGACCTGGGCGCCCAAGTCGGCCGGCGCGGCGGCGTACCGCCAGCTGGCCCGCGAGGTGATCGCTCGGTGAGCAGGCGCGCCTCCCTGCCCGGAGCGTCGGAACTCTTCAGGATCACCTCCAGTCCCGCCCTCGATCTCCCCCCTGCCCAGGCACCCCCCGAGCCCGTCGAGAAACCCCAGCCGAAGCCTTCGGGCAACGGCCGGGCCGACCAGCTCGCCCGCAGCGCGGCCCCGCACGGCTCCGGCCGGACCAAGCACGACGCGAAGATCACCGTGTACGTCTCCGGGGACGAGCTGGTGGCCATGGAGCAGGCCCGCCTGACGCTGCGCGCGAAGCACGACCTGGTCGTCGACCGCGGCCGGCTGGTCCGCGAGGCCGTGGCGGTACTGCTGGCCGACTTCGACCAGAACGGCGACGAATCGGTGCTGGTCCAGCGGCTGCGGGTGGTCGGATCAGACGGCGGCGAAACCGAGGGCTGATGGACGAGCCGGAACCGGCTCCGGAGGTCCCCGAAGAGCACCAGACCGTGCACGGCGGGATGATCCCCGAAGGCGTCAACACCGAAGAGCTGAGCACGTCGAAGTTCAAGGTGCGGCTGGCCAACTTCGAGGGACCGTTCGACCTGCTGCTGCAGCTGATCTCGCAGCACCAGCTCGACGTCACCGAAGTGGCGCTGCACCAGGTCACCGACGACTTCATCGCGTACACGCGCGCGCTGGGGACCGACTGGAACCTCGACGAGACCACGGAGTTCCTGGTCATCGCGGCCACGCTGCTGGACCTGAAGGCGGCGCGGCTGCTGCCCGCGGCCGAGGTCGAGAGCGAGGACGACCTGGCGCTGCTGGAGGCCCGCGACCTGCTGTTCGCGCGGGTGCTGCAGTACCGCGCGTACAAGCAGGTGGCGGCGCTGTTCGGCGAGCTGGAACAGGGCGCGCTGCGGCGGTACCCGCGGTCGGTGGCCCTGGAGGAGCGGTTCGTCGGGCTGCTGCCCGAGGTGATGCTGGGCGTGACGCCGCAGAAGTTCGCCGACATCGCGGTGGCGGTGTTCCGCCCGAAGCCGCCGCCGACGGTGTCGATCGCCCACATCCACATGGGTCGCATCTCGGTGCGCGAGCACGCGGCGATCCTGCGGGTGATGCTGGCCGAACGCGGGCAGGCGACGTTCGGCGAGCTGGTCGACGACTGCGACCACACGGTGGAGATCGTGGCGCGCTTCCTGGCGCTGCTGGAGCTCTACCGCGAGGCGACGGTCCAGTTCGAGCAGAGCGAGGCCTTGGCCGAGCTGCACGTCCGCTGGACGGGCGGCTCGAAGGAAGAAGCCTCCGCGGCGGCCGAGCTGGACCGCGCGTTCGGAGACGAAGAGGAGTACGGGTGAGCCCGGAGAACAACGAGCAGGCCGAGGCCCCACAGCCACCGGCGGCCGAAGAACCCGAACAGGCCGCGGCCGAGCTCGCGCTCGACGAGGCGTTGTCCGGCGAGCCGGTGACCGAGGACGGCGAGCCGGTGGAGCCGCTGGTCGCGGAGAGCGCCGATGAGGAAGCGCCGCACGAGGAAGCGCCGCACGAGGAAGCGCCGCGCGAGGAAGCGCCGCACGAGGAAGCGCCGCGCGAGGAAGCGCCGCGCGAGGAAGCGCCTGCCGGGGAGTCGCCTGCCGAGGCCGAAGCTGCCGCTGAACCGGGCGAGCCTGCGCCCGCCGAGGCCGAAGCGGCCGCCGAGCCCGGGACCGCGTCCGCCGAGACCGAAGCGGCCGCCGAGCCCGATCCGGCCGATCCGGAATCCGACCTCGTCGCCGCCGGTGACGCCGACGCCATGCCGGACGTCACCTCCGACGAGGACCTCGAAGCCGCCCTCGAGGCGCTTCTCCTCATCGTCGACTCGCCGGCCAGCGAAGAGCTTCTCGCCGATACCCTCGGCCAGCCCAAGGCGCGGATCGTCGTCGCCCTGCGGACCATGGCGCAGAAGTTCACCGACCGGACGTCCGGGATCGACCTGCGGCGCGTCGGCGAAGGCTGGCGGTTCTACACTAGGGACGTCTATGCCCCGTTCGTGGAGAAGCTCCTGCTGGACGGCCAGCGGTCGAAGCTGACCCGGGCCGCGCTGGAGAGCCTCGCCGTGATCGCGTACCGGCAGCCGGTGACCCGCGCGCGGGTTGCCGCGGTGCGCGGCGTGAACGTGGACGGCGTGATCCGGACGCTGCTCGCGCGCGGCCTCATCGAAGAGATGGGGACCGATCCCGAGACGACCGGCACGCTGTACGTGACGACCGAGCTGTTCCTGGAGCGACTGGGGCTGTCGTCACTGAACGACCTGCCGCCGATCGCTCCGTTGCTACCCGAAGTGGACACCATCGATGACATCCAGTGAACACCCCGACGGCGTCCGGCTGCAGAAGGTGCTGTCGCAGGCCGGGGTCGCCTCCCGGCGCGCGGCGGAGGACCTGATCGTCGCCGGCCGGGTCGAGGTGGACGGCGAGGTCGTCACCGAGCTGGGCCGCCGCGTCGACCCGGACAACGCGATCATCCACGTCGACGGCACCCGGGTGAACCTGCGCGACGACCTCATCTACCTCGCCCTGAACAAGCCCAAGGGCGTGCACTCGACGATGTCGGACGACCGCGGCCGCCCCTGCGTCGGCGACTACCTGCGCGGCCGCTACGAGGAGACGCCGGGCGTCGTGCACGTCGGACGGCTCGACGAGAACACCGAGGGCCTGCTGCTGCTCACCAACGACGGCGACCTCGGGCACCGGCTGATGCACCCGTCGTACCGGGTGCTCAAGACCTACCTCGCCGAGGTCGACGGCCTCGTGCCGCGCGGGCTCGGCAAGGAGCTGCGCCGCGGCTGGGAACTGCCGGACGGCATCGTCAAGGTCGACCAGTTCCGCGTGAAGGACATGCACTCCGGCAAGTCGCTGGTCGAGCTCGTCATCCACGAGGGCAAGAAGCACATCGTGCGCCGCCTGCTCAAGGACACCGGGCACCCGGTGCTGAAGCTGGTGCGCACCGCGGTCGGCGACGTCCAGCTCGGCAACCAGCGCGTCGGCTCGATCCGCCGGCTGACGAAGACCGAGGTCGGGGCGCTCTACCGCAACGTCGAACTCTGATATTCGGCGGTCACGAACCCGTCGAGTGTTTCGTCGCCCGGACGGTCGTACTCCGCGGCCAGGTCAGCGTGGGAGACGACGACCGGTTCCCAGCCGTGGCCGCGCAGCCACTCCGGCGCCGTACCGCCGAGGCCGCCGTGCCACAGCCGGGTGACGCGCTCGGCGCCCGGGGTCGCCTTGGCCCGGGCGAGCAGGCCGTCCCGCGTCTCGGCCGACCGGTGCTCGAACGACACCCGGCTGCCCGGCGCGGACAGCTCGGTCACGGTCGAGAGCATCGCTTCGGCGTCTTCGCGGGACAGGTAGACCAGGAGGCCCTCGGCCAGCCACGCGGTCGGAACGCTCGCGTCGAACCCGGCTGTCCGCAGGGCATCCGCCCAGTCGCCACGCAGATCGGCCGGGACCACGACGCGCTCGCACGACGGTTCGGCGCCCTGGGCGGCCAGCACCTCGTCCTTGAAGGCGAGGACCTCGGGCAGGTCGAGCTCGAACATCCGCAGCCCCGGCGGCCAGGCGAGCCGGAAAGCGCGGGCGTCGAGGCCCGCGGCGAGCACCACGACCTGCGAGCACCCGGCGGCCAGCAGGTAGTCGTCGTAGAACCGGGTGCGGATCGCCACCTGCCGGGCGAAGACCGCGCCGAGGCCACCCTGCGGGGTTTCGCCCGGCGCGACGGGCAGCAGGGCGCTGCCCGCAGCGTGGAACGCGGCCGCGTACGGATCGTCGAACAGGCGGTCCGGGCGGCGGCTTTCGTACGCGCGCAGCGCGGCGACACCGACGGCGGTGACGCTCACGGCGGGTAGGGACTCCGTCATGATTTCCAACGTACGCCCGACTTTCCGCCGTGGTGGGCGGTCGCGGTCACTCGCTAGCGTGACGGGTATGCGACTCGGAGTGGTGTGCGGGGTGCTCGCGGTACTCCTGTCCGGTGCGGTGGTGCCCGCCGCCGCGGCCACGCAGGGGAGCGAGCCGGTCTACGACTACGCGAAGGCGATCCGCGAAACCGTCTGGGTCGACATCGGCCGCGACGGCGACGGGGACGGCCGCTCCGATCGGGTCGCCGCCGACATCGTCCGGCCGGGTGAAGCGACGTCACGCGTTCCGGTGATCATGGACGCCAGCCCGTACTACTCGTGCTGCGGCCGCGGCAACGAGAGCGAGCTGAAGTCCTACGACAGCGCCGGGAAGCCGGTGAAGTTCCCGCTGTTCTACGACAACTACTTCGTCCCGCGCGGGTACGCGATCGTGCTGGTCGACCTGGCCGGGACGAACCGCTCGGCCGGCTGCGCGGACGTCGGCGGCGCTTCGGACGTCGATTCCGCGCGCAAGGTCGTCGACTGGCTGAACGGCCGCGCGACCGGTTACAGCGCGAAGTCCGGCGGCAGCGCGGTGCCGGCGAGCTGGAGCACCGGGAACGTCGGGATGATCGGCAAGTCCTACGACGGCACGATCGCCAACGGCGTCGCGGCGACCGGGGTGGCGGGCCTGAAGACGATCGTCCCGATCTCGGCGATCAGCTCCTGGTACGACTACTACCGCTCGGACGGCGCGACCTTCGGCTTCAACCCGGACGGGCTCGCGCGCACGGTCGAAGCGCGCAACGGCGGGCAGAACTGCTCGGCGCAGAACCAGGCGCTGGCCTCCGGCGCCACCGCGAACGGCGACTACGGGCCGCTCTGGGCGGACCGGGACTACGTGCGGCGGGCGGGCAACGTGCGGGCGAGCGTGCTGCTGTCCCACGGCGTCAACGACCTCAACGTCAAGACCATCCACTTCGGACAGTGGTGGGCCGGGCTGAACGTCGAGAAGAAGATCTGGCTGTCGCAGACCGGGCACGTCGACCCGTTCGACTACCGGCGCGCGGACTGGGTCGACCTGCTGCACCGGTGGTTCGACCACTACCTGCTGGGGATCGACAACGGCGTCCAGAACGGGCCGCAGGCCAGCGTCGAGCGGCAGCCGGACCAGTGGGCGGACCAGAGCGCGTACCCGGCGGCCGGTGCGGTGGCGACGACGTTGCGGCCGGGGGCGTCCGGCACGCTCGGCACGTCCCCGTCGTCCGGGACGGCGTCGTTCACCGACAACCCGAGCCTGGGCGAGGACACCTGGGTGACGAACCCGGGCAGCGCGGCGTTGACGTACTCGACCGGGGCGCTGACGTCCGACGTGCAGGTGTCGGGGACGACTTCGGTGACCGTGACGGCAACGCCGAGCACGTCGTCGGCGCGGGTGTCGGCGCTGCTGGTGGACCTCGGCGCGGCGACGATCCGCAACTTCGCCGGCAGCGGCGAGGGGATCAAGACCGGCACCGCGGAGAACTGCTGGGGTTCCTCGACGACGGGCGACGACGCCTGCTACCGGATCGCTTCCGCGGACGTGAAGAAGGTGAACTACACGATCCTCAGCCGCGGCTGGGCGGACCTGGCGAACTACGCATCGCTTTCGCAGGAACGGCCGCTGACCCCGGGCACGGCCTACACGATGACCTTCCGGCTGGCCTCGACGGACCATGTGGTGCCGCGCGGGCACGCGCTGGCGTTGATCATCGGCGGCACGGACGGCAGCTTCATCCGCGGACCCGCCCAGCCGGGCCGCGTCACGCTGGACCTGGCCCGCACGTCGGCTTCGGTGCCGCTGGCGGGCGTCGTCCCGCCGGCGACGACCCACCCGGCCGCCGGCGGTGGCGAGCACGTGCCGTCGGCGGGCCGGGCCGACCTGCGCTAGCCTGCGGCCGGAGTGCCCTGGTGGTGGAAGATCTGCCAGTGCCCGTCGGCGACGCGACGCCACAGGGACGTGCGGTTCGCGCGCCGCCCGGCGTGCTCCGAGGTGTACTTCACCAGCACGACGCCGTCCGCGACGAGCGATCCCCGCAGGTTCTCCACGGTGATCGGTGCATCCGTCGAGTTCGCCACCAGCCGGAGCGCCTCCTCGTGGCCGAACTCGCCGCCGGACTTGCCGAACTCGTGGAAGTCCGGGGCGAGCAGCCGCGAACCGGGCCGTGTCGGCACGGCAGCCGGGCCGGAGGGATTCCCGCTCGGCAGCGAGAGCTTCCGCGACCTGGCCTTGTTCGTCCATCCGGTGAGCGTGCCGGTCCGGCCCCGGTTCGCGCGACCGGTCATCGGTGTCAGTTCGCTTCCGCAGGGGCCGCCTTGGTGGCCGCTTTGCGTTGCAGGGCGCGGACGATCGGCTCCACCACCCGGGCCGCCGTCGGGCCGAGGATGGCCATCAGGAGGACGTACGCCGTGGCCAGCGCCGCCAGTTCGCCCGTGACCGCTCCCGCCGTCACCGCCAGGCCCGCGATGACGATCGAGAACTCGCCCCGGGCGACCAGCGCCGCCCCGGCCCGGGCCCGGCCCATCTTGCCGATGCCCTGGCGGCGCGCCGCCCACCAGCCCGTGGCGACCTTCGTCAGCGTCGTCACCACCGCCAGCACGATCGCCCAGCCCAGCACCGGCGGGATCGACGCCGGGTTCGTGTTGAGGCCGAAGACCACGAAGAACACCGCGGCGAACAGGTCGCGCAGCGGCTCCAGCATGCGTGTCGCGTTCTCCGCCGTCGACCCCGAGATCGCGATGCCGAGCAGGAACGCCCCGACCGCCGCCGACACCTGCATCGCCGACGCCAGGCCGGCGACCAGCAGGGCCGCGCCGAGCACCTTGAGCAGGAACACCTCGCGGTCCGGGCTGTCCACCGCGGCCGAGACGTACCGGCCGAACTTCAGCGCGACCACCAGCACCACGGTGATCACCAGCAGCGAGATGCCGACCGCCTCGAGGCCGCCGAGCAGCGACACCCCGCCCAGCACGGCGGTGAGGATCGGCAGGTAGAGCGCCATCGCGAGGTCCTCGAACACGAGGATCGACAGCACCACCGGCGTCTCGCGGTTGCCGAGCCGGCCGAGGTCGCCGAGGACCTTCGCGACGATCCCGGACGACGAGATGTACGTGACGCCCGCCATCACCATCGCGCCGACCGGGCCCCAGCCCAGCAGCAGCGCGACGGCCGCGCCGGGGGCCGCGTTGAGGACGATGTCGAGCAGGCCGGCCGTCCAGGACCGGCGGAGCCCGGTGAACAGCTCGGCCGCGGAGTACTCCAGGCCGAGCAGGAGGAGCAGGAGCACGACGCCGATTTCGCCGGCCAGGTGCGTGAAGCCGCCGATGTCGCCCAGCGGGATCAGGCCGCCCTGGCCGAAGCAGAGGCCGCCGAGCAGGTAGAGCGGGATGGGGGAGAGGCCGATCTTCGCGGCCAGGCGCCCGAGCACGCCCAGCCCGAAGAAGACCGCCCCCAGTTCGATCAGGGACAGCGCGGTGTGGTCCATCGGCCGCTCAGCCGTACTTGAGGATCTTGGCGGCGGCTTCCAGGCCCTCGCTCGTGCCGACCGCGACCAGCAGATCGCCGCCGGTGAACGTGAAGTCCGGCGTCGGCGACGGGTGCACCTGGCCGGCCCGCGCCACCGCGACCACCGAGACGCCGGTGCGGGTGCGCATCGCGGTGTCGCCGAGCGTCCGGCCGTCGAACGGGCCGGACGGCTTGATCGGCAGCTGCCGGGTGCTGATCCCCGGCAGGTCGCGGTGCTCCTCGGTCAGCTGCGCGACCAGCTGCGGGGCGCCGAGCAGGTTGGCCAGCGCGCCGGCCTCGTCCGCGGTGAGCGGGATCGAGGCGGCGCAGGCATCGGGATCGTCCGATTTGGACACGATCAGCTCGATGTGGCCGTCCCGCTGGGTGACGACGCCGATGCGGCGGCCGGTACGGGTGGCGAAGTCCTTGCGGACCCCGATGCCGGGCAGAGGAGTTACTTCGACGTTCACCCAACCACCGTAACCCAGGTGTCCGATTCGCGGGATTTCAGCCGAGCAGCAGGAGCAGGGCGGCGACGACCATCACCGCGGCGGTCACGCCGTGGACGCCGAACGCGATGGCCTTCTTGCCCCGGTGGCGCAGGATCAGCAGCATGTCGAAGACCGGCCAGAGGGCCGCGGTGAGGATGACCCAGCCGAGTGCGTGCGCGTCGCCGTAGATCATCAGGGCCAGGGGGATCAGGCCGGCTCCGATGTCGCGGCCGCCCTTGACGTTCAAGAAGGTCTCGGCGTTCTCGGGGACGGTTGGGAAGCCGAAGCCGGCAGCGATCTTCGCCGGCGCGAAGAGGTAGTTGAGGCCGACGTAGATGATGCCGAGCGAGACGAGCGCGGTGAGGACGTAGCCGGTGATGAGCATGGGTTTCTCTCCAGGTTTTCTAGCGCCGCTAAGATTTCTAGCAACGCTAATCTAGCGGCGCTAGTTTGTCTAGCAGTGCTAGCATGTGACCCATGACCCAGCGACAACGGCGTGTGCGCGACCGGACCGAGCGAGGCCAGCGGATCGTCGCCGCGGCCAGGGAGCTGGCCGAGGCGGAAGGCTGGGACGCGGTCACCACCCGGCGGCTCGCGGGCCTGATCGAGTACAGCCAGCCGGTGCTCTACAGCCACTTCCCGGGCGGCAAGGACGCGATCATGGCGGCGGCCGCGCTGGAGGGCTTCACCGAGCTGGCGGCGACGCTGGGCGCGGCCCGCCCCGGTGGCCTCGGCGGCGTGACGGAGGCGTACGTGGCCTTCGCGGAGGGCAAACCGGGCCTCTACGACGCGATGTTCACGCACGCCTCGGAGTTGCGGTTCGCCGAGGACGACACGCCGGAGGTGATGAAGGCGTGCTTCGCGGAACTGCTCGCCGTCGTCGAGCCGACGGCGGGGGACCAGGACGCGGGCGCGTTGACCGAGGTGTTCTGGAGCACCCTGCACGGCCTGGTGACGCTGGACCGGGGGCGCCGGCTCTCACCCGCCCACCGTGACGAGCGCCTCGCGCTGGTGGTGGCGCGCTTCGGCACGCGGGCCGACTGATCTCCTCCGCACCCCGACCGGCAGAATGGGGGACGACGCCGAACGGGACGAGAACGCGAGGAGAGTGCCGGTGACGGGAGCCCTACGTGGTGTGGTCGCGCTGGATGGCCCATCGGGGACCGGGAAGACCACCGTCGCCCGCAAGCTCGCCCAGCGCCTCGGGGCCGGCTACCTCGACACCGGTGCCATGTACCGGATGGTCACCCTCGCCGTGCTGCGCGCGGGCGTCGACCCGGCCGACCCGGAAGCGGTCGCCGAGGTCGCGGACCGCGCCGAGTTCACCATCGGCACCAGCCCCGACCGGCCCGAGATCCGGCTGGCCGGCGCGGACGTCGCCGCCGACATCCGCGGGCCGGAGGTCACCAAGGCCGTGTCGCCGGTCTCGGCCGTCCCGCACGTGCGCGAACTGCTGGTCGCGCGGCAGCGGCAGATCATCGATGACGTCGTCGGGCACCGCGGCGGGATCGTCGTCGAAGGCCGGGACATCGGCACCGTCGTCGCGCCGGACTCGCCGCTCAAGGTCTTCCTGACCGCCTCGGCCGACGTCCGCGCGTCGCGCCGCAGCACCCAGGACACCGCCGCCGGGCGGCAGTCGTCGGTCGCCGACGCCCTGGCCAGCGTCGAGCGCCGCGACCACCTCGACTCGACCCGCGCCGCCTCGCCGCTGCGCGCGGCCGACGACGCCGTGCACGTCGACACCTCCGAACTGTCGATCGACCAGGTGATCGTCGCGCTGAGCGAGCTGGCCAGCCACCGCGGCATCCTCGAAGGCTGCGGCGCCGAGGTCGCTCGATGAGCGGTGACGGACTCCCCGAGGGATCCGTCGGCAGGCTCCACGACGCCGGGCGGGTCTTCGCCCGGTACTATCTGCGCTCGGCCTTCCGCATCCGGGTGCACGGCCGCGAGCGCGTCCCCGCCACCGGGCCGCTGCTCGTGATCGCCAACCACAGCTCCATGATCGAGCCGCAGCTGATCTTCGGAATGCTTCCGCGGCGTTCGGCGTTCCTGGTCAAGGCGGAGATGTTCGGCGGGATCGTCGGCAAGTTCCTGCTGGCGATCGGGCAGATCCCGCTCAAGCGCGGGGAGATCGACCGCAAGCCGCTGCTGACCGCGGTCGGCGTCCTGAAGGACGGCGGGGTCGTCGGGATCTTCCCCGAAGGCACCCGCGGGGCCGGAGACGTCGGCGCGGCCGAACGCGGCGCGGCCTGGCTGGTCCGGGCCTCCGGCGCGACCGTGCTCCCGGTCGCGACGCGGGGCACGCTCAAGCCGGCCGACGGCAAGCGGCGGTTCCGGCCACGGGTGGACATCCTCGTGGGCGAGCCGTTCACGCCGAAGGTCGGCCCCGGGAAGACCGGGCTCGACCAGGGCACCGAAGAGCTGCGCGGTGAGCTCGCGGCGCTCGTGAAGACTTTGGACGACTGGCGTGCCGAACACGGATTCGGCGCGGTATAAGGGAAATCGGGTAGTGATGGAAGAGTACGACGGCGTCGGCGAAGTCGACGGCACCTGGTCCGACGAGACCGAATTCGCCGCGCTCGACGCGCAGATCGAGGCGGCGGAAGCGGCCGAGGAGGCCGCGCTCGGGCAGCCGGTGCTCGCCGTCGTCGGCCGGCCCAACGTGGGCAAGTCGACGCTGGTCAACCGCATCCTCGGCCGGCGCGAAGCCGTCGTGCAGGACGTGCCGGGCGTGACCCGCGACCGCGTCGCCTACGACGCCTACTGGGGTGGCCGCCGGTTCACCCTGGTCGACACCGGCGGCTGGGAGCCGGACGCGACCGGGCTGCAGGCCTCCGTCGCCGCCCAGGCCGAGCTGGCCATGCAGACCGCGGACGCGGTGCTGCTGGTCATCGACGCCTCGGTCGGCGCGACCGCGACCGACGAAGCCGTCTCCAAGGTGCTGCGCCGCTCGAAGAAGCCGGTCCTGCTGGCCGCCAACAAGGTCGACGACGACCGGCTGCTCGCCGACACCGCGTCGCTCTGGTCGCTCGGCCTCGGCGAGCCGCACCCGGTCAGCGCGCTGCACGGCCGCAGCTCCGGCGACCTGCTCGACGCCATCCTCAAGGCCCTGCCCGAGTCGCCGCGCGAGGGCGGCGTCCCGACGTCGGGGCCGCGGCGCGTCGCGCTGGTCGGCAAGCCGAACGTCGGCAAGTCGAGCCTGCTCAACAAGCTGTCCGGGGAGCAGCGGTCGGTCGTCGACTCGGTGGCCGGCACCACGGTCGACCCGGTCGACTCGCTGGTCGAGCTGGACGGCGAGACCTGGCGGTTCGTCGACACGGCGGGTCTGCGCAAGCGCGTCAACTTCGCCGCGGGCGCCGAGTACTACGCGTCGCTGCGCACCAAGACCGCGATCGACGCGGCCGAGGTCGCGATCGTGCTGCTGGACGCGGCCGAGCCGCTGTCGGAGCAGGACCTGCGGGTGCTGACCATGGTCGTCGAGGCCGGCCGCGCCTGCGTGCTGGCGTTCAACAAGTGGGACCTGGTCGACGAGGACCGCCGGCACGCGATGGTCCGCGAGCTCGACCGCGGCCTGGTCCGCGTGCCGTGGGCGGAGAAGGTCAACATCTCGGCGCTGACCGGCCGTTCGGTGCGCAAGCTCGCGCCGGCCCTGCGGACCGCGCTGAAGTCGTGGGACCAGCGGGTGCCGACCGGCCAGCTCAACGCGTGGCTGTCCGACCTGATCGCGGCCACCCCGCCGCCGGTCCGCTCGGGCAAGCAGCCGAAGGTCCTGTTCGCGACCCAGGCCGGCATCCGCCCGCCGACGCTGGTGCTGTTCACCACCGGCTTCCTCGAGGCGGGCTACCGCCGCTTCATCGAACGCAAGTTCCGTGAGCAGTTCGGCTTCACCGGCAGCCCCGTCCGGGTGAATGTCCGGGTGCGGGAAAAAAAGGCGAAGCCGAAGGTCGGCGGAAAAGCCGCCCGAACCCGGTGATTTCCTGACCCGTTTCGGACGACACGCGTACCTGATTGGACGACACGCGTACCTGGATGGACGACACGACGAATCTTCGGCGATCCGGCGTGTCGTCCGGACAGGTACGCGTGTCGTCCGGCCGGGTGCGCGTGTCGTCCGGGGTGGGGTGAGGTCCGACACCCTTGCGTGATCCGGCAGATATCTTTCGTTCATCTTGCGTTACAGTGGAAGGTCGTTGCGGGCGCCTCAATGGGAGAGCAAGCCCGATTGAGGCTCCCGAAAGGTGAGTGGTGGGCTTGCGCGCCCATGGTTTTGTCCTGCCCGGGGTGAACGCCCGATGACCGTCACGATCGAACCCACCGGTACCACCCCCGAGGTGACGCTCGCCCCGGTCGCCGACCGCGCCCTCTTCTGGTCCGGTCTCGGCGCCGGTGAGCGCACCCTCCTCGACGTCCTCGCCGCCACCGCGGAGCGGCACCCGAACGCCGCCGCGATCGACGACGGCACCACCACCCTGACCTACCGGCGGCTCCTGGAGGAGATCGACGCCTACGGGCGCCGGCTCCGCGGCTACGGCGTCGGCCTCGGCGACCGCGTCGGCATCCGGATCTCCTCCGGCACCGCCGAGCTGTACATCGCCATCCTCGCCACCCTGTCCGTCGGCGCCGCCTACGTGCCGGTCGACGCGGACGACCCGGACGAGCGCGCCGAGCTGGTCTTCGAAGAAGCCCAGGTCGCGGCGGTCGCCACCGACGGCACGATCAACGTGCACTCCACGCCCGGTGGCCGCGAAGGCCGTCCCGGCCCGGCCGACGACGCCTGGATCATCTTCACCTCCGGCTCCACCGGCAAGCCCAAGGGTGTCGCGGTCACGCACGCCTCCGCCGCCGCGTTCGTCGACGCCGAGGCCGAGCTCTTCCTCACCGACGAGCCGATCGGCCCCGGCGACCGCGTCCTGGCCGGCCTGAGCGTCGCCTTCGACGCCTCCTGCGAAGAGATGTGGCTGGCCTGGCGCCACGGCGCCTGCCTGGTCCCGGCACCCCGCGCGCTGGTCCGCACCGGCGTCGACCTCGGCCCGTGGCTGGTCGCGCAGCGCATCACCGTCGTCTCGACCGTGCCGACGCTGGCTGCGCTGTGGCCCGCCGACGCCCTCGAAGACGTCCGCCTGCTCATCTTCGGCGGCGAGGCGTGCCCGCCGGAGCTCGCCGAGCGCGTCGCCGTCGAAGGCCGCGAAGTCTGGAACACCTACGGCCCGACCGAGGCCACCGTCGTCGCGTGCGCCGCGCAGCTGACCGGCGAGGGCCCGGTCCGGATCGGCCTGCCGCTCGTCGGCTGGCAGCTCGCCGTCGTCAACGACGAGGGCGAGCCGGTCGCCATGGGCGAAACCGGCGAGCTCGTCATCGGCGGCGTCGGCCTGGCCCGCTACCTCGACGCGGCCAAGGACGCCGAGAAGTTCGCGCCGCTGCCGTCGCTGGGCTGGCAGCGCGCCTACCGCTCCGGTGACATGGTCCGCGCCGAAGAGGAGGGCCTGCTGTTCCTCGGCCGCCTCGACGAGCAGGTCAAGCTCGGCGGCCGCCGCATCGAGCTGGGCGAGGTCGACGCCGCGCTGCAGGCCCTGCCGGGTGTGCAGGGCGCGGCCGCCGCGATCCGCCGCACCAAGGCCGGCAACCAGGTCCTCGTCGGGTACGTCGTCCCCGCGGGCGGGGACTTCGACCACGACCAGGCCGCGAGCCGCCTGCGAGAGCACCTGCCCGCCGCGCTGGTCCCGTTGCTCGCCGTCGTCGACGACCTGCCGACCCGCACCTCCGGCAAGGTCGACCGCAACGCCCTCCCGTGGCCGCTGTCCACCGTGGAGGCTTCCGGGCTGACCCCGACCGAGACGTGGCTGGCCGAAGGCTGGGCCGAGATCCTCGGCGTGTCGGTCGACAGCCCGAAGGCCGACTTCTTCACCCACGGCGGCGGCAGCCTGACCGCCGCCCAGGTGGTCGCCCGCATCCGCACCCGGCACCCGCAGGTGTCGGTCGCCGACATCTACGCCCACCCCAGGCTGGGCGCGCTGGCCGCGATGCTGGACGCGCTCAGCGGGCAGGCCACCGAACGCCGGGACATCGCGCCGACGAAGCGCCGCGCCGGGGTCGTCCAGACGCTGCTGATGGTCCCGCTGATGGGCCTGGTCGGGCTGCGCTGGGTGACCCTGTCCGCCGCGCTGTCGAACGTCCTGTCGCTGCTCGGGTTCGCCTGGGCGCCGACGCTGAGCTGGGCGTGGCTCGGCCTGGCCTGGGTGGTGCTGTTCAGCCCGGCGGGCCGGATCGCGATCGCCGCGGGCGGCGCGCGCGTGCTGCTGTCCGGGGTCCGCCCCGGCACCTACCCGCGCGGCGGGAGTGTCCACTTGCGACTGTGGACGGCCGAGAAGCTCGCCGAGTTCTCCGGCGCGGACAGCGTCGCCGGCGCGTCCTGGATGACGACGTACGCGAAGGCGCTCGGCGCACGGATCGGCAAGGACGTCGACCTGCACTCGCCGCCGCCGGTCACCGGCTTCCTCAAGCTCGGCCGCGGTGCCGCGATCGAGCCCGAGGTCGACCTGTCCGGCCACTGGGTCGACGGCGACGTCGTGCACATCGGCAAGGTCCGCGTCGGCGCGGAAGCCCGCGTCGGTGCGCGCAGCACGCTCTTCCCGGGTGCCCGCATCGGCAAGGGCGCGGAGATCGCGGCCGGGTCGACCGTCCGCGGCGCCGTGCCGGCCGGGCAGCGCTGGGCCGGTTCGCCCGCCACCCGCGTCGGCAAGGACGAGCGGGACGCGCTGAAGTGGCCGTCGAGCCGTCCGCCGCGCTCGCACTTCTGGGCCGCGGTCTACGGCGCGACCTCCCTGGCGCTGGGCTTCCTGCCCGGCGTGGCCGCGCTCGCCGGGGTCGCCGTGCTCGGCTACGGGATCGCCGGTGCGCCGACGCTGGTCGACGCGTTCACCCGCGCGCTGGTCTTCGTGCCGGCCGCGACGGCCGCGTACTTCCTCGCCTACATGCTGCTCGTGCTTGTCGGCGTCCGGGCGCTGAGCATCGGCATGGTCGAGGGCTACCACCCGGTGCACGGCCGCGTCGCCTGGCAGGTCTGGGCCACCGAACGCCTGATGAGCATGGCCCGCGAAGGCCTGTTCCCGTTGTACGCCAGCCTGTTCACGCCGGTGTGGCTGCGGCTGCTCGGCGCGAAGGTGGGCCGCAACGTCGAGGCGTCGACCGTGCTCGCGCTGCCGAAGATGACCAAGGTCGACAGCGGCGCGTTCCTCGCCGACGACACGATGGTCGCCACCTACGAGCTCAACCACGGCTGGCTGCACGTCGCCCCGGCGCGGATCGGCAAGCAGGCCTTCCTCGGCAACTCGGGAATGACCGCGCCCGGCCGCTCGGTGCCGAAGCGCGGCCTGGTCGGCGTCCTGTCGTCGACACCGTTGAAGGCCAAGAAGGGCTCGTCGTACCTCGGGATGCCGCCGCTGCCGGTGCGCCGCGCGGTCGGCGAGGCCGACACGAGCCGCACCTACACCCCGGCGCTGCACCTCAAGGCGGCGCGGGCGCTGGTCGAGCTGTGCCGGATCATCCCGGTCATGTGCGGTGTCGCGCTGACCGTCGTGGTCGCCTTCGGCCTCCTGTGGACGGCGTCGGCGTTCGGCTTCGGCGTCGCCGCGCTGCTGGCCGGGCCCGCCCTGCTGGCCGCCGGGATCGTGGCGGCGTTGACCGCGACGGTGATGAAGTGGCTGCTGGTCGGCAAGTTCCGCGAGGTCGACCACCCGCTGTGGAGCTCCTTCGTCTGGCGCAACGAGCTGGCCGACACCTTCGTCGAGGCGTTCGCGGTGCCGTGGCTGATCGGCTCGGTCGGCGGCACCCCCCTGCTGACCGCGTGGCTGCGCACGATGGGCGTCAAGATCGGCCGCGGCGTCTGGCTGGAGACGTACTGGCTGCCCGAGGCCGACCTCGTGGAGCTCGGCGACGGCGCGACGATCAACCGCGGCTGCGTCGTCCAGACGCACCTGTTCCACGACCGGATCATGAGCATGTCCCGGGTGACCCTCGGCGAGGGCGCCACGCTCGGCCCGCACGGCATCGTGCTGCCGGGCGCGGGCATCGGCGCCCGGACGACGGTGGGCCCCGGTTCGCTGGTGACCCGCGGCGACGAGGTGCCGGCCGACACCCGCTGGCTGGGCAACCCGATCTCCGCGTGGCCCGGTAAGTAACGAAAGCAGGTCCAGGCGCGCCGGACTCACCCGTCCGTGCGAGCCTGGTTCCAGCACGCACGACGAAAGGTTCGCGACGGGTGATTTCGAAGGCTCCGGCACCGGCTCCCGGCGCGGACACCTCGGGTGACCCCTACCTTCCCGCCCACGGCAACGGCGGGTACCGGACCCGGCACTACGACCTGAGCCTCGACTACAAGGTCGCGCCGAACCGGCTTTCGGCGTCGGCGATGATCACCGCGGAGGCGACGCAGGCGCTTTCCCGCGTCAGCCTCGACTTCGGCGAGTTCCGGATCAACCGCGTGCTGGTCGACGGCAAGGCCGCGAAGTACCTCAAGCGCGGGGCGAAGCTGCACGTCAAGCCGGCGAAGCCGATCCCGGCGGGCACCACGTTCACGGTGGAGGTGCACTACGTCGGCAACCCGCGCCCGGTGCGCAGCCGCTGGGGCGACGTCGGCTGGGACGAGCTGACCGACGGCGCGCTGGTCGCGAGCCAGCCGGTCGGCGCGCCGTCGTGGTTCCCGTGCAACGACCACCCGTCGGACAAGGCGACCTACCGGGTGAGCGTGACGACGGCGTCGCCGTACCTGGTCGCGGTCACCGGCACCCTGGCCGAGCGGACGACGTCGGCGAGCACGACGAGGTGGGTGTTCGAGCGGCGCGAGCCGACGGCGACCTACCTGATGAGCGTCCAGATCGGCCGCTACGACGAGGTCGAGCTGTCCGGCCGCGGCTGGTTCCCCCACACGGGGGTCGGGCTGCGCCGGCTCAGCCTCGGCCTCGGGCGCGCGACCGGCCAGGTCGAGTCGATCTTCGAGACGGTGCCGCAGCGGGCGGCCGTACCCCCGCGGCTGCGTCGCCTGTTCGACCGCGACTTCGCGCGCCAGGGCCGGATGATGGAGTTCCTGCAGCGGCTGTTCGGCGCGTACCCGTTCGCCGAGTACGTCATCGTGATCACCGACGACGACCTCGACGACCCGATCGAGGCCCAGGGCATGGCCATCTTCGGCGCCAACCACGTCGACGGCCGCCGCACCCACGAGCGGCTCGTGCTGCACGAGCTGGCCCACCAGTGGTTCGGCAACAGCCTGACGGTGGCGGATTGGCGCCACATCTGGCTGAACGAGGGCTTCGCTACGTACGCGGAGTGGCTGTGGTCGGAGGAGATCGGCGGCCAGTCCGCTGCGGCGCTGGCCCGCAGCTGGCACGCGCGGATCAAGGCCAAGCCCGCGGACGTCCGGATCGCCGACCCCGGCGTGGCCCGGATGTTCGACGAGCGCGTCTACAAGCGCGGCGGCCTGACGCTGCACGCGCTGCGGGCGGAGATCGGGGACCCGGCGTTCTTCGCGCTGCTGAAGTCGTGGGCCGAGGAGCACCGCCACGGCCTGGTCACGACGGAAGCCTTCGTGGCGGCGGCCGAGGCCCACGCCGGGCGGTCGCTGGGCGCGTTCTTCACCCGCTGGCTGTACACGCCGGCGCTACCTCCGCTTCCCTGATTCATCGGATGTCTCTGCCGCTTTCCGGGTGAACTCCTCTGGCGTTTTGGGCACCCCTCTGCAAGTATGACCGCACGCCGCCGCTTGATCTCGCCGAAACGTAGTATGAATTCGGAGGATGCTTCATGGACTCTGTGTCCAGGCGGACGGTGCTCCGGTCTGCCTCGGTCCTCGCCGGGGCAACCGCTTTCGGGGGGTTGTGGGCGAGCGCGGCCCCGCCCGCGCTCGCCGCCGGCGGCGACCCGTACCGGGACGTCGCCCGGGATGCGCGGATGGTCTGGCGGCGGCTGCCGAAGAACTGGCAGGAAGGCCCGTTCCTCGCCAACGGTTACCTCGGCGTCCAGGTCTACGCCGGCAAGACCCCGCAGGTCCTCAAGTTCATGCTGAGCCACACCCAGGTGCAGGACCAGCGCATCCAGTGGGAGGCCGGCATCGGGCTGTCCCGCCTGCCCATCGGGTACCTCACGCTGACCCTCGCCGGCGCGATCACCGCCGTCGACTGGACGCTCGACCTCTACAACGCCGAGCTCGGCGGCACCATCACCACCACTCAGGGCTCGGTCGCCTTCTCCGCCGTCGTGCACAACGACCTCGGCGTGCTGCTCGTCTCGCTGACGCCCAGCGCCGGGGAAGCCGCCGCCGCCTGGGCGTTCCAGCCGCTCGAATCCGCCACCACCCGGACCGTCCGCAAGCCGCCCGAGTACGTCGCCAACCCCGCGCCCGAGCTCGGTGCCGGCTTCTGCGCGCAGCCCATGCTGGCCGGGGGCGGGTACACCACCGCGTGGCAGGAACGCGCGATCGGCACGAAACGGCTCCTCGCCGCCACGGTCGCCTACAGCTTCCCGGGCACCACGCACACCGCGGACGCGCGCAACGCCGTGCAGAAAGCGCTTGCCGCCCGCCCGGACGCGCTGCTCGCCCGCCATCGCCGCTGGTGGAACGACTACCACCGGCGCAGCTTCGTTTCGGTGCCGGACAAGCAGGTGCAGCGGTTCTACTGGATCCAGCTGTACAAGATCGCCGCCGCCACCCGGGCCGGCGGGCCGGTCGTCTCCGAGTGGGGGCCGTGGTTCCCCGAGGTCGGCAACAGCTGGACCGCCGTCTGGTGGAACCTCAACGTCCAGGTCACCTACCCGATCGTCAACAGCACCAACCACCCCGAACTCGACGCCGTGACCGAGACGTTCCGGCGCGACCACGCGAACCTCGAGGTGTCCGTCCCGCCCGCGTACCGCGACGGCGACACCTACGCTCTTTCGCACCCGGGCGACTGGCGGCTGCGGCCCGGCGGCACGCGCTCGGTCGGCGTCCCCGGGACGACGTCCAAGACCGACCAGACCGGGAACCTGTTGTGGGGCCTGCACAACGTCTGGCTGGCCTACCGGCACCACATGGACAAGCGCGTGCTGCGCGACGTCCTGTACCCGACGCTGGCCAAGGCGCTGAACTTCTACCGCCACTTCCTGGTCACCGGCCCGGACGGGGCGCTGCACCTGCCGCTGACCCGCTCGCCGGAGTACGCCGACGCGCCCGACTGCACCTACGACCTGTCGCTCATCCGGTGGGCGGCCCGGACGCTCGTCGACACCGCCCGGATCCTGTGCCTCGACGAACCGCGCGTGCCGATCTGGCGGGAGATCAGCGCGAAGCTCGTGCCGTACCACGAAGATCCGGCCGACGGCGTGCTGATCGGTGACGGCGTCCCGCTGGCCGCGTCCCACCGGCACTTCTCGCACCTGTTGTGGCTGTACCCGCTGCGCGAGAAGGTCTGGGACGCACCCGGCGACCGCGACCTCATGACGCGCACCTTCACCCACTGGGCGGCCGACCAATCCGCCTGGCACGGCTACAGCTACGCGGCCGCGTCGTCGATGAAGTCGGTGATGGACGCGCCCGAGGAAGCCTTGCGGTACCTGAAGTTCTTCCTCGACCGGAACATCGTCGCCGACACCGAGCTGACCGCGAACACGATGTACCGCGAGGGCTCCAACTTCGCGATCGAAAGCCCGATCACCGCCGCACAGTCCGTGGTGGACATGCTGATGCAGGGCTCCGGCGGGGTGCTGAAGGTCTTCCCGTCGGTTTCGGCGACCTGGCGGGACGCCTCGATCGCCGGCCTGCGCGCGGAAGGCGCGTTCCTCGTGGACGCTTCCCGCCGTGACGGCACGACCGAATTCGTCCGCGTGCACAGCGAAGCCGGCGAGCCCCTGGTCCTGCAGCACGGCGTCGCCGGGGACGTCGACGTCCGCGACGAGCGCGGGCGCCGGCTGCCGTGGCGCGCGGCCGGGCCCGGGCGGATCGCGATCGGGCTGCGCCGCGGCGGCACCGCCGTCGTCACCCCGCGGGGCGGGCGGCCGGACTCCGGGCCGCGGGACGTCCCCGCGCTCGGCCCCGCACCCGCGTGGGGCCTGCCGAGCTGAACCGCTCTTCGACGAGGAGGTCGAATGGACATCACCCGCAGGACTGTGCTCGGTGGGGCGCTCGCCGGGATCGCCGCCGCCGGCTTGACCCCGGGATTCGCCGACGCGGCACCCGGCGGCGACGACTTCGGCTGGGCCGGGTTCCTGGGCACCGCGGACCTGTACTGGCGGCGGCTGCCGAAGACCTGGTACGAGGGCCCGTTCCTGGGCAACGGCTTTCTCGGCTCCGGCATCTACGCCGAGCCGGGGCAGAACGCGATCCGGTTCAACGTCCAGCACAGCCAGGTGCAGGACCACCGCCCGGAGTTCGGCTCGCTGTTCGGCCTGGCCCGGCTGCCGATCGGGTACTTCACGCTCGAACCGGCCGGCGCGATCACCGCGATCGACTGGCGGATGGACCTGTGGAACGCCGAGCTGACCGGCACGATCACGACGTCCGCCGGCAGCCTGAGCCTGCGGGCGATCGTCCACACCGGACAGTCACTGCTGGCCGTCGAAATCCGCCCGTCGGAAGGGGAGCGCGGGTTCAAGTGGGTGTTCCACCCGGCGGCCGCGGTCAGCCCGCGGGCCGATCCGGTGTGGAACAAGCCCCCGCCCGCCGGGTACACCGCGAACCCGCCGGTGCAGCTGTCGGGCAGCGGCGACGCGCGGCTGGCCGTCCAGCCGCTGCTGGCCGGCGGCGAGCACGTGACGGCCTGGCGGGAGGTCACGCGCGGCGGCGCCCGCACGCTGTACACGTCGGTGGCGTGGTCGCACCCCGAAAAGACGTCGGCCGCGCGGGCGCTGGGCACGGTCCGCCGGGCGCTTCCGTTCGCCGCGCTGACCCAGGACCACCGGCGCTGGTGGCACGACTACTACCGGCGGAGTTTCCTGTCCATTCCGGACACCCGGCTCCAGAGCTTCTACTGGATCCAGTTGTACAAGGTGGCTTCGGCGGCGCGGCGGGAGGCGCCGGTGATGGCGACGTCCGGGCCGTGGCTGGAGAACACGCCGTGGCCGGCGACGTGGTGGAACCTGAACGTCCAGCTCGAGTACTGGCTGATCCACGGCTCCAACCACCTGGAGCTCGACGCCGTCAGCTACGCGCTGGACAAGTACCGGGCCAACCTGACTTCGCAGGTCGCTTCTCCGTATCAAGCCGACTCGGCCGGGATCCCGCGGACGACGGACATGACGCTGCTCAACGGCGTTTCGAACGCGACCAGCGGGTTCCCGGTCGGGATCCCCGGGCAGGACACGCCGACGCCGGAGGTCGGCAACCTCACCTGGGCGCTGCACAACGTGTGGCTGTCCTACCGGCACACTCTCGATCATGCCCTGCTCCGGGAGACCCTGATTCCGTTGCTGCGCAGGGCGATCAACTACTACCTGCACTTCCTCGCGCCCGGGCCGGACGGCAAGCTCCACCTGCCGCCCACGTTCTCGCCCGAGTACGGCGTCAACGCCCCCGACTGCAACTACGACCTCTCGCTGATCCGCTGGGGCTGCAAGACGCTGCTGCAGCACGTGCCCGGCGATCCGCTGGCGCCGCGCTGGCGGGACGTGCTGGCGAACCTCGTCGGCTACCCGGCCGACGGCAACGGCTACATGATCGGCGCCGGGGTGCCGTTCGCGAAGTCGCACCGGCACTACTCGCACCTCCTGCAGATCTACCCGCTCTACGACGTCACCTGGGAGCAGCCGGAGCACCGGGCGATCATCGAGACGTCGCTGAACCACTGGGTCGGCTTCGAGGGCGCGCTGCAGGGCTACACGTTCACCGGGGCGGCGTCGATCTCGGCGCAGATGCTGCGCGGCGAGCAGGCTGCATTCTACCTCGGCGAGCTGCAGCGGCGGTACATCCAGCCGAACACGATGTACAAGGAGTCCGGGCCGGTCATCGAGACGCCGCTGTCGGCGGCGAAGTCCCTCCAGGACATGCTGGTGCAGAGCTGGGGTGGCGTGCTGCGGCTGTTCCCGGCGGTGCCGGCGGCCTGGGGCGACGTCGCCCTGCGCGACTTCCGCACCGAAGGCGCGTTCCTGCTCAGCGCGTCCCGCACCGGCGGGAAGACGCGCTGGCTGAAGGTGCACAGCGAGGCCGGGGCGCCGTGCGTGCTGCGGCCGGGCATCGACGGCGAGCTCGTGGTGACCGACGCGCGCGGCCGGGCGCGTCGCTGGCGGCGGCTGGCCGGCGGGGACGTCCAGGTCGAGCTCGGGCGCGGTGAGGACGCGTTCGTGTACCGGAAGGGGGATCGGCCCGACTTCGGCGTCCGGCCGGTGGCGCCGGGCGGGCCGAGCGCGCCGTGGGGCCTGCCCTGATCGGCGTTCCGCCCGGTCCCGACGGCAGTAGGGTGTGCTCTCCGACGAGGGGAGCGTGGATGAGCGAGCCGGACGGCAGACCCGGGCCGCCGTACGGTTGTCCGCCGTGGCAGCCCCCGGTGCCGCCGAAGCGGTCGTCGACGTTGGCGATCGTGGTGATCACCGGGTCGGTCGTGATCGTCGTGGTGATGGCGCTGGCCTTCCTGGCCTGGGGCTACCCGGGGTTCCTGCGCGAGCCGGACGGCCAGGCCGGCGGCGCGTTCCGGACCACGACGCCGTCGCCGTCGCCGTCGCCGTCGCCGTCGACTTCGACTTCGGCGGCCGCGCCCGGGACGCCGGGCGCGATCCCCGGCGGCCGGGCGCCGATGCCGAAGCGGGTCAAGCCGCTGGCCGACCCGGTGACCTGCGCGTTCACCCCGGACACCGGCTCACCGGCCCCGAGGAAGGTGGCGCTGCCGCCCGACGGCCCGGCGCCGTCTTCGGGCACGGTCGACGTGCGGCTGGCGACGACCGCGGGCGACATCGGGCTCACGCTGGACCGCGCGCTGGCGCCGTGCACGGTGGTCAACTTCCTGAGCCTGGCCCGGCAGGGCTTCTACGACGGCACGTCGTGCCACCGCCTGTCGGTCACCACCGGGCTGCAGATGCTGCAGTGCGGCGACCCGGTCGGCGACGGCACCGGCGGCCCGGGCTACACGATCCGCGACGAGCTGTTCCCCGGCCTGACGTACGGCCGCGGCGTCCTCGCGATGGCGAAGACCGCGGCCCCGGACTCCGGCGGCTCCCAGTTCTTCTTGGTCTTCGGCGACATCGACATCCCGCCCGAGTACACGGTCTTCGGCAGCATCGACGACGTGGGCCTGGAAACCCTCGACACCATCGCCCGAGCCGGAATCGACCCGGCCAAACCCGGCATCGGCGACGGCAGCGGCCCGCCCCGGACCCCGGTGACCCTCACCAAGGTGACCACCACCCCGTGACGGAACAGCCGACACGCGTGATCAGGAGGTCGACACGCGTGATCAGGAGGTCGACACGCGTGATTGAAGGGTCGACACGAGCTGCGCCGGCCGGTTCGCCGTGTCGACCCTCCAATCACGCGTGCTGACTTTTGAATCACGCGTGCTGACCCTTGAATCACGCGTGTCGTGTGGCCGGTGGCTCAGCCGGGCGCCGCGCGGCCGTGGCGCCAGTAACCGAGGAATGCGATGTCCGCCTTCGGCCAGCCGCGGTCCCGTACCAGGTGGCGGCGCACGCCCGTGGCCAGCTCGGCCTCCCCGGCGACCCACGCGTAGGCGGGCCCGGACGGCAGGACGGCGTCCCGGATCGTCTCCAGGGCGAGCGCGCCCGGACGCCGGCCGGGCTCCGCGCGGGGCAGCCAGTGCACCCGCACCCCGGGCGGTGCCTCGATCTCGCGCACGTCCGCCGGGGAGGGCACTTCCAGGAACACCTCCGCCACGAGGTCGTCCCCGGCGTGCTCGAGGATCGCCAGGATCGCGGGCAGCGCGCTCTCGTCCCCGGCCAGCAGCTGCCACGGCACCCCGGGCGGCGGCAGGTAGCTGACGCCGAGGTCGAAGACGCCGGCCGGATCGCCCGGGCGCACCCGGCGCGCCCAGTCGGCCGCGGGAGCGTCGCCGTCGTGGAGGGCGAACTCGATGTCGATCTCGCCGAGCCTGGCCCGCCGGATCGTGTAGTTGCGGACCCATGGGCGGCGGGACTTCGGCAGCACGAGCAGTTCGGCCATCCAGCCCTCGTTGTCCAGCGTGGGCATGCGGAGCCGATCCTGACCCACGCGCGGGAAGAACAGCCGCACCGCCTGGTCGTCGCCGGCCGGCTCGAACTCCGCCAGCCCGGGACCGCCGAGGGTGATGGTGCGGAACGCCGGGCTGGGTGCGGCGGTCGCACGGACTTCCAGGGTGATCATCCGCCGCGTCCGGGGGCGGCGCACCTTCGGGATCATCAGACGTCCAGCACGAGCCGCGGGGACAGCGCGCGGGACACGCACGGGTACATCCGGCCCGCCGCCGCGCCGATGTCGTCGCGGTGCTCGGGTTCGCCCGCCACGACCCGCACTTCGCAACTGCCGCAGACGCCCTCCCGGCACGCGGACGGCACCGGCCGCCCGGCGTGGTTCAGCGCGTCCAGCAGCGATTCGTCCGCCGGGACCTGGATCGTGCCCCCGGACCGGGCGCACCCGACCTCGAACGGGGTGTCCGGCCCGAACGCCCGCCGGGTGGGCTCGAACCGCTCGGTGTGCACCGCGGGGAACACCGCCTCGGCCGCGTCCACCATCGACGCCGGGCCGCAGCAGTACACCTCCGCCGCCGGGAACTCCTCGGCCAGCGCCGCGAGGTCCGGACGGCCGAGCCGTACGCGGTCTCCGTACCGCGACGAGAGTTCGGCGGCGAACGGACGGCCCGCGTACGCCAGCGTCACCGCGGCCCCGGAGGCGACGGCGGACCGCAGCATCGGCAGGATCGGCGTGATCCCGATCCCGCCCGCCACGAACAGGTACTCCGGCGCGGGCCGCAGCGGGAAGTGGTTGCGGGGCAGGGAAACCGTCAGCGTCCGCCCCGGTTGCAGGAACAGGTGGACGTACTCCGAGCCGCCGCGGCTCAGCGGGTCGTGGCGGACGGCGATGCGGTAGGCCGAGAGGTCACCGGGGTCGCCGCACAGCGAGTACTGCCGCGTCAGCCAGTTCGGCAGCTCCAGGTCGATGTGCGCGCCCGGTTCCCACGGCGCCAGTGGGCCTTCGTCGCCGCGCAGGACCAGCGAAACGACGTCTTCGGTCACGCGCTCGATGCGCTCCAGGGTCGTCTTCTGCATGTCAGTACAGCTTCCGGTATCCCGCTTCGAGGAGCTGGTCGAGCAGCGCCGGGTCGACGTTCATCTTCTCGCCGGCGATCTCGCCCGCCGACGGCAGCTCCGCCGCGAGCGCCTGGCTCGCCGGGTCCCACAGGCGCGACCGGATCAGCGCGCGGCCGCAGTGGAAGTACACCTCGGCGACGTCGACGACGATCGCCAGCTCCGGCGCCTTGGCCTCGGTGCGCATCCGGGCGAGGACGTCCGGGTCGTCGGTGACGTACGCGCTTCCGTTGACCCGCAGGGTTTCCCGCATGCCCGGGACGAAGAACAGCAGGCCGACGCCGTCGTTCTCGGCGATGTTGCGGAAGGAGTCGGCGATCTTGTTGCCGGGCCGGTCGGGCAGGGCCAGGGTGTGCTCGTCGAGGACTTTGACGAAGCCGGGGTAGTCGCCGCGGGGCGAGCAGTCGGCGCGGCCCGCGGCGTCCGCGGTGGCCAGCGTCAGGAACGGCGAGTGCGCGATGAAGCGGCGGGCGTGCCGGTCGATGTGGCCGCCGATCTTGGCCTTGATCATCGCCTCGGGCTCGCCCAGCCGGGCCCGCACCTCGGCGCCGGAGACGCGGGGCAGCGTGTTTGTGCTGGTCATGGCACAATTATGAGCAAATGTTCAGATCTTGACTACTCGCTTTCCCGGAGGATTCCGTGCCGTCGGACCAGCGCCGCATCCAGCCACGTAAACAGCCGCGGCAGGTGCGCGCCGAGCTGACCCGGCAGCGGATCCTGACCGCGGCTGCTCACGTTTTCGGCGACCACGGCTACGCCGCCGGCACCACCAACCGCATCGCCGAGCGCGCCGGCATCTCGATCGGCTCGCTGTACCAGTACTTCCCGAACAAGGACGCGATCCTCGCCGAGCTGCTGACCCGGCACCTCGACGGCGGCACGGCGGCCGCGGCGAAGGTGCTGACCGGCCCGCTGCCCGAGCCGATCGAGGAGGTCTTCCGCGTCTTCGTCCGGCTCGCCGTCGAGGCCCACCGCGACGACCCCCACCTGCTGCGCATGCTGCTGGAGCACGCCCCGCGGTCCAACGAGCTGCTGGAGCGGATCGGCCGGGTGAAGCAGGACATGGTCGGCCACACCCAGGCCCTGCTCGAGGGCCACCCCGAGGTCCGCGTCGCCGACACCGCCACGGCGGCCCGCCTGGTCATCGCGACGGTCGAGCTGGCCGTCCACGACCTTTTGGCCGAGCCCGACCCGGTCGACGCCCGGCGGCTGGAGGACGAGATGGTCGCGATGCTGACCCGGTACGTCACGGGGTGAACTGGTAGGCGCCCGCGTCGATCCGGGTGCCGATCGCGGTGCCGTCGACGTCGATGTCCGCGTACTTCTCGACGCCGAGCCCGATGGCCGGGCTGCCGGTCTTGAGGGCCAGGTTCGTCGCGGAGGTGAACTTCGGGTCGGCGACCTTGTCCGTGGCGCCGGGGGTGAACTGCCGCTGTCCGCCGAAGAAGACGTTGTGGTCGGTCGCGGTCCAGCCGGTGTCGGCGTACCCGATCTTCATGGCGGCCTGGATGACGTTCTGGGTCAGCTTCAGCGTCTGGTCGGTGCAGCCGCCGTAGCAGACGAACCCTTCGGATTCGGCGTTGCTCAGCCGGACGGAGTTGTTGCGGAAGACCGTGCCGGTCACCGGGCCGTTGCCGTCCTGGGCGCCGCGCGTCACGATGCCGCCGCGCGTCTTGGCGCCGAAGACGGCGTTGTACTCGTAGACGTTGTTGCGGGACACGCCGTCCGGGTCGTCCGCGTCGGTGCCGAGCTCGGTGAAGGACTCGTTGTCTTCGGAAATGTTGTGGTGGATGACGTTGCCGGAGCCCCAGAAGACCTCGACCGCGGCGCCGTCGAGGCCACCGAAGTCGTCGCTCACCGCGATGGACCCGCTGATCCGGTTCCAGCCGATGTCGGAACCGTTGCCCTGCACCAGGATCGCGAACGCGCCGGAGTCGTCGTTGCCGCCGGGGGTCACGACGGTCATGTGGTTGTTGTCGACGAGGTCGTTCTGGGTGACCTCGGTAGCGTCGGCGCTCGGCGCGATGTAGACGCCCGCGCCGGCACCGGTGATGTAGTTCGAGAGGACCTTGTCGTGGTCACCGCCGACCTCGACGCCGGCCCACGAGCAGCGCCCGGCGTCGGCCGCGACCCCGATCTGGAGGTCCCGCACGGTGAGGTAGTCGCCGGGCAGGTTGATGCAGGCTTCTTCGTTGCCCTGGACGATCGGGCGGGCGCCGTCCCCGTAGGCCCCGATGGTCACGGGCGCGGTGGCCGACCCCTTGCCGAAGACGCTGAGCCCGCCGGTCCAGGTCCGGCCGCGGCGCAGCAGCACGGTTTCGCCGGGTTTCAGCTCGGTGGCGGCGACCTTGGCGAGCGACTTCCAGGGCGCGGCCTGCGTCCCGGCGGCGTTGTCGTTGCCGAGGGCCTGGTCGATGTAGTAGGTGGCCGGCGCCGCTGCGGCGGCGGTGGGGGTGACCGTGCCGGCCGTGAGGACGGCGAACACGCCGAGCGAAAGCAGTTTCCACTGGTTCGACATGGCCCGCGACGCTAGGCCGGGCCCGTACACGGGCCGTACAAGTCAGGCGTTCGCCCGGCGGAGACGTCCGGCAGCCCACTCAGCGATCCCTGGCCACCAGCGCCGCCTGGGTGCGGCTGGTCACGCCGAGCTTGGCCAGCACGTTGCCGACGTGGACCTTCACCGTCCGCTCCGCCAGCCGCAGCCGGGCCGCTATGTCCTTGTTGGACAGTCCCTCGCCGAGCAGCTCCAGCACGTCGCGCTCCCGCGGTGTCAGCGCACCGCCGCCGCTCAACGCCGATGCCGCCGCCGGGCTCAAAGCCGTCACGCCGTGGTGGGCGGCCCGGACGGCCGCCGCGAGCTCGTCGCCCGAAGCGTCCTTCAGCACGAAGCCCGCCGCGCCCGAACTCAGGGCTTCGCGGATCTCCCGTGGCCGGCCGACCGTCGTCAGCATCAGGACCCGAGGCGCCGCGGGACCGAGCCGGCGCAGGACTTCGAGGCCGTCCATCCCCGGCAGGTACAGGTCGAGCAGCACGACGTCGGCGGGTACCGCCGACGCCAGCAGCTCCGGGCCGCTCGCGTACCGTGCGACCACCTCGAGGTCCGGCTGCGCGTCCAGGATCAGCGCGATGCCCTCGCGCACCAGCGCGTGGTCGTCGACGACCTGCACCCGGATCATGCCCGCACTCTACTGTCGGCCCATGCGTCAGTCTCTTGTCACGACGGCGGCCGTCGCCGCGGTGTTCTTCGCCAGCGGGGCGTGGACGCCGCAGCAGGGGTGGCTCGCCGCCGGGCTCAGCGCCGCCCAGCTCGTCCCGCTGCTGTGGTCGCGCCGCGCGCCGGCCCTCGTGCTCGTGGTGGTGACCCTCGCGACGGCCGGGCACCTGCTGCTCGAGCAGCCGCGCAACACGATGTACGTGCCGGTGCTGCTCGCCCTCCACAGCACACCGCAGCGGTGGCTCGCGGCCGCGGCGGCGCTCGCCACCGGCGCGGCGGTGTACCCGGCGAAGGGCCCGCTCGACGGCACGCTCCTCGTCGTCACGATCAGCGCGGTGGCCTGGCTGCTGGGTGCCGAACGCCGTCGCGCGCTCGCCGACCGGGCCGAGCGCGCGGCCCGGCGGCTGCACGACACGCTCGCCCAGACCACCGCCGTCATGCTCGTGCAGGCCGAGACGCTGCGCGCCGTCGGCGACCTGACCGACGCCGACCGAGCCCGCCTCGACACGCTCCTGGCCGCCGGCCGTGGCGCGCTGACGCTCGTCCGCCGCACCCTGGACGACCTGCGCGACGACGCCGAACGCGCCCCCGACCTCGCCGAGGTGCTGGCCCGCCTGCGCACCGCGGGGCTGGTCCTCGACCGCGACCCGGTGCTGCCCGCGCTGCCGCCCCCGGTGCGGGAGCTCGCCGAGCGGTTCATCGCCGAAACCGCGGTGAACGCCCTGCGCCACAACGGTCCCGGCGTCCGGCTGCGGTTCGACGTCGAGGTGGGGGCGCGGGTGACGATCACCGCGCGCAACGCGCTGAAGGGGACGCCTCGGGTGGGTGCCGGCTACGGGCTGGCCGGGCTCGCCGAGCAGGCCGCGGCGGCCGGGGGAGCGCTGGCCCACGGCCCGCGGGACGGCGAGTGGGTGGTCAGTGTCGGGCTGCCAGCAGCTGCGACACGGTCACGAACCGGAAGCCGCGCTGCTTGAGCTGGTCGAGGATCGGCCCGATGGCCCGGCGCGTCTGCTCACGCGAGGCGTACATGGCGTGCAGCAGCACGATCGAGCCCAGCCGGACCTGGTCGACGACGGCCCGTTCCACGGTGGCGGTGTCCGGGGTGCCGTCGGAGTCCGGTGCGACGTCCCAGGTGATCGTCGTGCGGTGGTGCTCGGACAGGTAGTGCGGCAGGGCGAAGAGCTTCTTGCCGTTCGGGGGCCGGAAGAGGATCTCGCCGGAGTACCCGGCCGCGCGGATGAGGGCGTCGGTGGCTTCGACCTCGTCGGCGACCCATGACGGCGTCACGCCGATCATCCGGTCGTGGCGGAAGCTGTGGTTGCCGAGCTCGTGCCCGGCGGCGGCGATGTCCCGGGCGAGGTCCGGGTGCGCGGCCATGTCCCGGCCGATGAGGAAGAAGGTCGCGGGCACCTGACGGCTGTGCAGCGTGTCGAGGATCGTCTTCGTCCCCGCGGGATCGGGTCCGTCGTCGAAGGTGAGGGCGACGACCTTCTCGGTGGTGTCGACGCGGTCCACGAGGGTGCCGAAGAACTGGAAGGTCGGCGACTTCGACACCTCGAACAGCGTGACCGCCCCGGCGAGCACGACGACCAGCACGCTCGCCACGACGATCGCCCACTTCCGGGCGCGGCGGGATTTCAAGATCATGCGGTAACCCTGGCGGCGGTTTCGAGGTGGGGGAAGCCGCGAAGGTACTAGTACCAAGGGGCGGCACACGGTGCGCAGCGCCGACCCCGACATCGCGTTGCGGGCGGTCGCCCGGCTGCGGCGCCTGGCCGAGCAACTGGAGGCGGGCCGGCTGGTCGTGGCAGGACATCGCCGAGCGGCTCGGCGTCACCAAGCAGACCGTGCACCGCAAGCACCGCGGCCGGGAGGACTGATGTTCCAGGGGGACCACCCCGCAGTGGGGCGGGCGATGAACCGGGCGTGCGCGCTGGCCCGGGAGTTCGGGCACGCGCGGGTCGGCAGCGAACACCTGCTGCTCGCGCTCACCGAAGGGCCCGGCGGTGAGCACTTGCGGCTCGCGCTCGCCGAAGGGGCGCGGCCGGGGCCCGGTGGCGCCGGCGAACACTCGCTGCTCGGGCTCGCGGAGGGGCCGCCGTCGGAACTCGCCGGGGGTTGGCCGTCGGGACTCGCCGAAGGTGGGCCGTCGGGGCTCACCGAAGGTCGGCCGTCGGAACTCACCGAAGGTTCGCCGCCGGGGCTCGGTGATGCTAGCCCGCCTCGCCGCCGCGTTCCCGCCGCCGCGGCGCAACCGGCTGTTGCAGGCCGAACGGCGGGTCGGGTGCCGATCCCGGTGTCGTGACATCGTGCGCCGGTACCAGCACACGACGGGCCGGATGGCGATGGCGCCGTCGGTGCCGGCCACGCTGGTGCATTGAGAGCGGGTGTCAGAGCGGGTTGAACACTCCCAGGGGCGCCGTGCAGAACGGGCCTCCGACGTACTCGGCCGCCGGGCCGGTCGGTGCCGGCTTGTCCGCCAGCTGGTCCGCGTACACCTCCGCGTCGTCCAACGACTTGTAGCCCAAGGCTTCCGCCTCCTCGAGCGAGTAAATGCGACGCGTGTTGTCCGAGACGCCCCAGATCAGGCGGTAGCCCGGGGAAGGCGCCGAGAGGCAGGCCTCGAACAGGCGCGCGCCGTCGTCCGGGGACAGCCAGGTCGTCAAGCCTCGGGGACCCAGCGGCAACGGCGTCTCGAAGCACGAGCCGATGCGGATCACGATCACGTCCATGCCGAACCGGGAGTGGTACAGGCTCCCCAGTGCCTCGATCGCCGCCTTCGAGACGCCGTAATACGTGTCCGGGCGCGGGGACGAGTCCGCCGGGAGGTCGGAATCCACCCTGCGGAAGCCGACCGCGTGGTTGCTCGACGCCAGGATCACGCGGGTGATCCCGGCCGCGCGCGCCGTCTCCAGGACCGTCTGGGTCCCGTTGATGTTGACGTCGAGGGTGGCCTCCCACGAGTTCTCGCGGCTGTGCCCGCCCAGGTGGATCAGCGCGTCGACGCCTTCGCACGCCGCCGCCATCGCCGTCGGGTCGGTCACCGACGCCGTCACGACCTCTTCGGACTCGTCCGAAGCCGTCTGCGGGGCCAGGTCGAGCAGGCGCAGCACCCGGCCCGGGCGCCGCAGGCGGGGGCGCATCAGGGTGCCGACGACACCCGCCGACCCGGTGATGAGCACACGCTGGTCCGTCATGGGGTTCCTCTCACACAGAAGGGTTAACGGATGCCGGCCCGGCGCAGCTGCTGGCCGAGCTCGGCGGTGGTCTCGGCGAGCAGCTCGCCGACGCGGCGGGCGTCGTCGTCGCTCACCTGGGCGATGGGCATCGAGCAGCTGATCGCGTCGGTGCCCGGGATGCGGTAGGGGATCACCGCGGCGACGCACCGGACGCCCAGCGTGCCTTCCTCGACCTCGGCGGCGTATCCGCGCTCGCGCGTCGCGGCGCACTCGGCGTGCAGGCCCTCGAGCGTGGTGATGGTGTTCGGGGTCAGCGCGGTCAGCGTCGGCGGCATCAGCGCTTCGATCTCGTCGTGCGTCAGCTCGGCCAGCAGCGCCTTGCCCAGCGCGGTCGCGTGCGCGGGCAGCGTGCGCCCGACGCGGGAGACGAGGTGCGTCGACCGCTGCGACTCGCGTGTCTCCAGGTAGACGACCTCGGTGCCGTTGCGGCGCGCGAAGTGCGCTGTAAAGCCGGTCTTCTCCCGGATGCGCTCCAGCGCCTCGGTGGCGAACGGGACGACGGCGTCGCGGTCCAGGTACGCAGTGCCGCAGATCAGCGCGCGGACGCCGAGGCGGTAGCGGGCGGTGTTCGCGTCCGCCTCCAGCCAGCCGGCCTCCAGGAGCGTCCGCAACAGGCCGTGCAGCGACGAGCGCGGGAAGCCGGTGCGCGCGTGCAGGTCCGACAGGGACAGCCAGACGTCGTTCGCCGCGAAGGTCTCGATGAGGTCGACGGCCCGGCGCGCGGACTTGACGCCCGAGGACTCCGTGGCGGGGGCACCGTCGGCTGCCGCCGGGTTGTCCACCTTCTGCGGCATTTGTGCTCCTCCGTCCGGCCGTTGACTTGTGACCCCGGCCATATTAGCGTCCCGAACATCGTTCTTATGGATGAACATAATCACTATAACAGACTCTGTTCATAGATGTGAACAGCAAGACCGCATCGACGTGGACGCGGAAGGGAGCCTGCGGTGCACGCACTCGACTGGACGATGATCTGCGCGTACTTCGCGCTGATGATCGTGATCGGCTGGTGGTCGCACAAGAGGATCAGCGACGTGAAGGACTTCTTCACCGCCGGTGGCCGGATGCCGTGGTGGCTGGCCGGCATCTCGCACCACATGTCCGGCTACAGCGCCGTGCTCTTCGTCGCGTACGCGGGCGTTGCGTACACCACCGGCGTGACCGTGTACTTCTGGGGCTTCGCCAGCATCGGCATCGGCGTGGGCATCGGCAGCTGGCTGTTCGCCGCCCGCTGGAACCGGTTGCGTTCGAAGCTCGGCGTCGCCTCGCCGCTGGAGTACCTGGCCAAGCGCTACAACGTGCCGACGCAGCAGGCGCTCGCCTGGAGCGGCAGCCTGCTGAAGATCTTCGACATCGCGGCCAAGTGGTTCGCCGTCGCGACCCTGCTGCACGTCTTCGCCGGCCTGGACTACAACCTCGGCATCCTCATCACCGGCGCGGTCACCCTGGTCTACTGCACCATCGGCGGCCTGTGGGCCGACGCGCTCACCGACTTCGGCCAGTTCGTCATCCAGGCCATCGCCGCGATCGTGATGATCGTGGTGGTGCTGGGCAAGCTGGGCGGCATCTCGGCGCTCTGGACGATGTGGGACAAGCTGCCCGAAGGCCACGTCGACCCGGTGACGTCCAAGTACACCACCATCTTCCTGCTCGTCTACGTGCTGGTGAAGACGCTGGAGTACAACGGAGGCATGTGGAACCTGGCGCAGCGGTACATGGCCGCGCCGAACACCCACGAGGCCAAGCGGGGTGCGCGGCTTTCGTCCGCGTTGTACCTGTTGTGGCCGCTGGTGCTGATGTTCCCGATGTTCGCCGCGCCGCTGCTCATCCCCGGCGTCAAGGACCCGACGCAGTCCTACGCGATCATGACCACGACGTTCCTGCCGCCGGGCCTGATCGGCCTGGTGCTGGCCGGCATCTTCTCGCACACCATGGCGATGGTCTCCTCCGACGCCAACGCGATCTCCGCGGTGATCACCCGCGACATGATCCCGGCGATGTTCCGCCGCGCCCGCCAGTGGACCGACGTCCAGGGCCTCAAGGCGGCCCGGATCACCACGGTCGTGTTCGTCGCGCTGACCATGCTCGTGGCCACCCAGGCGCAGAACCTCGGCGGCGTGCTGCAGATCGTCGTCAACTGGGTCGCCGCGCTGATGGGCCCGATCTCCATCCCGCTGCTGCTGGGCATGCTGCCGTGGTTCCGCAAGTGCGGCCCGCGCGCGGCGCTGATCTCCTGGGCGGGCGGCCTGATCGACTACGCGCTGGTGTACTACGTCTTCAAGGCGAACCAGACCGTGCTCGTCGCCACCCCGATCCTCGTTTCGCTCGCGCTCTACATCGGCCTCGGACTGCTCGCCCCCGAGCGCAGCGCGGCCGCCGATGAGATCGTCGACACCGTGAACACCGCCGACGACGACGTCGACCGCAAGCAGGAAGGCACGACCGTGCCCGCCTGACGCAGGCCACACCCGGCCGAACCGAAACAGGACAAGAGAGCGGAAACTGATGGCACAGAACGAGATCGAGCTGGACGGCCTGCTGGCGTTCCCCCTCACCCCGTTCACCGAGGACCTCGAGGTCAACCTCGACGCGCTCGCGGAGAACGTGGAGAGCCACATCGCGGCGGGCGCCGGTGCGCTGTTCGTCGCGTGCGGCACCGGCGAGTTCAGCTCGCTCTCGCCCGCCGAGGTCACCTCGGTGCTCACCCGGGCCCGGGAGGTGGCCGACGGCCGCGTCCCGGTCTGGGTGGGCGCCGGGGGCGGCGCGGCGTCGGCGCGGGCCGGCATCGCGGCGGCCCAGGCCGGCGGCGCGGACGGCGTCCTGCTGCTGCCGCCGTACCTGGTCACCGGTCCTTCGTCGGGCCTGGTCGACTTCGTGCGGTACGCCGTCGGCGACTCGTCCGTGCCGGTCATCGTCTACCACCGCGGCACCGGCGTGTTCACCGCGCCGGCCGCGGCCGCCCTGCTCGACATCCCGTCGGTGGTGGGCCTGAAGGACGGCTACGGCGACGTCGAGTGCATGACCCGGATCGTCACCACCATCCGCTCGCTGGACACCGAACGCGCGCGGAACTTCCTGTTCTTCAACGGGTTGCCGACCGCGGAGGTCTCGGCCAAGGCGTACGCCGCGATCGGCGTCGCCCGCTATTCCTCGGCGGTGCACTGCTTCGCGCCGGAGATCGCGCACCGCTTCCACCGCGCGCTCGGCGAAGGCGACACACGCGTGATGGACGCCCTGCTGACCGGGTTCTACCTGCCGCTGGTGGCGTTGCGGGACGAGACGCCCGGCTTCGCCGTCTCGCTCGTGAAGGCCGCCGCCCGGCTGCGCGGCGACAAGGTCGGCCCGGTCCGGCCGCCGCTGGTCGAGCCGACCCCGGAACAGATCCACCGGCTGGAGAAGGTCGTGGAGGACGGCTTCGTGACCCTGAAGGGGCTCGGCTGATGCAGATCCTCGACGTGGTGCTGACCCCGGTCGCGTTCGCGGACCCGCCGCTGCTCAACGTCATGGGCGTGCACGAGCCGTTCGCGCTGCGCAGCGTCGTCCAGGTCAAGTGCGAGGACGGGATCGTCGGGCTCGGCGAGTCCTACGGTGACGACGCCTTCCTGGGCGAGGTGCGCAGGGTGCTGCCGCGGCTGCGCGGCCACGACGTGTTCGACCTTCCCGGCCTGCAGCGCCTGGTCGCCGAAGCGCTGTCGGACACGGTGCTGACCGACGCGCACGGCTTGATCGGCGGCTTCTCGATCCGCAAGACCGTCGCGAGCGTGTACTCGCTGTTCGAGGTCGCCTGCCTGGACGCGCAGGGGCACTACCTGGGCCGTCCGGTCACCGACCTGCTCGGCGGCAAGGCGCGCGACGCCGTCGAGTTCTCCGCCTACCTGTTCTACAAGTACGGCAAGCACATCGACGGCCGCGAGGACTCCTGGGGCGAGATCACCACGCCCGAGACGCTGGTCGGGTCGGCGAAGCGGATGTTCGACGAGTACGGCTTCCGCTCGATCAAGCTCAAGGGCGGCGTCTTCGAGCCCGCGCAGGAGGTCGACGGCGTCCGCGCGCTGGCCGAGGCGTTCCCCGGGAGCCCGCTGCGGATCGACCCGAACGGCGCCTGGACGGTCGAAACGGGCATCCGGGTCGCTCGCGAGCTCGACGGCGTCCTGGAGTACCTGGAGGACCCGACGCCGGGCATCGACGGCATGGCCCAGGTGGCGGCCGAGGCGTCCATGCCGCTGGCGACCAACATGTGCGTGGTCAACTTCGGCGACGTCGAACCGGGCTTCCGGGCGCGGGCGATCGGCGTCCTGCTGTCCGACCACCACTTCTGGGGCGGGCTGCGGGCCACGCAGTCGCTGTCGGTGACGTGCGAAAGCTTCGGCGTCGGCCTGTCGATGCACTCCAACAGCCACCTCGGGATCAGCCTGGCCGCGATGGTGCAGGTCGCCGCGGCGACGCCGCACCTGACCTACGCGTGCGACACGCACTGGCCGTGGAAGGTCGAGGACGTCATCGAGCCGGGCGTGCTGGAGTTCCGCGAGGGCGCCGTCGCGGTGCCGGCGACGCCGGGGCTCGGGATCACGCTCGACGAGGACGCGCTGGCCCGCCTGCACGAGAACTACGTCCGATGTGGACTGACCAAGCGCGATGACGGGACCTACATGCGGAAGTACGTGCCCGGGTTCGAAGCGAACACGGCGAGGTGGTGAACCGGTGAAGGTGACGGGATACGCCTACCCCTGGGACGTCGTCGAACCCGATTTCGTGGCGCGGGTCCGGGCGCTCGGCGTCGACGAGGTGGCCGTGGCGCTGTCGTACCACAGCGCCCGCGCGGCGACACCGTGGTCGCCGTCCCGCACGGCGGTGGTGGCGCGGCACGCGGCGTTCTACCGGCCGGTGACCGACGGGTGGGGCGAGCTGCGTCCGTCCACTCCGGACTGGGTGGCGTCTCCGGATTCCGGGGGCGACGCCGTCCGGCTGCTCACCGAAGCCGGGATTCCGGCCGCGGCGTGGATCGTCCTGACCCACAACTCGCAGCTGGGGTACGAGCACCCGGACGTCATGGTGCGCAACTGCTTCGGCGAGCCTTACCCGTGGGCGCTGTGCCCGTCGCAGCCCGCCGTGCGCGAGTACGCCGCGGCCGTGGTCGCGAATTCGGTCGCCGGGCTGGAGCTGTCGTCGGTGATCCTCGAAGCCTGCGGGCCGCTCGGGGCGATCCACCAGCACCAGCACGAGAAGACCGACGGCGTGTGGGCGCCCGCGGTGGCCCGGCTGCTGTCGATCTGCTGCTGCGAGGCCTGCGCGGCCGCGTGGGACGTCGACGCGGAGACGGTCCGGGCGCAGCTCGTCGAGGAGGTCCGGCGGCTGCTGGCCACCGGTGATCTGGGGATCACCCGCGACCGGCTGCCGCCGTCGTTGACCCAGCAGCTGCTGCGGGGCCGGCAGCAGGCCACCGATGCCCTGCGGGCCGCGGTTTTGGCCACGCTGCCACCGGGCACCCGGGTCGTGCTGCACGGCGCGGTGGACCCCTGGGTCACCGGCGCGTTGCCGGGGCTGACGCCGTCCGCTGCGGACGACGTCGACGCGGTCGTATTGTTCGGGTGGGTGCCCGCCACGGGTGCCGAGGCCGTCGCGGCGGCCCGGGAGGCCTTGCCCGAGCGGGTCGCGATCGCCAGCTACATCACGGCGGTCGCCGCCGCGCCGGTGCCGGACATCGCCGCCTACGTCGGCGAGCTGGCCAAGGCGGGTGCCGCCGAGCTGCACCTGTACCACCTCGGCCTGGCCGGACCGGGTCGCTGGCCCGACCTGGAAACGGCCACCACCGCCGCCCATGAGAACTGAGGAGCTGTTCCACCGATGAGCCAGGCCACCGATGCCGCCACGCTCGAGAAGATCCTGGCGGGAGCCGCCGAAGCCGCCCGTCCCGCCGCCGAGGCGACCCCGGCCGAACGCGCCGGCTGGCTGACCGCCGTCGCCGACGCCCTCGACGCCGCCGCGGGCGAACTGGTCCCGCTGGCGCACGCCGAGACGCACCTGCCGGAAACCCCACGGCTGGCCGGCGAGCTGAAGCGCACGACGTTCCAGCTGCGCCTGTTCGCGGAGGTCCTGGCGGACGGCGAGTACCTCGGCGCCACCGTCGACCACGCCGACCCGGACTGGCCGATGGGCCCGCGCCCGGACATCCGCCGCGTCAAGACCGCGATCGGGCCGGTGCTGGTGTTCGCGGCCAGCAACTTCCCGTTCGCGTTCAGCGTCGCGGGCGGCGACACGGCGTCCGCGCTGGCGGCGGGCTGCCCGGTGGTCCTCAAGGCCCACCCGGGGCACCCGGAGCTGTCCGCGCAGACCGGCTCGATCGTGCGCGAAGCCCTGATCAAGGCGGGCGCTCCGGCGGCCCTGTTCAACGTGATCTTCGGCCAGGACGAAGGCGTCACGGCCCTGAAGGACCCCCGGATCGCGGCGGCGTCGTTCACCGGTTCGATCCCGGGCGGGCGGGCGTTGTTCGACATCGCCAACGCGCGGCCGCGGCCGATCCCGTTCTACGGCGAGCTGGGCAGCGTCAACCCGGTCGTGGTGACCGAGGCCGCGGTGGCCGCGCGCGGGGAAGCCGTGGCCAAGGGGTACGCCGGGTCGTTCACCCTCGGTGCGGGGCAGTTCTGCACCAAGCCGGGCCTGCTGTTCCTGCCTGCGGACCACAACCTGACCGAGACGCTGCGCGCGGCTCTCGACGGGGCTCCCGCCCAGCCGATGCTGAACGACCGGATCGCGGCCGGGTTCTCTTCCCGGCTGTCCGAGCTGCGAGAGGTTCCGGGCGTCGAGGTCGTGTCGTCGTCGCCTTCGTCCGCGCCGGCGTTCACCCCGACGCTGCTGGCGACGACCGGCAAGCAGTTCCTCGAGGGCGGCACCACGGTGCACGAGGAGTGCTTCGGGCCGGCGTCGCTGATCGTCACGTACGCCGACCAGGCCGAGCTGCTGCGCCTGCTGGAGGTGATCGAACCGGGGCTCACCGCCACGATCCACGGCGAGGAGTCCGATGTGGACTGGCTGCGGCCGGTGCTGCCAGCGCTGGCCCGCATCGCCGGCCGGCTGCTGTGGAACGACTGGCCCACCGGGGTGACGGTGAGCTGGGCCCAGCAGCACGGCGGCCCGTACCCGGCCACGACGGCCCCGACGACGACCTCGGTCGGCACCGCGGCGATCGAGCGGTTCCTGCGCCCGATCGCCTGGCAGGGCTTCCCGGACGCGCTGTTGCCCGAACCCCTGCAGGAGGCCAACCCCTGGCAGCTGCCCCGCCGCACCGACGGCTCCCGCTGACCCGATCGCACCACCAGAACCACTGATGGTGCGGACCCGCCGGGGGCGCCCCCCGGTTCCACTTTACCGCTCGGCACCGACAGTTTCCGTTGCCGTGGGGGGTCACCTTCGGGACATGTCCCGAAGGTGACCCCCGAAAATCCGCCGCCGCACAACTGAATCCCCGTTCCCCCGTAAGCCGAGGATGTCTTCCTGGGAGGCATTGCCATGCCCGTGAACCGGAGAAATGCCCTGCGCGGTGGTGCCCTGGCGGCCGCCTCCACCGTGCTCCTGACCCGCCCGGCCTTCGCCGCGCCCGCGGCGAAACCCGCGGCCGGCGCACAACCGGCCGGCGCCGTGCCCGCCGCGACCGCGCCGATCGTCGCCGCCTACCGGCAGCTGCAGACCGGTATCAACCGGCCGTCGCCCGAACGGACCGAGGCACTGGCCAACCTCGGCCGGGTCGCCAAGGCCTACAACGCCAGCCTGTCCGTCGCCGGCGGTGGTGCTCCACTGTGGACGGATCTGCCGCTCGGTCCCGGCAGCGACTACACGACGTCGATGTACGCGCGGCTGCGGGCGATCGCCGTCGACTGGGGCACGCCGGGCGGCGCGCTGTCCGGTGACCCGGTCGTGCTCGACCGCGTCAAGACCGCGCTGGAACTCATCTACGCCAGCCAGTACAACGAAAACGTCGGCGAGATCGGCAACTGGTACACCTACGAGATCGGCATCCCGTACTACCTGCTGCACACGCTGTCGGTGGTCGCCGACCAGCTCACCCCCGAGCAGCTCGCGCGCTACCTCAAGCCCGTCAAGCGGTTCGTCGGCAACCCGAACCTGCGCGCGAACAACGCGTCGGTGATCGAAACCGGCGCCAACCGTGCCGACAAAGCGCTCATCTCGATCGTTTCGGGCGCCATGCTCGGCGACACGGCGTGGATCAAGACCGGCATCGACGCCCTCACCGACGTCGCCGGCGGGGGCGCGGCGAGCGTCGTCGCGAAGCTGGACCGCGCGGCCGGCGACGGCTTCCACGTCGACGGCTCGTTCATCCAGCACGACACCATCCCGTACCCCGGCCACTACGGCATCGTGCTGCTGACCGCGCTCGCCGGCGCCATCCACGTCACCCAGGGCACCGAGTACGCGCTCCCGCAGCCGCTGAAGGACAAGATCTACGCGCTCGTCGCGGACAGCTTCGCCCCCTTCGTCTACGCGGGCGCGCTGATGGAACCGGTGCGCGGCCGGATGCTGTCACGCCAAGGGGAGACCGGCCACGACATCGGCCACCAGCTCACCGTCGCGACGCTGGTGCTGGCCCGGACGGCCTCGGGCAAGACCAAGACCGACCTCAACGCGCTGGCCGCGAAGTGGCTCAAGGAAGGCACGTTCGCGCCCTTCCTGAAGATCCCGGACCCGGAGCGGTTCGCGCCCGGCCCGGACCTGGTGGCGACGCCGGGCATCGAGTTCGCGCAGGACATGCTCGCGTCGGGGGTGCGCCCGGCGCGCATCGAGGCGACGCACCGGGTCTTCGGCCAGCAGGACAGGCTGGTCCACATCACCGACGGCTGGTCGGCCTCGCTGGGCGTCAGCTCGACGCGGATTTCGCGCTACGAAGCCATCAACGGCCAGAACCTCAAGGGCTACCACGTCGGCGACGGCGTGCTGTACACGTTCCTGCCGAACGCCAAAGGCCACTACACCGACGCCTACTGGCCGACGGTCGACCCGCTGCTGCTGCCCGGCACGACCGAGCACGACGGCCCGGTCGACCCCAAGTTCGGCGGCGTGCCGGTGGGCCCGAACGCGCACACCGGCGGCGTCCGCTGGGACGCGCGGCACGGCACGAGCGCGTTCGACTTCAAGAATTGGGACGGCTCGCTGGTCGCGAAGAAGTCGTGGTTCTTCACCCCGGACGGGATCGTCTGCCTCGGCGCCGGCATCACCAGCACGTCCGGCTACGCGGTCCGCACGACGATCGAGAACCGCAACCTCGGCGAGGGCGGCCGCGGGACGCTGCTGGCCGACGGCCGGCGCCTTCCGACCGACCTGGGGAAAGCATCCGCACTGCGAAAGCCGCGTTGGGTGCACCTGGAGAACGTCGGCGGGTACCTGCTCCTGGACGACGCTTCGGTGACGGCGCTGCGCGAAGACCGGACAGGCGCGTGGCGCGACATCGACACCGGCGCCAACACCAAGGGCACGACGACGCCGAACACCCGCCGCTACCAGAAGCTGGTCCTCGAGCACGGCGTCAAGCCGACGGACGCGAAGTACGCGTACGCGGTGCTGCCGGGCGCTTCGGTGATCGACACGCTCACGGCGTCCTGGGCGTGGCGCGTGCTGGCGAACACCCCGGTGGTGCAGGCGATCCGCGTGACCGGCGGCACAGTGCTGGCGAACTTCTTCGCGGCGGGCTCGGTCGGCGACGTCAGCGTGTCGGGCCCGGCGTCGGTGGCGATCGGGCGGTGCGGCGCGCGGACGCAGCTTGCGGTGTCGGATCCGACGCAGCTGCAGGACAGCGTCACGATCACGGTGCGGGGCCGGGCCGTGGAGGTGCCGCTGAAGGGCACGTTCGGCGCGACCAAGGTCGTCCTGGTGTAAGCAGGCTTCCCCGCCGGGCCGGTGCCCCGACCCGGTCCGGCGGGGTCCCCACCTCGGTTAGGCTGCCGGGCATGAGCGCCGCCGAGCACGTGGACGTCCTGATCGTGGGCGCCGGCCTGTCCGGCGTCGGCGCGGCCTGCCGGCTGCGGGAGCGGCTGCCGGGCAAGACGTACGCGGTGCTCGAAGCGCGTGACACGATCGGCGGAACCTGGGACCTCTTCCGGTATCCGGGCATCCGGTCCGATTCGGACATGTTCACCCTCGGTTACCCGTTCCGGCCGTGGAAGGACCCGAAAGCGATCGCGGACGGGCCGTCGATCCTGAGCTACATCCGCTCGACGGCCGCGGCTTTCGGCGTGACCGAACACATCCGCTTCGGGCACCGGGTGACGCAGGCGTCGTGGTCGTCGCCGGACGCGCGGTGGACGGTCACGACCGCGCACGGCGCCACGTTCACCTGCCGGTTCCTGTACCTGTGCAGTGGTTACTACTCGTACGAGTCCGGGCACGTCGTCGACTTCCCAGGCCGTGCGGAGTTCGCCGGCGAGATCGTGCACCCGCAGCACTGGCCGGATTCGCTGGACTACACGGACAAGCGGATCGTGGTGATCGGCAGCGGCGCGACGGCGGTGACGCTGGTCCCGGCGCTGGCGTCGCGCGCCTCGCACGTGACGATGCTGCAGCGTTCACCGTCGTACATCGTGGCGCGGCCCGGGCGCGACGCGCTGGCCGACCGGATCCGGGCGCTGCTGCCGGAGAAGCCGGCGCACCGGGTGGTCCGCGGCAAGAACGTGGTGATGGGGACGTTCTTCTTCCAGCTGATGCGGCGCTTGCCGGGCCGGGCGTCGCTGGCGTTGCGCAAGCGGGTGGCGGCGCAGCTGCCGGCGTCGATCCCGGTGGACCCGCACTTCGTGCCGTCGTACGACCCGTGGGACCAGCGGCTGTGCCTGGTGCCGGACGCCGACCTGTTCCGCGCGTTGCGGTCCGGTCAGGCGGACATCGTGACGGACCGGATCGCGCGGTTCACGTCGTCCGGCGTCGCGCTGGAATCGGGTCGCTCGTTGCCGGCGGACGTCATCGTGACGGCGACGGGCCTGCGGCTGGTGGCGTTCGGCGGGATCGCTTTGACGGTCGACGGGCGGGCGATCGAGCCGGGGGAGCAGCGGGCGTACAAGGGCACGATGTTCGGCGGGGTGCCGAACCTGGCGTGGTGCGTGGGGTACACGAACAGCTCGTGGACGCTGCGGGCGGACCTGGCGTCGCAGTACGTGTGCCGCCTGCTGGCGTACCTGGACCGGCACGGGTTCGCGTTCTGCGTGCCGGACGCGGCATCGGCGGCGGACGCGGGCCGGCCGCGGCCGATCGTGGACCTGCAGTCGGGATACATCAAGCGGGCCGCCCCGGACTTGCCGAAGCAAGGCGGGCGACGGCCGTGGATGATGCGGCAGAACTATTTGCTGGACCTGGCGGACATGCGGTTCAACCGCGTGAACGACGGCGTGCTGCGGTTCGGCCGCGCGGGCTGACGTTCTCAGCTTTCGTGCTCGCGCAGCAGCCTGCGGACCGCGTTCCGGTCGCCGTCGAGCGTCACTTTGCCCTCGGCGATGGCCTTCTCGAGGTCGTGAGGCCGGTCGAGCAGGGCGTTCAGCGTCGAGGGATCGGTCCGGATCGTCGCGTCCGGGGCGCCGGGCTCGCCCGGCTCGATCGTCAGCCGGCCCGGCTCGGTGCGGACCGTCCACACGCGAGCGTCCAGTTCGACCCGGTAGCACGCGGTGCTGCGCGGGTGGGCGGACTCGCGGAGGAACAGCAGCACGGACGTGACGCCGAGGGAAGCGGGCCTGGGGAGCGGGACTCGCGCGCCCCACGCGCCCAGCGCGAGGACGACCGGCTCCAGTTCGCGGCCCCAGCCGGTGAGCTCGTAGACCGTCGAAGCGGCCGGGGGTGGCAACTGCCGGCGCGTCACGACGCCGCGGCGCTCGAGCTCGCGGAGCCGGTCGGTGATCAGGTTCGAGCTGGCGCCGGGGAGCGCGCGGCGGACGTCGGAGAACCGCTGCGGCCCGAGAAGCAGCTCGCGCACCACAAGCAGAGCCCAGCGTTCCCCGACGACGTCCAGGGCACGGGCGATCGTGCACGCGTCCCCGTAGCTGCGGCTCGTCGGCATGGTTTCAAGATACAACGTTGTGGTTGTTTTTAACAACTCGATGGGCGTACGGTCGGACGGTCCGAAAGTCGACGGGAAGGAACGGTCATGGGCCGGCCAGTCGTGCACTTCGAGATCATCGGAACCGACCCGGCGCGGCTGCGCGGGTACTACGGCCGGCTGTTCGGCTGGGAGTTCGACACATCCGGGCCGGTCTCGGAGGAGGTGTCGCAACCGGGCGCCTACGGGTTCGTGGAGACGGACGGCATCCCGGGCGGCGTCGGCGGCGGCGCGGCCTACGAGAGTCATGTGGTGTTCTACGTGGGCGTCCCGGACGTCGCGGCGGCGCTGGCGGAAGCCGAACGCCTCGGTGGCACCCGCCGGATGGGCCCGGACCGAGCACCGGGGCGAGATCTGGTGGTCGCCCACTTCACCGACCCGGAGGGCAACCTCATCGGCCTCGCCGGCCCGGCTTGATCACGGTGCGCCATGGAGCACCACGCGTGATCGGAGGGTCAACTCGCGTGATTGGAGGGTCAACTCACGTGATTGGAGGGTCGACACGGCGATGGCGGCTTGATCACGCGTGTCGACCCCTTGATCACGGGTGTCGACCCTTTGATCACGCGTGTTGACCTTTGGCGCACGAGTGAGGCCCCGGAACCGAGGTGGTTCCGGGGCCTTTGGGGTGTCGCGTCAGCCTTGGCGGGCCTTAGAGCGGGGGTTGGCCTTGTTGATCACCAGCAGCTTGGTGCCCCGGCGGATGACCTGGGCGCCCGGCTGGCGGGCGAGCGAACGGATCGAGCTGCGGACCTTCATGGCGAGCCGTCCTTCCTGCGGGAACTGCCGTCCCGCCTCCCGTTCAACCGCGGGGTGGTCGGTTTCATTCCGCAACTCAGGTGCTCTCGCGGGCCACCCAGCTCTGGAGGTCGTCGCCGCGGATGGCGGCGGCCATCAGGTCCGGGAACTGGTCCGGGGTGCACGCGAAGGCCGGGATGCCCAGCTCGGCGAGGGCCGCCGCGTTCTCGTGGTCGTACGACGGCGCGCCCGAGTCCGACAGGGCCAGCAGCGTCACCACCTGGACCCCCGCGCCGGCCAGTTCGGCGATGCGGTGCAGCAGCTCCTCTTCGTTGCCGCCCTCGTAGAGGTCGCTGATCAGGACCAGCAGGGTCCGCTCCGGGCGCTCGACCAGCCCCTGGCAGTACGCGATCGCCCGGTTGATGTCCGTTCCGCCGCCCAGCTGGGTGCCGAACAGGACGTCCACCGGGTCGGCGAGGTGCTCGGTGAGGTCCGCGACCTCCGTGTCGAACGCGACGAACGACGTCTTCAACGCCCGCATCGACGCCAGCACCGCGCCGAACAGCCCCGAGTACACCACCGACTCCGCCATCGAACCCGACTGGTCGACGGCCAGGACCACGTCCCGCTGCACCGCCTGCTGCCGGCGCCCGAAGCCGATCAGCTTCTCCGGGACGATCGTGCGCAGGTCGGGGGAGTAGTGCTTGAGGTTGGCGTGGATCGTGCGCGCCCAGTCGACGTCGCCGGGGCGCGGCCGGTGCGTGCGCGACGCCTTGTCCAGCGCGCCCCGGATCGCCGCGCGGGTGCGTTCGGCCAGCCGCTCCTCCAGTTCGGTGACGACCTTGCGGACCACCTCGCGCGCGGTCTCCTTGGTCTCCTCCGGCAGCACACCGTTCAGCGAGAGCAGCGTGCCGACCAGGTGGACGTCCGGCTCGACCGCCGACAGCAGCTCCTTCTCCAGCAGCATCCGGGTGAGCCCGAGCCGGTCGACCGCGTCGCGCTGCATGACCTGCACGACGGTGCTCGGGAAGTAGCGCCGGATGTCACCCAGCCAACGTGCGACCCGCGGCGCCGACGCGCCCAGGTTCGCGCTGCGCGGCCCGCCCGTGGTCTCCTCGTCGGGCTTGTCGTAGAGGGCGGCCAGCACCGCGTCCACCCCACTGTCCTCATCGGACAGCTGAGCGTCCTCCAGGCCGGACCCCGGCCCGGCGCCGTCGCCGCCCAGGACCAGCCGCCAGCGCCGCACCCGGTCGGTGTCCGCGGTCATGCTCCCACCCCCAAGAGCGTCGCCAGGACCGGCAGCACGCGCTCGGCCCGGTCCTCGTCCAGTTCGTCGGCCACCGCCACGGCGCGCGCGGCGCCGGTGAGCCCGGCCGCGCGTTGCCCGATCGCCCGCTTCTCGGGCCCGCTGAAGGCCCCGAAAGTGCGGCGCAGCAACGGAAGCACCTCGGTGAAGACGTCTTCGGGGATCGCCGCCAGCCAGGCGTCGATCACCCGCAGGAGGCCTTCGTCGTGCACCAGCAACAGCGCGCCGCCGTCGAAGAAACCCTCGACGTAGGCCGCGCCCGCCGACGGTGTGACGCCCGGGGTGAGCGCGCGGCCCAGCCGCAGTTCGATGTCGAGCGCGTCGAACAGCCCGGCGTCGTGCAGGATCCGGGTGAGCCGCCCGGCCAGCAGCGGGGGCAGCGACGGCCGTTCCGCCAGCCGGGCCAGCGCCGCCAGCCACCGCTCCTTCGGATCGTCGCCGAGCAGGGAGGTCGCGTCGTGCACGCCGTCGACCAGCTTGGCCAGGCGGGCCGCGGCGTCGTCGTCGATGCCGTGGGCGGCCGGTGGCAGGCCGGCGCAGATCCGGTCCAGCATCCGGTCGGCGACCGCCCGCAACGCGCCGGTGCCGGTGCCGCGGACGTTGCCGTACCGGGTCGCCCTGGCCAGCGCGGGCAGCGCCGACATCAGCCGGGCGACGTCCGCGTCCGCCGCCGCGCGGGCGTCCAGCGCCGCGAGCGCCTCGGGCAGCGCCTCCGGCAGGTCGGCGAGCAGGCAGTTCTCGACGGCCGTGGTGACCTCGTCCAGCGGTGGCGTGCCTTCGACCGTGCCGCGCACCGCGGCGGTGGCCGCCGACGGCACGGTCGTGCCGTACACCGCGGCCGCGACCAGGTCGACCTCGAACGACGGCTCCCAGCACAGCGCCCACGTCTCGCGGAAGGTGCCCTTGTTCCGCCGGGCCGACGCCTCCCGGCTGCCCCACTCGATGCCGAGGATCCGCAGCCGGTGCAGCAGCTTCGAGCGGTCGAGCCCGCCCGGCGTCCGCAGGTCGAGGTCGAGTTCCTTGACGATCGGGTCCTTCTTGAGCCGCAGGCGTTTCGCGGTCGCCGTCAGGTCCGCGGCCAGCGGCGGCTGCGGGACGCGGTCCGGCACCTCGCCGAGCCGTTCGCCGACCACCAGCCGCCGGGTGACGAGCTCGACCTGCACCTCGTCGCCGCCGCACAACACCGACCGGGTGGCTTCGGTGACCTCGGCGAGCCCGGCCGACGACCGGCCCCGCAGCGTCGCGAGGGTTTCGGCGAGCCGGACCGCCTCGATGACGTGCGCGGTCGAGACGGGCAGGTCCTCCTCCCGCAGCACCGCGGCGACCCCGGCCAGCCAGCGCGCGGTGACGTCGTCGGCCGTGGTGAACAGGTGGTGGTACCAGCCCGGCGACCGGACACCGGCCCCGTAGCCGCTGGCCGTGGCGAGGCGGCCGTGCGTCCACGGCACCCAGGTGCACGCGACCTTCCGCTTCGGGAGTCCTTTGAGGACGGCCTGGTCGTGCGACGCCGGCGGCAGCGGGTCCGCCAGCGCGGGCACGTGCCAGGCACCGCAGACGACGACGATGTTCTCGAAGCCCTCCTTGCGGGTGCGGCGCAGCACCGAGCGCATGTAGGCCTCGCGGCGGGCTTCGTTGCCCTGCGGGGGTTTCTCGCCCTCCCGCACCGCGCTCATCGCCTCGGCGATCACCTCGAACGGGCTTTCGGCGTCCCGCCGCGATTCGACGACGTCGTCCCACCAGCGTTCCGGGTCGTCGTAGCCGCCGGCCGAAGCCAGCAGGGCCAACGGGTCGACGGGCGGGCCGGTGTGCTCGTCCGGGGGCGCGGCGAACGTGTTGGCGGCCGGGAGGTCGCAGAACCGCACCGGGATCCCGGCCTCACGGGCGTAGGTCAGCGCCTGCCACTCCGGGCTGAACACGGCGAACGGCCAGAACGCGGCGCGCGAGACGTCGTCGGTCGCGTAGGCCAGGAGCGCGACCGGCGGCTGCATGGCCGGGTCTTCGGTGAGCTCGACCAGGGCATCGGCCTCGGGTGGCCCTTCGATGAGGACGACGTCCGGTTCGAGTTCGGCGAGCCTCGCCGCCACGGCCCGGGCGGATCCCGGGCCGTGGTGGCGGATGCCGAGCAGGTGGGTGGCCGTCAAGAGAGCTCCTGACCGGCCCGGTAGAAGTCGGCCCAGCCGTCGCGTTCGCGGACCACGGTCTCCAGGTATTCGATCCAGATCGCGCGGTCGGCCACCGGGTCCTTGACCACGGCGCCGTGGATGCCCGCCGCGATGTCGTGCGGGCGCAGGACGCCGTCGCCGAAGTGGGCGGCCAGGGCGAGCCCGCCGGTGAGCACGCTGATCGCCTCCGCGGTCGACAGCGTGCCGGACGGCGACTTCACCGCCGTGCGGCCGTCTTCGGTGCGGCCCGAGCGCAGCTCGCGGAAGATCGTCACCACCCGGCGGATCTCGGCCAGCTCGGCGGCTTCGGCGGGCAGCTGCAGCGAGGTGCCCAGCTCGGCGACCCGCCGGCTGACGATCTCGACTTCGGCCTCGGCGCTGTCCGGCAGCGGCAGGACGACCGTGTTGAACCGCCGCCGCAGCGCGCTCGACAGCTCGTTGACGCCCTTGTCGCGGTTGTTCGCCGTCGCGATCAGGTTGAAGCCCGGCCGGGCCTGGACCTCGGTGCCCAGCTCGGGGATCGGCAGGGTCTTCTCGGAGAGGATGGTGATCAGCGAGTCCTGCACGTCGGCCGGGATGCGCGTCAGCTCCTCGAGCCGGGCGAGTTTGCCGTTCCGCATCGCGCGCAGCACCGGGCCTTCGACGAGCGCGGCGGCGCTCGGGCCCTCGGCGATCAGCCGGGCGTAGTTCCAGCCGTAGCGGATCGACTCCTCGGACGTGCCCGCGGTGCCCTGCACCAGCAGCGTCGAATCCCCGCTGATGGCGGCGGAAAGGTGCTCGGACACCCACGTCTTCGCCGTGCCTGGGACGCCGAGCAGCAGGAGCGCGCGGTCGGTGGCGAGGGTGGCGACGGCGACCTCGATCAGCCGCCGCGGGCCGACGTACTTCGGGGTGATCACGGTGCCGTCCGGCAGGGTGCCGCCGAGCAGGTACTCGACAACCGCCCACGGCGAGAGGTTCCAGTTCGGCGGCTTGGCCCGGTCGTCGGCGGCGGCCAGCGCGGCCAGTTCGGCGGCGTGGTCCTGTTCGGCGTGCGGCCGGAGGACGGTGGGGGCGGTCATGCGAGCTCCTCGTACATTTCGCGGCGGAAGTTCAGCGTTTCGGTGAGCGCCCGGCGCCAGGGCCCGGCGTCCATGGTCAAGCGGGTGGTGGCCAGCGGGTGGCGCAGGCACTGAGGTGGAACGGCGCGGGCGATGACGACGGCGGCGTGCGAGACCAGCCGGTGGTCGTCCTGGCGGGCGATCCAGTCGAGCAGCGCGGTGCCGAGCTCCTTCGTCCACGGCCGGGGCAGCTCGTGCACCAGCCGCGCGAACGATTCGACGGGCAGCCGGCTGACGAGGTGCCCGATCGTGGCGGCCTGGCTCGCCGGGCTCAGCACGCCGAGCAGCGGCGGGGTGGTGCGCCCGCCGGGGTCGGCGCCGATCAGCGCCTGTGCCCAGGTCTCGTCCCGCTGCCGCAGGGCGGCGGTGGCCCAGGAGTCCCGCAGCACGGCGGCCGGACAGCCCTCGACGGTCATCCGCACGACCTCGGCCGGCGGGCCGAACTCGGTCCAGAAGGAGAGCGGAGCGGACGCGACGAGGGTGCGCAGCCGGACGGTGCCGTCGCCGCGTTCGCCCTGGGGGAGGGCGACGGTGAGCACCCGGTTCCGGCGGTGGACCAGCGGGCGCAGCCGTTCGGCCATGCTCTCGCCGTAGCGCGTGCCGGGCAGCCGGCCGAGCAGGTCGGCGGCCTGTTCCCGGACGGCGGCGGCCCGATCGGTGAGTGCGGCTTCGAGGAAGGCTTCGTCGCCGGCGCGGACGTGCCCGGCGAGGATGCCGAGGAAGTCGGCCCGGACGTCGGCGGGCTCGGTCTTCCAGGATGCGGTGAGGGCTTCGCGGGCCGCGTCGGGCTCCTGGGCGAGCTTCGCGGCGAGCCACCGGCGGCGCTGGGCGAGGCTGCCGTACTGCCAGACGTCGCCCGATTCTTCGGGTGGCGCGGCGAGGAAGCTCCAGTCGGGGTTCCGCTGCCCGAGCCAGGCGCCGACGGGCCCGGCCACGGCGCACAGCGGCCCGCGCAGGGCGGCCTTGGTGCGGGCGGCCTCGGCGAGCAGCGGCAGGGTTTCCGGGGGGACGCGGTAATCGGTGCCGGCGACGATGCCGAGCCACTCGAGCAGGAGGTCGGGGTGGCTGGCGGCGAGGAGGCGGCCGAGCCGGTCCCGGGCGAGCGGGGGGACGAAGGCGCGTTCGTCTACGGGCGCCACGGGCAGCGGCCGCACGTCACGCAGCGGCTGCCGCCCGGCCCGGCGGTAGGTGGTGAGCACGGCCGCGGCGGCCAGCAGCTGCTCGGCGGGGTCTTCACGCTCGCCGACGAGCTCCTGGACGGCGGCCGGCTGAGCGGCGGCGTCCAGGGTGCGCCGCCGGGTACCGAGGAGAGCGGTGCCGACGAGGTCTTCCCAGGCTTTCACGGGTGCACCGCCTTTCGGAGTTTCGCGGAGTGGTTTCACAGCCGCACCGCCCGGCCTTCGTGCCAGCAGGTCAACGGCCGCAAGCCGGCTTGGCTCCACTCGCCCGCCACGGTCAGCGGGCGGCCCGCCGACAGCGCCAGCAGCGACCACGGGAACGCGTACGGCACCAGCGGCAGCGCGGTTCCGTCCTTTTCGGACAGACACCAGCCGCCCGCGTGCTCGGCCGGGGTGACGCCCGACAGCAGCACCGGCCAGCGCTCCAGCCACGGGTCCGCCGCCATCGCCCGGGCGTGCGTCGCCAGGGCGTCCGGGATGGAACCGCCTTCGGCTGTCGGCGCCGGCAACGGGATTCCGCGCTCCGCCACCAAAGCCCGCAGCGGCGCGGCTCCCGGGTAGAACGCCAGCTCCGCGGTCAGCCGGTGTCCTGGTGGGAGCGACGCGTCGAGCGGACGGCCCGGCGGCGCGAACGACAGCACCAGCGCGTCCCGGCCCTTGCGGAGGCCGCGCAGCCAGGTCCGGCGGGTGAGCAGGCGGTCGTTCTCCTCGTCCGCCGCGCCGGTGATCAGCCAATCGTCCGTGACGCGCTCGCCGCTTTCCAGGACCCGGGCCGTCTCCACCGAAAAGCCGAGCCGGGTGCGGACCGTCTCCGCCAGTGCGGGTGGCAGCGATTCCAGGCGGCCGGCCGCGTCGGCGAGCAGGTACAGCTGGGACAGCTCGGCCAGCAGCGCCTCCGGCCAGTCGCGGCGGCCGACGATCGCCGCTGCCCGCCGCAAACCGCCGGCGAGGCCGGACGCCTGGGCGTCGACCATCCGGGCCGCGACCGTCCGCAGCTCTTCGCCGCCGTTGCGCTCGAAGCCCGCGAAACCCGCGCCGATCCGGTCGGTGAGCCAGACTTTCAGTTCCGCGACACCGCCTTCGACGCGGGCCGCCCGGTCGGAAGCGCGGCGGGCGGCCGCCTCCTCGTCCTTCGGGCCCGCTGACTCCGCGCGCTTCTCCGCCCGCCTGGCGCGGTCGGCGCGTTCGGCCAGCCACGTGTGCACCCACTCGGGTGGTTCCGCGGTGTCCACGCGCCCGGCCGCCCAGAGCAGCAGCAGGCCGAGTGCGTGCTTGCACGGGAACTTCCGGCTGGGACAGGAGCACCGGAACGCGGGCTCGGCGAGCTCGACGCACGTCTGGTACGGCTTCTTGCCACTGCCCTGGCAGAAGCCCCACACGGCGTCTTCGGACGCGCCCGCGCCCGACCACTTCGCCGGCGTGGCCAGCGCCCGGCCCGCCTTTTCCGATGCGGGATCCGGCGCCAGCCCGGCCACGCGTTCCGCGGTCCACGGCACCGCCGTCACCACCTGTCCCCCCACTGTTCGCCCTCGCTTTCCGGTCCTTGCTGAAGCATGCCAGCCACCACCGACATTTTCGGGAAGGCGAGTATTCTAGTGCTAGAGTAACGCCGTGCTGACCGACGCGGAACTGACGGTGCTGGGCCTGGTGGCCGAGCGGCCGAGGCACGGCTACGAGCTGGACGAGGTCGTCTCCGAACGCGGCATGCGCGACTGGACGGCGCTCGGCTTCAGCTCGATCTACTACGTCCTGGGCAAGCTCCGCGACCGCGGCCTGGTCGCCGAGGTCGCGGGGGAGCGCGCGCACGCGAAAGCCAAGAAGACGTTCACGATCACCGAAGCGGGCCGCAAGGCGTGCGCCGCCGCCGCCGAAGCCGCCGTCGCCGAGCTGCGGCCGGGGCACCCGCCGGTGCTCGTCGGCCTGGCGAACAGCCCGGCCATCCCGCCCGAGCGGCTCGCCGCGGCGCTGGCCCGGCGCGCGGAAGCGGTCGGGGAGCGGCTGGCCGAGGTGCGTCGCGCGGCCGCGGCCCAGGACCACGCCCCGCCGTTCGTCCGGGCGATCTTCGACTACTCCATTGCGCAACTCGAGGCGGAAGCCCGGTGGCTGGAAGGAATGACCTGATGCCGTACGACATCAAGAAGGACCTCAAACAGCTCTACGCGCCGAAGAACACCGGGTGGGAGCTGGTGGACGTCCCCGAACAGCGGTTCCTCGCGATCGACGGCCGCGGCAACCCGAACACGGCGGAAAGCTACAAGAAGGCGGTCGAAGCGCTGTACGCCTTCGCGTACACGATCAAGATGGCGGCGAAGCAGCGTGGGGAGGACTTCGTCGTGGGGCCGTTGGAAGGCCTGTGGTGGGCGGAGGACTACGCCGCGTTCACCGTGCGCGCCAAGGATTCCTGGCAGTGGACGATGCTGATCGCGCAGCCCGCGTGGATCGGGGAGGAAGCGGTCGAGGAGGCCCGGGAGACGGTGCGGCGCAAGAAGAAGCTCGATGCGCCGGTGCGGTTGGAGAAGCTGCACGAGGGGCGGTGTGCGCAGGCGCTGCACGTGGGGTCTTACGACGACGAAGGTCCGCTGCTGGCGCGGCTGCACGACGAATACCTTGCGGAGCAAAGGCTCGAGATGACGGGGTTGCACCACGAGGTGTACCTCGGCGACCCGCGGCGGGTCGAGCCCGCGAGGCTGCGGACGGTGCTGCGTCAGCCGGTCGGCTGATCCAGCTCGGCCAGCCCGCGCTCCCACCGCGCCCGGCGCTGGGCGGACGTCTGCTCCCACCACGGCTCACCGCGCTCGCCCAACGCCACCTTCGCCGCCTGGACGCGGGCGCGGTCCTGCACGCGCCGGGCCGCCATCAGGTGCTTCTGCAGGCGGTCTCGGACGTCGTCGGGGATCTCGGGGTCCGTGGCGCGCCAGCGACGGCCGTTCACGAGGATGTAGCGGCCGTCCGGGGTGTGCTCGGGCATCAGTATTCGCTGGTCGCCGGCCAGGTGTCGTCGTGCAGGAGCCTCTTGAGGATCTTGCCCGTCGCGTTGCGGGGCAGGTCCGGGACGAAATACACGTCGCGGGGGACCGCGAACCGGGCCAAGCGCTGGTGGATGTACTGGCGGATGTCTTCCGCGTGCAGGGAGGCACCCCGGCGCGGGACGACGTACGCCGCCAGGCGCTGGCCCCACTCCGCGTCCGCGACGCCGACTACCGCCGCGTCGTGGACGCCCGGGAGCGCCACCAGGGCCTCCTCGACCGGGCGGGGGAACACGTTCTCGCCGCCCGAGACGATCATCTCGTCGGCGCGGCCGGTGACGAACAGGCGGCCCGCCGCGTCCAGGTAGCCGACGTCGCCGCTGGCCATCATGTCTGCCGCGCGGGCCGGGTCCGTCCCGCTCGTGTAGCCCTCGAACAGCATGTCGTTGCCGACGAAGATCTGGCCTTCGCCGCCCGGGGGCACCGGCTTGCGGTCCTCGTCCAGGATCGCCAGCCGGGTGCCGAGCGGGCAGCGGCCGGCCGTCGTCGGCGCCGCGCGCAGGTCGGCCGGGTCGGCGATGCTGGCCCAGGACACCTCGGTCGAGCCGTAGAAGTTGTAGAGGACGTCGCCGAAGGTGTCCATGAACTGCGTGACGAACGGCCCGGACATCGCCGAGCCGCTGCTGGCCACGATCCGCAGCGACGACAGGTCGTACCGCGCGCGGACCCGCTCGGGCAGGTCCAGGATCCGCTGCAGCATGATCGGCACGGCGAACAGCGCGTCGCACTTCTGCTCGGCGATCGTCCGCAACGTCTCCTCGGCGTCGAACTTGCGGGTCAGCGCGAGCGACGCCCGCAGCGCCATGCCGATCTGCATCGCCGCGAGGCCCCAGGTGTGGAACAGCGGCGCCGCCACGAGCAGCCGGTCGCCGGAGCGCAGCGGGATCCGGTCGAGGATCGCCGCCGCGGTGCCCAGCCCCTTCGGCGTGGGACGGCGGGCGCCCTTCGGCGTCCCCGTGGTGCCGGAGGTGAGGACGATCAGCCGGCCCGGCCGCTCGACCGGCTTCGGGCGGTCGGCGGGGGCGGCCTGGATCAGCTCGTCGACGGTCGGGTAGCCGGCGTCGGCGTCCGGCCAGGTGCTGATCCGGGCGAAGTCGCCGGGGACGTTCGCGATGGTCTGCGCGAACTCGTCGTCGGCCAGCACGGCGGAGGGCCGGTGCTCGGCGAGGACGTCCTTGACCGAGGCGGCGGACAGGCCGGTGTTCAGCAGGATGACGTCGGCGCCGAGCTTGCTGGCGGCAACGAACGACTCGATCATCGCGGCGTGGTTGCGGCACATCAGCGCGATCCGGTCGCGCTCGACGACGCCGAGCTCGCTCAGCGCGTTGGCGAGCCGGTCGCTGCGCTCCTGGACCTGGCGGAAGGTGCGGAAGCTGCGCTCGTCGTGCAGGGCGGGCTCGTCCGGGACGCGGGCCGCCGCGGCCTGGTAGCCGCCCGCGACCGTGGCGCCCCACTGCGCGAGGGAGTTCAGCTGGCGCGCCAGCTTGTCCGGCCGCCCGGCGCTGAGCACGCCGGCCCGCAGCAGGATGCTCGTGGTGCGCAGCTTGGTGGCCTTGTTGGTCTCGCCGTCGGTGTCCGTGTCGGCTTCACCGGCCAGGTGCAGGTCGAGGCGACGGGCGAGGGCGCGGACGTCCTTCTTGATCGACGAGACCAGGTCCAGGTACGCCGGCGGCAGCATCATCCGCACGAACAGCTCGGTCCGGCCGCCCGCCAGCGGTCTCAGCTCCAGCGAGACCCAGGTGCCCTCGTCGGGGACCCCGCACCACACGACGTGCTCGCCCGGCCGGTGGACGACGGCCTGCATCTGCGTCTCGATCAGCGGTCCCCGCGCGGGGACGATCCGGATTGCGCCCTTCGGGCCGCGTCCGCGCGCGGCCGGCTCCTGGATTTCGCACCAGCTGATCTCCGGCACGAACCTCGAGTACCACTCCGGCGACCCGACGATCTGCCACACCACGTCCGGCGGGTGCCCGACCACGGCACTCGCTTCGACCACATCGTCACGCATTGTCTGCCCTCACCGAAGTGTCACCGAACGCACGTTCAGGTCACGGAGGCGTCACAGTAGCAGCAAACGGGTGATCAGGGATACTCCGAACGGCCAGATACCGGCGGGTAACGGACACTCCGAGTGTGTCCTCCGAGTGTCCATTGTAGACCGATTAACGGCGTTCACCAAGCATAGTGGCGATCGGGACCATCGACGTGATCGACAGCGGGGGGTTCGAAGCTCGGCCAGGCTCCCCGGTGGACGTTTGGGCGGCGGGTCGGACAAACACGACAACCGGTGATCCAACGGACGTGGGCTGAGATGTCACGTTCCGTAGCGGGAGACCAGTTCGGCGCCCAGCCGGGCCAGCTCGGCCTGCACCGACGCCGGGCCTTCCACCTCGACCAGCGCGCCCCATCCCGCCAGCTCCTGCGCGATCATCACCGGCGCCGGCGCGGCGACCCGCGCCCGGACGCGGTCCCCGGGCAGCTCCGCGACCAGCTCGCAGTGCCGCCCGAACCGGCCCTGCAGCACCGCGAAGTGCCGGCGGTCGAGCAGAACGTCCGCGCTGAGCAGGGAACGGCGCTTTTCCACCTCCTCGACGACCTCCTGCCACACCGTCGTCAGCTCGAGGTCCGACGGGCGATCGGCGGGCTCGTCGGTCGGCACGGCGGAGACGATCCGGTCGACGCGGAAGGTCCGGCGGCCCTTCGCCGTGCCCGCGACCAGGTACCAGACTTCGTCCTTATTGACCAGGCCCCACGGGTCGACGAGCCGCTCCGACTTCTCACGGCCGGCGTAGGTGAGGCGGACCCGTCGGCGGGCGATGACGGCGTCCCGCAGCAGCGAGACCATCGGCGGCCGCTCCTTCGGGCGCTCGCCCCAGCCGGCCTGGTCGACGACGACCGCGTCCGCCGCCGCCTCGGCGTCCGCCCGGAACGTGCCGGGCAGTGCGCCCATCAGCTTCCGCAGGGCCGACTTGACCTCCGGCGCGCCGGCGGCGGCCGGGCCGGCCAGGAGGAAGAGGGCTTGCGCCTCGCGGGCGCTCAGGCCGGAGAGGTCGGTGCGCGCACCGCCGACGAGCTGCCAGCCGCCGCCGCGCCCGGGCTGGGGGTAGACGGGCACGCCGGCCGCCGAGAGGGCTTCGAGGTCGCGGCGCGCGGTGGCGACGGAGATCTCCAGCTCCGCCGCCAGCTCGGCGGCCGTGACGCGGCCACGGGTCTGCATCAGCAGCAGGGTGGCCACGAGGCGGTCGGCGCGCATGGACGCAGTGTCGCACCGGCCGCAAAAGCGCTCACTTGGTGAGCACTTTGACCGCCATGCTGGCTCCAGAACCGCTTGAGAGGAGCACGACATGCTGCGAGGGATGGCCACCGTCACCTACTACGCCGAGGACCACGAGGCCGCGAAGGCCTGGTACGCGGAGTTGCTGGGGATCGAGCCGTACTTCAACGTTCCCGGGTACTCGGAGTTCCGGATTGGCGACTACCAGCACGAACTCGGCATCATCGACCGCAAGTACGCCCCCTTCACGCACACCGAGCCGGGCGGGGAGATCGTGCGCTGGCACGTCGATGACCTGGAAGCGACGTTCGCGCGGCTGCTGGAGCTGGGGGCGAAGGAGTACGAACCGATCATCGAACGCGGGCCCGGGTTCGTGACGGCGTCGGTCGTCGATCCGTTCGGCAACGTTCTCGGGATCATGACCAACGTGCACTACCTCGCGATCCTGGCCGACCGCTCCTGAGCCGGTCCATGTGGGCTCGCGCCACTGGATCTTGCCGAGGTGTGGTTGCCGTCCACATGGTCAGCGACCGGCGTCACGCTTACCGTTCCCGTCCATGACCAGCGATCTGGACGGGCGCACCGCCCTCGTCACCGGCGGTGCCGGCGGTATCGGCCTCGCCTGCGTCCGCGCCCTCGCCGCGGCCGGGGCCAAGGTGCACGTCGTCGACATCGACGAGCGGGGTGCCGAGGCGGCGGCGGCCGAGGTCGGCGGCTGGGCGCACGTCGCCGATCTCACCGATCCCGCGGCGATCGAGGCGCTCCCCGCCGAAGTCGACGTCCTGGTCAACAACGCCGGGATCCAGCACGTCGCGCCGCTCGAAGACTTCCCGCCGGAGGTCTTCGAGCGGATCCAGGCCCTGATGGTCACCGCCCCCTTCCGGCTCATCCGGCACACGCTCCCCGCGATGTACGCCCGGGGCTGGGGCCGGATCGTCAACATGTCGAGCGTCCACGGGCTGCGCGCCTCCGCCTACAAGGCCGCCTACGTCGCCGCCAAGCACGGGCTCGAAGGGCTCTCGAAGGTCGCCGCTCTCGAAGGCGCCGGACACGGGGTCACCAGCAACTGCGTGAACCCCGGGTACGTCCGCACCCCTCTGGTCGACGGGCAGATCGACGCCCAGGCCGCCGAGCACGACATCCCGCGTGCGGACGTCGTCGCCGAGGTGCTGCTCAAGCGGGCCGCGATCAAGAAGCTCATCGAACCCGAGGACGTCGCTTCCCTGGTGGTGTGGCTGTGCTCGCCGCACGCCGGCCACCTCACCGGGGCGTCCATCCCGCTCGACGGCGGCTGGACCGCCGCCTAGGAACCCGCACAACCACAAGGAAGTGGAGCCCGCAGTGAGCCAACCCCACCGGTCGGCGATCGCCAAGATCGTCGGCGCGAGCCTGATCGGCACCACCATCGAGTGGTACGACTTCTTCCTCTACACCTCGGCCGCCGCCCTCGTCTTCAACAAGCTGTTCTTCCCGACGGCGGACCCGCTCACCGGCACGCTGCTGGCGTTCCTGACCTACGCCGTCGGCTTCCTCGCCCGCCCGATCGGCGGCCTGGTCTTCGGCCACTTCGGCGACCGGCTCGGCCGGAAGAAGCTGCTGATCGTCAGCCTGGTGCTGATGGGCGGTTCGACCTGCCTGATGGGGGTCCTGCCGACGTACGCCACCGCGGGGGTCGCGGCGCCCCTGCTGCTCACACTGCTGCGGCTGGTACAGGGCTTCGCGCTCGGCGGCGAGTGGGGTGGGGCCGTCCTGATCGTCTCCGAGCACGGTGACGACCGCCGCCGCGGGTTCTGGGCGAGCTGGCCGCAGTGCGGTGCGCCCGGCGGGAACCTGCTGGCCACCGCCGTCCTGGCGATCCTGTCCGCGACGCAGTCGGACGCGGCCTTCCTGTCCTGGGGCTGGCGGGTTCCCTTCCTGCTCTCGGGTGTGCTGCTGCTGATCGGCCTGTGGATCCGGCTGGCCGTCGCCGAATCGCCGGTGTTCCTCGCCGCGCAGCGCCAGGCCGAGGCGCGCGCCGAAAAGCACGTCCCGGTCGTCGACGTCTTCCGCAAGAGCTGGCGGCAGGTGCTGATCACGATCGGCGCGCGGATGGCCGAGAACGTCTCCTACTACGTGATCACCGCCTTCATCCTGGTGTACGTCACGACCGGGCTGCACCTGCCGAAGGGCGTCGGCCTGACCGCGGTGCTCATCGGGTCGGCGGTGCACTTCGTGACGATCCCGGTGTGGGGTGCGCTGTCCGACCGGGTCGGCCGCCGTCCGGTCTACCTGTTCGGCGCGATCGGGATGGCCGTGTGGGGCTTCGCGTTCTTCGCGCTGCTGGACACGAAGTCGTCGGCGGTGATCGTGCTGGCCGCGACCGTCGGGCTGGTGCTGCACGGCGCGATGTACGGCCCGCAGGCCGCGTTCTTCGCCGAGCAGTTCCCGACGCGGGTGCGCTACACCGGCCTGTCGGTCGGCGGGCAGCTGTCGTCGATCGCCGCCGGGGCCGTCGCCCCGCTGATCGCCGTCGCGCTCTTCTCCGCCTGGGGCAGCACGGTGCCGGTGTCGCTGTACGTCGCGGCGATGTGCTTGATCACGGTGATCGCGCTGCTGTCCGCCCGCGAAACCCGTGGTGAGTCGCTGCACGACGACGTCGAGGCGGAGAAGGCGGTCGTTTCGCCCTAGCATGACGGCCGTGACCGCACCCTCGGACGCCCTGCGCCGGCTGCTCGACCTGCTCGCCTCCGGGGCGAGCACCGAGCAGCTGGCGCACGTCGTCGTGGCCGCCCGCGCCGAGGGCACCCTCGGCGCGGCCGACCTGGCCGCGCTGGCCAGCGCGGGCGAGCTGGCCCTGCGGATCCGCGAGACCCTGGCCGAACACCGGCGGCGCGAAGCCCAGCTCACCGCGTTGTTCGAGACCGCGAGCGAGCTCGCCGCGCTGTCCGATCCGGACACCGTGCTGCGCTCGATCGTCCGGCGGGCGCGGGCGCTGCTCGGCGTCGACGTCTCCTACCTTTCGCTGAACGACGAGGCCGAGAACAAGACCTACGTCCGGGTCAGCGACGGGTCGGTGTCGGCCGAGTTCCAGCAGATCGTGCTGGGCATGGGGGAGGGCCTCGGCGGGCTGGTCGCGCAGACCGCGCGGCCGTACGCGACGTCGGACTACTTCAACGACGACCGGTTCAAGCACACGCGGCACATCGACTCCGGCGTCGAAGACGAGGGCCTGACCGCGATCCTCGGCGTCCCGCTGGCGATCGGCCCGAAGGTGCTGGGCGTGCTCTTCGCGTCCGACCGCGCCACCCGGGAGTTCTCCGCCGACGAGGTGGCGCTGCTGTCGTCGCTGGCCGACCACGCGGCGATCGCCCTGGACAGCGCGAACCTCCTCGACCAGACCCGCCGCGCGGTCGCGGAGCTCAACGAGGCCAACGCGACGATGGAACGCGCCGAGGACGCCCACGACCGGCTGACCGACCTGGTGCTGCGCGGCGGCGACCTGCCGGACGTCGCCGACGCGGTCGCGGCCGTGCTGCACGGGAGCCTCACGGTCTACGACGCCGACGGCACGCTCCTGGCGAGTTCGGCGGACCCGGTCGCGCTCGACCCGGACGCGCTCGCCGCGGCCCGCACCACCGGGCGCGCGGTGTCCACAAAGGACAACTGGGTGTGCGCGGTCCAGGCGGGCCCGGAACTGCTCGGCAGCCTGGTGCTGGCCGGCCGAGCGGGGTTGAGCGACCCCGACCGGCGGCTGTTCGAACGCGCCGGCGTCGTGACGGCGCTGCTGCTGATGCTGCGGCGATCGGTGGTGCGCGCCGAGGACGAGGTCCGCGGCGAGCTGCTGACCGACCTGCTCACCGCGCCCGGCCGCAATCCCCGGGCGTTGCTGGCCCGCGGCCGCCGGCTGGGCATCGACCTGTCGGCCCCGCACGCGGTCCTGGTCGCCCACGCGGACGGCGGCTCCCGCCGGCGTGTGGCGAGCGCGGCCGCCCGGCACGCGACGCTGGTCGGGGTGCACGCGGAGGAGGTCGTGCTGCTGGCGACCGGCGACCCGGACGAGCTGGCCCGCCGCATCGCGGCCGACCTCGGCTCGGCGACCGGCCGCCCGGTCACGGTCGGCGCGGCGGGCCCGGCGAGCGGGCCATCGGCGATCGCGGAGGCCCACGCGGAGGCGGCCCGCTGCGTCCGGGCGCTGCTGGCCCTGGGCCGCAGCGGTGAAGGCGCGGCGATGGCGGGCCTCGGGTTTCTCGGCCAGCTCCTCGGTGACCGCGCGGACTTGGACGCGTTCGTCCGCCAGACACTCGGCCCGGTCCTGGACTACGACGAGCGCCGCGGCACGGAGCTGGTCGCGACGCTGCGGGCGTATTTCGCGAACGGCGCGCAGCTGGCGCGGACGAAGGACGTGCTGCACGTCCACGTGAACACGGTGGTGCAGCGGCTGGAGCGGGTGGCGTCGCTGCTGGGAGAGGACTGGCAGGTGCCTGATCGGGCGCTGGAGATCCAGCTGGCCCTGCGCCTGCACCGGCTCGCCTCGCCGCGGTGACTACCCGGGCAGCAGCTCCGGGAACGTTCCGGGAAGCTGCGCCAGTCTGTCGGCCGAGCAGGTGATCCGGTAGTGGGCAGTGGTCCCCAGGGCCGCGCGGACTCGCTCGGGTCGCTGCTCGGCGGACTGGGCTCCCAGCGCCGTCATCGCCAAGTGGACGAGACCGGGACCGTACGCCGCGGACAACCCGAAACCGGCGGCGGTGAACCACTCCGCGGTCGAGCCGCGGGCCACCGCGAGCACTCCGGGCTTGGCTGCCTTTTCGTAGCTCACCAGCAATTTCGCGGCTGTGTGGCCCGAACATCGCGTTCCGCTCACCTCGGCGACCGACTGGACCGTGTACTGAGCTCTCGGTTCGCCGTCCTGGCGATCTGTGGTTCGGGACAACGGCCGGTCCGGCAATGGGCAGCCGGCCGGCGACCAGCCGGCACGCACCGCCATGAGTGCCGGAAAGCCAATGGCGCGGAGCGGCTCGCCCGGCAGCAGCATGCATTGGTCGTTCGCCACGATCGTGAGGCCGGACGCGGCGCAAACCCGGACGGCCGTCGTCTTCCCCGCTCCTCTCGCGCCGGTGATGAGAATGCCGTGTCCGTCGCTGTCCACCACGCCCGCGTGGCAGTTGACGCCGCCCAAACCCACCAAGGCGACCTTGAAAACGGCCCGGACCACGGTGATCACGCGTAGGACGGTCGTCGTCGCGGTGTCGCCGCGGTGGATCAGCACCCGCCGTCCGTCGAGACGCCGATATCGCGTTTCGGTGTCATCTGTGGCAGCTTCTCGAGGTTCCACGATTTCCAGGCGGGGGACTCGGCCCGGGACGGTGTCCGCTTCCACTGCCCAGTACGGCTCGACGAGAGCGGACAGCAGCGGCTGCTCCTCGGCCTGCAGCCCCTGGACCTCGACGGCCGGGGAGTCCGATTCCGCCAAGGCGGCGATGCGCAGGCGACTGCCCATGGCTACAGTGAAACGCAGTCACCGTCCGCGGGCACCCGGACACCCGGCCATTCGCGTTCACGGACCTGATCGCTCAGGTGTGTCGCAATGATCCGCGTGTCCGGATACTGTCCGGCGAGCTCCACCAGATCCGACATTCCCATATGGCCGCCGCGAGGCTCCGCGAACGAGCCATCGAGTACGGCGGTGGCCGACTTGGAGACAATGTGGTGGACACCATCGCACAATTCCGAGTCGCCGGAAAATCCGGCCGCAACAACGTCGTCGTGGACGAGGTAACCAAAGGCGGGAGCGATGGAATGAACGACGGGCACAGCTTGAACCGTATATCTGTCCACCTTCAGTTCGCCGCCTTCATTCGGCCACTCGTGAAAGACGACGCGTGAATTTTCCCGCACTTTTGCCCATGATTCCGGGTAGGCCATTTTGAAGAGTGTTTCGACGCGTTCTTCGAGGCCGTTCGGGCCCGCCAGGTGGAAGTCCTGCTCCTGCACCTGCCGCAAGCCCAGTTCGAGAAGGAGGAAGACGACATCGAAGTAATGGTCCGCGTGGAAGTGGCTGATCAGGCAACCACGGAGTGATCCGGGGCTTACCGAGCACCGGCGGATGGCTTTCACGGATCCGTTCGGGACGTCGACGAGGAGCCGATCGTCGATCAACGTGCACGCGCTGAGGTGCGGCGTGAGGATTGAACCGGTTCCGACCAGGCGCAGCTTCATTCGCGGGGCAGCCTTCCGATAGCGATCACGGGAAGAAGATGAAGAACACTTGTTGTACTGCGAGTGTGGCGACGAACATGGCGACCGCCGCGGTGAGCCACCGGTGGGCCTTGCCCAGGGCGTCATACCGGGAGCGCAGGTTGCGGGAGAGTTCGACGGCTTGGACGGCCAGTTCGTGAACGTATTGCTCTTCGGTGAGTTCGACGAACTTGCTGTGGGCCTCGTCGGGCTGCAGATCGACGAAGGTCCCGAAGAACAGGATGTGCTTGCGGCTTCGCTTCGACCTCGTGCGCTTCGACAATTTCTTGATCACGTTGAGGTCTTCGATCAGGGCCAGCGCGGCACAGATCAACGCGGCGAGACCGAGCAGGCGCACCGGAACGCGCGTGGCCGGGCTGACCAGGAAGATCTGGATCACCAGGACGATGACGCCGGACGCGGCCGTGGCGCAGATCGTCGACTTGGTCGTCAGCTGGTTCCGTCGGTGCTCGAAGGTCTGGAGGACCAGCTGCCCCACTTGCACCGGCAGCGCTTCCGGAGCCGCCGGCTGTTCGGCCGGAAGCTCCGGCTGACGCCGCTTGAACAACACCACGTCACCCACTCGTTCGATCACCGCCGCGGCCCGCCGGCGACCACGAGCTCCGCCAGCAGGACCTCCACCAGGTCCGCCACCCTTCGTGCACTTGAGCACCACTCGTCATCCGTCCGGTCGGCGAGTACTGCTCGTGTGTCCGGTGAGCCCTTGGCGACGCGGTAGCGCACCAAGGCCTTCAAACAGACACTCAACAGGAAGATGGGCCAGGATGCCACCCGGCCCCGGCTTGCGAAATCCCGTTCGATTCGCTCGATCACGTCAGCCAACCCGAGCGCCAGCGCGTCCGCATAGAGGGATGCCAGCTCGGTGAAGCCGGGTGCGCTGCGCGCTCTCCGTTCCGAGAAAACCGGGTCGATCAATACCACCCGGTCGGGCAGAACGAAGATGTTGGCGGCATGCAAATCGCCGTGGACGACCGGCCGCCAGCCGGCGCCGGACAGCGTCGACAGCAGCCGGCGACCGACGTCCAGGAGGTGGTCGGCAAGCGCGGCGAGCGTATCCCCGCGAAGGAGTGCTGCCTGTTTGCCGAGGTTCTCGAGCAGGTCGACGCCGGAAAGCTCGGCAGGGAGTGGTGCTGCGTTCGAAACCGCCTGTAGATATGCCACACGGGCGATGACGCGGTCGAGCTGGGCGAGGTCGAACGGGCCGGCGTCGAACAGGTCCAGCAACCGCTTCTCGCCGGGGAGCCGTTCCATGGCCAGGACCGCCCGGTCTGCCGAAGCCAGTTCGGCCACGTGATACCGGCATTCGAGGTCACCGTATCGAGCGAGCCAATCGTGCCGGCGTCGGCTTCGTTCCAACGGTTCGAGGGTAAACATCTTGAAGACTCGGGTTCTGGTGAACGCGAGGACGCTCGCGGACCGGTCGACGAGTCTCTCGACGTGCTCGCCCGACTGGGCGGCGACGTGTTCCTCGAAGGCGGCCCGCAGTTCCTCAGCCATGGAGGTACGCCCTGGACTGGGCGTCGAACAGGCGGGAGGCGATGCCGATCAAGTCGGCTGAATGGAAGACGCTGCCGCGCCGGACGATCCCGGTCGGCTCGCCGCTGAAGAACTCGCCGTTGCCCTTGACGATGCACAGAGTGGTGTCGGATACGGTCTTCAGCTCGCGGACGTCGATGCCGAGTTCCTTGCCCACGGCCACCTCCTCCGCCAGCACAGCTTCCACGATGTCGGCCGGCACGCTCAGTTTCTCCCAGGTGACCTTGGCCTGGCCGCGCCGGACGAGTCGCTGCAACCGCACGTGGTGCACACCCATCGCGGCGAGCCAGCGCACGGTGCGGTCGACCGAATCGAGGTTGCGTGCCGTGATGAGCACGCTCACCCGCACCCGGGCGCCGGTCTCGACCAGGCCGAGCAGGTTGTCCACCAGCACGTCGTGCGGGACACCCGGCCGGCACCGGCGGAAGACGTCGGCGTCGACGGAGTCGAAGGACAGGTCGAACCAGTCGAAGGCCGCGGACAGGGCCGGGATGTCCATGGGGAACATGCCGCTCGTCCGAAGCAGTGCGCCTGCGCCGCGTTCTCTGACGAGCACGCCGAGTTCGCGCAGGTCCTCCCGCAGCAGTGGCTCGCCGCCGCCGAATCCGAATCGCGCGGTGCCGTGCTCGAGAAGTGCTTCGATGACGGCCTTGAGCGAGCTCGTCGGCCAGTCCCGGTCATGCTCTTCGATGAGGCAATACGGGCACTTGCCGGGGCACCGGTTCGTGGGTTCGAAGCACACGCTGAGCAAACGCGGTCGGACGTCGCCGCCGAGAACCACCCGATCGAGGTCCGGGAGGTACCTCAGCCGAAGCTGTTCGCTCTCGCCGGCACACACGTTGCCCCTCATGCGCTTCTCCGTCCCGGGCGAGCTCGAAGGTGAGCCATGCTATCCGGCGCCGGAGCGGGGAAACCAGGACTGACCGGACGAAGTCCCGGATATGTCAGGGAACTGGCCGGGAATTGGCAGGAGGACACCGAGCATTCCGGCGAAGAGACCGGGGCTGCCCATGCGGGCTGAGCAGCCCCGGAGCGTCAGCACTGCCCGTCGGCGAGTACCCAGTAGCCCGGGGACGTCTCCCGCAGGGCGTGGATCGTGAAGGTGTTCCACAGCCCCATGGCCTGGTTCGAACCGTTCGCGTACGTCTGGCCGCCGCTCTGGTGCGCGCGGCCCGCCTGCGTGTGGGCGTAATTGCTCGCGTTCACACACGTTCCCGGCTGCGCTGTGGTGGTAGTGCTGGTCGTCGTCGTGGGCGGCGGCGTGCCCGATCCGTTGTCCAGACCGAAGAACACGCCCGTGTAGTAACTGGAGCAGATCCCGGCCAGGAAGTACGCGCCGGTGCTGCCGCACTGGGTCGAGCCGGTCCCCGGGTCGACCGCGGTGCCGTGGCCCATCCCCGCGATCGAGTACAGCTGCACCTTGTCCGCATACGTCGTCAGCGTCGTTCCGCCCGGCAGGGACTGCGTGCTCGTCGGCGTCTGCGCTACACCGTGCACCGCCGTCCACTGGTCGCGCAGTTCGGTGCCGTTGACCGGGGCGACCGTGTAGTCGCCCGCGCCCTGCCAGATCGCGACGCGCGGCCACGGCCCGCCGTAACCCGGGTACTGCGCCTTGACCTTCGCCGCCCACTGGGCCGGGGTCAGGTGCTGGTCGTTCTGCTGGCAGCCCGACGCCTGCGTGATGCTGGTGGCGCACTGCGCGGGCAAGCCCGCGTTGATGCCACCCCCGGCGAAGACGTCCGGATACGCGGCCAGCAGGTCGGCCGCCATCCCGCCGCCCGCCGACAAGCCGGTGACGAAGACGCGCGCGGTGTCCGAGCCGTGGTCGGCGACCGCCTTGTCCACCATGGACTTGATCGACGCCGCTTCGCCCTTTCCGCGCGTGTCGTCGGCCGGGTCGAACCAGGTGAAGCACTTCAGCGAGTTGTTCGCCGTGGACGTCTGCGGGAACACGACCTCGAACCGCCAGCGGTCGGCCAGTTCCGGCCAGCCCGAATGGGCGTAGTAGTCCGCGGCGCTCTGCGTGCAGCCGTGCAGCGCGACGACCACCGGACGGCCGGTCCCGAGGCCGGCGGGGGTGTAGGTGTACATCGCCAGGTTGCCGGGATTGGTGCCGAAGTTCGGCACCTGGACCAGGGACGACGGCGGCGGGTCGGCGGCGGCCACCCCGACGGTGGTGAGCACGGCGGCGGTGATCGCGGCGAGGCCGGCGAAAGCGAGCTTGCGCATGGTGGGCTCCTTCTCGTCGTTGAGAGGGTCCTCAGCGACGCTAAGGCGGCTCCGCGGTCCGGACCATGTGTCCGCCCACCACATCGGCTCGCCGATTCATGGTGGCCGGCGGGATGGCTCGCGGCCGCGGCACGCGCTTGGCTGGGGACCTCGGAGACCGGAGGTGAACCGTGCGGGGTTGGCTGGTTTGGGTTCTGGCGGGCGCGCTCGCGGTGGCGCTGCCCGCGCCGGCGTCGGCTTCGGCCGGGCGGCACTGCTCGGCCACCGTGCCGGGCGCGCAACAGCAGGTCGCCGCCTGCCTGGACGACCTGACGACGACCGGCACGCTCGCGTCCGGGCACACCGTCGAGGCGGACTGGGCCGGGCTGACGTCGGCGGGGCTGCCGACCTTCGGCGCGGTGCCCGGCGTGCAGGTCGACGGCTACTTCCCGGACACCTCCACGGCGAACACCAACCACGGCTGGAACCACGACGCCCAGTTCGTGCTCCGGCTGCCGGACCGGTGGAACGGCGGCCTGGTCGTCTCCGGCTCGCCCGGCGTCCGCCGCCAGTACGCGAACGACCGCGCGATCGGCGACCAGGCGCTCGCGGAAGGCTATGCCTTCGCCGCGACCGACAAGGGCAACACCGGCGCCGCGTTCTTCACCGACGGCGTCCGGCCGGGGGACGCGCTGGCCGAGTGGAACTCGCGCGTCACGCAGCTGACGCTGGCCGCCCGCGCCGCCGCGACCCGGCACTACGGCCGTCCGGTGACGAAGACCCTCGCGGCCGGGCTGTCCAACGGCGGGTACCTCGTGCGGTGGCAGCTGGAGAACCGGCCGTGGCTCTACGACGGCGGCGTCGACTGGGAAGGGACGCTGTGGCGGGCCGACGGGCCGAACCTGCTCACGTTCCTGCCGCCGGCCCTGCGCGCGTACCCGGCCTACGCGGCGGGATCGGCAGCGGCCCACCAGTCCATTTTGGACGCCGGGTTCGCGCCGGGGTCGGAGTTCCTGTGGGACTACCACTACCGCGTCTACTGGGACCTGACGCAGCGGATCTACCGCGAAGAGGTCGACCCGTCGTTCGACGGCCCGCTCGAGGCCGGTACCCCGTTCTGCGCCTCGGGAACGCCGTCGTGCGACGCCGACTACGCGTATGCGTCCCGGCCGCGGTCCGTGGCCCGGGCGGTCGAGCGAATCTCGCTGACCGGCCGGATCGGCAAACCGCTGCTGACGCTGCACGGAACGCTCGACACGCTGCTGCCGATCACCCGCGACTCCGACGTCTACGACCGGATGATCCGCGACTCGGGGCGCGGGGCGCTGCACCGGTACTACCGGATCGAGGGCGGCAACCACGTCGACGGGCTGGTCGACGCCTACCCGGACCGGCTGCGCCCGCTGGGCCCGTGCTTCCGGACGGCGTTCGACGCCCTCGGCGGGTGGCTGCGCGGCGTACGCCCGCCGGCCTCGGCGACGATCGCCCGCCCCGCCGGGGCGACCCCGGCGGAGCTGGCGACGGCGTGCGACCTGGTCAGTCGCCCTTGATCAGGTGGTCGGCCAGGCTCGGGCCGAACGTGCCCGCCGGGATGCCCGAACCGTGGCCGCAGCTGCCGTCGGAGTCGCCCGGGACCTTGATCCACAGCTGCATCTCCGGGCCGCCGCCGAGCTGGGACGTCGCGCCGAGCTTGCGCTTCGGCGGGTTGCACCACAGCTTGTCGTCGGGGTTGCCGTGGCCGTTGCCGTTGCGGCTGGTGTCGACCACGAACGGCGCCGCGTAGCCCAGTGCCGCGTCGACCGCCTTGCCGTAGGTCGTCGACTCGGCCGTGGTGTAGAAGTTGGACACGTTCAGCGCGAAGCCGTGGACGGACTGCACGCCCACCTGCTTCAGCCGCGCGGCCATCGTCGCGGCCGGGATCCAGGTGGCGTTGCCGCCGTCCAGGTAGGCCCACGTGTTCCGGGCCTTCTGCGCGAACTGCATGGCGGCGAACTTCAGCAGGTCGATCCGGGTCTGGCGGGCGTCGCCGGGCAGGCAGTCGAGCTGGGCGAGCGCGTCCGGCTCGATGATCACGAGCGCCGGCTTGCCGCCGATGCCGTCGGCGAACGCGGAGATCCAGTCGCGGTAGGCCTGCGGGCTGCCGGCGCCGCCGGTCGACTCGCCGCCGCAGTCGCGGCCGGGGATGTTGTAGGCGACCAGGACGGGCAGCTTGTCGGCGACATCGGCGGCGTAGGTGTAGGAGTCGGCGGCCGCGCGGATGTCACCGCTCCAGTTGCCGAACCAGCGCGCGCCGGGTTTGGTCGCGATCGACGTCCCGATCGGGCCGGCCAGGCTGTCGTTCGGGTGGTCGCGGACCCACCCGGCCGGGTTGGAGTCCGGGTCGGCGTAGAAGCCGTTCGTCTTCTCGAGCGGATTGCCGTCCGCGGCGAGGGCCGGGGACGCGGGGGCGAGCCCGGGGAGCGCCAGCGTGGCGGCCACGAGCCAGGTCCGGATGCGCATTTCCGGAGTTTGCCGCGGCGGTGTACACGAATCGTACAAAAATGCGGTGAACCGGATCGAACCTGCGTCCGTACTACTGGGTGAAGGGCGCGGTCTACCTGCCGCGGAACCACGCCGAGCTGCAGTTTTACCGTCCGGACGGCCGACCCCGTTCGGCCGCTTGCGGGAGCGTCGACCGTCATTCATGATGGCTGCGGGGTCCGCGAAAATTCGTTGAAGTCGAATATCCAGGTGTCGGCCATGCTGCGGAAGAACCGTCCGTCCGGAAGTGAACGTCATGCTCCTACCTGTGCCCGGGGCCGCCTGATGGCCGTCGACCTGCCGGGCCTCGCGATCGTCGCCGGGCTGCTGCTGCCGGCCTTCGCCGCGGCGGCCTGGGCGATCAGCCTGGAACGGCGGCGGCCCCGCCGTCGGCCGGCCGCCGCCGACCCCGAGCCGGACTTCACCGTGGCCGGGATCCAGTCGCGCCTGCGGCGGGAGCACGCCACCCGGCGGCTGGCCGAAGCGGGCACGGTGGCCCTGCCGACGCTGCCGATCCCCGCGCAGACCCGCCGCGAACCCGCGATGACCCGGCTGCCGTCCCGCGTGGCCGGCATCCTCCCGCCGCCGGCCCCGCGCCCGGCGACCGCGGGGGCCTCGGCGCCGCGGTTCGCCTTCGCGCCCCCGGACACCGACCTGATGCGCCGCATCCTCGACGGGCTGCGCAAACTGGACTAGCCGTTGCCGCGAATGAGTCATTCGCGACCTCCGGGGCCGCGGCTGCACCCGGGAGGCGCCGGCGATCACGGTCCCAGCGCGGCGGGCGACTCGGCGTCCGGGATCAGCAGCCGGGGCGCGCCCGAGCCGTCGGCCGGGACCGACCAGACGTCCGCGTGGCCCGGGCCGCGGGGCAGGCCGTAGCCGATCGTGTGGCCGTCGAGCCAGGCCGGCTGGTCGTCGACGCTGCGGGTCTCGGCCAGCGGCGTCACCTTCGAAGCCGCGAGGTCCAGCACCGACAGCCGCCACCCGCGCGCCGGGTCGCCGTCCACAGCGGACTTGAACGCCACCCGCGTCCCATCGGGGGACAGCGAAGGGCACTCGACGTTCTCGCGCAGCGTGCGGATCGTGTGCGCGGCGAAGTCGCCCGCGACCAGGTAACGGTGGCCGGACGTCGACATCGTCGCGTAGAAGTGGCGGTCGTCGCGGGTGAACGTGACGCCCCAGAAGTTGAGGTCGGCCGCCTGGTACGGCCGGCCGTCGAGGGTCACCGCGTAGTCCTCCAGGGTGCCCGCGAGGTCGCCGGTCGCCGTGTCGAGGATGCCGGCGCGGGTGGAGAACATCCCGCCGTTGTAGGAGTCGCCAGTGACGAACACCGTCCACGCGAGCATCCGGCCGCTCGCCGACACCCGCGCCCGGTTCGGCAGCCCGACCAGCGGGATCTCCCGCCGCACCGCCAGCGCGGTGTCCAGCACCGCCAGCTGGTAGGTGGTCAGGTCGCCGTCCTGGCGCAGGCAGAGCCCGGTGCCGCCGGCGGCGTACACCCGCGCGCACGACAGCGGCGACACCGTCCGCGGTCCGCCGGGGTCGGTGGCGGACACCGTGGCGACGTGCCCCCGGTCGGCGTCGGCGGTGCTGCGGAACAGCAGCCGCGGACCGGGGGCGAGGCTGACCGCGCCGGTCGCGGTGACGTCGTGGCCGCGCGCGCTCGCGAACCCGACGTACGCGACCGCGGCTCCGGCGAGCACGAGCACGCCGACGACCGCGATGAGGATCCGCGTCTTCACGCCTTCACCTTCCGCAGTACCGCGAAGGTCGCCGCGATCGCGACCACGGCTCCGCCCGCCGCGACGGCGATCGCGCGATCCGCGCCCCAGAACTGCCAGGCGAGTCCGAACAGGACGGACGAGGCGAAGTACGCCAGCGCTTGCGCGGTCTGCACCAGCGAGATCCCCGTGGTGCGCAACGACTCCGGCAGCAGCGGGCCGGCGAGGGCCATGAGGACGCCGTCGGTCGCCGCGTAGAACGCGCCGTACAAGGCGAGCGACAGCGCGAACAGCGGCCACCCGGTCACCGGCCCGGCCAGCAACAGGTAGACCAGCGCGAGCGCGCCGTACCCGCCGAGCACCACCGGCAGCCGACCGACCCGGTCGGCGAGCGCGCCCAGCGGCGCGGCGAGCAGCAGGTAGCTGAGGTTCGTGCCGACGGCGAGCAGCGGGAACCAGCCGGTGGCGATGTCCTCCTTGTGCTGCAGCAGCAGGTAGACGAACCCGTCGCCGACCGTGGCCAGCCCGAGCACGCACGCGGCCACCAGGAGGCGCCGCACGCCGCTGCCGCGCAGCAACGCGGCCGCCGCCCGCGGCGAGACCGGCGTCGCGGTGGCTTTCGGCGTGCGGCGGTCGCGGACGAACAGCACCAGCAGCAGCACGCCGATCGCGGCGATGCAGAAGCTGACGACGAACACGGCGTCGAACGCCTCGGGGTCGGCCGCGCCGACGGCGGCCAGCACGGCGAGCGCGACCAGCGGCCCGGCGAACGCGCCCATGCTGTCCATCGCGCGGTGCACGCCGAACGCCCGCCCGAGCAGCGGTTCCGGGGCCGACAGCGTGATCAGCGCGTCCCGCGGAGCCGTCCGCAGACCCTTGCCGGTGCGGTCGAGCGTGATCACCGCGCCGATCGCCGTCGCCGACGACCCGGCCACGAGCAGGCCGAGCTTCATCACCGCGGACAGCGCGTAGCCGGCGCCGGCCACGACCTTGCGCCGCCGGACCCGGTCGGCGACGTACCCGCCGGCGATCCGCAGCAGCGCCGTCGCGCCGGTGTAGAGGCCGTCGACCAGGCCGTACGCGGCGGGGCTCAGGTGCAGGCCGAGGACGAGGTACACCGGCAGGACCGCGGTGACCATCTCGGAGGAGACGTCGGTGACGAGGCTGACGGCACCCAGCGCGAAGACGTTCGCGCCGACCGCCGAGAGCTTGCGCCGGGACACCGTCCCGGCGTGCTCTCGGCGGCCGATGGTGGACAGGTACACGTGGTTACTGCCAGACGTCGAGGATCGGCGACTTGCTCGCGGCGTTGCCGATGCCGGGCAGGCCGTACGCCGCCTCGATGGTGCGCAGCACCGTGTAGTGGTTGATCGTTTCGCTGTAGCTGCCGACCTTCACGTTCGCGCCGGTGAAGGTGGTGAAGATCTGGTTGACCGAGGTGTTGCTGTCCTCGTCGAACGTGGTGATCAGCAGGCTGTTGTGCGTCTTGGCCCACTGGGCGTAGGCGTCGAGGTTCTTCTTCAGCCACGTGTCGCCGGTGCCGATGCTGCAGTCGTGCATGTCGTTGCACATGTCGGGGGTCACGAAGGCGACGGTCGGCAGCTGGGTGAAGTCCGAGGGGAAGCCCGAGAACCGGACGTTGCTCGCGGCGGGGACGTTGGAGAAGTCGACCCAGCTGTTGTGCTTGCGGCGGTAGGTGCCGCTGGAACAGCCGGTGTAGCCGTCCGAAGGCATGGCTTCGGAGTAGCCCTTGAAGGTCTTGCCCGCGTCGATCAGCTGACGGCCGAGGTTCGCCTTCGCGCCGAGGTTGGCCGGGCAGCTGTCGTCGGTGACGCCCTGCGTCGCGCCGGAGAAGAGGGCGACGTAGTTGGGCTGGCTCGGGTGGGTGATCGCGAACGAGTTCGTGAACTTCGCGCTCTGCGAGGCGAGGGTGTTGAAGTAGGGCGCGCTGGAACTGCCGTTGATCGAGGAGTACTTCTTGTTCTCGAACATGACGAGGACGATGTGGTCGAACGCCGGCACGGCCGCGGCGGTCGGCCGGACGGCGGCCGGCTCGCCGGTTCCGGTGACAGCGGCGGTGACCGCACCGGCGGTGACCAGGGCGGCCGCGGCGAACGCGGCGAAGATCCGCTTCCGGATCATGGGTCCTCCAGCACTGAGGGGGTGGGCGCCTCATGGTGCCCACGGCAGGGGACCGGTTCGTGAGGTGCTGTGGTCCGGTTCGTGAACACCAGGAAACCTCCGGCGGACAACGGAAAGAGTGGGTGAATGGCTTTCCGGTGTCAACCTCCTTTGGTTGGTGCGCCAGGGCTTTGACAGGTCGTTCCCAGCTCGTTCAAAGGAACGGCGCCGACACTCGGTGCCATGGAACCCACCACCCCGGCCGGACCCGCCCGCCGCGAGCAGGGACGCCGCAAGGCCGCGCTGGCCACGGCGGCCGCCGCGGTACTGGGCGCGGCCGCAGCAGGCGCCATCGGCTTCGGCCTCTCGACGGCTTCGGCCACGACCTCGGATTCGACCTCCACTTCCGATTCCACCGACTCGACCGGCTCCCAGGACCAGCTTCAGGCGCCCGACAGCGGCTTGAGCAGCGGATCCGGCCACGCGCACACCGGTTCGGGGGCGTCATGACGACGGCGTTCCCGGCCCTGGGCACGACGGCCGAGCTGATCGTCACGGATCCCACCCGGCTGGGGGAGGCGGTCGCCCTGCTGCGGGAGGAACTGGCGGCGATCGACGCGGCGTGCAGCCGGTTCCGGCCGGACTCGGAGATCTCGCGGCTGCACGAGGCAGCCGGGCGGGAGGTCCGCGTGGGGCCGTTGCTCGCGGAGGCGCTGAAGGTGGCGTTGCGCGCGGCGCGGCTGACGGACGGATTGGTCGACCCGACGGTGGGGGCGGCGGTGTGCGCGCTGGGCTACGACGGTGATTTCGCTTCGGTTGCCGCTGAACGGAACACCGCGGCTTCGGAGGTCGCGAATGACTCATTGGGGACCTCCGAAGTCCCGAATGAGTCATTCGCGACACCGGCGGCTCCCGCGCCCGGCTGGCACCGGATCCTCTTCGACCCCGCCCGGCGGCTCGTCGTCCTCCCTCGGGGCGTGCACCTCGACCTCGGCGCGACGGCCAAGGCCCTCGCCGCCGACCGGGCCGCCCGGCGGATCCACACCACCACCGGCTGCGGAGCGCTGGTGAACCTCGGCGGCGATCTGCGCGCCGCCGGGCCGCCGCCCGACGGCGGCTGGCAGATCGCGCTCGGCGACGACCACGCGGACGCCGTCACCCGGCCGGCCGCCACCGTCGCCCTCCACCGTGACGGCGCGCTCGCCACCTCGGGCACCACCCGGCGGCGCTGGCGCCACGGCGGCCGGACCGTGCACCACATCGTCGACCCGCGCACCGGCGACATCCCGGAAGCGCGCTGGCGCACGGTCACCGTCGCCGCGAAGTCCACTGTGGACGCCAACACCGCGAGCACGGCGGCGATCGTCCTCGGCGGCGCCGCACCCGGCTGGCTCGAGCGGCGGAACCTCCCCGCACGGCTGGCCGGCGTGGACGGCGACGTCGTCACGACCCCCGGCTGGCCCGCGGAACGGGCGGCGGCATGAGCTCCGCGGTGTGGTACTTCAGCCGCGCGACCGGGCTCGTCTCGCTCGTGCTCTTCACCGGCGTCGTCGTCCTCGGCGCGCTCGGCGCCGGGCGGTTCGCCACGCGGGAATGGCCGCGGTTCGCCGTCGCCGCCGTGCACCGGAACCTGGCGCTGACCAGCCTGGCGTTCCTCGCGGCGCACATCGCGTCGGCCATCCTCGACGGTTACGTCTCGCTCGGCTGGCTCGACGTCGTGATCCCGTTCGGCGCCGGTTACCAGCCGCTGTGGGTCGGGCTCGGCGCCGTCGCGATCGACCTGCTGCTCGCGATCGTCGTCACCAGCCTGCTGCGCACCCGGCTGCCGGCGCGGGCCTGGCGCGCTGTGCACTGGCTGGCCTACCTGTGCTGGCCGGTCGCGCTGGTGCACGGCTTCGGCATGGCCGAAGACGACGCCGCCTACGGCTGGATCGTCGCGCTCGACGTCCTGTGCGTGCTGGCCGTGCTCGCTTCGGCGGGCTACCGCGCGACCCACGCCCGCAAGTTCGCTGCCCTGGGAGGCACCCGATGAGCATCCTGCCCCCGCACCGGCTGGACCTGGCCGGCCACCGGCGCCGCAACGGCGTCGTGCCGTGGGTCGCCTACCACGGCGACGACGGCCGCGACCGGCTGATCGCCGCCGTCGAAGCGGCGGACCTGCGCGGCCGCGGCGGCGCGGGCTTCCCGACGGCGGTGAAGCTGCGCGCGGCGCGGTCGAACCGCTCGGTCGTCGTCGCGAACGGGTGCGAAGGCGACCCGCTCAGCCGGAAGGACGTCGTGCTGCTCACGCTTTCGCCGCACCTCGTGCTCGACGGCCTGCAGCTCGCCGCCCACGCGACCGGCGCCCTCGAGGCCGTGCTCTGTGTGCACACCGGCAGCCCGGCGCTGCCGAGCGTCGGCGCGGCGCTCGGCGAACGCGAAGACCGGGTGCCGGTGCGGGTCGCGGAGGTCCCGCGCCGCTATGTCGCCAGCGAGGAGACCGCGCTCGTCCGGTACCTGACGTCGGGGGACGCGCGGCCGCTGGGCAAGCGGCCCCGGCCCGCCGAACGCGGCGTGCGCGGGCGGCCCACCCTGGTGTCCAATGTGGAGACATTGGCGCAGCTGGCGTCGGTGGTCCTGCTGGGGCCGAACCATTATCGCGCGTCCCGGACCGACCTCGTCACGGTGACCGGCGCGGTCCGGCGGCCCGGCGTCGTGGAGGTGGCCGAGGGGACGTCCCTGGCGGGGGTGCTGGCCGCGGCGGGCGGCGAAGCGGAACCGGTGCAGGCGGTGCTCGCCGGCGGAACGTGGACCGCGGACCTCGGCTCCGGCCTGTCCGGGATCGCCGCGGTCTACGCGCTCCCCGCGCGTGACTGCGGGCTGGCGTACACGGCGAAGGTGCTGGCGTTCCTGGCGGCGGAGTCGGCCCGCCAGTGCGGGCCGTGCACGTTCGGCCTGCCGTCGATCGCGGCGGACTTCGCGGAGCTGGTCCGCGGTGGCCCGGCGACGGCCCGGCTGGCCCGCCGCCTCCCGTTGCTGACCGGCCGCGGCGCGTGCGCCCACCCGGACGGCGCGGCGCGGCTCGCGGCCAGCGCGTTGGCGGTCTTCGACGCCGACGTCCGCACCCACGAGGCCGGCGGCCGGTGCCGGATCCCGGCGGGTGTCGCATGAAGGTGACAGTGGACCCGATCGGGTGCAGCGCGCACGGGTTGTGCGCGGACCTCCTGCCGGAACTGGTGCGCCTCGACGAGTGGGGCTATCCGGTGGTGGCGCCGGGCCCGGTGCCGGCGGAACTGGTGGCCGAGGCGCGGCGCGCGGCCGCGGCGTGCCCGGCGCTGGCGTTGCGGCTGCGGAAGGACCGAGAGGCGCGATAATCCGGTCGTGCCGCCGTCCGCGAGCCGTTAGCCTCCGGCACCATGGACGGCAAGCTCATCGACCGGATCCGCGGGGCCCGGCGGGTCGCCGCGTTGACCGGCGCGGGCATCTCCACCGCGTCCGGGATTCCCGACTACCGCGGCCCCGATGGCGTCTGGACGCGCACGCCGAGCGCGGTGAACGCCTTCACCCTCGAGAACTTCATGGCCGACGCCGGCGTGCGCCGCGAATTCTGGCGCGCGTACCGGGGGCACGCCGCGTGGCGCGCCGAGCCGAACGCCGCCCACCGCGCGCTGGCGGAGCTCGACAGCGCGGGCGTCGCCGTCCGGGTGCTCACCCAGAACGTCGACGGCCTGCACCAGCGGGCCGGGCTCGCCGAGCGCAAGGTTCTCGAGCTGCACGGCAGCGTGCACACCACGCGGTGCACCGGCTGCGCGGCCGGGTTCCCGACCGCCGATGTCCTCGAAGCGGGCGAGGACGACCCGTCGTGCCGGCACTGCGGCGGGATCCTCAAGCTCGACGTCGTCCTTTTCGGACAGTTGCTCGACGGCGGAGTCCTCGGGCACGCGCGGAACATCGCGGCGGCGAGCGGCCTGTTCTTCGCGATCGGCAGCACGCTGCAGGTGGAGCCGGCGGCGTCACTGTGCACGGTCGCCGTGCGGGCCGGGGCGACGCTGGTCGTCGTCAACCGCGACCCGACGCCGTACGACGACGATGCCGCGTTCGTGCTGCGGGACGACATCGAGGCCGTCGTCCCGGAACTCTGCGCGGCGGTGCGGCCGTGATCCGCGAAGCCCGCGCCGAGGACTGGCCCGCCATCTGGCCGATCATCCACGACGTCGTCACCGAGCGGCAGACGTTCCCCTACGACCCGGCGATGACCGAGCGCGACGCCCGGGAGATGTGGCTGCGCGACCCGCCGGCCCGCGTGGTCGTCGCCCTCGACGGCGACCGGGTGACCGGCACGGCGAACATGTACGCCAACCGGCCGGGGCCGGGCAGCCACGTCGCCTCCGGCAGCCTGATGGTGGCGAAGGAGGCACGCGGCACGGGTGTCGGGCGGGCGCTCACGACGGACCTGATCGCTTGGGCCCGGCGGAGCGGGTTCGCGGCGATCCAGTTCAACGCGGTCGTCGACGTGAACGTGGCCGCGGTCCGGCTGTACGAGAGCTTGGGGTTCGTGACGCTCGGAACGGCGCCCGGAGCCTTCCGCCACCCGGTCGCCGGGGACGTCGGGCTGCGCATCATGTGGCTGGACCTGCGGTGACCCGCCCGCCGAACCGCCAGGTGTGGACTTCGACGGCGGCGTACCGGTCCGCGGTGAGGACGGTACGCGCCGCGGTGGGAGCGGCCGCTCTGACCAGCGCGGCGGTGCCGAGCCAGGTGGCGCCGTCGTCGGACAGGAGCGGTCCGTAGGCGATGAGGTCGTGCCCCTCCGGGCGCCCGACGTCGGCGGGTGGCCCCTCGGCGAGGCCGAGGACCAGGAAGCCGGACGGCTCGCCGGGGGACTCCCACATGGTGGTGCCGAGGGTGTTGCGCCACCGGCGCAGCAGGACGTCGCGGTAGCCCCCGGCCTGGTAGGTGGGCTCGTCGAAGGCGAACGCGCGGGCGGCGGCCGGGTCCGGCAGGTCGAGGACGTGCACACTGCCGGTCGGGGTGCCGTCGGCGGCCAGCGTCGGGCCGCGGGCGATCATCCGGTCGGCGAACCGGTCCAGGTACGACCAGTGCGCTTCCAGCGTTTCCTGCCGCAGCGCCGAAGACCCGGGGCGGTCGCGGTGGTAGCAGAAGAACTCCACGCTCAGGCTCCGCCGCCGACCAGCCGGCAGCAGCCGGCCCGGCAGTCCGCCAGGCTCTCCGCCGCCTTGGTGCGGACGCGGTGCAGTGCGGCGATCCGTTCGTCCAGCCGGGCGACGACCGCCTCCAGGCGCCGGCGCTCGGTCTCGCAGGTGGCGTCGCCGGTGTCGTGGGCGCGCAGGGCGTCGGTCACCTCGTCGAGGGTGAAACCCACGTCCTGCAACGCTTTCGCCGAACGGATGCGGTCGGCCGCCGACGCGGGGAACACCCGGTAGCCGCTGGGGCGCCGGGCCACCTCGCCGATCTTCACGGGCTTCTCCCTTGACTCTGGAGTCAGGTCCAGACTCTAGGCTCGAAACGTCCTTGTCGACAAGGAAGCTGACATAGACATCGCCGTCGAAGACGGGCAGGTGTGCTGGGACGTCGCCGTGCCCGATACCGAAGCCGGCGAAGCGGTGCTCGAGGACTTCTACGCCCTCGCTTGATCAATCGGATTCCGGCAGTTCTTCGGCGAGGATGGTGTCGATCTTCCGGCTCGCGGTCCGCAATTTCGCCACGCCCGCGACGAGCAGCACGAACGCGGCGGCGGGCACCGCCAGCAACGCGGGCGGCCACCCGAGCGCGAAGACGGCACCGGCGCACAACACGGCCGTGATCAGGAAAACTGCCCGGCCGGCGACCCGCGGCCACGCGGGACCCGGCTTGGCGTGCCGGCCGCTCGGTGTGCGGAAAACCGGCCGCGCGAGGGCAGCGTGGACACTCATTCAGACCTCCGGGGGATGCTCGTCGAACCGGCCGGGAGGGGATTCCCGGCGGCGGCACCGTGGAGTGAGTCGGCCCGGACCGGCCTTCGGTTACCTGCCGTTATTGGTTCGAGTCCCAATTCACGGAATCGAATTACCCGCCATTCCCGGCCCTTTTCGGCACCAGGGCCGTTGGACCCGGATTCGCGCGCCGGAGGTCCCGCTCACGAGTCGTGGCCGGGACCCTTGCCCTTGGTCTTGCCGGGCGGGTCGGTCTTCGGGGGCTTGCCGGGTGGCTTCGCCGGCTCCTCGTGCGGGCTGTCGTGCGTCACGGCGGCGGGTTCGAGCGACGCGGCTTCGCTGGTGCCGGGCTGCGTGCCGGAGCCGCCGGTCCCGCCGGGCCGCGACGTGCCCGGCGCGGAGGTCCCGGACTCGGCGAGAGGGGTGGACGACGAGGGGGTGACGGAAGGGGCGGGAGAGTTCGCGGCGGGCGGCTGCGCGGGTGAACCGGTCCCGGTTTCGTGCTGGGTGAGAAGCAGGGCGGCCACGGCCGCAACGGCGGCGACGCTCAGCCCGGCCACGGCAGCCAAGCGCCGGCGCCCCGGGGCGCCGAGTTCGCCTCGCGCCGGGCTGAAGCCCGCGGTTGCATCGGGCCCTACAGCGCCGAGTTCGCCTCGCGCTGGGCCGTGGCCCACCGCCGCACCGTGTCCCGTGGCGCCGAGTTCGCTTCCCGCCGCGCCTGCGCCCGCCGCCGCATCGTGGACCCCGGCGCCCAGCTCGCCTCGCGCCGGGCTGAAAGCCTCCGTCACGTCGGGCGGCCCCGCAGCCGCACCCGCCCCGGCGGCAATTCCCGCGTCCGGGCGGCGGCGCCAGCGGGGGCTGCGCTGCGTCCTGCTCCACGGCAACGTCGGCGGCGGCGCGTGCAGCATGTCCAGCACCTTCGCCGCCGTCGGGCGGTCGGCCGGCTCGCGCTGCGTCATCCGGCGCAACGTGTACGCCAACGTCGCCGGTGCGTCCTCCGGGATGCGGGGTGGTCTCGTCAGCCGGGCCATGGCCGCCTCGACCATGGTGCCCGGGTACTCCCGCTGGCCCGTCAGGCATTCCAGCAGGATCAAGCCCAGCGCGTACACGTCCGCCGGCGGGCCGGCCGGCTCGCCCGACACCTGCTCCGGCGCCAGGTACGCCGCCGTGCCCGGGATCAGGCCCGTGCCCGTGATGTGCGTCGTGTCGAGGGCGTGGGCGATGCCGAAGTCGCCGATCAGGGGACCGTCCGCGGACAGGAACACGTTGGCCGGCTTCAGATCGCGGTGCACGATGCGCCGCGCGTGGACGTGGGCCAGTGCTTCGGCGAGCCCGTCCGCCAGTGCCGTCACGTCCGCCGCCGGCAGCGGGCCGCCCAGCAGGCGCTCGGCGAGGTTCTCGCCCTCGACGAGCTGCATGACCAGGTACGTCCGGCCGTTCTCGGTGCCGCTGTCCAGCAGCGCCACCACGCCCGGGTGGCTGATGCTGCCCTGGATCGTCATCTCGCGCAGCCGGCGCCGCTGGTCGAGCGCCACCGCGTCGCGGTCGTAGATCTTGACGGCGACCTCGCGGGTCAGCCGCACGTCGTAGGCTCGGTACACGCGGGCCGTGCCGCCGCTGCCGATCAGCCTGCCGACTTCGTAGCGCCCGCCCAGCAAACCCGGCGGCCGCTCGTCGTCGAGGGCGCTGCGCGGGGTGATGGTGAACTCACCCATCGCGTAACGGCCACAGGTGACCTCGGCCCCGTCGTCAGTCGGCGGGCGCCCCGTTCTCCCGGCTTCGTCGGCCACGGGCGCCAGGTACCCCGGCTCCGTGACCGGCAAACGTCGGAAGATCACGAAGAAAGTATCGTCCGGGGGCCCGCCGACGTGACAGTCAGGGCCGTGCGAACGCGTCCACGCCCGTGAGCTGCGCCGACAGCGTCCACAGGCGCGCGGCCTGCTCGCGGTCGACGGCGTACCGGCGGACACCCGAAGCCGCGAGGCCCTCGGCGTCCTCCGGCGCGAGCTCGGCGACGTCACAGTCCTCCAGGTACAGCCCGCCGAGCCCGGCCAACTGCGGCGAGGTGGCCGCCCAGACCGTGGTCGCCGCGCCCTGCTCGGGCGTCTTGAACTCCATCAGGTAGTTCCCGGCCTCGTCGATCCAGCCGCGTTCGATCATTTCCGCCCGCGGCAGGTGCCGCTGCAGCGGCGTCATGATGCCGCCCGGGTGCAGCGCGAACGCGTGGACACCCTTCTCGGCGCCCAGCCGGTCGAGCTGCACGGCGAACAGCACGTTCGCGGTCTTGGCCTGCCCGTAGGCTTGCCACTTCTCGTAGCCGGTCTCGAACTGGACGTCGTCCCAGCGGATCGGGGAGTAGTGGTGGCCGCGCGAGGACAGCGAGACCACCCGGGCGCCCTCGGCGATCGCCGGCCACAGCCGGTTGACCAGCGCGAAGTGGCCGAGGTGGTTGGTGGCGAACTGGGCCTCCCAGCCCGGCCCGACCCGGGTCTCCGGGCAGGCCATGATGCCGGCGTTGGCGATGAAGAGGTCGATCTCACGCCCGGTCGCCAGGAACCGGTCGGCGAACGCGCGGACGCTCTCGAGGTCGCCCAGGTCCAGCTCGCCGACCTCGGTGTTCTCGATTCCGGCGAGCGCTTCCTCGGCGGTCTCGCGGCGGCGGGCCGGGACGACGACGTGGGCGCCGGCGCCGGTCAGCGCGCGGGTGGTTTCGAGGCCGATCCCGGAGTACCCGCCGGTGACGACGGCGAGCTTCCCGGTGAGGTCGGCGCCTGCGACGGCTTCGGCGGCCGTGGTGGTGGCGCCGAAGCCCGAACCGATCTTGTGCTGTGCGGTGGTCATGGCTCCGACGCTACGAGCTGGAGTGCGCTCCAGCGCAAATCGCGGCCGGGGCCGAATCGGGGGACAATCGGGAGCGGAGGCACTGCCGAGGCGAGGGAAGGCCGTGATGTCCGAGTACTACGGGAACCAGCCGCAGGACGTCCGCCCGGGGATCGACGCGCGCCGGCTGTGGGCGGGCGGCGTGGCGACGGCGGTGGTCGCGGCCCTGCTCGCGGTCGTCGGCCTGCTGATCGCCCGCGGGATCTTCGAGGTCGAAGTGCTCGCCCCAAAAGGCGAGGGCGTCTGGGGCAACGCGAGCACCACGACGTACGCGCTGGTCGCCGCCGCGGTGGCCCTGCTCGCCACCGGGCTGATGCACCTGCTGAGCGTGGCGACGCCGGCACCGTCCCAGTTCTTCGGCTGGATCATGGTGCTGGTGACGTTGATCGCCGTGGTGCTGCCGCTGACCCTGACGGTCGCACCGAGCGCGAAGATCGCCACGGCGGTGATCAACCTGGTGATCGGCCTGGTGATCGCCGCGGTGGTGAACAGCATGGCGGCCAGCGCCCGCACGCTGCACCGGCGGCGCAGCCAGCAGAGCGCCGCGCCCCCGCCGCCGACCCGGCAGCAGTGGACCCAGCAGGACCCGCCGACCCGGTACTACGACCGGTGACCGTCGTGGACATCGCGGAGACCAACCGCCGGGTGATCGAGCAGTTCCGCGCGGGCGGCGAGGTCGAGGGCATGCACCGCGAGCGGCTGGCGCTGCTCACGACGACGGGCCGGCGCACCGGCGAGCCCCGGACGGTCCCGATGATGGTCCACCGCGACGGCGACCGGTGGCTCGTGGTGGCGTCCAACATCGGCGCGCCCCGGCACCCGGACTGGTACCTGAACCTCGAGGCGGACCCGCGGGTGCACGTCGAGCTGGACGGGCGGGAGTTCGACGCCGAGGCGCTGCCACTGCTCGGGGCGGACTACGTCCGGACGTGGACGGAGCTGGAGAAGGAGTATCCGTTTTTCGCGGACCACCAGGCGAAGGCACGCCAGGCCAAGCGGGCGATCCCGATCGTGGAGCTGTCCGAAGAGGACTGATCCAGTCCTCTTCGGACGGTCCTACTTACTCGCCACCCGGCGGTACCGGGCCGTCGCCAGCGGGGCGAAGATCGCGATGATCGCCACGCAGCACAGGATCGAATACAGGGCCGCGTTCTCCGCCGGCCAGCCCGTCTGCGGGGCGCCGAACTTGTTCCCGAACAGGTCACGGGTCGCGTTGATCACCGCCGTGAACGGGTTCCAGTCCGCGATCGCCTTCAGGAACGCCGGGAGCGTGTCGGTCGGGACGAACGCCGAGGAGATGAAGCTCAGCGGGAACATCCAGATCAGCCCGGCGCTCTGCGCCACCTCGACGCTGCGCGCGGCCAGGCCGATCAGTGCGCCGACCCAGGACAGCGCCCACGCGAACATCAGCATCACCAGGTAGCCGAGCAGCGCGTCCCAGAAGCTGCCGCGGATGCGCCAGCCCACCAGCAGCCCGCACAGCGACATCACGACCAGCGCCACCACGCTGACCACCAGGTCCGACGTCGTGCGGCCGAGCACCACCGCGACCCGGGACATCGGCAGCGAGCGGAACCGGTCGATGATGCCCTTCTGCAGGTCGTTGGCGAAGCCGATGACCGTGAACGCCGAGTTGAACGCCACCGTCTGGGCGAAGATCCCGGCGATCAGGAACTCGCGGTACGCCGCGCCGCCCGCTTCGCCGCCGATCGCGTTGCCGAAGACGTACGCGAACAACAGCACGAACATGATCGGCTGCAGCGTCGCCGCCATCAGCCAGTCGGGGTTGCGGCGGACGTTCATCAGGTTGCGCCAGGTGACGATGCCGCCGTCGGAAATGCCTTTTGCGAGCGCGTTCACTTCGCCGCCTCCTCAGCCGAGGCACCGTGGCCGGTCAGGGACAGGAAGACGTCGTCCAGGGTCGGGCGGTGCAAGCCGACGTCCTGGACCGTGATGCCGTGGGAGTCGAGCCGCCGCAACGCCTCGATCAGCGCCTTCGGGCCGGTGTCGACCAGGATCTCGGCCCGCCGCGTGTGGTCGTCGCCGGACGGTTCACCCGTGCCGACCTCGCGCAGGACGTCCAGCGTCACCGGCAGGTCCGCGGCCGAGGCGACGACCAGTTCCAGGCGCTCGCCGCCGATCTGGGCCTTCAGCTCGTCCGCCGTGCCGCGCGCGATCACCCGGCCGTGGTCGATCACCACGATCGAGTCGGCGAGCTGGTCGGCCTCCTCGAGGTACTGCGTCGTCAGCAGCACGGTCGTGCCGTCGGCCACGAGCTCCTTGATGACGGCCCAGGTGTCGAGGCGCCCGCCCGGGTCGAGGCCCGTGGTCGGCTCGTCCAGCACGACGACGGTCGGCTCGGCGACCAGCGCGCCGGCCAGGTCGAGCCGGCGGCGCATGCCCCCGGAATAGCCCTTCGCCGGCCGGTCGGCGGCCTCTTCGAGCCGGAACCGCGTCAGCAGCTCCCGGGCGCGCGTGCGGGCCGCGGCCTTCTTCCGGCCGTAGAGCCGCCCCACCATGTAGAGGTTCTCGAACCCGGTGAGGTTCTCGTCGACGGCCGCGTATTGGCCGGACAGCCCGATCCGCTGCCGCACCTCGTCCGGCTCGGCCAGCACGTCGTACCCGGCCACGTGCGCGGACCCCGAGTCCGGGCGCAGCAGCGTGGTCAGGATGCGCACGGTGGTGGTCTTCCCGGCGCCGTTCGGGCCGAGCAGGCCGAGCACCTGCCCGGCCGGGATGTCGAGGTCGACGCCGTCGAGCGCGCGCGTCGAACCGTAGGTCTTCACGAGCCCGCGTACCCGGACGGCGACGTCCGGTCCCGGCTGTGGCATGGTGGCTCCCCCTTCAGGTGACCCCGACAAGCTAGGCCACCCTGCCCGATTTGTCCTCCGGGTTTATCCCTGAGCCGCCGAAAGCGTGACGGCGAACTCCGGCGGCGTCCGCAGCGACTGGAAGACGACACAGTAGCGCTCGGTCAGCTTCTTGAGCGTCGCCAGCTCGTCCTCGCCGGCGTCGGTGTCCAGGTCGAACGAAAGCCGGATGGCGCGGAAGCCCACCGGCGCGTCCTTGGCGACAGCCAGCGTGCCGCGGAAGTCGAGGTCGCCCTCGGCCCGGACGCGCCCGCCGCGGACCTCGAGACCCAGCGACGTCGCGACGGCCCGCAGCGTCACGCCCGCGCAGGCGACGAGCGCTTCGAGCAGCATGTCCCCCGAACAGGCGAGGGTGCCGTCGCCGCCGGTCGCCGGGTGCAGCCCGGCCTCGACGACCGCGCGGCCGGTCTCGACCTTGCAGGAGATGCCGAGGCCGTCCAGTTCGGCGTCGGCGTGCAGCGTCACGAGCGCGCTCTCCGGCTGCTCGCGGTACTTGTCCTTCAGCGGGGCCTGGGTCGCGCGCAGCTCTTCGGTGTCCATGCGCCGATTCTGCTCCGGAAACCACTGAAGCGGGGAGACCGTGGTCTCCCCGCTTCAGTGGTTCAGCTTCAGCTCAGCGTCACGGCCACGTCGTCGATGACGAACGAGGTCTGCAACGAGCTGTCCTCGGTGCCGGTGAACTTCAGCGCGAGGGTGCCGCCGGCCGCCGACGAGACGTCGATGGTCTTGAGCGCGTACCCGGACGCCTTGTTCAGGTTGGAGTAGCTGCCCAGCGTCGTGCTGCCGTTGGTGACGGTCAGCTTGTCGTAGGCGGTGGAGGAGGTGGTCTCCGCGGTGTCGATGTGCAGGTAGAACGTCAGGCTGGCGTGGCAGCCCGCCGGGATGCTCACCGACTGCGCGATCGACTCGGTGTGCGTGGTGCCGTAGCCGTCCAGCCAGGACGAGTACGTGCCACCGTGGGCGGCCTCGCCCTGCGAACCCCACTGGCCGATGGAGCCGGTGGTGCCGGTCCAGCTGGTCGCGCCGGACTCGAAGCCGCCGTTGGCGATCTTCTGGCCGGAGCAGCCGCCGGTGGTGCCGACCGTCCACGAGAACGACGCCGTGCCGGTCCTGTTGGCCGCGTCCTTCGCCGTCACCGTGACGTTCGAGGTGCCCGCGGTGGTCGCGGTGCCCGAGATCGTGCCGGTGGAGGCGTTGATCGACAGGCCGGCCGGCAGGCCGGTGGCCGACCAGGTGTACGGCGCGGTGCCGCCGGAAGCCGACAGCGGCAGGTTGACCGAAGCGCCGGTCACGGTGGACTGGTTGCCCGGGTTGGACACGGTGACGGTGCCGGTCGCCGAGCAGGTCGGGTCGGCCGACTGCGCCGGCACGCTGATCGCGTCCCACGCCGCCTTGACGGTGTTGAACTCGGTGCAGCTGCCCGGGAACAGGTTCTTCGCCGCGGTCAGCGTCCAGGTGCGGTACTTCAGGTACGAGCTGCTGGTGGTCTTGAGCAGCATCGCGTTGTAGAAGATCTTCACCGCGGTCTGCACGCCGAGGCCGGTGATGGTGGAGCTGTTGCAGGTGCTGCTGGTCGGCTGCCCGTTGGTCGGGTTCGTGCCCTCGGCCAGCAGGTAGAACCAGTGGTTGCCGGGGCCGGCGGCCGCGTGCACCTCACCGTTGGGAACGCTGCTGTCGTAGCAGTTCTTGTCGCCCAGCGCCGAGGGGTTGTACATGTTGCGGATCGGGCCGGAGCCGACCAGGTTGACCTGCTCGCCGACGAGGAAGTCCGGCTGGTCGTAGGGAGCGGGCTCGTTCGCGAACCACTCGGTCGCCGCGCCGAAGACGTCCGCGACGAACTCCTGGGTGCCCGCACCCGAGATGCCACCCGGGGTGTGGTCGTCGATGCCGTGGCCGTGCTCGTGCGCGACGACGTCGATCGAGCCGATCCAGCCGCCGGCGGTGTTCTTGCCGATCTGGACCTGGCTGCCGTCGTAGTAGGCGTTCTGGTCGTTGAGGCCGACGCGGATCGGCCAGCCGCCGCCGTTGCCGTCGAAGCTGTTGCGGCCCAGCCACTGCGAGAGCATCTTGTTCTCGGTCTGGGCGGCGAACAGCGCGTCGACGCAGCCGGTCTCCCGGTTGCTGGCGGTGCCGTTGCCCCAGAGGTCGTCCGGCCCGCTGAAGGTGGTGTTGTTGGCCGCGTCCTGGCAGGACGTGTTGGTGATCGTGGGGTCCTTCAGCGAGTACGTGCTGCCCGAGTGCGTGGTGTCGAGGTGCACCGGGTTCGGGCCGTTCCACGCGCTGGTGCCGTCACCGTTGAGGACGTGCTCCTGCGTCTTGAGCACCTTGCCGGTGGTGGCGTCGACGATGACGTCGAGCCGGCTCGGGCCTTCGGCGTCGCGGCCGACGACGGTGCTCTTCCACGCCAGCGCCGGCGTGCCGAGCGCGTAGACGACCTGCTGCGCCGGGCTGACGCTGTCGACCGCGGACAGCTGCTGCCGCGCGGTCGCCTCGGCCGCGGCCTGGGAGACCTTCGCCGTCGTGGTGGCGAGGTCGATCGTCTGGTCCTGCGCGACGGAGGTGCCGAGCACCTGGCCGGTCGAGTCGGTCGCGACCACGAAGTCGCCACCCACCACGGCCAGGCCCTTGTAGCTGCGCTCGTACGGGATGTACTTCAGGCCGTTGGTGGCGGAAATCGCCTTCTGGGCCAGGAAAACGTCGTCCGCGCTCGCGTGCAGCGCGGCGGGCCTGCTCGCCACGAGCCCGGCCGCCGCCGACACGGCCAGGGTCTGGGCGTCCGGGACGGCGTTCGGGGTGACGGGCTGGGCCTGGGCGGTGGTGGTCGTGCACACCGCGGCGATGAGGGCGCCGCTCGCGGCCAAGACGAATGGACGTCTCAGTTGCATCGAAGGATCTCCTCCGGGCAGGGCGAACCGGCCCGGGGTCGAGCCGGGCCGAGAACGGGGACGACGGGGAAAAATGGTGCGGCTTAGCGGAAATCAGCATCCGGTGTGAAAGCGCCGTGAACAAGCGACGAACGTACGGTCTTATCGGGAAGTCGCAATACATCCCAAATAGGACATTCGACACCATTGGGATCGCGGTCGGCGACTATACACAGAGGACTGATCGGAGATCACCGCCGTTCGGGCGATCTTCACTGCGTCCGACATGACGAAGGGCCCCTCCGCCGGTGATCGGCGAAGGGGCCCTTCGGTGCTACTGGTGTCAGGCGGTCTTCTCGCGCTTCGGGAGCTTCCAGCCCGGGCGCACGAAGTGGCACGTGTACCCGTTCGGGATGCGCTGCAGGTAGTCCTGGTGCTCCGGCTCGGCCTCCCAGAAGTCACCCACCGGGGCGACCTCGGTGACGACCTTGCCCGGCCACAGCCCGGAGGCGTCGACGTCGGCGATCGTGTCCTCGGCGACCCGCTTCTGCTCGTCGTTCTCGAAGAAGATCGCCGAGCGGTAGCTCAGGCCGATGTCGTTGCCCTGGCGGTTCTTCGTCGTCGGGTCGTGCACCTGGAAGAAGAACTCGAGCAGGTCGCGGAACGTGGTCCGCGCGGGGTCGTAGATCACCTCGATGGCCTCGGCGTGCGTGCCGTGGTTGCGGTAGGTGGCGTTCGGGACGTCGCCGCCGCTGTAACCGACCCGGGTCGAGATCACCCCGGGCTGACGGCGGAACAGCTCCTGCATGCCCCAGAAGCAGCCGCCGGCCAGGACGGCCCTTTCGGTTGACGTGGTCACGGCGTCACTCCTTCTCCTCGTGCGGTGCTACCGCCCGTTACAACTGCCCCGGACCTCCCATGATTCCACGCGGGTATTACGGAAGCCTGACGTCCGTGCGACCATGGGTGCGGGACGGGATGGCTCCCGGGAGGCGCGATGCGCGACGACGACATCGCCTCGGAACGCTCCGGCGGCGTGCTGGTCGTCGAGATGTGCGGCGAGCCGGGTATCCGGACGGTGCTGGCCTGGGCCTCGCTGCTCGAAACCGCCCTTTGCGAGCTGCCGAGCCCCCGGTCCCTGGTGATCGACCTCGGCTCGCTGGGGTTCTTGACCGCCCGCGGGGTCCGTGGCCTGTTGAGCGTGTTCGAGGTGTGCCGGAAGCGCGGGATCTCCGGCTGCCTGATCGTCTCGCCCGGGGGTGACGTCGAACGAGTGGTCCGGCTCACCGGGCTGGCCGGCCAGGTCCCGGTCTTCCCGCACCGGCTGCTCGCGGTCGCCCGCTACCAGCCGGCGGAGATGCGCTGGCTGCTGTGCTGAGCGTCAGCCGAGGCCGTAGGTCTGCGGGTGGTCCACGGTGCAGACGAGGGCGTCCCGGCGGGCGCGGCCGCCCTCCGGGGCGATCAGCGGGCTGGCCGTGTGCAGGAACCGCGCGTCCTCGAACACGATGAGCTGCCCCGGCTCCAGCCGCTGGGAGTGCACCACCGTGTCCGGGGCCTCGGGGCGGAGGAGCGTCGTCTCGGCACCGGTGCCGGCGCGGTCCACGACGTAGACGAAGACGAACTCCTCGCCGTCGGCGTGCGGGCGCGTGACGACGTTGGTGAACGTCCGGAAGAGGTTGACGCCGAACGTCCCCCGCGCCCGGCGCCGGCCGTCCGGGATGAGGCCGAGCGCGGCGCGGATCCAGGCCGCGAACAGCGGATCGTGCGCCACCGGCGTGCGCGCGTACTCGCGCCGCTCGGGGCGGCCGCCGCGGTCCTCGATGGCGATCTCGGGGTGTTCGGCCAGCACCGGCGTCTCGCCGTGCCAGGCGTACTCGACGACGTCCCGGGCCCGCTCCCGGTCGGCGGGGATGTCGCCGGGGTAGCAGCGCAGCACGTCCGGGGTGAAGTACGTGCGCAGGAGGTGCTCGCGCAGGCGCGTGCCGGGCAGGCCGAGCTCGTCGTCGGACACGACCAGGAAGCCGTCGGTGTCGAGCCGCTTCCGGTGCAGCCGGGCGTTTTCGGAACCGGGAAAAGCGAAAGCCATGCGTTGTCCCAACGTGAAGGGAAGGGGATCAGCCGAACTGCGCGGTCTGGATTTCGCGGATCAGGGCGCGGCTTTCGTCGGGCTCGAGGGACGCGGCCACGAGGGCGTCGTGGTAGCCGCGGTAGTGCTCGACCGTCTTGGCGGTCTCGATGTGCCGGAACCCGGCGTGGGTTTCGATGTGCACGATGTCCCGGTCGAGCTCGTCCTCGAACTCGAAGTAGGCGTACATGCAGCTCATCGAGAACAGCGGGGGATGGGCGAAGGGGAACACGCGCAGCTCGATGTTCGGCGCGGTGGACCGCTCGACCAGGTGGTCCAGCTGGGCGTGCATGATCTCGCGGGAGCCGACGAACTGCCGCAGGGCGGATTCGTGGGTGACCGCGACCAGCCGCAGCGGCTCCATGTCCTCGCGCTCGGCGAGCACGTGCTTGCGGTGCTCCCGCAGTTCGACGAGCCGCTCGACCTCCGTGGCCGACCACCACGGCTCGTGCGTCGAATACTGGGCGCGGGCGTATTCGGGGGTCTGCAGGAGCACCGGCAGCAGCGGGATCGTGTAGATCCGGGCCACCGTCGCTTCGGACTCGTACGCGAGGTGGGCGTCGAGGCCGGGGGTCGCCGTGGTCTGCGAGTAGTCGGTCCACCAGCCCTGCCGGCCGGACGCCTTCACCCAGCGCATCAGCCGGTCGGCCAGCTGCGTGTTCTCGATGCCGTAGAACCGGACCAGGTCGCGGACGTCCCTGGCCTGCGGGCTGCCTTGGGCGTTCTCGAGCCGGGACAGCTTCGACGTCGAGATGAGCAGTGCTTCGGCCACTTCTTCGAGGGTGCGCCCGGACTCGTCACGCAGGCTCTTGAGCGTGTCCGCGATCCGGCGGCGCGGCACGATCGGACCTTGCGTGGGGGCCATGGGACCTTCGTTCTCGCGGTGGGCCGTCCGCGATGGGACCCGGTTGGTGGGTTTCCCATCGCGTCGCGACCATACTCCATCTGGCCGCTTCCCCGGTGAAGGGCGGCCCAGTGGCGTGTCGAGCGAGGAGTTTTTCCTGATCAAGCCGCTGTTGCGCCGAACGGGTGTTCCATGCTGGGATTCCTCAGTGGGAATTGCAAAGCAAGCTTTCCCGGAGTGACACTTGCAGGGCAAGGCCGGAGTCCGGCCCGGGACCCGAGGACAGTGAGGACGCGCCAGAACGACGACCAGGGGACCGCGCCGGCCTCGGCGGACGGAACCGAGGGGAAGGAATGGCCGTGTTCGTCGTGCTGAAACCAGGGGTGCTCGTCCGGGTGCTGGCCGCCACCGCGATCCTGGCCGTCGCGCTCTTCCTGCTGCTCGGCGGCCTCGTCTCGGGCCCGCCCGGGTCATCCGGGACGCCGCCCCCGGATCCCGCCGGCGACCTGCTCGCGCGCACCACGCCGGTGCCGTACGTCGTCACGGGAACGGGTCGGCACGGCCTCAACGTCCGGTCCTGCGCAGCCTCGACGTGCCGCCGGGTCGGCTGGGTCGCCGAGGGCGGCACCTTCGAGGCGGAGTGCTGGACGCACGGAACCCCCGCGTCCGGCGACGACCGGTGGCTGCGCGGCACGGCGGCCGGGCGCACCGGCTACGCGGCCGCGCACTTCCTCCGCGGCAGCGGGACGCCGGAGTGCGGGACGGATCCCGCGCGCCGCACGTGAAGGGTCACTCGCCGCGCATCGAGCGGCGGATCTCGGCCAGCCTGTCCTTGGCGGCCTGGTCGCGATCGGCGATCTTCTTGTCGAGGGTCTCGGCCGTGTTCTCGGTCCCGAGACCGGCGACGTCGACCGAGCCGAGCGACGTGGTGTACCGGTTCTCGATCTTGTCGCGGACGAAGTCGAAGCTGGGCACGCCACCCTCGCTGTAGTCCGCCTCCGGCAGCGGTGGCGACGGGATCGCCAGCGCCTCGGTGGGGGTGTCGTCGACGATTTCGCCCTCGACCACGTTCGGGTCGCCGTCGGGTTTGCTCATCTCCCGACTTTAGCGCCGGTGTGGGCACTCCGGCCGTGACCAGTGGGTAATTCGGCCGTGGGCCCGGCCGGCGCGGTGGGGAATTCTCGGCGTGCACAGCCGGTGTCCGGAGGGAGCAGACCATGAGTGCCGGGGCTTACCGCGCCGAAACCGCGGAAATGGGAGCGGTCGTACGGGCGGTCGAAGACGTCGGGTCGTCCTTCCTGTCGGCCACCCGCGACCTGGAAGGCCTGGTGCTGGACGCGTTGTCCTTCGCCGGGATCGGCAGCGGCGTCGCGGCCGCCAACACGGCGCTGCACTCCACGCTGGGCAGCGCGCTGCAGAAGCTGCTCAGCTTGCTGGTCAACGTCAACCAGAACGTCCAGAAGGCCGCGGACGGGTACCACGCGGCCGACTCCGACGTCGCCCAGGCCTACGGCGGCGGTGGGCAGGGCGGGGGTGGCGCCGCGGCGGCCGCGGCACCGCAGCAGCTCGACCCGCGGGTCGTCGACTCGATCATGCGGTCCGAAGGCGCGACCGGGGAGCAGGGCGGCGTGCCCGAGGCGTACGGCTTCCGGCAGAACATGCACAACGGCTACGACCGGATCATCGCCGCGCGCGAGCAGTACGGGATCGGCAGCGCCGAGGAACGCGCCGTCGTCGCCGACCTGATGACCGCGAACGCGCGCACCGCCGGCGCGCTCAACTTCACCGACCCCGGCACCCAGGCCGCGATCATGTCCGGCGCGCACATGCGCGGCGCCGGCGGGGTCCGCGCGATCCTCAACCACATGGCGGGCGAGGACATCGTGCGCAGCTCGCGCACCCTGAGCGACGCGACGATCCAGCACGTCCAGGGGCTGACGCCCGAGCAGTTCCAGCAGGAGTTCCGCGACGCCCGCGTCGAGTACGACCGCCAGGTCTACGGCGGGACGACGACCACCCAGGGCGGGCACACGCAGAACTGGTGGGACCGCTACGGCAACGGCCTGACCCGCCGCTACGACCGCGAGCAGGCCGAATTCCTCGGGCTTTCGCAGCCGCCGAACTGATTCGAAGATCGCCCGAATGGGCACTCCCGTTGAGTAGCCGAACGACAACGGGAGGCACACGATGAACCGGAGGATGATCGCACTTCTGGGCGGGGTCGCCGCGATGGCGGGGACCGTGGCGTTCGCGGGAACGGCCGAAGCGGCGTCGACGCCGTGCAGTGCCGAAGCGAAGGCCTGCGTCCAGCGCAGTTCGAATACCGCGTGGCTGACCGACGGCGCCGGGAACGTCACCTACGGCGGCGTCCCGATCACCGTGGGGCTGCCGAAGTACCCGACCCCGGTGGGGAAGTTCCACGTGCAGTACAAGGACATCGACCACTACAGCAAGCAGTACAACGGGCCGATGCCGTACTCGGTGTTCTTCACCACCACCGGAGTCGCGTTCCACCAGGGCAGCCTGAAGGTGAAGTCCCACGGGTGCGTGCACCTTTCGCACGCGGCCGCGGTGAAGTTCTACACCTCGCTGCACCCGGGTGACGTCGTCGAGGTCGTGCCCTGATCCGTCCGGTGTGGACGGTCGAGGAGCGCGCCGGTGACGGCGCCGAACACCAGGTGGTCCAGGATCTGCGGCCCGCGTGGCAAGGCCCGCACGGCGGGGTAGGCGTGGGCCGCGATCCCGAGATCGAGAGCGGCGATGGCGAGTCCCGCGATCGCGCCGCCGCCGGCCCCGAGCCGGTGGCGGCGCGCGATCGTGGCGAGCACGCCGGTCCAGGCCGCGGAAACGGCGAGGTGAGCGATCAGCCCGGCGACGACGCCGGGCCGGTCGCGCCGTCCGGGGAGCAAGGTGCCGGCCGCTCTGGTGGCGGCCAGGACGTCGGCGCCGGTGAGGAGCGCGTGGGCGGTCGACGGCAGCCCGCTGACCACCGCGGCGATGGCGCCGGCGCGGGCCGGTCTCACCGTCATCCCGCCAGGTAAGCCGCTACCCGGATCCGCAGGCCTCGGACGCGGGGGAGCGCGATGGTGAACGTCCGCGCCGGCCGGTAACCGGGCCAGGGGTCGCCGTGTGTGCAAGGTCCGGCGAAGTAGACGAAGCCGTCTTCGTCGTCGTAGCGGCCGGGTGACCAGATGGCCGCGTCACCCGCGCGACGGTCCGGACAGGCCGCCCGGGCGATCCAGTAGTCGTCCTTCTTCATGACGCGGCGCAGCTGCGCCGCGAACTCCGGCAGTTCGGCCTCCGGCAGGCCGAGGCCGCGTCCGCTCCACACCCGCGGCGCGCGTTCCGGCGTGCGGGCGGGGCAGCCGAAGGTCACCGCGGCGTCGGCGTACTGCCGGGTCCAACGAGCGGTTTTCGGGGCCGGTGCGGCGAAAGCGGGTCCGCCGGTGAGTTCCAGCGTCATGGGGGAACGATAGTCGATCAAGCGGCCAGGGGTACCGCCGCGCGGGTGCCGATCTTTCCGCACATAGTGTATACAGTATCCAGTAGCCTGGCGAAGGAGGCCGCTTTGTACACAGTCACCAACCCGGCGACGGGCGAGCTGGTCGACGAGATCCCGAACGCGGCCGACGAGGAGGTCCGCGTCGCGATCAAGCGGGTGCACCGCGGGTACGCGGCCTGGCGGGCCCGGCCGGTCGCCGAGCGGGCGGCGGTCGTCCTGCGCGCGGCGGACCTGTTCGCCGAACGCGCGGACGAGCTCGCCGCGATCATGACCCTGGAGATGGGCAAGCGGATCAACGAAGGCCGCGGCGAGGTCGGCGTCGTCGCCGACATCTTCCGGTACTACGGCGAGCGCGGCCCGGACCTGCTGGCGGACGAGCCCCTGCCGATCCGCGGCGGCCGGGCGGTGCTGACGAAGGAGCCGATCGGGGCGCTGCTCGGCGTGATGCCGTGGAACTTCCCGTGCTACCAGGTCGCCCGGTTCGTGGCGCCGAACCTGGTGCTGGGCAACACGATCCTGCTGAAGCACGCCTCGATCTGCCCGCGATCGGCGGTCGCGATCGAGTCGCTGCTGCGGGACGCCGGCGTGCCCGCGGACGCGTACGTGAACGTCTTCGCGTCGAGCCGTCAGGTCCCGTGGATGCTCGCGGACCCGCGCCTGGCCGGCGTGTCGCTCACGGGCAGTGAGCAGGCGGGCATCGCGGTGGCGGCCGAAGCCGGGCGCAACCTCAAGAAGTGCGTCCTGGAACTGGGCGGCTCCGATCCCCTGATCGTCCTGGACACCGACGACCTGGACGAAACGGTCAGAACCACGGCAACGGCCCGGATGCGCAACTGCGGCCAGTCGTGCAACGCGCCGAAGCGCATCATCGTGGTGGGCGAGCTGTACGAGGAGTTCGCCGACCGGTTCGCCAAGCGCGTGACGGAGTATTACGTCCCGGGCGACCCAGCAGACCCGGCAACCACCCTGCCCCCGCTGGCATCAGCGTCGGCGGCCGACGAGGTGGCGGCCCAGATCGAGACGGCGATCGCCGAGGGAGCAACGCTGCGAGCGGGCGGCCACCGAATCCCAGGCCCGGGAGCGTACGTGGAGGCAACGGTCTTGACGGACGTGACACCACAGATGGCGGCGTATCACGAGGAGATCTTCGGCCCGGTGGCGCTGCTGTTCCGCGCATCGACGGAGGAAGAGGCGGTGGCCTTGGCGAACGACACCCCGTTCGGCTTGGGGGCGAGCGTGTTCGCCACCGACCGCGTCCGAGCGGCCCGAGTGGCCCGCAGGATCGAGGCGGGGATGGTGTACGTGAACAAGTCGGGCGGCTCGGAGGCGGACCTCCCGTTCGGCGGGATCAAGCGGTCGGGACTGGGTCGGGAGCTGGGGGCGTTGGGGATTGAGGAGTTCATGAACAAGAAGCCCATCCGCCTCTGAGGCCTACTTCTTGATCGACTGCATGCAGTACGTGGTCGCCGTGAACGAGCCCGGCATGCTCCAGGAGGCCGCCTGGTCCGCGCCCGGGAAGTCCTTGCAGATCTCCTGGATCGTCTTCGACAGGCCGTCCAGCTTGCTCAGGCCGTCCACCTGGCCGAGGACCTTCGCCGCGCCCTTGGTGCAGGGGGCTATGTGGAGCTCGTCGTTCGCGCCGGGTGCCATGCAGTCGCCGGGCTTGGGCCTGCGGTTGTCCGGGTTCTTCAGGTCCTCCAGGCACAGGATCTTCGAGGACAGGCTGCCCTGGCGCTTCCACTCCATCGAGGCTCCGGCGGAGGGGACCTTGGTGCACACCGCGGTCGTGACCCCGGCCAGTGCGCCGCCGTTCTCGATGCCGGCGACCTTGTAGGTCGCCTCCGGTCCGCATGGGACCTTTTCGGTGTGGGCGGCGTCGGAAAGTTCGCCCTTGAGGCAGTCGCCCACCTGGGGCATGCCCTTTCCCGGGTTCTTCAAGTCCTCCAAGCAGAACAGCGTGCCCGTCGAGACCTCGGTGCCCTCCCAATACGCCGCGGTCGCCGTCGGGAACTGGTCGCAGCCGCCGAAGTTCATCGATACCTGGTGCTGGTCCGGGACCTTTCCGACGATCTTGTAGCTCGCCTCCGGGCCGCAGGCCACCGAGCTCACGCTGTCGGCGTGGTCCGGGTTGCCCTTGAGGCAGTCCCCGACGTTGCTGCTCTTGGCCGGGGCCGACATCAGCGCGGTCGCGACCGCGATCGCGCCCACGATCGCGAGGAACACGAGGGGAAGACCGACGCCCAGCGCGAGTTTGAGGCCGCTGCGCTTCTTGGGCGGCACGCCGACCGGGTACGGCGGGTAGTACGGCGTCGGGACCTGGAAGGGATTCGCTTCCGGCGCGGGCTTCTGCGGTCTGTCTTCGGGCGTCGTCATGGAAGGTCCCCCCAGGTCTGAGCATGACTGGTGGCCAGAGCTTAGCCGGAGATCAACTCGTCGAGGAGAACGCGCACTTCCTCCGCCTCCGGTGCACGCAACTCCGTGTAGGCAACCAAAGCCGCTTGAAGGTGCGACAGCGCCTCGACGTCGTTCCCGGCCGCTCGGTGGGCGACCCCCAACCCGTGCTGGGCGAGTGCTCGTTCCCGAAGGTGACCGGTCCGGCGGGCCAGCGCCAACGCCTTCTCGTACAACGCGATCGCCTCGTGGCCCGTCTTCGTCGCCGCCAGGTCGTTCAGGGCCGTCACTTCGAGATTCGTGATGCCGCCGACCCGGGCGAACTCCAGCGCGCGGCGGAAGTGGTCGTCGGCTTCCCGCGGACGGCCCAAGCCCGCGTACGCGCTGCCCAGCGCCGACAGCACCGGGCCGCCCAGGCCCGGCGAGCCGAGGTCCTCCGCGATCCGGCCGCTCTGCCGCAGGTACTCCACCGCCTCCAGGTGGTTGCCGCACCAGCGGTGGTGCTCGCCGATGTTGCACAGCGCGATGCCCTCCAGCAGCGCGTGGCCCGTCCGGCGCGCCGCCGCGAGGGCCAGGTCGTACTGCCGGCGGGCCTCCGGGCGGTGGCCGCGGATGTCGTCGATCGTGGCGATGCTGTTGCGGGTCATGCTCTCCAGCAGGTCGTTCCGCTGCGCCAACGCCAGGGAAAGGGCCTGCTCGAGGTGCTCGGCGGCCGCGTCGAACCGGCCGAGCAGGACCAGCGTCATGCCGACGGCGTGGTTCGCGAAGCCCCGTTCCCGCGTGCCGGGGCTCGTCAGCGCCAGCGCGGTCGTGTGGAGCGTCAGCGCTTCGTGGTGGTGGGCCGCGATGTACAGGTAGCGCCAGAGCGTCGCCGACAGATCGATCACGTGCCCGGCCAGCGCCTCCGGAGCGCTGGTGGCCAGCGCCACCAGCGTGGTCCGCTCGGTGTCCAGCCAGGCCCGGGCGGCCTCGCCGGACGCGAAGGCGGGGCGCGGACCGGGCGGGCGCGGCCGCAGGTAGGGCTCGTGCGGGGAGAACAGGTCCATGGCCGCCGACGCCGAGGACAGGTAGTGGTCGAACAACCTGGTCGACGCCGTGAGGCGGGTGGCCTCGTCGTCGGTCGTGGTCACCAGCTCGGCCGCGTAGAGCTTGACGAGGTCGTGCATCCGGAAGCGGCCCGGCTGGTGCTCCTCCAGGAGGTTGGCCGCGCACAGCACGCGCACCGCCCGGGCGTCCCCGAGCAGCGCCGTCGCGGCCGCGCGGCCGATGTCGCCGGCCGGCAGCAGGCCGAGGAGGCGGAACGCGGCCGCGGCGGCCGGGGAGAGCGAGCGGTGGGAAGCGTCGAACACCGCGCGCAGGCTCGCCGTCAGTTCGCCGGTGTCCAGGGCGTCCAGCCGGCCTTCACGCAGTTCGGCCGCGAGCGCGGACAGCTGCCGGTCCGGCTGGGCCGCGACGCGGGCGGCGACGATCGCCAGCGCCAGGGCCATCCCGCCGCACTGGGTCAGGATCTCCTGCGCCGCCTCGGGTTCCTCGGCCAGCAGCGGCGCACCCACCTTGTCCGCGAGCAGCTCCCGCGCCTGGTCTTCGTCGAGGGTGCGCAGCGGCAGCGCGCTCGCGCCGTGCGTGGTGAGCAGGCCGCCGAGCTCGTGCCGGCTGGTGATCAGGACCGAACAGGACGACCCGCCGGGCAGCAACGGCGTCACGTGCCCGGTGTCGCGCGCGTTGTCGAGGACCACGAGCAGCCGTCGCCGGGCCGTGAGGCTGCGGTACAGCGCCGCCTGCCCGTCCGGGTCCGGCGGGATCGACGCCGGCGCGACGCCCAGCGCGCCGAGGAAACCGCGGACGGCCCGCTCGGCCGGGACCGGCTCGTGGGCCGGGTCGAAGCCGCGGAGGTCGACGTACAGCTGGCCGTCGGGGTAGCGGCTCGCGTGGTCGGTCGCCCACCGCACGGCCAGCCACGTCTTCCCGAGGCCGCCCGCGCCGGAGATCACCGCCACCGCGCCGTCGCACGACAGCATCCGGTCGAGCGCCGCCAGTTCGGACGCGCGTCCCGAGAACGACGGCGCCGCGGCCGGGAGCTGCCGCGGTTCCGGGCCGCTGCCGGTCAGGATCCGTTCGTGCAGGCCGCGCAGCCGCGGGCCGGGGTCGGCGCCGAGTTCGTCCGCCAGGCGTGCCCGGACCTCCTCGTACTCCCGCAGCGCGTCGGCCGGACGTCCGTCGAGGAACAGCGCTTCGATCCGCTGGGCCGCCGCCCGTTCGTCGCTGCCGCCGGGGACGGGCCGGGCGAGCACGGCGGCGTGGTCGCCGGTGCGCAGCCGGAGGTCGTCGCGGTCCAGCACCGCCGCGTCGCGCCGGCGCTCCAATTCCCTGCGGACGCCGTCGACCCAAGGCGAGTCCAGTTCGCTGAGCGGGGTGCCGCGCCAGAGGGCCAAGGCTTCGTCGTACAGCGCGAGCGCGGCGTGCTCGTCGCCGGTCTGCTTCGCCTGCCGGAGGAGGCTGTCGAACCGGTGGACGTCCACCAGCAGCGGATCGGCCTTCAGGAGGTAGCCGTCACGTTCGCGCTCGATCGTGACGCCGTCCAGCGCGCCCAGCAAGGTACGCAGCCGTGAGACGTACGCGTACAGCGAGTTCCTCGGCTGCCGCGGTGGCCGTTCGCCCCACACGCGGTCGATGATCCGGTCGGCCGGGACCGCCCGGCCGGCGTCGAGGAGCAGCACCGCGAGCACGTCACGCTGCCGCGCGGGCCCGATGTCGAGCCGGGTGCCCCCGGTCACGACCTCGACCGCGCCCAGAACCCGCAGTTCCACCACGTCCGCCCCTCCCTGCCTCAGGCGTAGCGGATCGGCGGCGTCCCGGCAAGGTCCGGCCAAGGTTTTCCCAATGGTCCCCGGGCACCGTGACGGCACGGACGACGAGGGGAGCCCCGATGATTTCCGACGCCTACCTCCGCGCACGCATCGCCGAGGTCAAGCAGGAGTTCGCCGCCGCCTACCGGTGGCGGCGGCGCCTGACGCGGCTGCTGGCCGCGCCGGGGAGGCGCCGGCGGAGTTGTCAGAACCCTGATAATCGGGCTCGATGACCTTCCTCCCTCGGAGTGGTGTCGCTCAACGGCGCTGCTCCGACCTGCAGTTTACCGTCCGTTAGCCTGTTCGGTCGATTGCGGTGGAGTCGATCACGGTGTCGAATAATCGCCTACAAGGATTAATCGCCGTGAGGAGCTGGCTGTGCACTGGGGGACCGCGCTCGAAGACGGAGGGGCGGCGGGGCTCGTCCGTCCGTACTTCCGCACCCATGGCCGGACGCGCCCGACGCGGGACCTCCCCGTCGAGACGCTCGTCTCGACCACCGCGCGCGGGCGGGCCATGACGCGCGGGAGCACGCAGGAAGAGTCGGAGATCTGCGTGCTGTGCCGCACTTCGCAGTCGGTCGCCGAGGTGGCCGCGCGGCGGCGGCTGCCGCTCGGCGTGGCGCGCGTCCTGCTCTCCGACCTGGCCGACCGCGGCCTCGTCGCCGTCCACACCGCGAAGCGCGGCAACGGCAACCGCCCCAGCATGGACCTGATGAAGCGCATACTGCACGGCCTCAGCCGGCTCTGACCCCGGCCGGTAGCGTTGCCCCGGACGGGGAGGGGCAGCGATGCGGGTTCTGGTGACCGGGGGCAACGCGGGAATCGGCTACTTCGCCGCCGAGCAGCTCGCTTCGGCGGGCGCGGAGGTGGTGATCGGCAGCCGCGACCCGGGCAAGGCGCAGGCCGCGACCGAGTCGATCCGGACGCGGGTCCCCGGCGCGAAGGTGGGACACGTCCGGCTGGACCTGGCCGACCTGGGTTCGCTCGAGCCGGACGTGGGCGAGCTGGACGCCGTCCTCTGCAACGCCGGTGTCGCGCTCGACGCGCCGCCGCGGCGGGAAACCCGGGACGGGCACGAGCTGATGTTCGGCACCAACCACCTCGGCCACTTCGCGCTGGTCGCGCGCCTGATGCCGGTGCTGGCCCCGGCCGCGCGGATCGTCACGACGGGCAGTTTCGCGGCGAAGTCGTCGAGCCTCGATTTTTCCGATTTGCAGAGTGAGCGGGACTACCGGCCGAAGCGGGCCTACGAGCGGTCGAAGCTAGCGCAGATGTTGTTCGCGCTGGAGCTCGACCGGCGGCTGCGGGCGGCGGGTTCCCGGCGGATCAGCGTGCTCGCGCACCCCGGCGGCGCGCTCGACTCGCTGACGCCGTCCCGGCCGCCGGTGCACACCCGCACGGCCGGCGCGTGGCTGCGCGGGCTGCCGGCCCGGGTGGTGCTGCACGGCAAGGACGCCGGAGCGCGACCGGCGGTGCGGGCCGTCCTCGACCCGGACGTCGAGGGCGGGCAGCTGTGGGGCCCGCGCGTGTTCGGCCTGCGCGGGCGGCCGCGGTCGGAACGCCGGTGGGCGAACCTGACCGACGACGCGGCCGCCGCGCGGCTGTGGGCGGAAAGCGTGGCGCTGACCGGGCTGGAGCCGCTCGGCTAGTTGTCGTCGTCCCCGCCGGTGACGTTGCCGATGCTGGCGGGCACGCCCTTGATCATGTCGACGACGGTCTTGCCGGCCAGGCCCGACTTGCCGAACCACGGGTCGGTCATCACCTTGATGGCCGACTCGAACTTTTCGGCGCCTTCCTTGCCGAAGAGCTTGCCGAGCTCGTGCACGGAGAAGTTGCTGATCTTGTCGAACTTCTGCATGATCTCGGGCGTCACACCGTCCATTTGGGACAGTTTGGTCTTGATGACGTCGGTCATCTGGTCGGTGAACGGCTTGTGCGGCTTGGGATCCGGGGTGGCCGGGGTGGTGTCCGGCTTCGGATCCGGGGTGGTGTCGGGCTTGGGCTCGGGAGTGGCCGACGCGGGGGCGGGCTCGGGTTTCGGTTCCGGGGTGGCCGACGACGACGAGGGTGCGGGCTCCGGCTTCGGTTCCGGCTTGGGCTCGGGAGTGGTGTCCGGCTTGGGCTCGGGCTTCGGCTCCGGAGTCGCCGAGGAGGGCGCGGGTTCCGGCTTCGGCTCGGGTTTGGGGTCCGGCTTCGGCTCGGGGGTGGTGTCCGGCTTGGGCTCGGGCTTGGGTTCCGGGGTGGCCGACGACGATGAAGGCGCGGGTTCCGGCTTCGGCTCGGGCTTGGGGTCCGGTGTCGTGTCCGGCTTGGGCTCGGGCTTCGGCTCCGGAGCGGCCGAGGAAGGGGTGGTGTCGGGCTTGGGTTCCGGCTTGGGCTCGGGTGTCGTGTCCGGTTTGGGCTCGGGTTTCGGCTCCGGGGTCGCCGAGGAGGGGGTGGTGTCCGGTTTGGGCTCGGGTTTCGGCTCCGGCGTTGCCGACGAAGGCGTGGTGTCCGGCTTGGGGGCCGGGGCCGGGTCCGGCTTGGGGGCCGGTGTTGCGTCCGGCTTCGGTGTCGGCTTCGGAGTCGGCGTCGGGGTGAGGCTGCTCGTCGGGGGCTTGGCCGCCGCCAGGTCGTCGCCCGCCTTGCCCAGCTTCGTCAGCGCCTGCAGCAGGTCGCCCAGCTTCTTCGCCAGCTGGGCCAGCTTCGCGCCGATCTTGCCCAGGGCCGTGGCCACCGTGCCGATCGTCGTGCCGATGAAGATCGCGATCGACGCCCCGAACGTCACCGGGGCCAGGGCCGCCGCGATCAGGGCGCCCTTGATGATCGTCGCCAGGAGCATGGCGATCAGGTCGCGGAGGATGCCGCGGAACGCGCCGACGATGCCGCCGGCGATCTTCATGTTCTTGCCGGCCTCGTCGAGGTAGCCGCCGAGGGAACCCAGCTGCGCCGTGACCGCGTCCATGTCCTTCTTGAACTGGTCCGCGGCCTGCCCGCTCCAGTCCTTCAGCAGCGTGTCGAGCGCCTGCTGGTGGTCGGCCGACCACTGCTCCAGCTTCTTCTTCTCCGCCGTGAGCGCCTCGCTCGCCGCCGCGATGCCGATCGGGTCGCCCATCAGGATGTCCAGCGGCCAGCGCAGGATCGTGATGTGCTCGATGAGCCAGCCGATCCCGGCCGTCAGCAGGCTGCCGATCGGGTCCAGCACGAGCCCGATGGTCTCCAGCGCCATGCCGGCCGAGCCGATGCCGATCGCGACCTTGTCGTGCTCCTTGACGGCCTTGTCCAGGCCGATCGCCGCCTCGAAGAAGCCCGCGCCGGCCGACGCGTTGTCGCTGTTGAACAGTTCCGAACCGTGGAGGCTGACGTCCTTGCTCTGGTAGTCGTCGCCCACTATCCGAACCTCACGATCGAGTTCACGGCGTCTTCTTCACCCGACTGGTAGCGCTTCGCGGCCTCGGTGACCTTGTCGGCGAACTCGCCGATCGTCTTGGCGTACTCCCCGAACTGGTGGTGCGCCTTGTCGGTCCAGGTGCTCGCGCCGGCCGCCATCAGCTGGCACGCCGGGTTGATGCCGAACATGCCGGGGTCGCACACCATGCCGCCGACGAGGTCCGCCGTGCTCTGCAGGTTCTTCTGCAGCTCGTCGAGGTGCTTGCCGAAGTTCGCCAGTGGGTCCGCCGAGACGCGGAAGCCGCCGCCGGTCACCAGGGGTTCGATTCGTCGTCGGAACGGTCGTCGGCCGCGGGACGGCGCCGGGGCGCGGACGGCGGCGACGGCGGAACGGCCGGGGGCGGTGGCGTGGGCTCGGCGTTCTCCGGCGCCGCGAAGTCGCCGTCCGGCGGCGGGTCCGGCGGGAGGAAGGACCGGACCATCGCGGTCGACTCGCCGTCGCCGTTGATCGTGGCGAACGAATCCGCGACGGCGCGGGCGGTCTGGCGCTGGGCGTCGCGCACCGCGCCCATGATCGCCGCCGTCAGCCGGGCCGGGCCCAGCTCGCACGCGCGGTGGCCGAGCTCGAGGTTCGTCAGTGCGCCGTTCGGGGCCAGGGTCACCGTGACCGAGCCGTCGCGGGTGCGGACCGTCGCCCCGGCCGCCGAGAGCGCTTCGTTCAGCGCGGCCGCCTTCGACTGCATCTCCCGGACCTGCCGCTCGAGCAGGAGCTGGAAATCTTCGCCTGGCCCCAGGTTCGGTTGCACTGGATCGACTCCTCGAAACGCCGGCGCACTCGGCCGGACGCCTTGATCGGCCAGGTTAGCGCACACCGGATGGTCGTCCGGCGTTAACGGGGAGTATGCCTGGTTGTTCCCTCGATGGTGCCCTTGTGCCCTCTACTGTGGACCCTCGGCCGCCCGGGCGGCCCGCTCCACCTCGGCGTACCGGGCCTCCCAGAAGCTCCCGTCCCGGTCCGACGCGGTCGTGCCGTCCAGGTGCTCGCGCAGGATGTCCGCGTGGCCCGCGTGGCGGTTCGTCTCGGTCAGCACGTGGACGAGGACGTTGAACAGCAGCACGTCCGGACGCGGCCACCAGGGCACGTGCCCCGGCGCGTCGACGGCCAGCTCGGTGATCGTCGCGTCGGAGTGGGCCCACGCCCGGCGGTAGCGGGCGACGATCTCCTCCCGCGACTCGTGCTCCGTCGCCCACATGTCCGTGCCGCGCGCCGCGAGGTCGTCCCACCGGGGCAGCGGCTCGGGGAACGGCCTGCCGAAGACGTCGCCGAAGTACCGGGCCTCGGTCAGCGTCAGGTGCTTGACCAGGCCGAGCAGATTGGTCCCCGTCGCCGTCAGGGGACGGCGGACGTCGTACTCGCCGAGCCCGTCCAGTTTCCCGAGCAGCTCCTCTCGCACTTCGCGCAGGTCGCCGTGCAGGTAGTTCTTCGCGAACTCGTCGATCATGGCCGCCAGCTTGTCAGCCCACGGGCACCCCGCGCACCGAAACCGGGCCGCGTGTCGGGTCCAGCTCGAGCTTCTGGTCCACACCGGACGGCGTCAGCACGTCGAACGCCTTCGGCGCGGTCGCCGGGTCGGCGGCGCAGACCGGGGCCGTCCCGCCCGCCGCGCACAGGCCGAACGTGTACTGGCCCGCCGTCGGCGTGAACGGCCGGGCCTGGTCCGGCGAGTTGCCGTCCTGGCCGGTCAGCACCACCGCGAACGTCCAGCCCGGCCCCGGTGTCCCGAAGGCCGACTTCGCCACGCTGACCGTGATGTACCGCGTTGCCTGCGAAGCCTGCACCGACGGCGTTGCCAGCGAAGCGCCCGAAGCGTCGACGAGCGCCGGGTCGGCGAAGCCCTGGACCTCGATACGCCTGCTCCACGCGTCCTGTGGGGCGATCGTGTACCCCCGGCTCGGGAACGGCGCCGCGGTCGACGTCGCCGTCGCCGCCGGGTCGTGGCCGTAGATCGTCAGGAGCTGGGCGCCCAGCGGGGAGCCGAACGTCGGTGACAGGTCGCGGACCTGCGCCCGGAACACCAGCGTGCTGCCCGAATCGATGATCTGGAACCGCTGCAGGTCGAACGCACCCGCGTGGAAGTCGCCCGCCGTCGGGTACGTGTACGTTGCCGGGCCGTTGTCGTCGCCGTCCGGGTCCGTCGTGTCCAGCAGCACCGTTCCGGTGACGAAGTCCGAGCTGATCGTCTTCTGCGCGTAGCCCGTTCCGGCGCCGGTCGCGGTCGCCGTGACGACGTTCGCGCCGAGCGGCGTCGGCACCGTCGCGCTGAACGTCCCCGCCGCCGAAGCCCGGGTCGACAGCACCGTGGTCGTCCCCGCGTCGGTGGCCGAGACGGCGAGGTCGACGCGGCTGCCCGCGGGCGCGGTGCCGGTGACCTGGGCGGTCGCCGTGGACACCGACGCGGGCGCGTCGAGCGTGACCGGCAAGGCGGCCGGGGCGGCGGCGTACCGCGCACGGACCTCGGCGGGCTGCTCGGGCAGCCGGCCGTCGGCCAGGGCCCGGGCCAGGCGCACCGACTGCGACTGCGCCCAGCTCAGCGGCGCCACCGAGCCGACGGACTGCCCCGGCGTGAAGCCGATGGACGCCGTCTTCGGGTCCGTGCCGTACGGGGACGCGGGCAGCGCCGGGTTCTCCCAGATCTGCTCGGGGATCAGGCCCGTCCCGTTCGTCTGGGCCCGCATCGCCCGCAGCAGGGCGGCCGCGCCGGCCCGGTCGCCGGTCTGGACCGCCTGCTCGCCGCGTTCGCCGGCCAGCACCGGCCACAGGTGCCCGGACCCGGTGTTCGCCGACGGCCAAGGCGCGCCCGTCGGGCCGCAGTTCGTCGGGTCCGGCTCGTAGCAGTCGCCGTAGCCGTCCTCGCTGCCCGCCGCCGACGTCCCGTAGCGGTACCAGCCCGGCCCGGCCGGGGTGTCCCGCTTGATCACGCGGTCCACGACGGCGAGCGACGCGGCGACGTCGGGGTCGTTCGCGGGCAGCACGCCCAGGCGGGTCAGCTCGAGGAAGCCGGCGTCGACGACCGCGCGCTGGTCGGCGTCGATCGAGCCGTTGCCCAGGTTGTAGAACCACTCGGAGTTCGGGTCGCCGTTCTTGGTCAGCCGCAGGAAGTACCGGCCGCCGTACGGCCCGTTCGACGTCACGGTCCAGCCCTTGATGCTGCGCTGGAAGTGGTCGGCCGTGGCCCGGTAGACGTCCGCGCGCGCCCGGTCGCCGTTGCGCTCGGCGATCACGCCCGCGGCGACGAGCCCGGCGATCTCCGCGGCGATCGTCGAGGGGGAGTAGCCGCCCTGTTCCTCCCAGCGCTCGGACCCGAACGCCGGGCCGTGCGCGACGACGAAGTCCGCGGCCGCGCGGATGTGGTCGGTGTACAGCGTCCGGTCGCGGTCCAGCCCGGCCTGCAGCGCCATCAGGATCGGGTACGCGCTCTCGTCGAGCTGGTCGCCGCCGGAGTCGGGCGCCTTCTTGCCGTTCAGCATGGAGTTGCGCGGGAAGCGGCCGTCCGGCTGCTGCTGGCGGGTGAACAGCCACCGGACGCTCGCCCGCGCCGTCTCGCGGTCGCCGGCGGCCAGGAGACCCGAGAAGCTTTCGTAGAGGTCACGCGCGAAGATCTCGCGGTAGGAGCCGAAGTAGACCGGCTTGCCGCCGGGCGCGTCGCCCGCCGGCACCGCCTGGCCCCACGGGCTGCCGAGCGACGCGACGACCGCGCCCGGGAACGTCTTGTCCTCGCTGGCCTTCAGCACGTTGACCGACTGGTAATACGCGTCGGAATCCTTGCCTCGCAACGGAATCAGCCCGTTGTCGTAGTCACGCCACTCGCCCGCGTACTGCCGGTAGCTCGCCTCGAACGGCGTGCGCAGGCTCGCTCCGGCGGTGGCGACGGCGGCCCGGGCGTCCGCGCCGAAGCCGAGCGCCAGCACGGCCGGGCGGCGCGGCTGCAGGTCCAGCTGCGCGGTCTGGACGACGTTGCCGTCGGCCGCCGACGGCGTCGTGTCGGTGAGCCGGTGATCGCGATCCAGCTGGGCGAGCCCGTCGCCGGCCGTGCCGGCGAACCCGCTGGACGTGCTGAGGAACCGGCGGTCGGCGCGCAGGGCGGCGGCCAGCGGGGTGCCGTAGTCGCGGGCCGGCGCGCTCGACACCGTGTTGCGGTCGGCGCTGACCAGCGCGGACGTCGCCGCGTCGACCGTGGCGGTGTCGCCGCCGCCGTTGGCCGGGCCCCCTCCGCCGTTGCCGTTGATGCTCGCGTCGAACCGCACGTAGACCTTGAGGTCCCGGCCGGAGCCCTGCAGCGGCTCCAGCCGGGTGCGGATGAGCACACCGGTCCGGGCCGGGTCGGTCAGGTACTCGGTGACCAGCCGGTACCGGCCGCTGCGCGGGGTCGACGTCACCTCGCAGGCCATCCCGCCCGCGCTCGTGCGGACCGTGTAGGTCATGTCCCGCGCCTGCAGGTCGGTGAAGCTGCGCCCGTCGGTCACCGCGAACTGCAGCGTTTCGACGTTCGTGTTGTCGATCACCGGCGCGTAGACGTCGGACAGCACGCCGCCCGCCACGGTGAACCACGCCTTGCTCGCCGTGTTCCGCGCGGTGCCGAGGCAGTCCTTGCGGGCCAGGCCGAAATGGGAGAGGGCGCCCGGTCCCGGCGCCGGTGCCGCGGTGGCCGCGGGGGCGGGCAGGAGGGTCGCGGCCAGCACCGCGCACAGCACCACGGACGACGTCGACCGAATCATCCGCCCATCCGATCACGGCCGCCCCGGGCCGCACCAGGTCCGAACGGTGCCCGGATGCCGTTACCGGTGATTGAGAATCCGAACCCGTGGGTAGCAAACCTGATGTCCCCCGAGGAGGTGAACGTGGAAGAGCTGGGATCGGACGGATGGCGGTACCGCGGCACGATTTCGCCACGGACGCTGCCGAGCCTGCGCCGGCACCTGGTGTCGTGGTTGCGGCGGCGGGCCGGTGACGAGGTCGGGCGCCAGGCCGACGACGTCGTGCTGGCCTGCTGGGAAGCGATGGCCAACGTGCTCGACCACGCCTACCACGGCCGCCCGGGGCTGATCGACGTCCGCGCCCGGATCGACCAGGAGGTGCTGATCGTCATCGTCGCCGACCAGGGCCGCTGGACGACCCTGGAAGAGCGCGCGGACGGCGGCCGCGGCCTGCGCCTGATCCAGGCCCTGGTCGACGGGCTCGACCTCCGCTCGACCGACGGCGGCACGGTCATCACGCTCACCTGGCCGTTCCCGGCCCGCCACACCGCCTAAGGCGATTCCGCCGAGGACAGGTCTTCGACGAACCGGGCCGCGATGTCCCGCAGCTTCACGTTGGTCCGCTGCGACTCGGTGACCAGCCGTTTCATCGCGTCGTCGGCGCCGATCCGGTGCACGGCCATCAGGATGCCCTTGGCTTGCTCGATCACCGCCCGCGACCGCATCGCCGCTTCGAGCTCGACGGCCCGCTGCCGGGCCTGGTGGTAGCGCCGGGTGGTGCGCAGCCCGAACGAGACGACCGTGGTGTAGAGCTGCAGCAGCCGCGAATCGGTCTCCGCGAAGCCGTGGTTGCCGTAGCCGAAGAGGTTGAGCGCCCCCGACAGGCGTTCGTCGACGCGCAGCGGCGCGGCGAGGTAGCTGCCGACGCCGAGGTCCAGGGCCCGCGCGGTGAACTCGGGCCACGCCGCCCCGGCCGTGGCCAGCGGCACCCGGACGATCTCGCCGGTTTCCGCGGCCTGCAGGCAGGGGCCGGCAGCCGCCGCGTACTGGGCCCGGTCGATTTCGACGGCGCGCTCGTCCGTGGCGGCCGCGGTGGTCGGCTCGCCGTCGCGGATCGCGGTGATGCTCGCCATGTCGGCGCCGGGTACGGCCCGGACGGCTTCCGCGCAGACGGCGTCGAGGATCTCCGCTTCGGTCGGCTCGGTCTCCAGAGCGCCCGTGAGGTCCGCCATCGCGGCGGTCAGTTCGTCGAGGTCTTCGGGCAGGATCGGTTCACCGGTCACTCGATCATCTCCCGTCCCGGACGGCGGCGGCTCGTGCCGGACCGCTGCTGCTTCAACGGAACGGCAGAACCTTACTCGCGTATGCGGCGCGATCCGCAACACCGGATCGGAGAGAGGGCGGTGGCACCCGGCCCGTCGCTCGCTGCTGAACGTCGTGGGTTGGGCGCCGGGGCCACCTCGCGACGGACGGCAGCACAACCCACCCGACGCACCGTCGCTGCGGCCTGCTTACCCCGTGTGCCCGAGGTCAACCGTTCAGCGGACCATGACCTTCGTGACCTGGGTGAGCCCGGACACGCGCAGCACCCGGTCGAGCAACCGCGGCGCGAGCAGCCGGAGGTCGTGCTCGCCCGCCCGGTCGAACAGCACCGCGATGCCGGCGCTGTCGAGGTAGGTCACCCCCGTGAGGTCCACGGTGACGGCGGGGCCCGCGGCCAGCTCGCGGTCCAGCGCCGCGCCGAACTCGGCGGCGTTGCCCATGTCGATCTCACCGGTGACGGTCAGGACCCGGTCGCCGTCGTCACCCGGGCCGCCGACCAGTGTGAGTGCCGTCGTCACGAACCGATCCTCCATTCCAGCGTGACGGTGGTCCCGGACTCGTCGTGCCGGAAGGCGACCGCGTCGGCCAGCGCTTCCATCATCGGCACGCCGCGTCCGCGCAGCACGTGGTTGTCCGGCGGCGGCTGCTTCCAGTGCCCCCGGTCGGTCACCGTGACGACCAGGTGCGCGCCGGTGAGCCGGGCCGCCAGGTGCGCGGTCGCCCCGGTGCCGTCGCCGTAGGCGTGCTCGACGGCGTTGGCGCAGGCCTCGCCCGTCGCGACCAGCACGTCCTGGGCGAGGTCCGGCTCGAGGGCCGCGTTGGCCAGCCATGCCCGCAGCCAGTGCCGGGTCGAGGCGAGGTGGTCCGGGTGGGCGGCGAATTCGAAGTCCAATGCGGGCACCGATCTGCGGTAGAGCAGCAGCGCGACGTCGTCCTCGTAGCCGCCGTCCGGGCGGAGCCGGTCCATCAGGGCGGCGGCGACGTCGTCGAGTTCCACGTCCCGCGTGTCGTGGGCGACCTCGGTGGCCCGGTCCATGCCGTCGTCGAGCGACTCGCGGCGCCGCTCCACCAGCCCGTCGGTGTAGAGCATCAGCAGCGAGCCGATCGGCACCACCGCGGTGGCCTCCGGACGCGGTTCCGCGACCCGGACGGCCAGCGGCACGCTGCTGCCGGCGTCGAGCTGCTCCGCCGGGCCGTCGAGGTGCACCAGGGTGGCGGGCAGGTGCCCGGCGCTGCTGTAGGTGAGCGTGCCGGTGGCGGGGTCGAGGACGCCGCAGAACACGGTGGTGCACAGGGCTCCCGGCAGGCGCCAGGCGAAGCGGTCGAGCGCCACGAGGGTGTGCGCCGGGCTGCTGGCCTCCAGCAGCAGCGCGCGGCAGGCACTGCGCAGCTGGCCCATCACCGCGGCCGCGGCGAGCCCCCGGCCGACGCAGTCGCCGACGACGATGCCGATCCGGTCGCCGGCCAGCGGGACGACGTCGTACCAGTCGCCACCGACCTCCAGAGGCGGGTTCGCCGGCTCGTAGCGCACCGCGAACCCGTCGGGCAGCCGGGCCGGGCCGAGGATCGAGCGCTGCAGGGCCAGCGCCACCTCCCGCTGCCGGTCGTCGCGGTGGGCACGGCGCAGGGCGTGCGCCAGCGTCCCGCCCAGCAACGCCAGCAGCGTCCGGTCCTCGGTGCCGAGCGGGCGGTCCGGCGCGGGCTCGACCCAGAGCGTCAACCGGCCGCCGGGGTGGTCGACGGTGGTGCCCGCGCCGCTGTCGGCCGGGGTCGCGTGCAACGCCGGGAGCGAGCGGACGTGGTCGAGTGTCGCGCGCAGCGGCGCGGTGAGGTCCGCCCAGTGCCGGTCGGCGGGATCGGTGGACGCGAGCTCCGGCTCGCCGTCCTGCGGCCAGGTCACCGCGAGGACGCGCTGGGCCTCCCACAGTTCGCGCAGCAGCGCCAGCGCCGTGCGGAGGACCTCCGGCGCTCCGCTGATGCCGGCCAGGCGCTGGTTCATCGCGGCGAGCGCACTTTCGCGCTGCACCGCGTAGCGCTCGGCCGTGACGTCGCGGACCGTGCCGACCACCCGGCGGCGGCCCTCGTCGTCGTGCAGCTGGTTGTACGCGATCGCGGTCCACACCCGGTGCCCGTCCCGGTGCCGCATCGGCAGGACCAGGCTGCCGGCGCGCTCACCCCAGGCGTGCTCGGACGCCTCGACGACCTGGCGGTGGGCGGCGGAGTCGGCGCCGGAGTCCGGCCACCACGGGAACGGCGGGGCGTAGGGCAGCCCGTCGGTGCCGAAGCCGAGCAGTTCGGTGAACGCCGCGTTGATCTCGACGACCCGGCCCTCGGCGTCGCAGACGAAGAAGCCTTCCTGCAGCGAGTCGATCATCGCCGCGCGCCACCGGGTGTGCTGGGTCCGCAGCCTCGCCAGCTGGACGGTCGTGCGGACGCGGGCGAGCAGCTCCCGCGCCGAGAACGGCTTCACGAGGTAGTCGTCGGCTCCGGCGGCCAGGCCGTCGACGGCGGCTTCCTGCCCGGCCCGTGCCGAGAGCAGCAGCACCGGCACGGCGGCGGTGCGCGGGTCGCCGCGCAGCTCGGCGAGCAGGCCGAGGCCGTCCAGCCGCGGCATCATGACGTCGCTGATGATCAGCTCGGGCGGCTCGGCGCAGGCGGCGGCGAACGCCTCGACGCCGTCGCGCACCGCGGTGACCGCGTAGTCGTCGCGCAGCAGCCGGACGAGGTAGTCGCGCATGTCGGCGTTGTCGTCGGCGACCAGCACCCGGGCCCCCGCGGCCGCGGCGGGCGCGGGCCGGGACTCTTCACCGGTGTCCGGCAGCCAGCGCAGGGCTTCCTGTACGTACGGTTCCGCGGACTCCGCGACGGGCCCGCCGCCCGTCGGCTCGGCGACGACGTGCTCGGCGGGCAGGTGCCGGGTACCCAGCGGCACCCGCACCCGGAAGGTCGTCCCGGCGCCGGGTGTGCTCTCCACGGTGACGCTGCCGCCGTGCATGCCGACGAGCTCGCGCACCAGCGCCAGGCCGATCCCGCTGCCCTCGTTGGACCGCGCCCGTGCCGACGGGATCCGGTGGAACCGCTCGAACAGGCGCGGCAGCTCGGCGGCGTCGATCCCGATCCCGGTGTCGGACACCGAGACCACGGCGTGCCCGGCTTCGACCGTGCTGGTCACCCGGATCGCGCCGTCGAAGGTGAACTTGACCGCGTTGGACAGCAGGTTGAAGACGACCTTTTCCCACATCCCGCGGTCGACGTGCACCGGCTGGTCCGACGGGCGGCAGTCGACTTGGAACACCAGCCCGGCCCGCTCGACGGCGGCGCGGAAGACGCTCGCCAGCTCCGCGGTGAACGTGCCGAGGTCCACCGGTTCGAAGCGCGCCTGCATCCGGCCGGCTTCGATCCGGGAGAAGTCGAGCAGGTTGTTCACCAGCCGCCCCAGCCGCAGGGCGTTGCGCTGGATGACGTCGACCTCTTCGCGCACCCGGTCGCCGGCGCCGTCGAGGGCCTCCCGCAGCTCGGCGGCGGGGCCGAGGATCAGCGTGAGCGGGGTCCGGAACTCGTGGCTGATGTTGGCGAAGAACGTCGTCTTCGCCGCGTCCAGCGCGGTCAGCTCCTCGGCACGCTGCTGCTGGGCCTGGTACGCGATCGCGCTGTTGACCAGCGCCGTCGTCTGCTGGGCGACCAGCCCGAGGAACGTCCGGTACGACTCGTCGAGCGCGCGCCCGGAGCTCGCCGCCAGCACGATCACGCCGGTGGCCGCGTCGCCGGCGTCGCCGGGCAGCGGCAGCACGACCGCCTCGGTGGGCGGGGTGGACCAGCCGCCCGGCGGCAGCTCGCCGATCGTCCCGCCGGACACGGTCCGCGCGACGCCGTCGGCGAGGACGTCCTTCAGCGGCCAGGCGGCCGCATCACCCGCGCCTTCGCCGCCGGGGGTGACGGCCGCGAGCGCGAGTTCGCCGTCGCCGTCCCGGATGTGGATCGCGGCGTAGGGGACGTCCGCGCCGGCCCGGCCCAGCACGCCGGCGACCAGTTCGCAGGCCTCGCCCACGGTCCGGGCGACGCCGGCCTGCGCGCCGAGTTCGCGCAGCGTCGCCAGCCGCCGGGCGCCGATCACGCGCTCGGTCGTGTCGGTGACGGCGGTGAACACGGCCCGGACCTGGCCGAGATCGTCGTGGACCGGGCTGTAGGAGTACGTCCAGTAGGTCTCTTCCCAGTAGCTGTGCCGGTTCATCGGCAGCAGCAGGTCCTCCGACCAGGTCGCCTCGCCGGTGGTCATCACGCTGTCCAGCATCGGGCCGATGATGTGCCAGATCTCGCCCCAGACCTCCGCGCCCGGCTTGTCCAGCGCCGGGTGCTTGGTGCCCAGCAGCGGCAGGTACGCGTCGTTGTAGAGGAACCGCAGCTCCGGCCCCCACCAGACGATCATCGGGAAGCGGGAGGTGAGGCAGATCCGGACCGCCGTGGTCAGGCTGGCCGGCCAGTCCCGGGGCGCGCCGAGCGGGGACGACGTCCAGTCGAAGTCCCGCATCCGGGCGGCCATCCGGCTGGTCCCGGGAAACACGGCGCGGTGGCCGGCCTCTTCCCCGACGCTCATCACACTCCAGGTTCACGCGGCCCAGGCCGAGCCTACCCGTCCGGGCACCGCTTCGCCGGGTGCGTGCGACGCCGCGTCCGGGTGATCAGCCGCCGGTCAGCCAGGTCATGGTGACCGTGGTGCCGTCGTCGCGGTGCACCTGCGCGCTGTGGTCGGCGAGGGTGTCGATGAGCAGCAGGCCGCGGCCCCGCAGGCCGTTCGAGGCGACCGGCGGGCGCCAGGTGCCGTAGTCGGTGACGGTCACGGTCAGCCGTCCGGGCGAGGCCTCGGCCCGGACGTCGACCGGGCCCGTCTCGCCGGCGGGGTAGGCGTGCTCCGCCGAGTTGGCCATCGCCTCGTAACCGGCGAGGACGATGTCCTCCCGCCGTTCGAGGCCCAGCGGCAGCGTGGCCAGCCACCGGGCCAGCGCTTCCCGCAGTTCCGGCAGCCGCTCGGCGATCGCGGCCGTGCGCCGGTGGAAGGAGGCCGGGGGAGCGGGCGCGCCGGGTTGGAGGGGGTCCGTCATGGGCTGTCCTCTCCGCGGTGGCGCACGTGGATCACGGCGATGTCGTCGTCGTGCCGTCCGCGCGTCAGTTCGTCGACGAGCTTGTCCCACGCCGTTTCGAGGTCGGCGGCGGTCAGCAGGCCCGGGATACCCGCCAGCAGCCATCCGACGCCCAGCGTGAGGTCACGGGTGCGGCTTTCCACCAGGCCGTCGGTGTAGAGCACCAGGTCCGCGCCGACCGGGAAGCCCACGGTGCGCTGCGGGAAGACCGAGCCGACGCCCAGCGGCTGCGCCAGCGCCTCGCCGATCTGCTCGGGCGGCTCGCCCGGGCGGACCAGGATCGCGGGCAGGTGGCCGGCGTTGGCGTAGGCGAGCGTCCCGTCGGCGGGCCGGTGGACCGCGTAGAAGCAGGTCACGAAGCTTTCGCCGAACAACCCGGTGGTCAGCTCGGAGACGTTGCGCAGCACCTCCGACGGCGGCAGCTCCAGCAGGGCGTAGCTGCGGACGGCCGTGCGGACCTGGCCCATCACCGTCGCCGCGGTGACGCCGTGGCCGACGACGTCGCCGATGACGAACGCGGTGGCCCCGGACGGCAGCCGGATCACGTCGAACCAGTCGCCGCCGACCTTGCTCCCGGTGGCCGCGGGCAGGTACCGGGTGAACACGTCGAGGCCCGGGGTGGGCGGGGCGACCGGCAGCATACTGCGGGACAGCTCCGTGGCGAGGGTGCGCTCGCGCTCGTAGAGCCGGGCGTTGTCCAGCGCGATGGCCGTGTAGGCGGCGATGCCCTCGGCCAGGTACTCGTGCCGCGCGGTGAACCGGTCCGGCTCGGGGTGGCCGAAGAAGAACCCGCCCAGCACCTCGCCGGAGGTCGGGCTGATCACCGAGACGGCGAGGTAGCTGCACACCGGCAGGTGGCCTTCCGGCATCCCGTGGTGCGGCGCGTTCCGGCCGAACCGCGGATCCTGCGTGATGTCGGGGCTGCGGACGGTGCCGGCGCCGTCGAACGTCGGCGCGAACACGTCGGTGTTGCGCGGCATGGGGAACCGGGCGAACGCCTCCCGCGGCACCCCGGAGATCGTGTACAGCGTGTACGACTCGCCGAACTCGTTGACCAGGTTGTAGAAGAACGCGCCGAAGCCGGCTCCGGTCGCCTTCGTGGCCGCGTCGGTCGCGTCCTGCACGATCCGGTCGATGTCGAGCTGTGCGGTCAGTTCCCGGCCGGTGGAGTGCAGCGCGTCCAGGACCGCGGCTTCGCCCCGCAGCCGCCGGACGGTGGCGGCCAGGCCGGCAGTGGCGGCGTCGATCGCGGCGGCCGCGGCCGCGGGCACCCCGCCGAGGTTCTCGGTGGTATAGACCAGTGCGCCGCGCTCGCCGCCGTCGGCCGCGACGGCGACCGCGTGGGTGATCTCCCTGCCGGGCACCAGGTCCGCGAGCACCTCGGGATCGGTCACCGCCCGCGCGAAGTGCTCGCCGAGCACCGCGCGCACCTGGGCCGGGCCGAGGGTGTGGACCTCGGTGGCGGCCGGGACGCCGTCGCCGCCGACGAAGGCCCCCCGCACCGCGTCGAGGACCGCGTCGAATTCCGAACCGGACGCCATCAGGGAGCCAGCGCTTCGGACAGCGACGGGTAGATGGCGAACTCGTCGATCAGCCGGGTCAGCTCCAGCGGGCGCAGGGTGATCCGGCCGGTGGCCACCACCCGCAGCGGCGCCGAGGCGGCCGGCCCACGATGGGCCCGGACCAGCTCGGCCATGCCCGCCGAGGCCAGGAACGTGACGCCGGTCAGGTCGATGACGAGCAGCGACGGCTCCAGCCGCGCGGCCCGTTCGGCCAATTGGCGCAACTTGGGGGCGAGCGCGAGGTCGAGGGCGCCGTCGACGCGCAGCACCGCCACGCCGTCCCGGTGCTCCAGCACGACCGATCCCGCGGGCCCGGCGGCGTCGTCGAGTGAATCCCCCGTCACGTCCCGTTCGCCCATGGCGCCCATCTTGCCTGCTGGCAGAGGCGGCCGAAAGCGGAAGGGGTGCTGACACGGCGGCGGGTCGCCCGGGCAGGCATGATTGACAGCGGTTGAGCAGACAGCCTTCGTGATCACGCACGCCCGCCGGTTCCCCGGTGGAGCTGCCGAAGGCGAGGAGAAAAACACATGACCGAGCACACCCACCTCGAAAGCTCGGCCACCGCTGTGCCGTTCGGGGAGTTCCGGATCGCCCGGACGGAGCAGGGAGAAGCAGTCGTCGTCGAGGTCGTCGGCGACGTGGACACGACGACCGCACCGGCGCTCGTGCAGGCCGCGGACGAAGCACTGGCGGAGCAACCGCCGGTGCTGGTGGTCGACCTGACCCGCGTCGAGTTCCTCGCCTCACCCGGTCTGACCGCGTTGCTGACCATCCACCGCAACGCCGGGACCGGCACCGCGGTGCGGATCGTCGCGTCCGGCCGGGCCACCCTGCGCCCGATCCAGCTGACCGGGCTGGAGGAGAGCCTTTCGCTCTTCCCGACCCGCGAAGCGGCGCTCGCCGGGTCCTGACCCGATCGTCCCGGCCGCTTCATCCGGCCGGGACGGCACGGCGCCGGATGGCCAGCACGGCGACGTCGTCCTGGGCCGCCCGGTTGCCGATCATCGTCGCCATCACCTGCGCGCAGACCCGCTCGGGGTCCCCGGCGCGCACGGTTTCCGCCAGCTGTGTCATGCCGACGTCCACCGGGCGGTCCCGGCGCTCCACCAGGCCGTCGGTGTAGAGGACCAGCACGGCGTCTTCCGGCAGCTCGACCACCGTCGTCCGGCGCTCCGGCACGCCGATGGTCAGCCCGATCGGGGGATCCGGGGGCGAGTCCACCAGCCGGCCCGGCTCGCCGGGCTCGGCGAGCACCGGGGGCAGGTGCCCGGCGAGCGACAGCGTCAGCGCCTCGCGGTCCGGGCCGATGATCCCGTAGGCCACCGTGGCCATCGCGCCGTGTTCGAAGTGGTTGGCCTTGCGGTCGAGCTTGGCGAGCACCTCGGCGGGGCTTTCGGAGTCGAGGGCGTAGGCGCGCAGGGCACTGCGCAGCCGGCCCATGATCACCGCCGCGTCGAGCCCGTGGCCGGAGACGTCGCCCATCACCACGCCGAGCCGGTCGCCCGGCAGGGAGAACAGGTCGTACCAGTCCCCGCCGAGCCCGGTCTCGGCACCGGGCACGTACCGGGCGCCGAAGTCCAGGCCGGGCACGTCGGGCAGGCTGCTGGGCAGCAGGCTGCGCTGCAGCGCCATGGTGGCGGTGCGGTTCTCCTCCAGGGCCTCCACCTGGATCGCCATCGCGAGACGGTCGGCGAGCAGCTGCATGGTGGCCACTTCGGGCTCGCCGAACGCCCGGGGCGTGACCGAACCGACGTGCAGCACCCCGACGAGCTCGCTGCCCGCCAGCATCGGCACGCCGAGCATGGAGTGCAGGCCGCGTTCCCACAGCAGGGAGTTCACGACGGTGGTTTCGTCGACGTGGTCCAGGATCACCGGAGCGCGCTGGAGCGCCACCGTGCCGGCGAACCCGCTGCCCACCGGCACCCGCACGCCCTGGTGGACCTCCTCTTCGATGCCCGCCGCCGCGAAGGCCACCAGCTGGCGGCCGCTGGGCTGGTACCGCAGCACGGTCGCGGTGTCGACGTCCATCACCTCGCGCAGGCGCTGCAGGGTCTCGGCGAGCATCTCGGCCAGCCCGAGGTGGGCGGCCGGGGCACCGAGGATCGCCTCCAGCTGCTGCAGCCGGTTCTGGGCGTCGAGACTTCGCGACATGGAACGACCCTAGCCGCAACTGCTTTGCGGTCCTAACCATCCCGGGTTTCGACGGCGGGTCCCGCGGGGTAACCAGCCGGTCGTGAACGTCGACTTGGACTGGGTGGGTGTGCTGCGGCACGGCCAGAGCACCGGGAACGTGGCCAGGGAAGAGGCGGAATCGGCCGGCGCGGACGTGATCGACATCGCCGAGCGCGACGCCGACGTGCCGCTCACGGACCTGGGCCGGGAACAGGCTTCCGCGGCCGGGAAGTTCCTCGCCGAGCACCCGCCGGACGTCGTCGTCACCTCGACCTACCGCCGTGCCTGGGACACCGCGCGGCTGGCGGCGCCCGACGGCGTGCCGATCGTCCCGGACGAACGGCTGCGCGACCGGGAGCTCGGCGTGCTGGACCTGCTGACCTCGCACGGCGTCGCCGAGCGGTGGCCCGACGAGCTGCGGCGCAAGCGGCGGCTGGGCAAGTTCTACTACCGGCCGCCGGGCGGGGAGTCCTGGGCGGACGTCGTGCTGCGGCTGCGGTCCCTGCTCACCGAGCTGAGCGTGGAGCACGCCGGAAAGCGCGTTCTGCTGGCCGCGCACGAGATGACCGTCTTCGCCCTGCGCTACCTGCTCGAAGGGCTGCCCGAACCCGACCTGCTGCGCGCGGCGAACGCCACCGAGGTCCCGAACGGGTCGGTGACGGCCTGGGAGCGCGACGCCGACGGCGGGTTCACCATGGTGCTGGCCCAGGAGGTCGGCCACCTGCACGCCACCGACACCCCGCCGACGGCGGACGACGATGCCGCGCAGCAGCTCACCTGACCCGGCGCCGATCAGCCCGGCCCTGCTGCGGGACTGGCGGATCGGCGCGGAGGACCGGGGCACCGTGCTCGTGATCGGCGGCGCCCGGACGGTGCCGGGCGCACCGGCGCTGTCCGGGACCGCCGCCCTGCGCGCCGGAGCGGGCACGCTGCAGCTGGCGGTCGCCGAACGGCACGCGACGGCGATCGGCGTCTCGGTGCCCGAGTCGTCGGTGTTCGGCCTGCCGGAGACCTCGACCGGGGCGATCGCCGCCGACGACCGCCTGACCGAAGTGCTCTCCGGCGCCGGCACCGTCGTGGCCGGCCCCGGCCTGACCGGCGTTGCGGAGACCGAGGAGCTGCTGCGCCGGCTGGTGCCGGCGATCGCCCCGGACGCGCGGGTGGTGCTGGACGCCTTCGCGCTCGGCGCGCTGAGCCGGGACCCGGCCCTCGCGGAGCCCCTGTCCGGCCGACTCCTCCTGACGCCGAACCGGGTGGAAGCCGCTTTCCTCGACGGCTGCGAGGAAAAGGACGTCGACGACCTCGAGACGGCGGTCCGGATCGCCGGCCGCTACGGCGGCGTGGTGCTGCTGATGGGCGTGGTCGCCGCGCCGGACGGCCGGGTCTGGCGCGACGGCAGCGGCCACGTCGGCCTGGCGACGTCCGGCAGCGGCGACGTCCTGGCCGGCCTGACCGGCGGCTTCCTCGCCCGGGGCGCGGCCGTCGACCAGGCCGCCTGCTGGGCGACGCACGTCCACGCCGTGGCCGGCCAGCGCCTGATCCCGGACACCGGCAGCACCGGCCTGCTGGCCCGGGAGCTGGTGGCCGAGATCCCGCGCGTCATCGCCGAACTGGAGCGCTGAGCGTCACCGTGTCGACCCCGCAATCACGCGTGTCGACCTCCTGATCACGCGTGTCGACCCGGCAATCACACGAGCCGGCCGCCATGCCGTGCGGAAACGGACGACACGCGTGATTAGAGGGTCGACACGCGTGATTGGAGGGTCGACACGGGTTACCGCTGGGCGGTGGGCCGCACGATGACCTCGTTGACGTCCACGCCGTCCGGCTGCCCGATCGCGTAGGCGATGGCCCCGGCGATCGCGTCCGCCGGGAGGGTGACCGCGCGGTAGGTGCGCATCGCTTCCTGCGCGCCCGGTTCGGTGATGCTGTCGGCCAGCTCGGACTCGGTGACGCCGGGGGAGATCGTCGTCACGCGGATACCCGGGTCGACCTCCAGGCGCAGGCCCTCGGTGATCGCCCGGGCGGCGTACTTGGTGCCGCAGTAGACCGCGGCCGTCGGGACCACCTCGTGCGCGCCGGTGGAGGCGACCGTCACGAAGTGCCCGCCGCCTGCGCGCCGGAAGTGCGGCAGCACGGCCGCGATCCCGTGCAGCAGGCCGCGGACGTTGACGTCGATCATCCGGTCCCATTCGTCGACGTGCAGCGAATCCAGCCGTGACAACGGCATCGCGCCGGCGTTGGCGACGAAGACGTCGATCCGCCCGTGCGCTTCGACGGCGGCGTCGGCGAAGGCGGCGACGTCCGCGCGGTCGGTGACGTCGAGGCGGTGGACGTCGGCGGTGCCGCCCGCGTCGTGGATTTCCTTGGCCAGCGCGGTCAGCCGGTCTTCGCGCCGGGCGCCGAGCACGACGTGGTGGCCTTCGCTGGCCAGGCGGAGTGCGGTGGAGCGGCCGATGCCGCTGCTGGCGCCGGTGATGAGGACGGTCTTCACAGGGTTCCTTCCGGGAAGTCGGCGGCGAGGGTGGTCTCGCGCCAGGTGTCGAACGTGGAGCGGAGGGTGTCGAGCCGGGCGGTGGCGATGTCGTAGGCGGCCCGGCCGAGGAGCAGGCGCAGTGGCGGTTCGTCGCTGCCGACGGCGGTGAGGACGGCTTCGGCGGCGCGGGCCGGGTCGCCCGGCTGCCGGCCGTAGGTCGCGAGGGTCGCCTCCCGGCGGGCACCCGCGGTCTCGGCGTAGTCGTCGATGCGGACCGCCGACTGCCGCATCGACGGGCCGGACCAGTTGGTGCGGAACGCGGCGGGCTCGACGATGGTCATCTTGATGCCCAGCGGCGCCACTTCCGCGGCGAGGGACTCCGACAACCCCTCCACGGCGAACTTCGTCGCGTGGTAGTAGCCGGTGGCACCGAAGGCGGCCAGGCCGCCGAGCGACGACACGGTGACGATGTGGCCGCTGCGCCGTGCCCGCATGCCGGGCAGGACCGCGCGGGTGACGTCGGCGAGGCCGAAGACGTTGGTGTCGAACAGCTTCCGGATCTCCGCGTCCTCGCCTTCTTCGACCGCGGCGAGGTAGCCGTAGCCGGCGTTGCCGACCAGGACGTCGATCCGGCCGAACACCGCCTCGGCCCGCTTCACGGCGTCGACGACCTGGGCGTGGTCGGTGACGTCGAGCGGCAGGGCGAGCGCGCGGCCGCCGTGCGCCTCGGCGAGGTCGGCGACCCGCGCCGGATCGCGAGCGGTGACGACCGCGCGCAGTCCGCGGCCGAGCACGGCTTGGGCCAGGGCGCGGCCGAGGCCGGTGGAGCAGCCGGTGATGAACCAGACCGGGTTTTCGGGCACGACAAAATACTCCGTCCATTGTGGAGGGATTTGGGAAAGGTGGGTTCAGGAAGCGGCGAGACTGCCCAAGAGCTTCAGCGCCGCCTCGGACGGGCTGCCCGGCTCGGCTTGGTAGACGATCAGCTGCTGTCCCGGGGCGCTGTTCACGGTCAGCGCCTCGTAGCTCAGCTCCAGCTCGCCGACCAGCCGGTGCCGGAACCGCTTGGTTTCGTGGGTCTTCTGCCGGATGTCGTGGCGGGCCCACAACCGGCGGAAGTCCGCGCTCTTGACCGACAGCTCGCCGACCGTGTCGATGAGCCGCGGGTCGTCCGGGTCGATCCCGGCGGCCGCCCGCAGGCCGCCGACCGTGTTCACCGCCACGCGCTCCCACTCCGGGTAGAACTCGCGCGCGTCCGGGTCCAGGAACACCAGCCGGACCAGGTCGCCGCTGTGGGTGTGCCCGGCGAACAGCGCCTGGCCCAGCGCGTTGTGCGCGAGCACGTCCAGACACCGGCCGAGCACGAGCGCGGGCGTGTCCGGCCAGCCGTCCATCAGGCGCAGCAGGTTCGGGCTGACCTGCTCACGCCGCCGGGCGCGCCGGCGCCGGACCGGTTCCGGCCGGGCCAGCCGGTGCAGGTGGGCGACGGCGTCGTCGTCCAGCGCCAGCCCGCGGGCGAGCGCGTCGACGACCTGCGCCGACGGGTTCCGCTCCCGGCCCTGTTCGAGCCGGACGTAGTAGTCGGTGCTGACGCCGGCCAGCAGCGCCACCTCCTCGCGGCGCAGGCCCGCCACCCGGCGCGACCCGCCCGCGGGCAGGCCGAGCTCCTCGGGACCCACCTGTTCGCGGCGGGCCCGGAGGAACTCCCCGAGGGTGTTGTCCTTGGCCATGATCCGAGGCTAACCCGGAATCGGCGCACGAGCCTGGCCGTGGCGCACCCACCCTCAGACCAGCCGGATCGGCTTCTCGTCGTCGGCCGGGTCGGCGCGCAGCAGCGTCGCCGTGGCCGTCCGGCCGTCGACTTCCAGCTCCATGACCGCGTTGCCGAAGTGCGGCCCGGACACGCAGTGCCACGACAGCGGCGCGGGCGGGACACCGGTGCGCCGGGCCAGCCATTCACTGACCCGGGTGAGCGAGCGCGCCCAGCCCGCCCGGAACAGCCGGTTCATGTACCACGGCACGGTGTTGTGCACCGGCGAGCAGGTCAGCTGGTGGACCGGCGCCGCGGTGCCGCCCGGGAACCACGCCTGCGCGACGTACGCGTGGTGGACGTCGCCCGAAAGCACGCTGACCGACGCGGGCCCCTCGTCCGCGACCCGGGCGATCAGCTTCGCCAGCCGCTCGAACGACGCGCGGAAAGCCGGCCAGTGCTCCAGGTCCACCAGCTGCCGGAACCACTCACTGGCCCGCCCCACGAGCCCGGGCCGGGCGCAGAGCCGCTCGTTGACCGACTGCGCGGCCGACAGCGCGGTGGGCAGCAGCCACGGCAGCGACGTGCCGATCAGCAGGTGGTCGAACTCGCCCGACGCCTGCTCCTCGATCCAGCCGAACTCCTCCTCGCCGATCATCGAGCGCTGGCCGCCCTCGAGGATCCGGCCGGCGCGGGAGTCGATCACCAGCAGCCGGACCGGGCCGAAGTCGCGCCGGTAGGACCACCGGGTGCCCTTGGCGCCGTCGGCCTCCCGGTCGGCGCGGTCGGCGAACTCGCGCAGCAGCTCGGCGTTGTCCTCACCCGACTTGCTGACCCGCTGGTAGAGGTCGTCTTCGGCGAGCTCGCGCGGGCCGAGGTTGCCGAGGTGCTGGTAGACCCAGTACGAGACGAGCGCGCCGCGGATCCGCTCCGGCCACCAGGACGTCCGGGCCATCTTCTCGCGCCAGGCCTGCGAAGTGTTCCAGTCGTCGCGGACGTCGTGGTCGTCGAAGATCATCGACGTCGGCACGGTGGACAGCAGCCAGCGGACCGCCGGGTCGCACCAGGCCTCGAAGTACAGGTGGCAGTACTCCTCGAAGTCGGCGACCTCGTTGCCGGGCGGCTGCTCGGTGTCCCGCCGGGTGGCGAGCCACTCCTGCGTCGCGTCGGTGGTTTCGTCGGCGTAGACCTGGTCGCCGAGCAGCAGCAGCGATTCCGGCCACTCGGCCTCGTCGAGGCCGGCGATCCGGTGGGCGTAGGCGGCGAGCGCGTCCGGCCCCAGTGCGTCCTGCTCCCGCGGCTTGCGGCAGGACCCGAACACCAGCCGGAACCGCGGATCGCCGGGTTCCAGCGTCCGGATCCGGCTCGGCGGCAGGTCGCCGTCCGGTTCGGGCCAGACGACGGCGCCGTCGAGCCGCACCTCGTACGGCGTGCTCCGCCCCGGTTCCAGCCCGGTGAGCACGACCAGCGCGTAGTGGTGGCCGGCGACCTCGAACGTCCGGGCGCCGGCCTCGCCGATGCGCACTTCGCACGGGCCGTCCGTCTCGACCCAGATCGTCGCCGAGGTGGCGTCGACGTGCCGCAGCAGCGGGCCCAGCAGGAGCTCGGTCATCCCGGAATCCTGCCAGAACTCCGGCGGCGCGGCCGATCGGTGAACCACTCGAAAGTTCCCGAAACATTTCGATAATCGTTGACCGGCCGGGCGTGGCGACGAACCATCGTCGCAGCTGCGTTCCCGCCCCCGGAAAGGATTTCCTCGAGTGCGAAGACTCCTCACCGCCCTTTCCGCCGCCGTCCTGGCGATCGCCGCGTCGATCGTGCTGGTCGTGGCGGCGCAGCCGGCGTCCGCGGCCAGCCTGACGCGAGTCACCGACTTCGGCAGCAATCCCAGCAACCTCAACATGTACACGTACGTCCCGGACCGCGTCGCCGCCCGCCCGGCGCTGCTGGTGGCCGTCCACTACTGCACCGGCTCGGCGTCGGCGATCTTCAACGGCTACGCCCGCGACTACGTGACCGCGGCCGACCAGTACGGGTACGTCATCGTGTTCCCGGAAGCCACCCGCAGCGGGCAGTGCTTCGACGTGTCCTCGCCGCAGGCCCTCACCCGCGGCGGCGGCAGCGACCCCGTCGGCATCCTGTCGATGGTCAACTGGGCCAAGCAGCGCTACAACGTCGACTCCTCCCGCGTGTACGTCACCGGGTTCTCCTCGGGCGCGATGATGACGAACGTGCTCGCGGCGGAGTACCCGGACGTGTTCGCCGCCGGTTCGGCGTTCATGGGCGTGCCCGCCGGCTGCTTCGCGACCACCGACGGGTCCAGCTGGAACAGCCAGTGCTCGGGCGGCCAGCTGATCAAGACCGCGCAGCAGTGGGGCGACCAGGCCCGCCAGATGAGCGGCGGCCGCACCGGCCCGTTCCCGCGCATGCAGCTGTGGCATGGCACGGCGGACGACACGCTGCGCTACCCGAACTTCGGGGAAGAGATCAAGCAGTGGACCAATCTGCAGGGGCTGAGCCAGACGCCGTCGTCGAGTGATGCCCCGCAGTCCGGCTGGACGCGCACCCGCTACGGCGCCACCGGCACGCAGGCGCCGGTCGAGGGCATCAGCGTCCAGGGCGCGGGCCATTCGCTGCCGCAGAACGGGATGATCCCGTACGCGATCGCGTTCCTGGGCCTGAACAGCGGCGGCTCCACGACCACGCCCACCACGACCACGTCTTCCACACCGCCGGCCGGGACCACGCTGGGCAGCGCGGCGGCGAGCAGCGGGCGGTACTTCGGCACGGCGGTCTCGGCGAGCAAGCTGTCGGACAGCGTGTACACGGGTATCCTCAGCCGCGAGTTCTCCATGATCACCCCGGAGAACGAGATGAAGATCGACGCGACCGAGCCGGCGCAGGGCCAGTTCTCGTACACCAACGCGGACCGGATCGTGAACCAGGCGACGAGCCAGGGTGCCCGGATGCGCGGGCACACGCTGGCCTGGCACCAGCAGCAGCCGGGCTGGATGCAGGGCATGGAGGGTTCGGCGCTGCGGCAGGCGATGCTGAACCACATCACCCAGGTCGCGACCCACTACCGCGGCAAGATCTACGCGTGGGACGTGGTGAACGAGGCGTTCGAGGACGGCGGTTCCGGCGCCCGCCGCAATTCCAACCTGCAGCGCACGGGCAACGACTGGATCGAGGCGGCGTTCACCGCCGCGCGGGCGGCGGACCCGGGCGCGAAGCTGTGTTACAACGACTACAACACCGACGACTGGAACCAGGCGAAGACCCAGGCCGTGTACCGCATGGTCCAGGACTTCAAGTCCCGTGGCGTGCCGATCGACTGCGTCGGCTTCCAGTCGCACTTCAACCCCAACAGCCCGGTGCCGTCGAACTACCGGACGACGTTGCAGAACTTCGCGAACCTCGGCGTCGACGTCCAGCTCACCGAGCTCGACATCGAGGGCTCGGGAACGACACAGGCGGCGAACTTCCGCACGGTGACCTCGGCGTGCATGGCGGTCACGCGGTGCACGGGGATCACGGTGTGGGGCATCCGCGACACGGATTCGTGGCGAGCGTCGGGAACACCGTTGCTGTTCGACGGCAACGGCCAGAAGAAGGCGGCCTACACGGCGGTCCTCGAGGCGCTGAACGGCGATGTCCCGCCGACCACCACGACGCCCACCACACCTACCACTCCCACCACGACCACCCCGGCGCCTGGCGGCTGTTCGGCGGCGTACTCGCGGACGGCCGAGTGGAACGTGGGCTTCAACGGCCAGGTGACGGTGTCGGGGACGAACAACTGGACGCTGACGATCACGTTCCACGCCCCGCAGAAGGTGATCGGCAGCTGGAACTACACGGGAACGTGGGACAGCACCGGCTACGTCCTGACGGCCAAGCCCAACGGCAGCGGGAACGTCATCGGCTTCACGGTCCAGCACGGCGGCAACCTCACCGACCCGACGGTGACCTGCACGAGTCCGTAGTGGTCGTGATCACAGGTTCCAGGTGCTGCGAAAACTGTCGGTGGTGACGGATAGCCTCAGCACATGAAAACGGACGACGCGACAGTCCCGGCGCACCAGCTCACCAAGGGCCAGTGGTTCTGGCACGAGCCGGCGCCGGGGCTGCCCGCGTGGCAGCTGCAGGTGAATTCGGCGGAGTTGCTGGAGGACTCCGTCGAGATCTTCACGACGGACGGGGAGCGGGAGCTGGTTTCGTACCCGAGGAACAGGCTGGTCCGCCTGGCCGAGGTGGCTTGAGGGGGTTGCTGGGGGATTGATGCAGTTTGAAGCAGGTTTGATCGGCGACGCGTGCCCGCCCGCCCATGGTTTGAGGCGGGCGTGACGCTGCAGGGCGGGCACCGTCCGGGCGCGTGGTTCGAGGCGGGCGTGACTCTGCGGTGCGGGCACAGTCCGGCGGCGTGAATGTGGCCGGCCGGGCGGGTGCGTCCGGGATCTGAATTCAGCGAGAGCCGCCCGAGCCGAAGAGGGCGCGGTTTGCGAGGCGCTCGCGTTTACTGGGGTTGCCTCGGGTGGTTCGTGGTCCGCCAAGCCCGCCACGAGGCGTGCCCTGCTGAGTCTGCCTTGGTCGTTCGTGGTGTGCCAAGCCCGCCGCGGGCCGTTCGTGTCCTGCCACGTGCGCCGTGGGGCGTTCGTGTCGTGCCAAGCCCGCCACGGGCCGTTCGTGTCCTGCCAGGCGCGCCGTGGGTTGTTCGTGTCCTGCCAGGTGCCTCGGCAGTTCGGGTCTGCCCGGCGCGCCGCGAGCCGTTGGTGCCCTGCAGGTCCATTTCGGGCAGAGGCCGAGCCTTCGGCCGCTCCCAGCGCCGCAGGCGTCGGCCGATCTCGCTCGCCTTTCGAGCGAAACCCGCCAGGCGCAAACCCGCCGGCGCGCGGTCAGGCGAGCCGGCGGGTGATGCGCCGATTGGTGCTCGGCCGGCCGTTGGCGCGGCCGGCCCGGCGCGTCAGCCTGCGTCCCTGAGGGCCGGTGGGCGCCACGTCATGCGGACCGTGGTTCCCTTCTCTCCCGAGTCGATGTCGGACTGGTCCGCCACCTGGTCGATCAGCAGCAGGCCGCGGCCACCCGAGGTCCGCAGGCCCGCCACCCTCGGGCGGGTCGCCGGGATGCCGCAGCCGGTGTCCGTCACCGTCACCGTGATCGCGTCGCCCTCCCGGCGAGCCTGCAAGCGGGCCCAGCCGTGGCCGTGCGGGTAGGCGTGGGCCGCGACGTTGGCCAGTGCTTCGTACGCGGCCAGCGTGATGTCGTGCGTGCTGTCCGGGTCGAGCGGGAACTCGCCCAGCCAGTGGATCAGCTTGCGGCGCAGGCCGGCCATCTCGTTGGGCAGGGCCGGCGCCAGTTCTTCGAAGGTCGAGGCGACCACGGCTCCGGCGGCAACGCGCTCCGGGGCCGTGGTCCCGGCTTGGTCGGCGTCGGTGCTCTCGCCCGTATCGACGCCAGTTTCCGGGGTATGTCGATACACGATCCGCTCCCATCGTTCAGCCGCAGTTCCCCCGTTTCAGCGGGCTTCTCTCATGGACTACCCACCGCCACGAAGTCTTACCCGTTGTGCTTCGTGAGATGAGTCGCTACAGTGGATACGCTCCTCGCGGATGCCGGCCCCTCGGCCGCCCGGAGGCAGCTCCCCGGATCCAGGCCACTCGGCCTCTTTCCTTCTTCGCGGCCTCGCCGTCCGTGCGCAGGCCCATCACCACCTCAGGAGACACCCATGCCTTTTCACGGAATCCTCGACCTGTCCGGCAAAACACCGTTCGTCCGGCCCGGTTACCGGCCCGTGCCCGACGACGTCGCGATCCCGCTTTCCCTTGTCCGCAAAAACAATCTGCGGCCCGGTGACGAGGTCGCCGGCACCCCCGAGGAGATCATCAGCGTCAACGGCCGCGACCCGCGCGAGCCGCGTCCGCGGTTCGCCGACCTCGTGCCGGTGCACCCGGACCGTCGGCTCCTCCTCGAAACCACGCCGACGCGACTGCTGCCGCGCGTCATCGACCTCGTCACCCCGCTCGGCCGGGGGCAGCGCGCCCTGGTCGTTTCACCGCCGAAAGCCGGGAAAACCACGGTGTTGCGGGAAATCGGCCACGGGCTGTCGGTCAACCACCCCGACTGCCGGCTGCTGGTCCTGCTAGCCGACGAGCGTCCCGAAGAGGTCACCGAGCTGAGCCGGACCGTCCGCGGCGAAGTGATCGCGTCCACTTTCGACCGGCCGCCGGCCGAGCACGTGGCGGTGGCGGAACTCACCGTCGAGCGCGCGAAACGCTTGGTGGAACAGGGCGAAGACGTCGTCCTGCTGCTCGACTCGCTCACCCGCCTCGGCCGCGCGTACAACCTTTCGGCGCGTCCCTCCGGCCGCACGCTGTCCGGCGGCGTCGACGCGGCCGCGTTGCAGCCGATGAAGCGAATCCTGGGCGCCGCAAGGAACATCGAGGGCGGCGGCTCGCTCACGATCATCGCGTCGGCGCTGGTGGAAACCGGTTCTCTGGCGGACACGGTGTTCTTCGAGGAGTTGAAGAGCACCGGAAACCTCGAACTCAAGCTCGACCGCAAGACGGCCGAGCGACGCATCTTCCCGGCGGTCGACGTGGCGGCGTCCGGCACCCGGCGCGAAGAACTGCTGGTCACCCCGGGCGAACTGGCGGCGATGCGCGAGGTCCGGCGGGCGTTGCCGGGGCCGCACGCGATCGAGCAGCTGCTGGAGCAGCTCCGCAAGACCGGTTCCAACGCCGAGTTCCTGCTCCGCGTGACGGGCGCGGCGCTGCCGCAAGCGGCCTGAACGGTCAGCTTTCGCGACGTTCCCGCAGCTCACCGATCACTTTCGCCCCGACACCGCGTGCCTCTTCGGGGTGATCGGCCGGCTCGCCCTCGCCGGGGCGGTAGAGCGGGTCCTCGGCTCGGCCGGGATCCGGGGTGCCGGACCGGGCGATCTCGGGCTGCTGTTCGTTCGGCTGGGACATCCCCGGGAGGTACCCGGTGCGCGCGCTTTCACTCATCGAGGTGGCTGGTAGGGGGTCGAACGCGGGTAGGACGGCCGTTCCGGCCCCCGATTCAGGGCGGCAACGAGAAAGCCGAACCCGACAACGGTGACGACAAGCGCAGCCGCACCGGGAGCAAAGGCCCACCACCCAACCCCGGCGGCGGCCACGACCCAGGCCGCGACGAGGGTCCGTTTCGCGGTGAGGGGATAGGACTTCGGCAGCTCCCGGACGGCCACGCCACCGAGCACGAGCAGCCCGGCGAGGCTGACGAGCAGCACGGTCAGGTACACGGGATGTCCTCCTTCGGCAGTAGGGCATCTCGGGTTGGCTACCCGCTGGGGCGGTTCGCAAGCCGTGGTGTGGGGCACACCGATGAGGGTGCGGGCCGGGTGCTGTGCCGGCCGGACTCGGGGAGTGCATCCGGAGGACGCACCGCGGCGCCCGGGCAGGCCCTTGTGACGCCGAACCGCACGTCGGCGGTGCGGCTGCCTCGGCTCAAGCGCTGGGGCGCCAAGGCGACCTGGCGGCTCGGCGGACCGGAAGGCGCGGCGTGGGCCGGCTCAAGCCTGGCGGCTCGGCGAGGGCCGATCGGCGCGTGCGGCTTGCCTGGGGAGCCGCGACAGACGTCTTGGCGAGAGGGTGCGCGGGCGCGGCCCGGCGGGGGTGCGCGGGCGCGGCCCGGCGAGGGTGCGCGGCGGGGCCGACGCGAGCGCGGCCCGGCGCGGGCGCCACCCGGCGCGGGTGCACCGGCGCGCGTGCGGCCTGGCTAGGGGAGTTGCGGCGGCATGGCGAGGGTGTGCTCGCGCGGGCGTGGCCCCGCCGGGGCGCACCGGTGAGGCCAACGCGAGCGTTGGCCCGACGCGAGCGTGGCTCGGCGCGGGTGCCGCCCGGCGTGACCCGACGGAACCGTGGCCCGGCGCGGGTGTGGCCCGGCGCGGGTGTGGCCCGGCGCGGGCGCCGCCCGGCGAGGCGTGCACCGGCGCGAGCGAGGGCGAGCCGGCGTGAGCAAGGCGAATCCTGCAGCCGGGATCGAAGTCCAGCGGGTGCGGAGCTGCCGAAACCAGGGCACAGTACCCCCATGGCCCATCCGTCCGCTCGGCCCGCGGCCGGGGCCCGGTCACGCCGGGTCTGGCTGCGGATGTTCCTCGTCGGTGCCCTTCTCTGGGTGCTTGCCGTGGTCGTCACCTTCGTCACCGGCAACCCGAACCTCGTGCCCACCGTGGTGCTGCTCGGGAGCTTTCTCGTGCCCGTCACCTTCGTCGCCTGGGCTTTCGGGCGGCGGCGGAGTGGTGAGGTCACCTCCGAGCTGCTCTTCAGCACCTTCGTCGCCGGTGGGGTGCTCGGGGTGCTGGCCGCCTCGCTGCTCGAGTCCTACCTGCTGCATCCCTCCGCTTGGCTGTTCGCCGGGGTCGGGCTGATCGAAGAGGCCGTCAAGCTCGCCGTGCTGGCCGTGCTCACTCGGCACTTCCGGGTCAAGTTCGCCACCGACGGGCTCGTCCTGGGCGCCACCGTGGGGTTCGGGTTTGCCGCCTTCGAGTCGGCCGGCTACGCCTTTACCGCGCTGTTCACCGAACGCGGGCTCTCGCTCATGGACCTCGTCCAGACCGAGCTGCTCCGCGGCGTGCTCGCGCCCGTGGGCCACGGCCTGTGGACCGCGATCCTCGGCGGCGTGCTCTTCTCCGCCAGCGATCACCGCCACTTCGCCCTGACGCTCCGCCTGCTGCTCAGCTACCTCGGTGTCGCCCTCCTCCACGCCCTCTGGGACGCCATGCACGGCATCGCCCTCGTGCTCACCCTGCTGCTCACCGGCACGCCCTGGCAGTACGTCCAGCTCGAACAGGGCTACCAGCCGCAGCCGACCGCGCTGCAGGCCGACGTCTTCACCGTGCTCTCGTGGGGTGGCCTCGCCCTCGTTTCGGTGATCGGCATCGGCTGGCTGCTCGCCGTCCGGGCGCGGGCCCGGCGGGGTGAACGGCAACCCACCGTGCTGTGGCGGATCCCCGCGCGGTGACCCCTCACGTGCCGCGGCCGGTCGCCTTCTGCAGGGCGTCGATCCGCTCGGACGCCTCCGCCTTCGTCAGGCCCTCCGGCACCTCTTCGCCGGCTTCCTGCGCCAGCGTCTGCAGGTACGACTTCTGCGGCCCGGTCATCGGCTCGTCGCCGGTGGTCCAGTCGCTCGGGTCCTTCTCGGGGTTGGGCTCCACCTGATCGGTCACGACTCCTCCAATCGAACGTTTGTTCGTCTGCGGTCGACTGTAGCGCAGGGGTCCGACAATCGCCGGTCAGGTGCCGGCCGGGGGCGTGCTCGGGGCCCCCGCCTCGTGGCCCGGCCGCCCGTGCGTGCGGCGGTCGTCCTTCATCTGCTGTTCGTGCAGGTGGCGGCGTCCTCCGGTGAGCGAAGCGAGCAGCTCGCGCTCGAGGTCGCGGCACGCCTTGTAGTAGCCGTCGTCGTACTCCTCGACGACCTGGAATGTCCACCGATCGGGTAACACGTTGAGCCCGATGAGCTCTTCGGAGATCCGCCGCGCCCAGTCGCCGTGCCCGGCCTTCTCCAGCTGCTCCACGGCCTCGCCGAGCGCCAGGTCCGCGCTCCCGGTCAGCTGGTGGAAGGAGTAGAGGTGCCCGCGGGCGCGCTCGATCGTCTCGAGCGCCTCGGTCACCTTGCCGACGGCTTCGACGGTGGCGGCGTCAGGGATGTCTTTCATGCGCGAAAAGTGCCCCGTTCCGCGATTTCTACACTTCGCGGAACGGGGCACCGGTCGTGCGCTCAGGCCGTGGGGCGCGTGGCTCCCGCGTACTGGCTCATCAGCGGCGAGATCTTGACGACGTCGCCGCTCGTGGGCGCGTGCACCATCTTGCCGTCGCCGATGTACATCCCGATGTGGGACACAGGGGAGTAGTAGGCGACCAGGTCGCCGGGCTGCAGCTGGTCGCGCGACACCGGCGTGCCGAACCCGGCCTGGGCCGCCGAGTTCCGCGGCAGGGAGATCCCGGCCTGCTTGTACGCCCACTGCATCAGGCCGGAGCAGTCGAACGTGCTCGGCCCGGTGGCGCCCCAGACGTAGGCGCTGCCGAGCTTGCTCAGCGCCGCGTTGACCGCGGTCTGGGCCGCCGCGGTGGGCGCCTTGACGTTCGGCGCCGCCCCGCCGGTGTCCTTCTGGGCGGCCTTGTCCGCGTTGCTGAGGGACCGGCTCTGGGCCTCGATCTGGTCGATCTGGCCCTGCAGGTCCTTCTTCTTGGCCTCGATGTCCGAGGCCAGCTTCGCCGCCGCGTCCCGGGCGTCCTGTGCCTGCTTCGCCGCGTCGGCGGCCGTCTTCTCGGCCGCCGCGGCCTTGGCCGCCGCGCCGCTGAGGTTGTCCATCGCGGCGTTCTTGTCGGTCGCGATGACCTCGAGCGCCGCCGAACGGTCCAGGAAGTCCTGAGTGGACGTTCCGGCCAGCAGCGCCGACAGCTTGTTCATCTGGACGCCGCTGGTGAACGACGCACCGGCGAACTTGTCCACTTCGGACTGGTATTTCCGCTTCGCCTCGATCGCCTGGGCGCCGGCGTTCTTCGCGTTGGTGACGTCGGCGTTGGCCTTGTCGAGCTGGCCCTGCTTCGCGGTCAGGTCGTCCTGGGCGCGGAGCAGGTCCTCGTTGAGCTTTTCCGCCTGCGCCGCGAGTTCGCGGTACTTGGCGAGGGCGTCGGAGCCGGTGGGCGGCGCCTGGAGCACGGGGACGGGGGCGGCGGTGGCCGGCTGGGCCATGGTGACGACGGTGATCACCGAGGCCGCGGCGAGGGCACCTGACACCACGCGCTTGACGGGATGCGAACGCATTCTCGCGCGGGTCTCCTTTGCTGATCGGCCGCCGGCGGGTACCGGGACGGCGAGTCGGGGGCCTCGCCCGTCCCCGGGGCGTGCTCGACCGCAACAGGAAGAGCCCGCGGTGGGGGTCCGGTACCCGGCAGGGGGTGTCGGCGGCGATCTCGCGTCGCCGTCTGGGGACGACCGGGGGCCGCGAGATCTCGAACAGGTTACGAAACGAGCACGGGAGAGTCCAGTGGGGGTCCCTTGAAACTCTCCGTGACGCCGGTCAACACGGCTGGACCAGTGAAAACGGGCCCGAATGTGGCTGGAATTACATGCCGTCACCGGCCGACCCCCAGGGTGTCGAGGCGGCTTCGTGGTCGAGAACGGGCGAATCCGGTTTGTACGTCCCTTGTATCCGGTTGCGTGATTCTCCTCCCCACAACGAGATTCCGACCCATGGAGGACCAGGATGTTCACGAAGGCCGCCGTGCTCACGGCGCTCACCGCCGCGACGTTCGCCGTGGCCGCACCGGCCCAGGCCGAAACCGCGGCCACGACGGTGCTGCCCACGGCGAACATGGAGGCCGTGCTGAAGGCGGCCCAGATCGACCCGCGCCGCGCCGACGACACCCAGACCCCGGGCGCCCACGACAGCGTCCTGCTCGTCGAGCAGGCGCTGCAGGCGAAGGGGCTGCTCGACAGCCAGTACGTCGACGGCTACTTCGGCACCACCACCATCACGGCGTACTCGCAGTACCAGAAGTCGTTGGGCTACACCGGTCTCGACGCGTCCGGCCTGCCGGGCAAGACTTCGCTGGAGAAGCTGGGCGAAGGCCGGTACACGGTCACCAACCCGATTTCCGCCGGCAGCCACGTGACCTACCACGGCAAGACCCTCAACACCCGCACCAAGGCGATGCTCGTTGCGGCGGAAGGGAAAGCGGGCTTCCAGGTCACGCTGACGCAGGGCTCGTACAACGCGGGCGGTGTCGACGCTTCGGCCGGCACGCACGACGGCGGCGGCGCGATGGACATCTCGGTGTCCGGCATGTCGTCGACCAACCGCAACAACCTGCTGAAGGCGCTGCGCAACGTCGGGTTCGCGGCCTGGTACCGCACGCCGGCGCAGGGCTTCGACTACCACATCCACGCGATGGCCGTCTCCGACCCGGACCTGTCCTCGGGTGCGCAGCACCAGACCGGCGACTACTACCTGGGCATGAACGGCCTGGCCGGCCGCGGCGCCGACGACGGCCCGCAGGTCACCAAGGTCACCTGGGAGGAGTACCAGCGCGGCTGACGCCGGTGGTGCGCCCGGCCGTGGTGGCACGGCCGGGCGCACCGGTGGTTTGATCGAAGGACCAACGACGTGGGGGTGTTCGATGCCGCAGAAGGCGTTCCGGTTCGGCGTGGTCGCGGGCGCGACCGAGGGCGGCGCGAAGTGGCTGGCCACCGCTCGCCGGGCCGAAGAACTCGGCTATTCGACCGTGCTGTGCCCGGACAACCTGAACATGCCGACACCGACCGCCGCCCTCGCCGCGGCCGCCGCGGCGACCACCGAGCTGCGCGTCGGCTCGTTCGTTCTGGCCAGCCCGCTGCGCACGCCGCGGGCGGCGGCCTGGGAAGCGCACAGCCTGACCGTCGTCACCGACGGCCGGTTCGAGCTCGGGCTCGGCACCGGGCGGCCGGAAATGCGCCAGCAGGCCGGGGAACTCGGGCTCCCGTACGGTTCGGGACAGGACCGGCTCGACGCGGTTTCCGAGACGGTCGACCACGTCCGCCGGCTCGACGGCGACGGGCACACGCCGGTGATGATCGCCGCCGGCGGGCCGAAGGTGCGCCGCCTCGCCGGGCTGAAGGCCGACATCGTCACGATGGCCGGCGGCGTGCTGACCACCCGCGAGGAAATGACCGGGCACATTGAGGAAGTCCGTTCCGCGGCCGGTGATCGCGACATCGAGTTCGCGATGAACATCTGGGTCGTCGGCACCGAGGTCCCGCCGTGGATCCGCGGCTTCATCGGCGTCGACGCCGAGACGCTCATCGAGCACGACTCCCTCGGCCTGCTCCGCGGCGACGTCGACGAGATGGTGGCCGAGCTCGAACGCCGTCGCGAGGAACAGGGCGTGTCCTACTTCAGCGTCAACGGCGCGTTCCTCGAGGAGTTCGCCCCGGTGGTGGCGCGGCTTTCGGGGAAGTGAGCGTGGCGGGGTCGGTGTTGGCGCCGCAGAGCAGGACGGCCACGCGCTCGCCCGGCGACGGCCGGTAGGCGCCGGACAGCAGGGCAGCGAACGCGGTCGCCCCACCCGGTTCGACGGCGAGGCGGTAGCGGTCCCACAACGCCGCCCGCGCTTCGGCGATCGCCGTGTCCTCCACCAGCACCGAGCCCGCGTTGGTGCGGGTGGCGACGGCGAAGGCGATGTCACCGAGCCGGGTCGCGCCCAGGGAGTCGGCGGCGATGCCGGCGACGTCGACCGCGACCGGCTCACCCGCGGCCAGGGCGGAGTGCAGCGTCGGGATCGTGCGGGGCTCGACGCCGACCACCCGCGCCCGGCCTTCGACCGCGGCGGCGACCCCGGCCAGCAGGCCACCTCCGCCGACCGCGACGAGGATCGTGTCCAGGTCGCCGGCCTGCTCCAGCAGTTCGAGGCCGAGGGTGCCCTGCCCGGCGCAGATGTCCGGCTGGTCGTAGGCGTGGCAGAAGAGCTCGCCGGAGTCGGCTGCGTGTTTCACGGCCGCGTCGTAGGCGTCGGCGTACTTCTCGCCGGCCAATTCCACCGTCGCGCCGAGCTGCCGGAGTTTCGCGACCTTCACGGCGGGCGCCGTCGCCGGGACGTAGACCCGTGCCGGGAGGCCGAATTCCGAGGCGGCGTAGGCGACGGCGAGGCCGGCGTTCCCACCCGAAGCGGCGACAACGCCGTTCTGCTCGCCCGCGGCGATGATCCGGTTGAAGGCGCCGCGGGCCTTGAACGACCCGGTGTGCTGCAGGTGTTCCAGCTTGAACCACACGCCTTCGTCCGCGGCGAGCACCGGCGTCCGGCGGACCCGGCCCTCGATGCGCGCGGCCGCCCGTTCGACATCCGCAGTGCTGATCATGGCTCCAGCATGCGCGCGGCCCACCGTAAGCACCAGCGACGTCTCCTATGCTGGATTAAGCAGCACTTACGGCTGGAGGCTTCCGTGCTCGACGCCCACCGCCTGGCCGTGCTGGCCGAGGTCGCCCACGCCGGCTCGATCGCCGCGGCCGCGCAACGGCTTTCGTTCACACCGTCCGCCGTCTCGCAGCAGCTGGCGAAGCTGGAGCGCGACGTCGGCGCCCGCCTGCTGGACCGCCACGCCCGCGGCGTCACGCTCACGCCGGTCGGGGAGGCGCTGCTCGTCCACGCCGAGGCGATCGTCGGGGAGCTGCGGACGGCCGAGCGGACGGTCCGGGCGCTGCTCGACGAGGAGCTCACCGTCGGCACGTTCGCGAGCGCGGGCATGACCCTGGTGCCGGCCGCGCTCGCCGGCTTCCGCCGGGACCACCCCGGCGTGGCGCTGCGGCTGCTCGACCTCGAGCCGCCGGACGGGTACGGCCTGGTCAGTTCCCGCGAACTCGACCTGCTGATCACCCACCGGTATCCCGGCGCACCGCTGCCCGACCCGCGCGGCCTGCAGCGGTCGCTGCTGCGTTCGGAGCGGTTCCGGCTGATCCTGCCGAAGGGGCACGCGAAGGCGCACGCCCGCCGGCTCACCCTGCGGGCACTGGCCGCGGAGGACTGGATTTCCGGCAGCCCGGGCGTACCCAACCGCGCGTGCCTGGAGCAGCTCGCCGGCGCCGCGGGCGTGGGGCTGCGGGTGGCGTACGAGACGCGGGACTACCAGGTGATCGTGGCGCTGGTGGAAGCCGGGCTCGGCATCGCGTTCGTCCCGGAGAGCGTGCTCGAGCGGGTCGGGCCGGCCCGCGTCGAGGTCCGCGACGCGGCGGACGCCCGGCCGGAGCGGGAGATCTTCCTGGTGCACCACCGGCGCCCGGGCCGGTTGGTGACCGAGATGGTGGCGCGGCTCAGCCGGTGACCCGGCCCGCGCTTTCGAACCGCGCCGACGCCGCCCGCAGCGCGTCCAGGCAGGCCCGCACCGCCCCGCGGTCCTCCTCGCCCGCCCGGCAGACCGCGTGGATCGTGCGGCTCAGCGCCGGCCGCGTGGCCAGGATCCGCACCCCCTCCGGCACGCGGTCGCGGGCCAGCCGGGGGACCAGCGCCGCGCCGAGGTTGCCCGCCACCAGGGCCAGCTGGGTCGGGTAGCCGCCGACCGTGCAGCTGATCCGCGGCTCCAGCCGTTGCTTGCGCAGCACCCGGACCAGCCACTCGTGGCACCCCGAACCCGCGCTCCAGCCGATCCACGGCAGGTCGTCCACTTCGGACAGGTCGACCGTCTTGCGGTGGGCCAGCCGGTGCCCGGCCGGCAGGGCGAGGTCGGCGACGTCGGAGAACAGCGTGCTGCTCGCCGCCGACGGCGGGATCACCGTCGGGTGGTCGGTCCAGCTCTCCAGCACCGCGACGTCGAGGTCGCCGGCCAGCACGCGCGGCATCGTCTGCTCGGCCTCGCCCTCGTGCAGCGTCACCGCGAGCCGCGGGTGCTGCGCGGCGAGGGTGGCCAGCGCGGGCGGGAGCAGCGCGTGGACCGTCGTCGGGATCGCGCCGATCCGCAGCGGCCCGATGACGTCGTCGCGCAGCAGCTCCAGATCCGCCTTCGCCGTGGCGACCTGGGCGAGGATCCGCTCCGCGTGGCCGGCCAGCACGTGGCCCGCCTTCGTCAGCCGGACCCCGCGGCCGCGCGGCTCCAGCAGCGGCTGGCCGGCCTCGCGTTCCAGCTTCGCCAGCTGCTGGGACACCCCGGACGGCGTCACGTGCAGGGATTCGGCCGCCGCGGCGACCGAGCCGTGGGTGGCGACCGCGTGCAGCGCCCGCATCCGCTCAAGTCCGAACACGGTAGCGATGCTACCGAATTCCAGGCAGAAACATTCGCTTGTCCTTGACAGTCGGCGCCCGCACGCTGGAGGCGTGCTCACGACCGCCCCGACGCTCACTCGCCGCCTCGACCCGCGCCTGCTCGCCGCCCTCGGCAGTTTTTGCATCTCGCTGTCGTCGGTCTTCATCAAGGTTTCGCACGTCAGCGGCAGCACGAGCGCGTTCTGGCGCTGCCTGCTCGCCCTGCCGGTGCTGCTCGTGCTGGCCGGCCGCGAACGGCGCACGCCCGGCCGGCGCCGGGTGCTCCTGCCGCTGCTGGCCGGGACCGGGCTCGGCCTGGACTTCGTGCTCTGGGGCGAGGCGATCCCGCGGGTCGGCGCCGGCATCGCGACCGTGCTCCTCGCCGTGCAGGTGGTGATCGTGCCGCTGCTGGCCTTCGCGTTCCTGGCCGAACGGCCGTCGAAGCGGTTCCTCACCGCGGTGCCCGTGCTGCTCGCCGGGATCGTGCTGGCCGGCGGCTTCGCCGGCACCGGCTCGTTCGGCCCGGACCCGGTCACCGGCGCGGTCGCGGCGCTGCTGGCCGGCGCCGGGTACGCCGGCTACCTCTTCCTGATCCGGCTCAGCGGCGGCACCGGCACGCAAGCGCACTCACTGGTGCTGGCCACGGTCTCCGCCGGGGTGGTCGCCGTCGTGCTCGGCGTCCCGACCGGCACGCTCGACCTGACCCCGGGCTGGCCCGCGTTCGGCTGGCTGATCGCGCTCGCCGGCGTCGGCCAGCTGGCGGGCTGGCTGCTCATCTCCGCCGCGCTGCCCCGGATGTCCGCGACCACCGGGGCGACGCTGATGCTGCTGCAGCCGGTCGGCGCGGTCCTGCTCGGCATCGGCCTGCTCGGGGAGACGCCCGGGTGGGCGCAGCTGATCGGGTGCGCCGGGGTCGTCGCCGCGGTCTGCTTCGCCGGCGGCGGACGATCTGCGCGCGAAGGCCGTCCCGGCTAACGTCGCGGGCATGCGGGTGCTGGTGGCAGGGGCGTCGGGGTTCGTCGGCAGCCGGTTGTGCCCGGCGCTCGAGGCGGCCGGCCACGAGGTGCTCGCGATGACCCGCCACCCCGCGAAGTACCGCGGCGCCGGGAAAGCCGTCCGCGGCGACGTCGCCGACGTCGGTTCGCTGCGGGACGCGCTCAAGGGCGTCGAAGCCGCGTACTACCTCGTGCATTCACTCGACAGTGCGGACTTCAAGCGCCGTGACGCCGATGCCGCGCGCGCGTTCGCCCGGGCCGCGGAAGGCCTGCGCCGGATCGTCTACCTCGGCGGGCTCGGGGACGACGACGATGCGCTGTCCGAGCACCTGGCCAGCCGGCGCGAGGTCGAACGGTTGCTGGGAGAGTCCGGCGTGCCGGTGACGGTGCTGCGCGCCGGGATCGTGATCGGCCACGGCGGCACGTCGTGGGAGCTGACCCGGCAGCTGGTCGAGCACCTGCCGGCCATGGTGACCCCCCGCTGGGTCACCACGCGGACGCAGCCGATCGCGATCGCCGACGTCGTGCGTTACCTCGTCGGTGTGCTCGACCACCCGGAGGCCGCGGGCCGGACGTTCGACATCGGCGGCCCGGAAGTGCTGGCCTACCGCGACATGCTGCAGCGGGTGGCGGCGATCGAGGGCCGGCCGCTGCTGATCCTGCCGGTCCCGCTGCTGTCCCCGCGGCTGTCGTCGTACTGGCTGTCGCTGGTCACCGACATCGACGTCCCGACCGGGCGGGCGCTGATCGACTCGATGACCAACGAGGTCGTGGTCCGCGACGACGCGATCCGCCGGATCGTCGACTTCGAGCCGATGGGCTACGACGAAGCGGTGCTGCAGGCCCTGGGCGAGCGCGCGAAGAGCCGGCGGCCGGCGTGAAGCCGGTCCTCGCCGCGGTGACCGCCGCCGGATCCGGCCTGCTCGGCGCGTCACTGGCCAGCCGCCCCGGATCGCGCCGCTTCCACGTGCTGACGGTCTCGGTCGCGGCCACCTGGCTCGCCGGGGCCCGGGTCGCCGGGCCGGTCCGCCGGGGGAGCGCGGACGTCGTCCAGCCGGTGGCCGTGGGCGCGGGCGCGTTCGGCGTGTTCTACGGGTGCGCGCTGGTGGCCCGCCGCATCCCGCTGTTGCGCCGCGCGATCGCCGGGGTCCTGGACCACGCCCGCCGCGGCCCGACGGCCTCGGTGGCGGCGACGACGTTGCTCACGGGAGCGGCGGAGGAGGTCTTCTTCCGCGGCGCCCTGTACGACGCGTCGGGGGCCCGGGTCGCCACGGCGGTGTACGTGCTTTCCACGACGGCGACCCGGAACCCGGCGCTCGTGCTGGCGTCGGCGGTGATGGGCACGTTGTTCGCGTGGCAGCGCGGCCGGTCGGGCGGGGTGCAGGCGCCGCTGCTGACGCACGTGGTCTGGTCGGCGCTGATGCTGGCCTTCATGCCGCGCCTGTTCCCGCCCGAGGGGTGACGTCGTCCCGGCCGCTGGGTCTCCGGCCGCGGAACCGGTGGCCGACGGCGCCGCAGAGCACCCCGGCCGCGGCGGAGGACGGGCCGGACGCGGCCAGGCCCACGACGAGGACGCCGACCAGGATCGCCGCGATACCGCCGGCGACGCAGAGCAGCTTGCGCATGTCCTTCGAGCGGGCCCGGGAGCTCATCACCCACTTCAGGAAATCGAACAGGTCCGCGGAGTTCGTGGTGCCGGTGCTTGAGGAGTTCATGTCTCCAGAAGACCCGCTCCGCCGCGCGTTTCACAGCGATCCGAACGAAGCCGGAACGATGCGAACGGGAGCGGACGGGCCGGAACGGGACGCGTAACACGCCGGTCGGCTGGTGCGACCGGTTGATGTGGTCGTTTCCCCCTCTTCCGGCCTGTTCGGCGATCTGGTGCCGGAGCAGGCGAACAGCGTCGCCGACTTCGCCGGCTTGCTGCGGCAGGTCCGGTCGCGCTCGGGGATGACGTACGACGAACTGGCCAAGTCGTCGTCGAACCGCCCGAAGTCGCTAGCCAAATCGACCATGACCGACCTGTTCAACGGAACCCGGCTGCCTCGCGAGCACCAGCTGGTGACGATCCTGCTCGCATGCGGGTTGCCCAGCGAAGCGCTCGGCCCGTGGCAGCGGGCACGGGCCCGGCTGGAGACGAGCACCGGCCCGCAGGAGCTCGATCTGGTCGTGGTCCGGAACGACTTCGACGACTTCTCCCGCGACCTGGGTGACCGCCTCGCCGAGGCCCGGCAGGAAGTGTCCGATCTGCGGCGGCGGGAGCAGGACCTGGCGGCCCGCCTGGCCCGCGAGGAGACCAAGTGCCGGCAGCTGGAAGCGGACCTGGAACGGTTGCGCGCCGGCCGGGCGGTGGCCGGAGCGGTGGTCTCGCCGGGTGACGTGCAGCGCGAGCAGGATCTGCGTGTCCTGCACGGTCGCGAACGTGCGCACATCGAGAACATGCGGGTCGAGCTGGCGGAGATCAACCAGGCCCGACGCCAGGCCGAAGAGCAGGTCGAGCTCGTCGCGGCCGAGTCGAAGGACAGCCGGCACCAGCTGGGCCGGGTCGTCGACTTCATGGAACTGCACTTCACCCGGGCCGAGTACGAGCGCCGCGAGCGGGAGAAGCTGGAGAGCCGGCTGGAGGAAGCGCAGCGGCGGATAGCGCAGCTGCAACGAGTCCTGGCCATGTACCAAGAACCCCTCTGACCGCGCTTCCCGGAAGTCCGCTTTTCCACCAGGATGACCCCTTGTGCGGATCCTCCTCGCGGCTGCGGTTCCGCCCCGTGCTGGGGTGAGCTGCCGCCCGGGCCGGCGGCCGGCCCGCCGGGGCAGCGGCAGAGCACGGACCCGGCCGCTCAGGAGGCTGCGGCCCGCGCTCGACTGCGCGCCGGACGCGCCGGACACCCCGGACGGCCGGGACGATCCGGCGCTCCCACTGGTGAGCTGCGACCCCGGCACGGGCAGCCGGTTCGTCCTCGGCCCGGGGTTCCTCAGCGGCGCTGACGTGGGCTGGGTGGAGGCCCGGCTCGATCCGGCGACGGGAAGCTCCGTCGTCAACCTCAGCTTCAGCACGGCCGGGGCGCGGACGTGGGCGGAGAGGACCGGCAGCAACGTCGGCAAGCAGGTCGCGATGGTCGTGAAGAGCCGGGTGCTCACCGCGCCGCAGATCCAGGCGGCCATCACCGACGGCGCCACGCAGATCACCGGGAAGTTCACGCTGCCGGAAGCGCAGCAGCTGGCGCGGGACATCGCCGGCGCGTGACGCTCAGCAGGGCGGCGTCTCCCGGCAGGCCTCCACGCCGGTCTTGCGCGTCGCCTGCTGCAACAGCTCGTAGAGCGTCTCCCGCTGCTCGTCGCTCAGCCCGCTGAACACCTCGTCCTCGACCGCCGTCAACGCGAACTCCGCCCGCGCCAGCAGCTTCGCGCCCACGTCGGTCAGCTCGACCAGGTGACGGCGGCGGTCCTCGGGCGACCGGCGCCGCGCGATCAGGTTCTCCGTCTCCAGCTCGTTGAGCAGGGTCACCACGTTCGTGCTGTCCATTTCCAGGATCTTCGCCAGGTCCTGCTGCGAGCTGCCGCCGCGGTCGCGCAGCACCGTGAGGGGGATCAGGTGCCGCGGCCGCAGGCCGAGCGGGGCCAGCACCGACTCGCTGCGCAGCCGCAGCCGGCGCGCTAGGTGGTCGACCAGCGCGCCGCAGCGGTGCGGGGGCTGGTTGACGACCGGGAGCGAGGTCATGCCGCCCAGTATATGGGCAGTCCAATGGTCGATGTGCTATCAATGGTTTGTCCTACACCAACGATCTATGGACGGCTAACGACATGGCTCATCTCCTGCACATCGACTCGAGCATCCAGGGCGACGCCTCGGTGAGCCGGCGGCTCAGCGCGCGGGCCGCGGCGGCGTGGCGCTCCGCGCACCCGGACGGCACCGTCACCTACCGCGACCTGGGCGCCCACCCGATCCCGCACGTCGACGCGGCCGGCGCCATGGCCGGGCGGGTGCCACCCGCGGAACACACGCCCGAGCAGGCGGCGGTTTGGGCGCGGACGGTCGAGCTCGTCGAGGAGGTCAAGGCGGCCGACACCGTGCTGCTCGGCCTGCCGCTGTACAACTTCGGGCCGCCGAGCACCGTCAAGACCTGGGTCGACCACCTCATCGCCCCGGGCCTGTCGGTCGACCCCGAGACCAACGCCGGCCTGCTCGGCGGCCGCGAGTTCGTCGTGCTGGCCAGCCGGGGCGGCGGCTACGGCGAGGGCACGCCGCGCGAAGGCTGGGACCACGCCCAGCAGTGGCTCCCGCACGGCGTTTCCCTCACCGGCCTGGAGCCGCGCTTCATCACCGCCGAGCTGACGCTGGCGCCGGTCCGCCCGGCCCTGGCGGAACTCATCCCGCTCGCCGAAGAGAGCCTCGCGGCGGCGGAACGCGCCATCGACGAGCTGTGGGTCCCGGCCCGGGTCTGAGCCCGGTCAGGAGTCCGCGGCGGCGGGCCCGAGGTCGAGGAGCTGCTCGAAGAACCCGCCGATGCCCCCGTGACGTCCGGCCGCGCGGCGAAATACGCGCGGCCGGCGTCGAACTCCTCGAAGATCGGGCCACACCTCGACCGCCTTCGCCTGCGCGCCGAGCAGCCGCTCGACGGGCTCGGCCTCGTCCTCGAGCAGCTCACCCAAGGCCCCGACGGTGGCAACGCCCGGCCCGGGCGGTACCGTGCCGCGGCGGGCGGACTGACGTGGTGCGGCACAGGCGCACCTTGGGCGAGGAAGGTCGGGTTTGAGCGCGCACACCTCCCAGATGGACGACATCCGGCTCGTCGCGCAGCCCAGCGCGCTGCCGGTGACCGAACTGTTCGTCCGCCTGATTCTCACCGACTGGTCCCTGCTGCCGATGCTGGAGCAGGTGACCGCCACCGCGAAACGCCTGGTCGAGGCCGTGATCGACGCGAGCGACCCGAAGGCGCCCGCCTTCGTGACGCTGCGGCTGCGGCTGCGCGCCGAGGTGCTGTCGATCGAGGTCGACGACGACGTCCCCGGACGGCCGGACACCCCGGCCCGCCCCGGCGAGCGGCTCGGCGTCTCGCCGGCCGACGGCGGCGGCCGCACCACCTGGTGCGAACTGCAGCTGCCGGGCGGCATGACCGCGCGGCAGGTGCGCCTGCCCCGCCGCCAGGACCGTCGGACGCTCGTCGACGAGCCGGTCTCCGGCGATCCGGTGGCCGCCGACCCCGAGGTCCTGGAACGCCTGCTGACCCGGCTGAGCGGCTGGTCCGGCCAGAGCTGAACGTTTTGCCCCGTACGTCCGTGCACCCAGGCAGGGGATGACGCGGACGCGAGGAGGCAGCCGTCGTGCGGATCGTGATCGCGGAGGACGACGCCCTGCTGCGCGAGGGGCTGGTGCTGCTCCTGCGCAGCGAGGGGTTCGAGGTCACCGCCGCCGTCGACCACCCGGACGACCTGGTGGCGACGGTCGGCGCCGAAGAACCGGACCTGGCCGTCGTCGACGTCCGGATGCCGCCGACGTTCACCGACGAAGGGCTCCGCGCCGCCCTCGAAGCCCGGCGCCGCGTCCCCGGCCTGGCGATCCTCGCGCTGTCGGCGTTCGTCGAAGACGGCTACGCGGGCGACCTCCTGGCCGCCGGCGGCGGGGGAGCCGGGTACCTGCTCAAAGAGCGCGTCGGCAAGCCCGACGAGTTCCTCGACGCCCTCCGGCGGGTCGCGGCGGGCGGCACGGTCCTGGACCGCGACGTCGTGGCGGTGCAGCTGGCCCGGCCCCGGCCCGGCGACCCGGTGGCGACGCTGACTCCCCGCGAGCGCGAGGTGGTGGCGTTGCTGGCCGAGGGCCATTCGGTGCCGACGATCGGGCGGCTGCTCGGCATCGGCACCGCCGCGGCCCGGCAGCACGCCGGGGACGTCAGCACGAAGCTGCGCGTCCCCGACGGCGCCCAGGCGATGCTCAGCTACCTGCGGGCGTGAGGACTTCGGCCTGCCGTTCGCGGTACTTCGCCACGTTGGCGAGCTTGACGTCCTCGTAGCCGCGGACGAGGTCGGGCAGTTCGGCCAGGGCCAGCGCCCGTGCTCGATCCCGGGTCCGGAACGCCTCCAGCACCACGCTGCGGTAGTCCTCGATCAGCTCGCGCTCGACCCGCCGCACCTCGGCGCGGCCGAACGGGTCGAAGCGGGTCCCGCGCAGCCGTCGCAGCGCGTGCAGCAGCCGGAACGCCGGCCGGAACCACGGGCCGAGGCTGATCTTGCGCCGCATCCCGAGTGCCCGCAGGACCGGCGGGTGCAGCCGGTAGGCGTACTTCGTGCCCGCGCCGAACTGCTCTTCGAGGCCGTCGGTGAAGGCCGGGTCCAGCGACAGGCGGGCGACCTCGTACTCGTCCTTGTACGCCATCAGCTTGTACAGGTGCTTCGCGACGGCTTCGGTGATTTCGGTCGGCCCGTCCTCCAGCACCCGGACCCGCTCGACGAACTCCGCGTACGCGTGGGCGTAGGCCTTGTCCTGGTAGGCGACCAGGTCGGGGATCCGGATGTCGAGCAGCCGCGCCAGCTCGGAGCCGGGCTCGGCGTGCACCAGGGCCCGCATCGGGTGCGGCTTCGCCGTCGCGGGCCGGGTGGCGGCCGCCGGGGGCTCGGCGACGAGCAGGCGGCCGCGGCGGAACGCCTGCAGGTTCGCGGCGACCTGGGTGCCGTTCAGCTCGATGGCGCGTTCGATCACCGACGCGGGCAGCGGGATCGCGCCGGTCTGGAACGCCGCGCCGAGCTGCAGCACGTTGGCGAACTGGTCGTCGTCGAAGAACTCCTCGGCCAGCCCGCGCGCGTCCAGCGACACCGTGCGCTTCGCCGCGGCTTCGAGAGGCGCGAGCACGCTGCCGGGCTCCGGGAAGGAGACCGTCGTGTCGACGACCATCCGGCCGGTCGGGATCTCGGTCGTGGAGACGACGACGGTGGTGCGGGCCGGATCGGCGGCCTTCAGGTTCGCCGCGTCCGCCCCGACCAGCGCGTCACAGGCCAGGTAGAGGTCGCACTCGCCGGCCGCCAGCTTCGGGGCCTGTTCGACCGGCTCCGCCGTCACCTTCAGGTCGGAGACGACCGCGCCGCCCTTCTGCGCGAGCCCGGTCTGGTCGAGCGTGCGGACGTGCCGTCCGTCGAGGACCGCGGCGGTGGCGAGGATCTGCGTCACGGTGACCACGCCGGTGCCGCCGATCCCGGTGATCCGCACGGTGAAGTCTGCGTCCTGGGTTTCCGGTGCGGGAACGGCGTCGGCCGCCAGTTCGACGGCCTTCCGGCGCCGCTTCTTCCCGGACGGCACCACGGTGACGAACGACGGGCAGTCCCCGGCCAGGCAGGAGTAGTCGACGTTGCACGACGACTGGTGGATCGCGGTCTTGCGGCCGAACTCGGTCTGCACCGGTTGCACGGACAGGCAGTTCGACTTGGTGCCGCAGTCGCCGCAGCCCTCGCAGACGCGCTCGTTGACGACCACGCGCGTGGCGGGCGCGGTCTGCTTGCCGCGCCGGCGCTTCCGCCGCTTCTCGGCCGCGCACTCCTGCTCGTGGATCAGCACGGTGACGCCCTTGACCGCGGCCAGTTCCTCCTGCGTGCGCAGGAGTTCGGAGCGGTCGCGGACCTCGACGCCCGCGGGGAGCTTCCGGTGTTTCGCGGGGGCGTCGCTGGTGATCACGACCCGCTTCGCACCCTCGACCAGCAGCAGCTGGGCGACCTTCTCGACGGGCAGGCCGCCGACGGCGTCCTGGCCGCCGGTCATCGCCACGGCGGAGTTGTAGAGCAGCTTGTAGGTGATGTTCACGCCGGCCGCGACCGCCGCGCGCACGGCGAGGCTGCCGGAGTGGGTGAAGGTGCCGTCGCCGATGTTCTGGACGAAGTGCTGCGCCTCGACGAACGGCGCCATGCCGATCCACTGGGTGCCTTCGCCGCCCATCTGCGTCACACCGAGGACGGTGCCGACCTGGTCGGGCTCCATGAACAAGGCCATGGTGTGGCAGCCGATGCCGCCGCCGACGAGCGTGCCTTCCGGGACCTTCGTCGACGAGTTGTGCGGGCAGCCCGAGCAGAAGTACGGCGTGCGGGCGAGCAGCGGGACGGCGATGCGCTCGCGGCGACGGCGTCCGCGGTAGGCCTCGACCGGCGGGATGTCCCGCGGCAGGACCCTGGCCAGGCCGGCGGCGATGCCGTCCGGGTCCAGTTCGCCGAGTTCGGTGAACAGCGTCCGGCCGTCGTGGTCCTTCTTGCCGATGATCCGCGGCGCGTTTGTCGTGCCGTACAAGACCTCTTTGAGCGCGGTCTCGACAAACGCGCGCTTCTCCTCGACGACGACGATGTCGTCGAGACCGTCGGCGAACTCGCGGACGATCGCGGGTTCCAGGGGGTGGATCGCGCCGAGCTTGAGGATGCGGATGCCGTGCTCGCCCTCGTCGAGGCCGAGGGTGCGCAGTGCCTGCTGGAGGTCTAGATAGGACTTGCCGACGGCGACGATGCCGATCCGGTCGGCCGGTCCGCGGGCGGTGATCCGGTTGACGGTGCTCGCGCGCAGGTAGTCGAGGACCAGCGGGAGGCGGACGGTGAAGAGGCTGCGTTCCAGCTCGGCGAGGCTCGCGCCGAGCAGCCGGGACGTCGGCGTGTGCCGGTAGGCCTTCTCGATGCGCGGTGCGGTCCACCGGGGACTGACGGTGGCGGTGCCGGACGCGTCGGCGACGTTGGCGACGACCTTCAGCGACGTCCACAGCCCGCTGGCCCGCGACAGCTCGACGGCGTGCATCCCGAGGTCGAGGACGTCCTGGGCGTCGGCCGGGAAGAGGACGGGGATGGCCAGGTCGGCGAGGGCGAGCTCGGACGCGCAGGGGACGGTGGACGACTTGGCGTTGGGATCGTCGCCGACGAGGGCGACCGCCCCGCCCCGCGGGTCGGTGCCGGCGAGGTTGGCGTGACGGAGGGCGTCGCTGGCCCGGTCGAGACCGGGGGCCTTGCCGTACCAGAAGCCGGTGACCCCCCGCTTCCCGCCGGCCCCGGCGACGAGCTGGCTGCCCATGACCGACGTCGCGGCGAGCTCTTCGTTGAGGCCGGGCCGGTGCACGACGTCGTGCTTCTCCAGCAGCGTCGCGCGGCGGCCGAGCTCGAGGTCGTAGCCGGCCAGCGGCGAGCCCTCGTAGCCGGAGACGAAGACGGCGGGGTCGCCCCCGTGGGCGCGGTCGTGGCGGACGCGGTCGAACAGCAGCCGGACCAGGGCCTGGACCCCGGTCAGGTGCACGGTCCCGGCCTCCCGCAGATAGCGGTCTTCCAGCGTGAACGTCTCCACGGCGCGCTCCCTTCGTTTCGGGGCACGATGCGACGTGGACCACAGTGGCGCAACAGGCGGTGTGGCTTTGTCGACCTCGACGCAACTTTCAGTGGTCGTTCGCGGCTTTCGGTACTGATTTTTGCGTCCGGCTACGCTGCGACGCATGCCTGAAGAGCTACTCGACGCCACCGACCACGAAATCCTCGGCCTCCTGCGCGAGGACGCCCGCCGGACGCTGTCGGACATCGCCGCCCGCGTCACGCTGTCCACGGCGGCGGTCAAGCGCCGCATCGACCGGCTGCGGGAGAGCGGGGTGATCACCGGGTTCACGGTCCAGGTCGACCACGCGAAGCTGGGCTGGGGGATCGAGGCGTTCACCGAGCTGAGGTTCGTCGGCAACACGAAGGTGGCCGAGATACTCCGGACGACCACGAGGATGCCGGAGGCCCAGGCGGTGTTCACGATCGCGGGCGACCCGGACGCCCTGGTGTGGCTGCGCGTCCGCGACATGGCCCACCTGCAGAAGACGATCGACGAGATCCGCCGGCACCACCAGGTGACGGGGACGAAGACGTTGATCGCCCTGGAATCCTGGTCGCGGTAGCCCGTGGAGGTCGTGACGCTGGCCCGGCGGCCGGATCTTTTCGAGGCGGTGTACGCGATCCCGTATCCGCCGGGCTCGCCGCGGTTCATGGAGGGGAGCTTGCTCGCCCGCGGGCGGCAGGTGGCTCGGCGCTGGCCCCATCTGGTGGTGGCGTTGCTGGGGGTGGGGCACCGGCTGCCGAGGACGCGCTCGACGGTGTCGCTCCGGATACCGCTTGCGGCCTGGACATCGCGGTGCATCCTTCGTGCCAGGGGCGGAGACTGTCATCGGTGGTGCTCGCCGCGATGCGGGAAGCTGTTGCGGCGGCTGGGCTTTCGTCGCTGGTCATTCCGGTTCGGCCGCCGGACAAGGATCCTGGTGTTTCCATGGCGGAGTACGCGTCCGCTTTGGCCGATTGGCGGCGGTGGACCGGGTTGCCGTTCGATCGTGACGGGTTGGTCGTGGTTCCCGGAGCTCTTGCGCCGGTTTTTGTGTCCACTGTGGATGATTATGCGGTGTACGTTGAGGCCAACGTTTGGGTGTCCCATGGTGTGACTGGGGGTTGTACCCGTTCGAGTGGTGAACTTGTGTTCGATGGTCGGTAATCTTGGGCTATGTCCGACAGCGGTTCTTCGTCTGCCGAGGCGGTGGCTTTGGCCGACCGTCTCGGTGAGTTGCTCGCGTGTATGCGGTCTGCGGAGGCGGAGTTGGGGGCGCTGGTGGTGGAGATCGAGCAGCGTGGGGTGATGGAGGTGTTCGGCTACCGGTCTGTTGCCCGGTTGCTGGAGCATCTCGGTGACCTTCCGAGGTCGGCGGCGGAACGTCTGGTGAGGCGTGCTCGTTTGGTCAATCCGGGCCGTAACCTGGATGGCACCCCGATCCCGGCGTTGGCGCCGGGCACGGGTGTTGCTGCCTTGTCTGGGTCGCTGAGTGCTCCGATGATCGACACGATCACCGGGGTGCTGGCCGAGGTGCCGCCTGAGCATCGTGACCGCGTCGAGGCTGATCTGTTGGCGTTCGCGGCCGAGGCCGGGCACAAGCAGGTGGCGGTCCTCGGTTCCCGGATCCTTGCTCATCTCAACCCTGATGGTGCCGAACCCGACGACACCGAACCTTCGACTCCCACCCGGGAACTGTTCCTGCGTCGCCGAAGATCCGGGGTCTGGGTGTTGAACGGCAAGTTCGACGACGAGACCGGCACCCGCGCCAGCGCCCTGCTCGATGCGCTGGCCGAGCGCCGCACCGGCGACGACGGCCCCGACCACCGCGCGATGCCGCAGCGTTACGGCGATGCGTTCTCCGACGCGGTCGACCTGGCGTTGAATTCCCCGGATTTGCCGATGCAGGCCGGGGAACGGGCTCACGTCATGGTCGCGGTCTCCCTCACCGACCTGCAGTCCGGCACCGGCACCGCGACCCTCGGCGACACCGGCACCATGACCGCCGCCGAAGCCCGGGTCCACGCTTGCGACGCCATGATCATTCCGGCGGTGCTGGGCGCCAAGAGCGAACCGCTCAACCTGGGTCGCCTCCGCCGCCTCATCTCCGCCGGGCTTCGCCGGGCGTTGTTCCTGCGCGACCGCGGCTGCGCGTTCCCTGGCTGTCACCGCCCACCGCGGCACTGCCAAGGCCACCACATCCGGCACTGGGCCGACGGCGGCCCCACCAACCTCAACAACCTGGTGTTGATGTGCGCCCACCACCACCGGCTGCTGCACCGCTCCGGCTGGGAAGTCCGCATCGCCCCCGACGGCCTCCCCGAATTCCTTCCACCGATCTTTCTCGACCGGCGCCGAAAACCCCGGCGCAACAACCTCCACGAACCGCTGCCATTCGCAGCCTGAACACGGGAAAGGCCCGCAGTCACACGGCTACGGGCCTACACCCGCGTCCCTCGCCCGCAAGCTCGCCGCGAAAGGTCGCGCCATCGCTGCGCAGCCTCGCCACGGTCGCGCAGCTTCGCCCATCGCTGCGCAGTCTTGGCACGGTCGCGCAACTTCGCCCCATCGCCGCGCAATCTCGCCCACCGTGGCGCGTCCTTTCTTCAGCCCGCGCAACGTCGTCTGGCGGCGCGCGAACTTCCCTCACCGCGCAGCCTCGCCCCGCCGCCGGGCGACGTCGCCCCACCGCCGCGCAGCCTCGCCCGGCCGCCGGGCGATGTCACCCATCGCCGCGCAGCCTCGCTCGTCGCCGTGCGACCCTGTCGCCTCCGGGGCCACTCCGGCCCCTCAACCTCGCAGCAAGACCCCAGAAGTCCGCTCCCGCTCGAAGAACGTCTCCGGCCACTCGATCGAATCCGGCGGCGCATCGATCGCCGCCGCTCGGCGGCGGAGTTCCGATACGTACTCCGTGTCCAACGCCGCCCGGGCCGACAACGGCTCGCGCAGCAACAGATCCGCCGGGCCCTCGTACAAATACGCGTCCACTCCCGGATACCCTCGCGTTCCCGGCGGATACTCCCGATTGACCGGGAAGTACGTCGTCTCCAGGGAATCCAGCCACGAACCCTTCAACGGCACCAAAGCCGGCCACGTCCCCAGCTGCCGCTCCAATCGCGCGTTGTCCGTCGTGAACCCCCGGTGGTCCGCGATCACGTACGCCGCCCCCGGATAGGAACGTTCCAGTTGGGCTACCGCTGCGCTGCCTCCGTTGTGGGTCAGGTGCCCCAAGCCGAACAGCATCAAGGCCTTTCGGTTCTTCTCCAGCACCTGGGTCTTCACCACCGACACGATCGAAGCGTCGCGGTCCAGGAACGGGTCCAGGTCCGCCGGTGACCGGACTTGGCTCCAGTCGACCGGGGGATCGGTGGCCAGCACCCGGATCTTGCGTGCCGCCGGCAACGTCGTGTTGACCTGGCGGACCAACGCGAACAGCTGCTCGTAGAACGTCGAAAATCCGCAGCTCGGCTGCGTCGTGTCGCGCCACACGTGGCTGATCTGCGGGACCTCGGCCCCGAAGATGTACGCGTCCAACATCGGCTGCAAACGCGCGTTGCCGCACTCCACCGCTATGTCGTTCACCCGGCCCGGAAACCTGGGGTCGCGGATCAGGTCGAACACGAACGTCCCCACGTCGGGGCTGGACTTTGCCACGATCGGGTGGCTGCCGAACGCTGCCAGCACCCCTGCCACCGGGTCGGGGCGCTGCTGGCCCGCGTCCGCCGGGGCGGCCAGCAGAACGCCGGCCAGCAGAACGCCCGCCATCAGTACGGCCATGAATCGTCGCATGCGAGTTCCTCGGGTAGTTCCCCCACTGTCTTACGACTGTAAGACAACTCGGTCAGCATCCCGGCGCCCCACGCCCCTTGTCAAGGGTGGGTCAGTGGCGGAACGCCTCCGTCAGCCACCAGGATCCGCCGTCGTCGGCGATCTTGGCGTCGATCACCAGGGGACCCGATTGCGGCCCCGCGAGCCAGTCGCGCACCGGGGACAGGTCCGCCGCCGCCCGGACCGTGATGCCCGTGCAGCCGAAGCCGCGGGCGATGGCCGCCAGGTCGGAATCCGGGAAGCGGACCGTCGCCATGTCCGCGTCGCCGAAGTGGTGGATCTCCGCTCCGTACGCCGCGTCGTTGTACACGATCACCACCAGTGGCAGGCCCAGGCGGACCGCTGTGTCCAATTCGGACAGTGCCATGTGGAACCCGCCGTCGCCGGTGCCCAGGACCGGCAGGCGGTCCGGGCGGGCCAGTGCCGCTCCGATGGCCGTTCCCAGGCCCAAGCCGATGCTCTGGAACGCCTGCGTGAAGCAGAACCCTTGCTCGTCCGGCACCGACAGGTACGCGCTCGGGTAGCCCATGAAATTGCCCGAGTCGATCGAGACGATCCGCTCGGCGGGCAACAGCTCGTCCAGGAGCCTGCTCAACGTCCTGGGGTCGATGCGGCCGTCACCGGAGAGGTCCTCGTGCGCGACGTCGTTCCAGCGTCCCCCCGCGATCCGGGCCGCCACCTCGTCCGTGCGGTAGCCCGGGCTCGAACAGGCCAGGGCGAGGACGTCCGACGCCGTGCACCCGACGTCGCCGACGACGCCCAGGTCGATCGGGCGGTGCGCGCCGAGCGCCGCCTGCTCGAGGTCGACCTGGGCCAGCTTCGCGTGCGGGCTCAGCAGCTTGCCGTGGCGGGTGGTCCACATGTTCAGCGCGCAGCCCCAGCCGATGACCAGGTCGGCGCCCACGATCAGCTCGGCCGCCGCCGGGGAGGCGAAACCACCCGAGATGCCCAAGGCGAACGGGTCGCCGTGGAACAGGCCGTGCGCCACGGCGGACGTCGCCAGCAGGGCGCCGCACCGCGCGGCCAGCTCCCGCAGCACGTCCCCGCTCGAACGGGCGCCGCGGCCGGCGATGAACACCGGGCGCTCGGCCGCCGCCAGGAGGTTCGCCAGCGCCGCCACCGCAGCGGCGTCCGGCCGTACCGGGGCGGGGCCGGCCGGCACCGGCGGCGGGGACGAGTCCGGTGCCGGCTGGGCCTGGACGTCGAGGGGCAGGTTCAGCACCACCGTCCGGCGCTGCTGCCGGGCCGTGCGGACCGCCCGCACCGTGTCGGCCACCGCGCTCTCGGGTGAGTGCACGCGCTCCGGCACCGCGCCGACCGCCGCGGCCAGGCCGTCCTGGTCGATGCGGAAGTTCGACAGCACCGACGCGCCCGCGGAGTCCGCCGTGAGCACCAGCATCGGCGTCCGGCTCTTGGCCGCCTCCGTGATGCCGGTGACCGCGTTGGTCAGGCCGCAGCCCTGGTGTAGCGACAGCACCGACACCTCGCCGCTCATCCGGGCGTACGCGTCGGCCATGCTCGCCGCGCCGCCCTCGTGGCGGGCGGCGACGAACCGGACGCCGCCCGCCCGCAGCGCGTTCGTCACCTCGAAGTTGCCGCTGCCCACCACCCCGAACGCCGTGCCGACGCCGAGGCCGGCCAGGGTCCGGCCGACCAGTTCGGCGATGTTCACCGCTCCACCAGGGCCAGCACGCGGGCCGGGCTGCCCGAGCCGCCGACGATCGGCAGCGGGGAGACCAGCAGCAGCACACCGGTCGGCGGCAGTGTCGCGAGGTTCTGCAGCTGGGTCAGACCGTGCTTGCCCGCGCCCAGCAGCAGTTCGTGGCAGGGGAACATCGGCTCGAGACCGGGCGCCTGACCCGCGTCGGTGCCGACCGTCTCCACGCCGAGGCCGGTGATCGGCGTTTCCTCGGCGAGCCACCGCGCGCACTCGGGCGAGACGCCGGGGGTGTGCGAGCCGGTCTCGTCGGCGTTGAGGAACTCCTCCTGGTCGCCGCTGCGGGTGTCCCAGCCGGTGCGGTAGAGAAGCCAGCCGCCGTCCGGCAGGGGCCCGTGCTCCGCCGTCCACGCGCGGACGTCGTCGATCGACAGCAGGAAGTCCGGGTTCTCGGCCGCCCGGGCCGAGAAGTCGAGCACGACCGCGGGCGCCACCAGCGTCTTCAGCGGCACCCGCGAGACGTCGTGACCGTCCTTTCCGGACACCCAGTGCACCGGGACGTCCAGGTGGGTGCCGGTGTGCTCGCCGGTGTGGATGTCGTTCCAGTACCACCGCGGCCCGCGCTCGTCGTAGCGGCTGATCTCTTCCAGGCGGAACGGGATCGTGTTGGCGAACGGCTCGGGCAACCGCAGGATCGGCGTGCTCGAGCTCAGGGGAGCGGTCAGGTCGACGATCTCGACCGCTCCGCCCGCGATCGCCTTGCCGAGCTCGTCCAACAACGACATGCCTGCCTCCCGGTGCCGGTGTGCGCGTCCGATCGAGACCTTATGCCTTGACAGCCGTGCGCCGGGAGGTGTTGTCTTAATGTCGTAAGACAATAGAAGGGTGGGCAGGGTGATCGAGTTCGTGCTCGACGGCCGTTCCCGGGTCGCCACGTACATGCAGCTCGTCGTCCAGGCGAAGCAGGCGCTGCGCGTCGGCCTGCTGCGGCCCGGCGACCAGCTGCCGAAGGTGCGGGACGTGGCCGAGGCGCTGGCGATCAACCCGAACACCGTGCTCAAGGCCTATCGCGAGCTGGTGCTGGAAGGGCTGGCCGAAGGCCGCCCGGGGGTCGGCACGTTCGTCACCGGCAGCCTGGCCGGGCCGTCGCTGGGCAGCCAGGGGCAGCTGCGTGACGAGCTGGTGGCCTGGCTGGAACGCGCCGAAGCCGCCGGGATGTCGCCGGACGACATCGCCGCCCTCATCGAGACCACGATCCGCGGCACCCGGGTGCCGCACGACCTGTCGTAGGGAGTCCGGAATGGAACTGGCGGTGGAAGCCGCGGCGCTGGGCAAGCGCTACGGCCGCACCTGGGCGTTGCGCGATTGCGCGCTGGAGGTGCCTGCCGGGCGGATCGCCGCGCTGGTCGGCCCGAACGGCGCGGGCAAGACGACGCTGCTGCACCTGGTCGTCGGCCTGCTGAAACCCGACGAGGGCGAGGTGCGCGTCTTCGGGCGGGCACCGCACGCCGCTCTGACGGACATCGGGTTCGTCGCGCAGGACACCCCGCTCTACCGCGACTTCACCGCGGCGGAGCTGGTCACCATGGGCGGCAAGCTCAACCGCCGCCGCTGGGACGCCGCGCTGGCCCGCGACCGGCTGGCCATGCTCGGCATCCCGCCGCACCAGGCGGTGGGGAAGCTCTCCGGTGGCCAGCGCGCCCAGGTCGCCCTGGCCCTGGCGCTGGCCAAACGCCCCCGGCTGCTGCTGCTCGACGAGCCCATCGCCAGCCTCGACCCCCTGGCCCGCCGCGAATTCATGCAGACGCTGATGGGTGCGGTGGCCGAGAGCGAGACCACCGTGCTGCTGTCCTCGCATCTGCTCGCCGACCTCGAACGCAGCTGCGACCACCTGATCGTCCTGCAGCGGTCCCGCGTCCGGCTGGCGGGTCCGGTCGACGAGCTGCTCGCCGGCCACTGCACGCTCACCGGCCCGCGGGCCGGGAGCGAATCCATCGCCGGGGTCGCGGAGGTGGTCCGGGCGAGCCACACCGAACGCCAGTCGACCATGCTGGTCCGCCGGGGCGACGGCCCGATCGATCCACTGTGGACGGAGCACGAAGTGACCCTGGAAGACGTGGTGCTCGCGCACCTCGCCGAGGCGGAGACCCGCGTTCCGGCGTCCGCGTGGGAGGTGCCGGCGTGATCTGGCTGGTTTGGCGGCAACACCGCAAGCAGGCGCTGTTCACCCTCGCCGCGCTGGCCGCGCTCGGCGCGCTGATGGTGCCCACGGGCCTGGCGATGCACGCGAAGTACGACAGCCTCGGCCTGGGTGCCTGCCGGGCCGCGCTCGGCAACGCGTCGCTGATCACGCAGACCGAAGCCGTTTCGCGGTGCGAAAGCCTCGGCCACCAGTTCCAGCAGGAGTTCGGCGGCGTGGTGTTCATCGCCGTCCTGTTCGTGGTGCTGCCGGTGCTCGTCGGTGTGTTCTTCGGCGCGCCGCTGGTGGCCCGCGAGGTCGAGCAGGGCACCCACCGTCTGGTGTGGACGCAGGGGGTGACCCGCCTGCAGTGGGCGCTGGCCAAGTTCGGCCTGGTCGGGGCGATGACCACCGTGCTGTCCGTCGGGTACGCGCTGGGCGTGTCGTGGTGGTTCCGGCCGCTGGTGAGCGCGAGCACCGGCCGGCTGAACTACCTTTCGTTCGACGTGCAGGGGATCGTCCCGATCGCGTACACGCTGTTCGCGCTGGCGCTGGGCGTCTTCGCCGGGACGCGGTGGCGGAAGGTCCTGCCCGCCATGGGGATCGCCCTGGTCGGGTTCGCGGCGGTCCGCGTCGCGATCGAGGTCCTCGCGCGGCCGCGGTACCTGCCCGCGCAGAGCCTCACCTTCTCGCCGACCGGCGGGCAGACGCCGAACCCGGCGTCCGGCAACTGGGTGATGGACGTCGGGGTCCGCAACGCGGCCGGGGACCTCGTCCTGCCGAACGCGCAGCTCGGCCCGTGCCCGCCCGGCGGCTGCGGTGACGACTCGGCGGGCCCCGGGGCGGCCAACTGGCTGCAGTACCAGCCGGGGGACCGGTTCTGGCTCTTCCAGGGCATCGAGACCGGGATCTTCGTGCTCCTGGCGGCCGCGCTGGTGTTCTTCGCCCTCCGCCGGCTGCGCACGATCGCCTGAGATCACGCACCGGCCGCCGGCCCGGGTTCGTGAGTTTTCCACGGCCGCCCGGGGTTCAGCGGCCGATCGGGTGATCTGCGGGGGTAAGCGGGCGAACCCGCCCCGGACTGTCGGTGCGGGGTCGTAAGGTCGCACCCGGTGAGGGAGCACAACGGTTCTGCCGAGGGGCGCGCGGGGGATCCGGAACCGTGGCGAGTGTGCTTGGTGAACTCGTCGGGCCGGGCACTGGGCGCCGGCATGCTGCTGGGCGAATCCACGGTGCTCACCTGCGCGCACGTCGTGCAGGCCGCGGGGGAGGAAGCGCTTTCGGGGGCGCACGTGCTGGTGCGGTTCGTCGGGCTGGACGGCATGCCGGAGACGCTCGCCGAGGTGCGCCCCGGCTGCTGGGTCCCGCCGTCGGAGGACGGCCGCGGCGACATCGCGCTGCTGGACCTCGCCGAAGCGTTCCCGCACGTGCCGGGCGCCCCCTTGGTCCGGCTCGGCGCGGTCCGTGACCGGGTGGTCCACACCTACGGCTTTCCGGCGCCGCACCGCTACGGCGTCTGGGTGAACAACGCCCAGCTGGCCGGCCCGGCCGGCGCCGCCGGGGAGTGGATCCAGCTCAACTCGCCGCTGCCCGGCGAGCGCGTGCGGCGCGGGTTCAGCGGCGCCGGCGTGATCGACAAGGCCACCGGTGCGGTGCTCGGCATGGTGGTCACCGAATACACCGACGAACGCGCGGGGCTCGCCTACCTGATCCCGGTCGAGGTGATCGTCCGGCACGTGCCCGACGTCGCCCGGTGGGTGGGCGAGCCGCCGAGGCCGTCGGCCGGTCCGCTGATCGTCGTCATCGGGGATCGCGACTCCGCCGTCCGGGACGGTTTCCTGGCGCAGGTGCGGCGCGAGCGCCGGGGCTCCCGGATCTCCGGCGAGCGGCTCGCCGCGATCGTGGACGCGACCGGCAAGACCACCGGTGAGGTGGCCGAGCACGTCAGCGCCGGGATCAGCACCGGCGAGGTGCTCACCGTGCTGGAGACCAACCCCGAGGACGTCGCGGTGGCGGTGACCGGCGTCGAAGACGCGCGGGCGCCGGAGGAGGTGCTCACCGACGTGGTGCGGCCGCTGGTCGACAAGGGCGCCACCGTGCTGGTCCAGTTCAGCGGCCCCGACTCACCCGGCGTGCGCCTGGCCCGGCGCTGGGAGAACGAGCGCAACGCGCGGCGCCTGGATCGGCTGGCGCTGCTGGTCGAGATGGTGGAGCACGAGGAGGACCGCACGCGGGAGCGAGCCGCCCGGATCGGTGCGCGCACGGCGGTGCCCGGCAGCTCCGCGGATCTGCGGCTGCGGCTGGCGGCGCTGCGCTCGGCGGGCGAGCGGATCGAGCCGGGCCGGGTGCGGCGGGCGCTGGCGGCGACCGAACGCGACGCGGAAGCGGCCCGGTGGGCGCTGGTCCGGTTGTACGCCGAGCTCGACGCGCTGGCCGCCCGGCACGACGAACTGCACGGACGGCTGCGCGGCTACAACGCCAAGGCGACCGACGCGGGCCTGATGGAGGACGAGGAACTGGCCGAGCTGTACCGGCCGGCCATGGCGGCGCTGACCCTGCGGCCCGGCGAGCCGGAAGCCGCCGCCGGGCTGGTCGAACGGTACGTACGGGCGGTCCGCCGCCGGCTGGAGGGCGCGTGACGACCGAAACCGCGTGGTGCCACGGCCGTCCGGTCGGCCCGATCGGGTTCTGCGAGGTGTGCGGCCGCCGCCGGGTGCCGGCCGAGCCGCCGCCGACGTCGGTGCCGGCCCCGGAAAGCACCCGCCGCAGTGTCGAGCTGTGGAGTGGCGAGGCGGACTTCCAGTCGCTGCCCGCGATCGAGGTGCCGGACCCGGAGAAGCTCGTCCTCGCCGACCCGGAATACCCCGAGCAGCACCGGTTCTGCGGGCACTGCGGGGAAGCCGTCGGCCGGGCGTACGCCGGCGAACCCGCGTTCGCCGAGGGGTACTGCGAAAACTGCGGCGAGCGCTTTTCCTTCCTGCCCAAGCTGAACCGCGGCGAGCGGGTCGGCGACCGCTACGACGTCCTCGGCTGCTTCGCCCGGGGCGGGCTCGGCTGGGTGTACCTGGCCGCCGACTCCGCGCTGGCCGGCCAGCACGTCGCGCTCAAGGGCGTGATCAACAGCGGCAACGCCGTGCTGAAGGCGATGGCGCGGGTCGAACGCGACGTGCTGGTCCGGCTCGACCACCCGAACATCGTGCGGATCAGCGACTTCGTCGAGCACACCCCGCCCGGTGGCGGCGAATCGGACACCTACCTGGTGATGGAGTACGTCGGCGGGCGGTCGCTGCGGGACCTGCTCAAGCAGGGGCCGCCGCCGCGGGTGGAGCACGTGATCGTCTACGGCCGGGCGATCCTCGGCGCGCTGGACTACCTCCACGGCGAAGGCCTGCTCTACTGCGACATGAAGCCGGAGAACGTGATCCACGGCGACAAGCGGGTCAAGGTCATCGACCTCGGCGCGGCCCGCGCGCTCGACGACCCGGCCGGGCCGAGCGTCGGCACCGAAGGGTTCCAGGCGCCGGCGCACGAACTCGCGCGGCACGGCCTGACCATCCGCTCGGACCTGCACACCGTGGGCCGGACGCTGCAGGTGCTGCTCGAAGCCGCGAGCGAAGACGTCGACCCGGACCGGGTCGCCGGCGGCCTGGACTCGCTGCACCGGGTGCTCGAACGGGCCGTCGCGCCGTTCGAGCGGCGGTTCACCACGGCGGCGGAAATGGCCGAACAGCTCGACGGCGTGCGCCGGGAAATCCTTTCGCTGCGCGACGAACGGCCGCGGCCGGTCCCGTCGGCGCTGTTCGAGGACACCGCGGAACTGCTCGACGACGGCCTCGGTGCGGTGCCCGGTCTCGACCACTGGGCCGGCGGCGAAGGCGGTGACGGCCCGCTGGACCTCGGCCTGCCGAGCGCCGCGGACGGGGCCGGCCGGCTGCCGATCCCGCGGGTCGCCCCCGAAGACGCCGCGGCCGAGTTCATCGCCATCGCGGGCGCGCCGGGGCCGCACCGCTGGCTGGGCAAGCTCGCGATGTTCGGTGAGCCCTCGGCCGAAATCGCGTTCGCCCGGACGCGCGCGCAGGTCGCGCTGGGGGATTCCGACGCCGCGGCCGCGGCGCTGTCCCAAGCCGAACAGCTGCTCGGCGCCGAGGCCGCCCGCGACTGGCGGGCGGCCTGGCACCACGGCCTGCTCGCGCTGGCCCGCGACGACGCCGAGCAGGCGGCGGCCGCGTTCGACCGGGTGCACCGCAGCTGGCCCGGCGAGATCGCCCCGAAGCTGGCGCTGGGGTTCTGCGCCGAGCTGCGCCGCGACACCGAGCAGGCCGAGCGCTGCTACCGCTCGGTGTGGCACCGCGACCACGGCCAGGTCAGCGCCGCCTTCGGCCTGGCCCGCTGCGCCCTGCGCACCCACGGCCGCGACACCGCGGTCGCCCTGCTCGACGCCGTGCCGCCGATCTCGCGCCACTACGACGCCGCGCGGATCGCCGCCGTGCGGATCCGGGCCGGGCGCCTGCCGTCCGGGCCGCCGGGCCGGGAGGACTTCGCCGACGCGGCCCGGCGGCTGCCCGAGCTCTACCTCGACCGGGAGGCCCAGGACCGGCTGGAGGCGCTGGTCCGCGAGGCCGCACTGGCCGGGCTCGGCGACCGTGATGGCGACGGCGGCGAGGGCTGGAACGGCGGCGCGCTCCTCGGCGAGCGCGTCACCGAACGCGGTCTGCGGTCGCTGCTCGAGCAGTCCCTGCGCCGGCTCGCCGAGCGGGCGCGCGACCGGAACGAACACGGCGTCCTGGTCGATCTCGCGAACTCCGTCCGGCCGAAGACGAGAAGGTGACCCGATGCCCGACCCGTCGTTCACCCTCCAGCTGAGCCAGAACAAGTACCTGGCGCCGAGCGACGACCGGATGGACGTCGTGCTCACCGTGCGGGTGGGCGAGGCCGGCGTCCCCGCGGCCGGGCCGCCGGTGACCGCCGAACTGCTGCTGGTGGACTGTTCCAGCTCGATGGACTGGCCGCCGACGAAGATCGAGGCCGCGCGGCACGCCTGCCGGGCGGCCGTCGGCTCGCTGCGGGACGGCGTGCTGTTCGGGGTCGTCGAATGCACCGGACGCGCCCGGCTCGTCTACCCGGCCGAGCCGCCACTGGCGGTGGCGGACGAGCGGACCCGCCACGAGGCGAAGGCGGCGGCGTCCGAACTCATCGCCGGCGGCGGTACGGCGATGAGCACGTGGCTGGACCTGGCCCGGGACCTGTTCGCGAAGACCCCGGCCGCCATCCGGCACGCGGTGCTGCTCACCGACGGCAAGAACGAGTCCGACCGCGCGGGGGCCCTCGACGCCGCGCTCGACCGCTGCCGGGGTCAGTTCGCCTGCGACGCCCGGGGCATCGGCGACGACTGGGAACCGCGGGACCTGCAGCGCATCGCGTCGGTCCTGCGCGGCAGCGCGGACGCCGTCCTGGAGGACGCCGAACTCGCCGGGGACTTCCGGCGCCTGGTCGAGCGGGCGATGGGCCGGACCGTGCCGGACGTCCGGCTGCGGCTGACCACGATGCCCTACAGCCGGTTGCGGTTCGTCAAGCAGGTGTTCCCGACCGAGGTCGAACTCACCGCGCAGTGCCATCCCCGAGAGGGGAACGCGATCGAGCTGCCGACGGGCGCGTGGGGCGACGAGCTGCGCGAGTACCACGTCTGCCTCGACGTCGAGACGGGGGAGCTGACGCGGTACGAAGACCGGTTGCTGGGCACGGTCACCCTCTTCGCCGGCGCGGACCGGGCGGTCGGCGAACAACAGGCCGTCGTCGGCTACCTGACCGACGACCTCGCGCTGTCCAGCGTGCCGGACGACAACGTCGCCCGCGTCACCGGCCAGGCCGAGCTGGGCCGCGCGGTCCGGGCGGGCTGGGACGCCTTCGAGCGCGACGACCGGGTGGAGGCGGCCCGCGAATGGGGCGCCGCGGTCCGGCTGGCGACCGAGCTGGGCAACGCGGAGATCCTCAAGCGCCTGGGCCGGTTGATCGACGTGCGCGACGACGGCACGGTCGCGATCAAGGACGGCGTGCGCCCACGGGACGGCTTTTCCCTGGTGCTCGGATCGACGATCTCCACCTACACCGGCGCGGCGGAACCCGTCGCCGCCGCGCCCGAAGCCGTCGGTGCCCCGCGCGAATGCGTCTACTGTGGACATAAAGCGCGGCCGACGGCGAAGCGGTGCGGGCACTGCGGCGAACCGTTCGAGGCGGGAGCGCCCTCGTGACCGCGATCAGCACCACCCGGCAGACCCTGTGGTGGCTGCGGCTCGGGCTCGTCGCCGGCAGCGTCCTGGTGCTGGGGACGGCGCTGGCGACCTTCCTCGGCGTGCGGGCCAGCCTCGCCGAGGTGCGGGAGCGGACCGCGCCCGCGGTGCTCGAAGTGTCGCTCGCCAAGGGGGCGCTCGTGGCCGCGCACCGCGCCGCGATGTCGGCCTTCGAACGCAACCAGGTGCAGCTCACCGGGCCCAGCGAGCAGTACGAGGACGGGATCGCCCTGGCCAGCCAGCAGCTCGCCCGGGTCGCCGAGCACAACGCGGCCGGGGACCAGGGCAGCCAGACGCTCCGGCTGATCGAAGGACTGCTGCCGGCCTACAACAGCGTCATCGGCCAGGCCGACGCCCACTACCGGCAGGACGGCGGTGGCCCGCTCGCCGCGAGCGACCTGCTGTCGGCGTCCGATCTGCTGACCGCACCGGAGAACGGCATCCTCGCGCGGCTCGACACGCTCGAAGCCGCCCAGCGGGCCGCGCTCGACCACCAGCTGGACACCGAATGGCTGGACCCGGCGATCACGCTGCTGTGGGCGCTGCCGCTGGTCGTCCTGCTCGGCACGCTCGGGTGGGCCCAGCGGTTCCTCGCCCGGCGGTTCCGGCGCACGGTGAACACCGCCTTGCTGGCGGCCACGGCGGCGTGCGTGGTGCTGGGCGCGGGAACCGCGCTGCTGCTGGGCGTCCAGTCGGACGCGCGGGACAGCGGGGCCGCGCTGGAACGGACCGTGGACGCGCAGTCCGCCGGCACCACGGCGGCGGCCGCCGGGGCCCGGGCGGCGCTCGTCCGGGTGGTGGTCGCCCAGTGCGGGCCGGGCGGGGCGGCCGCGTGCGGCGACACCGTGGCCGCGCTGGCCGCCACGACGACCACCCCGCCCGGCGCCGCGGTCGCGCCGCCGGACGAGGTCGACGAAGCCGCGCTGCTCGGGCCGGGGCTCACCGAACCGGGCTGGACGGGGGTGCTCGGCTACGGGATTCCCGTGCTGGCCGCCGGGATCGGGGTCCTGGCGGCCGGCGGCCTGCAACCCCGGCTCGACGAATACCGGTTCCGCGCGAGGAGGGCGTCGTGAAGCGCTGCGCCGCTCTGGTGCTGGCCGTCGTCCTGCTGCTGTCCGGGTGTTCCGCCGGGAGCGGCCCGGAGCCGGTGACGGTGCTGGGGCCGTGGACCGGCGACGAGCAGAAGGCGTTCCGGCAGGTGCTCGACGGGTTCACCCAGGCGACCGGGATCCCGGTGGACTACCAGGGCACCCGCGCGCAGAACCAGGTCCTGCGCGGCGACCTGCAGCAGGGCACCCCGCCCGACGTGGCGGTGCTGTCCAACCCGGCCGAACTCGCCGGGTACGTGCGCTCCGGGGACGTGAAGCCCCTGGACGCCGTCCTCGGTGCGGAGGCGGCCGCGGCGTACAGCCCGCAGTGGCGGAAACTGCAGCAGCTCGGCGAGAACGCCGTGTACGCGGTCGTGGTGAAGGCCGACCTGAAGAGCATCGTCTGGTACACGCCGAAGTCGTTCCCCGGGCCGATACCGTCCACATGGGACGAACTCGTCACCGCGTCCCAGCGGCTGGCCGCGGCCGGGCAGCGGCCGTGGTGCCTCGGCATGGGCGCCCCGCCGAACTCCGGGTTCCCCGGCACGGACTGGCTGGAGGACATCCTGCTGCACCGCGCCGGACCGGACGTCTACCGCAGCTGGACCGCGGGCCGGCTGCCCTGGACCGACGCGGCGATGGTGGACGCCTGGCGCAGCTGGGGCACGCTGGTCCTCGCGCCGGGCGCGGTCCGCGGCGGCAGCACGGCGGCGCTGCTGACGTCGTTCGCCGACGCCGGCCGCGCGATGTTCGCCGACCCGCCCGGGTGCGCGCTGGAACACCTCGGCTCGTTCGCGATCGGCGGGTACACCGCGATCCGGCGCGCGAGCGGGCCGCCGGTCCCCGACCGGGACTTCCGGTTCTTCCCGTTCCCGGGTTCCGGCGGCGCCGGCCCGTCCGAGGTCTCGGCGGATCTCGCCGGGATGTTCCGCGACACCCCGGCGGCGCGCCGGCTCATGGCCTACCTGGCCGGGGCGGAGGGCCAGCGGATCTGGCCGTCCGGCGGGACGACGTTCTCGGTGCACCAGCACCTGGCCGGGCCGGACGTCTACCGCAGCGAGGTGAGCCGGCGGATCGCGGCGACCCTCGCCGGCGACGGCGACCTGTGCTTCGACGCGTCGGACCTGATGCCCTCGGCGATGACCAGCGCGTTCTACCAGGCGGTGCTGGAGTACCTGGCCCGTCCCGACCGGTTGCCCTTCCTGCTCGACAAGCTCGAGCAGGTGCGCCAGGGCATCGGCCAGGACCAGTGGCTCGACCTGCCGTGCTAGTCCCTTACGGAGAAGGAGATCCGGTGCAGGAGTTCGTGCGGTTCCCGCTGGACGACGGCGGTTCGGTCGTCGTCGAGGTCGAAGGGGAACCAGGCCTGGAACAGGCGTCGGTGCCGTCGGGGGTGCTCCGCAAGGCGACCACGACCTTCGAGCACGCGCTGAGCGAGGTCCGCGCGGCCGCGTCCGCCGCGCTGGCGCAGTTCCGCGACCTGGGCCCGGACGAGGTCGAGCTCAAGTTCGGCGTCAAGCTGGACGCCCAGGCCGGGGCCGTGATCGCGCGGACCGGGCTGCAAGGCCAGTTCGAGGTCAAGCTGAAGTGGGTGCGCGGCGAGGCGGCCCCGGCCGAAGAGCCGGCCGAGGAGGGGTGAGGCGCTACCGCTTGTAGCCGACGATCCCGGCGACGCACTTGGCCGAGTCGCTCAGCGGCGTGAGCCGGGGGCCGTCCGGCCACCACTCGTCGCAGACCGCCATGCCCGGCCCGGACGTCGCGTTCGGCTGGACGATCTCGAGGCCGGCCAGCATCGCTTCGATCTCCGCGCGGGTGCGGAAGCGGCCGGCGCCGAGCGGGCCCTGCACGAGGATCTGCTCGATCCGCTTGGCGATCTCGGTCAGCTCCGGCACTTCGGGGTCGAAGAAGTGCGACAGCACCACGTACGAGCCGGGTGCCAGCGCGTCGATGTACTCGCGCATGATGTCGAAGACGCCGTCGCCCTCGTAGTGGTGCATCGTGCCCACCTGCAGCAGGCGACCGGCTCGGAGAAGTCGACGTGCGCCAGGACTTCCTTGTGGCCCAGCACTTCCTGCGGCTGGAAGATGTCCGCCTCGACCATGTGCGTGAAGTCGTTCTCGACGAGCAGCGCGCGGCCGTGGGCGAGGACCACCGGGTCGTTGTCGACGTAGACGACCGTGTTGTCCTTGTCGATGCGCTGGACGATCTGGTGGGTGTTCTCGGCCGTCGGCAGCCCGGAGCCGCAGTCGACGAACTGGCTGATCTTCGTCTGGCCGGCCAGCATCCGCAGCGCGCGGTTGTGGAACCCGCGGTTGCCGCGGGCGATGTCCACCGCTTCCGGGACCGCCGCACGGATCTTCTCCATCACCACGCGGTCGACTTCGTAGAAGTTGTTGCCGCCGAGGAACCCGTCGTAGATCCGCGCGATGCTCGGCCGGGCCGGGTCGACGCCGACCGGCGTCTGGCTCGGGGACAGCGCGGATGGCGTGTCGGACATGGCGACCTCGCAGGACTGTGATGTGCGGCGTGTGTGCGGCGCGGCGTGCGGCGTTGGGCCACCCAGCGTAGTAGGTCGCGTCCGCGCGGTGAACCCGAGGTGGCTCTCTCAGCCGCTCGGGCGGAGCCGCTGGCCGGGGATGTCCGCGGCGCGCTGGGCGCGTTCGCGGCGCAGCCGCTCGAGGTGCTGCTCGATCCGCCGGTCGAGGTCGCGCGCGGCTTCGGACAGGTCCGTCAGGTCGCGACGGGCCGCCGACGGGCGCCCGACGGCGGCCGCGGTGTCCCTTTCGTCCCCTGCCCTGTCCACGTGCCGGCACCTCCCGGGATCGACCTGGCTTCCTGCTCTTGGCGTAACTGCCCCATCGGCCGCTTGCCAAAACCCCGTCCGGCGTGAGCCGCCGCACGCGGCCGTCCGGCTGACAGCCCCTGGTGGCAATTTTGACCAGGTGGTAGAAATTGAGGAGCCGTGGCGGACGGCCGCCACGAGGAAGTGGAGGAGCCGGTGATGAGCGAGCCTTCCGTGCAGCTGTATTCGGTCCGAGACGCGTTCGCGGCCGATCCCGCCGACACCCTGCGGCGGCTCGCCGCGATCGGCTTCACACAGGTGGAGCCGTACGGCGTCCTCGAAAACGCCGAGGTCCTGCGCGCCGGGCTGCCCGCCAACGGCCTGACCGCCCCGACCGCTCACGCACAACTGCTCGGCGCCGACCAGCACGCCGTCTTCGCCGCCGCGGCCGAGCTGGGCATCGGCCTGGTGATCGACCCCTTCGTGCCGGCCGAGCGGTGGCAGGAACCCGCTGACATCGCGGCCACGGCGGAGGGGCTCAACGCCGCCGCGAAGCTCGCGGCCGAGCACGGCGTGGCCGTCGGCTACCACAACCACTGGTGGGAACTGGAATCCCGGATCGACGGCCGCAGCGCCTTCGAGGTGTTCGCCGAGCAGCTCGACCCGGCGGTCGCCCTCGAGGTCGACACCTACTGGGCCACCGCGGGAGGCGAGGACGCGGCCGCCCTGCTGCGGCGCCTCGGCGACCGGGTGCGGGCCATCCACGTCAAGGACGGCGGCCTCGCCACCGACGCCACCGGCCAGGTCCCGGCCGGCCAGGGCCGGGTGCCGGTCGCCGACGTGCTCGCCGCCGCGCCGGACGCGCTGCGCGTGGTCGAGTTCGACGCCTTCGACGGCGACCTCTTCGAGGCCATCGCGGCCAGCCACGCCTTCCTGAGCGGCGCGGACCGGTGACCGGCGGGCCGGTCGGTGTCGGGATCATCGGCACCGGCGTCATCAGCGGCACCTACCTCGAAAACCTCACCGCCTTCCCGGACGTCCGCGTGGTGCGGGTCGCCGACCTCGACACCGCCCGAGCGGCGGCGCGCGCGGCCGAACACGGCGTGCCGCGCGCGGGCACGGTGGCGGAACTGCTGGCCGACCCGGACGTCGAGCTGGTCGTCAACCTGACCGTCCCGGCCGCGCACGTCGAGGTCGGGCTCGCCGCGCTCGAAGCGGGCAAGCACGTGTGGACGGAGAAACCCCTGGCGCTGGACCGCCAGACCGGCCGCAAGCTCCTCGATCGCGCGCGGGAGAAGAACCTGCGCGTGGCGAGCGCGCCCGACACCGTGCTCGGCGCCGCGCTGCAGACCGCGCGCCACGCCGTCGACGCGGGCCGGATCGGCCGTCCCCTCACCGCACTCGCGCTGTTCCAGGTGCCGGGGCCGGAGCTGTGGCACCCGGCGCCGGAGTTCTACTTCCAGCCCGGCGGCGGCCCGCTGCTCGACATGGGCCCGTACTACCTCACGATGCTGGTGCACCTGCTCGGCCCGATCCGGCGCGTCACCGGGGCCGGCGGGCGGGCGCGGGACACCCGGGTCGTCGGATCCGGGCCGCGGGCCGGTACCGAGTTCCCGGTGCTGGTGCCGACGACGGTCACCGCGCTCGTCGAGTTCGAGAGCGCCTCCGCGCAGCTGGTCCTGAGCTTCGACTCGGCGCTCAAGCGGCCCGCGTTGGCCGAGCTGACCGGCACGTTGGGCACGGCCGTGCTGCCGGACCCCAACCGGTTCGACGAGCCCACCCGGCTGCACCTGCTCGACCGGGACGAGCCGGAAGAGCTGGCGCCGCACGGACACGCGGCTTCGCGCGGCACCGGCGCGCTGGAACTGGCCCGGGCCATCCGGGCGGGCGTGCCGGAACGCGCGTCCGGCGAGCTGGCCTACCACGTGCTCGACGCGATGCTGGCCATCGACGAATCCATGACGCGCGGGCAGAGCGTGGAGGTCGAGAGCACCATCGAGGTCCCGCCGCTGCTGCCGGCGGGGTGGGACCCGTACGCGAAGACCCTCTAGAGCGGGACGGTGAGCAGATTCTGCAGGTAGAAGCGCAGCGAGCCGACCAGGTCGACGTCGCCGGGCACGGTCAGCCACTGCACCTGCAGGCCGTCCATCAGGGCGATGAAGGTCAGTGCCGCCAGTCCGGGCTCGACGCCGTCCCGCAGCTCACCGCGGGCGGCGAGGGCCTCGAACGACTCGTGGACGCCGTCGCGGGCGGCCCGGTAGTGGCGCACGAAGTACTCGTGCGCCGGGTGGTCCGGGGCGACCGCTTCGGCGGCGAGCCGCGAGTAGAGGTCGACGATCCCGGGGTGGCGGACGTTGTGCTCGGCGAGCGCGACGAAGTGGCGCAGGACCTCGAGCCCGGGCGGCACGGTGAGCTGCTCGCGCTCGGAATCGTCGGCGTCCCGGCGTTCGAGCACCGCGGCGAGCAGGGCCTCCTTGGTGGGGAAGTAGTAGAGGAGGCCGGCGTGCGAGATCCCGACGCGCTTGGCGATCTCCCGCAGCGACGAGCCGTGGTAGCCGAGCTCGCCGTACGCCGCGGCCGCCGCCGTGATGATGTCTTCGCGGCGGATCCGGCCCTTCAGGTAGCCCCCGGTCACGGGGTCGCGGTGGTCTCGGCGGCGTGCACGCCGACCATCATGCCCCAGTGGTGGTTCGCACATGCCGGGTGAGCGGATGAACAAACCGGTTGTGCGAGCCTGCCCGGATTGCGAATATCGCGACGTGAAGAGCGCGGAGCGGCAGCAGGTGATCGTGGAGCGCCTGCGCGGCGCTGCTCAGGTGGGCGTCGCCGAGCTGGCGGAAGCGACCGGGGCGTCGGAGATGACCGTCCGCCGCGACCTCGACCACCTGGCGTCCCGGGGCGTGCTGCGCCGGGTGCACGGCGGCGCGGTCCCGGCGTCGCCGCCGGGGCCGGAGCCGCCGTTCGCGGCCCGCGCGACGGCCGGGCTCGCGGCGAAGCGCGCCATCGCCACCGCGGCGGCCGAGCTGATCCGCGACGGCGAGACCGTCGTCCTCGACCGCGGCACGACGGCCTTCGAACTCGCGCGGCTGCTGCGCGGGCGTCCGATCACCGTGATGCCGCTGTCCCTGCACGCGGCCCGCGAGCTGGCCGAGGTGCCCGGCGTCCGGCTGCTGCTGCCCGGCGGCGAAGCGCGGCCGGGGGAGCAGGCCCTGGCCGGCCCGCTGACGCTGGCGTCGCTGCGGGCCCTGCGGTTCGACGTCGCCGTGCTGAGCCCCTGCGCGCTCGGCGTCGACTCCGGGCTCACCGCCTTCGACCTGGACGACGCCGAGGTCAAGCGGACCGCGCTCGAGGTCGCGGCCCGGACGATCGTGCTCGCCGACGGCGCCAAGTGGGGCCGCCGCGCGCTCGCCTGCATTTGTCCCGCCGACCGCGCCGGCGTGGTGATCACCGACCCCGGCGCGCCCGAAGACCAGCGTGCCGCGCTGACCGAGCGCGGCGTACTCGTGCACGTCGCCGTCCCCTTGGAGAGCCGATGACCGTCCCGCCCCGCCCGCGCGCCGCCCGGTTCGCGACCTTCATGTTCTTCGGCCTCAACGGGTTCGCGATGGGCATGTGGGTGGTGCACATCCCGAACGTCGAGCGCGCGACTGGCATTTCGCACAGTACGCTGGGCGCGCTGCTGCTGGTGCTCGGCGGCGCCGCGTTCGCCGGCATGCAGGTGGCCGGGCCGCTCGTCGACCGGCTCGGGCACCGGCGGCTGGTCCCGGCCGCCGGCATCCTGATGGGCCTCGCGGTGTGCGCGCCCGGGTTCGCGAACTCGTGGTGGGCACTGGGCTTGTCGCTGGCCTTCTTCGGCTTCGGCAACGGTGCGATCGACGTCGGGATGAACTCCCACGCGGTCGTCGTCGAGCGCGCCTACCCGCGCCCGATCATGGCGGCGTTCCACGCGATGTGGTCGATCGGCGGCGCGATCGCCGCGGTCATCGGCGCGGCGACGCTCGGCGCGGGCGTGCCCACCGGCGTGACGCTCACCGGCACCGGCCTGGTCTGCGTGCTGCTTTCCGTGCTGTCGGCGCGGTTCCTGATGGAACCGGCCGACGCGCCCGCCGCCGCCTCTCCCGAGGTGGCCGGGCCGGTCGTCACGCGCCGGACGCCGGGCCGCACGGTCTGGCTGCTCGGCCTGCTGGCGCTCGCGCTGATGCTGTCGGAGGGCGTCGCGAACGACTGGGCCGCGCTCCACATGGAGAAGGTGCTCGGCACCTCGGCGTCCACGGCGGCCCTGGCGTACGGCGCGTTCGCGGTGGCGATGACGACCGGCCGGTTCCTGACCGACCGCGTCGCGGCCTGGGCCGGCCCGGCGGCGATCGTCCGTTACGGAGCCACCTTGGCGGCGGTCGGCCTGACGATCGCCGCGGCGGCGCCGTGGGTGCCGGTGTCCCTGGTGGGCTGGGCGCTGTTCGGCCTGGGCCTCTCGGGCGGTGTCCCGCAGCTGTTCACCGCGGCGGGCAACCTGGACACGCGGGCGTCGGGCGCGCTGATGGCCCGCGTGGTCGGCCTCGGGTACGTCGGCCTGCTGGCCGGCCCGGCGCTCATCGGCGGGCTGACCCGGTGGATGCCGCTGAACGTGACGTTCGCGGTGCCGGTGGTCCTGTGCGTGCTGGCGGCGGTGTTCGCCGGGGTGCTGAGCCCGAAGCCGGAGCCGGCGGAGCAGCCCGTCGGGTGCTAGCGGTGGTGGGCGACGGTTTCGTGTGCCCGGTCGGCGCCGGTGGCCGGTTCGGTGTGGACCACGACCGCGGTCAGGCGCGGGATCGTGTGCAGCAGCCGGTGTTCCACCTCGTGCGCGAGCCGGTGGGCGGCCTCGACGGTCAGGTCCGCCGCCACCGTCACGGCGAGCTCGGCCCGGAGGTGGTGCCCGATCCAGCGCATCCGGAGCTCCCGGGCGTCGAGCACGCCCTCGACGTCCCGGGCCGTCCGTTCGGCCAGCTCGACCGACGCGGGGTCGACGGCGTCCAGGAGCCGCCGTCGCGCAGGACGAACAGGATCGCGACGGTGATGACGAGCCCGACGATCGGATCCGCGGCGGGGAAGCCGAAGCCGACGCCGGCCGCCCCGGCGACGACGGCCAGTGACGTGAAGCCGTCGGTGCGCGCGTGCAGCCCGTCGGCGACCAGGGCGGCCGAGCCGATCTCCCGGCCGATCCTGATCCGGTACCGGGCCACGAGTTCGTTGCCGGCGAAGCCGATCACCCCGGCCGCGGCGACCACCCAGGGGTGGGCGACCGGCCGGGGATCGAGCAGCCGCGCCACCGATTCGTACCCGGCGACCGCGGCCGAAGCCGCGACGACGAGCACGACGACCACACCGGCGAGGTCTTCGGCGCGTCCGAATCCGTAGGTGTAGCGGCGGGTCGCGGCGCGCCGGCCGAGCAGGAACGCCACGCCGAGCGGGACGGCGGTCAACGCGTCGGCGAAGTTGTGCACGGTGTCGCCGAGCAGCGCCACCGATCCGGTGACGAGCACGAGCGCAAGCTGCGCGACGGCGGTGACGGACAGCGCGGCGAACGACCACCCCAGCGCGCGCATCCCGCGCCGGCTGGTCTCGAGGGCGTGGTCGACGCGGTCGGCGCTGTCGTGGCGGTGCGGCCGCCACTTCGAGTGTCCGTGCATGAACCCACTCTATCTGCGCAAGCACGCAGATACGCAAGTAGTAAGGTTGCGGTCATGCACGCGTCGCTGCCGGAGTTCGACATGCCCACCGAAGAGCAGGTCCACCTGGCCGCTGAGTCATTCCGCCTGCTGGCCGACCCGACCCGGATCAAGGTGCTGTGGGCGTTGCTGCAGGGCGAATCCTCGGTGGCCTGCCTGGCCGAACTGGCCGGCGCCGCCCCCACGGCGGTCAGCCAGCACTTGGCCAAGTTGCGGCTGGCGGGCCTGGTGAAGGGCCGCCGGGAGGGAACGTTCGTGTACTACTCGGCGGCGGACAACCACGTCCGCGGCCTCCTGGCCCAGGCCCTGCACCACGCGGACCACGTGGACCGCGACATCCCCTCGGGCGACCACGCCCACCACCCGCGGCCGAGCTGATCAGCGCTTGAAGGCGACGACGAGCCGGGCGGCCAGCTCCTCGGCGACGTTCTGGGCCGAGCTTCGGAGTTCCTCGACGAGGAAGGCCTCTTCGGTGCCGACCCTGATGCGCTCCGCCGGATCGAGGGGCAGCGCTGCGCTGCGCGCGTCGGCTTCGGAAAGGTGCCCCAGCCGGGTCAGGCCCACCGGATCCAGGGCGATCGCCGTCGCGAAGGTCTCCGGGAAGGGAAGGCCGATCTGCAGCAGCAGGTCCAGCCGGTCGGCGACTTTCGCAGACAGGTCGGCCCGGTCGAGGATCCAGCCGATGCTCGCCTTCGCCGGTGGGAACCAGCACGTGCGCTGGCCGCCGCGGAGCACCGCAAGACCGCACTCCCCGGCGCTCCAGTCCGTCGAGAACGCCCACGCGGCGTCGGCCGACGAGCCGACGGAGATGGCTTGCGCCTGCGAGAAGAGGCCCTTGGCGCGCCCCGACGCCGCCAATTCGTCGGCGATCCGTTCGAGCTGGAGCACGCCGTAGCGCGCGAACGGCGAAGCCGGGACGAGGTGCACTTCGACCAGCGGCCCCTGCGACTGGTAACCCGCCGGCAGCAACTCCGGTCGCCAGACGACCGGAAGCCCACCCGGGATGGTGATCCGGGCCGGTGCGGAACCGGACCGCGGCGGCAGGATCGGCCGAGGCCCGAGCGCGGGCGGGAGGTCCCGCGGCTGGCGGGTGAGCACCCGCAGCAGGGACTCCGCCGCCTCCGGGGTGTTGGCCGGCACCTCGTACCAGTCGGCCGCGTTGGGCAGGAGGAAGTCCGGGATCTCGTGTTTGCCGTGGCCGGGCAGGAGTACCGGGAGGATCTTGGCCGTCCAGGTCGCGCGGTCGCCCTGGAGCCGGTCGCGCAGCAGCGCGGCTTCCGCCTGGCCGCCCAGGTTCAGGTGGTTCGGCCCGATCCCGTCGCCCATCCGCCGGTAGCCCTCGGACGCGATGACCAGGACGTGGTCCGACTCGGTGATGTTCCGGGTCATCCAGGCCTGCCAGTCCCGCCGCCGGTCCGTGGCCCAGCGGTCCAGCACCACGTCGATTCCGTTCCGCACCAGGAAATCGGCGAAGGCCAGCACGGCTTCCCGGTGTTCTTCGCTGTCGTGGGTGTAGGAGACGAAGACCTTGGGGTGGTCACCGGGCTGGTGGCTGTCGTACCGGTTCGCCATCGGAAGTCCTCAGCGGGAAAACAGGACAAATATCGGACAGTTACCGCGTTCGGTGCTGCCCCGTTCGCGATCATGAGAGGGTACAAGCCGCCGTGATCTTGCGGGGGGAAGGGTCAGAAGTGGGGACAGCCGGCACTTCGCCGCGGATCTACGTGTCCTATGCCCACGATTCGGCGGAACACGATCGCGCGGTCCGGGAGTTCGCGACCTTCCTGCGCGAAAAAGCCGGCGTCGACGCGCAGCTGGACGTCTGGTACACCGATCGGCGGCGGGACTGGACGGCGTGGACCATCGGCCGGCTCCGGGAGGCCGAGTTCGTGCTGGCCATCGCTTCCCCGCAGTACAAACACATCGTGAACGGCCGCGTGCCGTCGGCGGCCGGGAGCGCGAAAGTGCTCGAAGCCGCGATGCTCCGCGACAACCTCGCCCGTGATCTGCCCGGGGAGACGCGCCGGATTCTGCCGGTCGTGCTGCCCGGGCACGACGCCGGCGAAATCCCGGAGTGCCTGTGCGCCCATTCGACGACGCATTACGCGGTCGAGGAACTGACGCTTCCCGGCGTCCGGAATCTGCTGGCGGCACTGGCGGGCACGCCGCTCTACGAAATGCCGCCGCTCGTTCCCTTCGTCGTACCGGAACACGGCGTCGACCCGGTCGTCGTGGGCGTCCGGCCCGCGCCGAGCCGGCCGGCCGAGCTCCTGACCGCGGAGGCGGAGGTCGAGATCGGCGGGATGCGGTACCTCGTCCACGGTGACCCGCTCGAAGACGCGGCCCTCCGCCAGGCGCGGGCGCTGCGGCTGGGGCCGCCGCACGAGGACGTCTGGCTGCGGCAGGTCGACGTCCGGCGGGAGACCCCGGCCGCGCTGGCGGCGTCGGCGGCGCTGACCCGCGAACGCGACCTCCTGACCGCCCTGCGCGGCAACGGTTTCCCGGCGGTCCGGGAGCTGGTCCGGGAGAACGGCGTGGTGACGCTCGTGACCGCGTGGCCCGGCTCGAAGTCCGCCACCTTGGCCGACTTCGTCCCACAGCCCGCCGAGGTGATCGACGCCTGGCGCAGCCGCCGGACGCTGTCCGGTCTGGCCGGCCTCGGCCGCACGTTGACGCTCCTGCACGCCCGGGGCGCCACCCACCGGCTGCTCACCCCGGCGGGGCTCGTCCGGTTCGACGACGGGCGAGTCGTGCTGCGGGACCTCGGCCTCGCCGGGACGGACTTCCGGCCCGGCGAGGGAACACCGCCCTACCAAGCTCCCGAACAGCGGGTCCGCAGCGCCGGCCGGGTGGGGCCGTGGACCGACGTCCGCCAGCTCGCGGCCGTCGCCTACCACGTCGTCACCGGGTTCGCGCCGGACCCGGCCGTTCCCGTGCCCGTCCGTCAGTTCGCCACCGCGCTGCCCGAACGCGCGGCCGTCGCCATCGACGCCGCCCTGGCCACCGACCCGGCGAGCCGCCCCGCGATGCGGTTCCTGGCGGCCGCGCTCGATCACCGCCGATGAGGAGTTCCGGTTGCTGGAGATTGTCGATCTTCCCCGCTGGGTCGTGCTCGTCCCGGCGAAGTCGCTCGACGGGCGGCTGGAGCGGCAGCGCCGGGACCACCCCGGCCTGCCCGCGGGGATCGGCCGGGTCGCGGCGGATCTGGCCGCCCGGTCCGAGGGCGTGCCGGCCACGCTGAGCCCGCCGCAGCGCCCGGGCGGCGACCCGAGCCTGCTGCTGCACACCCACACCTACCTGGTGCGGCTCTTCGTCACCCAGTACGGCGACGCCTACACGATCGCGGGGATCACCCCGATCCGCCTGCGGGACCACGATCGGCTGGCTCGGGGCTGCCTGCTCCTGCGCACGGCGTGGCACACCGTCTTCGAACGCCGCGAGATCCCGCCCGGGTCGTCCGCGCACTGGCCGCGGATCGAACAGGCCTGGGCCGCGCTGCACCGGGACCGGGAGCGGCCGGTCCGGGAGGTGCCCGCGCATACGCGGTTCCTGGACCGGCTGGACGAGGTGATCGACACCGACCAGCAGCTCGCCGCGAACCGGAGCCGCTCGGCGCCGGCCTACCCGTACCGGGCCGTGGAAACGGTGGGGGAGCGGCGGTACACCGGTTCGCCGGTCTACGTCTTACGGGTCGTCGGCGGCCGGGTTCCGGACCGCGACAGGTTCGTGCAGGTGCGCGGCGAACCGGAACAGCGCGGTCAGGTGACCCGGACCGCAGGCGACCGGGTGACGGTCCGCTTCGACCAGCCGATCAGCTGGGAACGACTGGCGCAGCAGGGAGAACTGGAACTCAGCTCCAGCGACGTCGTCTACGCCAAGCAGCGCGAGGCCGTCGCCCTCCTGCGGACCGGGCGGACCCGCAACCGGTCCCTGCTCCCGGTGCTCGTCGACCACCGGGTGCAGCCGTACCGGCCGGTTCCGGCGCAGCCGGGCGAAGAACTCGACGAAGACCAGCTCGCCGCGTTCCGGAACGCGCTCGGCGTGCCCGATCTGCTGGTGGTCCTCGGGCCACCGGGCACGGGCAAGACGCGGACGATCAGCCAGATCGCCCAGGCGTGCGCGCTGGCTCCCGAGCGAGGACCCGTGCTCGTGGCCTCCCACACGAACCGGGCGGTGGACAACGTCCTGGCCAAGCTGCCCGCGGACGTCGTGGTCGTCCGGGTCGGCAACGAGGGCAAGGTCGATGCGTCCGGCCGCCCGTTCCTGCTGGAGCGGCTGGCGGCCGAGCTGCGGGCCGAGGTCCTGGCCACCACCGCGGCGGCCCGCCCGAAGTACGCGGGCTTGCCGAACGCCGGACGCTGGGCCCAGGAGCTCGGCCGCCGGATCGGGGAACTCGGTAACGCGCTCGGGGCGCTCCGAGCCGCCGCGAACCACCTGGCCGAGGTGCGGCGCCACTTCGGCGGACCGGCCCAGGAGCAGTTCGCGGCCGCGGTCGCCGCGCTCACCCGCCAGCAGGCGAAAGCCGCCAAGCGGCAGGACAAGGTGAACCGCCTCGCGCAGCGCGATCAGCAGGCACGCGCCCGGCCGCCGTGGCCCGGCTTTCTCGCGAAAGCCCTGGCTCAGCGGCGAGCGCGGCTGCTGGCCGCCGGGAGCACCGAACTCGCCGGGCTCCGGCAGGCCGCCGACCGGCTCCGCGGTGCGGTGGACGCGGCCGGGCACGCGCTCGACCTGGCCACCCGGGACGTCCCCGAGGTGCAGCTCGCCCGGCAGGCCCTCCAAGAAGCCGGTCGCCGGACCGACGAACGCCGAGCCGGGGCGATGGCGGCCGCGCACGCCGTCCGGGTCGCCGTGGGGCCGGCGGACGCCTTGCCGGTGCTCCACGACGACGGCGACGCCGAAGCGGCCATGGCCGGGCTCGCCCGGTTCCACCAGTGGCTCGGTCCGCGGCTGGCGTTGCTGGAAGCGCGGGCGAAGCTGCTCGACGAATGGCACGAGGAGGCCTCCGGTGCGGTCGAGCAGCTCTACCCGGAGCTGATCCGCTACGCCGACGTCATCGGTGCGACGTGCATCGGTGCGGCGTCGCGTCCGGAGATCGCCGAGGTGGAGTTCGACCTCGCCATCGTCGACGAAGCCGGTCAGATCAGCGTCAACAACCTGCTGGTGCCGCTCGTGCGGGCCGAGCGGACGGTGCTGGTGGGCGACGATCGTCAGCTGCCGCCGTTCGTCGACGACGAGGTCGAAGCCTGGGCGGACCGCAGTGGTGACCCCGCTTTCCGCGACCTAGTCACGAAGAGCGCCCTGGAGGTTCTCGTCGGGCACCTGCCGGAGAGCCACGTCGTCCAGCTACGTCAGCAGCGCCGGATGCCGAAGGTCATCGCGGACTTCATCTCGGAGACGTTCTACCGCAACACGCTCAAGACGATGGTGGAGCGCGACCACGAAGATCCGCTGTTCGCCAGTCCGCTGGCGTTCGCGGACACCTCGGGCCTTTCGGCGGCCCAGCGCGCCGAAACCCCGGCCCGCGACTGGGATCCGCGGCTGCCGGGCGGCACGGTCAACCTCGCGGAGGCCCGCCTGCTCAGCGAGCTCGCGGCCTTCTACCACCGGCGGCACGAGGAGTGGGCACTGATCGTTCCCTATGCGGCGCAAGTGAAACTCGTCAAGGAGCTGCTCCGCGCGCAGATCCCGGAGCAGGACACGATCGACACCAACGTGGGAACCGTGGACTCGTTCCAGGGCGGCGAACGGGACGTGATCCTGTACGGGTTCACCCGCAGCAACCGGTCGAAGAACGTGGGGTTCCTGCGCGAGCTGCGCCGGGCGAACGTCGCCTTCACCCGCGCCAAGCAGCAGCTGGTGCTGATCGGCGACCTCGCCATGCTCCGGCTGGCCCGTGACGGCGACTTCCGCGAGCTGGCCCGCTCGCTGGGCGAGCACGCGGCCGCGGCCGGGGACGTCCGGTCGTACCAGGACATCGCGCGCCTGCTGGACGACCTGCGGGACGCGTCGTGACCGGCCGGCTGTTGCGCTACCCGGCGGAACGCGCTCTCGAAGACGCGGCCTTCGGCCAGGGCCTGACCCCGACCCGGATCTTCGCGATCCTCCTGCCCGTCTGGCAGGTCGAAGTGCGGGCGACGACCACCGACGGCCGGCCGTACGAGCTGATCGACCGGTACCTCGAGCGCGGGATCGCGGAGGTCGGCCTGGGCACGGTGGCCGAACTGGCCGGGTTCTTCGCGCTGGACCACGCGCTGGTCGACCGGGCGCTGCGGGTCCTCGACCGGATCGGCCACCTCCGGTGGGTCGGCGGGCGCGTGGAACTGACCGACCTCGGGCGGCAGTCCCACCGGGACCAGGTGTGTTACGTCGCCCGGCGCGAGGACCGCCGGAAGCTGTACTTCGACGGGTTCCGCTCCGTCCCGCTGAGCCGCGCGTACTACGACGCCGGGTTGGTCACCTTCCTGACCGTCGGCGAAATCCCGGCGGCCACGGCCGAGGAGGGCGCCCGCACCTACCGGATGCTCCACACCAGCCACGGTTTCCGCCGGGAGGCCCTCGCCGAGCTGGCCGGGCGTGCGGATCGCGACCACTACAACCTGCCGACCCGGATCGAGCACCCGGAGAGCCTCGGCGAAGAGTGCGTGTACCTGCCGATGTTCGTGGTGCGCGCGACCGGCTCGGCCGGCCGGATCCGGCAGCTGGTCTACACCCAGGCGAGCGACGTCGCCGACCCGGAGCTCGGCGCGCTCTGCGAATCGACCCCCGAAATCCTCGGGGTCCTCGAGTCGGACGCCCGTGCGGTGAGCGCCGAGCAGACGGAGGCCAGGATCAAGACCTGGCTCACCAGCAAGGGGATCGCCGAGCATCCCCCGACCCGCACGGCGCAGGGCGGGTGGCGGGTGACCCTGCCCGCGAAGAGCTTCCAGCCGGACGGGCCCGTGCCCCTGGCCAAGATGGGTTCGTTCGCCGTCCTGGGCACCGACCTGGTGCACCTGTGGTGCGCGGACCGAGGCGCCCGCGAACGCGCCTTCCTGGAGCGGCTCGACGCCTACCTCGGCCGGGCCGTCCGCGGGGACGCGGAGCAGGTGAAGAGCCGGGTGACGCGGATCGTCTGCCAGTTCAGCCTCGGTGACCTCGGGTTCGGCGAGATCCGGGACCTGGCCGTGCGGGCGGGCAGCGGCAGGCTCGCGGACCGGCTCGCCGCGCTCAGCTGATCGGCTCCTGCAGCTCCGTCACCCAGCCCGCCGGGTCCTCCGGGCAGTCCAGATAGACCTCCCGCTGCGGCCCGGCCGACCGGCGGCCGTGGTCGTCGATCCACCGCACCACCGCCTGCCACGCGGGCAGGACGTCGTCGATCGGGCCGCGGTGGACGAGCGTGGCCGCGCGGGTGGCCGGCAGGTCCGCCACCGTCAGGCCGTCGAGGCCACCGCCGCCGACCGACGCCGGGATCGCGGCGTGCACCACGACCTCGTCCTCCGCGCGCTGCTCGTAGTAACAGGTCAGCCGGCCCGCCGGCGTGACGTCCGCCTGCGGGAGCCGCCGGCCGAGCTCCGCGCACAGCGGGTGCACCACCGGCCCGATCGCCTCCGGGGCGAAGCCCGCCGCGATCGCGGTCAGCTCCACCACCCGCATCCCCGGCAGCTCCTTGACGACGACGTCGTCGGCGAGCAGGCGGCCTTCCGCCTCGATCGTCCGCAGCCGGGCCTCGACCCGCGCCAGCCGCGCCGCTCCTTCGGCCAGCGCGGCCTCCAGTTCCGCACGCCGCAGCGTCAGCATGCCGCGGACCTGCTCGACCGTGACCTCGTCCGCCAGCAGCGTGGCCACCTGCTCCAGGGTGAAGCCGAGGTCCTTCAGCGCGACGATCCGGTTGAGCCGCGCCAGCTGGGCCGCCGTGTAGCTGCGGTAGCCGGTCGCCGGGTCGACGCGGGCCGGGCGCAGCAGCCCGAGTGCGTCGTAGTGGCGCAGCATCCGGACCGACACCCGGCCGTGGCGGGCGAAATCACCGATCGAGAACACGGCCCGATCCTGCCCCAGGCGGGACGAACCCACCGACGACGTCCTCGGCGAGTTCCGCGAACGTGATCGCGGTGCCGTCCTCGTGCGCGGGCCCGACGACCTGCAGCCCGGCCGGCCCCACCGGGGCGGTGACCGCCGGCAGCCCGGGCAGCGACGCCTGGGCGATCCAGAACACCTGGTCGTCGTAGCGGTGCCGGTCGTCGTGGGCGGGGGCGGTGGTGAACACCGTCGGGCAGAGGAAGACGTCGACGTCGGCGAAGTACCGGGCCCAGGCCGCCCCGGCCGCGAACCGCCGCTGCTCCTGCTCGGCGGTCCCGGCCGGCTCACGGCCTTCCTGGCTCGCGAAGAACAGCTCCACCTGGAAACCGAACGCCTCGGCTTGGGCACTCGGGTCGACGTCCGCCGGCCAGCCCTCGCGGATCCGCACCCCGGCGCGGGCCAGCGCGTCGACGGCGTCCGACAGCGCCGCGCCGACCTCGCCGGTCACCGGGCAGGCCGGATCGTCGAGCACGACGCCGACGCGGAAGTCGTCGAGCCGGGACCGCCGGGCGGGTGGCAAGGGACCGCCCGTGACGCGCAGCGCCAGCCGCAGATCGGTCGCCGACCGGGCCAGGGGGCCGACCGCCGAGGGGAATTCCCGGGCGAGCGTCGTGGGCGGTCCCGGCGGCTGGAAGCCGCGCAGCGGCACGGTGCCCGGGGTGGGCTTGAGGCCGTGGACACCGCAGTAGGCGGCCGGGATCCGGATCGACCCGGCCAGGTCGGAGCCGTATTCGAGGTAGGTCAGGCCGTCGGCGAGCGCGGCCGCGGCACCGCCGCTCGAGCCGCCAGGCGTCCGGTCGGGGCCTCTCGGGTTGAGCGTCCGCCCGTGGAGGGGGTTCTCGGTCCGGCCGAAGTCCGCGAGCAGGTGGTGGACGTTCGACTTGCCGACGACGATCGCGCCCGCGGCCCGCAGCCGTTCGACGACCGCCGCGTCCTCGTCCGCGACGCAGTCTTCGAACGCCGGCTCGCCCCAGGTCGTGGGCAGGCCCTGCACGGCGAAGGCGTCCTTGATCGTCATCGGGACACCGTGCAGCGGCCCGACGTCGTCACCGCGCGCCACCGCCCGATCGGCTTCCTCCGCGGCTTCGAGCGCGGAGGCGCGGCAGGTCGCGATCACGGCGTTGACGGTGGAGGCGTCGATGCGGGCGAAGAGCTGTTCGGTCAGGTCACGCGCCGAGAGCTCGCCGCGGCGAATCCCGGCGGCCACCTCGGTCGCGGTGCGGAAAGGTGTCATGGGGTCCGGGATAGCGCCTGACACGGTGTCAGAGTCAACCGCAGCGGGTAACTCGTGAGGTGATCGCCGCCCGGACCGCGGGCGGCGCGTGGCGGAGGGAAACCGATGACCGCACCGCCGATACCGCCCGAACCCGTCGTCCCGGAGACGGATCCGCCGCCGGACCGGCCGCTTCCCGAACCCGGCAGTGTGCCCGTGCCGGATCCGCTGCCGCCGGAATCGGAGCCCGGTCCCGAGCGAAAGTAAATACGAGGTTCGGATCATACGAGTTTCGTATGAGTTGGTGTACCGTCGGGGCATGACAACAGCGCAGAGCTACCGCCGGATGGTCAACACCGGCAACAAGATCGTGGTCGGGCTGCAGCGGCTCGGCGTCGCCTTCGGCCCGATGCAGCTGCTCACCGTGCCGGGGCGCCGCACCGGCGTCCCGCGCACGTTCCCCATCGCCGTCAACCCCATCGACGGGCAGCACTACATCGTCCAGGCGTATCCGAAGGCGGCTTGGGTGGCGAACGTGCGGGCCGCGGGCGAGGTGACGCTCACCCGCGGCCGCCGCTCGTCGGCCGCGCGGCTGGCCGAACTGCCGGTCGAAGAACGGCGGCCGGTCCTGCGCCGGCTCGTCGAAACGAGCCCGCCGAGCGTGGGGAAGCGGTTCGTGACGACCGGCCTGGCGGCCGCGCCGACGCCGGACGCGGTCGCGGCGGCCGCGGAGCGCATCGCGGTCTTCCGCGTCGAACGGCCCTGAATCAGCGGCTTTCGAGGGCGCTCAGCACCTGCCGCGCGGCGCGTCGCGCGGCCGGGCCGGGGTGGATCGTGCGCTCGCCGGCGGGCTGGGGAGCCGGGGCGCCGCCGAGCAGTTCCACCAGTGCGACGGCGAGTTCGCGCACCTTGACGTTGAACTCCTGGCTCGCTCGCCGCAGCGTGTCCCAGGCTTCGTCGGGGTCGCAGCGGCGGAGTGCGATGACGATGCCCTTGGCTTCCTCCAGCGCGGCTCGCGACTGGAGGAGGTCCAGCGTCTGGCCGGTCCGGTCCGGCTGGGTCGCTTCGGCGACGACCAGCGCCATCGCGGCGAGCCGCTCGTGACGCCGGAGCACGTTCACGGTTTCGTCGGTGGCGGGGCGATCCAGGACGACCGACAGCACCAGCGTCCCGTCGGCGTCCCAGGCCGAGGGCAGGGCCGCGATCCCGCGTACCCGCGCCCACTCTGCCGCGAGGGCGGGGTGGTGTTCCACCAGTCCGTTCAGCGTCAGGGACGGCCAGCGGCCGTCGACGTAGACGTCCGCGCTCACCACCGGCTCGCCGGTCCGGCCGGCGGCCGGGACGGGACCGCCGAGCCCGCTCAGCTGGGCGGGGACGAGCGCCGCGGAAAGGCCGTGCGCGGCCGCCAGGTGCAGGGGGCCGCCGCGGTGGTGCACGGAAACCGCCGCACCGAGGGCGCCCGGCACGTCGGCCGCGATCCGGGCGAGCAGTTCCTCGAGCAAGGGTGTCACGCTGGGGGTCGTCGGAATTCCGGTCACCGCACGCCCTCCTCGGCGCGGTGGAGGCGGGGGCACCCGGGCCCCCGCCTCGATCGGACATCAGGCTTCGAGCTGCGTGCGGTCGCCGGCGGCGGCGATCTCGATGCGCCGCGGCTTCGCCTTCTCGACGATGGGGATGCGGACGGTCAGCACCCCGGCGTCGTAGTTCGCGGTGATGTGCTCGGTGTCCAGGGTGTCGCCGAGGAACAGCTGGCGGGAGAACACGCCGAGCCGTCGTTCGGAGACGTGCATCCGGACGTCGTCACCGCTCGGCAGGGGCCGTCGTTCGGCCTTCACGGTGAGGACATTGCGTTCGACGTCCAGCTCGACGGCGCCGGGATCGACGCCGGGGAGGTCGAAGCACACCACGAACTCGTCGCCGGCGCGGTAGGCGTCCATCGGCATCGCGGCCGGTTTCGACCAGGTGCCGGCGCCGAAGACCTGCTGGGCGAACCGGTCGAGGTCGCGGAACGGGTCGGTGCGCATCAACATCGGGACCCACCTCCTGGAATCTGACAGCTCTGGTGTCAACACGCGGCTCTGTTCTAGCATGTCGTCAAAACGATGACAAGATGTGGGTCGTCGAAAGGATGACGTGATGGACGGAACCGATCCCACCGGCGCCCTGCGCCGGATCGAGGAGGTGGTCGCGGCCGCCCGCGCCGGGGTGGGTGACCGCAACGAGGTGCTGGCCGCGTTGTCCGGCCTCCGGCTGCTGCGGGAGCAGCTGGCGAGCTGGGAACCGGAGCTGATCACCGCGGCCCGGGCGGCGGGCGCCAGCTGGGTGGCCCTCGCACCGGCCCTGGGCGTCGCGAGCCGCCAGGCCGCGGAACGGCGTTACCTGAGGCTGCAGCCGTCGCACACAGGGGAGAAGACCGGCGAGGCCCGGGTGGACGCGGAACGCGACCGCCGCGCGGGCGACCGGGCCGTCGCGGACTGGGCCCGCCGCAATTCGGCGATCCTGCGCCAGCTGGCCGGCCGGGTCAGCGCACTGGACGGCCTCGGCCCAGCAGCCCAGGAGAGCGCGGACCGCCTCGGAGCAGCCCTCGGCGACGACGACCCGGCGACGCTGCTCCCCCCGCTGGCCGCCGCCCAGCCGCACCTGAGGGCCGCGCACGCCGGCCTGGCCGAGCAACTCGGCGAGATCTCGGCTCAGACGGACCGGCTACGCCGAGATGCGGCCGGCAATCGGCGTTCGCGGGAGTGAGCCGGGTTTGGTCGGGTCGGACCGGCCGGGTTGCGCCGAGATGCCGCTTGCGGACGGGGCCCGGCCATGGGCGGTAGCTGCGCCCGAACACGGGCGGTGATCGCGTTCGCGGGAGTGAGCCGGGGTTTGCCCGGCCCCGGGCCGGGCACCCGCCGCGGAAGCGACGGAAGGACGTACCCCATGACCGCCCCACCGCCGGACCCGGATCCCCGCCGGACCCCGGACCTGGAACCCGGGGGCGGCGTGCCCCCGGGCAGCACCCCGCCCGACTCCGCCCAGACGTCCGGCCTGTCGCACCCGCAGCCGATGCCGTCCAAGGCGATGCCGGTGCTGTGGCTGGTCCTCACCGGTGTGCTCGTGCTGATGGTCGCCGGCCTGGTCATCGCGCTCGCCGTCGGCTGGTTGAGTGTCTGAGACCGGGCCGGACCGGGTACTCGCCCACCATGGACGACACGCCTGACCGCACCGAAACCCGGGCCGAACTACTGCCCGAAGAACAGGCCGTGGAGAGCGCGGACCCCGAGGGCCAGGCCCGCGAGGTCCTGCGCGACTCCGACCGCCGCACCGAGCACCCGGAGGCGACGCTGGGGCGCCGCCGTCCGGAGGACACGGTCTAGTCGCCGCCGCGGAAGTTCTCCTGCGTGGCCGGATGTCCCGGCCGCGCCTTCGCGTCTTCGTCTTCCAGCGGCCCGTCGGGCTCTTCGCGGCGAGGTGGCTCGACCGGATTCCCGCTCGAGTCCACTTCGCCGGTTTCGTCGTGGGGCTGCGACATCGTTCCTCCTCGGTTGGCCGATCCTTCGCGGCTACCCGGTGGAGATCGGCGTCAACCGTTCCTCGGCCGGCGTTCCGCCGCGCAGCAGCGCCATCGCGCCCAGCCCCAGGACGGCCACGACGGCGAAGAAGTAGAAGCCCCACGGATACGCGATCCCGGCCGTGACCAGCGCCCCGGTGACGAACGGCCCGAGGATCGAGCCCAGCCGCCCGACCGCCGACGTCAGCCCCAGCGCGGTACCCCGGACGTGCGCCGGGAACGCCTGCGCGACGTAGCCGTAGATCAGCACCTGCGCGGAGAACACGAAGACGCCGGTCAGCAGCACGACCGCGTTGAGCACGAACGCATTGCCGATCCGGAGGCTCAGCGCCGCCAGCAGGACCGCCCCGGCGCCGAACCAGATCCGGGCGATCGGGCGGATCCCGAACCGGTCGGCGATCGTGCCGGCCAGCACCAGCCCGAGCACCGCGCCGATGTTGAGCACCAGCAGCAGCGTGATCGACGTCGAAATCGGGTAGCCCGCCGTGCGCATCAGCTGCGGCAGCCAGGTGTTGAGCCCGTAGACCAGCAGCAAGCCCATGAACGAACCGGTCCACACGGCGATGCTGATCCGCCGGAACCGGCCGCCGAGCAGATCGCGCAGCCCGACGCGCTCGGCCGTCTCGCGCGCCGCGAGGTAGGCCGCGGACTCCGGCAGCTTCCACCACATCAGCGGCACGGCGAGCAGGCCGACGATCCCGCCGCCGTAGAACAGCAGGTGCCAGTCCTCCTTCGCGTACAGCGCGAGGACCGACGTCAGCACCGCGCCGACGTGATAGCCGGTCATGGTGAACGTGCTCGCGCTGGCGCGCCGCCGGGCCGGCAGGTTCTCCGACATCACGGTCAGGGCCACCGGCATGCAGGCGCCGAGCCCGAGCCCGGCGACGAACCGGAAGACCCCGAACGTCGCGACGTTCGGCGCGAGCGGCGTCAGCAGGGTGAACAGCGAGAACAGCAGGACCGAGCCGATGAGCAGCACGCGGCGGCCGAACCGGTCGGTGAGCGGGCCGAGGCCGGCGGCGCCGACGGCCACGCCGATCAGCGACACCGTGGCGACCGCGGTCGCGCCGGCCGCGGTGAAGCCGAGGTAGCCGCTCTTGAGCAGGGTCGGGATGGTGGCGCCGAGCGCGACCAGGTCGTATCCCTCGAGCAGGACGGTCAGCCAGCAGAGGACCGCCGTCCACGGGCCACGGGACGTCGTCATTGTCGTCTCCTCAGAACGGGTAGGGCGCGATGTCCGCACGGACGGTCAGCCATTGGGTCTCGGTGAAGGCTTCGATGTTGGCTTTCGCCCCGCCGAAGCGGGAGCCGTTGCCGGAGTCGCCGACGCCGCCGAAGGGCGCGGTCGGCTCGTCACCGACGGTCTGCTCGTTGATGTGCACCTTGCCCGAGCGGACCTCCTCGGCCAGCTGCATCGCCGTGCCGACGTCGCCGAGGATGCCGACCGACAGGCCGTACTCCGAGTCGTTGACCAGTCGCGCGGCCTCGTCGAGGTCGCGGTAGGCGCGCACCGGCGCGACCGGGCCGAAGATCTCCTCGCGCCAGGCCGGGCTCGCGTCGTCGAGTCCGAAGAGGACGGTCGGCGGGTAGAACGGCGCGTCGGGCTTCCCGCCCGCGAGCACCTGCGCGCCCGCCGCGACGCTGCGGTCGACGACGTCGGTGACGTGCGCGAGCTGGCGGTCGTCGATGATCGGGCCGAGCGCGACCTCGTTCTCGGCCGGGTTGCCCACGGGCAGCCGGCGCGCCTTCTCGGCGAGGGCTTCGACGTATGCGTCCACCTGGGACTCGTGGACGAGGTGCCGGCCGGTGGTCATGCAGATCTGGCCCTGGTGCAGGAACGAGCCGAACGCGCCGGCGGAGGCGGCCTTGGCGACGTCGGCGCCCGGCAGCACGACGAGCGCGTTGTTCCCGCCGAGCTCCAGGTGCACGCGCTTGAGCGAGCGCGCGGCGGCTTCGCCGACCTTCCGCCCGGCCGCGGTCGAGCCGGTGAACGACACCACCGACACCTCCGGCGCGTCGACCACCGCGGCGCCGACGCCGGCGTCCCCGGGCAGCAGGTGCAGCAGGCCTTCGGGCAGCCCGGCTTCCTCGAAGACGCGCACGATGCTCACCCCGCCGCACACCGCGGTGCGCAGGTCGGGCTTGAGCAGCACGGCGTTGCCGAGCGCGAGCGCGGGCGCCACCGAGCGGATGGCCAGGATCAGCGGGAAGTTGAACGGCGAGATCACCGAAACCACGCCGGCCGGGACGCGGCGGGCCAGCGACCAGCGGGGTTCGCCGGTGCTGAGCACCTCGCCGAGCGGGTGGGTCGGCAGGGCCGCGGCCTCGAAGCAGATCCCGGCCGCCATCTCGGTCTCGATCCCGGCTTTGGGCCGCGTCGATCCGGCTTCGCGGACGATCCAGTCCTGCACCTCGGCGGCGTGCGTCTCCCACAGCTCGCCGGCGCGGCGCAGCACCGCGGCGCGTTCGGCGGGCTTGCGCCGGGCCCAGTCGCGCTGGGCCTTCGCGGCGGCCGTGGCGGCTTCCGCGGCGTCCTCCGGCGTCGCGACGCCCACGCGGCCCAGGATCGCCCCGGTGGCGGGTTCGACGACCGGCCGGGTGCCGCCGGTGCCGCGGACGAAGTAGTCATCGAGCAAGGTCATGATCACTCCGGGGTGGTCGGTTCGGTGTCGACCTGGATCAGCCGCGGGCCGTCCGGGGTCGTCTTGAGCTGGGCACGCAAGTCGTCTTCGTCGCGGGCGGTGGTGGCTTCGACGCCGTAGCCGGCGGCGATGGCCGTGAAGTCGAGCCCGGGGATCTCCGTGCCGGGCACGTCCGGCGTCCCGAGCAGGTCGCCGAACCACCGCAGGGCGCCGTAGACGCCGTTGCGCAGGATCACGAAGGTGACCGGCACGCGGTAGTGCGCGGCGGACCACAAGGCCGTGATGCCGTAGTTGGCCGAGCCGTCGCCGATGACGCCGACGACGGGACGGTCCGGGCTGCCCATCGCGACGCCGACCGCGGCGGGCAGGCCGAAGCCGAGCCCACCGGCGGCGGGGAAGAAGTAGGAACCTTCGCGCCGCAGGTCCATCTGCCGCCACCAGGCCGAGTTCGTCGACGTCGACTCGACGACGTAGCGCGTGTCGTCGGCCTGCGTGGCGCGCAGGGCGGCGAACACCTGCTCCGGGTGCAGCGCCTTCCCGCCGGCCTTGGGCTCCGGGTTCTCGACGTAGCCGAGTTGTGTCTCTCTGGCGGGGATCTTCGCCAGCAGTGCTTCGATCACCGGCGCGGGGTCGGCGACCAGCGCCTCGCCCATCGGCGCGCGGGCCGCGGCGCCGAAGTCGTCGGTGACCTGGACCAGCCGGGTGCCCTCGGGCAGGTACGCGCCGGGAACGTGCTGGTGGTAGCGGAACACCGGTGCGCCGAGCACCAGCACGAGATCGTGCCCGGTCAGCGCGGCCGACACCGGCGCGATGCCGGCGGGCAGCACGCCGCGGAAGAGCCGGTGCCGGTGGGGGAACGGCAGCCGGTGCGGCGACGGCGCCACCCAGGTCGGCAGGCCGAGGTGCTCGGCGAGCGCGACGGCCCGGTCGAAGAGCCCGGTGGCGTCGATGTCGCCGCCCAGCACCAGCGCCGGGTTCTTCGCCGCGGCAACGCTCCTGACGAGGTCGTTCAGCTGGGCTGCGCTGGGTGCCAGGCCTTTGTGGACCTGCCGGTCGAGCGTCGCGGTCTCGGTCAGCTCGACGGCCCAGTCGTCGTAGGGGACCGAGAGGTAGCTCGGCCGCCGGTGCAGTTCGGCCTCGAACACCGCCTGGGCGAGCGAACGCGGCACGTCGGCGGCGCAGCTCGGCTCGCCCGACCAGGCGACCAGCGGCCGCATCAGCTGCGTCGCCTCGACGTTGGCGAGCATCGCCTCCAGCCCGATCGCCGTCCGGACCTGCTGGCCGGCCGTGAGCACCAGGGGAGAACGCGAGTAGACGGCGTTGGTGAGCGCGCCCATCGCGTTGCCGGAGCCGGCGGCGGCGTGCAGGTTGACCAGCACCGGGCGGCCGGTCGCCTGGGCGTAGCCGTCGGCCATCCCGACGACGGCGCCTTCGTGCAGGCCGAGGACGTAGCGGAAATGCTCCGGCAGCTCGGCGAGGAACGGCAGCTCGTTGGACCCGGGGTTGCCGAAGATGGTCGTCAGGCCTCGGCGGTCCAGGAACTCGTGGGCGAGCCGGCGGGCGGTGGGCATCGGTGCCTCCTTGAAGTCGGACCGACCCTATGGAGCACCGCGGCCGTGTTCCAATAGATGTTGGCGCGTTGCTTCATCGATGGGATCGATATGCCGGACTTCGACCTGAACCTGGTGCGCACGTTCGTGCTGCTGTACGAGACCCGCAGCGTGACGGCGACGGCCGAGTCGCTGCACGTCACGCAGCCGACGATCAGCTACAGCCTGCAGAAGCTGCGGCGCCGGTTCTCCGACGAGCTGTTCCGCCGCACCGGCGGCGGCCTGGTGCCCACCACGACCGCCCGCGCCCTCTACGAGCCCCTGCACAGCGCGCTGTCGGAGATCGAGACGGCGGTCAGCGGCGCGAAGTCGTTCTCGCCGTCGACGGCCCGGGCGGCGTTCACGCTGTGCCTGTCGGACCTGGGGGAGATCTCGCTGCTGCCGCGCCTGATGGCGGCGCTGCCGTCACGCGCGCCCGGCGTGACGCTGACGGTCCGGCCGCTGGACGTCGACCGCGCGGCCGACCAGCTCGGCCGCGGCGAGATCGACGCGTTCATCGCGTCCCCGCTGATCAGTTCCCAGCGCGTCGCCCGGATCCCGCTGTTTTCCGAGGGCTACCTGGGCATGGTGGCTGCGGACCACCCGCGGCTGTCGGAGGCGGTTTCGTTCGACCAGCTCGCGGCGGAGCGCCACGTGACGGTGTTCGGCCCGACGGGCCACAACGGCCCGCGCCGCGCGCTGGAGGCGTCCGGCCTGCTGGACCGCGTGGTGCTCGAGGTGACCCGGTTCGCGGCCCTGCCGTACCTGGTCCAGGACGGCGAGCTGGTGGCGATGGTCCCGCGGCTGGTGGCGGAGGTGTTCGCGGCCGAGCACCGCGTCCGGCTGTTCGAGCTGCCGCTCGAGGTCGAGCCGGCTCAGGTGTCGGTGTACACGCGGCACACGCACGCCCGCAGCCCGGCCCAGCACTGGCTGGTGGGGTTCATGCGCGAGGTGCTCGGCTAGGACGTCTGGCAGCGGGCGCCGTTGAGGGTGAAGCCGACGGCCTTCGGGTTGTCGCGGCCGAAGGAGCCGTTGAAGCCGATGTTGACGGTCGCGCCCGGGGCCAGCGTCAGGTTGTAGGAAACCGCTTTCATGGTGACGCGCGAGCCGCTCTGCGAGAAGTCGCCGTTCCAGCTGTGCGTGACCTGCTGCCCGGCGGTGAAGTTCCAGGTGGAGGACCACGGGTTCAGCGTCTGGTTGCCGGTGTTGGTGACGTAGACGTTGGCGGTGAAGCCGTTGGGCCACTGGTCGGTGATGTCGTACCGGACGGAGCACGAGGCAACCGGAGCGGGAGGGGGAGGAGGAGCAGCCTGCGACGGGCTGGAGGCGGTGGTCTTCGGCGCCGTGGTGGTGGGAGACGCGGAGGTCTGCCGGATCACGGTCGGCACCGGCGAGGGTCTTGGCGCCTCGGCGGTGGCGGTGGTGCGCGGAGTGGTGGCGGGAGCGAGCGGGTCGGGAGCCATGGCGGCCTGCCGCCCGGGCGAGCTCTCCGAGGTGACGGCGATGATGACCAGGCTCCCGATGACGACAACGCCCCCGCAGACGGCGGAGACCCACCGAATCCGCCGCCCCGCACGCTGCTGAGCGGCGGCGGCCTCCCGAGCCCGTTCCTCGAGCCGTTCCCGGTACCCATCCCCGGTATCGGCTTCCCGAACCCGCGTGATGGGGACATAGGCCCCGAGAGACCGAGGCATGGCCCCAGTCTCCCGAAGGAGCTCATCAACGGAAAACTCATCATCAGACCGGCCGGCGCGCGCCATACCGCAACCTCCACTCGGCGAGGGCGCTCGAACGCGCTGTCTTGCCCGGCGAATCCTAGGAAGCCGAAGCGGTCTTGTAAACCATGTGTTCGCAGCTGGTGACCCGCCCACCTGCGCAGCTCCAGGGCGACTGGATCGATGCAGCCCGTCGAAAACCGTCGATCATGCCAGACGAGGGCGAGAGGTGGATCGACACCCCCCTGAACGAGGGGGCGGAGTGGCCGTATACTCTTTCTTCAGCAGGTCCGAGTGGCGGAATGGCAGACGCGCTAGCTTGAGGTGCTAGTGCCCTTAACGGGCGTGGGGGTTCAAGTCCCCCCTCGGACACACGCACTATCTACACCCGGGCTGGCCGTCGCATAGACGGCCAGCTCTTTTGGTTCGTAGCGTAACTCCAGGTTCAGTGCTCGGTACAGGCGGCTCATGCCGGCTGTGGTCGCGTCAGCCAGTGTGCCGCAGACGTCGCCGAGCGCATCGATCCTCGCGTAGATCTCGGCACGGCTTACCGTCGAGTCGGCCGGGACGCTCTCGATCTGTGCTTTCGCGGCGGCTCGTTCGGCCTGTGCCTGGTTGATCGGGTCGACGAGTGCTTCAGGTTCGACGCCGGCCGCGATCGCGGCCTGGTAGCGCTGAAGCCTCGCCTCTGCGTCCGCCAGCCGGTTTCGCGCAGCCTCCAGCGGACCACCGCCAGCCTGGCCGCCTTCCGAGCCGAGTAGCGCGGCCGCTGTTCGGTCGCGGTTGTCCGGGTGGAACAGCTCGTGAAGCCATCCGTTGAGCGCCTCGACGACCACGCCTTCCCGCAGGTTCACCGTCTTCGGGTGATCCGCCAGCTTCAACGCGCCGGGCGCCATCGTCCGCGAGGTACAGCGGTAGTAGGCGCCCTTCCTGATCGTCGCGCCTTGCATCTTCCGGCCGCATACTCCACATCGGACGAGGCCCCGAAGCAGATACGACCGTGCGGTCTTCCGGGCGCCGCGCTCAGCCTTGCGCGCCGTCTTCAATCCGCCCGCCGACTTCGACCGGCGCAGTAGTTGAGCCTGCGTGAACGTCTCCACGGACACGATCGCCGGATGTGCCTGTTCGCGCGACCTAACAATCCGGTCGGGAGTGGCGCGCTTGAATCGCACGACGTGGCCGGCGGCAACGTCTTCCGGGTCAAGCAATGTCTCGTGTTTCGTCCAGCGCCCGAAGATGGCATAGCCGGTGTATCGCGGGTTATCGAGGATCGCTCGTACGGAGCTTCCTTGCCAGCCGTCGGCAAGCCGGTGCCGATTCTGGTCTGGCCGATGCGTAGAGGGACAAGGAATGCCGTCCCGGTTGAGCAGGTTGGCGATCGCTCGATCGCCGTTGCCAGCCAGGTACTCGACGAAGATCCGGCGAACCACATCCGCCGTCGACTCGTCGAGCGCCAACGCACGTAACTTGAACCCTTCGGCCGCCTTCCGCGGATTCGGGTGGGGACCGCTGTCCACGACCACGTACCCGTACGGCGCCCGGCCGCCCTGGTGTCGTCCTTCGTTGATCACCTGCGCATCCATCGCTGCCCGGACGCGTGCCTGAACGTGCTGGCGCTCGGACTCGCTCATCCCGCCGAGCACGCTCATGAGCATCTTGTGCGACGGGTTCCGCGCGTCGTACTTCCCGCCCAGCTCCGGCACCCACAGATCAACCCCGTAGGCGGCGAACTTCGGCGCGATAAGCGAGAACTGGTTGCCAAACCAACACCGCGTGCCCTCGCCGACGACGATCGCATCCCATCCGCGGCGCGGATTCTTCAACTCGGCGAGCAGCCGAGCGCCCTCGGTTCGTCGTTCCCACGGGACGGACCGTGACTGCCCGATGTCGAAGAACTCCGCCACGATCTGCCCGCCGAGCGGCTCGACGAACTTGCGCGCGTTCCCGAACTGCCAACCACGGGAGGTTTCCGGGTCCTGGTTGTCCTCGGTCGAGCACCGGCCGTAGCCCGCCAGATTCCCGATCCCGTCGTGTGTCACGTCGGCGACCTCAAGACCCAGAAGGTCGTCCAGCGTCGCCCACGGGTCACTGATGATTTCAGCTGCCACGGTTCACCTCCTCGACCGGCACGTCCAGCGCCGGCACCTCAGTAACCTCGATCAGAACGGCCAGCAGTGCGCGCGCGACAGCAGGTGTCAGCTCAGGCAATCCCGCAGGTAGGATAACCCGAATCTGCGGCTCTTCGGAACGAGCGGCGCTCATGGCTCGTCGTCCTCGTCTGCCGACCCGGTGTCAGCGGTTGCGCGGTCGATGGCACTCCTGATTTCAGCCGTCAGATACCCGCGTACCTGGCGAATCTCACAATCCTCGCCGGTCACACGGTCCCGCGTCGGCCGGCACCCGAGGTCGGTCATCTCCTGGGCGAATGTCTTGCGGTCGATCTCCAGGGCGTCCAGCAGTTCGGCCGTAGGCACGAACTCCCGGCCGTCCGGGCCGAGATCGTCGCCCAGGTACTCGACGAGCGACACGAGCAGCTCAGGCAGTTGAACCGCGTCAACGGGCTGACCTGCACCGATTGCCTTGACCGCCGCGGCGCGGTCGAGCACCGGCGTCGCGTCCTGCCCGGCCGCGTGCCCGCTCAACGTCCCGGCCGCCTCGCGCAGCGCCCGGCCCTGCTCACAGATGGTCCGCCAGTCCTCGTTCGGCATGTAGTAGGTCCGGACCGTCATTGCCAGCACGTCGGCGCCGGCCGCCGTATCGCCGTCCGGCCGAAGGATGCCCACGCCCTTGTGCGACGGCAGCAGCCGTGATGAGTCGAACCCGCGCGTGTTCATCTGCTCGCCGAGCACGATGTTCGAGTCGCGCCAGTCCATCACCCGCAGGGCGAACCGCGACCCGAGCACGGCCCGCAGCCCGGACGGGATCGTCTTCGAGTCCGGCCGCTGCGTGGCAAGTACGAGCACGATCCCGGCGGCTGGTCCCTTCTTCGCCAGCCAGGTCAGCAGCTCGCCGACGTACTCACCCGCAGGAATTTTCCTTCCTTGAACGTCAACGGGTGTGCGGTCTTCCAAGGGAACTTGGACCTCATCGATGAAGATCGCCGTAATCGGCATGTCTAGCGCCTTATCGCGGGACATCTCCGGCGTGACCTTCGACTCTGGGCACGTCAGGTCGTCGAGGTCGCGCATTCGCCGGAACCGCGCCTGAACCTCGCCAACCAGCTCAATCAGCCAGTCCACCAGGGCCAGGACGTGTTCGGGCTCGTCGCCGGACATGAACCGGTGCGCCACCAGGCCGGCCGCGTCCCAGTCCTTCCCAGCCTTAAAGTCCGCGACATACAGCCGCACCCACGCATCCAAGATGAGTCCAGCCGCTGCGAGCCGGGCGGCAAACGTCTTGCCCTGTCGCGGAATCGCACCCACCAGCAGCGACGTCCACACCAGCGGAAGGTCGATCCGCCGGTCTCGCGCATCCCGTCCGAACGGGATCGGCCGCCACGCGTCCCACTGCGTCACGCCGAGCAGCGGCGTCCGCAACGGTGGCGAGCTGTACGGGTCTTCGTCGGCTACCCACATCGACACCCGCCCGGCGTGCCCTCCGTTGCCCCGAACGCGCTCCACGATGAGCTGTACCTCATCGACGGCAAGCGCCGACGCCAGCGCGTCCCGGTTCTTCACTACGTCGGCTGCCTTGCGCGTGGCCGGAAGGTCGACGGTGACCGCCCAGCCGTCTCCGACACGTGTCGCACGTTCGACGAGCCGCAACGTCTCGTCCTTGCCGATCAGCTTCGCGTCGCGGAACGCGTCCACCAGGACCTGTGGGTCCATCGTCCACGTCAACGTGCGCGGACCGGCGAGCGCCGGCTTGCGCCCTGGACTGCCGTCCTTCCTGCGGCCAAGGATCGCGAGTGCCACTGAGGCAGCGGCACCGCCGATCCACAAAGGCTCGGTTCCGTATACGAGATCGACAACGGCGACTGCCACGGCGACAACGACCACGACGGCACCGGTGACCTTCCACCGGGACAACGTCAGTGCCCGGATCTCCGTGAACTTGTCGGCGAGCTTCTCCGACTCCTCGGCAGCCGTCCGGTAGTCCCGAACGGTCACCCACCCGCGCCACCACCGCGCGCCAACTACGACACCGCGCACCACGCCACCGAGGAACCGCAACGGCGACAGCACGAGCCACACCACGGCATCCTTGAGTGCCTGCCTCGCCTGCGGCTTGCTCTTGAGCCACAACGGCACGCGTGGCGAGTGCAGCCACCACAACACGAAGCGGTTCCTCTTTCGTACGCGCGGGCGCGGCTGCGGCAACGTGTCGTCGATCAACTCGCCGTCGAGCACGGGATCGGCCTTGACCGGCAGTGAGTCAGTCATCGGTCACCTCCGCGCGCAGCGCCCGCGCCAGGCGGGGCGACAGGCCACGTGAGCACCCGGTTGCCCGCCGGACCCATGCCGGCGTTATCTCGACGTCTGGCGTCCACATCTCCCGAGCAATGGCGAGGTAGTCGGCGAACAGCACGCGCCGCCCGCCGGTCTCTTGCTGAGCGGGACGCCGTTCAGCAGCTACCAGCACGGCGTCGGTGAGCTTGTCCCGCAGGTCAGTGATCGCCTCGACGGCAACGAACACAACGAGCGGCGGCACCGAATGCAGCACGATCGAGGCGGCTTCCCCGGCCGCGAACGACGTCCAGGTGTTCATGACGTACGTAGCCGCGAGCGTGAACCACTTCGCCCGCCGGACCCACGCGCCCGTCTTGACCTGGTACCGCGCGGTCACCTGCTCAGCCCGCAGGATCGCCAGCAGGACGAGCGACACGGTCGGGTCCAGCACCCACGCGGCCAGCCAGGGCAGGGAGCCCGGCCGTGTCCCGGCTGATGCGAAGCCCTGCACGTTGGTCATCGTGAAGGCGAGCCCGAGGACGATCCCGGACCAGCACATCCAGTCGACCTGGCGTCGGACGCGCTCGATCCGCAGGGCGACGACGTCCGGATCGGTCTGGTAGGCGCGCACCTCCGCGGCTTCGGCGGCGTCCTGCGCGAGCCGTTGTGCCCGGTTCATCGCCGACCACCCCGCTTCGAGGTGTCGACGGTGGTCACCGTCATTGCGCGGGTCAGCGCGTAGGACGCGAACAGCGCGGGCAGCCCGAGCACAGCGAACAGCAGCCATGGGCTACCGGGGTGAGCGATGACCACCCACTGCACGGCGACGATCAGCCCGGCGTTGAACAGCACCCGCCCGACCAGCGACACGAGCCGCGCCCCGCTCCGAGCAGCTTCGGCGGCAGCCTTCGCCCGGCGAGCACCGGCCCGCCAGACCCAGAGCAGCACGATCAGCACGCCGACACCGGCAAGTATCTGCGTGGGCGTCACGGTGAGTCCGTTCATCGCGCACCCCGCTCGCCACGTCGCAGCCAGTGCGGGTGCAGCGCCCGCCGGTCGTCGTCGGACATCGCGCCCCAGACACCGACCGTCTGGAGGCCGGCCGTTCGAAGCTCCAGTTCGAGGCACTCGTCCTGGACCGGGCAGCCGCCGCACAGCATCTTGGCGAACTCCCGGTCATCGCGAGCGTCCGGCGGACCGCCCTCTGACGGCGTCATGCAAGCGCCATCGCTGGTCACGGCATCGCGCAGGACACCTGTAGGCACCCACCGCAGGCGGTCGAGCCGCCACGCGACGCCAATCAGCCAGAGGTCGTCGGCTTCCATGCCGCACCTCCGTCCTGAAGCGCCTTGGCCAGTTCGGCGGACGAGACGCGCAGCCCGGAGCGGCACAGAGTGGCGCGGAGCGCGCCGGTCCGGATCGCCCGGCTGACCGTGTTGCGGGAGACGCCGAGAATCCACGCGGACTCGGGAATGGTGTGAAAGGTCGTTTTGGCGTTCATGAGAGAACCAATCTGATGATTTCAAGACTATGTTGTTGATTTCAGCTCTTCGTCGGACGTGTTTGCCCGACGCGCCGCAGGCAATGCGCTACGCGGCGCGGAGAAAGCTCGACGAACCGCTAATCTCGGCGCTGAGGCGGAGCGCGGAGGAATACGTGGCGGAGGACTGGGCGGCAGTCGCCAAGGCGATCAACATGCGCGTGAACGAACTCGGCTGGCGGCAACGCGAGCTGGCCGAGCGGTCGCACGTGTCGCAGGCGATCGTGCGCGAGCTCCAGCACCACACGGTGGAGCGTCGCCGAAGCGCGCGGACGCTCGAAGCCCTGTCCACGACCCTTGGCTGGCACCCGCAACATCTGCTGGCCGTGCTGCAGAACCGCACGCCGCCGCACCCGGACGAGCCAGCCGACGACGGCCATGAACTGTGGTCCCGGCTGGACGCGCTCGAACAGCGCCTGGCCGAGATCACCGACCGGCTGGAGGACGTCCAATCGAGCCTCGCGACCGTGGTCGAGCACGTGAAGCCGAAGCGTTAGCGACTTGGTGAATGAGGTGTTTTCCATGCCTCTAATTCAAGGCCGGAACGACGTCTCAACCCATGTACAAGCACTGCAGGACCACTGCACAACCACCGCAGATCAGCGACATTCGGGAGCGCGATGAGTCCGGCCGGGGGATGGACGGGGCGAACAGCGGTCGCATTGCAGTCGGCATTGCGGCTCAGTCAAGAGCGGTTCGCCGAACACCTCGGAATCAGCGCGCGCACGGTCGCGTCCTGGCACAAGAAACCGGATCTCCGGCCGCAGTCGGAGATGCAACAGGTTCTGGATACTGCCCATGAACGGGCGTCGGAGGCCGAGCGCATCCGCTTCGCCGAGCTGATCGGCGAGGGGCCGGCCGTCGACACGACGGAGGCCGACCGACGACTCGCGGCGGACCCTCACATCGGCGCGGGTCTCGAATGGCTCGATCGGCATGCCCACTGGGCGCCCGGCACCGCACGCCGCGCCGTCGCCGAGCGCGTCGCGAGCGTCGACATCCAAGACCTCCACGACCGCGGCACGCGACGCGGTTGGGTCAGCCAGCGCGACGTTGCGGAAGCGCTGGCCACCTACTACGGCAACCGGCTCGACGACCACGGCCTGTACACCGCTCAGTGCGGTGAGCTGACCATGAACACCAGCGTCCTGACCTGCGCAGACTGGCTGGACCTGGACTGTGAACTGCGCCAGCCGCACGACCGGTTCCGCGTTCCGAGCGCGCAGCCTGAAGCCGACCTGGACCTGGACGACCACGCCGCCGGCCGCGCTGTTCAGCGGCTCGCCGAGACGCTGTCCATGAACACCCGGCTGACGGACAGCCCGATCTACCGGCTGACGAGCACGGACATCCGTGAACACCAGCTCGGCGGGACGTTCGGGATGTCCCAGTTCGTGCACTACGCGCTGACGGTCGACTTGCTCGAAGGCGAGCTGGCGGACGCCGTGGCTACCGGCTCGAACGCCATGCCGCTCCGAGACCGTTACTTGCCGAACCTCCGGTCGGTGCTCGACGTCGGCGACCGCCTGTGTGCAGGTGGCGTGCTCGCGCTCACCGCGATCGCCCGGCCTGCCGACCCGTACCGCGGCGAGGCGGACTATCTGCTGTTGGTCCAGGAGCGGTCCGGTCACGTACTCAACGCGGCGCGTCGGCTCGCGGTGATCCCGAAGGGCTTCCACCAGCCCCTCACCGACGTCCGCCGGGACGCTCAGGTCGGCATGACGCTCCGCCGTGAGATGGAGGAGGAGTTGTTCGGCCGCCCGGACATCGACAACACCCTGGGCGACATGCTGGCAGCCGACCCGCTGCACCCGACCAAGCTTACCGAGCCGATGAACTGGCTCATGGCGGAGCCCGGCCGCCTGCGGATGGAGTGCACTGGGTTCGGTCTGAACCTCGTAAGCGGGAACTATGAGTTCGCCAGCCTGATCGTCATCGACGACGAAGAATTCTGGGCACGCTACGGGGGAGTGGTGGAAGCAAACTGGGAATCCGCGACTCTTCGTCAGTATTCGACTACCGACACAGAACTCGTCACCGAGTTGCTGGGTGATGTAGCGTGGAGCAACGAAGGATTGTTCGCTATGACGCAAGGGCTCCGGCGCCTCGCGGAAATCGGCGGAGAGCGTGTAAAACTGCCCGAGATCGAATGGGAGATCAGCCAGTGAGCGACGGTTGGACCGCCGGCAACGCCAACGAGGACGCGGCCGGGACGCGTGGCTGGCTGGTCGGACATTTCATCGACCCGTCGCAGGGTGTGCGCGCCTCCAAAGACGTGGAAGTCAAGTGGGCCAACCACCCTGTGGGCGACAAACGTCCTGAGTGGACGTCCGACGACCAACGGACCACGCTGGTGATGCTCGTCTCTGGAGAGTTCCGTGTCGAAGTCACCGGCGGTGGCAAGATCATGAATCGGCAGGGCGACTACGTGATGTGGGGTCCAGGGATTGACCATTCCTGGGAAGCATTGGCGGATTCGGTGGTTCTCACCGTCCGCTGGCCGTCAGCAACCTAATTCGACGGCGGGAATCCGCACTCGATCGCCGCCGATCTCGGCGAGCCGACGCAAGCCCTGGAGAAATGCGAACAATCCCTCATTGCTCCAGGTTTCGTCGCCGATCAGCTCGCTGATCAAGTCGCCATCCAGCGTCGAGTACTGCCGCAGCCCGGCGGCCTCCCAGTTCGCTTCGACGTCGCCACCGAACCGCGGCCAGAACTCCTCATCCTCGATCACGACCAGGCTGGCGAACTCATAGTTCCCGCTGACCAGGTTGAACCCGAACCCCGTGCACTCCATCCGCAGCCGGCCGGACTGCTCGGTGAGCCAACGCATCGGAGCAGACAGCCTGCTCGGGTGCATCGGATCGGCGGCTCGCTGCGTTCCGCTCGTTCGGTCGACGTCGACCCGCCCGAACAGCTCTTCTTCCAGTTCGCGCCGCAGCGTGACACCGATCCGCGCGTCGGCACGGTGGTTGGCAAGGGGTGCATGGAAGCTCTTCGGGATCACGGCCAGCCTGCGCGCAGCGTTCAGCACCTGTCCCGATCGTTCCTGGATCAGCAGTAGGTAGTCCGCCTCACTGCGGTACGGGTCGGCCGGCCGGGCGATCGCCGTCAAAGCGAGGACTCCACCGGCGCAAAGCCGTCCCTGAAGGTCGAGCGCGGCAGGTAGATCGGGCAGGTACCGGTCCCGGAGCGGCATCCGGTCGCGACCGGCCGCCAGGCTCTCAAGTAGCTCGCGCTCGAGAAGATCAACGCTCAGCGCGTACTCGACGAACGGCACCACGCTGACCTTGCCGCCGACCATCCCCGGTCGAACCTGCACGTCCGTGAGCCGATAGAGCGGCACGTCGGCGATACGTACGTCATGGGTCGCGGCTTCGGCCAGCCTGCGAACCGCGGCGGCTGCGTCAACCTGCTCGCGCGACGCCTCACCGTCGGCCGACAACGCCAGCTGGTCGCGCTCAAACGTCAAGGTGCAAGCCAAATCCAGCCACTCCGGTCGTGTCAGGACGCTGGTCGCGATCCCAACCGGCCCGCATCGCGCGGCGTACTGCGCATGACCAGGAACCGAATCGCCGTAGTAGCTCGCCAGGGTCTCAGCCACGAGACTTCGCCCGGCCGTAGCTACACCATGCGACCTCGCTGGCGCAGCCGATGCGACTCGCGTGCGCGTAGTTCCTGGGAGCCACCCGACGTGCCGATCCAGCCAGCCGAACGCAAGCTCAAGCCCCGACCGGGGCATTGGTGTTTCCTGGTGCAGGCGCAGACCGATCAGCTCGCGCAACTCGTCGGCGGAGCGGCCGAGCACCTTGGCCAGCTTCGGCCACTGGTAGGGCAGGGGCGCATACTCGCCAGCTTCCCACCGGATGACGGTCGACCGGTCGACGGACATCACCTCGGCGAGCTTCTCCTGAGTCAGCCCGGCCGCCTTACGAGCCGATACAAGCTCCTCCCGTCGACAAACACTGACCATCCGAACACCTCGCTCTGCTGACAGTGATCACAGCCTAGCAATCATACTGCCTGGTAGAGCGAACGACTGCCACATCTCCGCCCCGAAACACCGACGTTTGTGCTCTGGGCGTGAGCGGGTCCTCCGGCTTGGATGATTTCAACACTTCCGGCGACCAGGGGAGCGAACGTGACCAGCGGCGAACGCGGCTCGCGGCCTTCGCGCTTGTACGTGACCTGGCACCGCAGCGTGGCCGACAACCTGGACCACGCCGTCACCGACGAAGACCTTGCCGACGGCATCGCGCTCCAGACGGGCCGCTACTACTCGCTGTGCGGCCGCGAAGCGCTGTTCGACTCGTGCCTGGTACCTCCGGGTCGTCGGTGCGGTGCGTGCAACTTGCTGGTCCGGCTTCGCTCGACCCCGCCGACGACCGAACGCACGTGCCATAGGAAGCCGTCACGCTGGCGTCGCCTGTTCGGCCGCCTCCAGACTCCGGCCGCCCTGCCGCCGCGCCCGCCTCAACGCGTGCGGCTCATTCCCGAGCAGGGCGGCCGGACCAAGACGTCGGCGGGACCGGGCGGCGCCCCGACCGCGCCCGTTCCCGCCGATCACCATGCCTGGCGAGGCGCCCGATGACGGTTCGCCTGATCATCGCGCGCCCGTTGCCCGGCACGGTTGGCGAGTCTCGCCGCGTCGTCCACGTGTTCCCGGTCCCGGCGGAGGAGACCACGCCGGAGTGGCTGACCGCGTACTGCGGCGCTGCGTTCGGGCCTGGCGAGCTTGAGTTGCTGGAGCGGCCGGTCGGGATGCCCTGCGTGACCTGCCTCCACCGTGCACCGACCCCGGGAACTGCGGAACAGTCGGCGATCGAGCAATGACGTCAAGTCCTCAGCCGATCATGCCGGCCTTCCAACGCGAGCTTGACCCGCTGCTGCTCCTGCCGGTGCGGCTGTTCATCGCGTGCGTGCTGGCCGACATGCACTGGCGCGACGACGTCACTGTCCGGGGTGTGTTGCGTCTGAGCGAGCGAAAGTTCGCCCCCCATGTCGAGCGGCTGCGCGCCGCTGGATACGTGGAGACCCAAACCAGAGGACGTCGCGTAGAGCTCCGCCTCACGATGCTCGGGCTCGACCGGCTGACTGAGCACGTAAAGGCGCTCGACAAAGTCGCGCGCATAGCCGCCGAACTCGTATCGCGCGGCGCGCAGCACTCCAGCCACTCAACAAACTTGTGACGGGCGTTCCGCCGACGTTCCAAAGCCCTGCGCGGAGGAGCTGCAGAGACGGTTGTGACGGCCTTGAGTTGGGCCGTCCCAACCGTCACAAGTGACGTTTCCCCAGGTCGAGCAGCATTCGTCGCTGTCACAGCATGTGTGACGGCGTGACGCCTCGTGAGACGAGCTGTGACGGCTGGTCCACTCGCCGAGCTGGGGTTGCCGCTGATCACCTAGAGCCTCACAAGCTGGTCTCGCCTACCTCGCCGAGCATGCGCGCGGCTGGTGGTGAGCGCCGAGACCCGTCCGGCTGCTCCCTGCGCACGGCAAGTGACGAAACCTGGGAAGCCAGCGACCACCCCGGCCGGGCACAATAAGATGACGAAAAAAGATCACTAAAGTAAGAGGTCAATTGGGTGACGGTGACAGCCTTCGGCGATCATATGTCCCTTGCCCAGCGTTGACGTGGCGCTGACCTGCAAGACGTGCCATTCTTCTGCGGATCCAGCCCGAGTGGCCGATCGGGTGTGTGTGACCCGATCGGGGCTGTAAGCAGCTTGCTAAGCTGTCGGTAGGCGTAACGGCCATGTCCTGCACTACGACACATGAGAGCGCTAGATGAAACGGGAGCTTCTAGGAGAGTGTCGCGTGTTGGAGTCGGATAGGGCGATGTCCGGGGACGAGGTCCCTGTTGCAAGTTCGTTCGATTGGCGCGACGACATGCCGGACCAATGTCCGCCCAATCAAGCCCATTTTGGCGACGGTTCGGAGTTCTTCAGGTTTATTTCCAAAGGCGACGAGAAGGATCCGGTTTGCAAGAAAGACTTCGTTCTTCCTCGTGATATTCCAAGGAAAGAGCCGATCCCAGACGACAAGTTGTGTTCATTTTCTGCCCTGTCGGTGTTCAAGGATGCCGGCGATCTCGAACTCATGCGAGATTTTGTTCCCGGATTCAGGAAAAAGCGCGTAGCCAAGGGTGGGATATCCCCTCAACATGGGTTGATAATAAACTCGCCGCAACCTGCAGGGAAAAGCGAGCACATCATGCTATCGCATTACGATTGGTGGGTGCCGCTTGACGTGTTCCCAGAACGTTTCTTTGAGGTCGTGGCGATATGAGCGATGTGCCGCCCGTGGGGACCGAGTTGGGTACCCTTTCTATCGATGATATTTTTGTCGACTATGATGGGCCAAAACTATTTACGTGTGCAGATGAGGCGGGCCACGTCTATTTGGCCGTGTTTGTGGACGAAGACGAAGACGTTGAATTGTATCTTTACTGTGCTATATCACGCCAGTCGGTTGAGTTGCTTAGGCATGGTGATGTTTCGATTCGCGAAATGATCGAACATCCTCTGGGGGGCAACGTTTGGCTTGTAGAGCGCTCACTTACGACTCCTAAAGGCGCGATTAGGCGCTTGAGGCCTGATGAGATTCCATTGGACTGGTATCCCGATGAGGGTGCCCGGCTTAGTAGCCCTCGCGCGGCAGTGGTCGAAGATACGTCCGATATTGGCACACTGTGGACATTTGGTGGCGACAACTCGGGTGTGACGATTGCCTTGCAGTCTGGCGTCCGAGGTCACGATTCGGATGCAGTGACTGTCAATCTTTCCGTTGGCGAAGACCTCGTTGTTGATTCGATGGCAAACGACCGTGTGAACTCCGGCACATCGACAGACGCCCAAGAAGTGCTGAGGCGCCTGGTGGAGACTTGGCCATTCTTGGAGTGGGAAGAATCGACCCCATGGGGGTCTCTGGCGGATGACCTGGATGATATATTTGCTAGGGCTGACGCAGAAGAAAAGTATAACAAGAACAGAAATGGCGATGGGTCCGTTAGGGAATCTCGTGATTTCCTAGATCGCCACAACTTGTCGAGAATCTTTGCGAGTGAAGCCACGCGGACTCTCGCTGTTCGGCGCGGCTCTTACTTTGCCATCAGAAATGCTGTCGGCATGTGGGAAGTTCCGGCTGGGGATCTTCTTGGCGTACTAGAGCAGCTGGGCAATACTCTCCTTCGGATTGCTGAAAAAAACTCTAGTAATCCCACGCTCCGGGCCGCTTGGCAGCAAAAGCGATCATTGTCGACAAGTAGAATGGCTGAAATATCGACGGGTATCGACTGGTCGGACTTGAATGAGATTCAACAAAGGCTTGACGATCCAGATCTTTGGGTTTCCCAGGATGATCCTTCGAAAAACGAACTATTCGCGGCTGCGAGAATGTCCTCCGCACTTGACTCGGAGGAGATTGCGGACATTGTTCGAGCTGTCATGTCAAGTAATAGAGGTAGTCGCGACGCGCTAGACAGTGCATCCGATAATATGTTGAGTTCGTTGAATCTGGGAGCTGTACATTACGAAGTTGGCTATGAATTAGCCGACCGATTCCGGCGATATCTAGATTTAGATCCTTCTGAGCCAATAAACCCGGAGGAGTGGCTCCTTTCGTTGGGGGTCGAAATTCGTTCATTCTCTCTTGCTTCTGTAATTGATGCGGTTGCCGTTTGGGGCCCGTTGCATGGACCCTGCATTGTAGTAAATGACGAGGGGCTGCACTCTCAGAGTCTGGCTGGTCGACGTATTACCCTTGCGCATGAACTGTGCCATCTCCTGATAGATCGAAGGGGCTCACTTCCGCTTGTCGAAGTTCTCGGTGGCCGCGTTCTCGAGTCTGCGGAGGCGCGAGCTAGGGCGTTCGCGGCAGAGCTTTTGTTGCCACGAGAGGTTGCCGGTGCGGCATTCGCCAATTCTTCTGAGCCGCTCCGAAAGTTTGTCGATGCAATCAGTAAGGAATACGTAGTAAGTCGAGAAGTCGTTGCCTGGCAGATCAGAAACTCGTCGGTGGTAATCCCTGTTGCGGATCGATCCAAACTGCGGAGCTACGTGACTCGACCTGATTCGTATTAGTTGCGATGTTTAGGAGGGTCAGGTCGCGAACTAGTTTGTCGGCTCCAGGTGTTGCCGCCCCATCGAGAAGAACGCGCGCTGGCCGCAGTTACGGACCCCACGGCAAGGCCGAGGTCACCATGTGGTGCGCGGCTAATGGGATCGAGCTGGTCTACACCCACCGCATCCTGGTTGAACTGGATTCGGACACTCAATTACCCCCATAGAACCGCGCTGCGCGGGCAGGTCAGAGTAAACATCAGCTGGCCGCCGCAGGTCCTGTCGATCGTGGCAAGTGCGGATGGTGCGACGCTTGCCCTGACTTCTCCGAGTCGGGTCGCCACCCAGTGCGAGTCCAGCCGGCGGCCGCACGGCTGACATTGCTTGAGACCTGCCAGCACGTACGTCCTGGCATAGCCGTGCTGGGTGGCGGGCGGGCCGCGCGCCATGCCCTGGACCGCCAGGAACGTCGCCTCGTCCACGGGCGCCGGCTGGCGTCCTGCCCAGCCGTGTGCCCAGTGAGCATCCCCGCTACCCGCAAACTCGCGATAGCAAGGCAGTCGAGTTTGCGGGTGCGTCCCAGGTACAATAGCTAGGTGGGGCGCACAGGCGAATCATCGGATCAGGGTAGAAATGACAAGTTGGACTCGGAAGAGTTTTATTCTCGATTTCCGCACAAGCAGACACATCCGCCCATTGGAAAGTTTCGGCGATATCCAAGAATAAGCAAATCTAGCACCGAAGATCTGATGTCTGCCCTAAATCAGGTCTGGTATCCCGACGCCTATGGTCACGAGTTTGCCCGGTACAAGCTTATGAGGGCCGTTGCTGCACCTTGTTATTTCTTTCTTATTGGATATTTGCTGGTGTTACAAGAGGGGTTCTCGCTGACGCAAAAACTTGATCTGATTGAAAAAATCTTGTTGTCCTTAATGGCGGCCGTAATTGTTCGCGGCGTATGGCTGTCAAGGGTCGGCGGCTCGAAGCGTCGCTTCTTTCGTGCTATCGGTGTGGCCCTGCGCTCGCTAGAGGTGGGCGCTGAACAGGCGACTCGGAATAAGGGAAATCTGGGTTGGCTTCGATTTAAGCCACTGCATGAGGGCAGTTTAGTCGAAGCCCTTAATTTTACTGGGGTGGCTGCTCGTGGTCTATTCACTTCATTGCAAAGAAGTCGATGGACCTGGCAGTCGCCCCCAATGGTTGCTGAACGCGCAGTGCGGTTATCGAGTCCTCTGATCGATGTAGAAATTGTTGATGACCTGGATATTACCTTATCGGGCGTCGATCCGATCAAGTGGCTTCTGCTTTACGGGTTCCTGTATGACGTCGCTGCCGTTGTTGCTATACGGCGAGAAGATTTGATTCCTGCGGTGCGTTCCCTGTACTCCGAACTGCCTGCCAGGCGTGAAAGTGGAAATGAGTCAAAAGCTAGAGATCTTCGTTACCTCGATCCCATGCACGAGCGTAGTCGCTGGGAGGTAGTGAAAGACTATGTTCTGCCTTTGTCGTCCTGGCTCAGTCTGTCAGTCTCAGTTGTTGCACTTGTTATTGCCATCAATAAATAGGCGTGCACCTGGCTTAACCTCCACTCGCTTGGGTAAGTTGCAACCGTGTAGATAGTGAGCAAGATCGTCTCGGACACTCAATTACCCCATAGAGCCGCGCGTAGCGGCCAGGTCACAGTAACAGTAGCTGGTCGTCTACGTCTCAACTGTCGTGGCAAGTGCGGGTTGCGGGCTGCATGCTGATGCGCCCGCGCGATGGTGGAATCCACGCTGACATCCCACGTGATCCGCCCCTCGGCCTCGGCCCGGGCCTGCAACGCGGTCAGAATCTGCTGCCAGACACCCGCGCGTTGCCAGCGTCGGAACATCCCGTAAACCGCTGACCTGGACCCATACCCGAGCGGCATGTCCCGCCATGGCGCACCGGTGCGCACTCGCCGCCGGATCCCGTCGATCAACTGCCGTCTGCTCCACAACGACGGGCGACCCGGCCGCGATGGCACGGACAACAACGGCCCCCAGGCCTGCCCGCTGCTCGTCGGTCAGGTCGAACCGCCTCGTCACCGCTAGGGTGTCCACGAGGTCTCCGGTGGTGTTCAGGTTCTTCTTGGTCGACCAACCAACTACCGGAGACCTCACCCATGTCGGCAGCCGACACGCCCAACACCAGCTCAACCAGCCCGAGACGACTTCGATACAGACCCTAGGCGTGCCCGAGATGCCGTCGCCCTCCCGCCAGAGCGTCGCCTCTCCTGGTGTAACCACACTAATGGGCGAGCGCGAGACTTGTACTCACGTCGCGATCAAACTGCGAACTAGCTGATCGATCTCGCCCGCCGTAGCATGCCTACTCAGGAAATCCCGCACTCGTCGGCGCAGTGCGACAAAGCCGGCGTCGGCCATTGATAGAGAGGAAATTTCGTTGGTTAAGTCTGTGCCAACTTGAACGAGTCTTTGATGCACAGTGTCTTTTGGGTCGTATCTTGGTATCGGCAATCTCCACAAATACTTGTCGATATGCCGTTCGTCTTTGCCGTAGGACATTAATGGTCTGACCAATTCGGTGACAGCCGGGCTATTGATTATTGTGCAGAGATAGAAACCCTCGTCGCGTGTGGCTACGGAACTCCAGTAGAGCGTGTGGTCTACAATGGAATAGCCGTCGTCGACCAGGGCGGCTGCAACGTGCATGCCCGCCTTGCCGTATACAACGCGGAACTGTGCGGTCGGCAACTGGTTTGTCAACCCGCGGCGGAAATCTAGGCGCTCGGTCAAGCTGAGTCGGTCGCTGGTCCGGTACTTTTCCCAAGTCTCCACCGCGCGCTCCCACCACTCAGCAAGTCCTGGGTAGTAGTCGATTCTCGAATCGGTGCCGTCAACTAGAGAATCGCCAATTATGGGAAGTACGGTTTCTCGGTAGTCAAGAACTCGGAAAGGTACAATGGTCTCGCCAAGCAGCGTAGGTCGAACGAATTCGACTTCGACGACGCCTTCCAAACGGCGCAAATCGCGCCATGGCGGCTTCTCGTAGCTGCTGGCTCCTGAACGTACCGCCTGTCGTCCGCCGCCGAGTCCCAACGGCCCTGCCGAATCTGTTTCCACCATGAAGAGCACTCTGGGTACGATGGTGGCACCCTCGGCGAACTGGGCCGCGTACGGGGAGCGTTCGGCTTCCTCGTGCCCGTCGACGAGGCGCGCATCGGTGCGAGTTATGTGACTGCTAACAGCGCGCCAGGATCCTCCGTTCTTAGGTAGAACGCCAGACCAACATTGCGCGGTCCTCGGCAGAGACTTGCGGCTAGCGTAGCCTGCGCGACGGCCAAAGATGACGCAGCTTCCGCGGGGAAAGAAATGTGGGCGGAGCCGCCGTAAGTCCCACGGCTTGCTGAAAGCGACGGCGGTTGGTTCGACTTTGTCCTCGTACCAACCTGAGCGGAATCCGTCAAAGTAGTCGCGGTCGAGTGCGGCATTGGGTAGTACAAAACCGAACGTCCCATGAACGTTCAAGTACTGCTGTACGGTGCGAGCGACGAATAATGCAGACAAATCTTGGTGTGTCGCAACTTGTTTGCTATGCCACAGTCCGCGCTCCTTCGAGAGCTGTTGAAAAAGTGCCTGCATCTCTGGTGGCATGTTCCGGTATGACAGCCACGGTGGGTTGCCGATCAGGACATCAACGCGGTTGTCTGGCATTGCTAGCCATACTGGGCGGGCGAGATTTCGAATGTAGTAGTTCCAGATATGGTTGCGATCCTCGTCGTGCAGGCGACACATCACGGCGAAGGTCTCTGTGATCATCGGGCGGTCCTCTGGTGCTACTGCAAGTCGTCGAAACAGGGCGGTAAGTGATGGCACGGTACCGGGATCACGTGGCTTGGCTGCTAGGCTGGCAAGGCTAGAAACCAGTCGATCGAAATGTGCAGCGTCTGTTAATAACTTCTCGGGAAATCGCAGGATATCCTCATATAGAGATGCACCGTAGCCTGCGCTAATTTTGAGGTGTTCCTCGGTGAATAGGTCGAGTCTTTCGCGCCACTGCATACTGTCACCAAGGTACACAGGTATGGTCACTGAGCCGCGATCTGACCTGATCAAACGCTCGTGTCCGATCGCTAGCAGGTAGGTCACGCGGGCTAGCGCGACTGCGACCGGATGTAGATCAATCCCGATTACCTGGGACGAGAGGCTCGTGAGAGCTGCCGCGAGCGGCGTTCCGTCTCTTTCTGCTGCGTCTAGGTATTTTCGTACAGCGTGGAATAGAAAAGTTCCCGAACCGCAAGCGGGGTCAAGTACACGTTGACTGAGTGGGTCTCGAACACACGTCTCCACAATGCGCTCGGCTAGCCAGTCCGGCGTGTAATACTCGCCCATTCGCTTGCGTGTGTCGCGTCCAATTATGGACTCATAAAGAACCTTGAGGACATCGTGTTGTACCTCAGACCAATCAAATCGTGCTACTCGGCGTGCTAGGCTGCGGATAAAAGCACTGCCGCCTGGAACCTCGATTGTCCAGTCGAAGAAATCTGGTTCGACTACGCCAAGAATTTGCGCACGGTCGAAACGCTGGCCGCTTAGGATTGTGGCGGGCTCAAGGTCAAGTACGTCAAGGCCGGCAACTAGATGGGCGATCACGTCTGCGGTGTTCATCAAGAGGGTGTGCTCGATGAAGAGATCGTCATCATCGATGAACTGAGTGCCGAGCGCGCTGCGGAGTAACTGCGCCCAAAGTTGTCGTTTGAGTGCAACCGTCGGAGTCTCTGCGTGCTCGGCATACAAAACGGCTAAGGCTGCTCGGTCAACAGCGTGCGCCGAGCTTTCAGCGCCGAGACGGCGTCCGATCTCGGACTGTGTTGGTGTCACTCCCCTTCCGGTGGCGAGCACGCCTTCAAGCCAGAAGAACAATGCCATGGCGTTGGGTCGAGTTGCCGCGATGGTGTGCCGGGTAATTTCGACCAGTTGGCCGGCGGCTAAGTGGTATGCCCGCCACTGAGCACCGTCGGTCAGGACGCCTAGGTAGTGTTGGCCGCTACGTTCTGTTCGACTCCTCACGTATCCAGCTAACTGCTGAACGGCATTCTTTATCATCCCTGGTCGAGCGAGGCTCCTTTTGACTTCGATGACTACGCAGCCGAGTTCGATGTCGATGCGCCGACCGTCGCCGACTGCTGTCTCTAGCTCAACGTCTAGATCTTGGTCAGTTAGGCCGAAATTTGCTGTCAGTAGCAACTGTCGGATATCGGCTTGCAACGTTGCTTCGCTACGAGCTCTATCCTGACCGGCTATCCGACGCAGCAAAACCTTGAGTTCTGGCGGAAATAGCTCGTCGTCGCTGGAGCGTTCTTGCGGTCGCTCTGCGATGGCGTCCCTTGCTTCGCTGTGGCTACGCTCCGCTTTGGCCATGCTGATCAGTCTGAGACGTGACCTTTGACGTACGCATCCGTCCAATGGGCGACACGAGGCCTCGTTCGCCCTACGTGAGTTTGCCATGCGTAGCGGATGTCGGCTGAAGGTACCTCTTTTGCCCTATTGATCGGCGACCTTCGAGATGCTAATCATTGTGCGGGCAGGAGAATTACATGGTTGAGATTTATTGGATCGCTGCCGTCCTGTGAGCGTCTGCTGACTGAGGCGACCGGTGGCTGTGTCTGCGCGAGGTTTGGAGGACTCTCTTGGCTGGCGAAGAATACTAGCCGAGTGGCAGCCGTGTAGATAGTGAGCAAGATCGTCCTCGGACACTTACCATAACCCCACCAGTGCGGATCGAGATTAGCCTCGATCTGCACTTGTCGTTTACCGGGGTAGTAGGTGGCTTGCAGCTGGAGCTGGCGGTAGACCTCCCGTTTGCGGATCGGGTCGGCCGCGCTCAGCACCTTCGTGACGTCACCCAGCCGCTCGACAAGTTCGCGGATCTGGTCTTTGGTCAGCCGCTGCTGCTTCGGTCGCACCCTGACGCGCGCCTTCGCTTCAGCTCGTCGAGCCTGGGTCTCGGTGATCCATCCGGTGACAAGTTGCACGTCGGCTCCGGCTTCGAGCGCGGCGCGGTGTCGCTCCAGCGCGCGGTCGCAATCGGCGATGACCTTGTCGGCGGCTGCGGCGGCGGGATGGACGTCGAGGTCCGGTTGCGCGGCGCAGAGGGCGTCGATGGTGTCGTGCAGCCGGTGCGGGGCGAAACTGGTCGCGAGCCAGCTATCGATGGGACCGAGCAGATCGCGCTCGGCGAGATAGACGTTGCGGGGATGTTCGGTCTTGTTCGCCAGGCCGTATTCGGTGGGGTAGCGGCAGCGGTAGAACGGCCGTTCGTGGTTGCGCTGGCCCTGCATCCGGCGGCTGCAGACCCCGCAGTGCAGCAGGCCGCTGAGGACGTAGGGGTGGCGGGTGCGGGTCCGTTCCCGTGTCTTGCGGCCGGCGCCCTTGGCGGCGGCGATCTCCTGGGCCTGCTGGAAGGTCTCGACGTCGATGATCGGTTCGTGGACGATCTGCTCGGAGAAGATCCACTTGTCGCGGGCGTTCCAGCGCATCTTGATTTCATGGCCAAGCCCGACGTCTTCGACGTCGATCAAGACCTCGTCTTTGCGCTGCTTGTTCCAGACCTGCCGCCCGGTGTAGCGGGGATTGGTCAGGATGACCCCGACCGCGCCCTTGGCCCACGCGACCCCGGTCCGGTGCCGGTTGCGGGCGGGGTCGTTGCTCGAGGGGGAGAGGATGCCGTCCTGGGTGAGCGCTTCGGCGATGGCGAACTTCCCGCGGCCGCCGATGTACTCGGCGTAGATCCGCTGCACGACCGACGCGGTGGCGGGGTCGGGTTCGAGCCGATGCAACCGTTTGCCTTCAGCGGCCTTGGCCGGATTGGGGTGCGGCCCGGCGTCGGCGAGCTGGTACCCGTAGGGCGGCCGGCCACCGAGAAAGCGGCCTTCGACGGAGGCTTGGGCGGCCATGGCAGCGCGGACGCGGATCTTGATCCGGTTGCGTTCGCCCTTGCTCATCCCGCCGAAGACGGACATGACGAGATCGTGGGCTTCGGACTCCGGCTCGATAGCGCCGCCGACCTCGGGCACCCACAGCCCGACGCCGTAGTGGACCAGCACGGGAAAAGTCAGACTGTACTGGTTGCCATAGAACGCGCGCTGTGGCTCGCCGATGACGACGGCATCGAACCCGCGGTCAGGATCGCGCATCGCCGCAAGCAACCGGATCGCCTCAGGCCGACGCTTCCAGGGGATCGACCGGGACTGTCCTATGTCGAAGAACTCGGCGACGATCTCGCCGTGCTTGTCGACCAGGGCCTTCGCCCGGGCTAGCTGCCAGTTCCGGGATGCTTCCGGATCCTGCTGGTCCTCGGTGGAGACCCGGCCGTAGAACGCGAACCGCATGATCAGGCCGCCATCTCTGCGTTGAGCAGCAGCCGCAGCAGAGCCCCCGCAGCGCCGTTCGACAACTGCGGCGGAGACGCCGGCAGCAGCACCGTCAGTGCGTCGTCGGTGGGCCGCTGACCAGATCGAGGCCGGCTACCCGCCGAGTCTTGTCGCCTCGGCGGTCGCGAACGGCGCGGCTTTCCGCTTGATCGCGGTGAGGTGTTCGGAGTATTCGTCATATCCATCTCAGGGTCTGGTCGGTGCGCACGGATCGTCCACGACACCGTCGTAGCGGACAGAGCGGAAGTACCCGCTCAGGTCGACTTCGCCGGCGCGTCTCACCGACCAACTCCGCTCACGAAGCTACAGGGAGACGCCACGAGACCAAGTTGTAAGGGTCATCTGGCTCGATGGCGCCGCCGTCTGAAGCTGGCTGGTGGCCCGGCCGGAAGCGTCGCCGTTTCGTCGCCATCCAGCCACCAAGCCCTCTGCTCCTCGACGACATCCTGAGCCTCTGACCTGCGTGTTCAGGCGGTCTGAGGGAGCCTTCGCTACCCGGTGACCTCTTCCGTATCAGGGAAGTGCGGCATATGGATCCACCAGGTAAAACGTGTACTTCCGCAGGTCGTTGGCTTCTGTTCTTCCCCGTAGGGGTAGCTTCGGCGTTGATACATCAGGTTGCCGTCGCCGGGTGATCGCCACAGCACAGTCGGTGCCTCAAGCCGGAGTGCGAGCCGTCGCCCCGCGGCCAGAGGGCCAGTTGTGGCGCGACGAGCAGCAGGCCGGAGGCCACCGCGACCGCGCAGCTGTCGAGTACTTCGACGAGACCGGATCAGTGCGTGTCGCCGGTATGTCGATAACGCACGGGGAGAAACGAGTTCGTCCAGGGCTGAAGCGCAGCCAAAGTGGGGATCACCGTCAGTCTGTCAGAATAGCGTTGTCCTGACGCGGTTGACCCACATGCCGACCTTTGCTCGGTCGCCTTTCTTGAGCAGGCGCATGTGTGAGAGCCTGTTGCGGATCGGCAGGATGTCTTGTGCGAAGTGCTTCCAGTTGAGCTCGTCCCAGGAGAGTCCGTTGAACCGACGTGACTGGACCACTTCGAGAAGCTCGCCCAAGCTGAGCCATTCGATCGGATCGCGTAGATCGGAGATGCTGATTGCGGTCACGTTCACGTCGTGGCGTGCGCGCTCCAGTACCTTGGCCGCTATCGACTCGTTGAAGAGGTTCTTGCGCCACTTCGCGTCCGATGCGGCGAGCGCTGCGTCTCGCAGCACTCTGCGGATTGTCCGTTCGATCAGCCAGAGTCCTTCGGCCACGGCGGGCAGATCCGCCTGAGGGCCGACCGTCGCGGCGATCACGTCCGCGACGGCGTTCCGGAACATCCAGAACGGTCCTGGAGCGACGAACGTGACCGCGCCGTCAACGACGCGGGCGAGCCCGGCGCCGCGAAGGGCTTCCGCTACGTCCGGCTCGATCTCGGTGATGAAGCCGGCCTGGTGGCCTGCTTCGAAGAGAGCGAAGTCCAGTTCGGTCAGGACGTTAACACCGAGCTCGCTCAGAGTCTGTCGCAACAGGAGCTTGACGTCGGGTTGATCGCCGAGACCGACAGTGGGGAGTAGTGAAGCCGACTGCGGCGCTTCTTCCCCGCACTCGTGCGGGCCGAGCAGTGGAAGGCAGTGCCAGGAGGCGTCGGCTAGTAGGTTACTGCCAGCGACGGGAGCGAACGCGATCTTCGGCGATCGTGAGACCAGGCAGACGTCGATGTCTTCGTCGCGGAGCGCGTTAACGCGCTCACGCAGAGCTCCGAGCGTGGTGCCGCCAGCCTTGCCGTCGTATGCGAATGCCTCGAGGTTGTCCAGGACGACGGGACCCGTAGGCTCGATCGGATCCGTCGTTGCGGCGAACTCGGCCGCGTTGAGGCGAGTACCCCCGAGAGCGTCCAGCAATGGCTCGCGGAGTACCTGGAAGCCGGCGCCCAATTGGATGAAGACAAGCTTGAAGCGCTTGAGCTTGGTGCGCCGGATCTCAGTGGCCCGGCTGCGGGCGGCGGAAAGGATCAGATCGGTCATAGCAGCTGCAGCACCGGGGTCAGTTCGTAGGAGTTGTCGATTTCTTGGACGAGGCCGAGGCTGATCAGGTGGCCGAGTGCGAGCGGAACGTCATCGGCGACGACCGGGAACTCGTCGGGCTCCTCAGCCAGAATTTCGAGGAGGAATGCCTCGTCTGGGTAGTAACGCTTGATGTGATCAAGCATCTCGCGCATGTTCCCGGCGATCTGGCGTCGCCACGAGTTGACCGTTCGCAGAACGAGAGGCTTCTTGATCTCCCTGTGGAACGTGTCGATCGGGAGCTCCTGCACCACAGCGGAGGCGAGGTGACGGTACAGGAAGGCATGTCCGCCAGTCGCCTCGAACAGCGCGTCCAATGCTCCGTCGTCGATAGTGATGCCCATTTTCTGGCCGACGGACTTCGCGAGGTCATCGGCCTCGTAGCGCTCGAACGGAGCGAGGAAGTTCGCTTTTGCCCAGGAGAACAGTGGGTTCGGGCGTCCATACAGTCGACCGCTCTCGATGATCGCACTGGTCAGACCTGAAAGCAGGAACGTGAAGTTGTCGGTTTCCTGCACGAGGCTGCGGAGGCCACCCAACAGCTGGGCGATCGAGGCCATGTCCCCTTCATGCACGTCGATCCGGTCGGATGGTGTGAGGTATTCGATCTCATCGAGCATCAGGACGATCGTGATATCGCTGTCCGAGAGTTTGCGTAGGGTTGACTGAAAGGCCCTCTTGAAGTCGGAAATGCTGGGATTTGGGTCTAAATTCGCGAGGGCGTGCGTACGGAGCTTGCGCTGCCGGAGCTCGGTCAGTAGATCGTCGACTAGGTCACGGAGCAGGATGGGTACCGGGTCTTCAGGAGGTGATGGGAGACTCTCGAGGTCCCTGAGGAGAAAGATCGTTTCCGGGCCGGAGAGGTTCTTTCGCAGTTCTGTCATGACGCTGGTCTTGCCGGCCTTTCGAAGTCCGAAGAGGCCCGCGACTCGCTGGTTCCGGATGTCGTCGCGCAGCGTCTGGAGAAGGCGGCGCCTGCCGAAGAACCGATCTCCTTGGACCGGGGTTGTCTCGTAGAAGAGGTCACGAGAGAAGATGTAGTCGCGCAGGAGCTTGATGAACGCAATGGGGTCGTCGTCTGGCAAACTCAACGGAATAGCCAGGAAGTTCCCCGACGACCAGTCATCAAGCTTTTCCCGTAGGCGGTGATCGGGCGACCAGATGAACATGATGTCGGGGGTGACCTCCCGTTGCAGGCCGATCAAAGCCTGCTTGGCGGCGCGGAACGTTCTGATCTGCAGGTCCGCGTGCGGGCTGTAGAAGAAGAACACCTCTCGGGTCAAGCCAAATGCGTTCTCGATCGCCCCGCTGAACCGAACGAGGGCGAAGCCGCAGTCCTCGAACCTGGGCACGCGTCCGGTCACGGAATAGACGAACTGGGAGCCGAAGCGCGCGAGGACGGCTTGGTGGTCTTCGACGATCGGGAAGTGCAACTTGAGGCGATCGAGGTTGCGGAGGGTGTCGGGGTGCGTCGGCGGCCTGACGGCACCGACGTTCCAGGTGACGGCGCGCGGCGTGGTAGACCCGGCCTCGGTGGCTGCGTCGTACTGACCGAACGACTCCTTCAACCGGGTTACGGTCGCGGCTTCCACCAGGCTCGACGCGCTGCGCGCCGGGGCACCCATTTCAGCGAGTCTTGTCATGACCCGCTGTGAGGACATGTTCAAGGATTTGGCCAGTTCCCAGACCCGGAGCGGCACGCTTTGTCTCCTCTGCTGTTCCGCGGAGCTGATGATGTTACCCGGAGCGTGACGGTTAGTCGTGTGCCTCAGCGCGTGTCGCCCGCCCGGGTGACGGGCTCAGGAAGGAATGTGACAAAAAGTGGTCAAATCGTGGTCCTCTTGTCCCTGTTAATCGGAGGGTTCTTGGTTCGAGTCCAAGCGGGGGAGCAAAGCTCAGGTCACCGACCTGGGCTTTTTTGCTACCCGGGAGTAGGGGCGATTTAGTGTCTATCTTGACGACTGTCCAGTTATCGATCGTCGTCCAGATGGGCCGGTTCGTTGATGGCGGCGCGGGGGCGTCCGTTGGCTTCCCTCGCTACTGACCGACGGCATGGGCGGGTGTGCAGCCTTGGAAGCTCGGAGCACGGTGTTGGCGGCGGAAGTACCTGCCCGTTCCGACGTGGGCCGCCCAAGTCGGCCAGCGTGTCACGGCGAGGGCCTCTGACCTGAATCTTTAGGCGGCGTCGGACGCTAGCGTGGCCCAACGACCTCCTCCGTGTCAGGGAAGTGCGGCGCCTGGTCCGACCAGGCGAAACGTGTAACTCCGCAGCTCGCGGGCGTTTGTCCTCTCCGCAGGGCAGCTTCAGAGCTGATGTCTCAAGTCGCCGTCGCCAAACGATCGCCAGATGGACCCAGCTTGTCGCTGCAGAGCACGTGCACTGACCACGTCGAACGGCGTCCTGAGGGGCGGGGGCGGAGCGTCAGCATACTTGCGGGCGTGTTCTCCGTGTCGAGGATTAGCGTGCGGGATCCAGCCGATGCGGCCGCTGCTGCCGAATCCGTCGAGCGCCGCATCTGCGCTGGGCCACCCCGCGTGGGGAAAGTCGGTACCGTGCGTGGACAATTGGTGGCGAATGGGCCGTGCAGTCAGGAGGTTTTCCAGGTGATCGACCGGGATGAAATCGACGCCGCCGGGAAGCAACTCGGGGTCCATGCTGTCAACGTGCAGCGCGATTATCTGTACGGGTGGCTGCTGGCCGGCCTCTACGGCAATGAAACGTTGACGAGTGACCGGCTCGTTCTCAAGGGTGGAAACGCGTTCCGCAAGGGCTACTTCGCCAACACCAGGTTCTCGGGTGACCTCGACTTCGCCGCACCGACCGGGTTGCGTCCGGACCAGTTCCTCGAGACGTTGAACAACGTATGCCGGATGATCCAGGCGCGCACGGGCGTCGAGTTCGACTTGGACCGAAACGCGCAAACGGGGCGGCGCGCCATCGACGCCAGTAAGACCGTGCATAAGTTCGCGTTGTACTTCGAGGACTTCTACGGCAAGCCAGGCAAGATGTCGATCGCGCTGCGCATGGACGTCACCGAGTTCGGACGCCTCTATCTGCCGATTCAACAACGCGACCTCATTCATCCCTACTCCGACCAGGCGGACTGTGCGGCCAAACTTGCGGTCGTCAGCCTCGAGGAAGCTCTGGCTGACAAGCTCAAGTGCTTGTTGCAGCGACAGATGTCCAATGACTTGTTCGACCTGGTCTACTCGATCTTCGTGAACAATGACGTCGCAGTGGACAAGAAGCAGGTCGTGGCCACTTTTCTGCGTAAGACGATCTTCGAGCCCAGTCCGCAGGCCGCGCTCAGGCTGTTGCTGGCGGTGCCGTTCGAGATCATGCGTGGCTACTGGAACAAGATCGTCTGTGTCGCTTCCAGTCGCATGGAGTTCACGGCCGCTGTCGAGGCGTTCAAGGAGGAAATGCGGTCACTGTTCTCAACGTTCCGATATGGCGAGCACAACCAGCTCGCATTCTTTCCTCCTGAACTGCGTACGCCGATCATGCGTGCCGGGCAGGAACAGACCCTGCTCGATATCACGTACGACGGTGCATCCCGGCTCGTTGAGCCGTACTCTCTCGAGTTTAAATGGCGCAAGGATGGCAGTGGCCAGGAGTACCTCTACGTATGGGATCAAACTGGCGGTCGGTCCGGGCCTGGCATCAAGAGCCTTTTTAACTGGAAGATCACAGCGTTGGAGAACACTGAGGTCAAGTTCGAGCCGAGGTTCGAGATCGAACTCGCCAAGGCAGGTGAATACGGTCAAAGCACCACGTTCGCGGCCCAACGGCTGCGCGGTCGGCGCGTGGCAACGGCTAGCACACGTGGGCGGGCCCGGCGCTGATTCCGCTCGTGCTCATTGTGAGCAAGATATCGTCCGGACCAGCCTCGACGAGTGGGCCGTCCGCCGGAACTGTCGCCGGCAGCGGCCTGGCGAAGAGCGTCAGTACCACGATATCCGGGCGACTGGGCGGTATGGAGCCGAAGAGCACGCTGGCGTCGCCGCGCTGCAGATGGTGGCACCACCTCCGTCGCCGACGTCTGGTGGCGGCGGAAACACAGCGGAGCGGGCCTGGAGGACGCGCACCAACACGGTCGACTCGAACCGCGTTCGAGCTGGTAGGTGTAGGCGATTCGAAGCGCCTGCTGCGGGTCGCCGGCCTCGGCGCGGGGCGTTGCGATCGCGTTCAAACGGACCGAGGAACTCCAGGCGGTACAGATCACTGACCCTCTCACTGCCAGTGAGGTGTGCAAGGCCTGTTGACCTGCGGTTTTGGTGAGTCCGCAGGCCAGCTGGGGCAGTTGCGGCAGTTGAACGAACTTCAGCGCGGTTGAGTGCGGTTCTGGAAGGGGCTTTGCCCCAGTTGTGCCCCAGTAAAATTAGTGAGAGAAATGACCGCGCTCGTATCGAACACCTGACGCCCATGACGCCGCCCTGGCGGTGCTGGACGCCTGGCAGAGCGTCGTCACCAAAGCCGAGGCCGAAGAGCAAAAGGCTGTTCAGCAGCGAAAGCAGACTGCGACGACAACGCCCGGGACCGCGAAGCAGTCAACTGCTCAGTAACCAGGACTGTGTAATGCTGTTCACCGGCACCAAGCCGATCAAGAGCGGTTGAGAGCCCACGTGCAGCACATTCCTCAGGGCGACCCCAACCTCGGCCGGTGCGTGGGCCCGAGCAACCCAACTTCGTGGCCGACCTTCGAGTCGGGTTCACGAACTATGTGACGTCCGGCGATGACCAGGGCGAAGACCCGAGGCTCGGCGAGACGACTCCGGCCCAGGCGCGCCTGTGCGCTACCGGGATCGGAATCGCGTTCGGTGTGACGGTGTTGTTCTTGATTTCCTTGTCAGAGGCCGGGGAGAGACACTCGTCGTCCTTCGGCAGCGGATCGGCCGATCGCGTCCAGGAGCCGGTGACGTTTGACGGCGTGGCTGAAGTCCGGGGCGGTCGCGGTGCCGCGGGTGAGATCGTCGCGGACCGCCGCGTATGCGTGCGCCAAGGTGTGAATCGGTGTTCCGGCCAGCTGGGGGTAATCGTCGTAGCCGTCGGGCAAGGTCAGCTCCGACAGCCGGGCGCGACCGCGTGACCCGCGTACCGTGACCGGGCCGAGGTGCGGGTACCCGCCGGCGGCGGTGACCTCGAGGGTTCCCTCGGTGCCGTCGACCAGAAGAGAGAACCCAGGTCCCGACAGCGTTCCGCCGCGGTGATGGACGGAGAGAACGGCTCCGCCCGGCAACGTGCCCGAGACGGCGATCTGATCCTCGGCCGTCATCGGGACCGTCCGGCCGGTGCGGTCCAAAGGGACGAGCGGTCGCCGGACCGCTGTCGAAGCGACTACGTCCTGCAACTCGCCGACGATCATGGACACCAGGTCGATGGTGTGCCCGAAGGCGATGGTGAGCATCGTGGCCCCGAGTGCGCGGTCGAGCGTGTACCGCATGCGCTCCGAGACGGGGGTGCCCCACTCGACCGATGACGCCAGCACCGTCGCGGACAGCACCTTTCCCACGTATCCGCCGGTGACGAGGTCGGCCAGCCAGCGGGCGGTGGGGGAGGAACGCCCTTGGAGCCCGACGAAGGTCCGCGTCCCGCTGGCGGCTTGGTGCATTTCTTCGGCCTCGGCCAGATCGACGGCGAGCGGCCACTCGCTGAGCACCGGTACTCCCGCCGCCAGCACGGGCAAAATCAGCTCGCGATGCCTGGGCACCTTGACCGCGACGACCACCAGGTCGACGTTCTCGTCGTCGGCGAGCTGCTCGACCGACGCGTAGCCGGGCACCACGAACGCGGCGCCGGCCGCGACCGCCGAGGCTTCGGAACTCGTCGCCAGAGCGGTCAGTTCCATGCCGTCGACGGCCGAAAGCGCGGGCAGGTGTGCTCCGGCCGCCCATCCTCCCGACGCGCTCAGGCCCACGATCCCGACACCGGTCGGCCGTCTTTCGCGTTCTCCCACCGCTTTCCTTCCGGATTCGTTCGTCAGATGAGGTGCGGGGCTACTGGCCCGGCCAGGCGAGCAGCGCCGTGGCGACGATCTCGTCGAGTTCGTCGGTCCCCAGGCCGTTCGCGGCTTGGACCGCGATGCCGAATCCCATCGTCATGACGAACCGGGCGAGACGCCTCGGATCGGCGTCCGGCCCGAGGTCGCCCTCGTCGACAGCACGCCGGAAGCGCTCCTCGAGCCGTACGCCCGCATCGTTGCGCCAGTCGAGGAGCACGTCGTGTGCCGGGCGGCCCTGCTCGCTCAGCGCCAGTGCGCCCTGAACGGACAGGCAGCCGGCGGGGGCGCCGGGCGATGTGGTGGTCCGGACGGCTCCCCGGAGGAATGCCTCGGCCACCGCTCGTGCGGTGGGCTCGTGCAGGGCGCGCGTCGCGTAGGAGGCCGGCCCCTGGGCGTAGCGCTCCACGGCTTTGCGGAAGAGCTGCTCCTTGTTGCCGAACGCGGCATACATGCTCGACTTGGTGATTCCCATGGCGCCGGTCAGATCCGTCAGGCTCGTGCCGTCGTACCCCCGGGCCCAGAACACCTGCATGGCGCGCTCGAGCGCCTCGTCGAGGTCGAACTCCCTGGGGCGGCCGAACGCCGCGCTCCGCGAACCACTCATGACCCAGACTTTAGTACCGATCGGTCCTGATGTGCTAGCGTTCTGTACCGATCGGAACTTAAGTAGCCGACCTCACCTCAGGAAGAGGACATCACCATGCAAACCACGTCACTCGGAGGACTGAAGGTCTCCCGCATCGGTCTCGGCGCGATGGGAATGTCAGCCTTCTACACCGGAGCCGGCCGGCTGAACGACCAGTCGATCCGCACGATCCGGCACGCCCTGGACCTCGGCGTCACCCACCTCGACACCGCCGAGGTCTACGGCCCCTTCGTCAACGAAGAGCTGGTCGGCCACGCCGTCAAGGGGCGCCGGGACGAAGTCGTCCTGGCCACAAAGTTCGGCCTCGTCTCGCACACCGGGCGCCCCGGTCCGGACAGCACGCCGGCCGGCATCCGGATCGCCGTCGAGGGATCGCTGCGGCGCCTGGGCACCGACCACATCGACCTCTATTACCAGCACCGCGTCGATCCGGACACCCCGATCGAGGACACCGTCGGAGCCCTGGCCGGCCTGGTCGCCGAGGGCAAGGTCCGCCACATCGGCCTGTCCGAGGCAGGCCCCACGACGATCCGGCGCGCGCACGCCGTGCACCCGATCGCCGCGGTGCAATCCGAGTACTCGCTGTGGACCCGCGACCTCGAAACGGAGGTGCTGCCGGTCCTGCGCGAGCTCGGGATCGGCCTGGTCCCGTACTCGCCGCTCGGCCACGGGTTCCTCACCGGCACCATCCGCTCGCTGGACGGCCTCGACGCCGACGATTGGCGCCGCACCAACCCGCGGTTCACCGGCGGCAACCTCGAACTCAACCTGCGCATCGTCGACGAGGTCAACGCGGTCGCCGCCGAAGCCGAGGCCACCCCCGCGCAGGTCGCCCTGGCCTGGCTGCTCGCCCAGGGCGACGACATCGCCCCCATCCCCGGCACCACCCGCATCGACCGGCTCGAGGAAAACACCGCCGCCGACGGCATCGGGCTCACCGACGACCACGTCGCCCGGCTGAACAACCTGGAGTCTGCCGTCGGTGACCGCTACGACGAAGCCAACATGGCTGCCCTCGACCGCTGAGCGACAGCGAACTCGCGCATTCGCCGACCAACCGATCGGCCCGGGGCCGATCACACTTTCAGGGGAAAACATGAGAAAGAGAATGACTGCCTTGACCAGAGCGGTGGTTGCCGCCGTCACTGCGGCCACCGCTGTCGTGGGGACCGGCCTGGTCTCGGCCGATGCCGCCGTGACCGCAAGGCCGGAGTCGGCTGCCGCGCCGAGCGCCGCCGGCCAGACCAACGAATCGTCCGCCCGGCCGCTCGGTTACCAGTCGAACTACGCGTGGGTGAACGGTTTCCGGATGCACTACCTCCGGGGAGGCAGCGGCTCACCGGTCGTTCTTCTGCACGGCTTTCCGCAGACGTCCGCCGAGTGGGAGCCGCAACTTCAGGCGCTCGCGAAGAACCACACCGTGGTCGCTGTCGACCTTCGTGGAACCGGTGACTCCTCAGTTCCGGAGACCGGCTATGACACGACACAGTTGGCTGACGACGTGCATACGCTGCTCGCCCACCTCAACCTCGACAAGGGCATCCGGATCGTGGCCCACGACATCGGCGCGTGGATTGCCTACCCGTACGCCGCGATGTGGCCCAGCGAGGTCAGCAGGATGGTGGTGATGGAGGGGCCCATCCCCGACCGGTCCCTCTACACGTTCCCGGCCTTCTCGCCCGAGGGTGAGCTTTCGACGTGGCACCTGGGCTTCTTCCAGAAGGACTTCGCTCAGGATCTGGTCCGCGGGCACGAGCGTGACCTGGTCAAGGGGTTCATCGAGCAGTACCTGGCAGTGGACAGCGCGTTCGACGACGGCGACTACGAGTTCTACGCCCGCTACCTCCGCGAGCCCGGCCGGTTCAAGGCGTGGATGGACATGTACCAAGCGCTGCACACCGACATTGCCCAGAACGAGAAGTTCCGTGAGTCGGGGCCACTGAAGATGCCTGTCCTGGCCGTCGGTGGCGAAGAGGCGCTGAGCAGTGCCGTCGGTACACAGTGGAAGGGCTACGCTTCGAACGTCGAGACCCGGGTAATGGCCGACACCGGCCACTGGCTCACCGAAGAACGACCGCGGGAGCTCACCGCGCTGCTGCTCGAGTTTCTGCGTTGACGGCCGGAGGCGCCGACACCAACCTCTGAACGCCAGCGGATACCGTCCAGAAGCTGGCGCTTGGTCCATGTCGGTGGGCGGCCGGGCTTCTTACCGACGGGCAGCAGTGGTTCCAGGATCGCCCACTGCGCGTCGGTCAGATCAGCTCGCCCCGTCGCCGCTAGGCTGGGCACGAGGTCTCCGGTGTTCTTGATCAGCTTGGTCGTTGATCGGTCTACCGGAGACCTCGTCTATTTGACCCCAGACACGCCGCACCAACAATGCCGACCAGAAGTTCCGCTGGTCAGCACATCAAAACAGGCTCTAGTACTTCTTTACCGAAAGTTCGGTAAAGTGGGTGGCATGGCCGCGACAGCCTCGGCGCACCTGACGCGTCCATCCGCGTGCTGCTGACCGAAGTGCCACCGGAACGCTGGAGCTCGGGGGGAAAGACGCTGGCGGAACGAGCCGCTCCCTGAAGCTGTGTGCTCACGACCGGTCTCCGTCAGGCTGTGCCGGGTCGAGATGGGCGGGGCGGACGGTGGTGCTGAGCAGGTGCCCGAACGTGCCGAAGGTGAGTGCGTGGTGTCCGGGCCCGTCTCGTCCAAGCCGAACAGCGCCCCGAGGGAGCGAGGTCGTGGGCGTTGCGGTGGTCGGCCACAGTGACCGCGGCGCACGGAATCACCTTCTCCCGCCAGGTGAAGACGTAGATGCCGGGGCGCAGCTGGTAGACGGTGTTTTCGTCGGTGTCGGCCAGGCAATGCGCCGGCCCCGCGAGGCACTGCCACGTGTACCACGGCGGGCTGCGGTCAACGTGCTCGTAGGCGTGTTCCTCGCTGTACACCTACAGCACGCGTCGGCCGATCAGCGCTGTGGTCGGCGCCGGCTCGGCGATCGTGGTGATCACCGAAAGGGCGTGCCCGGTGGTGAAGCCGAGGAACAGGCTGACGGCTTCGGTCGGCTCGTCCGTGTGGTGGAACTGCGCGTAGACGAGCCCTTCGGCGACGTGGAAGGCTTCGTAGTGATCCTCTCCGGTGGCCGCCGGGAGCGGGTCGGTGGCGCCGGGGGCGTAGTCCCAGCCGACCGTGCCGGCGCCGAAGCGGTGGATGATCCGGGTGCCCCGGTCGTCGGTGACCACCACTTCGCGGTCGGCCAGCGCGGTCGAGGGCTCCGGTTGTTGGCGTCGAAGTCGGGTTCGAGCCCGTTGAGGGGCAGCCAGTTCGCGGTGCCGGCGAGGTCGGTCACGAGGTTTCCTCCATGGTGTGTCCCATGGAATCGGTGGGGGTGGCGGCCGGTTCGCGTTCGAGGTCGGTGTCCAGGGCCTGGTACACCGCGGGGCGGCGCTTGCGCAGCCAAGTGGCGACCAGCAGCCCGGCCAGTGCGACGATCAGCAGTAGCCAGGGCAGCTGGGGGACAAGGCCGTTGCTGGAGCCGGCCAGGGTCGGGAAGTTGATGATCGCCAGGGTCACGATGAGCCCGAGGCCCACCGCACCCAGGCCGGGCGCGATCAGCGTCCGGGTGAGCCGGGGGTCGCGGGTGCGGCGGAAGTGGACCAGGATCGCCAGCGCCGCGAGCAGTTGCAGGGCGAGGATGCCGAGCGTGCCGAAGCCGGTCATGCTGGCCGTCAGGTCGGCGACCGGGTCGAGTCCGGCGAGCCGGAACAGCAGCGCCACCACCGAGCCGAAGGCCAGCTGGGCGAGGGCGGCGTGCCGGGGCGCGCCGTTGCGGGCGCGGGTGTGGCCCAACAGCCGGGGCAGGACGCCGACGCGGCCCAGGGCGTAGAGGTAGCGGGTCGCCGAGTTGTGCAGGGCCAGCAGGGCCGCGAACAGGCTGACCACGAGCAGCAGCATCATCACCTTGGTCAGCGCGTCGCCGAGGTAGTCCTGCGACACCGAGAACACGAGGTCTCCGGTGGACAGGTGCGCGGTGGCGACATCCTGGGCCTGCGCCACGCCGATCGCGGTGACCACAGCCCAGGTGGTGAAGGCGGCGAAGACCCCGATGAAGCCGATGGCGATGTAGGTCGCCCGCGGGATTGTCCGCTTGGGGTTCTTCGCTTCTTCGCCGAACAGGGCGGTCGCTTCGAAGCCGATGAAGGCGTTTGCGGCGAACAGCAACGCCAGCCCGCTCGCGCCCTGGAGCATGACGGACGGATCGAAGACGTCGAAGGAGAAGCCGTGCCGGAACAGCACGCCGAAATCCATGATCAGCAGGATGGACACCTCGAGGACCAGGGAGACGCCGAGAACCTTCGCGCTGACGTCGATGCCGCGCCGGCTGAGCAGGAAGACCAGCACGACCGAGACCGCGCTCCAAACGATCCAGTCGAGGTCCAGCCCGAAGACGTCCTTGAGGACGGTGCCGGTGAAGAATCCGCTGGTGCCGATGGCGCCGGCGACGAAGCAGTTGTAGCCGAGCATCGCGACGAACCCGGCGACCAGGCCCATGGTCCTGCCCAGGCCCTTGACGACGAAAGCGTAGAAACCGCCCGCGCTGGTCAGAACCTTCGACATCTGGGCGTAGCCGACGGCGAACAGCAGCAGCACGACCGTGGCGAGAAGGAACGCGGCGACCATGCCGCCGCCGTTGCCGACGGCGATGCCGATGGCCGCGACCACGACCATCCCGGTCAGCGGCGCCACCGCGGCCAGCACCAGGAACACGATGCCGGGCACACCCAGGACGTTCTTGGCGAGCGAGGTGCTGTCCTGCCCGGGACCCGATCCGCTCATGGCTGCTCCTTGGTCGACGGGACCGTCTTCGGTCGGCTTGGACCGGAAGTATGGAAGCCCGGGCCTCTCCCGGCTTGCCTTTGCGTGCGCGGTCCTTGTCCCTGCGCGACCGGCTCGGGGATCAGACCTGCTCGCCGAGCTTGAACTCCCCTGCCCGGGCGCGCTGGAGAAGCCGTCCGCGCCAATGGTGACGTCCGCGTCGGGCGGCTCGGCTCGTTCGACGACCGGCTGGACGCGCCCGTCGAGGTCGAGGACGACCGACGCGTCGGTGTACCAGCTCGACGCCACTGGGTTGTCCGAGTCGTGTCCACGATCACCCGGGCGCACCAGCACGTCACGGGCGCCGCATCGAGGGTGATCGCAGAAAGAACCACCCTGCGGTACCGGCGCCCCTGCCCGCGTTCCTCAACGATACGACGGCGAAAGCCGAACTGATCCGCGCGGACATGCCCCTTATTGGACAAAAGAATGACAAATACCGGGAACGCGGAGCAACGTACCCGATCGGCTATTCTTCTTGAAAATCGTCGATCCCCGCACGTTCGACGACGGCGGCACGTTTTCCTTCGAAAACCAGCAGTACCTCACGGAGCTGTTCGAAACGGTCCGACAACTGGCGCCCCACCCTGCAAACAGCTGCGTTCGTCGGCGGTATCGCCGGCGTCATTGCCTGTGGCGTCAGCGTTGTCTGCGGCGCACCGCCTACACTCGCTTCGACGTCGACTCCCGTCGCGCCGAGGAGTTCACCGACAAGCTCGCCGGTGCGGCGGAGGCGATGACCGTGGGCAACGGGTTCGACGAACGGACCCAGCTCGGTCCGCTGGTCACCGCGGAGCAGGTCGACCGCGTCGACGCTTGCGTGCGCATCGGTCAAGACGAAGGCGCGCACCTGCGCACCGGGGGCTCACGCGGCGAAGGTGAGCTCGCCGCGGGCAACTTCTACCGTCCGACCGTGTTCGGCGGCGTCACGCAGGACATGCGCATCGCCCGCGAAGAGATCTTCGGGCCGGTGCTGTCGGTCCTGTCCTACGACGACCCCGACGAGCTCGCCGACTTTGCCAACGACACCGACTACGGGCTGGCCGCGGTCATCTGGAGCCGGGACGTCCGCACCGCGAACCGGCTGGCGCAGCGCATCAAGACGGGAACCGTCTACATCAACATGCCGCCCTTCCTCGACGCCGCGGCCGCCTGGGGCGGTGTCCAAAGTGGTCGAAAAGACGCGCGGCGGAGGCAGTTCATTCCGTCCTTCGCGAGCGAATCGCCGCCGAAGCCACGGGTTCGTCAACGGCGCAGCAGCTCGCGCAACGGAAGGATTCTTCGAACGGCTCCGATATCGGGTGATTCGTGAGTGCGGCCCGCCTGGCGTTCCGCGTCGCGCAGCTGGCCAGGCGGCCGGTACGAGAGCGAGGTGCGCCGCCCGCCGTCGGCGAGACCTCGCCAGAGTTCCGGGAAACTGAAGTCGTAGCACGTCGTGGCGGAAATCCGCCGAGTTCCGTCGTGGTTGCCGAGATGTCCTCGCCGAGGGTGAACAGCTCGACGTCGCGTGACCGGTAGTCGAAGACGTCGGTCTCGCTCGTTCCCGGTCACCGGCGCGCCTGGCGTGATCGCAGGTCCCCGCGCGCAGGCCGAGAAGGAAGCGGCAGTGCTGAACGCCATCGCGGAAGGCCGGCACGACCGGTCCTTGCCGGCGGCTCGCGACAAGATCATGATGGGCGGCAGGTCCAGCCAGTGGCCGAGCCGCGGGTCCTCGGGCCGCCACCGGAACGCGCCGTAGCCGGCGTCGCGCACGGCGACGACTCCGCCGGGACGCGTCACCCGCCGCATCTCGCGGAGGGCGACGGGTTCCGAGAGGTGCTGGAGCACTTGGGTGACGTCGTAGCTGTCGTCGGGATCGGAGAGCGAGTACGCGAACTCGACGGCCACCCCGCGGCGCGCGGCGTTCGACCGGGTGGCCGGCAGCGGGTAGCCGGTGATCTCGATCCCGCGCACCCGCCCGGGCGTGACGGCTTCCCACCTTGTCCGACGCCGCCGACAGTAGAACATGTTCGACACTGTGCCAGCGGCGGGTCGTCACACGGTCGCCGCTCGGTCGGGATTGAGGTTGAGGGCGACGGTGCCGTACTCACTGCAACGAGATTGGAATCCGGTTACCTCGCCGGGTTCCGGGCAGCCGTCTGCCCGGCCTGGCGGGGCCCGGACCCGGGCAGACGGGCCGTTCTCAGTCTTCGGACGATCTGCGGCTCAGGTGACCGGGGTAGTCGGCGTGGCCGCGGGCGCCGTTGCGAAGGCGGCTTTGCGGCGCACCAGGGAGATCATCGCCGCGCCGAGCAGGCCGGCCACTGCGAACACGAGGAAGCCCAGCGAGGACGCGGCACGCGCGTACCGGTCGTTGCTCGGGACGCTGTTCGGCTCGGTGCTCACCGGCACCGCCGCGACCGGCATCCCGGCGGTCCGGGCCGAACCCGTGGTGGCGTACTTCCGGCGGATGGCCACCGCGGCGGCACTGCCGAGCCTGCGCCGGGTGCTGCCCGCATTGGAGGCCGGTGACTGCAAGCAGGACTTCGAGTACCAGCTCGACCTGCTGATCGGCGGGCTGCGGCCGGCGTGAGGCCGGCGGCTCAGACGGCGGCGAGCCGGCGGAAGCGGCTGCCGTGGAAAACCAGGGGTGGGGTTTGGTCCGTGCGGAGGCGGTGGATCTCCAGCAGGGCGATCACGTGATCACCGGCTGGCACCTCGGCGTGCAGCGAGCACTCCAGCCAGGCGCTCGATCCGCTGATGAAGACGCTGTCGTCCGGGCCGGGCTCCCACTGGACGTCGCGGAAGCGGTCGCCCTGCCGGGAGGACAGGCTGAGGCAAGCGTCGTCCTGTCCTTCGGCGAGGACGCTGAGGCCCAGCCGCAGCCTCCTCCGGAGGAGGGGCCAGGTCGACGATGTCCGCTGGATGCAGATCGACACCAGTGGCGGCGCCAGGGAGACCGACGTGAAGGAGCTGGCGGCCATCCCGCGAGGTTGTCCGTCGACGAGGGCGCACACCGCGGTCACGCCGGAGGGGAAGCAGCCGAAGGCTTCGCGCAGGTGGCTCTCGGACGTCACGGACTGGAGGTCGATCATCGGCTTCCTTCCCGAAGCGGGGGATGCAGTGCCCGCACGTGCGGGGCGGGGCCGGTGAAGCGTTCGATGTCGACCGCGGCGTGCTGGCCGGCGCAGCCCTGCGACAGCCGGGACGAGGGGATGTCGGCGGTCAGGACATTCGGGTTGCCGTGCGCGCACAGCGGGCCCGTGGGGTGGTCCTCGACCGGGTCGAACCAGGCGCCGGTCGGGAGCTGGACCACGCCGGGGCGTAGGGCGTCGTCGAGGACCGCGCCCGCCAGGCAGGCGCCGCGGGCGTTGAACACCCGGACGACGTCACCGGTCGTGATGCCGCGGGCCGCCGCGTCGGCCGGGTTGAGGCGGACCCGCTCGCGGCCCGCCACTTTGCCCGCGCTGCTGACGTCGCCGGCGTCGAGCTGGCTGTGCAGGCGGGTGTGCGGCTGGTTGGCGATGAGCCAGAGCGGCCCGGATTCGGTCGGCGGCAGCCAGACCGGGTGGCCGGGACAGTCCGGGTAGCCGAAGCCCGCGACGGTCGCCGACGTGATCTCGATGCGGCCGCTCGGCGTGCGCAGGGGATGCGCGACCGGGTCAGCGCGGAAGTCCGCGAACAGCGTGTGGTGCTCGCGGCCGGCCGGGAGCCGCAGCTCGCCGTCGGTCCAGAACCGCTCGAACGTCGGTTCGGCGCGCCAGGAGCTGTACAGGTGCTCCAGCCACTCCCGCGCGGAACGGCCTTCGGTGAACGCCTCGGCGACGCCGAGCCGGGCCGCCAGCTCGGTGAAGATCGTGTAGTCGTCGCGGGCCTCACCTGCGGGCAGCGCGATCCGGTGCATCGCGATCAGGTGGGTGTCGCGGCGGCCGGACCCGAGGTCTTCCCGCTCCAGCGCCGTGGTCGCGGGCAGGACGATGTCGGCGTGCCGCGCGGTCGCCGTCCAGTGGGGTTCGTGGACGACGATCGTGTCGGGGCGGGTGAACGCGCGGCGCAGGCGGTTGAGGTCCTGGTGGTGGTGGAACGGGTTGCCGCCGGCCCAGTAGACGAGCCGGGTGTCGGGGTAACGGCGGACTTCGCCGTCGTAGTCGTACTCGCGGCCCGGGTGCAGCAGCAGGTCCGCGATCCGGGCCACCGGGATGAACTCGTCCACCGGGTTCACGCCCTGCGGCAGGTACGGCACGCGCAGCTCGGGGCCGGTGTCGCCGACGTCGCCCATCGAGCCGTAGCCGTGCCCGAACCCGCCGCCCGGCAGGCCGACCTGCCCCAGCATCGCCGCCAGCGCGATGCCCGCCCAGACCGGTTGTTCGCCGTGTTCGGTGCGCTGCAACGACCACGTGACCGTGATCAGCGTGCGGTGCTTGGCCATCTCCCTGGCGAGCGCGACGATGTCGGCGGCCGGGATGCCGGTGATGCCGGCCGCCCACTCCGGATTCTTGTCGCGCAGGTACCGCTCGAATTCCGGGTAGCCGACGCAGTAGCGGTCCAGGAACTCGCTGTCGTGCAGGTCTTCGGCGACCAGCGTGTGCGCCAGCGCGAGCATCAGCGCGGTGTCGGTAGCGGGGCGGATCGGGTACCAGTGAGCGTCCACTGTGGATGGCAAGTCGTCCCGCAACGGGCTGACGAGCGCGACCCGGGCCCGCAACCGCGCGAGGTGCCCCGGCGTGCCGTGCACGGTGACCCCGCCGGGCGTGACGAAGACGTTCTTCTCCGGCACCCCGCCGAACGCGACGATAAGCTCGGTGTGCTCGGCGATCGTCGGCCAGGTCGACGCCTGGCGCAGCACCGCGTGCGTGTCGCCGACGACGTGCGGCAGCAGCACCGACGACGTCCCGTTGCTGTAGGTGTTCCGAGAGCCGGTGAAGCCGCCGATCGTGTTCAGGAACCGGTGCAGCTGGCTCTGGGCGTGGTGGAACCGCCCGGCGCTCGCCCAGCCGTACGAGCCGCCGAAGATCGCCTGGTTGCCGTGCCGGGTCCGGACCCGGTCGAGTTCGGCGGCCAGCCGGTCGAGGACGTCGTCCCAGTGCACCTCGACGAACTCGTCGCGGCCGCGGCGGTCGTCCGGGCCGGGGCCGTCCTCGAGCCAGCCGCGGCGGACCGCCGGCCGGGCCACCCGGCTCGGGTGGTCCAGCGCGGCGGCCAGGTTGCCCAGCAGCGGCGACGGCGCCGGGTCGGCCGGGTGCGGCTCGACGCGCAGCCGCCCGTCGGCATCGACCTCGGCGGAGAAGGCGCCCCAGTGCGATGTGCTCGGTTTCATGCGCCGACGGTAACCGCGTCCGCGCGCTCCCGGACCAGCCTGACCAGGGTGCCGTAGTCGCGGGCGTCGGCCAGCGGCGAGAACCCGCGGATCAGCAGCGTGCCGACGCCGAGCCGGACGTAGTCCAGCAGCGAGTCCGCGACCTGCTCATAGCTGCCGACCAGCGCGGTCGAGTTCCCGGCGGCCCCGGTCGTCTTCGCCACCGCCGTCCACAGCCGCTCGTCCACCACCTCGCCGGTGGCCGCCGCCTCCAGGAGCCGCTGGGAGCCGACGGCCTCGCTCGAATCCCGACGGCCCTTGAACTCGCCGACGCGGTCCTGGGTCAGTCGCAGGATCTCCCGCGCTCGCTCCCACGCCTCGGCCTCGGTGGCCGCCGGGATCGGCCGGAGGCTGACGCTGAACGCGATGTCCCGGCCGGCGGCCGCGCGGACCTGCTCGATGCGCTCGGCGATCCCAGCGAGGGGTTCGCCCCAGAACGCGTAGACGTCGGCGTGCTTGGCGCCGACCCGGATGGCGTCGGCGGACGCGCCGCCGAAGTACACCGGGATCCCGGCGGCCGGGCGGACGTCGGAGAGCCCGCCGCGGACCCGGTAGAACTCGCCTTCGTGGTCGAACGGCTCGGACGAGTCCCACGTCCGGCGGACCACGGTCAGGAAGTCGTCCGTGCGACGGTAGCGGGTGGGCTTGTCGGTGAAGTCGCCGTCGCGGGCCTGGTCGGCGTCGTCGCCGCCGGTGATCACGTGCAGCGCGATCCGGCCGGGGTGGAACGCGTCGAGGGTGGCGAACTTGCGGGCCAGCTGGGTGGGCGCGACGAACCCGGGGCGGTGGGCGAGCAGCACGCCGAGCCGCTCGGTGGCCGCGAGCACCTGGTCGGCGAGGACGAACCCGTCCGGGCTGCTCGCCGACTGGGCGATCAGCACCCGGTCGAACCCGGCCTCTTCGTGGGTGCGGGCGACTTCGCGCAGGTAGCCGGGCTGGATGACCGGGCCTTCCGGCGCGAGGATCTCGCTGGCCTGGCGGTCGGCGGCGTAACCGATGAATTCGAGCGTCACGGGGTCTCCTGTCCCAGGGCGCGGGCGGCGGCGAAGATGTCGCTCATCCGCCAGCTTTCGTTGGTGTGGGTGCGGCGGGCCCGGCCCCAGCCGGAGTCGCGCCGGTACTGCGCGGGCCAGTCGCCCGCCCGGACGGCGGTTTCGTCGACGGCCACGGAGTGGCGGCAGTCCGGGTCGACGAACAGCGCGTCGACCGGGCAGTACAGCTCGCAGAGGAAGCACGTCTGGCAGTCGCTCTGCCGGGCGATGACGGGCGGGGCGTCCGAGACGGCGTCGAAGACGTCGGTGGGACAGACTCGCACGCACTTGTCGCAGGCGATGCAGCGGTCGGCTAGGACGAGTTCGATCACGCGGCGGCCTCCTGCTCGTCGGTGCGCCAGTGCATGCCGAGGGATTCCCGCCTCCGCAGTGCGGCTTCCTTGACCCAGCGGCCCACGGCCACCAGTGACGCGGTCTCCCGCGCGGTCACGGCGTCGCGGCCGGTGCCGGTCCAGCCCGCCTCGACGTCCGTCCACAGGGAATCCAGGAGGGACAGGGATCGGCGGAGACCGGTCTCGTCCCGGAACATGTTCTTGTCGTAGGCGTTCAGCTCCTCCCGGACCACGTCGACCACCGCGGTCGTGTCCACTGTGGCCGGTCGGCCGCCCGGCCGGATCCCGGCCCGCCCGACCGGCCGCACCGGCGAAGCTTTCGTGCCGCGGGCGTACCGGACCGCCGCGCGCCCGGCCCAAGTGCCCGACGAAACCGCCCACGCCGAGTTCGGCGAGCCGCCGCCGGAGATCGCCCCCACGATCGGAACCCGGCTGGCGACGTCCCCGGCGGCGTAGAGCCCGGGCACGTCCGTGGCGCAGTCCGGAGCCACGACCAGCCCGCCGACCCCGCGGATGGTGCCCTCGCCGAGCAGGGTGACCTCGAACCGGTCGGTGTAGGGGTCGATCCCGCGGCGGGTGAACGGCAGCAGGAAGTTGGGCTGGACCACCGGCATCTTCCGGCGCACCCAGTCCGGTGCCCGATCCAGCGTGGTGAACACCGGGCCGCGCAGCATCGCCGCGCCGAGGACGCGGTTGCGGTCCGGCCCGGGCGGCAGGTCGATGACCCGGCCGTCGGCGTCGGTGTAGGTGCCGAACAGGTAGGTCATCGACCGCGCCATCGTCGAGAAGGCCGGGGCGAGGGTGTAGTAGTTCGAGAACTCCATGCCCGACAGCCGCGCGCCGGCCTCGACGGCCATCAGGTGGCCGTCGCCGGTGTTGCCGCGCGAGCCGAGCAGGTGCGAGCGGAAGGCCGTGCCGCCGGTGGCCAGCACGACCGCGCCCGCCTGCACCTGCCAGTCCCCGCCCGCCTGCCGCCGGACCCCGGCCGCGCCGCCTGCGGAACCGTCCGGGCGCAGCAGCAGCTCCAGCGCCGGGTGGTGGTCGAGGATCCGGACGCCGGCGCGGTGCACCAGGCCCCGCATCGCCCGCAGGTACTCCGGCCCGCGCACGTTGTTCGTCCGGTCGGGCTCGCCGTCGCGTACCGGGAACGGGTAGTACCGGTCCAGCGTGGGCAGCCGCTCCCACGTCGTGCGCAGGACCCGCAGCGCCTGCTCGGGATCGGCGAGGCCACCGGCGTGCGCGTGCCGCTCGGCCACCGCGCGCTCGTGGTCCTGCGGCTCGACGAACCAGTGCGTGACCCCGGCCGTGGCGGTGACGCCGCTGGTACCGCAGTAGCCCTTGTCCACCAGCACGACGTCCCCGCCGGCCTGGGCCGCGGCCAAGGCGGTCCAGGTCGCGGCGAGGCCGCCGCCGATGACGAGCACGTCGGCCTTCACCGGGACTCCGCCAGTTCGGCGACCCCCAGCTCGGCCAGCAGCCGGTGCCGCAGCTCGTCGAACTCCGGGTTGCGGCGGCTGCGTTCGCCGTCGAAGGCCACGCGGTGCTCGGCGGCGAGCCGGCCGGAGCGCATCGCGACGACGCGGTCGGCGAGGAGGATGGCCTCGTCGACGTCGTGGGTGACCAGCAGCACCGCCGGGCGGTGCGCGTCGACGAGCTGCCGGACCAGGGCGTGCATCTTGATCCGGGTGAGCGCGTCGAGGGCGGCGAACGGCTCGTCGAGCAGCAGCAGCCGGGGTTCGCGCACGAGCGCCCGGGCGAGGGCGACGCGCTGGGCCTCGCCGCCCGACAGCGTGACCGGCCAGGCGTCGAGGTGCCCGGCCAGGCCGACCTCGGTCAGCGCGCGGGCCGCGGCCTCGCGGGGCAGGCCGACGGCGACGTTCTGCCACACCCGCCGCCACGGCAGCAGCCGGTGCTCCTGGAACACGACCATCCGCTCGGCCGGTGCCGCCAGTTGGCCGCCGTCGGGGGTGTCGAGCCCGGCGAGCAGGCGCAGCAACGTCGTCTTGCCGCAGCCGCTCTCGCCGATGAGCGCGACGAACTCGCCGGGCGCGATGTCGAGGTCGAGTCCGTCGAGGACGGTCCGCGGGCCGAAGCTCTTGGTCAGCGCGCGCACCCGCACGGCGGTGGTCACAGCTTCACCGCGTGGTCGGCGATGGTGATCGGGCCGCTGAGCACCTTGCGCTTGGTGAGCCAGTCGGCCCCGCGCTGCAGCTGCGCGATCCCGTCGTCGTTGATCAGCGCCAGCTTTGTCCGGACGTTCTTGGCGGCCATCTTGTCCAGGACGGGCTGCGGGTAGTGCGAGACGGTGTTGCCGATGTCCAGGGACTCCTTGTAGTGCTGGTTCTGCCATTCGTAGTCGGCCTGGAACGCGGCGATCACCTTGCGGATGGTGTCGGCGTTCTGCTCGGCGTAGTCGCGGCGGACGAGGTAGCTGGTGAAGTCGATCTGGAAGTCCAGCTCGTCGCCGTCGACGAAGATGGGCTTGGCGCCGTACTGGACTTCGGCGATCTCGCGGAAGCCCTGCCAGATGGCCCAGGCGTCGATCTTCCCGGCGCCGAACGCGGCGGAGGCCTCCGGCGGGTTGAGATAGGTCACCTTCACCGACTCGCGTGGCACGTTGTACTTCTCGAGGGCGGCGACCAGCAGGAACTCGCCGAGCCCGGCCTTGTTGACCGCGACGGTCTTTCCCGCGAGATCGGTGACCTTCTCGATGCCGGTGTGAGCGCCGGCGACGATCGCGGTGGTCCGCGGGGTCGAGGCCGCCCAGGCGACGTAGACCAGGTCGGCCCCCGACAGAATCGCCTGGTCGGCCGGGGTGGTGCTGCCGCCGAAGCTGAAGTCGGCCGTGCCGCCGACGACGGCCTGCAGCGTCGGCGCGTGATTGGGGAACGGGCCCACCCACTCGACGGTGATGCCCTGGTCCTTGAGCGTTTTTTCGAGCACGCCCCGGGCCTTCGGGACGGAGATGGTGCTGTAGGTGAGCCGGACCTTGCCCTGGGTGGCGCCGCCGGCCGAGCCGGTGGCGCACGCGGCGAGCGGGGCGGCGAGGGCGGTCAGCCCGGCTGCGGTCAGGAACGTGCGTCGGGAGAGTGTCATGGCGGGTCCTCAGGCGGTCAGGCGGGCGTAGGTGGGGTGCCAGCGCAGCAGGCGGCGTTCGAGGAGACGGGTGACGACGTCGCAGAGGATCCCGATCACGGCGTAGATGAGCACGACGAGCACGATCACGTCGGTCTGCAGGAATTCGCGGGCGTTGGTGGCCATGAACCCGAGTCCCGCGTCGGCGCCGAGGGTTTCGGCGATGACCAGAGCGAGCCAGGCCGCGGTCAGCGACAGCCGCAGTCCGCCGAGGATCGACGGCAATGCACCCGGCAGCACGACCCAGCGGATCTGCGCGGCCCGGCCGAGGCCCACGACGTCGGTCATCTCCAGGAGCTTCGGGTCGATCTGGCGGATGCCGAGCACGGTGGTCAGGTAGAGCGGGACGGCGGTGCCGAGCGCGATCAGGAAGATCTTCCCGGCCTCACCGATTCCGAACCAGACGATCACCAGCGGCAGGATGGCCAGGAACGGCACCGCGCGGACCATCTGGATGCTGCGGTCCAGCAGCGCTTCGGCCACTTTGGACAGTCCGACGAGCAGGCCGAGCCCGAGCCCGAGGCTCGCCCCGATGGCGAACCCGGTGGCCGACCGCTGCAGGCTGGCCACCAGGTTGGCGGGCAGCTCGCCGTCGGCGATCAGGTCACCGGCCTTGGCGAGAACGCCGCTGGGCGCGGGTAGCACCTGCTTGGGCAGGAGCCCGGTCCGCGCGAGGAGCTCCCACAGCGCGAGGACGGCCACCGGGGTCAACCAGGAGACAGCCCGGTACGGGAAGCGGACGACCACCGGCCGGGCGAGGGCGCGGGTCATCGCGGATCGAGGCGTGAGTCGACGTAGTCGGTCAGCTTCTTGCCGCCGGGGAACAGGCCCTGCTGGACCCAGGTGTCGTAGGTCTTCTGCAGCTGGGCGGCGAGCGCGGCGTCGACCGGGATGCGCTGGTAGGTCGTCTCGTCGGGCCGCACCTGCTTGGCGATCTCGATCGGCTGGTGCGCGAAGCCGGCGTACCATTTGTCGAACGCGTCGGGGTTGTCCTTGGACCAGGCGTAGCTCTTGTCGACGCGGCTCGCGAAGTCCTGGATGGCGGTGCGTTTGCGCGGGTCGCCGAGTGCCTTGTCGGTGGCCGACAGCACGTTGAGACCGGAGTTGATGCCCGCTCCGTCGGAGAGCACCCGCGCCCCGAGCTCGCCACGGGCGCGAGCGGCGTACACGCTCCAGGTGGCCCAGGCGTCGATGCTGCCGGTCGAGAACGCACCGTTCGCCTCGGACGGCGCGAGGAAGTTGAGCGTGACGTCCTTGTCCGACAACCCGGCCTTCTTGAGCGCGCCGATGACCAGGAAGTGGGCGACGCTGCCGCGGGTGGTGGGCGAGATCCGCTTGCCCTTGAGGTCGGCGATCGTGTGCGCGGGGCTGTCCTTCGGCACCAGGAGGTAGGTGCCCTTGCCGCCGTTGCTCCAGGCCGCGGCCACCTTGATCTTGGAGCCGCCGGCGATCGCGGTGACCGTGGGGGAGTCGTTGGCGCCGCCGATGTCGACCGCGTCCGCGCGCAGGGCCTCGTGGAGGTTGACCGCCGCGGCGAACTGCGACCACTCGATCTTGTAGGGCAGGTTGTCCAGTAGTCCGGCGGCCTTGAGCCGGGACTGCGTGGCACCGGTCTGGTCGCCGACCCGCAGCACCACCGGGCCGGATGCGTCCGATGTGGACGATTCGCACGCGGTCAGGGTGCCGAGACCGAGCAGGGTGGCCACGAGCAGGGCGAGCCGGGGTTTCGAGGGCATGCGGAACTCCCCAATGCGGTGTCGGCCGCGGAGATTCGGTTGCGGCGCCGGGCTAAATGGTCACCGGCGTGTGTCTATTTTCCCCTGCGGCCGGGCGGAGTCAACGCCCACGGCCGGGTTCCCACGAGCCGGGAAGAGATCCACTGTGGACCGTCGCAGCCCTCGCGGCGTCGAAGTATTCGCGCAGCGGACGCCAGCCGGGCACGACGAACCGGCCGCCGGAACCGGTGAAGGTCAGCGTCGGCAGGGCGTAGCGGACGTGGTGTTCGAGGTGCTTCGCGCGGCCGCTGTGGGGCCCGGGAGCGGTGATGTCGAGGACTTCCGGGCAGGGGTTGCGGGTTTCGCGCCAGTCGTCGCGGACGGCCTGCCGGACTTCGTCGCTCGCCATCGCCGCCCGCAGCGCGGGGAGGTCGAGGCCCGGCACGCCCTCGACCGCGGCGAGTACCCGCTCGGTGTCGTCGGCCGGGGTGCCGTGCAGGAACGTCGTTTCGCGCAGCCGCGTCAGGACCAGGTCGGCGACGGTTTCCCCTTGCACCTCCGCGGCTTTCGCGGCCAGCGAGGCCGGCCAGCTCGTCTTCGCCACCCAGGCCAGGTGCGGTGGCTTCGGGGCGCCGGTGTGCTCGGTGACGCCGTCGATGAACTTCGCGTACCAGGCGGCCTCGGCGGCGGGGTCCGGCGCCGGGTCCTCGTCGTCGTCGAAGAGGATGCCGAACACCCGCCGCCACCGGACGTCCGGCAGTTCCGCCCGCAGCCGGCGGAACTTCGGCTCCGATCCCCACGCCCACGGGCAGGCGGGATCGGTGTATTCGACGACGTCGAGCGGCACGGCTCAGTCCTCGGGGACGTCGACCGGGGACCAGAGACTCGGCAGGTTGACGACGATGCCTTCCTGGCTGCTGCGCGCGATGATCACGACGGCCTCTTCGTCGGTCGGATTCTCTTCGCGGTGCGGCACGTACGGCGGCACGAAGATGTAGTCCCCGGGCCCGGTTTCGATCCGGACTTCCTCCTCGCCGTCGGCGAAGACGAACACCGGGTGGCCGGACTTGACGTAGATCGCCGTCTCGGCCTCGCCGTGGTGGTGGTCACCCGAGTTGGTCACCGGCGCGACATGCGTCTCGCCCATCCACACCTTCGACGACCCGACGGTCTTGCCGGAGATCGCCTCCAGCCGCCGCATGCCGCTCGTCTGGTTCGTGTCGCCGGTGAGGTCGGCGCCGCGGATGTGCCGCAGGGGCTGGTGCCAGAGGTCGCTCACGCGAAGTCCTTTCAGGTGGCGACGCGGGCGGGCGTCGCGTCGTCGAGCAGGTCGGCGATGGTCGTGGCGCGCAGCAGCGCGTCGAGCCCGGCTTCGAGGCCGGACCAGAACGGCGTGAGCCCGGCCGCCGTGCCGTGGTAGGCCAGCGCCGGGCGCGGTTCGCCGCGGACGGAGAGGAACTCGCCGTCGACCGCCACGACGGCGTCCCGCACGGTCACCTCGGCGGCCGCCCTGGCCAGCCAGTAGCCGCCTTCGCAGCCGCGCTGGCTGCGGACCAGCCCGGCCTGGCGCAGGTCCCGCATGACCGCCTTGATGAACCGGGCGGGGATGTCCTGGGTGGAGGCGACGGCCTCGCAGGTGATCGGTCGCGAGGTGTCCGCGGCGAGCTCCAACAGCACCCTGATCGCGTAGTCCGCCCTGGCCGAGATGCGCATGCCCGCCATCATCCCCGGACCAGGACCGGCCCGCGCGTCCCGGCGCGCAGCCACTCCAGGAACTGGACGATCTCGGCGGCCACGCTGCGGTGGGCGACGTCGTTGAGCACGTCGTGCCGCCCGCCCTCGACCAGTGCGAACCGGCCGGCCGGGAGCATTTCGGCGAGGGCACGGGCGGCCTTCGGGTCCGCGACCCGGTCGACGCCGCCGTGCAGGACGAGCACCGGGACGCGGGGGAGCACCGCCGGGACGCCGGCTGGGTCGGCGAGCAGGGCGCCGCGCCGGAGGCGGTCGTCGGCCTCGAGCAGCGTGCGGTGGACCGGGCACGCCGTCCGCGCGTCGAGCTCGCTTTCCCACGAGGAGTTTTCGACGTGCTCGGCCGACAGCGGAAGACCGGCCGCGACGACCGCGTGCACCGGCAGCTCGGTGGCGAGGGTGAGGGCGGCCAGGCCGCCGGTGTCGCTGCCGAGCAGCACCACCGGCACCGGGTTCCCGCGGAGTTCGCCCGCGACGTCGTCCGGGGAGGCGACGGCGACCACCCGGTAGCCGTCGAAGGCCAGCCGGGTGCCCAGCCGCGTGTAGAGCCCCGGGTGCTCACCCCGGCCGGGCAGCAGCACGACCGTGCCGCGCACCGCCACGCCCTCCGGCGGGGCCCAGCGGGCGGGGGCGCGGGTCATACGGCGGCCGCCGTGGCGGGCTGCCGCTCGCGGCGGGCCAGCTCGGAGCGCACCAGCGGCAGCAGGTCCCTGCCGTAGTCGATCGCGTCGTCGAGCGGGTCGTAGCCGCGGATCAGCAGCGTGGTGACGCCGATGTCGACGTAGTCCAGCAGGGCCTTGGCCACCGTCTCGGGGGTGCCGACCAGCGCGGTGGAGTTGCCCGCGGCGCCGGTGGCCGTGGCCAGTGGTGTCCACAGTGCACGGTCGTGGCGGTCGGCCTTCGCGGCCGCGGCCAGCAGCCGGACGCTCCCGACGTTGGTGGGCGGGCCGCCGTCCCGCCATTCCCGGGCCGCCTTGGCCGCGCCGGACGCGGTGATCTTGTCGAGGATCCGCTCGGCCCGTTCCCACGCCAGCTCCTCGGTGGGGCCGAGGATGGGCCGGAAGGACACGCTGATCCGCGGCGGGGTGAGCCGTCCGGCCGCCTTCGCCGCCGCCCCGACGGAAGCGATCTGCTCCGCCGTTTCCCTCAGCGGCTCGCCCCAAAGGGCGAACACGTCGGCGTGCTTGCCGCCGACCCGGTAGGCCGCTTCCGAGGAACCGCCGAAGTACAACGGGATCCGCGGGTTCTGCAGGGGCCGCACCTGCGGGGTGTAGTCGTCGAGCCGGTAGTGCTTGCCGTGGTGGGAGAACGCCGACCCGGACGTCCAGGCACGCTTGAGGATTTCCAAGTACTCGTCGGTGCGCTCGTATCGCTCGTCCTTCGCCAGGTAGTCGCCGTCGCGGGCTTGCTCGACGTCGCTGCCGCCGGTGATGGTGTGCACGGCGACGCGACCGCCGCTGAAGTGATCGAGGGTGGCGAACGCGCGCGCCGCCAGCGTCGGCGCGACGAACCCGGGGCGGTGGGCGACGAGCAGGCCGAGGCGCTCGGTGTGGGCGGCCGCGTAGGCCGCGACCTGCTGGCCCTCCGGCCAGCCCGCGCCGTATCCGATGAGCACCCGGTCGAACCCGCCGTCCTCGTGCGCCCTGGCGAACCGGCGGACGTAGGCGGGGTCGATGACCGGGCCTCTGGCGGACCGGGTCTCGCTCGCGTCCTGGGTGCCGATCATGCCGACGAACTCGACGGGCATCTGCTTTCCTTTCGCCGCAGCACAATGCTCGCTCCAGCGAACGATACGAGCGGCGGCAGTGTCAATTGGGCATCTTCAGGTGTCCAATTGGTGGACGGTGCTGGCTCCGACGGCGCAGGGCCCCTTATCGTCGGCCCAACACCCCCGGGGAGGACTCGTGACCACGAGCGTTGCCACCGTGCCGCAGCCCGACCTGGCCGCGTTGCCGTCGATCGTCAGTGCGCTGTCCGCACGGGCCGGCGAGCACGACCGCGAAGCGACATTCCCGCACGAGGGCGTCGAGCTGGTGCACGGCGCCGGCCTGCTGACCGCGACCGTGCACCCGCGCTACGGCGGTCCGGGCGCCGGCGTTCTCGATACGGCCCGGCTGCTTTCCGAGCTGGGGCGCGGGGATCCGTCGGTCGCACTGGTCGCCGCGATGACGTTGTTCGTCCACGCCGCCCAGGGCGCCGAGCCGTCCTGGCCCGAAGAGGTCTACCGGCGGGTCCTCGCCGAATCCGCCGAGCGGCCGGTGCTGATCAACGCGTTGCGCGTCGAACCGGAGCTCGGCTCCCCGACCCGCGGCGGCCTGCCCGCGACGACCGCCTGCCGGACGGCGGACGGCTGGCGCCTGTCCGGCCGCAAGATCTACTCGACCGGTTCGGTGGGCCTGCGGTGGATGATCGTCTGGGCGCGGACCGACGAGCCTTCACCGCGGGTGGGCGGGTTCCTGGTCCACGCCGGCGCACCGGGCATCGAGATCGAGCCGACCTGGGACCACCTCGGGCTGCGGGCGAGCGCGAGCCACGACGTCGTGTTCACCGACGTCCCGGCGGAGGCGCCGCCCGGACTGTCCACACCGGATACTCAACGGCCGCCGGTGCTCACCTTTCCGCTGGCCCTGCCGGCGATCTACCTCGGTGTCGCGCGCAATGCGCTCGACTGGCTCACCGGGTTCCTCCGTGACCGCGTCCCCAGCGGGCTCGGCAAGCCACTGGCCACGTTGCCGAGGTTCCAGGCCGGCGTCGGCGAAATCGCCGCGCGGATCACCGGGGCGGAGGAGATCCTGTTCGGCCTCGCCCGCCGGGCCGACGAGGGCGACCCGGCCGCGCCGGCGCAGGCGGGAGTGGCGAAGGTGCTCGCGACGCGGCTGCTAATCGAGGCGGTGGAACAGGCCGTCGCGCTGACCGGGAATCCCGGGCTGACCCGGACCAACCCGCTGCAACGGTACTACCGCGACGTGCTGTGCAGCCGGGTCCACACCCCGCAGGACGACGCCGTGCTGACCGGGCTGGGCCGGTCGATCCTCGCCTGAACTCGGTCCCGGGAGAAATCCGTGTCACTTTCCCGCACCGATCCACGCCTCGCCGCGGGACCATCTCGAAAACCCGCGAGGCGGCCCGATCTGCGGCGCTGGATCAGTCCGGTGGTCAGAGTGGTGGAATGTCGAGGGCGGGAAACGTGCCACCGGGGCGGCACCGACGTGCAGGCTTTCCTCGCCGAGCAGCACCCGGTGCCGCAGAACGAGTGTCGTACCTGTGCCGGTCCCGGGCGGAGCCGGCCCGATGACGATTGCGACGCTGCTCGACCAGACCGTCCGGGCCGCTCGCCGGAACGGCGCCGGCTGAGCACGGCGGCCCCGGGCCGTGGCGCGGTGTCCCGCGAGCTCTGAATCAGGCGGCGAAGGCGCGGAACACCGTCTCGGCCGCTTGGTCGGCCACGGCGTCGATCTCGGCCGCGGCGAGCCGCCGGGTGCCGAGGTGTGAACGGCGCTCGAGCGGGCCGGTCAGCAAAGCAAGGAACTGTTCCGCGACGAGCGCGGGGTCGCAATGACGCAGCTGCCCGCCGATCACCAGCCGGGCGAGGTGGTCCGCCAAAGCGTCACCCAGCCGGCCGGCGGTGACCGCGTGGACGTCCGTCAGCAGCTCGGGGAAGCGGCTCAGCTGGGCGTAGGTGAGCGTGCGCAAGGCGCGGGACTGCTCGTCGCAACATCGACGGGCCAAGGTACGGGCCGCGTGCGTCAAGGTCTGCCGGGGGTCGCCGTCCGGGGTGATGCGCTCGACCGCCGCGAGGTTGGCCGCGCCGACCTGCTCCGCCACCGCGGCGAGGGTTGCCCGGAACAACGTTTCCTTGTCCTGGAAGTGGTTGTAGACCGTCGGTTTCGCGACGCCGGCCTCGGCGGCGATCTCCTGGACGTTCGCCGCGTCGTAGCCGACTCGGGAGAAGACCGCGAAGGCGGCGTCGAGGATCGCCTCCCGCTTGTCGATCCGGCCGCGCGTGCTGGTCATGGACGTAGTTTACAACTGACTCGACGGTTCGCTAATTTGAACTCGCTAGTTCACTCTGGGAGGGCACCATGATCGTCAACCTGCTGCGGTTCCGCTTCCGCGACGAGGTCACCGAGGACGAGCGGGACGCCGTCCTCGCGGCGATGCGGCGGACGGCGGGCGTCGAGTCCACCGCGTTCGGCACGGTCGGGCGGGACCTCGGCGATCCGGCCGAGGGATTCACGCACGCTTACTGCGTCGGCGTGCCGGACCTCGCCGCGCTGGAGCGGTACCTGCACGACCCTGTGCACCTAGCCGGGGACGACGTGATCCTGCCAAGCCTGGCGCGGCTCTCGGCCGTGCGCTTCACCGACGACGCCGACCCGGACACCGGCGCGAAGATCGGCGCTCTGGTCCTCGCGAAGCTCGCGAAGTACCCGGCCTGGGAACAGCAGCTGAACGCGATCCCGGGCTGAGCTCAGAATTCGGACATCGTTGACAGTTCACGCACGGGTTCTTACTTTCGGTGCATGGCAACGGGACGGGTTCTCACACGATGGTGGTCGAGCCGGAATCGGTGTCGCTGAGCGTGACTCCGCGACTGATCCGTCCCGAGGAGCTCCCATGCGTCCCGTCGCCGAACGCTCGGCCGACCTGAACCGCCTGCTCGCCCAAGGTCCGTTTCCCGACGCGCTGCGGGCGGCCATCGGGGAGAGCGGGCTGTCGCTGGACCGCATTCGCCACCGCCTCGCGCGGCGGGGTCTGACGGTCAGCGTTCCGACGCTGAGCCTCTGGCAGTCCGGCCGGCGGCGCCCGGAACGCGCGGAGTCACTGCGGGTGCTCGCGGGTCTGGAACAGCTGCTCGACTTGCCGTCCGGTTCCCTCGGTATGTTGCTGGGGCCGCCCCGGCCGCGACGCCACGGCCGGTTGGTCGTGCTCAGCCAGCACGACCGGGCGGAAATCGACGAGGGCGGCCGGCTCGCCGCCGTCCGCGTCCGGGTGGTGCTGCGTGCCGTCGAAGCCGGATCGGAGCGCTGGCCGGTGCGGTGGGACCTGCCGGCCGGCGTGACGCCGAAGATCGTCGCCGATCGCAACTGCCGCGTCGGCAGCGTCGGGCACGACCTCGATCGCAGCCGGCTGACCGCGGACCTCGTGCTGGATGCGGCGCCGGCGCCGGGGGAGTCCGTCATCGTCGAATTCGGGGCGACGTTCCCGGCCCGGCCGGCCGCGCACGAGTTCCTGCGCGTCTTCGACCACCCGGTCCGCGACTACCTCCTGGAGGCCCGGTTCGCCGAGCTGCCGGCCCGGTGCGTGCGGCTGCCCGGCGGCAGCGCTGTCCGGGAGCTGTACCCGGATTCCGGCGGAACCGTGCACGTCGCCGAAGCCGATGCCGCCGGCCGGGTCGGGATCCGCTGGGAACCGTGAACGCAAGCGGGGCCCCGGCTGTTCGCCGGGGCCCCGCCCTCCTTTCCGGTGCGGCGTCAGGGGGCGATGTAGAGGGTCCGGTTCGGGGTACCGCTGCCCGGGTTCTTGACCAGGTTCGGCGTAGCCGCCGCGACGAGGGCCTGGCTCACCTGCGCGGCGGTGGCGGTGGGGTGCGTGGCGAGGTAGATCGCCGCCGCGCCGGCGACGTGCGGCGATGCGAAGGACGTTCCGTTGCCGGTGTAGGTGGCGGTGTCGTTGGTGTTCCACGCGGAGGTGATGCCGACACCGGGGGCGAACAGGTCGACGCCGGCGCCGTAATTGGAGAAGGACGCGCGGGTGTCGGTCTTGTCCGCGGCGGCGACGGTGATCGCTTCGGCGACCCGGGCGGGCGAGGAGGTCGAGGCGTTGGCGTTGGAGTTGCCTGCCGCGACGGCCCAGGTGACGCCCGAGCTGATCGAGTTGCGGACCGCGGTGTCGAGCGCGGTCGAGACCCCGCCGCCCAGGCTGGCGTTGGCCACGGCGGGCTTCTTGGCGTTGGAGGTGATCCAGTTGACGCCGGCGATCACGCCGGAGATCGTGCCGCTGCCGTTCGAGCCGAGCACGCGCACGGGGTACAGCTGGGCGCCCTTCGCGACCCCGTACTCGGAGCCGGCGATCGTCGCGGCCACGTGGGTGCCGTGCCCGTAGCCGTCGTCGGCGTTGCTGTCGTTGTCGACGAAGTCGTAGCCCTGGTGCACGCGCCCGCCGAACGTCTGGTGGGTCGCGCGGATCCCGGTGTCGAGGACGTAGACGTTCACGTTCGACGCCGTGGTCGAGTAGGTGTACTGGTTGTTCAGCGGCAGGTTCCGCTGGTCGACCCGGTCCAGGCCCCACGACGGCGGGTTCTGCTGGACGGCTTCGGTGTGGATGGTCTTGTCCTGTTCGACGAAGGCCACCGCGTTGTCGGCCGCGAGGCGCTTGGCGTGCTTTTCGTCGAGGCGCACGGAGAATCCGGCGAGGTTCTGCGTGTAGATCCGCCCGACAGTGCCGCTGTACCGCCGGGCGAGGTCGCCGCTGTCCGTGTTCTTCGCGCTGTCCTTCAGCACGACGATGTAACTTCCGGCGACGGTTCCGGCGTCGGCGGTGCCGAGCACCACGCCTTCGGCCGCCTGGGCCGGGGTGACACCGGTGAAGACGACCGCCGCCGCCACGGCGACCGCGGCTCCGGTGAATCTCGCTGCACGCATTTCCTGCTCCTCGGGGAAGGGGACGTTCGCCCACCGAAGTTAGGGCCGTCCGCGTTTTCTCGGCAGGCGCGGGTTTTTGCGTTTTTGCGCCCGCTTTGCGGATCCGCGTCGGCCGTTCTTCGCCCTACGAAAGGAGGTTCCCGCGAGGTGGACGGCGGCTTCGGTGACCGACGACAGCGGCCGGGTGCCGGCACACTGGTGTCACGGTCGACCAGGTGCCCACGGAGTCCGCGATGTGAGAACACCCGTCCCGCCTGCCGGGGCGGCTTAGGCTGCCGGACGTGACGACGCTCGACGAATCCGGGGCGGCCACCGCTCTGCCGCTGATCGACATCTCGCGCTTCCGCGACCCGGCCGCCGACCGGGCCGCGTTCCTCGCCGGGCTGCGCCGGGCAGCGCACGAGGTCGGCTTCTTCTACGTGGTCGGGCACGGCGTGCCGGACGAGCTGACCACCGGGATCTTCGACGTGGCGAAGGAGTTCTTCGCGCTGCCGGTCGAGGAGCGGCTGGCGATCGAGAACATCCACTCGCCGCAGTTCCGCGGCTACACGCGCACCGGCTACGAGTACACCGGCGGCACGCCCGACTGGCGGGAGCAGATCGACATCGGCCCGGAACGGGAGCCCGTCGAGCCCGGTGGCCCCGCGTGGCAACGCCTGATCGGTCCCAACCAATGGCCGGAGGCGCTTCCCGGGCTGCGGGAGACGACCTTGGCCTGGCAGGCCGAGGCCCTGCGCGTCAGCCGTGAGGTGCTGCGGGCGCTCGCCGCGGCGCTGGGGCAGGACGAGGGCTACTTCGACGCGTGGTTCGACGAAGAGGCGTCCACGCACGTCAAGATCGTCCGTTACCCGGGCCGGCCATCGGCGGAGCAGGACCAGGGCGTCGGCGCGCACAAGGACTACGGCTACCTCGCGCTGCTGCAGCAGGACGAGGTCGGCGGCCTGCAGGTGCGGGCGGCCGACCGCAGCTGGATCGACGCCACGCCGATCCCGGGCAGCTTCGTGTTCAACATCGGGGAAATGCTGGAGATCGCCACCCAGGGGTACCTGAAGGCGACGCACCACCGCGTGGTCAGCCCGCCCGCCGGGGTCGAGCGGTTCTCCGTGCCGTTCTTCCTCGGGCCGCGGCTGGACGCGGTCGTGGAACCCCTGGAGCTCCCGGCGGAGCTGGCGGCCGAGGCCCGGGGTGTCAGTCAGGACGCCGACAACCCGCTGCACGCGGCTTTCGGGGAGAACGCACTGGTCGGGTGGCTGCGGTCGCACCCGAAGGTCGCCGAGCGCTGGTGGTCCGACGTCCTGGCGGAGCGCGGATGACCGCGTTCGAGACCCGCCAGATCCACGCCGGCGCCCGCCCGGACCCGGCGACCGGCGCCCGGGCGACGCCGATCTACCAGAGCACGTCGTTCACCTTCACCGACGCGCACCACGCCGCCGAAGCGTTCGCGCTGCGGGACCTCGAGACCCACGCCTACACGCGGTTGTCCAACCCGACGACCGCCGTCGTCGAGGAACGGCTCGCCGACCTCGAAGGCGGGGTGGCCGCGGTCGCGGTGGCCAGCGGCCAGGCCGCGTCGACGCTGGCGCTGCTGAACATCGCCCGCGCCGGAGACCACGTCGTCGCGGCCGCGAGCCTTTACGGCGGCACGTACAACCTGCTCGCCTACACCTTCGCCGACCTCGGGATCGCGGTCGACTTCGTGCGTGATCCCGACGACCTCGCGGAATGGCGGGCCGCGATCCGGCCAGAGACGAAGGCGTTGTACGCCGAGACGGTCGGCAATCCGCGAGGCAACGTCCTGGACATCAGCGCGGTCGCCGAAGTCGCCCACACCGCCGGGGTGCCGCTGGTCGTCGACAACACCGTGCCGACGCCCTACCTCGCGCGGCCCCTCGAACACGGCGCGGACATCGTCGTGCATTCGACGACGAAGTTCCTTTCGGGCCACGGCACCGGCATCGGCGGGATCGTGGTCGACGGCGGCAAGTTCGACTACACGGCCGAGCCGGACCGCTGGCCTCAGCTGACCCGCCCGGATCCCAGCTACCACGGCCTCGTGTTCGGGCAGGAGTTCGGCGAGCTCGGCTACGCCCTCCGGCTGCGCACCAAGCTCGTCCGCGACCTCGGCCCGGCGGTCTCGCCGTTCAACAGTTTCCTGCTCCTGCAAGGCATCGAGACGCTGTCCCTGCGGATGGAGCGGCACGTCGAGAACGCTCACACGGTCGCCGCGTGGCTCGCCGAACACCCGGAGGTCGAGGCGGTGCACTACGCCGGGCTGCCCGGCAGCCCGTGGCACGACACGACCAAGCGGTACCTCTCGCTCGGCGTCGGCGCGGTCGTCGCCTTCGAGCTGAAGGGCGGCCTCGGCGCCGGACGCCGGTTCGTCGACCGGCTGCGGCTGTTCAGCCACCTCGCCAACATCGGCGACGTGCGCAGCCTGGTGATCCACCCGGCTTCGACCACGCACGCCCAGTTGGACGACGAACAGCAGCGGGCCGGCGGGGTCACCCCGGGCCTGGTCCGGTTGTCGGTCGGCCTCGAAGGCGCCGACGATCTCCTGGCGGACCTGGCGCACGGACTGGAGGGCAGCGATGGCTGAGTTCACCGGAAGCCGCGGGAAGATCCACTATGGACACTGGACGCCTGCGGAACCGAAGGCGCTGGTCGTGTTCTTCCACGGCCTCGGCGAGCACATCGGCAGCTACGAGCCGTTCGCGGAAGCGCTGACCGGTGCCGGGTTCGCCCTGTGGGCGCTCGACCACGCCGGGCACGGACGCAGTGACGGCGAACGCGTCCTGATCGAGGCCGTCGACGACCTCCTCGCCGACGCCGCCACCCTCACCGGCCTCGCCCGCGACGTGCACCCCGGACTGCCGCTGGTGATCGCGGGGCACTCGCTGGGCGCCACTGTCGCGACCCTCCTGGTCGGCGAAGGTCGGCTGCCGGAACGCCCGGCCGCGCTGGTGCTCGCCGGTTCGTCGCTGGTGCCCGACGCCGAAAGCGGCCTGGTCGCGCTGCTGGCCAGCGGAATCGATCCGTGGGACCTGCGCAAGGACCCCGGCGAGCTGACCCGCCACCCCGGATACGCCCAGCAGATCCGCGACGACCCGCTGACCTGGCAGGGTGGCCTGCGCCTGGAGACCCTGAGGGCCCTCGGCGAAGCAGCGCCCCGGGTCGCCGCCGTCCTGCCGGAACTCGACCTGCCCGTGCTCCTGCTGCACGGCGCGGACGACGACCTCGCGCCCGCCGCCGGGGCGCTGCGGGCGGCCGACCTGCTCCCGGACGCCAAAGCCGTCGTCTTCCCCGAAGACCGCCACAACATCCTGAACGAGCTCGACCGCGACGACGTGTACCGCGTCTTCACCGAGTTTGCCGCCGAGCACGTCCGCGGCTGAACCGCAGACCCCGTCCCCGAGGAGAACCATGCGACGCCTTCTTCCGATCCCTGCTGCGCTGGTCGCGGTGGTCCTGACCGCGACCGCGTGCGGCACGGGCGGCGCCGCGGACCCCGCGGCCGGCACCTCCGCGCAGGCGGCCACCCCACCGGACGACCAGCTGAACACCGCCGCCACCGTGAACGTCCGGCTGGTCCTGGAACCGTCCAGCCTCAACATCTTCTCGACGTCCGGCGCGGCCCTCGATCAGATCCTGCTCGACAACGTCTACCAGAACCTGGTCTCGGTGAACCCCGAGGAGAAGGACAAAATCGTCCCGCAGCTGGCGACGTCGTGGGAGCAGGCGCCCGACGGCCTGAGCTACACCTTTCACCTCGCCTCCGGCGCGAAGTTCCACGACGGCTCGCCGCTGACCTCCGCCGACGTCGTCTGGTCACTGCAGCAGCAGACCGCGTCCGGCTCGAAAGCCGTCTATGGTGCGGAGTTCGCCTCGATCGCCGACGTCACCGCGCCCGACCCCACGACCGTCCGCATCGGACTGAAGAGCCGCGACACCTTCCTGCTGTGGAACCTGACCCAGCGCGGTGGCGTCGTCTTCAAGAAGGGCACCGACTTCGCCACTTTGGACGGTGCGGAGAACGGGTCCGGCCCGTTCAAGCTCGCCCAGTGGAACCGCGGCTCGTCGATCACCTTCCAGCGCGACGACGCCTACTGGGGCGCCAAGCCGAAGGTGGCCAAGGTCGTCTTCCACTACATCACCGAGACCAACGCGGCCAACAACGCGGAGCAGACCGGCCAGACCGACGTCGAAACCGCCGCGGATCCGACGCTGCTGCAGCCGTTCACCTCGGGTGATGCCTTTTCGGTGCTGAAGGGCACCACGACCGACAAGTACACCCTGGCCTTCAACGGCACGAAGGCACCGTTCACCAACCCGGACGTCCGGCACGCGCTGCGGCAGGCGGTCAACAAGCAGGACATCGTCAAGGCGGTCGGCGCGGGCACGGTCATCGGCAGCTCGGTCCCGCCGCAGGACCCGTGGTACGAGGACCTGACGTCGATCGACGCCTACAACCCGGACAGTGCGAAGCAGCTGCTCGCCAAGGCCGGGTTCGCGAACGGCCTGCAGCTCACCCTCGACGTGCCGTCGATCTACCCCACGTCGATCACCGACGTGCTGGTGTCCAACCTCAAGCAGGCCGGCGTCACGCTCACGGTGAAGCAGGTCGAGTTCCCGGCCTGGCTGTCGCAGGTGTTCAAGAACCACGACTTCCAGCTGAGCCTCGTCGACCACGCCGAGGCGCGCGACATCGCCAACTACACCAAGCCCGCGTACTACTTCGGCTACGACGACAAGCAGGTCCAGCAGTGGTACGGCCAGGCGCGCACCGCGGCGACCGACGCCGAGCGCGACACGTTGCTCAAGCAGGTCGCCAAGCAGATCTCCACCGACGCGGCGAGCGATTGGCTGTTCCTCGGCGAGGCCCACACGGTGGTCCGGAAGGGCGTCTACGGGGTGCCGAAGGCAGAGACGAGCAACCGGTTCCCCTTGGCGAACCTCGCGGTCGGCAAGTGAAGTGACACTGTTCCTGCTCCGCCGGACCGGGCTGCTGGTGGTCGCGCTGGCGATCGCGAGCGTGCTCGTGTTCGTCCTGTTGCGGCTGCTGCCGGGGGACGTCGCCGCCACCATCGGCGGCTTCCGCGCCACCTCGGAGCAGCTGGCGTCGATCCGCGCGGAGCTCGGCCTCGACCGGCCGCTGCCTGCCCAGTTCGGTTCGTGGGTGACCGGCGTCCTGCACGGCGACTTCGGCCGCTCTCAGCTCAACGGCACGTCGGTGACCGGCGAGCTGGGTCGAAAACTCCAGGTCACCGCGCCACTGGTGGCTGGGGCGGTCGTCGTCGCCCTGGCCGTCGCGGTGCCGTTCGGCACCTGGGCCGCGGTCCGGCGGCGCGGTCCGATCGGGACCGGCATCAGCGCGCTGTCCCAGATCGGTATCGCCGTGCCGACCCTGTGGCTCGGGCTGGTGCTCGTGCTGGTGTTCTCGGTCGAACTCGGCTGGCTGCCCGCGCAGGGCTTCCCGGCCGACGGCTGGAACTCACCCGGGCTCGCCCTCAAGAGCCTCGTTCTGCCGTGGATCGCGCTCGGCCTGTCCGAGGGCGCGGTGCTGCTGCGGTTCGTCCGCTCGGCCGTGCTCGGCGTACTCGACGCGGACTACGTCCGGGCGGCGCGCGCGAAGGGGCTCACCAAGGCCCAGGCGTTGCGGCGCCACGGCTTCCGCAACGCCGCCCTGCCCGTCGTGTCGATCCTCGGGCTGCAGCTGGCGACGCTCATCGTCGGCGCGGTCGTCGTCGAGCGCGTGTTCACCCTGCCCGGGGTGGGCAGCATGCTCGTCGGCGACGTCGGCAACCGGGACCTGGTGAAGGTCCAGGGCGAGGTGTTCCTCGTCGTCGCCGCGGTGCTGGTGATCGGTTTCGCCGTCGACGTCGTCCACCGCCTGATCGACCCGCGCCTGCGGGAGCCGCGATGATCCGCCGCGCGTGGAGGCCGTTGCTGCGGCGGCCGGGCGGGGTCTTCGGCCTCGCCGTGGTGGTCTTGCTCGTGCTCGCCGGAGTGGTGTCGCTGTGGTGGACGCCGTTCGACCCCCAGGCCACCAACCCAGGGCAGGCCTGGCTGCTGCCGTTCCAGGGCGGGCACCTGCTCGGCACCGACCGGATCGGACATGACCAGTTCAGCCAGCTCCTGGCCGGTGCCCGCGAGACGCTGGTCGCGGCGGTGGCGTCGGCGGCCGTGGCGACGGTGGTCGGGCTCGTGCTGGCCCTGCTGGCCGTCCTCACCCCGCGCTGGGTCGGCGCGGGAGTGGTCCAGCTGATCGACCTGCTCGTCGCGTTCCCGGTGCTGCTGCTCGCGATGGTGCTGGCGGCCGTCTACGGCAGTTCCCTGGCCACGGTCGTCGCCGCCATCGGCATCGGGTTCGGCGTCGCCGTGGCCCGGGTGGCCCGCGCCGAGCTGACCGCCGCACTCGGCAGCGACTACGTCCTCGCCGCCCGGGCCGGGGGCGCGCGGACCGGCCGGATCGTCCGGCGGCACCTCCTGCCGACACTGGCGCCCACCCTGATCGTCCAGCTGTCGCTGGTCATGGCGCTGGCGGTGCTGGCCGAGGCCGCGTTGACCTACCTCGGCTACGGCAGCTCGCCGTCGTCGCCGTCCTGGGGTGGCATGCTCCACGAGCAGCAGGCCTACATCGCCGCCCGGCCGCTCCTGGTGATCTGGCCCGGTCTCGCCGTCGCACTCACCGTGCTCGGCTTCAACCTCCTCGGCGACGCCCTGCGCGACGCCACCGACCCGAGGCTGGTGACGACCCGATGAGCCTCCTCGAAGTTGAGGACCTGACCGTCCACATCGGAACGCGAAAGCTCCTCGAAGGCGTTTCGTTCACTGTCGGCGCGGGGGAGCGGGTCGGCCTGATCGGGGCGTCCGGCTCCGGGAAGTCGCTCACCGCGCTGGCCGTGCTCGGCCTGTTGCCCGACGGGATGACCGTCCGCGGCAGCGTCCGGCTCGACGGCACGGAACTGCTCGGCCGCCCCGACCGGGCGTTGTCGGCTGTTCGCGGCGAGCGGATCGCCATGGTGTTCCAGGACCCGCGCACCGCGCTGAACCCGCTGATGCGCGTCGGCAGGCAGATCGCCGAACCCCTGCGGGCCCACCGCGGCCTGACCCGAAAGGCGGCCGCGGCCGAAGCCGTCGCCTTGGCCGAGAAGGTCGGTCTGCCCGATCCCGAGCACGCCGTCCGGGCGTTCCCGCATCAGCTGTCCGGAGGGCAACGCCAGCGGGTGGGCATCGCGATCGCGTTGGCCTGCCGTCCCGCCCTGCTGCTGGCCGACGAACCGACGACCGCGCTCGACGTGACCGTGCAGGCGGAAATCCTCGGCCTGCTGCGCGCGCTGGTCGCCGAACAGGGCACGGCGCTGGTGTTCATCACCCACGACCTGGCCGTGCTGGCGCAGATCGCCGAGCGAGTGCTCGTGCTCGGTGGCGGCCGGCTGCTCGAAGACGGCTCGCTCGGCGACGTCCTGCACGCACCCCGGCAGCCGGCGACCCGCGAACTCCTCGACATCGCCCGAGCCAGTGCGTTCCGGCGCTCCCGGGAGGTGACCCCGTGACGCTGCTCGAGGCCACCGGCCTGCACCGGTCGTACCGGCTGCCCCGCGGCCGGCTGTTCGAACCCGCCCGGCACCGGCACGCCGTCCGCGACGTCGGCCTGACGCTCGAAGACGGCGGCCGGCTGGGGATCGTCGGCGAGTCCGGCTCCGGCAAGTCGACGCTGCTGCGGTTGCTGCTCGCCATCGAGAAGGCCGACACCGGGGCGGTGCGCTACCGCGGGCGGCCGGTCACCGGGCGCGACCTGACATGGTTCCGCCGCGATGTGCAGGTGGTGCTGCAGGACCCGTACAGCTCGCTGAACCCCCGCACGGTCGTCCGGGACATCGTCGCAGAGCCCCTGGAATGCCTGCGGGTGCCGGGAAACCACGACGCGCGCGTCGAAGAGATCCTCGTCGCGGTCGGCCTGGAGCCGGACGCCGCGGGGCGCTACCCTCACGAGTTCTCCGGCGGCCAGCGGCAACGGATCGCGCTCGCCCGCGCGCTCGCGCCGCGGCCGAAGATACTCGTCGGCGACGAGCCGTTCTCGGCCCTCGACGCGGCCGTCCGCGCGCAGATCATCGACCTGGTCGCCGGGCTGGCGGACACGATGGGTCTCTCGCTGATCCTCGTGTCCCACGACATCGGCGTGGTCCAGCAGCTGTGCGACCGGCTGCTGGTGCTCAAGGACGGGGTCGCCGTCGAGCAGGGCCGCACTGCCGACGTCCTCGCCGCACCGGAGCACCCCTGCACCCAAGCCCTGCTGGACGCCGTGCCCCAGCTTCCCGAGGAGGTCGGATGAGCGCGTTCAAGCTCGGGTTCCTCACCCATGTCCACGGGCCGGGCAAGGACCTGCGCACGGTCCTGCGCGAGCTGCTCACAGTGTTCGCCGAGGCCGAAGAACTCGGATTCGACGGCGGCTGGGTCGCCCAGCACCACTTCCGCACCGATTACGGCCGGCTGCCCTCGCCGCTGGTGTTCTTCGGTGCGGTGGCGGCCCGGGCGCCCCGGCTCCGCCTGGGCACCGCGGTGACCGTGCTGCCGCTGGAAGACCCGATCCGGCTCGCCGAGGACGCGGCCGTCCTCGACGCGCTCACCGGCGGCGCCCTCGAACTCGGCTTCGGCACCGGCGGCGCCAACACCGACGCCTTCGCCCGGTTCGGCCAGGACCCCGCCCACCGCCACCGGCTTCACGACGACAACCTCGGCACGCTCCGGCTCGCCCTGGGCGGCTCGGTCCTGCAGCCGCCAACGCCGGCGCTGGGCGACCGGCTCTGGCAGGCCACCTCGGACGTCACCCGGGCCGCGGCGATCGGCCGCGCCGGCGACGGCCTGCTGCTCGGCACGGCCGTCCACGACCCCCGCAAAGTGCAGCGCCCCCTCGCCGAGGCGTACGCGGCGGCGTCGGTCCGTCCTCGCTTCGGCATCGTGCGCGCCGTGTTCCCGGCGAAGGACCGCCAGGCCGCCCAGGACGACCTCGCCCCGGCGCTGGAGATCCACCGCCGGAACTTCGCCGAGCTGACCGGGCTCAGCCCCGAGGAGCACCTGGCCCGGATCAACGTCCACCACGGCAGTACCGAGGAAGTCGTCGAGAGCCTGCACGCCGATCCGGCGTTGCTCGGCCTCCTCAACCCGGACAGCTGGTTCCTGCCCGTGGTGCAGCACGAAATGTCCGATGTGGACGCCGACATCGAGCGGCTGCGGGTGATCGCCACCGAGATCGCCCCGGCTCTCGGGTGGCGGCGATGACCTTCCACCTGGGCTTCCTCACGCACGTCCACGGCGAAGGCCGCGTCCCCGCCGGACGGCTCTACCGCGACCTGGTCGAGTTGTTCGCCGCCGCCGAGGAACTGGGTTACCAGTCCGGCTGGGTGGCCCAGCACCACTTCCAGCCCGAGCACGGCCGGCTGCCCTCGCCGCTGGTGCTGCTCGCGGCGGCGGCCGAGCGGACCCGGCGGATCCACCTCGGCACCGCCGTCACCGTGCTCCCGCTGGAAGACCCGGTGCGGCTGGCCGAGGACGCCATCGTCCTCGACGCGCTCTCCGGCGGCCGCCTCCAACTCGGGCTGGGCAGCGGGACACCGGTCGTCGACGACTTCGCCGTCTTCGGCCGCGACGTCGGAAACCGGCACGCCGAGTACGACCGCCACCTCCGTACCCTGACCGAGGCGCTGACCGGACACGAGCTGAGCGAACGGCTGTGGGAGTCCAGCCTGCGGCCGCAGGTGCTGACCGACGCCGCCGTCTCGGGCCGTGGCTTGCTGCTCGGCGTCGGACCCGCTGACCGGGTCCAGGCCGGGCTCGCGGCCGGTTACCTCGACGCCGGCCCCCGGACTCCGCGGATCGCGGCGGTCCGCGGCATCTTTCCCGGGTCCAGCCGCGCGGCCGCCGCCGCACAGCTGGAGACCGACGTGGCCCGCTACCGGTCCTTGCACGTCCGCGCGGGCTGGGCGCCGCACGAGGACATCAGCCTCACCGAACTGCTCCGCCTGATGAACGTCCAGCACGGCACTCGAGAGGACATCGTCGAATCCCTGCGCGCCGACCCCGTCTTCGCCGGGCCCGGCACCCACCTGATCGCGGCCGTCCAGGCCGAAAGCTCCACGCTCGGCCAGGCTCTGGACCGGCTGGAAACCATCGCCACGAAGATCGCCCCGGAGCTGGGGTGGCGGCCGTGACCCGGTTCCTCGCGCTGGGCGCGTTCCTGCAGGAACCCACCGCCGGGCCGTCCGGCTTCGCCTTCCACGCCGACATTGCGCGGCTGCTCGAACGTGGCCGCTTCGACGCCGTTCTCGTCGCCGACGACCCGGCAGCAAAAGGGCTGTTCGAGCCGCTCACCCTGCTCTCCGCATTGTCCACGGTCACCAGGCACATCGGACTGGTCGGTACCGTGGGCACGACCGGCCGGCAGCCCTACCACGTTGCACGGAAGTTCGCGTCGCTCGACCACCTGTCCCACGGCCGGGCCGGGTGGCAGGCCGATCGGGGAGAAGACCACGGGCGCGCGGACGAGTTCGCCGACGTCGTCCGGCAGCTGTGGGACAGCTTCTCCGACAAGGCCATGATCCGCGACGTCGCCACGGCCCGGTACTACGACCCGGACCAGCTGCGGACGCCCGAACACCGCGGCGAACATTTCCGCGTCCGCGGGCCGCTGAACATCTCCCGGCCCCCGCAGGGACATCCGGTCGTGTTCGTGACCGGGACCGGCCCGGGTTTCGCCGCCCGGCACGGCGACGTGTTTCTCGTTTCCCGGCCGGACGTCGCCACCGCGATCGCCATCCGGGCCGCGGTCGAGGCGGCGGGCCGCAAACCCGCGCAGATCCGCGTGTGGGCGCAGCTGTTCCCGCTCGAAGCGGGCACGCCGGAGCAGCTCGCCGACCGGATGCAGGAGTGGTTCACCGAGGGTGCCGCCGACGGGTTCACCGTGTCGTTCCCCTCCCTTCCCGGGCCGGCCATCGACTTCGTCCGGCAGGTCGTGCCGATCCTGCGCCGTCGCGGCCTGGTCCCCGACGGCTACCACGGGACGACGCTGCGGGAGAACCTCGGCCTCGCCCGTCCGGAGGTGACCCGATGACCCGGCAGCTGCACTTCACCGCGTTCCTCAAGCCGCCGGGGGAGTACCTCGCGGCGTGGCGGCACCCGGACACCCGCGCCGACGCCGGAGTCGACTTCGACACCGTGCTGTCCTTCGCCCGCGCCGCGGAAGCGGCGAAGTTCGACGCGGTCTTCTTCGCCGACCTCGTCGGTGTCCCGCTGGAGAGCCAGGACGTGCTGTCGCGGGTGTCGGTGGTCAACGACTCGTTCGAGCCGACCACGCTGCTGGCCGCGCTGGCCGCGGCGACCAGCCGCATCGGCCTCATCGCGACTGCCTCGACCACCTACAACGAGCCCTGCCACCTGGCGCGGACGTTCGCCTCGATCGACCACATCTCCGGCGGCCGAGCGGGCTGGAACGTCGTCACGTCGCTCAACGACGGGGAAGCACTCAACTTCGGCCGGGACGCCCACGTGGGCCACGCCGACCGGTACGCCCGGGCGGAAGAGTTCTTCGACGTCGTCACCGGCCTGTGGGACGAGGCGGGCCCGTTGCACATCGCCCGGCCCCCACAAGGGCGTCCGGTGATCGTGCAGGCCGGCGCGTCGGAAGCGGGCAAGCAGTTCGCCGCCCGCGTGGCCGAAGTCGTGTTCTCCGGCCAGCGGGACCTGGCGCGGGCCACGGAGTTCTACGCCGAAATCAAAGACCGCGCCGCGGCCTTCGGCCGGAGCCCCGACGAGCTCAAGGTGTTTCCGGCGCTTTCGGTCATCACCGCGGAGACCCGTGCCGCCGCCGAAGCCAAGCGCGACACCCTGCGCGGGCTGATGCCACCCCAAGTGGCGCTGGCGCACCTGGCCTACCTGCTCGGCGGGTTCGACCTCACCGGCCACCCGCTCGACGGGCCGCTGCCGGAGCTGCCCGAGTCCAACCAGTCGAAGAGCACCCAGCTCGACGTCTACCTCCGGGCCCGGCAGCGGGGACTCACGATCCGGCAGCTGGCCACCGAGATCAGCGACGACTCGAGCACGATCGTCGGCCCGCCGGAGGAGGTCGCCGACCACATCGAACGCTGGTTCGGCGCCCCGGCCGCCGACGGGTTCACCCTCGTCTTCCCGTACCTGCCCGGTACGCTCGACGACTTCGTCCAGCTGGTGCTGCCCATCCTGCGCCGCCGTGGCCTGTTTCGGGCAAGATACGACGGGACGACGCTGCGTGACCACCTCGGCCTCGGCCGACCGACCTCGAGGTACGGACCTTCCTGATGGCACCTCACACCGCGGGCGAGCACAACGCCTTGACCGACGTCCCGGGCCTGCGCGTCGGCCACGCCACCCGCATCGGCGACGGCGCGCTGACCGGCACCACGGTCGTGGTGCCGCCACCGGGCGCGGTGGTCTCGGTCGACGTCCGCGGCGGCGGACCGGCCACCCGCGACACCGCCGCCCTCGACCCTCGTCACCCCGCTCCGGCCGTCGGCGCGATCACCCTGACCGGTGGCAGTGCGTTCGGTCTCGCGGCGGCCGGAGGCGTCCTCGGCTGGCTGGCCGAGCACCGGCCCGAAGCGACGTCCGTCGTCCCCGTCGCGGCACTGTTCGACCTCGGCCGCGGCGGGGACTTCCACGCCCGTCCGCACGCGGAACTCGGGGCTGAAGCCGTCCGCGCGGCCACCGGCGGCCCGGTGGCGCAGGGCAACGTCGGGGCCGGAACCGGCGCGGTCAGCGCGGAGATGAAGGGTGGTGTGGGGACCGCGAGCGCGATCCTGCCGGACGGCACGGTCGTCGCCGCCCTGGCCGTCCTGAACTCCCACCACCCCGCGGTGGACCCATCGTCCGGGCTGCCCTACGGGTGTGCACTGGGCGCGACTTCCCGCCAGGGCCGGGCCTGGCGGGAGTTTTCGCTGAACGCGCTGGACGAAGCCGCCCGTGCCGCGGCGCGGGAGCGGCTGGCGGCGTCCACACGCGACCGGGACACCCGGACCCCGCTGAACACCGTGATCGGCGTGGTCGCGACCAGCGCGTCCCTCGACCCGGGCGCGGCGTACTGCCTGGCCGGCGCGGGCCAGGACGGGCTGGCGGTGGCGGTCCGCCCGGCCCACGGCATCGCCGACGGGGACACGGTGTTCGCGGTGGCCACCGGCACGAGCGCCACCGGCGCGACCCCGGCGCTGTTCGCGGCCGCGTCGAACGCCTTCGCCCGCGCGATCGCCCATGCCGTGCTGGCGGCGGAGTCCGTGACGACGGGTTGGGGGCACATCGCGGCCTATCGCGAGCTGTATCCCGAGGCCGGGTGACGTCCGCCGTCCTGGTCGTGCTGGGCGGCCTGCCGGGCACGGGCAAGTCCACGGTGGCCCGGCCGCTGGCTCGCGCACTGGGTGCGGCCTATCTGCGCATCGACACGATCGAGCAGGCCTTGGTGGACTCCGGTGAGCTTCCGGCACGACCGCGGGCCGCGGGGTACGTCGCCGGTTACGCCCTGGCCCGCGACCAGCTCGCCAACGGCGTCTGCGTCGTCGCCGAGTGCGTCAATCCGCTGGCGATCACCAGGGACGCGTGGCGCGCGGTCGGGGATCGGGTCCTCGAAGTCGAGCTGGTTTGTTCCGATCCGGTCGAGCACCGTGCCCGGGTGGAGGGGCGGGCGGGTGACATCCCCGGGCTGGAGCTGCCGACGTGGCGGGACGTCGTCGAGCGGGAATACGAGCCGTGGGACCGCGACCACCTGGTCGTCGACACCGCCGCGGTGACGGCGGCCGGATGCGTCGAGCTGATCCTCCGGTACGTCGGCCGGCTCCCGGCCAATCGTCCATAATGGACAGAATCGCGGACTGGTCCATCCGCACCAACGGTGTTCCCGCCGTCGTCCATTCAGTGGGAAGTTAACGAGCCGGCTGGGGTGCCGGTCATCGAGCGGCTAACCTCGAACGATCGCGGCGACTGGGGACGGCCAGTGGCGACCGCCTCGCCGGCGAGCCGGGAGAGACTGCCGAAGTCCTCCCACCGCAGTCGGCCGAGGTCACCCCGGACGCACGAGCTGCCGCGCTTCGTCGTGAGGGGGGCATGTGCGCTTGCTACTGGTGGGGACGATGCCGGCGACCGCCGGGAACCTGGGGCGTGACCTCCGCGGGCACGGCTTCGAGGTGAGCGTCGTGGACAGCGGGAGCGCGCTGCTGGCCACCTCCGTCCTTCCTGATCTGGTGCTGCTGGCCCTCGACCTCCCCGACCTCGACGGCCTGGAGGTCTGCCGCCGCCTCCGTGCGCGCAGCCGGGTGCCGATCGTCGGTGTGTCCGGTCGCGACTCCGAGCTCGACCGGGTGCTGGGGCTGCAGGCGGGGCTCGACGACTACGTGACCGGGCCGGTCCGGCCGAGTGAAGTCGTCGCGGTGATCGACGCGGTGCTGCGCCGGGTGCGCGGCGCCGCCGTGGAGCCGGCGGCGGCCGCGGAGACCGTCGTGCACGGCTCGCTGCACATCGGCCTGCGCGCCCGGGAAGTCCGGGTCGGCGGCAGGCGGGTCGCCGTGACGCCGAAGGAATTCGACCTGCTCGCCCTGCTGGCCTCCGAGCCGGGCCGGGTGTTCACGCGGCACCGGATCATGGCCGAAGTGTGGCGCGATTCGAGCGGACGGGGAACCCGGACAATCGACACGCACGTCCGGACATTACGGTCGAAACTGGGGGCGCACTCCTGGGTTGTCAACGTGCCCGGAATCGGGTTCCGGCTCGGCGGCTAGTGGGTACAACGTCCGCTGTTCTTTGTTGTAGTTCCGGCTGACCGGCGGTGTCGATCGGGCTGTGTTGTGCAGGGATCGGGTAATCGCCTGCATTGGTCGTGGGATTGGTTGAGAAATTCCGGAGGACTTGTCAGACTCGGCGACAGGACGAGCTTTCCGATGGTTGCGTGACGATTCACTGGGGGCAGTGATGGTGCGGGTGCTGGTTGCCGAGTGTGACGAGGTGGAGCGGCTGGTCGTCGCCGGCGCGCTGCGCAGGCAGGGATTCGAGGTCGAGACCGTCGACAGTGCACCGGCGGCGGTCGCCGCCGCGCCCGGTGTCGATCTGGTGGTGCTCGGGTTGCCGGCGCCGGGGCTGGCGGTCTGCACGGCCGTTCGGGCGTCCAGTGCCGTGCCGATCATCGGCACGGCGGCACCGGGGTCGGACATCGACCTGGTCACCGGCCTGCGAGGCGGGCTCGACGCCTACCTCGTCCGGCCGGTGGGGATCCGCGAACTGGTCGCCAGGGTGGACGCGATCCTGCGCCGGACCCTGACCGGCGCCGACGACTGGGACGTGGTTTCGTGCGGTCCGCTCCGGCTCGACGTCCGCACCAGGGAGGTGCACCGCTGCGGCACGCTCGTCCAGGTGACGCGCAAGGAGTTCGACCTGCTGCTCCTGCTCGCTGCGGAACCGGACGAGGTGTTCACGCGGCGTGAGATCATGGCCAGGGTGTGGGGCGACGGGTGGGCGCGGTCCGACCGGACGATCGACACCCACGTCAACAGCCTGCGTAACAAAATGGGTGACTCCGCGGTAATACGGACGATACGTGGCGTCGGCTTCCGCATCGGTTACCGGGACCTGGCCGATGTCGGCGGCAGAACCGTGTCCGCCGGTTTTTGATTTTCTCTGACACAGACTTGCCGGAACCTTCGCTGCGGGCCCGTTGACCGGCTCGTCGCCATTGGTCAGAATAGATTCAAGGCGGACGCGGATATCGGACGCTCATCCGGTCGACCGGGTTGCCGGAATTCTTTTTTTCCAGTCGGAGGGAATCATGGCGTTTATTTCGGCGGAAGCCGACATCCTGACGGTGTTGAACCTGTTCGGTGCGAAATCCGCTGCTGCCCAGGAAAAGCTGCTCACGACGATGCGCGGCATCATCGACTCGGCCGACTTTCCCGGCTGGATCTCGTCCACCCTCTTCGGCGGGACCGACGAGCCCGGCACGGCGAACTACATCCAGTGGCGCAGCGCCGAGGACCTGCAGAACCGGTACCACGGCGAGAAGTTCCAGAAGGAGATCGTGCCGCTGTTCGACGAGCTCGCCACCTCCGTCCGGCTCCTGCAGACCGAAGTCGTGTTCACCCGCCGCCGCGCCGGCCTGGACGTCATCGAAATCGGCCCGGACCACGACCACCTCACGGTGCTCGCGGTGATGGGGGTGGCCCCGGCCGACCAGCAGGAGCTGGTGGACCTCTTCTCGCAGGAGGACGACTGGCTCGCCGGGTTCCCCGGCTACCTCTCCAACAGCATCCTCCGCGGCACCGACGGCACCTTCGTCGTGAACTTCGCCCAGTGGGAGAGCCAAGCCGCCTACGACGTCTTCCACACGCTGCCCGAAGCCGAACGCCCCGAAAACGTGCGGAAGATGCGGCTGCGAGCCCGGTCGTTGCTGACCTCGCACGAGTACCACACCTACCGGCCCGTGCACACCAGGTCGGCCGAACCGGCCGCCGCGCGGTCATGACCCCGCCGGTGATCGTCGTCGGCGCCGGCCCGGTCGGGCTGATGCTGGCGGGCGAACTGCGGCTGGGCGGCGTGGACGTGATCGTGCTGGAACGCCGCGAAGAGCCGAGTGGCGAGTCGCGGGGCCTGGGTTTCACCGCGCGCGCCACCGAGATCTTCGCGCAACGGGGACTGCTGAGCCGGTTCGGCGCGGTGGAAACGAGCGCGCAGGGCCACTTCGGCGGCATCCCCATGGACTACAGCGTGCTGCCTGGCTCGCACTTCGGTGCGCGCGGCATCCCGCAGCACCGCATCGAAAGCATGCTCGAGGACTGGGCGTGCGAGCTGGGTGCGGAGGTGCTGCGCGGCCACGAAGTCGTCGGCGTGCGGCAGGACGCCGACGGCGTGGTGGCGATCGCCGACAGCGGCGACGGGCTCGTCGAGTTCGACGGTTCCCACCTCGTCGCCTGCGACGGTGGTCGCAGTACCGTGCGGGGCCTGGCCGGGTTCGACTTCCCGGGGACCGAAGCCACCCGCGAGATGTACCTCGCCGACGTCGTCGGCCGCGACATCCGCCCCCGGTTCATCGGCGAGCGCGTGCCGGGCGGCATGGTCATGTCGGCCCCGCTCGAACCCGGGGTGGACCGGATCATCGTCTGCGAACGGGGAGTTCCGCACCGGGAACGCGGTGAGGCGCCGGACTTCGCCGAGGTCGCCGACGCCTGGCAGCGGTTGACCGGCGAAAGCCTGCACGGCGCGGAGACCCGCTGGGTAAGCGCCTTCACCGACGCCACGCGGCAGGTTACGCAGTACCGCAGGGGGCGGTTCCTCGTGGCGGGGGATGCCGCGCACACCCACCTGCCCGCCGGCGGCCAGGGGCTGAGCCTCGGCGTGCAGGACGCGGTCAACCTGGGCTGGAAGCTGGCCGCGACGGTCCGGGGCTGGGCGCCGCCGGACCTGCTCGACACCTACCACTCGGAACGCCACCCGGTCGGCGCCCGGGTCCTGCGCAACACCAGGGCACAGGGCCACCTCTACCTCAGCGGCGAGGAGGTCGAACCACTACGCGAGGTGGTGGCCGAGCTGATCCGGATCCCCGAGGTCGGCCGGCACCTGTCCGGGATGGTCAGTGGGCTGGACATCCGCTACGACGTCGGACCCGGCACCCACCCGCTGCTGGGCCGCCGGCTGCCGGGGGCCTTCCTGCCCACCGGCCGCGGCCTGCTGACCGGGCCGGCGGCCGGCGCGGCGACCGACTGGGCCACGCGCATCGAACTGCGGCCCGGCGGCGAACCGGTGCTGGTGCGGCCGGACGGCTACGTCGTGTGGGCCGGCGGCGACGGCCTGGACGAAGCGCTGCGCCGGTGGTTCGGCGAGCCGAAATCAGTCACGGAAAGGCGACTCAACTCATGCACAGCACCCTGATCGTGGCGCGGATGGACCCGGGCTCGCGGCAGGCCGTGGCCGACCTGTTCGCGCGCTTCGACGCGAGCGAGCTGCCCGGCCTGATGGGCACCCGCCGCCGCGAGCTGTTCCACTACCGCGGCCTGTACTTCCACCTGCAGGACTTCGACGGCGAGCACGGTGGCGAGGCGATCCAGGAGGCCCGCACCCACCCGGGGTTCATCGGGATCAGCGCCGACCTCAAGCCGTTCATCGAGGCCTACGACCCGTCGACGTGGCGGTCCCCCAAGGACGCGATGGCGACCCGCTTCTACCACTGGGAGGAGAAGTGACACGCCGGGTCGCCATCACCGGGGTGGGCGTGCTGGCCCCCGGCGGCACGGGGGCGAAGGAGTTCTGGAGCCTGCTCGTGGCGGGCCGGACGGCGACCCGCGCCATCACCTTCTTCGACCCGGCGCCCTTCCGCTCGCGGGTCGCGGCCGAGATCGACTTCGACCCGGCCGCGGCCGGGCTCTCCCCGCAGGACATCCGGCGGATGGACCGCGCGGCCCAGTTCGCCGTGGTGGCGGCCCGGGAGGCGGTGGCCGACAGCGGGCTGGACTTCGACGACCTCGACCCGGGCCGGCTCGGCGTCACCATCGGCACGGCCGTCGGGGCCACCACCGGGCTGGAGGAGGAGTACCGGGTGGTCAGCGACGACGGCCGGCTGCACACCGTCGATCACCGCTACGGCGTGCCGCACCTCTACAACTACCTGGTGCCCAGCTCGTTCGCGGCCGAGGTGGCGTGGGACCGCGGCGCGGAAGGGCCGGCCGCGGTCGTCTCGACCGGCTGCACGTCCGGGCTGGACTCGGTCGGCTACGCCACGGAACTCATCCGCGAGGGCTCGGCGGACGTGATGATCGCCGGGGCGACGGACGCCCCGATCTCGCCGATCACGATGGCCTGCTTCGACGCGATCAAGGCGACGACCCCGCGCAACGACGATCCCGCGCACGCCTCCCGCCCCTTCGACGCCACCCGCAACGGTTTCGTGCTCGGCGAGGGAGCGGCGGTCTTCGTGCTCGAAGACCTCGATCGGGCCCGGGCCCGTGGCGCGCAGGTGTACGCCGAGATCGCCGGCGTCGCCTCCCGCTGCAACGCCTACCACATGACCGGGCTCCGGCCGGACGGCGCCGAAATGGCCGAGGCCATCACCCGCGCCCTCGACGAGGCCCGCATCGACCCCACGGACGTCGACTACGTCAACGCGCACGGTTCCGGCACCAAGCAGAACGACCGGCACGAGACCGCCGCGTTCAAGCGCAGCCTCGGTGCCCACGCCTACCGCACCCCGGTCAGCTCGGTGAAGTCGATGATCGGGCACTCGCTCGGCGCGATCGGCTCGCTGGAGATCGCCGCCTCGGTGCTGGCGATCCGGAACGACGTCGTGCCGCCGACGGCCAACCTGCACGTCCCGGACCCCGAGTGCGACCTGGACTACGTGCCCCTGGTGGCGCGGGACTGGCCGACCAGGACCGTGCTCAGCGTCGGCAGCGGCTTCGGCGGGTTCCAGAGCGCCATGGTGCTGCGGGAGCCGGCGTGAGCGCCGCGGCGGTGGTCACCGGCCTCGGAGTGGTGGCGCCGAACGGGCTGGGTACCGATGAGTTCTGGAAGGCCACGCTCGCCGGCGAGCACGGCATCGGCCCGGTGCGGCGGTTCGACGCCGCGGGCTACCCGGCGCGTCTGGCCGGCGAAGTGCGGGACTTCGTCGCCGAAGACCACCTGGAGAGCCGGCTGCTGCCGCAGACGGACTACATGACCAGGTACGCGCTGGCGGCCGCCGACTGGGCGCTGGCCGACGCCGGACACGACCCGGACGAGCTGGCGGCCTTCGACATGGGCGTGATCACGGCCAGTTCCGCCGGCGGGTTCGAATTCGGGCAACGCGAACTGCAGAACCTGTGGAGCCGCGGCAGCGGGTACGTGAGCGCCTACCAGTCGTTCGCCTGGTTCTACGCGGTCAACACCGGGCAGATCTCCATCCGCAACGGGATGAAGGGCCCGAGCGGAGTGGTGGTCACCGACCAGGCCGGTGGCCTGGACGCGCTCGCCCACGCCCGACGGCAGATCCGCAAGGGCAGCCGGCTGATCGTCTCCGGCGGGGTCGACGGCTCGATCTGCCCCTGGGGCTGGGTCGCCCAGCTGGCCGGCGGGCGGTTGAGCACCGGCGACGACCCCGGCACCGCCTACCTGCCGTTCGACGCGCGCGCCGCCGGGCACGTGGCCGCCGAGGGCGGCGCGATCCTGGTCGTGGAGAACGCCGCGACCGAACGTCCGTCGTACGGTGAGATCGCCGGTTACGCCGCGACGTTCGACCCGAAACCCGGTTCCGGCCGGGAGCCGGGGCTGGGCCGGGCGATCCGCGTGGCGCTGGACGACGCAGGCGCCGAGCCCGGCGAGGTGGACGTGGTGTTCGCCGACGCGGCAGCCGTGCCCGACCTCGACCGGGCCGAAGCGCGGGCGATCGCCGACGTGTTCGGCGCGTACGCCGTTCCCGTGACCGCGCCGAAAACGATGACCGGACGGCTCTACGCCGGCGGCGCGGCCCTCGACCTGGCCTGTGCCCTGCTGGCCATCCGGGACGGCGTCATCCCGCCGTCCACACACGTCCGGCTCGCGCCGGAACACCCGATCGACCTCGTCACCGGGCAGGCCCGCAGCGCGGCGGTGCGCACCGCCCTCGTCCTCGCGCGCGGTCACGGCGGGTTCAACTCCGCCATGGTCGTGCGCGCCACACCCAACTAGGAGAAAGCCGTGGCACTGACTCTGGAAAACCTCAAACGCGTCCTGCGGGAAGGCGCCGGCACCCAGGACGGCGTCGACCTCAGCGGGGACATCCTGGACACGCCGTTCGACGAGCTCGGCTACGACTCGCTGGCGGTGCTGGAAGCCACCTCACGGATCACCCGCGAGTTCCGGATCGAGTTCGACGACGACGCCGCGGTGGCCGCCACCACCCCGCGGGAGTTCCTGGCACTGGTCAACGCGGGCTGAGGAGAACCATGAGCAGAACAGCCATCGTCACCGGCGCCACCAGCGGCATCGGCCTGGCGACCACCGAGCTCCTCGCCGACCGGGGGCACCGCGTCTTCCTCTGCGCCCGCGACGCCGGCAACGTCGCGCTGACCGTGGAACAGTTGCGCGACAAGGGGTACGAGGCCGACGGGGCGGCGTGCGACGTCCGGTCGCCGGAGGAGGTCCGGGCGTTCGTCACCGCCGCGGTCGAGCGCTACGGCCCGATCGACATCCTCGTCAACAACGCCGGCCGCAGCGGCGGCGGCGTCACCGCCGACCTCGCCGACGACCTCTGGTTCGACGTCATCAACACCAACCTGAACAGCGTCTTCCTGGTCACGAGGGACGTGCTGTCGATCGGCGGCATGCGCGACGCGGGCTGGGGCCGCATCGTCAACGTCGCATCCACCGCGGGAAAGCAGGGCGTCGTCCTCGGTGCGCCGTACTCGGCGTCCAAACACGGTGTCGTCGGCTTCACCAAGGCGCTCGGCAACGAGCTGGCCAAGACCGGCATCACGGTCAATGCGGTGTGCCCCGGCTACGTCGAAACCCCGATGGCGCAACGGGTCCGGCAGGGTTACGCGGCCGCCTGGGACACCTCGGAGGACGACGTGCTCACCCGGTTCCAGGCCAAGATCCCGCTCGGCCGCTACTCGACGCCCGAGGAAGTGGCGGGGCTGATCGGCTACCTCGTCACCGACACCGCCGGCTCCATCGCGGCGCAGGCCCTCAACGTCTGCGGCGGCCTCGGCAACTTCTAGGGAGAGTCATGCCCATCACACGCAACGTCGAGCACGAGATCACCGTCGAGGCCCCGGCCAAGGAGATCTACCAGCTGATCGCGGACGTGGGGAACTGGCCCCAGCTGTTCGCCCCCACCGTCCACGTCGAATACGTTTCCCAGGACGAGCGCTCGGAACGCATCCGGATCTGGGCGACCGCGAACGGCACCGCCAAGACCTGGACGTCACGCCGGGACCTGGATCCCGCCGCCCTGCGCATCGACTTCCGCCAGGAGGTGTCGCAGTCCCCGGTCGGCGGGATGGGAGGCGCCTGGCTGGTGGAGCCGCTGTCCGAAGGGACGTCGAAGGTGCGGCTGCGCCACGACTACCACGCGGCCACCGACGACCCGGCGGACCTGGCGTGGATCGACCAGGCGGTGGACCGCAACAGCCACGTGGAGCTGGCGGCGCTCAAGGATCACGCCGAGGCGGCGGCGTCGGACCTGCTGTTCAGCTTCGACGACACGCTGGAGATCGACGGCAGCGCGCGGGACGTCTACGACTTCGTCAACGAGGCCCGGCTGTGGCGGGAGCGCCTGCCGCACGTCGCGCGGGTCGACCTGACCGAGGAGACCCCCGGCCTGCAGGTGCTGGAGATGGACACGCGGACCCAGGACGGCTCGACGCACACCACCCGGTCGATCAGGGTCTGCCTGCCGCACCGGAAGATCGTCTACAAGCAGGTCCAGGTGCCCAAGCTGATGACGCTGCACACCGGGCACTGGCTGTTCGAGGACCGGCCGGGCGGGGGTGTCACGGCCACCTCGCGGCACACCGTCCGGATCAACGAGGACACCATCACCGAGGTGCTCGGCGCCTCGGCGGACGTGGCGGCCGCGCGCGCGTTCGTGCGGAAGGCGTTGAGCACCAACAGCCTCGCTACCCTCGGCCACGCCAAGGCTTATGCCGAGGGCCGCTGACGTGCCCGAAGTACTGGTGGTCGGCGCCGGGCCGGTCGGCCTCCTGCTCGCCGGTGAGCTGCGGCGCGCCGGGGCCGGCGTGACGGTGGTGGACCGGCTGGCCCGGCCGATGCAGGAATCCCGGGCGTCGCAGCTCACCAGCCGTACCGCGGAGCTGCTGCACGAACGCGGCCTGGCCGCGCTCCTGGCCGAGGCCGCCCACGAACCCCGCTCCCACTTCGGCGGTCTCGGCTTCGATCTGTCCGGTGTGGACAGTGAGTTCGCGGGCAACTGGAAGGTCCCGCAGTACCGGACCGAGGCGGCGCTCGCGGAGCAGGCGCTCGGCCTCGGCGCCACGCTGCTGCGCGAGCACGAGCTGACCGGCCTGACCGAACACGACGACCACGTCGAGGCGGTGTTCGACGGCCGGCCGTCGCGGCGGGCGGACTTCGTCGTCGGCTGCGACGGCCGGCACAGCACCGTCCGGCGGCTCGCCGGGTTCGCGGTCGATTCCGCACCTGCCACGCGGGAGCTGCTCCGGGCGGACGTGACGGGCCTGCACGTCCCGGACCGCCGGTTCGAACGGTTCGAGCACGGCATGGCCGTCGCCTCGACCCGCGCCGGGGTGACCCGGGTGATGGTGCACGAGTTCCACCGGGAACCCACCGGCGAACAGCCCACGTTCGACACGGTCGCCGAAGCCTGGGCGAAGGTCACCGGGGAAGACATCTCCCACGGCACCCCGGTGTGGGTGGACGCCTTCGACAACGCGCGGGGGCAGGCCACCGAATACCGCCGCGGCCGGGTGTTCCTCGCCGGCGACGCGGCGCACTGGCACCTGCCGATCGGCGGCCAGGCGCTCAACGTCGGGCTGCAGGACGCGGTCGGCCTCGGCGCCGCGTTCCGGCCGGGCCGGTCACTGGACGCCTACCAAGACGAGCGGCACGCCGCCGCGGCGAAGACCCTGCGCCTCGTCGTGGCGCAGGAGGACCTGCTGCTGGGCGGGCCCGAAGTCGGGCCGCTCCGCGCCGTGCTCGCCGAGCTGGTGGCGCTGCCGCAGGTCCAATCCCATTTCGCCGCCCTTTTCAGTGGTGTTAGGAGCAGCGCATGACCCCGCCCGAGATCCCGATCCCCGCCCGCATCCTGCAGCTCGCGACCGCGAGCTGGCTGTCGGCGGCGGTGAGCGCGGCGGCGACCCTCGGCGTCGCGGACGCACTGGCCGCCGGCCCGCGCCCCGTGGACGACATCGCGAAGGAGATCGACGCGCACGCGCCGACGCTCTACCGGCTGCTGCGCGCGTGCGCGGACTTCGACCTGTTCGAGGAACAGGACGACCGGGTCTTCGCGCTCACCGAACTGGGGCACGCACTGCGCACCGACAGCCCGCTGTCGATGCGCGGCTTCGCCCGGTGGGTCGGAGATCCGGCCGACCGGTTCAGCTGGTCCGGCCTCGCCGACTCGGTCCGGACCGGGCGGTCGGCGTTCGAGCAGGTGCACGGCCAGGACGTCTGGGCGTACATGGCCACGCACCCGGACACCGCGAGCGTGTTCAACGACGCCATGACGAGCGCTTCCGACCAGATGATCAAACCGGTGGTGGCCGCCTACGACTTCAGCCGGTTCGGCCGGGTCGTGGACGTCGGTGGTGGGCACGGGGCGCTGCTCGCCGAGATCCTGCGCACCAATCCCGGCGTCCACGGCGTGTTGTACGACCAGCCGGAGGTGGTGGCCGGCGCGTCGCACCCCGACGTCGCCGACCGGTTGTCGGTGGTGGGCGGCAGTTTCTTCGAGAGCGTGCCGCCGGGCGGCGACGCCTACCTGCTGTCGAACGTGATCCACGACTGGGACGACGAGAAGTCGGCCCGGATCCTGTCGCGGGTCCGGGACGCGATGGCGCCGGACGCCCGCGTGCTGCTGGCCGAAGTGGTGATGCCGGGCAAGGCCGAGCCCGCCGCGACGGTGAAGCTGATGGACCTCAACATGCTCGTGCTCTGCGACGGCAAGCAGCGGACCGAGGCCGAGTTCGCGGAGCTGTTCCGCAGCGCGGGCCTGGCGCTGTCGCGGATCGTGCCCACCGGGTTCTGCAGCGTCGTCGAGGCGGTGCGGGCGTGAGCGCGCTGGAGGGGAAGGTCGCCATCGTCACCGGGGGCGCCGGTGGCATCGGTGTGGTCACCGTGGCCGCGCTGGCGGAGGCCGGTGCCCGGGTGGTGGTCGCCGACGTGGCCGGGGCCGCCGTCGCGGAGGTCGTCGACGCGCTGACCGCACAGGGGCTCAAGGTGGCCGGGCACGTGGTCGACGTGTCCGATGAGGACAGTGTGCGGTCGCTGGTGCGGTTCACGGTGGACACGTTCGGCGGCGTCGACATCCTGGACAACAACGCGGCGCTGGTGTCGGCGATCAAGCGGGACCGCGACGTCGTGACCATGCCCGTCGAGCTGTGGGACGAGGTGATGGCGGTCAACCTGCGCGGCCCGATGCTGCTGTGCAAGCACACCGTGCCGCTCATGATCGAGCGCGGCGGCGGCTCGATCGTCAACATCGCCAGCGGCCAGGGGCTGTCCGGGGACCGCACGATGGTGGCCTACGGCAGCTCGAAGGGCGGTCTGATCGCGCTGACCCGGTTCGTCGCCGCCGCGTACGGCGATCACGGCGTCCGGTGCAACACGGTGGCGCCGGGGCTGATCAAGACGGCGGCACTGGACGCGGACATGCCGGAGTTCGTGCAGGACAAGATCCGCACGCACAACCTGGTACCACGCCTGGGCACACCGGCGGACGTGGCGGCGTTGGTCACGTTCCTCGCCTCACCGGCGGCGAGCTTCATCACCGGCCAGCTCATCCCGGTGGACGGCGGGTTCCTGTCGCACCTGCCGACACTGGCGGTGCTGACGCCACCCGGCCAGGGCGACGCCGGCCGGGTCGCGAATCGGACCTAGTCCCGGCTGCCCGTCCACCACAGGGCCGCCGACTCGATCTCGGAGACTTCCGGGGAGTCGGCGGCCCAAGCCGTGTACCCGTCCGGCCGCACCAGCAGGGCGTCGCTCCGGTCGTCCGGCCAGTGCGCCGTGATGACCCGGCCCGGCGCGATATCCGCCTCGGTACCCGAGGGTAAAACAAGCACGAACTTGCCGGCTCGCAAGGCTTCGTAGAGCCGGCCGGAAGCCAGCTGGTGGTCCGGGACCCGCTTGCCGGTGAGCCGGTGGGCGCCGCGGGGAGCCGGGTAGCCGTAGCCGATGCCCGTGATCTCGCCGATCGCCGCCCTGCTGACCGCCGGGACGTGCTTGACCACCTGGGTGCGCACGAAACGCAAGGCCACCTCGGCCGGGTTGCGGGCCATCGCCAGCCGGAGGTTCAGGCCGCTGCTGCGCAACACCGCCTTGCCGACGGGGTGGCGCTCGTCGTGGTAGCTGTCGAGCAGGGCCGCCGGACCCCAGCCGCCGACCGCCGCGGCGAGCTTCCAGCTCAGGTTCGCCGCGTCCTGGAGGCCGGTGTTCATGCCCTGGCCGCCGGCGGGGGAGTGCTGGTGTGCGGCATCGCCCGCGAGGAGCACGCGCCCGGCGCGGTAGCCGGGGACCTGTCGTTCGTCGCTGTGGAACCGGCCGAGCCAGCGCGGCGAGTGCATACCGTAGTCCGTGCCGAAGGCCCGTTCGGTGATGGACCGCAGCTCCTCGAACTCCACCGGGGTGTCGTCGGGCAGGTCCCGGTGGCGGCGGTCCCAGCCGCCGATCCGCCAGTAGCCGTCGCCGAAGGGCGCGATGAACCCGAAGGCGTCCCTGTCACCGTGCACGCGGACGGTGATGTCCGGCTCGTCGACGAGCTTCACGTCCGCCAGGACCACGGACCTGATCAGCACGCGGCCGGGGAAGGGCAGCCCGGCCGCAGCCCGGACGGCGCTGCGCACGCCATCGGCCCCGACCAGGTAGGACGCCCCGAACTCGCCCGCGCTCGTGGTCACGGTGACGCCGTTGTCGTCCTGCCGGAGCCCGGTGACCTCGGTGCCGTGGCGGAACACCACCCCGACGTCGTGGGCCCGCTTCAGCAGCAGCTTCTCCACCTCGTACTGCGGGGTCACCAGCAGGAACGGGAACCGGGACGGCAGCCGGCCGATGTCGAACGGGAGGGACCCGAACAGCCGCAGCTCGCTGATCACCTGTCCGGTCGGCACGAGCTCGTCGGCCAGCCCGCGCGCGTCGAGCAGCTCGAGGGTGCGCGCGTGCACGCCGAAGGCGCGGGAGAGGTTGCTGACGCCTTCCGCCCGCTTCTCCAGCACGGTCACCGGCACACCGGCGGCCGCGAGGTCGCCGGCGAGGAGGAGGCCGGTGGGACCGGCCCCTGCCACGATGACGCTCATCGGTCCAGGTTGAGCAGCTCGAGGTAGGACTCGACCCGCAGGCTCGTCCCCTTGATCTTCGACGTCGCCTCCGCACCCAGCACGCCGACGGTCTCGTTGTAGGAGGCGCCGCCGTGCGGGCCGAGCGGGAGCGCGATACCGGGGGACGCGGGGGTGTAGGTCGCCAGCTCGGTCCCGCCCTCGATCAGCGTCCGGATGTTCGCGGCGACGACCGCGGCCTGCTGCTCGGCGGACTTGGCCATCTTGGCTTCGGGGATCGCCGTGACGTCGCCGATGGCGAAGACGCCCGGGTGCCCCGGGATCCGGAGATCCGGGTCGACGCGCAGGGCGCCCTTCCCGTCGAGCGCCGCGGCCAGGCCGCCACCGACGTAGCCCGTGGCCGGTTCCACGCCGTAGCAGCGGAACCAGAGGTCGGCGCCGATCTCCCGGCCGGACGCGGTGGTCACGGTGAACTCGCCGGTACGGCCGGGTTCCCGCGGCGGGTCGGCCACCAGCGACGTGCCCAGCAGCAGCTCGACGCCCGCCTCGGCCAGCTGGCGGCGCAGCTCGGCCCGCAGCTCGTCGGGCAGGGCGGTGGCACCCAGGATGTCCGGCGCCGGGTCCACGATCGTGACGCCGGTGTCCGGCCAGGCCGCCTTGATCTCACCGGCCAGTTCCAGCCCGACCGGTCCGGCGCCGAGCAGCAGCACCCGGGTCGCGCCGGCGAGCGCGGCGTGGGCGTCACGGAGCGTCTCCGCCGCCTCGACGCTGTTGGTCTCCTCGACCTTGGCCGGGAACGGGTACCGGGAGCCGGTGGCCAGCACGACGTAGTCGGCGGGCACCCGGTCGCCGGAACCGAGCGTCACCCCGGTGGCGTCCACGGCGACCGCGCGGTCGTGGATCACCTTGCCGCGGGTGAGCAGCCGGTCGTACGGGAAGAACAGCCGCCCGGACCAGCCCGGGTCGACCAGGTGCCGCAGGATGGCGACGTTGTGGACGAAGGCGTCCCTCGGCTCGATCAGGACGACGTCGGCGAACTCGTCGAGCGCCTTCGCGGCGGTGACGCCGCCATAGCCGCCACCGACGACCGCAACGGTAGTGCTCATCGATCTCCTCACCCCCACAGCCGAGCCAGCGGCTCGACCAGTTCGTGTTCCTCATAGGACAGATGGGACAGCAGCGCGTCGGTCAGCAGGTCCACCGCGGCGCGCAGAGCGGACCCGTCGAGCGGCTCGGCGACCAGCGTCCGGTCGATCCGCTCGACGAGCCCGTGCAGTGCTTCGTGCTCCTCTTCCAGCCGGTCGACGACCGGGCCGAGCCGTGGGTCGAACGCCCGCAACCGCGGGAAGACGTCGGTGTCCTCCCGGTTGTGGTGCAGCAGCACGATCCGGCAGAACGCCCGGCAGTGCCCCGCGTAGGGCGTCCCGCCGGGCCGCAACGCCAGCGCGTGCAGCCCGGCGCGCGCGGCCGCCGGCCCGATCGCGCCGGTGCTCACCCCGGCCATCAGCGTGCGCAGCCGGGTGAGTTCGGTTCGGAGGTAGTCGTGCACCTCGATCAGCCGGGTGCCGCCTGCCTGTTCGCGGGGCGTGTAGCGACGCCCCGCTTCGGGCGGCGGTGCCTGCGGGCGCGTCCGCTCGTCCCAGAGCTGCCGGCGGCTCAGCCGGACGCCGGGCACCGGCGTGGGTACGGCGGTCAGCTCCCCGCCGGTCATCCGGCGGCCCGGGCCAGCGGTTCCGATGCGGCCCGGCGCGGCCGGCCCGGCACGGCGAGGGCGGCGGCCGTCGCCACCCCCATGGCGATCGCCGACAGCGTGAACGCCGTCGTGTAGCCCGATTCCACCGGGATCCGGGTGCCGGGGATCAGCGTCGCGGTGACGATGGTGGCCGCGACCTGGGCGCCGAACGTGCCGCCGACGGTCCGCATGATCGTGTTGATCCCGGTCGCCTCGCCGGTCTGCCGGGGATCGACCGCGCCGACGACCAGGTTGGCCAGGGAGGCGAAGGCGAACCCCACGCCGACGCCGATGATCCCGTTGCCGAGGTAGAGGGGCAACGGCGTGTCGTGCGCGGCCGCGAACAGGGCGAACCCGAGCGCGCCGATCAGGCAGGCGAGCACGAGCGGCAGCTTGAACCCGTACCTGGCGCCCAGCCGTCCGGCGAGCGGGCTGGCGACCAGCATGGTCGCGGCCATCGGGATGATGAACAGACCCGCCTGGGTGACGGAGGCCCCGAAGCCGTAGCCGACCGACGGCGCCGTCTCGACCAGGGCCGGGACCAGGGTGAACGCGCCGTACATGCCGATGCCGATGATGAGCGCGGCGACGTTGGCCGCGAGCACGGTCCGGTTGCGCAACAGCCCGATGTCCACCAGCGGTGCGGCGATCCGCCGCTCCGCCAGGACGAACACGACGACCAGGGCGACGGCGGCGGCGAACAGGCCGACCACCGCGGCGGAGCCCCAGCCCCACACCCGGCCGTTGCTGATCGCCAGCAGCAGGGCGACGATCGCGGCGGACAGCAGCAGCGCGCCCGCCCAGTCGACCCGGCCCGGCGAGGTGACGGGCGACTCGCGGATGAAGACGGCCACCGCGACGACGCCCACGACGATCATCAGCAGCATCAGCCAGAAGATCCACCGCCAGCCCAGCGCGTCCACGATCAGGCCGGGGACGACCAGCCCGGCGCCGAAGCCGATGCCGAAGACCGAGCTGATCCAGCCGATCGCGACGGCCACCCGTTCGCGCGGGAACTGCTCGCGCACGATGCCGAAGGCGAGCGGGAAGGTCGCGGCGCCGACACCCTGGACGGCTCGGGCCGCGATGAGCACGCCGATCGAGCCGGCGAGCGCCGCGAGCAGCGTGCCGGCGGCCGACACGAGCAGGCAGGCGAGCAACACCCGCCGCTTGCCGAACATGTCGCCGAGCCTGCCGAGCACGCCGGTCGCCACCGAAGCGGTGAGCAGGAAAGCACTCAGCACCCAGGACGCCGTCGTGGTGGACACCCCGAAGGCCTGTTGCAGGTTCGGCAGCGCGGGCACCGGCATGGTCTGCAGGAGAGAGAACGAGAGCACCGCGATGAGCAAGGCGGTGAACGGCGCCGCCACCGCACGCTCCGGGCCGGTCATGCGCACCCCTCCGAGGAATATCGTGTCAGGACGACATCATTACATCACGACATAGTTCTGTCCGTCGAGTACGCTGCGGCCCATGCCACCTGACGGGATCCGCCCGCCGACCCTGCTTGCCCTCCCGTCGTATCTGGCCAGCCATCTCGCCCGGATCGGCCGGCGGGTGCTCGCCGACGCCCTTGCCGAGCAGGGACTGCGGCTGCCGCACTTCGCCGTGCTCACCGGCCTGGCCGACTTCGGCCCGCTGGCCCAGCACGACCTCGCCGACCGGCTCGGCCTCAACCGCAGCCACCTGGTCGGTTACCTCGACGAGGTGGAGCGCCGGGGCCTGGTCGGCCGGGAACGGGATCCCGGCGACCGCCGCCGCCAGCGCGTCACCCTCACCGCCGACGGCCGCGCCCTCGCCCGCGAACTCCTGACGACCGCACAGCGGTCCCAGCGCGAGTTCCTCGGCGTGCTCTCCGAGGAGGAGCAGGAGACGCTGGTCGAGCTGATGCGCCGCGTCGTCAACGCCGACGACGTGGCCCGCTCGCACGTGGCCGGCTAACCGCCGGCCGCGGCGCGGACGGCGGGGAGCACCTCCCGGGCCAGGAGTTCCTGCTCCGCCACGGATTGCGGGCCGAGCAGCAGGAACGTGAACCCGGCCCGGACCACCTCGGTGATCTGCCGGACCACCTCCGCCACGCTGCCGGTGACCAGGCCCGGGTAGGAGGTCTGCGCCGGGTCGACCCGCACGGTCAGGTTCGCCGCACAGGTGATCGACCCGGGATCCCGGCCCGCGTCGGCGGCCGCTTTCCGCACCACGTCCCGCATCTCGATCGCCCGGGGCAGGTCGATCCGCCCGAACGAGGGCAGCCAGCCGTCGGCGAGCTGCCCGGTCAGCTCCAGCGCCCGGGGGCCGTACGTGCCGAGCCAGAGGGGGATCCGGTGTTCCGGCCGCGGCTCGATGCGCGCCTCGCGCACGGAGAACTCCCGGCCGTCGAAGACCTCCGGCTCGCCAGCCCACAGCCCGTGGATGATCCGGATCGCCTCGCGCTGGGCGGTGATCTTGCGGCCCGGCGTGCGCACCGGCAGGCCGAACGCCTCGAACTCCCGGTCGTAGCCGCCCGCCCCCAGCCCCAGCACCAGCCGGCCGCCGGACAGGCGGTCCAGCGTCTCGGCCGACTTGGCCAGCACGGCGGGGGCGCGGTAGGGCAGGCCGAGCACGTTGGTGCCCAGCGCGATGCGCTCGGTCTTGGCCGCCAGCCAGCTCAGCGCCGTCCAGGGTTCCAGTGTCGGCTGGTCGGTGTGCAGGTGGTCGCTCAGGCTGAACAGGTCGAAGCCCAGCTCGTCGGCGCTCTGCGCGAGGTCGAGCAACCGGGCCGGGTCGGCGCCGCGGAAGATTCCGCCCGCGCCGAAGCCGAGCCGCTGACCGTGGATCGCACTCATCGTGGTTGGTTCCCTGTCGTTATCGGGCGGGCCGGCTCCGCCGACCACGCCGACCAGCTCCCGGGGTACAGGGCGGCCCGCACGCCGATCAGTTCCAGCGCCAGCAGGTCGTGACACGCCGTCACGCCGCTGCCGCAGTAGACCGTGACGTCCGAGTCGCCGGTGACGCCGAGCGCGCGGTAGTGCTCGCGCAGCCGGTCCCGGGAGGCGAAGGTGTTGTCTTCGTCGAGATTGGCGGCCCAAGGCGCGTTGACCGCACCCGGGATGTGTCCTGATCGGACGTCGCTGGGCAGCACGCTTTCGCCGGAGTACCGTTCCGGCGCCCGGGCGTCGAGCAGGACCGGTGCCCGCGCGGCTTCGTCCGCGGTGCGGAAGGCGCCGGCCGGCCAGGCGGCCACCGTGCGCGTCACCGGCGGCCGCGTGACCACACCCCGCTCCAGTTCTCCCGGCCAGGCCTGCAGGCCGCCGTCGAGCAGGGCCGCCGGCCGGCCCAGCAGCCGCAGCAGCCAGACCAGGCGGGCCGCGTAGGCCCCGCCGTTGTCGTCGTAGGCGATCACCGTGGCGTCGTCGGCGATTCCCGCCCGGCCCAGGCCTTCGGCGAAGGCTTCCGGCGTGGGGATCGGGTGCCGGCCGCCTGCCGGGTCCGGTGGGCCGCTGAGCACGGTGTCGAGGTCCACCCACACCGCGCCGGGGAGGTGGCCTGCCTCGTAGGCGGCCGCGCCGCTGCGCCCGTCGAGGTACCAGCGCACGTCCACGAGCGTGACGTCGTCCCGGCGGATCCGGTCCAGGCCGACGACGGGTTCTTCCATGATCACTCCTTCCGGTGAATGTGGTCCGCCTGCACCCGCAGGAGCACCCGATCGCCTTCGGCCCGGCGGATCTCCGGCTTCCCGGTCCACTTGGTGAACGTGGTGCGGGCCAGCGCGAGCGCCGCTTCGCCGCGTTCGACGTCGACGACCCGGCCGCGGACCTCGATGTAGCGGCGGCTGTTTTCCGGGTCCAGCAGCAGGATCGTCACCCGCGGGTCGCGGACGACGTTGCGGTACTTCTGCCGCGAGGTGTTCGTGCCGATCAGGAGGTGCCGCTCGTCCGAATGCGGCCACACGGCGCTGGTCTGCGGCTGGCCGCCCGGCATCAGCGTGGTGAAGATGCCGAGGCTGCGTGCGGCGGCGAGCGCGCGGACGTCGTCAGCCAGCATGGGCGGCCACCGTTCCGCGCCGGACCTGCGGCAGCACTTCCGCGGCGATCAGCTCCGTCGCCCCTTGCACGGTGGCGTAGGGGATCCCGCCGATGTCGACCGACAGCAGGTGCAGGTCGTGGCCCCACAGCTGCTGCAGCCGGCCCAGCTTGTCGACGACCTCGGCGGGGCTGCCGCAGAGCGCGGGGCCGTTGACGCCGATGTGGCCGTCGAAGTCCAGCGGCCCGGTGTTGCGAGCGCTGAGGTAGCTCTCGATGTAGGTCGACCAAATCGCCCGTGCCTGCTGGGACGTCTCGGCCACGAACGCGTGGCTGGCCGCGCCCAGCCGGCCGGGCTCGCCGCCGCGGCGCTCGCGCCACTGGTCGCGGTAGGCGTCGAAGAACGGCACGAAGGTGGCCGGCTCCCGGGCGGTGGTGCCGAACACCATGGGCAGGCCGTGGTCGACGGCCAGCGCGATCGAGTCCGGGTTGGTGCCGCCGCTGATCCACAGCGGCGGCCGGGGCTGCGCGAGCCGGGGCTGCACCAGGACTTCGTCCAGCGGCGGCCGGAACTCGCCCCGCCAGGTGACCCGGTCCTCGGTCCACAACCGTTGCAGCAGTTCGAGGTTCTCCCGTTTGCGGGCGCCCTTGGTCGCCGGGGCCTGGTTGAACACCGCGTACGGTTCGGGGAAGAAGGACCCGCCGACGATCATCTCCAGCCGGCCGTCGGACAGCAGGTCGACCAGCGCGTAGTCTTCGGCGAGCAGGACCGGGTCGCGGTTGGCCACCAGCGTCGTGCCCGTGGCCAGGCGGATCGTCGAGGTGTTCTCCGCGATCGCGGCCAGCACGACCGCGGGGGACGGGATCACGTCCCGGTCGCGGAAGTGGTGCTCACCGACGGTGTACCAGGCGAATCCGAGTTCTTCGGCCTCCCGCGCGGCGCGGACGACGTCCCGCAGCCGCTGCCGCTGGCTGAGGGTGGTGCCGGTGCGGACGTCGGGCAGCAGGCTGCCGAACGTGATCAGCCCTAGGTCCATGATGCTTCTTCCTCCGTGAGGCCGGGAACGGCGTCGAGCAGGCTCTGGGTGTACGGGTGGCGGGCGGCGGTGAAGACGTCTTCGGTGGCGCCGGTCTCGACGATCCGGCCGTGCCGCATGACCGCGATCCGGTCGCTGATCTGCCGGACCACCGCCAGGTCGTGCGAGATGAACAGGTAGGACAGGCCCCGGTCCCGCTGCAGCGTGACCAGCAGGTCGAGGATCTGCGCCTGGACGGTGACGTCGAGGGCCGAGACCGGCTCGTCGCAGACGACCAGTTCCGGGTTCAGCGACAACGCGCGGGCGATGGCGACCCGCTGTCGCTGGCCGCCGGACAGCTCGGCGGCTTTGCGTGCCGCGGTCGCCGCGGGCAGCGCCACGCTGTCCAGGAGTTCGGTGACCCCCGGGCCGTCGGTGATGCCGAAGTTGCGCAGCGGCTCGGTCAGCAGTTCCCGCACGGTGAAGCGCGGGTTCAGGGAGGAGTACGGGTTCTGGTAGACCAGCTGGATCCGGCGGTGCAGCCGGCGCAGCTGCGCCCGGCCGGCCGCGGTGACGTCGGTGCCGCCCAGCCGCACGGTGCCGGTGGTCGGGCGTTCCAGCCCGAGGACGAGGCGGGCCGTCGTGGTCTTGCCGGAACCGGATTCGCCCACCAGGCCTAGGGTCTGCCCGTGGGGGACGTCGAAGCTGACGCTGTCCACCGCGACGCGGTGGCGCCGGCGCAGGCCGCTGCCCCGGACCGGGAACGTCTTGCCGAGGTCGCGGACCTCGAGCAGCACCTCCGGCCGCGCGACGGATCGCGGGCGAGGCCGGGCGGTGGCGGGATTGTCGGAGAGCAGCTGCCGGGTGTAGGGATCGCTTGGCGCATGCAGGATCTGCTCGGCCGGGCCGGCTTCGACCACCCGGGCGTTGCGCATCACCACGATCCGCCGCGCCCGCTCGGCCGCCACCGCCAGGTCGTGTGTCACGAGCAGGATCGCGGTGCCGGTGGTGTCCGCCAAGTGCTCCAGGTGGTCCAGGATCCGGCGCTGCACCGTGACGTCGAGTGCCGACGTCGGCTCGTCGGCGACGAGCAGCCGCGGCCGGGCGGCCGTCGCCATCGCGATCAGCACCCGTTGCCGCATCCCGCCGGACAACTCGTGCGGGTACTGCCGGGCCCGCACTTCCGGCTCGGGCAGCCCGGCCTCGGCCAGCAGTTCCACCACCCGCGGCCCGCCCGGCAGCCCGTGCACCTTCAGCACTTCGGCGACCTGGCGGCCCACCGGCTTCGTCGGGTCCAGCGCGACGCCGGGATCCTGCGGCACCAGGCCGATCCGGCGGCCGCGAACCGAGCGCCACGCCTTCTCCCGCAACCCGACGAGTTCTTCACCGTCGAGCCGGATGCTGCCGGACAGCACCTTCCCCGTGCCGGGCAGGAGGCCGATGACGGCGTGCGCCAGGGTGCTCTTGCCCGAACCGGACTCGCCGACGACGGCGGTGATCCGGCCCGGTTCGAGCTCCAGGCTGACCCCGTCGACCGCGACGTGATCCCCGTAGGCGACCCGGAGGCCTTCGATGGTCAGCAACGTCATGCGTGGCTCCGTTCCCGTTCGAGCACCCGGGAGATCCGGTTGGCGGCCAGCACGACGGCCATCACGGTCAAGCCCGGCAGCGTGGTCAGCCACCAGGCGAACCCCAGGTAGTTGCGGCCGTCGGAAACCAGCGACCCCCACTCGGGTGCCGGTGGCGGCTGGCCGTACCCGAGGAAGCTCAGCGACGAGACCCCGAGCACCACCAGCCCGAAGTCCAGGGCCGCCAGCGCGAGCACCGGGCCGATCGCGGCGGGCAGCACATACTTCGGCAGCACCTGCCACCACCGCGCCCCGCACAGCACCGCGGCCTCGACGTAGACGGCGGTCCGCACCCGGACCACCTCCGCCCGCATCAGCCGGGTGAACGCGGCCACGCTGGTGAGGCCGACCGCCACGGCGACGTTGACCGTGCCGAAGCCGAGCGCGCTGAGCACCAGCAGCGACAACAGCACCGGCGGGATCGAGAGCAGCACCTCGACCATCCGCGTGACGACCACGTCCAGCCAGCCGCCGAAGTACCCCGCGACCAGGCCCAGCACCGCGCCGGCGGCCAGGGCCAGCACGATCGCGATCAGCGCGGCCTGCAGCGACAGCGCGGCACCGTGGACCACCCTGGCGTAGACGTCCCGGCCGAGCTGGTCGGTGCCGAACAGGTGGTGCGGGCTGGGGGCCTGGAACTTCTCACCGATGTTGCCGTCGATCGGGTCGCGGCCGGTGAACAGGCCGGGCGTCACCGCCCAGCCGATGACCAGGACGAGCACCAGGACCGACACCACGAATCCGGGCCGCCTCACCGGGCCACCGCCTGCCGTCCGGTGGACCGGATCCGCGGGTCCAGCACCGGGCACAGCAGGTCCACCGCCAGGTTCACCGCCACGAAGGCGACCGACGCCACGACGACGACGCCCTGCACGACCGGCAGGTCCTGGGTGGTGACCGCGAAGAAGATGTCCTGTCCCATGCCGGGGCGGGAGAACACGCTTTCCACCACGACGGAACCGCCGATGACGTACCCGGCCAGCAGGCCGACGATGGTGATCGCGGGGATGGCGGCGTTGCGCAGTCCGTGGCCGAGCAGCACGCGCAGCTCACTGGCACCGGTCGCGCGGATCGTGTCCGCGTAGGGTTCCCGCAACGTGGCGTGCAGGCTCTTGCTCAGGACCTGGCCGACCAGCGCCGCACCGGGGATGGCCAGGGTGCAGGCGGGCAGCACGAGCCCGGCCAAGCCGTCGCCGCCCAGCGACGGGAAGAGCTTGAGCTTCAGCGAGAACAGCTGGATCAGCATCAGCCCGACCCAGAACGACGGCATGGCCACCGCGACCGACGGCACGGATCGCAGCGCCTGCCGGCCGAGCGGGCTGCGCACCAGGTTGGCCGCCACCGCCAGCGCCGTACCGGCCACCAGGGACAGCGCCAGCGCTGCCGCCCCGAGCTGCAGCGTCCGCGGCAGTGCCACCGAGATCATCCCGGACACCGGGAGCCCGGTCTGGATGGACTGCCCGAAGTCGCCGTGCAGGGCGCCGGCCAGTGCCCGGAGGTACTGCTCGGCGATCGGTCCGTCGAAGCCCAGCTCGGCGGAGACGCGGGCGATGTCCTGCGGGGAAGCCGCTTCGCCGCCGCCTCGGCCGTTGAGCATGAGCGCCACCGGGTCACCCGGTAGCAGGCGGATCGCGACGAAGGTGACGGTGAACGCCGCCCACACGACGAAGACTGCCTGTGCGAAGCGTCCGAGCAGATACCTGGGCACGGGTGTCACCCGAGCCTCGCGTCGTGCAGCCGCAGCCGCAGTGACGCGTCGAGCGTCAGGTCCTTGACCTGGTCGGACACGCCGTCGACGAGAGCGTTCTCGTACAGCGGGATGCTGTCGGCGTGGTCGATGATCCAGTGGACCGCGTTCGTGACCGCCTGCTGGCGCTCGGCGTCGGAGCCCGCCGTCAGCTGCTGCTCGAGATAGCTGTCGAGCCGGCTCGGCGGCAGGTGCCAGAGGTTCTGTCCCTTGCTGTAGAAGAGGTTGCGCAGCACGTCCGGGTCGGCGCGGGTGACGGCGACCGCGGTCAGGTCGAAGTTGCCCGCGGACTGCTGCTCGACGTACTTGGCCGGGGGCACCGCGTTCAGTTTCAGCTCGACACCGATCTTGCGCAGCTGCTGCTGCACCGCCTCGTTCGCCGGCGGCATCGGGGCCGGGATCAGCCAGTTGAGGCTCAGCCGCTGCCCGTCCTTGACGCGGATCCCGTCCGAGCCCGGCGCCCAGCCGGCCTCGGACAGCAGCCGCCCGGACGCTTGCGGGTCGTACCGCAGCTTGTCCGTGGGCTGGTAGAACGGCGTCGAGGAGGACAGCACACTGGTCGCGGGCTTGGCGCGGCTGCCGAGCACGGCCTTGACCAGTTCCTCGCGGTCGATCCCGGTCAGCAGCGCTTTCCGCACGCGTTCGTCGGCGAGTATTCCCTTGTGGTTGAGGGAAAGCGGGTTGACGGCGCCGGGGGAGGAGGCGCTGAGCAGGCTGAACCCGTTGCCCTGGAACAGGTCCTGGTCGGTCGGCTGGATCGCGGTGGCGAGCTGCACCTGCCCGGAGCGCAGCGCCGTCGTCCGGGCGCCGTCCTCGGGCACGAAGGCGAACCGGATCTGCTCCAGCGCCGCCGCGCCGCGGTTCGCCGACAGCGACGACGGCCAGGCGTAGTCCGGCCGCTTCTTGATGACCACTTCCTGGTTGGCGGTGTAGTGGTCCAGCACGTACGGCCCGGAGCCGACGTAGTCGCCGCGGCATCGGGCGGCCAGCGGCTTCTTCGCCGTGGCGGTGGACAGGATGCCGAGCCCGGCGCCCGAAGTGGCCTGCAGGAACTGGGCGTTGGGCGTGGTGAAGTCCACGGTGAAGGTGCGTGGATCGATGACGGTGGTGCCGGTGTAGCCGCGGATGTAGGCGGGGGCGCCGTTGGCCGGCAGCTTGACCAGCTGGTCGAAGGTGGCCTTGACCGCGGCTGAGTCGACCGGCGTGCCGTCGCTGAACGTGACGCCCTGGCGCAGCACGAACTTGAACTTGCGGCCGCCGTCCAGCGCGGTGAACTGCTCGGCCAGCCAGGGCACGATCTTGCCGGTCTTCGGGTCCTGATCGGTCAGCGTGTCCACCAGGGAGCGGGAGACGTCCATCGACACGAGCTGGCCGGTCTGCTGCGGGTCGAGGCAGGTCGGGTCGGCCTGGGTGGCGATCGACAGGGTGCCGCCGGTGGTGGCCTGGCTCGGGGAGCAGGCGGCGACGGCGGCCAGGACGAGGGCGGTCCCCAGGATTCGGGCGGTGCGCATCGGCAGGCCTCACGGTGGAAGAGGAGGGCCGAGGGAACTCGGCGGTGGGAGCGGACTGAGGTAAAGTACAACGTGTATGGCAAATAAGGCGGGGGATCGCGACGGTGTCCCGGAAGATGGGAGCGGCCTTGACAGGACAAACCACGAGCGTGCCGCGTCGCCGCACCCAGAAGCGCCGGTCGATCCTCGACGGGGCGTTGCGGGTCTTCGGGCGCGTGGGCTACCTCGGTGCGAGCATCGACATGATCGCCGCAGAAGCCGATGTCTCGACCAGGACCATTTACAACCACTTCGAGAACAAGGAACAGCTGTTCGCCACCGTGCTGCTGGAGAGCTCCACCCGGGTCGCCGTCACCAGGGAGGCCCTCATCGAGCGGCACCTCGGCGAGGTGACGGACCTGGAGAGCGCCCTGGTCGCGTTGGCGAAGGAGTGGGTCCGCCCCAACCCGGAGTTCGAAGACCACTTCCGCGTCGTGCGACGCCTGCGTGGCGAGTCGGACCGCTTTCCCCGCGCGCTGGTCGAAAGCTGGCAGGAAGCCGGTCCCTTCCGGGCTCGTCGTGCGCTGGCCGCCCGGATGGCCGGCCTGTCCGAGCGAGGCCTGCTCGTGGTGCGCGATCCCGAAGTCGCCGCCCAGCAGTTCATGGCCCTGATCACCGACACCACGGTCAGCCGCGCCGAGTTCAGCGCCACGGCACTCGAATCGGAGATCGACCGCATGGCCCGCGCCGGCGTGCACACCTTCCTGTACGGCCACCTGCCGAGGAAGGCCTGACCCTTGATCGGCCGGCGCGTCGACCTGAAGAGAACCGGAAGCGAAAGGCCTCTGCGTGCCACGCCGCCTCGAGGGAATTGACACGGACGCTTAACGAGTGACCGCTCGGCTCGGCGTGGACCACGTGGTGTCCATTCGCGCTGCGGACGACGCCGCGTATGCCAAGGCGGAAGAGCGACGGAATCCTCGAAGGTTTCCACGAAACTCGGCGAGGTGTCGTGCGTCAACCAGTCCGGTCACTCAAGCTGCAGGTCGGTGGCCAACTTCAGCGTGGGGTTATAGATCAACTCGGTCCTCGGACACACGCACTATCTACACCCGGGCTGGTCGTCGCATAGACGGCCAGCTCTTTTGGTTCGTAGCGTAGCTCCAGGTTCAGCGCCCGGTACAGGCGGTTCAGGCCCGCCGTGGTTGCGTCGGCCAGTGTCCCGCAGACGTCGCCGAGGGCATCTATCCTCGCGTAGATCTCGGCGCGGCTTACCGTCGAGTCGGCTGGAACGCTCTCGATCTGTGCTTTCGCGGCG
>NZ_JACKQP010000005.1:309553-667482 GCF_031625235.1 Amycolatopsis sp. 505
GTTCAGGCCCGCCGTGGTTGCGTCGGCCAGTGTCCCGCAGACGTCGCCGAGGGCATCTATCCTCGCGTAGATCTCGGCGCGGCTTACCGTCGAGTCGGCTGGAACGCTCTCGATCTGTGCTTTCGCGGCGGCTCGTTCGGCCTGTGCCTGGTTGATCGGGTCGACGAGTGCGTCGGGCTCGACGCCGGCCGCGATCGCCGCCTGATACCGCTGAAGCCTCGCCTCTGCGTCCGCCAGTCGGTTCCGCGCCGCTTCGAGCGGACCACAGCCGGCCTTGCTCCCGTCCGATCCGAGTAGCGCGGCCGCCGTTCGGTCGCGGTTGTCCGGGTGGAACAGCTCGTGAAGCCATCCGTTGAGCGCTTCGACTACCACGCCTTCGCGCAGGTTCACCGTCTTCGGGTGCTCCGTCAGCTGCAGCGAGCCCGGCGCCATAGTCCGCGAGGTCCAGCGGTAGTAGGCGCCTTTCCGGATCGTGGTTCCTTGCATCTTCCGGCCGCAGACTCCGCATCGGATCAGTCCGCGCAGCAGATATGACCGTGCGGTGTTTCGGGCGCCTCGCTCGGCCTTGCGTGCCGTCTTCAACCCACCCGCAGACTTCGACCGCCGCACTAGTTGAGCTTGCGTGAAGGTCTCCACGGAGACGATCGCCGGATGCGCCTGCTCGCGTGTCCGCACAATCCGGTCCGGCGCCGCGCGCTTGAATCGCACCACGTGGCCCGCGGCGACGTCTTCCGGATCAAGCAACGTCTCGTGCTTCGTCCAGCGCCCGAAGATGGCGTAACCGGTGTATCGCGGGTTATCGAGGATCGCTCGTACCGAGCTGCCTTGCCAGCCGTCCGCGAGCCGGTGCCGATTTTGGTCCGGCCGATGCGCGGAGGGACAAGGAATGCCGTCCCGATTGAGCAGGTTGGCGATCGCTCGATCGCCGTTGCCGCCGAGGTACTCGGCGAAGATTCGCCGCACCACGTCCGCCGTCGTCTCCTCGATCGCCAGCACCCGCAGCTTGAACCCTTCCGCAGCTTTCCGCGGGTTCGGATGCGGACCACTGTCGACGACGACGTAGCCGTACGGCGCCCTGCCGCCCTGGTCACGCTCTTCGTTGATCACCTGCGCGTCCATTGCCGCTCGGACGCGAGCCTGAACGTGCTGACGCTCGGACTCGCTCATCCCGCCGAGCACGCTCATCAGCATCTTGTGAGACGGGTTCCGCGGGTCGTATTTCCCGCCCAGTTCCGGCACCCAGAGATCAACCCCGTAGGCGGCGAACTTCGGCGCGATGAGCGAGAACTGGTTGCCGAACCAACACCGCGTGCCCTCGCCGACGACGATTCCGTCCCATCCGCGTCGCGGATTCTTCAACTCGGCGAGCAGTCGCGCGCCCTCGGTTCGTCGTTCCCACGGGACAGACCGTGACTGCCCGACGTCGAAGAACTCTGCCACGATCTGCCCGCCGAGCGGCTCGACGAACTTTCGCGCGTTCCCGAACTGCCAGCCGCGGGACGTCTCCGGGTCCTGGTTGTCCTCGGTCGAGCACCGGCCGTAGGCCGCCAACGTCCCGATCCCGTCGTCCGCCACGTCGGCGACCTCAAGTCCCAGAAGGTCATCCAGTGTTGCCCACGGATTGCTGATGATTTCAGCGAAACGGTGTCGCGGTGAACTGAATGACGTGCTTATCGATGAACGCGTCGCGGATGTTCGACCACGTTACGGCGGCGACGTGGTGCGCTTCGTCGATGAACAGGTGTGAACAAGCGTCCAACAGCGCATCCAGGGCTTCCGGTTCGCACGCAGTTAATGACTAGGGGGGTAGCAACGATGACGTTGCAGGCTTTCGCGAAGCCGGTGGCCGTCTCCACTGTGGTGAAGCCGTGCTGAACACGGCCCACCACGGGGCGCAGTGCCGCACTGTCGACGATGCCTAGCTCTTGCAGCACGCCAAGCGTCTCGAACTTGGTTGCTACCTGTTCGCGCAGTGAATCTGAGGGCACTAGCACTAGTAGCCGGGCGGGGCGGGCTGCGACCAGCAGCGCCAACATCGTTTCGGTCTTGCCAGTGCCGGTCGGCATGACCACGGTCGCCGGCGTCATGCGTTTAGTCGTCCAGTACCCAGGACGGCGTGCATTGCGCCCAGCTGCGGCGACCGCAGACCAGGGGTATCTACGGTTCCCTCGTTGAATGTGATTGCGTCGTTGTAGCTGTCGAGCACGACTCGTGGTTCCAGATGCACCAGAGGGCTAGGGGTGTTCCAGGTGGCGCGGGTCAGTGCATCGCCGGGTTTGGCGCCGATGGGCAACTTGGCCCACAGGCTGTCGCTGTCGCGCGGCTGGTTGGCGCTGCCAGCGGGCCAGGTGCCGTAGTTGTTGCGAACCTCGAGCGCTCCGACTGCGCCTGACACGACAGTAAACACGCCGGCGGGAATCAGCAGCTGCTTGACGGGGTTGTCGTCGAAGGAGTCGGTGCGCGCCCACACGTTGGGGCAGCGCCACCCCTTTCGCCGCCCGGCCATTGCCACGATCATCGCCTGTCATAATCGCGGGAGTGTCTCACGACCGATCGTCAACCGCCATCCGGATCAGCCGTTAATGACCCGTTCGAGTTACACGCCATGCTCTTCGGGCCGGGTGATGGTCCCAGTCCTCACGGCCGACCGATTGGCGTCGCGCTCAAGTTCGGACCGGCCGGTGCTGGCTACCTTTCGGCAGTCCTTATTCATGCTCAGGTCATCCCACTTCAAGCGTTGTGGTTAGCGGGCAAGATCGTCTCGGACTCGGACTGGGACACTCAATTACCCCATGGGGCCGCGGGTTGCTTCGGGGCCAGCCGTGGAGAACTTGCAGGTCAACTGGGAAGTTGTAGGCGTGTAGATAGTGAGCAAGATCGCACCCAGCACGCCCGCGCGATCGCGGCCGCGGCGATCGTCTGCCTGCAGGTCGCCAACGAGGAATGGGTACGCCGGCGCGGACAGGTCGACATGCTCGACCTCTACGACACCGCCGTCCAAGCTATCCGCTCCACGTGAACCGCCATCAGGCTCGTTCCGGTTCCTTCGGCAGGCCCGGCAGGAGTCCCCGACGATCCCGCGCTGCACCTGGGACGAGCCGGCGTAGATGGTGCCGGCGCGGGCGTTGAGGTAAACGCTCGACCATGACGCGCACGAGTTCGGCGCGCCGGGCGAGTGAGGCCAGATCGAAGCCGGCGCCCGGTTCGGAGAATCCCTGCGTGAAGACGTATTCGCCGAGGCGATCCGCGGCAGGAAGCGGGTGCGCAGGGCGGGTTCGGACCAGCGCAGCATGGTGTTGCCGAGCATGCTGATGCCGAAGCTGTCGTTGTCGGACCCGGACGGGATTCCGGCGGCGGACATTTTCTCCACCAGCACGACCGGTTCCGCGGCGGTCAGTCCGGCGCCGCCGTGGCTGCACTGAAGGTCATCATTCCGTTGAGTGGGCCGAACTTGCATCGTATGCGCGGCAGGGCGAAGCCTCGCCAGCCCAGTTCCTCGCAGGGCCGGTCGTGGCAGTTGGTCAGGATGCCCTGGCGGCGTGCGCGCCCCTGCGGCCTCTGGCCACGTGAGTCGGCTGGACGGGCCGGGGACGGCGCCCGGCGAATCCTCCTCCCCGGACGGCCTCACTCCTGCATGCACCGGGTGCCCGTCGCGAGACGGCCTCGGCGGCGCGGTCGGGACCGCGGGTCAGCCCGCCGGTCGTGTCGGCCTCGGACACCACGGGCGCGACGGCGAACAAGACGGGTGGTTCACGGCTTCGGCGTGGTGGAGCGCAGCCGTGCCCGAGTCTGGCGGCGGCGCTGCTCGGCGCGCTGGTGGGCGGCTTCCGCGTCGGCGTACGCGCGTGCCGCGGTCGCCGCCAGCCGGTCCGCTCGCTCTTCCAGGTCGTCCGCTTTGGCCGCGGCCTGGGCGATGTAAGCGACGCGTTCTTCGATTTCGTCGCGCATGAGACTCCTCAGCGTCGAGCGGCGGGGCCGGGGACTTCGGTGGCGGTGCCGACCCACTCGACGATCTCGCCGTTGTCGTCGCAGAGGGGGACCGCCCGGGAGTGGGTCCAGCCGAGGGTGCCGTCGACGCGGCGGACGCGGTGGACGGCGTCGAACACGCTCTTGGTGCGCACGGCCTCGTCGATCGCGGCGAGCACGCCGGGCTGGTCGTCCGGGGAGATGTAGCTGTCGAGCCAGGAGTGGCTGGGAGCGGTGGTGTCGGCGATGAACCCGCGGCCGTCGAGCCCGCGCATCTCGCTCCAGTCGGGATTCATCCGGTACACCGCGTCGAAGGTGGCCGCGACGAGGGCGCGGAACCGGCGGTCGCCGACTTCCTGGACGCGGCGGCGTTCGAGCTGGGCGGCGACGCGGGCGACGAGCTCGCTGGGTGCGAACGGCTTGACCAGGTAGTCGTCGGCACCGGCGGTGAGGCCTTCGACGGTGGCTTCCTCGCCGGCTCGGGCGCTGAGCATGATCAGCGGCACGCTCTGCAGCGCGGGGTCGGCCCGCAGGCGGCGGGCCAGCTCCAGGCCGTCCATTTCCGGCATCATGACGTCGGCGACGATCAGGTCGGGCCTGTCCCGGCGGGCCGACTCGAGCGTGCGCTGCGCGTCGCCGACGGCGTGGACGTGCCAGTTCGGCGACAGGAGCCGGGTGAGGTAGTCCCGCATGTCGCGGTTGTCGTCGACCACCAGCAGCCGGGCGCGGTCCGGCCACGCCGGGGCCGGCGTGTCATCGGTGTGGGTGTCCCAGTGCTCCGCGGCCTCCGCGAGGGCGACGGCGGTGGCGCGGTGGATGCGGCCGGAAGCGGGCTTCTCGGCGTCCGGGGACTTCCGGCGCAGGATCCACACGGTGAACTCGGTGCCCTCGCCCACGGTGCTGCGCACTTTGACCCGGCCGTGCAGGAGCCGGGCGAGCTCGTGGACCAGCGCCAGGCCGATGCCGGCGCCGTCGTGGGTGCGCGAGCGGGTGGCGGGGGCGCGGTGGAAGCGGGTGAACACCCTGGCCAGCTCGTCTTCCGGGATGCCGACGCCGGTGTCGCGCACGGTGAGCTGGGCGTGCTGGGGCAGTTCTCGCAGGGTGACGGTGATCGTGCCGGCGAAGGTGAACTTCACGGCGTTCGACAGCAGGTTGGCGACGATCTTCTCCCACATCTCCGGGTCGACCGGGACCGGCGCGCTCAGGGGCGGGCAGTCGACCTCAAGGGTGATCCCGGCGTGGTCGGTCGCGCCGCGGAAGGTGCTGGCGATGTCTTCGGTGAGCTGGGCGAGATCGGTGGGTTCGGACCGGGCGCGCAGGCGGCCCGCTTCGAGCTGCGAGAAGTCGAGCAGGCTTTCGACCATCCCGAGCAGCCGGCGGGCGTTGCGGGCGGCGATGTCGACCTGTGCCCGCAAGTGAGGGGCCAGGTTCGCGACGGGCGCGGCGAGGTCGTCGAGCGGGGCGAGCAGCAGGGTGAGCGGGGTGCGCAGCTCGTGGCTGACGGTGGAGAGGAGCTGGGTCTTGGTGCGGTCGAGCTCGGCGAGCTGGTCGATCCGGTCGCTCTGGCGGCGGCGGCGCACGGCGTCGGTGAGCGCGGCGGTGGCCTGGGCGGCGACCAGGCCGAGGAAGTGCCGGTAGGGCTCGTCCAGCGGCAGCCGCGGGCTCACCCCGAGGAGCAGGATCCCGGCGGGCGCGCGGGCGGGGGTTTCGCCGAGCGGGAAGAGCATCGCGGACCCGGGCTCGTCATCGCCCGCGCCGACGGTCACCCCGCGGAACGCGTGCGCCAGGTCCGTGGCGAGGACGGGTTCGCCGGTCGCCACCAGCTCGGCCAGCGGCCACTTCGGCCGCCGCCAGGACAGCAACGCGGTGTGCGGCGCCAGCGGCCCGCCGGCCGGGGTGCCCACGGCGGCCACGAGTTCCGCCCGCTGCCGTGCCGGGTCGTTGAGGTAGGCGGCGGCGAAGGGGATGTCGGGCGCGTCGTCGCCGAGCGCGCCGATGAAGGATTCGAGTGCCGCGCGCCCGGACGCCGACTTCCTGGTGTGCCCGGCCAGAGTGCTCAGCAGGTCGAGCCGGCGGCGGGCCAGCACTTCGTGCGTCGTCTCGATGGCCGTGACCAGGACGCCTGCCGGTGCCGGGCCGTCGTCGTGCAGGGGGCTGAAGGTCAAGTCGAACCAGGCGTTCTCGGGGTCGCCGTGCCGGGTGGTCGGGTAGAGCGCGTCCTTGAGCGAGACGGACTCTCCGGCCAGCGCTCGCCGGTAGCGGGGCTCGTTGAGGTGCCACACCTCCGGCCAGCACTCCCGGTTGGCCTGGCCGAGACCGGCGGGGTGCTTGGCTCCCATCACCAGCCGGTAGGCGTCGTTGTAGAACTGCAGCAGGTCCGGGCCCCACAGCAGGCACATCCCCACCGGGCTGTCGAGCACCGTGCGCACCAGGGTGACGAGCTGGGCCGGCCACTGCCGGACCGGCCCCAGCGGGGTCTGGCTCCAGTCGATCTTCCGTGCCAGCGTGGCGACCTCTCCGGCCCCGGCGAACACGAACCCGGCGTCGGGGCGGTCCTGCGCACCGCGGGGCAGCAGGCCGCCCTGGGCGACGTCCCACAGCACCGGCCCGATCTCGGGCAGGTCCAGTACCAGGTTCGCCACGCCCGCTTCGGCCACGGCCAACGGCATCGACGCGTGCTCGGCGGACTGCTCGCTCTGGGCGATGACGGTGCCGCCGGCCCGCCTGATCGCCTGGGCGCCGGCCAGGCCGTCCTGGCCCATGCCCGACAGGACCACGGCCACCGCGCGCTCGCCGATCGAGCCGGCGAGGGAGGTCAGCAACGCGTCGTGCACGCCGCCGGAACCGGGACCGGTGGCCGGAGCCAGCGACACCGTCCCGTCCGGCAACAGCTCCATCACCGTCCGCGCGGGGCACACGACCACGGTGCCGGGCCGCAGCGGCTCGCCGTCGGCGGCCCACCCCACCGGCAGCGTCAGCCGCCGGCGGAGGATGTCGGCCAGCATCCGGCCGTGCCCGCCCATGTGCTGGGCGACCACCACGGCGAACCCGTATTCGGCGGGCAGCGTGCTCAACACGGAGGTGATCGCCCCTAGGCCGCCCGCCGACGCGACCAGCGCGACGACCGGTGGCGCCGGAACCGGCGGGCCTGACGCGCTCGGGACTGCACGAGGTGGTGACACCATCAGCCCAGTTTGCTCGCCCGCACAAACGTGGCGCGACCCGAGCCGGTGCGCTCCCGCGAGGAGCCGACCCCGGCCGGCCGGCCGAGGCCGGTTGACCGGGGCGACCCCGGGTACCCGGCGTGGACCGACCGCGAAGGGAGCGACCGTTGCCTGCACGGGCCGAGACGCTGCGCCGCTACCGGCGCGCGTGCGACTACCTCGCCGCCGCGATGATCCACCTCAAGGACAACGTCCTGCTCACCGAGCCGCTGCGGCCCGAGCACCTCAAGCCGCGCCCGCTCGGGCACTGGGGCACCTGCCCCGGCATCACGCTGGTCTACGCCGGGCTGAACCGGCTGATCGCCGAGACCGGGCAGCGGACGCTGCTGGTCACCGGGCCCGGCCACGGCGCCCCGGCCATCCACGCGAACCTCTGGCTGGAGGGCACGCACGCCGAGTACGACGACAAGCTCGCCCTCGACGGGCACGGCCTGGCCGAGCTGGTCCGGCGGTTCTCCTGGCCGGGCGGGTTCCCCAGCCACCTTTCACCCGAGGTGCCCGGCGTGATCCACGAGGGCGGCGAACTCGGCTACGCCCTGGCGACGGCGTTCGGCGCGGCCCTCGACGACCCCGGGCTGCTGGTGGCCTGCGTGGTCGGCGACGGTGAAGCCGAGACCGGTCCGACCGCGGCCGCGTGGCACAGCCCGAAGTTCACCGGCCCGGGTGACGGGCGGGTGCTGCCGATCCTGCACCTCAACGGCTACAAGATCGCGTCACCGACGATCTGGGAAGCGACGTCGGACGAGGAGCTGACCGCCTACTTCACCGGGTGCGGCTGGACGCCGCTGCTGGTCGACGTCCGCGGGGCCGAAGACCCGGACACCCCGCTCGCCGAGGCGCTGGCCCGAGCGCACGCGCAGGAGAACGGGCCGCCGCCGATGATCGTCCTGCGCAGCACCAAGGGGCTCGGCCTGCCCGCCACCGCCCCCGACGGGACGCCGCTGGAGGGGACGTTCCACGCCCACCAAGTCCCGCTGCCCGCGGCGGCCGAGGACCCCGAACAGCTCGCCGCACTCGAACGCTGGCTTCGCTCCTACCGGCCCGAGGAGCTGTTCGGCGCCGATGGCGTGCCCGCGGCCGACCTGCTCGAAGTGCCACCCGAACCCGAGCTGCGGCTGGGCCGGGTCCCGCAGGCCAATGGCGGGCAGCTGCGCCGTGACCTGCCGTTGCCCGACACCGGGAAGTACGCCGTCGCCGTCGAGAAGCCCGGTGGTGTGGACGCGAGCGCCCCCGAAGTCCTCGCCGGCTGGCTGGCCGAGATCATCCGCCGCGCTCCGGAGACGTTCCGGGTCGTCTGCCCCGACGAACTGGAGTCCAACAAGCTGGGCGGGCTGCTGGAGACGACGTCACGGCAGTTCGACGTCGAGGTACCCGGCTACTCCGAACACCTGGCGCCCCGCGGCCGGGTGCAGGAGGTGCTTTCGGAGCACCTGTGCCAGGGCTGGTTGCAGGGGTACCTGCTCACCGGCCGGCACGGCCTGTTTCCTTGCTACGAAGCTTTTGTGTCCATTGTGGACAGCATGGTGAACCAGTACGCCAAGTTCCTTAAGATGTCGGCCGAGGTGTCGTGGCGCGCGCCGGTGGCGAGCCTGAACTACCTGCTCTCCAGCGACGGCTGGCGTCAGGAGCACAACGGCTACAGCCACCAGGGGCCCGGCTTCATCAATCAGATGCTGACCAAGAAGGCCACCACCGCGCGCGTCTATCTGCCGCCGGACGCGAACACACTGCTGGAGGTCATGCACCGCTGCCTGGCCTCGACCGACCTGATCAACGTGGTCGTGGCCGGCAAGCAGGACAGTCCCCAGTGGCTCTCGCCCGAGGAAGCTCGTGCGCACTGCCGGGCCGGGGCGTCGGTGTGGGAGTGGGCAAGCACCGGCGGTGCCGCCGACGTCGTGCTGGCCTGCGCGGGCACCACCCCGACCCTGGAGACGGTCGCGGCCGCCGAGCTGCTGCGCGAGGTCGCGCCGGACCTGCGGGTTCGGGTGGTCAACGTCGTGGACCTGCTGTCGCTGTGCCCACCGGACCGGCATCCGCACGGCCTGGCCGAGGAGGCGTTCGCCGCCTGCTTCGGCGACGACCTGCCGGTGGTCTTCGCCTTCCACGGCTACCCCTCGGCGGTGCACGAAGTGCTGCACGGCCGGCCCGGCACCGCCCGGTTCCACGTGCACGGCTACCGCGAGGAAGGTACGACGACCACGCCGTTCGACTTGCTCGCGAGCAATCGGATGACCCGTCACGACCTGGCCGCCGACGCTGTCGCCCGCGCCCGCGGCTGGGCCTCGGCCGGTGGCGACCTCGCCCGTGAGCTGGTCAAGCGCCGGGACGCGCTGCTCGTGCAGTCCTATCGGGACGGCGCAGACCCGGAAGAGATCGCCGGCTGGCGGTGGGGCGGATGAGGGTGCTCACCGTCAACCCCGGCTCCGGGAGCCTGCGCCTCCACGTGGTCGAAGGCGACGAGGTGGTCGATTCCGCGGAGATCGGCCGCCCGCCCGCCGAGGCGGCTGACGACGTGAAGGCATTTGTAGCTGGATTGGCAGTGGCCGCGGTCGCGCACCGGCTCGTCCACGGCGGTGCCGAGCTCACCGAGCCGACCGTGGTGGACGGCCGGGTGCGGGCCGCGATCGCCGCCGCGAAGTCCCTTGCCCCGGAGCACGTGCCGAACACCGAGGCGTTGCTGGAGCAGCTGAGCGAACTACTGCCGGACGTGCCGCACGTCGTGTGCCCGGACACCGCGTTCCACTGCGGCCTGCCCGAGATCGCCCGGACCTACCCGCTGCCCGCGCGCTGGCGGGCCCGGTGGGACCTGCGGCGGTTCGGCTTCCACGGTCTGTCGTTCGCCTGGGCCGTGCGCCGCGCCGCCGAGGTGCTCGACCGCCCGTCCGGCGAGCTGAACCTGCTGGTGGCGCACCTGTCCGGCGGTTGTTCGGTGGCCGCGGTCGCGGGCAGGCGCAGCGTCGACACCTCGATGGGGTTCACCCCGCTCGAAGGCACGATGATGGCGAAACGCTCCGGCACGGTGGACCCCGGGATGCTGCTGTGGCTGCTGCGTGAAGGCCACCTCGACGTCGCTGAGCTGGAAGACGGGCTCTACCACCACTCCGGCCTGCTGGGGCTGTCCGGGACGTCCGACGACACCCGCGACCTGGTCCGCGACAGCCGGGCCGGCGACGTCAAGGCCCGGTTCGCGATGGCGGTGTTCGAGCACCGCACGCGCCGCGAACTCGCCGCCGTCGCGGCCAGCCTCGACCGGATCGACGCGCTGGTGTTCACCGGCGACATCGGCTGGGACCAGCCCGAGGTCGCCGAAGCTGTGGCCGGTGGCCTCGGCGTGCTCGGGCTGCGCGGTGGGCTGAGCCGCAACCGCGAGCGCGACGCGGTGATCAGCCCGCCGGGAGCGCGTGTTCCGGTGCTGGCCGTTCAGTCGAGGGAAGAGCTTTCGCTCGCCGCTGCGGCCGTCTCGGTGCTGTGACTACTTCTGCCCGGCCGGGGCGCCGTTCATCATCTTGAGCATCGGCAGCCCGCCGGTACGGGTGAACCGGACCACCAGCACGCCGGCCAGCAGCAGGAACGCAATGTTCAGCCAGGTCGTGTAATTCCACGAGATCCCACGGTCCAGCACGGTTGCGTCCCGTGCCTCCGGGGTTAGCCCGGTGGCGCCGAAGAGCAGCTCGACGGCGTAACCGGCGACGACCATCGCGGCGTAGAAGGTGCCGAGCAGCACCAGCATCATGCGGACGCCGTAGTACTTCCGGTAGATGTTGAGGATCGGCAGGATCAGCAGGTCGGCGAAGAGGAACGAGACGACGCCGCCGAAGCTGATGCCGCCGTTCCACAGCACCGCCGCCAGCGGGACGTTGCCCACCGAGCAGACGAACGACAGGATCGCCACCACCGGCCCGATCAGCGGTCCCCACACCGCCGACAGGACGGGGTGACCTTCGAAGAACAAGGCGTGCCACCACGAGTCCGGCACCCACGCCCCGACCGCGCCGGCGATGAGCAGGCCCACCAGCAGGTCGCGCAGGATCGCCGCCCATTCCATGACGAACACGTGCGCTACGGCGGTGAAGCCTTCGCCCGAGCCCAGCCGGGACAGGAACGAGCCCTCGCGCTGGACGGACATGTCCATGGCCGCGTGGCCTTCCATCGACCCGGCCAGGCCGCGCTCGGCCTGTTCGCGGGCCTGCTCGAGGAGCCGGCCGCGGACGAACAGCCGGAACAGCACGGCCAGCGCCACGATCATGATGGGCCCACCGAGGAACTCCGCGACCGTGAACCGCCAGCCCAGCAGCAGGGCGAGGATGACGCCGAGTTCGGCCACGAGGTTGGTGGAGCCGATCTCGAACGCCATCGCCGCGGTGAAGTGCGCGCCCTTGCGGAACAGCGAGCGCGCCAGCGCAACCGCGGCGTAGGAGCACGACGACGAGGCGGCGCCGAGACCGGCGGCGACCGCGAGGGTGCGCGGCCGGTCGTCACCGAGCAGCTTCGCGACGGTCGCCTTGCGCACTACGGCCTGCACGACCGCCGACAGCGCGAAGCCCAGGATCAACGCCCAAAGAATCTCCCAGAGCATCGAGCCCGTCATGGCCAGCGCGCGGCCGATCGCGGTCCACATCGCGTCAGTGCGACCCGGTGACGACGTGGATGACCGCGGCCATGTCCTCGTCGCCGTGCTCGTCCTCGGCGGCGGTGTACTGGGCGTGCAGGGCGGCCATCAACCGTTCGTCGACACCGGCTTCACGCATCGCGTCGAGGATGAGGGCGCTGTCCTTGACCGCGCCGCCCAGGCCGAACGACGGCTCGAGCTCGTCGGAGATCATGGCCTTGCCCTTGAGCTGGGCGTAGGCGCAGTCGAGCGGGCCGCCGGAGATGACGTCGAGGAACCCGCGGGGGTCGATGCCGAGGCGGTCGGCGAGTGCGACGCTCTGCGCGGTGGCGGCGGTGATCGACAGGACCCAGGCGTTGGCGGCGATTTTGAGCCGGTGTCCGTCGCCCGGCTGGTCGCCGACCCAGACGGTGCGGGAACCGATGGCGTCGAAGACCGGGGTCACGGTGTCCTTCAGGTCGGCGGGGCCGCCGGCGAGGACGATGAGCTTGCCCTCCTCGGCCGGTTGCCTGGTACCCAGCACGGGCGCGTCGACGAACGGGGCGCCGTGCTTTCGGGCGAGGTCGGCGAGCCGGGTGGTGCCGGCCAGGCCGACGGTGCCCGACTGGACCCAGACGGTGTCCGGCCCGAAAGCGGGCAGTGCCTGGCTCATGACATCGGCGACCGCGCCGACGTCGAAGAGCATGGTGAGCACGACGTCGGCGCCCGCCACGGCCTCGGCCGGGTCCTCGGCGACGGTGATGCCGTCGCCGACGAGCGGGCGGGCCTTCTCGATCGTGCGGTTCCAGGCGGTGACGTCCAGCCCGGCCTTGGCGAGGTTGCGTGCCATGCCGGCGCCCATGAGTCCCGTGCCGAGCACGGCTGCCGTCTTGGTCATGCTTCGGCGGTACCCGGCCCGGGCGCGCGGAAACCCAGGAGGCCGGTCACGGTTCGCCTCGGAAGTTCTCGTTACCGGAGGGGTGCCCCTCCCGGGAGCGGGCCTGGTCGTCTTCCAGCGGCCCTTGCGGATCGTTGCGGCGCGGCGGCTCCTGCCGGGTTTCCGGTCGCTCGTCGCGGTCTTCGTCGACCGGCTGCCTGGCCGGGACTTCGTGCGGCATGGTTCCGACCTCCTCGTCACGCGATCCAGACGGTCTTGGCGTTGACGAAAGCACGCGGCCCGAAGCCGGCGAGTTCGCGGCCATAGCCGGAGTTCTTGGTCCCGCCGAACGGGACTTCCGGTGTCGACGCGGTGAACTTGTTGATGTAGATCATCCCGGTTTCGACTTCGTTCACGAACCGCTGTTGCTCGGCCTCGTCGCGGGTCCACGCGCTGCCACCGAGGCCGAAGGTCGAGTCGTTGGCGATGCGGATGGCGTCGTCGACGTCCCGCGCCGTCCAGATCAGGGCGACCGGGCCGAAGAACTCCTCGCGGTGTCCGGGGGACCCGTCGGGGATGTCCGTGAGCACGGTGGGCTCGAAGAAGTTGCCGTGCCGGTCGATCGGGTGGCCGCCGGTCAGCAGGCGGGCGCCGGCCGCGACGGTGCCCGAGACCTGCTTGGCCAGGGTCTCGACCGCGTCCGGGGAGGCCAGCGGGCCGAGGTCGGTGTCGTCGGCCATCGGGTCGCCGATGCGCAGTCCCTCCAGTTCGGACACGAGGCGGCGGGTGAACTCGTCGGCGACGTCTTCGTGGACGATGAAGCGCTTGGCGTTGATGCACGACTGGGCGTTGTTGAGCATCCGTGACGCGACCGCGTTGTCGACGGCGTCCTCCAGGTCGGCCGAGGGCATGACGATGAAGGCGTCGCTGCCGCCCAGTTCCAGCACGCTGGGCTTGACGTTCTGTCCGGCCCGGGCGCCGACCTGCCGTCCGGCGGGCTCGCTGCCGGTGAGGGTGACCGCGCGGACGCGGTCGTCGTCGATGATCGCTTCGATCTTCTTCGAGCCGACGAGCAGGGTCTGGAAGACGCCTTCGGCGAAGCCGGCGCGGCGCAGGACGTCCTCGATGGCCAGCGCCACCTGCGGCACGTTGGAGGCGTGCTTGAGCAGGCCGACGTTGCCGGCCATCAGGGCCGGGCAGGCGAAGCGGAAGACCTGCCAGTAGGGGAAGTTCCACGGCATGACGGCGAGCACGGGGCCTAGCGGTTCGTACCGGGTGAAGACGTTCGCATCGGCGTCGCCGACGTCGTGGGGTTCGTCGGCGAGCAGGGCTTCGGTGTGGTCGGCGAACCAGCGGCAGCCCTTCGCGCACTTGGCGACTTCGGCCTTGGCCGAGGCCAGTGTCTTGCCCATCTCGAGGGTGGCCAGGCGGGCGAGGTCGTCGGTCTCGGCTTCGAGGATGTCCGCGGCCCGCCGCAGCCGGTCGGCTCGTTCGGCGAAGGAAGTGCGACGGTGCTCGTGGAAGGCGGCCGCGGCCCGGGCGATCTTCTGCTCGACCTGGTCGTCGGTGAGCTCGTCGAAGGTGCGCAGAGTTTCTCCGGTCGCCGGGTTGACGGACGCGATGGCCACGGGGGCCTCCTCGGATCGGGGTGCGGTTCGCGCTCCGGGTTCCCCCGGGCGCCGACCGGAAACCGTGCTTTCGTGGACGTTGCTGCTCAGCCGTTCCCGAAGTCGGAAACGCGCGAGGTCTTGTCGGTCCAGGTTGCGGATGTGGTCCGCTGGTGATGGACCACGCCACTTGCAACGAAGGAAAGCACACCGGAAAGCGGCCGGAGTCACGCGGCGTGGTCGCTGTCGAAGACAAGGGTGGCGCCGGTTGGTGCAGAACCGAACAGCACGGCGCGGCGAAGTCACCGTGCCGACGGTAGGCACGCTGACCGGAACCGATTGGCCCTGCCGCTGACGGTGAGCCAGGTGGCGTCTGACCATGATGCCGAGCTAAGGTTGTCGCATGAACACGCATCCCGCGCAGGGATGCCGCGAACATGTGTTCGAGTCCCCCCTCGGACACACGCACTATCTACACCCGGGCTGGTCGTCGCATAGACGGCCAGCTCTTTTGGTTCGTAGCGTAGCTCCAGGTTCAGCGCCCGGTACAGGCGGCTCAGGCCCGCCGTGGTTGCGTCGGCCAGTGTCCCGCAGACGTCGCCGAGGGCATCTATCCTCGCGTAGATCTCGGCGCGGCTTACCGTCGAGTCGGCTGGAACGCTCTCGATCTGTGCTTTCGCGGCGGCTCGTTCGGCCTGTGCCTGGTTGATCGGGTCGACGAGTGCGTCGGGCTCGACGCCGGCCGCGATCGCCGCCTGATACCGCTGAAGCCTCGCCTCTGCGTCCGCCAGTCGGTTCCGCGCCGCTTCGAGCGGACCACAGCCGGCCTTGCTCCCGTCCGATCCGAGTAGCGCGGCCGCCGTTCGGTCGCGGTTGTCCGGGTGGAACAGCTCGTGAAGCCATCCGTTGAGCGCTTCGACTACCACGCCTTCGCGCAGGTTCACCGTCTTCGGGTGCTCCGTCAGCTGCAGCGAGCCCGGCGCCATAGTCCGCGAGGTCCAGCGGTAGTAGGCGCCTTTCCGGATCGTGGTTCCTTGCATCTTCCGGCCGCAGACTCCGCATCGGATCAGTCCGCGCAGCAGATATGACCGTGCGGTGTTTCGGGCGCCTCGCTCGGCCTTGCGTGCCGTCTTCAACCCACCCGCAGACTTCGACCGCCGCACTAGTTGAGCTTGCGTGAAGGTCTCCACGGAGACGATCGCCGGATGCGCCTGCTCGCGTGTCCGCACAATCCGGTCCGGCGCCGCGCGCTTGAATCGCACCACGTGGCCCGCGGCGACGTCTTCCGGATCAAGCAACGTCTCGTGCTTCGTCCAGCGCCCGAAGATGGCGTAACCGGTGTATCGCGGGTTATCGAGGATCGCTCGTACGGAGCTTCCTTGCCAGCCGTCGGCAAGCCGGTGTCGATTCTGGTCCGGCCGATGCGCAGAAGGACAAGGAATACCGTCGCGGTTGAGCAGGTTGGCGATCGCTCGATCGCCGTTGCCGTCGAGATACTCGGCGAAGATTCGTTGCACGACGTCCGCCGTCGACTCGTCGATCGCCAGCACCCGCAGCTTGAACCCCTCCAGCTTTCCGCGGGTTCGGATGCGGACCACTGTCCACGACGACGTACCCGTACGGCGCCCGGCCGCCCTGGTGCCGTCCTTCGTTGATCACCTGGGCATCCATTGCCGCTCGGACGCGAGCCTGAACGTGCTGGCATTCGGACTCGCTCATTCTGCCGAGCACGCTCATGAGCATCTTGTGCGACGGATTACGCGGGTCGTACTTCCCACCCAGCTCAGGCGACCGATAGACAGGACGCGGGTCCGACCGTCCCTTTGCCGGCATCACCGCCTATCCCGACTGATGCGCGACCGTGACACTCGGATTGATCGGCCGTGCCCGGGTGGTTCCCGGCCGCTGACCGCGGCGCGGAAGCCGGTCCGGTCGGCGGCGACCGCGGAGTTCGCGGTCGCCGCCGGGGGATCAGCTGCGGGTCCACCTCTGGTTGGTGCCGCCGTGGCAGTCCCAGATGATGACCTTCGTCCCGTTGGCGGTGGCGCCGCCGTTGACGTCCAGGCACCTGCCCGACGCCACCGCCGTCACGCTGCCGTCGGAGTTGACGCGGAACTGCTGGTTGCCCTGGCCGTTGCAGTCCCACACCGTCACGGCGGTGCCGTTGGCCGTGGCCTGGTTGGAGACGTCCAGGCACTTCGCGCCGTCGTAGGCGCGCAGCTCGCCGGCCGCGGTCGTGGTGAAGCGCTGGTTGGTCTGGCTGTTGCAGTCCCAGATCTGTGCCAGGGCGCCGTTGGTCGGCGTGCTGCCGGCGATGTCCAGACAGCGGCCGGAGTTCTGGCTCACCAAGGAGAACGACGTGGGCGCGGGGCCCCCGCCACCGCTGACGACGTACACCGCGGTGCCGTGCGCCGGGACGCCGGCCGAGATGGCGCCGGACGTGGTGGTCGTGCCGTTGGTCCAGGCGTCGCGCAGCGTGAACGAGCTGCCCGACAGGCCGATCGCGCTCGCCGTGGTCGAGACGGTGGTCGTGCCGCCGCCCTGGTTGAACAGGGCGACCGCGACGTTGCCGTTGGCCAGCTGCTTGGCCAGGACGCGCCGGGTGCCGTCGTTGGAGATCTGCCTGGCCTGCAGGCCGAGGCTGTCCTGGTTGATGGCGATGAGGTTCGCGTTCTTCAGGATGGTCGACGTGGCGGCGTCCATGTTGCGCAGGTCGTTGCCCGCGATGAAGGGCGAGGCCATGACGGCCCACAGGGCGAAGTGGCTGCGCATCTCGGTGTCGTTCATGCCGCCGCGCCCGACTTCCATCATGTCCGGGTCGTTGAACCCGCCGGGCTTGGCGTAGGACGCCAGGGGCACGGTGACGTTGACGATGTTCTGGATGCCCATCGGGTAGCCGTTGGTCTGCCCGGTGTCCCACTTGTTGGTGATGTCCTCGGTGGTGCGCCACATGTTCGCCACGTCGCCCCAGTTGCGGCGGGGTCCGGTCTTGTCGTGGATGCTGTTGGAGTTGATGCTGTAGACGATCGGGCGGCCGGCGGCGCGCAGCGCGTCGCGCATCTTGGCGAAGGTGCGCACCTGGTCGTCGATCGTGCCGCTGGGCGAGCACCAGTCGTACTTGAGGTAGTCCACGCCCCAGGCCGCGAACTGGCGTGCGTCCTGCTCCTCGTGGCCCAGCGCCCCGGTCGAACCGGCGTAGGAGTTGAAGTACTGGGCGCACGTCTCGGCCAACGGCGCCTGGTAGATCCCGAACTTGAGGCCCTTGCCGTGGATGTAGTCGCCGAGCGCCTTCATGCCGCTGGGGAACCGGCTCGGGTCGCCTTGGAGGTTGCCCGCGGAGTCCCGGTTCGGGTTCATCCAGCAGTCGTCCACCACGACGTACTCGTAGCCCGCGGCACGCATGCCGGAGTTGACCATCGTATCGGCCATCTGCCTGATCAACGTCTCGTTGATGTTGCAGCCGAAGGTGTTCCAGGAGTTCCACCCCATCGGCGGCGTGCGCGCCACACCGTTCTCCAACGCCTCCGCCGACGACGTAGGCAGCACCGTCGTGATCGCGGACAGCAGCACGCCTGCCGCCAACAGCGTGGCCGCCCTGCGAGGGCGGGGAAGTCGTGTTGCGGTCACCCTGATCTCACTCCTCGGTGCGTACGACGTTCCGGTTGTTCTCCGACGGGGCTGTGACGCAGCGACTTCCGTCAGCGGCGCAGGCGGAAGCCAGTCTGGCATTCGATGTTCACGCTCACAAGAGCGCATTCCGCCGACGTCCGCGAACAGCGGGGTTCCGGCGCCGGATGCGAAAGTTACAGCACCGAACCGCGAATTGGCCTTGACTGAACGCCTTGTTGGAATGGCGCACAGAACCGAGGAACGGAGACGATGTGGCGATTTCGCGGCGAGGCGTGTTGCGGTGGGCGGGCGCGGCGGTGGCCTCAGGTGCGATGGGTGTGGGCGGGGAGGGGATCGCGGACGCGCTCCCATCGCGGTGGGAGCGGTTGCGCGCTCGCCTGGACGGCGAACTCCTGGTGCCCGGTGATGACGGCTATGACACCGCACGGCTGCCGTTCAACTCGCTGTTCGACCACCATCGGCCTGCCGCGATCGCCCGGTGCGTGCGGCCACATGACGTGCAGCGGTGCCTGGAGGAAGCACGCCTGTCTCGCGTCCGCGTGGCTGCGCGTGGCGGTGGGCACAGCTACGCCGCCTACTCCACACCGCACAACGGCTTGGTGGTCGACCTTTCGCGGATGTCCGCGGTCGAGGTGCGGTCCGACGGCACTGCCGTGGTCGGTGCGGGTGCGCGCCTTGGCCAGGTCTACTCGGCGCTCACCGCCGCCGGTCGGTGCCTGCCGCTGGGCAACTGCCAGTCCGTCGGCATCGCCGGGTTCACCCTCGGCGGCGGACTCGGCTGGACGCAGCGCACGTACGGCCTCGTCTGCGACAGGCTGCGTGCCGCCAGGATGGTCACGGTGGCCAGCCGGGTGGTCACCGCGTCGGAAGACCGCGAGTCCGAACTGTTCTGGGCGTTGCGCGGCGGTGGCGGCGGCAACTTCGGAGTGGTCACCTCGTTCGAGTTCGCCACCGCGCCGATGCCCGAGGTGCTGACCGTGTTCCGCGTCCGGTTCCCGGCCGGGTCGGCGGCAGACGTCCTCGGCGGATGGCAGCCGTGGAGCGTGGCGCTGCCCGATGAGGTGTCGACCTCCTGCGTGGCCACACCGAACGGCGCGGTGGACGTGCTCGGCTGCGGCGTCGGACGCGAGGGCGTGGTGCTCGCGGAACTCGCCCGCCTGCTCGACGCGACCGGCGTGGACGCACCGATCGAACACGCCGAGGTCGACTACCCGACCGCGACGGCGATCATGACCGGTGGTCAGCCGGCCCGCAACGCATTCCGCGCTTCGTCACGGATCGTGGACAGGTGGCACGACCCGCAGACGGTGGCGGACACGGTGCGCGGCATGGACAGCGCGCTGTTGATCCTGGGCGCGCTCGGTGGAGCGATCGACCGGCAGACGCCGACGGACACGGCCTATCCGCACCGCGGCGCACCGACGTCCATCGAAGTCTTCGGCTCCGTCGGCACCCTGCCGCCCGACCAGGTCACCCGTGAGGTGGACCAGGCGCAGAAGGCGTTGGCGCGCCTGGTCGGCACCGGCACGTACATCAACTACCTGGACCCTCTGCAGCAAGACTGGGCCCAGACGTCCTACCGGCACAACCTGCGCCGGCTGCGTGCCGTGGCGCGCCGCTACGACCCGGACCTCGTGCTGCGGTTCCCCCAGTCGGTGCACTGAGCAGCGAGGGACTCCGCGTCCGCCAGGTACCGGGCCACCGGGCCCAGGGTCAGCATTCCACTGCCGGCGCCGGCGTCTTCCGCCTGAGCGTCCCGCAGGGCCGCCGCGGCCCGCGCCGCGGCTTCGGGTTCGTCGAGGCGGACTGCGGCGTGGGCGGTCAGGCACCACATCGCTTCCTGCATGTGGTCGGGAGGTGGCTCCGGCGCCGCGGCCAGGGCGGTGCGGGCCTCCTCGGCACGGCCTTGGCCCAGCAGCACGTGGGGCCATGCCCAGGGCAGATACGGCCCCCAGTCCAGGTGCCGGTCGGTGGGCGCGGGACGGTCGTGCAGCAGACGCAGTCCCAGGAGGGCGAGCGGGAACAGGCCACGGTGCAGGCCGGGCATCCCGGCGGTGCGAAGGCCCTCCTCCGCGGCACGGTACTGAGCCGCGGCCGGGGCCGGTCCGGCGGGCTCGGTGCTGCGGGTCGCCGTGACCCGGGCCCGGAACCAGGCGGTGAGGACGCCGACGAGAGGAGCCTCGGTGGTGGCGGCGAGATGTTCGGCCGCCGTCGCGTGCGCGGCCGCGGTGTCCAGATCACCGAGGGCCGAAGCGGATTGCAGGCGGACGAGCCGGCCGAGGACAGCGAAGTTCGGCAGGCCGTTCCTGGTCGCCACGTCGAGGATCTCGGCACCGATCCCGTCGCGTACCGCCGCGAGGCCGGGGCGGGCGAAGGACTGCAGGAACACGCCGTTGAGCGCGAACGCCAGCAACGCCGGATCGCCCAGCTCCCGGGCCAGCGCCTCGGCTTGGTGCGCGGCCTGCCGGGCGCGGCTCAGCACGCCTGCGGCCAGGTCGGCGGTGCGGCTTTCGACAGCGATCGTGGCCAGCAGACGCGCCCGGAGGTCGGCGGGCGCGTCGGGTCCGAGCCGGGTGAGCGTGCGTTCGGCGGCGGTGACGACCGCCCGGGACTGTTCGGGGTCGTCGGCGCGGCTCCAGATGGCGGGAACGTCGTAGGCGCCGATGATCCGGGCGGTCAGGTGCAGGTCCCCGGTGCGTTCGGCGGCGTGGATCGCGGCGAGGCGGTCGCGCCGCGAGTGGATGAGCGCGTCGCCGCCGGCCAGCGCGAGCGTGCGGGCGAGGTCCACGGTGGTGCGTGGGCCGAGCCGGACACCCGGGCCGGTCCACGCGTTCGGCGGGCCTGGAGCGGGCCCGGTCAGGATGTCTGCCTCCAGACGTTGCAGGTCAGGTCCGGGATCGAGGCCGAGCTGGCCCGCGAGCATCGCGCGGGCGCGGCGAAGGGTCGACAGCGCGTCGGCCTGGCGGCCCGCGTGGTGCAGCGCGCGGGCCAGCAGTCCCCAGGCCGGTTCGCGCCACGGGTGTTCGGTGACGTGCGCGCCGAGTTCGGCGACGAGGTCGGCGCCTTCTCCGGCGTCGAGGAGGATGCGGGCGCGTAGTTCCAGCGCCGCCAGCCGCAGTTCCTCCAGCCGGCTGCGTTCGCGTTGCGCCCACGGCGAATCCGGCACGTCCGCGTAGGCGGGGCCGCGCCAGGCCGCGAGCGCCGCGCTGAGTTCGGTCACCGCGCCGGGGGAGTGGCGGGTCCGGGTGAGCGCGTCCTCGAACCGGTGGACGTCCACGTTTTCGCGGGGCAGGCGCAGCGCGTATCCGGGGCCTTCGGTGACGATCACCCGCGGCGGGGTACGCGGTGACCGGTCGGGTTCCAGGGCGCGGCGCAGGGCGGCGACGAACGTCCGCAGCGCGCCGACCGCGCGTGCCGGTGGCTCGGTCCAGAGGTCGTCGACGAGCGTGTCGGTGGTGACCAGCCGTCCTTCGGCGGCGACGAGGCGGGCGAGCACCTCGCGGTGGCGGGGACCGCCGAGGTTGACCGGGCGCCCGTCGTCGTCCGAGGCCCGCACGGCACCGAGCACGTCGATTCGCATGCCCCCATCATCGGGGCTGGAGGCCGGAGGCGCCCGGGCGCACTGATCGGTTGCTGATCGCCGTCGCCCAGGCTCGGCCGGGTCAGGTTCCCGATCCGAAAGACGACCTTCGATGATACTCTCCATTCCCGGTTTCGACCACGTCCGCCTGCCCGGTACCGACGGTGTCGAGCTGGCGGCCGCGGTCGGCGGCAGCGGCAGCCCGGTGGTCCTGCTGCACGGCTTCCCCGAGACGCACCTGATGTGGCGGCACGTCGCCGAGCGGCTCGCCGGTGAGCACACGGTGATCTGCCCCGACCTGCGGGGTTACGGCGCCAGCGCCAAGCCGGTGGCCACCGGCGAGGAGGTGTACGCCAAGCGCACCATGGCCGCCGACGTGGTGGCTCTGGCGGCCGCACTTGGCCACGAGCGCTTCGCCCTCGTCGGGCACGACCGGGGCGCCCTGGTCGCCTTCCGGGCGGGCTTGGACCACCCCGAGACCGTCTCGCACCTCGGCATCCTCGACGTCGTTCCGACGCTGGACATGTGGAACGTGCTGCACGGCGTCTCGGCGGCGGTGGCTTACCACTTGTTCCTGATGGCGCAGCCGCCGGGCTTGCCGGAGACGATGATCGCGGCCAGTGCGGACGCCTTCTTCGGCTCGTTCCTCGACGCGTGGGCCAACGACCCGGCCGCGATCCCGGACGACGTGCGGGCGGAGTACCTCCGGGCGAGCGTGGCGGCAGTGCCGTCGATCGTCGCGGACTACCGCGCCTCGGCCGGCATCGACCTCCGGCACGATCAGGCCGACCTGGATGCCGGGTCACAGCTGGCCATGCCGGTGACGGTCGTCCAGCAGGACTGGGGCGCGCAGCTGGGCTACGACGCCGCCGCCGTGTGGAAGGCGTGGGCGCCGGATCTGGACCACCGGCTGACGAACGCCGGGCACTTTATGGCCGAGGAAGCGCCGGACGAGATCGCGGGCGCGATCCGAGACCTGCTGACCCGCTGAGCACGTCTTGATCAGCGGGTCGCTGCGCCCAGACCCGGGCCATCCTCCTAGGCGTTGAGCGGGACGCCGAACCATTGCCGGGTGGCGTCTCGTCCTTCGTCCGGGTCGGGGTGGGTCTCCGACGAAGCCCATGCCACGATGCAGGACGCGATCAACCTGGGCTGGAAGCTCGCGGCCGTGATCACCGGCGGCCGACGTTCGACAGTGCCGACCACCGCCGCGACCACCTGCGGGTACAGGTCGTCGACGGCGTCGGTGCCGGTGCGCGCGGCGATGGCGAGGGTCAGCTCGTCCTGCGCCGCGGCGTCCGCCTCGGCTCCGGCTCCGTCCGCGTCACGCTGGACGACGAAGCCGGGAGCCCGGTGGCCGTGGTCGAATCGCTGACGACCCGGCCGATGGCGGCGCCCGACACGATGCTCTACCGTCCACAATGGATTCCGGTCCCGCCGTCGGCGGCCACGGAACCGGTCCGGACCAGTACGGAGCCGCAGATCGCCGTCCGCGTCGGCGTGCCGCACGTCCTGCGGATCACCCGGGCCGCCCCGGCACCGGCGCGGCCGATCGACCCGTCCGGGACGGTGCTGATCACCGGTGGCACGGGCGCGCTCGGCGCCCTGGTGGCCCGGCACCTCGTCACCGCGCACGACGTCCGGCACCTCCTGCTGGTGAGCCGCAGTGGGCCGGCGGCGCCCGGAGCCGGCGAACTGCTCGCGTCGCTACGGGACCTCGGCGCGGACGTGCGGATCGTCGCGGCCGACGTCGCGGACCGGGCGACTGTGACGCGGCTGGTCGGCAGCTGCGAGCCGCCGTTGACGGCGGTCGTGCACAGCGCGGCCGTGGTCGACGACGGGGTGCTGTCGGCCCAGACGCCGGAACGCCTCGACGTCGTGCTGCGCCCCAAGGCGGACGCGGCGCTGGTCCTCGACGAGGTGACCCGGCACCTGCCGTCGACGGCCTTCGTCCTGTTCTCCTCGGTCACCGGCGTGTTCGGCAAGGCCGGGCAGGCCAACTACGCGGCCGCGAACCGGGTCCTGGACGCCCTGGCCTGCCGCCGCCACGCGGCCGGGCGGCCGGCGTTGTCCCTGGCGTGGGGGCTGTGGGAGCTGGGCACCGGCCTCGGCGACCGCATCTCGGCCACCGCCCGGCGGCGGATGCGCGCGTCCGGCGTGGAAGGGCTGACGGCCGAGCAGGGCCTGGCGCTGTTCGACGCCGCGCTCGGCTCGGCCGAACCGGTGCTGGTGCCCGTCCGGTTCGACCCGACGGTGTCGATGGCGCCGCCGACCGGCCGTTCGCCCGCACGCTTGCCCGCGCCGCGGGCGAGCTGGCCGGAGAACCCGGCCGAGCCGGAGATGCGTGAGCTGCTGCGCGCGGAGGTCGCGGCGGTCCTGGGGCACCCGAACGCCGCCGTGATCGACGACGACCGCCCGTTCCCGGAGCTCGGGTTCGATTCCCTGACCGTGATCGAGCTGCGCACCCGCCTCGCCGGGTTGTCGGGCATCGACCTGCCCGCCACCGTCGTCTTCGACCGGCCCGCCACCGTCGTCTTCGACCGGCCCACCGTCACCGAGCTGGCGCGGCATCTCCTGGATCTGCGGCGTACTGCGCAGGAACGAAACCCGGCTCGTTCCCCTCAAGAAAATTACATATCGTGAATTCGGCCATTCGCGCCGTGGAAACGGTTTCCTGTCCTTGACAGTGGTCAGGACGGCAGGTTTAGTTCATTATCTGGACGAAGTGGTCCGGCGAGGCGTTGGAGGCAATCGTGCAGGATCGCCACGCATCACACGCCGATGATCCGACCGCCGGCCGTTCGCGGTTCTCCCGTCGGATGTTCCTCGGCGCAGGCGCGGGCGTTGCCGCCGGGGCGACGTTGGGACTGGCCGGGCCGGCGTTCGCGGACACGGGCAAGGTGCGTGGAGAGACTCCGTTCGGGCCCGTTGTCGTGGCGGACCCGGGAGGACGGGCGTCCTACGCCCGGGCCGTGCGGCTTATCGCCGGGCGGCCTGCCGGGATGTCGCGGACGCTGCTCGCGACGTTTCAAGGGGGAGGCGGTCCGGGTTTCCCGCTCTACCGGAGCGACGACGATGGCCGTACCTGGGAGAAGCAGGGCAGTGTGCCCAACGGCGATGAGGCCACCGGACTTTCCCTTCATCCGTTCCTGTACGAACTGCCCCGGGCGTTCGCGGGCTTGCCCAAGGGCGCGTTGCTCTTCGCCTGCAACTGGCTGGACAGCTTCACCAGCACCAACATCCAGCTTCACGCCAGCACGGACGGCGGCCGCACCTGGCGGTTCCTGAGCACGGTGGCCCGGGGCGGACCGCCCGACACGACGAACGGCGCGACGCCGGTGTGGGAGCCTTTCCTGCTGCTGCACGACAACCGGCTGATCTGCTACTACTCCGACCAGCGGGACCCGGAGTTCGGTCAGAAGCTCGCCCACCAGACCAGCACGGACCTGCGCACGTGGGGTCCCGTGGTCGACGATGCGACCGGGACGACGTACCCCGAACGACCGGGCATGACCACCGTGGCGAGGCTGAACCGGGGCCGGTGGATCATGACCTACGAATTCGGGGCGCCCGACGACCCGGACAACCCCGATCAAGACCACTACACCTACCACGTGCACTACCGGATCGCGAAGGATCCGGAGTCGTTCCGGTTCTCCCAGGACACCCCGCTCCTCGACCAGAACGGCGTTGCGCCGAACGGAGCGCCCGTGGTGTCGTGGATGGACTCGGGTGCGCCGGATGGAACGATCATCGTCACGGACAACGACAATCAGGACTTCTTCATCAACCGCCACCTCGGCAACCCCGGGAAGTGGACGCGCCTGTCCTCGCCCATGCCGGCCGGGTACAGCCGGTTCACCCTTCCCCTCGACGGTCTCCAGAGCCCTCGGAACCGTGGCCTGGTCTTCGTCATCACGGGAGCCCAGTACGGAAAATCCGCGCCGATCGAGGCGGGCATCATCTCGGTGGACGACTGCGAGAACCCGGACCCCCGACGGCAATAGCGCCACCGCCTGCTCCGGCGATTGCGCTTTCTTCTGGTGGCACGACCTGCTTCGATGCTCGGCTTGTCCGCCGCTCTCGGCGACGCACCCGCCTCGCTGATGCCGCACCGCGGGCTGGTGGCCGCCGGTCGGACCGTGGGCGCGGCGGTCATGCCCGCGGTCCTGCTGGACCGGGCCTGCACGGCTCAGCTCACGGCGATGGCCGCCGGGCCGGTGCGATCCTGGTCCGACCCGGCGGAGGCCAGGGCGAAGGCCGCCGAGTGCCGGCCGGAAAGCCCGTTGGCGGCGGGTTTCGACTACCTGGTCCGGCGAGCCGGGACGAGGAGGGTTTGACGGCAACCGCAGGACGGTCCGCACGGCGTCGAACCGAAGTCGGGAGCCGGACGCGCCGGTGCCGAGGCGGCGCGTCCGGCGGGGACACAGGACCTTGAACGTGTACGTCGCGTCCGCCGAGACGGTCGCGCCGGTGGCCGCCAGCGTGCCGCTGACGCGGAAGGTCACCGTGTACGTGCCGGCGGCGCTGAACGCCCAGTTCGCGTGCGTGTGCGTCCCGGCCGCCAGCGGTTTGGCGTCGGGCAGTCCGTCGCCGCTGTTTAACAGGACCGTCGGTGTGCCCAGTGATGGGGTGTAGATGCTGAGGTTGCCGCCGCTGACGCTGAGCAGGCTCATCGTCGGGGTGTTGCCCTGGAACGTGCCGGTGGGGACGTCGGTGCTGTTCCAGCCCGGCCAACGTGATGGAGTACCTGCGCCGGTCCTTGATCAGCGGCCCGGCCTTCGACGGCGGCCTGTCCGGGGTGCCGGCGCTGGTGTTCACCGGGGAGCACGACTCGATCACCTCCCCGGAGCGGCAGCGGGAGTTCGCGGCCACGATCGCGGGCAGCGGGTTCGTCCGCATCCGGGATGCCGACCATTGGGTGGTCCTGGAGCGCGCGGCCGACGTCGCGGACCTGGCCGTCCGCTTCTTCACCGACCAGCCGGTGGAGCCGGCGTCCTATGTGGCCGGTCACGGGGGCACCGACCCGGCCCACCTCGTCGGCCGGGGAAACTAGGGGGCGGCTCCCGGGCCTCGGCTGCGCTGCCGGGTGGCCAAGGCGGAAGCGCGGATCACCGATGCGGGTCGGGAACCGGTGCTGGACTGCCGAGAACGCGGGTGAGGGCGTGTTCGATCTCGGCGCCGACTTTCTCGAACACGACCTCGGCGATCGGGGTGCCGAGTTCGGTGGCGCCGTGGAAGTCGATGGTGGCGTGGTAGGTCAGGGAGCTGCCGCCCGCGCCGGTGGGAGTGATGGTGATGTCGTCCCGCGTGGCGGTGGTGTCGTTGCGCCCGGCGAACACGACGCGGCCGGGTTCGAGCCGGATCAGCTCGCAGGTCAGCTCGGTTTCCACACCGGCGATCTTGGAGACGTTGTGCCAGCGCGCACCCACCTCGATCGCCCCGCCGCCGATGCGCTCGCACGACAGCGTGCGGGGGTCCCACTCGGTGGCGTGGTCGAAGTCCTCGAGGTAGTCCAGCACGTCCTGCGGCGCAGTCGCAACGGTGAAGGTGCGCGTCACGTCGACCAAGGCCAGTCCTCTCCACGGGGCAGCGGCCACCGCGGCCGGTGACCTGGCCGCTGAATACCCCGAATCGGAAGAATCACCCATCCGAGCACAATGTCGGCCGCCGCACCGTGGGTAAGGCGTGGGTTGGCCACGCCGCTTCGGCCATCGTCGGACCTACGTGCGCCGTCACTATCGCCCGGCGCGGGTGACCAGTCGGGTTTCGATGTGGCGAAGGGTGGCGATGACGGGGTCGACCTCGTCGATCTCGGTCACGGCGTCGTCGAGGAGCCGGGACCAGATGTGGCGTAGCCGCTGCAGGTTCCGGTGCGCCTTGTCGGTGGAGTAGAGGCGTACCCGCCGTGCGTCGTGGGGATCGACCTCGCGGCGGAGCAGGCCCTTGCTCTCCAGGCCCCGTACCGCTCTGCTGAAGTTGCTGGAGATCAGCTGGGTCGCTTCGGCCGCCGTCCTGGCCGTGGTGCCCGGGTGGCGGTCGACGAACCGCATCACCGCGCCTTCCAGCGGCGTCCCACCCTCGGCTTCGGCTTCCTTGGCTGCCTCGATGTGGCGGCCCACTGCCAAGATCAGATCCGCCAGCTCGAACAGCTTGGCACTGCGTCCCTCGTCCACCCGGGCAGCCTAACTTTGCTGTCAAGTGATAGCTGTCACTCGACAGCTACCTTGTGACCTCCAGTGTGGGTCGATACGGTTTGTGTATCAAATGATAACTACTCTGACGGGTAAGACCTCCGATCCCCGCAAGGACTCGCATGACTCTCATCGCCATCGAAGAGCACTGGATCATGCCGGAGCTCACCACCGCCCTCAAAGCCGCGCCGCAGCCGGACGAAAGCCTGTTCTTCAACGAGATGGGCGACCACGGGCCGCGCCTGGAAGACCTCGGCGACGGACGGATCGCGGCCATGGACGCCCAAGGCATCGACGTGTCGATCCTCGCGCTGACCCCGCCGGGAACCCAGCCGCTGGACCCCGGTCAGGCCGTTCGGCTCAGCCGCTCGGCCAACGACATGGCCGCCGCAGCGGTCGACGGCAACCCGACCCGGTTCCGGGCGCTGTCGACCTTGCCCCTGGCCGCTCCCGAACACGTCGCCGACGAACTGGCCCGGGCGGCCGGCCTGGGCCACGTCGGCACCATGGTCTACGGCCGGTCCGGTGACCGTTTCCTCGACGATCCCGTCTACGAGGACTTCTTCGCCGCAGCCGCGGAACTCGGTCAACCGGTCTTCATCCACCCTCAGATTCCGTCGTCCAAGCTGCGCGACGCCTCCTACCGCGGTTTCGACGAAATGACCGAACTCGGCCTGGCCACCTTCGGGTGGGGCTGGCACCTGGACACCGCCACCGCGGCACTGCGCCTCATCCTGCGCGGCACCTTCGACCGGCACCCGCAGCTGCAGATCGTGCTCGGCCACTGGGGCGAGATGCTGCTGTTCTGGCTGGATCGCGCCAACAGCCTCTCCCGCGTCGCCCACCTGCAACGGCCGCTGACCGACTACATCCGGTCGAACTTCCACATCACCAACTCCGGCATGTTCAACCCCGCCCTGCTGCACCACGTCCTGTCGGTGACCACCGCCGACCGGCTGATCTTCTCCACCGACTACCCCTTCCAGCAGCCCACCCGGGACGAGATCACCGCCTTCCTCGGGCACTTCGAGTCCGAAGAGGACCGGCGCAAGTTCTCCTCGGCGAACGCCGCCGCCCTCTTCGGACTCGACATCTGACTCGATCCGTCTCCGTGCGTCCGCGGTCCGAGAGCGCTCAGCAGGTGGACTTCGCCGGTTTGCCCGCGAACCGGTCGGCCAGGTAGTTCACGACATCGCCCGCGGAGAACGCCAGCGTCGTCACGTGCTCGCCGACGTAGGTGCGCCAAATGAGGTCGACGCCGGCCGCACAGTACTCGCGCCGCAGCGTCTGGGCCTGGGAGAGCGGGATGATTTCGTCGAGGCTGCCGTGGAACAGGAAGACCGGCGCCTGCGGCGCGTGCGCACCCAGTTCGTTCTGGGCCAGCCGGGCCTGCCACTTCGCGGTGGTGAGCGGGTTCGACGTCGTGTAGTCGGCGATGTGGCCGAAGGCGTAGCCGAACACCGCGTCGACGCACGCGTCCTGCTGGGTCGCGTACAGCGTCCGGCCGCGGTCGTTGAGGTAGTCCCGCAGATTCAGTTCCGGGTACGCCGCGTCCAAGCCGAGCGACGCGAGCAGCAGGAACCCGAAGCCGACGCCGCCGTCGAGATTCTTGGCCACCACGTTCAGGTCCGCGGGTGTGCCGCCGGCGGTGATCGCGGCGACGTGCAGTTCCGGGGCGTACGACGGTGCCAGCTCACCCGCCCAGGCCGCTCCGCCGCCGCCTTGGGAGTACCCGGAGAACGCGACCGGCCCGCCGGCGGCCAGGCCGGCCGCGGGGAGCCGGGTGGCCGCCCGGACGGCGTCGATCACCGTGTGGCCTTCCGAACGCCCGACGACGTAGGTGTGCAGGCCGGGCGTGCCGAGGCCCTCGTAGTCGGTGATCGCGACGGCCCAGCCGCGGCTCAGCACGGCGTCGACGAACAGCGGTTTCTCGTAGTCCGGCTGGAACCTCGACGGCGCGCAGCGGTCGCCGATCCCGCGGGTGCCGCTGGCCACCGAGACGATCGGGCGGGGGCCCGGGCCCGGCCACGGCGCCGTCGGCACCAGGACCCGGCCCGACACGGCGATCGGCGTGTCCGTCGCGGACCGCGACCGGTACAGCACCAGGTAGCCCTTGGCGCTGCCGGAGTCCGGCAGCGGCGCCACCAGACGACGTCGCCGTCCGCGCCGTCCGGCAGCGGGCTCGGCGGCGTGTAGAAGGCGTCGCCGTCCGGGCCGCGGGGCGGGTCGGCGGCCGCGACGCTCGCGGACACCGTGGACAGCAGGGTGACGACGACGGCCAGCAGGACCGTCCAGAGGGACTTCGTGCGCACGGGAACTCCTCGTTGAGTCCGACTCGGGATCAGAAGACGCGGTCGACGTCTTCGGCGATCAGGTGGTCCAGCGCACGCTCGGCGAGGGCGGCGATGGTCATCGACGGGTTGCAGGCGGCGGTGGTGCCGGGCATCAAGGCACCGTCGAGCACGTAGAGGCCGCGGTGGCCGAGCACGCGCCCGTCCAGGTCGCACACCGAGCCCATCGCGGCGCCGCCGAGCGGGTGCCAGGTGCTCGGCACGAGGGCGGTGGTGTCGAGCAGGACGCCGAGCGGGCCGGCGATGCGGGTGATCCGTTCGTGGATGCGGGCGCTCAACTTCGCGTCGGCGCCGGAGGGCCAGTGCAGGACGGCGTCGTCCTTGGCCGCGTCGTAGACGAACCGGCCGCGGCCTTCGCTGATGCCGTACCCGACGAGCATCGTGGTCCGCAGGTCCGGCAGGGGCGGCAGCGACGCCTGGATGACGGTGTTGGCCGTCGCGGGATCGTTCCATTCCTTGCTGCCGTAGACGACCGGGCCGCCCTGCGGGGCGCCGAAGTCGTCGGCGAGGTTCGTCCAGGTGTAGATGCGGTCGCCGTTGCTGCCCCAGCCGGCGCCCAGCCCGTCGGGCAGGTCGGGGATGTCGCCCTTTGCGCCCGCCCGCATCAGCAGCCGCGTCGTGTTCGCCGTCCCGGCCGCCATGACGAGCGCCTTCGCGGTCAGGACCTTCCGCTCGAGCACGGTCCCGGTGGTGTCGATGCGGTCGGCGCGGATCTCCCACCGGCCGTCGTCGGCCAGCGCGACGCCGGTGACGTTGTGCAGGCTCGCGACGGTGCAGCGGCCGGTGGCCTCGGCGGCCGCGAGGTAGGTGACGTCGACCGAGTGCTTGCCGCCGTTGTTCACCCCGAGCCCGCAGTCGCCGTTGGTGTACGACGGTTTCATCTCGCCGTTCAGTTCGCGCAGCGCGTAGTCCCAGTCGATGGGCATCGGGATCTTCTCGACGGCGTAGCCGGCGTTGCGCGCGTTGCGGGCGAAGATCCGGGACACCTGGTACGGCTTGCTCGCGACGAGGGCGTCCGGGGCGGTGGCGATGCCCAGCATCCGGGCGACGCGCGGGTAGTACTCGGCATCCAGCCGCGCGTAGTCGAGCTGCTCGGGGAAACACGCGTGGAACAGCTCGGCCGTCGGCTGCAGCGTCATGCCCTGGTAGACGAGCGAGCCACCGCCGACGCCGGCCGCGCACATGATGTTCATTCCCTGGCCGCTCACCTGCTCCAGGAGCCCGGTATAGCGCTCGAACGGCGGCAACGAGGGCAGGCCGGGCAACGCCGGCGCCGAGCCGAGCCAGAAGATCCGCTTGTCCGGCGCCGACGTGACGTGCGGGAAGGTCTCGGCGTTCGGCCCGGTCGGCCAGCGCCGGCCGCGTTCGAGCACCAGCACCGGCACGCCGGCCTGGGCGAGCCGCAGCGCGGTGACCCCGCCGCCGAACCCGGACCCGATGATCACGACCCGATGCTCCTCCCGGGTGACCGGCACGCGGCCCGCGCCGAGCGCGGCGACGCCCGCGAGGGCCACGGCGCCGTTCAGGACGGATCGGCGGTTCAGGGTGCGCATGGGCGGGTTCCTCCGGGCGGTGTTCGTGACCGTGGGTGACTGTAGGAACCCGAAACGAGAGATGAAATGGATTGCCCGTCTCACTACTGGCGAGTAGGATGCATGTTTCATGCGCGCAGTGCGACCGTCCGCGGCCGTGCCCCGGCGCGTCGACGCCCAGCGCAACCGCGAGGCGATCCTCCGGGCGGCCGACGAGGCGTTCAGTGAAGACACCGACGTCGGCCTGGAGGAGGTGGCCCGCCGTACCGGCCTCGGCCGCGCGACCGTCTACCGCCACTTCCCCGACCGCGGGGCGCTGGCCCTCGCTGTCGCCGCCCACCACCTCGCCGCGCTCAAGGACCAGGTGCGCAGCCGCGAGCCGTTCCGCGAGCTGCTGCGCTCGTTGCTCGCCATGCAGGCCCGGCGCCGCCCGCTCGTGCGGCTGTTCCGGGAGCTGCCGGAGCGCAGCCAGCGCCAGCACGCCAACGCCGTGGTTTCGCTGCTGCGCCCGGCTTTGGAGGAAGCGCAACGCGCAGGCACGGTGCGTTCGGACATCGAACCCGCGGACCTGGCCCTGCTGTTCGAGATGCACGAGGCAGCGCTGGTGTCGGGGCTGGTGACGCGGGAGCCGACGGAGCCGGCGGAGCGCTTGGTGCGGGTGTTCCTCGACGGCCTCGCCGACCAACGCAGCCACACCGCGGACACGGGCTAGCTTTCCGAACGGCTTGTCCCTCTCGAGAGCTACTGCGATTGTCTGTCACGGAGTGACGCGGCATCCCGCGCCGCGCTCGTAATCTCGCCGCACTTCGGAACGTGCGGCGAGAGGAATTGCCATGACCAGCCCCACCGAGCCAAAGTCGCGATTGCTGCGGCTGCGGGTCCCCGTCCTGCTCGTCGCCACCGCCGTGCTGCTGGTCGCGGCCCGCGGCCTCGACGCGCTCGTGGCGGGGGTGCCGGTCCTGCGCCTGCTCGTCGGGGTCGGTGCCGCGGCCGGAGCCGTCTTCGCCTACCGGTGGGTGACCCGGTTGGTCGAAAACCGGGACGAGGTCGCGGAACTGGCCGCCGCCGGGCGGTGGAGTGGCCTCGGGCGCGGGGCGCTCATCGGTGCCGCCGCCTTCCTCGCGACCATGCTCCTCCTGTTCGTCTTCACTGACGCCGACGTCTCCGGCGGCTCGTTCTGGGCCTGCCTGGGCGTCGCCGGCTCGATGGCTTCCGTGGCGGTGACCGAGGAACTGCTGTTCCGCGGTGTGCTCCACCGCGTCCTCGAACAGCGCGCGGGCAGCGTCGTCGCGATCGTGGTCTCGTCGCTGCTCTTCGGCCTGACGCACCTCATCAACGGCAACGCCACCCTGTGGGGCACGCTCGCCATCGCGGTCGAGGGCGGCACCATGCTCGCGGTCGCCTACACCGCCACGCGGGCGCTGTGGCTGCCGATCGGCCTGCACTTCGCCTGGAATTTCCTCCAGGGCGGGGTGTTCGGCACCGCGGTGTCCGGCGCCGCGAGCGAGCCGGGCCTGCTGCACACCGTCCTTTCCGGACCGGAGGTGCTCACCGGTGGCTCGTTCGGTCCGGAAGCCGGGCTGTTCGCGTTGCTGTGCTGCGGTGTGGTGACGGCGCTGTTGCTCCGCCGCGCGAAGCTCATCCTGCGGCGCTGACGAGCCCGGTTCGGTAGGCCAGCACCACGGCTTGGACCCGGTCCCGCAGGTCGAGCTTGGTGAGGATCCGGGAGACGTAGGTCTTCACCGTCTCCACGCCCAGCACCAGCTCGGCCGCGATCTCGGCGTTGGACAGGCCGCCGGCGATCAGCTTCAACACCTCCAGCTCCCGGGGTGCGAGCCGGTCCAGGGGACCACCGGCGGGAGCGACCGGCTGGACGCGGTCGGCGTAGCGGCCGATCAGCGTCCGGGTCACGGCGGGGGAGAGCAGCGAATCGCCGCGCGCGACCGTGCGGACGCCCGCGGCGAGCTCGTCCAGCGGCGCGTCCTTGAGCAGGAATCCGCTCGCCCCGGCTCGCAGCGCGTCATAGACGTACTGGTCGATGTTGAACGTCGTGACGATGAGGACCTTCGCCGGCGTCGCCGCGTCGAGGCCGGCGACGCGGCGGGTGACCTCGATCCCGTCCAGCAGCGGCATCTGGATGTCCATCACGACGACGTCCGGGTGCAGCCGGCCGATTTCGGTGAGGGCTTCGCGGCCGTTCGCGGCCTGGCCCACCACTTCCATGTCCGGCTGAGCGCCGAGCACGGCCACGTACCCCGCGCGGATGAGCTGCTGGTCCTCGCAGATCAGCACCCGGATCGGGCCGTCGGTCATCGGTCGCTCCTCGGTCGAGCCGCGGCGGCGGGGATTCCCGCGGTGGGGAACTCGGCGCGGACGCGGAACCCGTCCGCCGACGGCCCGGCGGTGAACCGGCCGCCGAGTGTGTCGACCCGGTCGCGCAGCCCGGTCAGCCCGCGTCCGCCGGAGCCGAGTGCGCCGGGCGCGGTCGCCGGCCCCTGGGTGCTCACTTCGATTTCGAGGAGGTCCGCGCGGTAGCCGACGTGCACCGTCGCGGGCCGGCCGGCGGCGTACTTGGCCGCGTTGGTCAGCGCTTCCTGCACGACCCGGTACGCGGTGAGCTCGGTTTCGGGCGGCAGCGCCGGGCGTTCGCCTTCTTCGACCAGCTCGACGGTCCGGCCCGGCTGCTCGACGAGGCCGCGCAGCGCGCTCAGCCCCGGTGTGCGCGCGCCGGTCGCTTCGAGGACGCCGAGCAGGAACCGCAGTTCGGTGAGGGCGTTGCGGCCCGAGCCGGTGATGGCGGCGAGCACCTCGGGAACGCTGTCGGGTGGAAGGTACTGGGCGGCGTCGGCCTGGACCACCATGGCCGTCACGTGGTGGGTGACGACGTCGTGCAGCTCGCGCGCCAGCCGCGCCCGCTCGTCCGCCGCCGCGGCCAGCGCGGTGAGCCGCCGCCGCTCGGCCTCCTGGCGCCGTCGTTGCCGCACCAGGGCACCCAGCAGCCAGAACAGGACCAGAACCCCGTAGTAGAGGACGAAAACCAGCGGGCCGGACGGGGACCCGCGCAACGTGGCCAGTACCGCGAAGGCCACATACTCCGCCGACGCCGCCGCGGGCAGCGCCCGGCGGAACCGTTCCTCGCGCGCTCCGGCCGAGTAGAGCGCGAAGTACAGCGCGAGACTGCCGATCGTGGGGGCGTACGCGAGTACTTCGTGCGCCGCGAAGCAGGTCGCGATGATCAGCAGGGTCGCCGCGGGCCACCGGCTGCGCGCCGCGAGGGGGAGCGTCTGCCCGAGCACCAGCGCCACCGCGAGCACGCCGCCGTCGTGCCTCGGCAGGTCACCGAACTGGGCCCCGATCATGTCGAGTCCCGGCACGAACGCGGCGACCGTGACGGCCGCCGCGAGGGCCCCGTCTCGGGCCTGCGGGGTGACGCCCGCCCACCGGTCCCGGAGACGTCGCAGCTTCGGCATGGCGGGGAGCCTAGCGAGGCCGGGCCGGGCCTGGGCGCGGCGGCGGGAACGAGAACGCGGGCGGCCTCCCGAAGGGGAAGGCCGCCCGCGCCGATCCGTTCAGCCGGGCCGGTTCCGATCAGTGCTTTGTGACGTCGGTGCAGTCGATGTCCTTCTCCGGCAGCCGGCCGGATTCCAGGAATCCGACGGTCGCGTTGTCGGCGCACGCCGAGCCTTCGTGGAAGACGTAGTGGCCGCCGTTGTCGACGCCGACGAAGGCGGCACGGTTGCCCAGGGCGTGACGCAGACCGACGCCGGCGTCCCACGGGGTGGCGTGGTCGCGGCGGTTCTGCAGGATCAACGTGTTGCGCGCGCCCTGATCGGTCACGGCGACGGGCTTTTCGATCGGCTGCGGCCAGAAGGCGCACGGCCAGATGTTGGCCGGCATGCCGGCGGTCAGGGGCCAGGCCTTGCGGTCGGCGGCGCTCCGGCGGGCGTAGTCGTCGGTGTTGCGGGACCACTCCGCGTCGCCGCAGGTGAGGGCCAGGAACATGGTCGCCTGGTTGTCGGCGGGAACGCCCGGGGTGGCCGGGGTATCGGCGAACACCTGCTGCAGCACCTTGCCGTCGGCTTCGGTGACGTGACCGTCGGCCAGGTCGGCCGCGGCCTTCCACACCTGCGCGAGCACCGGCAGCGTGTTGTTGTGGAGGAGCAGCGCGTAGGTGACGCTGCGCAGCAGCGCCCCGCTCAATGCCTGCGGGGACCCCGGGACCGGCGCCGGCTGGTGGTCGAGCCGGTCGGCGAGCGCGAGGTAAGTGCGGGTGACCGCCTCCGGCGTGGCGCCGAGCCCGAGGGTCGCGTTCTGCCCGGCGGCGACCGCGGCCGCGTCAGGGAAGCGTTCGGCCATGCCCTTGCCCCAGCGTTCGGCTTCCCCGGCCCAGACGTGCGCGGGGTCGACGTTGCCTTCGAGAATCATGCGATCAGCCCGCTCGGGGTAGAGCGAGCTGTAGACGGTGCCGAGGTAGGTGCCGTAGGACTGGCCCCAATAAGAGATCTTCGCCTCGCCGAGCGCTTCGCGGATGCGGTCGAGGTCGCGGGCGGTGTTGGCGGTGGTGAAATAGCGCAGGCTCTCCCCGGCCTTGGCGGCGCACTGCTGGGCAGTGGCGCGGGCGGCCTGGATGTTCGCGTCGATCGAGCCGTCGGCGGCGGGATAGGGGAAGAGCGCGGCCAAGCCGGGGTTCTCAAGGCCACAGCTCTGCGGGGTGCTGGTGCCCACGCCGCGCGGGTCGAAGCCGATCAGGTCGTAGCCGTCCAGGACGGACTTCGGCAGCGACGGCGCCATCGCACTGGGCGTGTCGAGACCGGCCAGCGCCGGGCCCCCGGGGTTCAGCACCAGGACGCCGTGGCGTTTCGCGGGGTCGGTGCCTGCCAGCCGGGAGACGGCGATTTCGATCGACGTTCCGCCGGTGTGGCCGTAGTCGAGCGGGACCTTCACCTTCGCGCAGGTGAGCCGGGGATCCCGCGGTGTGCCCGGCGCCGCGGCCGGGCACGGTCCCCATCCGAGGGCCGCGGGGGTGGTTTCGTCGTCCGCGCTGTCGCAGGCGGTCAGCCCGAGAGCGGTCAGCGTGGTGACGGCCAGAGCCGCGGCGAACCGGCGGCCCGGTCGCCCGGACCTGCGTGTCATGATCATTCTGCTTGCCCTCCGATTTCCGGCGCCGGCGGGCGTTTCCGGTCCGCCGGCCGTATCGACGGCGCCGAAGGTAGCGGGAACGGGACGGTGGAGAAGTCACCCCGGAGTAAGCGGCTGCGGTAGCTCGCAGGAGGGACAACCCGCCCGTGCGGGCAGGCCCGGCCGCCGTTTGTCCGAAATGGACTCTCGGTGGCCGGTCGCGGAGTCACTCCGCCGGCATGGTCACCACGCTGATCATCCGGCGGGTGCGGCCCTGGCCGGGATCCTGGCCCCGCCGAGCAGTGACGAGCGTGTGCATCGCCGTCAGCAGTTCGGCTATCTCGGCGTCGGTCAGCCACAGCGCGGCTTGCTGGTAGGTCACGCCGTCGGCGGTCGGGTCGGCCGGTTCACGGGCCAGGTACTGATCGAAGTCGGCCAGTAGGCCCCCAACGAACGCCGTGAACGTCTTGCGGTGGTCATCGGTGGTCATGGCTGCTCGCTCGGCGGGGCCGAGTTCGGCATCGCGCCAGGACAACCGGTAGGTGCGTTCGACGGTGCCGCGGACGCGCTTTTCGTCGAGCACTTCCAGCACGCCTGCGGCCGCGAGTGTCGCGACGTGCCGGTACATGGTCGCGTGCGGAATGTCCGGGAGCCGCTCGCGCAGCTCGGCGGTCGTGGCCGGGCGACCGTCCAGGAACGTGCGCAGGATGCGGAGCCGGACAGGGTGCAGCAGCAGGTCGAGAGTTGCCATGGACACATTATCTCACCTCTGATACTAATATCAAAACTGATACCAATGGAGGTGCACATGATCACGGGCACAGACAACATGCGGGAACTCCCGTGGGCGGTCCCGGCCGCCGACGGCGTCGGCCTCGCGGGCACCCTCACCCTCCCCGCCGGTCCGGGCCCGCACCCCGGCGTGCTCTGCCTGCCCGGCTCCGGAAAGGTCGACCGCGACTCCAACGCCGGCCGGGTACGCATGAACCTCGGTCGCCCGCTGGCTACGGCTTTGGCCCGGAACGGCATCGCGTCGCTGCGCTACGACCGCCGCGGTGTCGGCGCCACCCCCGGCGACTGGCACACGGTGGGATTCCTGGACAACCGGGCCGACGCCGCAGCCGCCCTGCACGCTCTGCGCGGTCACCCGGAGATCCATCCGCGGGCCGTCGGCGTGGTCGGGCACAGCGAAGGCGCCGTCCACGCGATGTGGCTGGCCGCCCACGCCCAAGCCGCCGCGGCCGTCCTCCTAGCCGGCTACGCCCGCTCCGGCGAACAGGCGTTGCGCTGGCAGGCCGCCCGGTTCGCCGACACCGTGCCACGGCCCCTCCGTCCCCTGCTGCCGGTCCTGCGGCGCACCGCCACCCGGCAGGTGGCCCGGCTGGTCGCCACCACCACCGATTCCATCCGCATCGGTGGCCTGCGGATCAACGCCCGGTGGTGGCGCGAGCAACTGGCCTACGACCCCCGCCCGGACCTGCCTCGGATCACGGTTCCGGTCCTGGCCGTCACCGGCACCGCGGACACCCAGGTCTGCCCGGGCGACCTGGACGTGATCGCGAACCTGGTGCCGGGCGGAGCCGAAACGCACCGGACTCCCGGCTTGACCCACATCCTCCGCCGCACCGACGGCCCAGGATCGGTCTTCGCCTACCGCCGGCTGCTGCGCGACCCGGTGGACGACGAACTGCTCACCACCGTGGCTGACTGGCTGGCCGTCCGACTTCGCTGACTAGCTTGAGCCTTAGCCTGTTCGGCGTCGCGCTCGGCCGAGGTTACGGCCAGCGCGACGGTTGCCTTGCCCAGTGTTTACTTGCAGCTTTTCAAGGTGCGGGGGACGCGCATTGACCAGCCGGTGTCGCGGAAGTGGCGACGGACCTCCCCATGATGGTCGGCACCGGGAAGGACGGGAAGTCTGCGCCCCGCTGGGGGTCGTCGCGGTCGTCGGCGCGGAGGAACCGGGTCCGCGCGGCACTCGCTTGGCACGGGGAACGTGCCTGGTCATGCTGACGTGGTCCAGTGGTCAGACCACCAGATGACCTGCTCCATCCAGGCCCAGTACGAAACCGCCACCATCAACAAGCTACGTCGGGAACTCGCCGCCGGGCTGATCGGCGACGACGACACCAGTCCGATGGTCGCCTCGGCGCGGCTGTTCGACGAGCGGTTGCTCGGCGCCGGCCGGTGGGTTTTCGACGCGATGGTGGCGCGGTCGCTGCGCATCGTGCGCGAGCACCCCGCCGTCGGCCGACTATTCGCCTCCCGGCACTCGTGGCTGGTGGTGGACGAGTACCAGGACCTCGGGCCGGTCCTGCGCGCGCTCGTGCTCGCCTTGCACGACGCGGCAGGCGTGAGTATCGCGGCGTTCGGAGACCCCGATCAGTCCGTGATGAGCTTCACCGGTGCTGACCCGCGGTACCTGAGCGAATTGGCCGCACGTGGCGACTTCCGCGACCACTCCCTCGGAGTGAACTACCGGTGCGGCCAAGCCATCGTCGCGGCCAGCCACGCCGCCCTCCGGGAACCCCGCACCTACCGGGCGGCGCCCGGCCGGGCGGACGACGGGGCCATCGAGCCGATCATGGCCGACGGAGGGCTCGACGAACACGCCGCGATCGTGGCAGGCACGATCGACGCGCTGCTCACGAGCGGTGTGGCCGGCCACGACATCGCGGTCTTGTACCCCGCCCGGGGACCCTTGCTATCCGCTTTGATCGACGAGTTCGACGCCAGGCGCATTCCCTACGTGAACGAACGGGATGAACGGCTGCCCAGCGGTGAGCTTGCCGACTTCGTTCGCGACTGCGCGGCCCGCGCCGTCGCCGGACATCAGCCGGCTGTACTGGGCCCGGACGTCGGTGCGACCTCCGTCGCCACCTTGGGCGACCTGGTACGGGCATACGCTCCGGTGCGCGAAGCCGCCGGGCGGCCACCGCTCGACCGTCGTGCCGCAGGCCGAAAGTTCGCCGGCCTGCTCAACGGTTTGCGGTCGGAAGAACAGGCAGCTCCGCCGTCCGAGACCAGCAAGCTCTGGGAAAGTTCCGAGAGGCTGCCAGTGCGTATGGCCTTGGAGTGCGGGACATCGCCGCCGGCGCGTTGCGGGCCGGCAAGGTCACGTTGACCACCTACCATTCCGCGAAGGGCCGGGAATGGGATGCCGTGATCCTGCCGGGGCTGGTCGAAGGCATCATGCCCGGTCCTCGGTGGTCGACGCGGTTGCGCGTGCACCCCGAGCCCAACCCGGATCGACTGGCTCAGGACCGGCGTTCGTTCTACGTCGGGCTCACCCGGGCCAAGCGAGCCCTTGTGCTGGTCTACGGTTCGTTCCGGGAGACAGATTGGGGTTCGAAGAACGAATACGGGATTTCCCGGTTCGCTCGAGACGTTCTTCGGCACCTGGGTGTGGAATGAGGACGAATCCGCGGCGCGGGCCGGTTGTCCGGGGGCAGTCCGCTTCGGTCCAGGTCGCGGTCAAGTCGAGGCCGACGATGGTGAGTGATCCGTCGAAGAAGCCGATTGCATGGCCGCATCCCGTGTTCATGGGCTGGATCCCGTCCAGCGTGACCGCGCGAAGCCGGTCCAGCGGACCAGCATTTGCGACACCCTATTGCGCTCGTCAAGTGCCCGTAAAGTCGCTGTCGGTCATAATTTCTGTGACCGTGACCGCCTCCACAGCACACTGACCGGTTCCCGCCGGGAGTCGAGGTGCCCGACCTCGGCCGGATCATCGACTTGCAAGGCGTGAGCGACCTGGAGGTCGAGATCAAGCTGGGGTTCGTCCCGGACACGACTTGACCCGCCGCGCCGCCGGTTCGTCGAGTTCGGCGGCAGCTCCCCGAAGACTTGGGCGACGTTCGCCCGGTTCAGCTCATCGATGACGAGCACGTATTGGTTGTCCGGGTGCGCGGCTGCTTCTTCCGCGATGCGCAGCAGCGGTCCTTTGGTGAGGTCGAACCCGCTGCCGTCCTGCCGTGGCCGGTAGCCGTCGACGAAGTCTTCGTAGGAGTAGGTCGGGTGGATCTGCACCAGTCGCACCCGGTCAGCGGACTTCGCGATCCACTCCGCCGGCTTCCGGGCGACGTAGGTCTTGCCGGTCCCCGGCGAAGCCGGAAGGTCGGTAGTGGCGTCGCGGCCTGCAACAGCCCGCGGGACCGATCGTGATCCCGCCAAGGCGGCGGATGGCGGTGTCGGATGCTTTTCAGCCCTGGGCCAACCCCTCGAGCAGCGCCGCTGAGAACTCCTTCGGCTTCTCGATGTGCGGGCTGTGGCCGGTGTCTGGGATGACCACCTCGCGGTAGTGGCCGCCCGCCGAGGCGTAGCGGTCGAGGACGGCTCTGGTCTGGGTGACCATCGGCTGCGCGGGGTGGGTGGCCTCGCCCGGCCAGCCGGGCACCGCACCGAGCCGGCCGAGGTGGGCGAGGTCGAACATGGACGTGTCGGACACGATCTGGTCGTCGGCTCCCCGCACCCAGAGGATCGGGGGCTTGCGCTCGATCGCGTCGAGGTCGTCGAGGCGGAAATGGCCGGGTGCCAGGGTGTTGAGCACGCCACGGGTGCCCGGCGCGACGCCCGGCCACGCGTCGGTCGTGGTGAAGTCGCCGGGGTAGTGGTCGTCGCCGACGCGGGTGGTGAGCATCGACTCGACGAGGTCGTCGAGGCGGCCAGGATGGAACGGCGGTTTGACGTAGAAGGCCAGTAGCACCTGCCGGGGGGAGAACGGCGACTCGTCGGAGATGTCGCCGTCCCTGAGCCGGGCGACGAAGTCCGGGTTGCCGCCACCGCCGCCCGAGCCGCCGCCCGCCGCGTCGACCAGCTCGCCGTCCGCGCCTTTGGTGCCGCCGAAGCCGTAGGGTGAGACCGGGTTGACCAGTGTCACGGTGCGTGCGAGCGCGGTGTGCTCGCGCAGCAGCTGCAGGACCACGCCGCCGCCCATGCTCCAGCCGACCAGGTGCGCGGCGGCCACGTCCAGCGCGGCCAGCGTGGCGGCCACGTCGTCGGCGTAGTCGCGTACCCCCCGCGTCGCGTCCACCGGCAACGGATCGGTGCCGCCGAAGCCGCGCAGGTCCACCGCGATCGGGCGGTACCGCTCCGGCAGGTCGAGCATCGACTCCTGCCAGAAGGCGGAGGACGAGACGTTGCCGTGGACGAACACGACCGGCTCGCCGTGCTCGCGGCCGGCCACCTCCAGCACGTGCGTGGTCAGCCGGTCGGTCGGCACCTTCGCCGAGGTGATTCCTTCGAGGAGTGTGGTCACAGTCGTCCCTTTCACGCCAGCCAGCTCGTCACCTGGGACATCGACGCCGACGCCCAGCCCAGCTGCAGGTGGTTCACCGAGCCGACCAGTGCGGTCCCGGCGAGGTGGCCGATGCCCGTGCTGTCCAACGCGCTGGCCACGAACACGATGCCGTCGCTCGGGCCGCGGTTCTCGTTGAACACGCCGACGATGGTGGGCGAGCCGCCGGCCAGCAGGTACACCGAGACGCCTGCGGGGGTGCCGGCGGACTGGATGGCAGAGATCATCGACCCGGCGTCGATCGCGGCCTGGATGCCCGTCCCGTCGGTGTAGAAGCCCTGGCCGCCGTAGTAGGTCGTGTACCAGTCCTGTTGCGAGCCGTCGACGCCGAACGTGCTGTCGAAGCGGGCCAGCATCTGCCGCTGCCCGGGGTAGGTGTCCCAGCCGGCGGTGGGGGTGATCGACAGTTCCGGGTGGTAGGTGTACCTGCCGTAGCAGGTCATCCTGGTGTGCGGGCTCGGCGCGTTGATGCCGACGCCGCACTCCGGCCAGATCGACAGGTCGTGCGCGTAGCCGTGCGCGAACGGGTAGTCGTAGCCACCGTTCGGCCCGCCGAGGGTGATCAGCTTGCGCACGTCGCCGGCGTAGGCCCGGCCCCACGGGGGCTTCACCGAGGAGACGTACATCCGGGTGGACAGCTCGCCCTTGCTCCAACCGACCAGATCGACCTGGCCCACCCCCAGCCGTGACTTGATCAGCGCGATCGCGTCACCGACCTGCTGTGCCTGCTGGCGGTTCTCGCCCTGCTTGTGCGCGAAGCCGATGGCGAACACCCGGTACCCGCGCGAGCTGAGGTACTGCATCAGCCCGGTCGACGGGCAGGTCGCCGAACCGCACCCGAAGCCGCCGGATTCGTTCGGGTTGGCCCATGCCCGGTCGGGGTTGTCGTTGGCACCGTGGACGAGCAGCACCGGCGTAGCCTTCGCGCCGGTCGACCAGCCGGGTGCGGAGTACAGCAGGAACCGCGACGAGGACGGCTGCGCCACGCCGCCGAAGAAGGTCAGCCGCTGCCCGTCCTGATTGCCCCGTCCGTCCGGCGGGTACTGGTCGTCGGCGAATCCCGGTGTGGTGTCGCGGTAGCGCTCCACCTTGTCCCACCCATTGGCGACGGTGCTGAACGTCGCCTCGTTGGTCAGGTAGGAGGGAGCGGCCGAGGCAATTGGGAGCGCCGGCGCGGCGACCTCCACACCGACGACGATGGCGGCAGCGGCCACCAGGCTGAGCAGGCGCACGACGGGCTCCTCACGACACCGGGGGAACTCCGCAACTATCGGCTACCGAGCGAGCCGGGGCAATGTGCGCCGGCCACGTCCCGCGCGCCTCGGACATGGTCGCGGGCACCACATCGAGGGTGCGGTCACGGGTCGCCGAAGGTGCTCGGTCCAGGGTGCCTCGGGCGAGGGCGCCCGCCGCGTCGACGCGCAGACAGGGCCTGCCTTGAACACGAAACGTGTGAGATTCCCGCAGGAGTCAGCTCAATCAAGCTGCAGGTCGGTGGCGAATTTCAGGGTGGGGTTATAGATCAACTCGGTCTCGGACACAGTATTACCCCACGGATCGCGGAACGCGATCTTGAAGCTGGGGCGATCGTAGCCCAGCCGCGAAGCGATGACGCGGAGCGGAAGTTGCCGCCGGCGATGTCGATCGAGGACCCATGCCTTCTCGACGTTCGTCGTGTGGCCGGTCATGCGGCCGGTGGCGGTAATGGCGAGCTGGGCCGCCGCTCGCCAAGTCCGCGCTGCGCCGCCGCAACGGCATCCCGGTGCTGCCCGGGGCGGCGCGGTCGAGATCGAACGATCGGGGACAACGGACGGCCAGGTGACTATCACCGGCATTCCGTATCTGGTCGGGGCCTGCGTTGTCGGCCGAGGTGATGATCGCGAGAAGCTTCTCCAAGGCCCCATTGCTACCCTTCTCCGGTCTTCACTAGGCCACCCACGACTTGAGCGACCGACAGGCCCGTGTCAAAGCCAGGCTGAGCTGCTCCAAGCATGCTTGACCTGCTTTAGCCGTTCAGGAAGTGCTCGAGGGGGAGGGTGGCGGCACCGCGTGTTGCGGCGTCCGGGCCGAGGCTGCACAGGTCGATCGTTGTCGTGGCGAACGAGTGCTTCAGCGAGTGGCGGCGGGCAGCGTCGCGGATCGCGTCGAGGTTGCGCTGGCCGAGGAGCAAGCCGGCCCAGCCGCCGAGGACGACGCGGGCGGGGTTGAGCAGATTGATCAGCCCGCCGATACCCGCGCCGAGGTAGTGGTGAGTCTCCGTCAGGACTCCGGTTCCCTGGTCGTCGTGGACGATGGCGGTAAGGGCTGGTCGCAGGTCGGCGTCTTCCGGGATGATCCCGCCCGCTTCGCGGAAACGGTCGAGGATCGCCTCGGCGCCGACGTAGGCCTCGAGGCAGCCTTTGCTGCCGCACCGGCAAGGACGCCCGCCGGCGACGAGGACGGTGTGCCCGAACTCGCCCACGCCTGTCGAGGTGCCGTGGGTGGTGGGGCCTCCGAAAACGACACTGGCTCCCACGTCCGAGCCCAGCAATGCGACCACCGTGCCGGGCGTTTCCCGGCCGCTGCCGAACCACAGCTCGGCCCGTCCCATGGTGCCGGCGCGACTTTCGCAATGCAGCGGCAGGTCGGTTCCCCTGCCCAGCAGCTGTTCGAGGACAACGGGGTTCCAACTGAGCCTCTTCGTCCTCTCGGGCGTCTGCCGGGGTATGCCCACGCCGATTCCGAGGACTGCGTCGGAGGCAACGGCGCTCTTCGTCAGCACAGTGGTCAAGCCCGCGAGAATTCGCGAAGCGACCGTTTCCGGACCGTGCCGGCGGGAGTCGATGAGCCGGTCGGCTTTGGCGAGCTCGGTCATCGCCAGGTCGAACAGCCCGATCCGGATCCTCGCTTCGCCGACGTCCACTCCGACCACGAAGCCGTAGCCGGGGGCGATGCGCAACAGCTTTCGCGGCCGCCCGCCGTCGGAGTCCAGCGAGCCGTCCTCGGTCACGATGCCTTCGCCGACCAGTTCGCGCACCACTTTGCCGACCGAGGCCGCACTCAGTCCGGTGGCCGCTCCCAGAGCCTGGCGACTGGCCGGAGCGCTGAAGTACAGCGACCGCAGCAAGAGCGAGCGGTTGTCTCGACCCAGAGCGCCCACGGTGCTCGGTTGGCGCTGCGTCATGGTCTGGATTCTCCCGGTAACCACTTCTTCCACGCGTGAACGAAGGCGGTTCACGCCCTTGACTCTTGTTGGTCACACGAGTTAAATCAAGGCGCGAATTAAGCTGTGTCCTGAGTCACAAAGACCCTTCGTGGCTCGTCCGCGCACCCCGAGGACTTCAGATGCGAATGAGAACCACCGCGTCAGCGCTCGTCCTGGCGCTGGCCGCCGCCACCACCGCCGCCTGCGGCGGCGGGGACTCCACATCGGCCGACGGCCCCAAGGAACTCACCTACTGGGCCTCCAACCAGGGCACGAGCCTCGACAACGACAAAGCGGTCCTGCAGCCCGAACTCGACAAGTTCGAGAAGGCCACCGGCGTCAAGGTCAAGCTCGAGGTCGTTCCCTGGTCGGATCTGCTCAACCGGATCCTGGCCGCCACGACCTCCGGCCAGGGGCCCGACGTCCTCAACATCGGCAACACGTGGTCGGCGTCGCTCCAGGCGACCGGCGCTTTCCTGCCGTTCGACGACGCCAACCTCGAGAAGGTCGGCGGCAAGTCCCGGTTCCTCGGACCTTCGCTGGCCGCGACCGGTGCGAGCGGCCAGCCTCCCGTCGGCGTTCCGCTCTACGGCCAGGCCTACGGCCTCTACTACAACAAGAAGCTGTTCAAAGACGCCGGTATCACCGCGCCCCCGGCGACGTGGGAAGAGCTCGTCGCGGACGGCAAGAAGCTCACCGATCCGCAGAAGGGGCAGTGGGGGCTGTCGCTTCAGGCAGGCCAGGTGACCGAGAACAGCCACCACGCCGCGATCCTCGGCGCTCAGCACGGGGCGAACTTCTTCTCCCCGGACGGCAAGCCGCAGCTGGCGTCGGACCCGGCCGTCGCGGCCGTCCAGCAGTACGTGGACCTCATGCAGAAGGACAAGATCGTCAACCCGTCGAACGCGGAGTACGCCGACACCGCCAAGTCCCTCAAGGACCTCGCGGACGGCAAAGCCGCGATGTTCATGAACCAGGCGTCCGCCGGTTCGTTCAAGAACATCGGCGCGGACCTGGCCAACATCGGCGTCGCGCCGATCCCGCTGCCGGCCACCCCGCCCGCGAACAGCCGGAAGGTCACCAGCTTCGTCGCGGGGATCAACTTGGCGGTCTTCAAGTCCACCAAGAACCAGCAAGCCGCACTGGATTTCGTCAAGTTCATGGTCTCGGCGCCCGAGCAGGCGCAGCTGAACAAGACCTACGGCTCGCTGCCCACCGTCCAGGACGCCTACAGTGACCCGGCGTTCCAGACCGAGGACGTCAAGGTGTTCCAGTCCGTCCTGAGCACCACGGCCGAACCCATGCCGCAGGTTCCCCAGGAGTCGCAGTTCGAGACGCTGATCGGCACCGCCATGAAGACGATGTTCGCCGACGTCGCGGCGGGCCGGACGGTCGAGGCAGGCAAGATCAAGGATCAGCTGGCCCAAGCCGACCAGCAGATCGCGGCCGGGAGCTGACCCGGAATGACGACCGCTGTTCGGGGGGCTCCGGCCGCAAAGTCGGCCGGAGCCCCCCGGCCCGGAAGCCCGCGGCGCACCCGCCGCCGGCCGGCCCTCCCGTACCTCCTGCTGTTACCCGCTCTGTTGCTCGAACTGCTCATCCACGTCGTCCCGATGCTCGTCGGCGTCGTGATGAGCTTCGTCAAGCTGACCCAGTACTACATCCGGAACTGGTCGGCAGCCCCGGGTGCCGGGCTCGACAACTACAAGTTCGTCCTCGACTTCGACACCGCCACGGGCAAGGCGCTGGCGCACTCGTTCGGGATCACCGTCGAGTACACGGTGCTGTCGGTGGGCTTCTGCTGGCTCTTCGGCACGTCCGCCGCGGTCCTGATGCAGCGCAGCTTCCGCGGGCGCGGGCTGCTGCGGACGCTGTTCCTCGTTCCGTACGCGCTGCCGATGTACGCCGCCGTCATCACCTGGTCGTTCATGTTCCAGCGCGACACCGGCCTGGTGAACAGCCTGCTCGGCACCCACTCGTTCTGGCTGATCGGGGACAACAGCTTCTGGTCGCTGCTCACCGTGTCGGTGTGGCGGAACTGGCCGTTCGCGTTCCTCATCGTCATGGCGGGGCTGCAGAACATCCCGGGAGAGCTGTACGAAGCGGCCTCGATCGACGGTGCCGGCTGGTGGACCCAGTTCCGGGCGATCACGCAGCCCATGCTGCGGCCGGTCAACCAAGTGCTGCTGCTCGTGCTGTTCCTGTGGACGTTCAACGACTTCAACACCCCGTACGTCCTGTTCGGGAAGTCCGCGCCGCGCGAGGCGTCGCTGATCTCCATCCACATCTACCAGAGTTCGTTCGTGACCTGGAACTTCGGTCTCGGCTCCGCCATGTCGGTGCTGTTGCTGCTGTTCCTGATGCTGGTCAGCGCCGCGTACCTCGCGTTGACCGCCCGCCGGAGGAGGACGGCCAGTGTCTGAGCCCCGTTGGGTCCCCTGGGCCCGCCGCGTCGTCCTCGGCTTCCTCGCGCTGTTCACCCTGCTGCCGCTGTACGTGATGGTGTCCACGTCGCTGAAACCCCTCGGGGACGTCCAAGGGGTGTGGCAGTGGATTCCGACAACGGTGACGATCCAGCCGTTCCTCGACATCTGGGAGACCATCCCGCTCGCCAAGTACTTCCTGAACAGCTTGGTCATCTCCGGCGCGGCCACCGTCTGCTCGGTGCTGATCGCGATCTTCGCGGCCTACGCCATCAACCGGTACAAGTTCCGCGGCCGGAACTTCTTCGCCATGACCGTCCTGTCGACCCAGATGTTCCCCGGCATCCTCTTCCTGCTGCCGCTGTTCCTGATCTTCGTCAGCATCGGCAACACCACCGGTATCGTCCTGTACGGTTCCCGCCTCGGCCTGACGCTGACCTACCTGACCTTCTCCCTGCCGTTCGCGATCTGGATGCTCGCGGGCTACTTCGACTCCATCCCGAAGGAGCTCGACGAAGCCGCGATGGTCGATGGCAACGGGCCGGTGGGCGCGCTCATCCGCGTCGTCATCCCCGCCGCGGTTCCCGGCATCGTCGCCGTGTCGATCTACTCCTTCATGACGGCCTGGGGCGAGGTGCTGTTCGCCTCCGTCATGACGGACTCCGACACCAGGACGCTCGCCGTCGGCCTCCAGGAGTACTCGACCCAGGTGCAGGTGTACTGGAACCAGGTCATGGCCGCGAGCCTGATCGTCTCGGTTCCCATCGTCGCCGGATTCCTCCTCTTCCAGCGCTACCTGGTGTCCGGGCTCACCGCCGGCGCCGTCAAGTAGCCCACCCACGCCCTCCCTGAATGAGGTTTTGCCTTGAAGCTCTCGCTGCCCGCGGATTTCGTGTGGGGTGCGGCCACCGCCGCGTACCAGATCGAGGGCGCCGTCGACGTCGACGGCCGCCTGCCGTCCATCTGGGACGATTTCTGCCGGGTACCCGGTGCCATCGACAACGGCGACACCGGTGACGTCGTGTGCGACCACTACCGGCGCTGGCCCGAGGACCTGGCGATCATGAAGCAGCTGGGACTGGACGCTTACCGCTTCTCCATCGCCTGGCCACGGGTGATCCCCACCGGCCGCGGTGAGGTCAACCCCCGAGGCCTCGACCACTACGACCGCTTCGTCGACGCCTTGTGCGAAGCCGGGATCCGCCCGTTCGTCACCCTGTACCACTGGGACCTGCCTTCGGCGCTGCAGGCCGCGGGCGGGTGGCCCGAGCGGGACACCGCCTACGCCTACGCGGAGTACGCCGCGGTCGTCGCCGCCCGGCTCGGCGACCGGGTGCGGGACTGGAGCACCGTCAACGAACCGCTGTGTGCCGCCTGGCTCGGGTACCTCGAGGGCCGGTTCGCTCCCGGCGTCAAGGATCTGGAGCAGGCCGTACCCGCATCGCACCACCTGCTGCTGGCTCACGGGCTCGGTGTGGAAGCAATCCGGGCGCACGCCGCTCGCCCTGCGAACATCGGTCTCGTCTGCAACCTGTCGGGAATCGAACCCGCCTCGGACCGCGACGAGGACGTCGCCGCGGCGAAGCGGATGGACGGGCACGTCAACCGGTGGTGGCTCGACCCGGCCAACGGGCGCGGTTATCCGGCCGACATGCTCGAGGTCTACGGGGTCGAACCGCCCGTGCTCGGCAACGACCTCGACGTCATCGCGGCGCCCACGGACTACCACGGACTGAACTACTACTTCCGCCAGATCGTCGAGGACGATCCCACCGGCCCCGCGCCCTTCGCCAGGCAGGTGCCGGCGGAGGGCGCGGGTACCACCGCCATGGGCTGGGAAATCCACGGTCCGGGGCTGGCCGACCTGATCCACCGGCTGCACGACGACTACGGCGCGGAAGCCATCTACATCACCGAAAACGGTGCCGCGTTCGACGACAAGGTCGCCGAGGACGGCTCCGTCCAGGACGACGACCGCATCGCCTACTTCGAGGAACACCTCACGGCGGTCGCGTCGGCCGCCGAGGCGGGCGCCCCGGTCAAGGGCTACTTCGCCTGGTCCCTGCTGGACAACTTCGAGTGGGACAACGGCCTCGACAAACGGTTCGGCCTCGTCCGGGTCGACTACGGCACGCAGCTCCGGACCGTCAAAGCCAGCGGCCACTTCTACGCCGACCTGATCGCTGAGCACCGAAATCGCTCCTGAGTACTGCTTCCCGTTAGTTGACATCGTCGGAGCGAATGGCATGTAATCCATCCATGCGCATTTTTCTCGGATTGGCCATCGTGGGCATGGTATTCGCCGGCGGCTGCGCCGCCGGACTCCATGGTCAGTCCGAAAACCCATCCGTCCCTATCGCGGCGTCGTACACCACTACGGACCGCGCTTGGATCGAGATCACCATAGCCATGGACGAGCAGCTCGTTCCGCTGCTTGCCCTTGTCGACAGCCGCACCGGAACCGCGGCTGTCCGCGACCTCGGCAAAAAAGCCGACGCCTCGACGAAGTCGGAGCTGCCGGAACTACGGCGGCTTCACGATCAGGCCGGCCTCCCGGCGGAGAATCCCCACAAGGGGATGGAGATGCCGGGAATGGTTTCGTCCAGCCAGGTCACGCAGGCCGGTGCCTTGCGCGATACAGGCTTCGACAACTACTTCAAGAAGTGCCTGCGTGATCACCTGGATCAGAAAAAACGTTTGGCGCTCGGCGAGAAGACGTCGGGCAAGGAGCCGCAGACCGTGAGCCTGGCTTCGCGAGTCCTGCAAGAACAGGGCCAGCTCTCCACGCTGGTTGAATAGCGGCCGCCGTGCCGGCCGATCGGGACGGCACGGCAGCCGCTTATCGTCGCTTTCAGCCGCCGGTGAAGCTCGGCGTGGTCCCGCACTTGGCGTTCTGGTTCAGGCAGGTCTTGACCAGTGCCGCCAGTTTGACGTGGTCCCAGCCGTTCATGAAGTCACCGTGCATCGACGACGCCATTCCCGAGGACAGCGCGAGGCCGTCGCCGCCCAGGATGTCGTAGTTGACCATGTACGACAGGTTCGGCACCGCGACCGGGTAGTTCCCCTGGCACTTGCCGGCGACCGGGTCACCCATGTGCGACTTGTGGTCGGGCGAGTCGATGTGCTTGCCGTCCCAGCAGTCCTCGAACACGAGCTGGTAGATCAGGTTCCCGCCAGGAGCACAAACAGGCCAGTTCCCGTCGGCGCTCCGTCCGACCTCGGCGCTGCCCGCGCACCAGAACTGGTTTCCCTGGCCCTTCTGGGTGGGCACCTGCAGCTTGGCATCACCCTGCACCATCACCAGCCCGGGCGGGAACGGCCGGACGGCCGACGGGTCGGGGAGCCGGGAACCGTAGTAGACGCGCATGCTCTTGAACGGAACGGCCACCCCGTTCCGCTGCAGCTGCGGTACCCAGTAAGCGGCATTGTCGCCGGGAGAGTTACACGTCGTCGATCCGGCCGTCAGAAGGGTTTCCGTTGTCATGAACGCGTCGTTCCGCGGCCCGAAGAACGTGTGCATGTGGGAGGCGCCGGGCAGGCGAGGGAAGACGATCGCGTCGTCCTTGGCTTCGTTCGCGATCGTGCAGTCGGTGTGGAACTCGGGGACCCTCGTCGTCCCGGCCGGCACCGGTGGCGGCACGATGCGCTGGTAGTCGGTCAGCTCGCGCTGGTACCGGGCCTGGTCGACGTCCACCCAGCCGGCATCCGCCGCGACGGAGCTGCTCGAAGCGCCGGCGGCGGCGGAGCCCGTTTCGCTCGCGCCGGCCACGAAGGCGGTGCTTCCGGCCAGCGCAAGAGCGAGGGCAGCGGTGAGAACGGCCCGGGTCCGGAGCCGGAACTGTCGAGGTCGGCAACCGGTAGCCCGATTCGGCGTACTTCGCATATAGATCTCCTCACTTTGTTTTGAAAATGTTGGATAGTTGCTACGAAGATCCGAACTACTGCAATAGTTGCCGAGGGAGTGCACGGTCGTGCTGACACCGCTGGGCGGCTGAACGTGTGCGCTTCAGCCATACGTGGTCGCAGATGGCCTTATCGCCGTCGTGGTGACGGGGATTGCCTGGGCGCCGTTCAGTGTCGCGCGCGAAAAGTGCAGCCTATTGTCGGGGAGTCGTGTTGCCGCTCGCGTCGGCGAACGCGGTCGAACGCGGCGCGGAATCGATGGTGGCGCACCATTCTCCGTGGTGGGCACAGGAGTCCCGCGGCAATGACTCAATTCTGCGGACACGGGCACCACTCGGCCGGAGCGGACGGCGGATGCGTCCCACGGCTGCGGTCGATGGTGCTGCGGTGCGTCGTGGTCGGGAGAACGTCCTTGATCTCATCGAGCCCACCTGGTCAGTCGTGATCCATCGTGTCGCGCACTGTGCGCGTCACGATGCCGAGGCAAGCATGCGGCTCGCTCGGCATTCGGGTGAGGTGGCAGATTTACATCGACCAACCCGAAGTGCTGGAGTGTTCCAAGTGGCGGCCGCGGAACCGGTTCCATCGAGGCAACTGAAAGTAAACCGTCCCGATTGGGGTGACGTCAAGACTCTGGACGGCAATTTTCCCACCAACGCGGTGCGCCGCGGCGAGGCGCAGGGGACCGGGAGAAGTTGCCGCAGAGCATCCGGCTGGCCGGAAGGCCGGTCCCGGATCCAGCTTGAAAGTCGCGCCGTGAAGCCGCCGTCGATCGGAGTACCACCTCGCTCGGGTGACCGGCGCGGTCGCTGACCAGGAACGCTGCCGCCGCACACCGACTGAGGTGCCGGCCAGCTTGGCGCGGCGCAGCGCGGCGGCCAAGGCCTCGGACCGGTAGACGGGGGCGACGAGCCCTGTTTTCTGATCGGTGCGGGCTTGGCGCATGTACTGGGGCAGCAGCAGGTCGCGATGCACGCACAGCGCGGCCGGCATGGGGGCGGGCAGGACCCGCGGAGAGTGCACCAGTACCACCAACGGCACCAGCAGGCGCGCTTTGGTGTACTGGCACTCGATGGCCCGGGTGAGTTGCCGTCGGCCCACAACAGCCGCCACGTCGCGGCCCTCAGATCGGCGATCAATTTGCCGGCGCATTCACGATACCGTTTGCAGGAATCTGCTGAAGAGGAACGTGCTTTTATGTGAAATCGAAGACACCGAGGTCCGTGTGGACCGTGGCCATCGATCAAGTCTGGTTCCGGCAAGGTGATCGAAGACGGTTAGGACCGCCCGGCCCTGATGGGGCGGACCGAGCTGCTGCGCGGCGTCCTCGTCGGCGCGTTGGCCGTCTGGGTACTCGAGGCCACCCCCCGCTGTGGACGCTGACCATCACCGCCGTCCTGCTGGGCAGCGCCGGTACCGTCTTCGACAACGCTTCAACAGCTCGATGTCGGCGAATTCGGCCTCGACGCTGAAGTGCTGCTCCTTGCGTCGCGGTATAACGGGAGGGGGCACCGCCCGCTGGGATCAGCCACTGCGCGATAGCCGCGTTGAGGCTGCCGGTGACCGGGTCTTCCTCCCACCGCGTGCCCTCGTCGGTGAACGCCCGGACCTCGAACTGCGCGTCACTTCCCGCTGGGTGCGGCCCGACACGCAGCCCGGCGGCAAGAGCATGGACCTCGGATTCGGTTACGGGGGCGTCGCGCAGCAGCGGCGGCGCGGCGAACCACAAGAGGTCGACGTCGGAGCGGATGCGGACTTGACCGGCCGGCGAAGGGCAGTTCGCGGCTTATGGTGAAGATCCGGAGGCGGTACTCGGCCGAGGGGTGTGACGGTGTGAGGAGGAACGTGGTTTCGGCCAGGTTGGTCCACCGCGCGATGGCCGCCATGTCGGTGGTGCTCAGGTCGTCGGCGTTAGTACGGCGCCGGGTGCTCCGGCTGGGCAGGGGCGCGTCAGGCGACGCGGGAGCCGGGTGCGGTGGTGAAGCGCAGTTCGACGTGGGTGGGCAGGTCGTCGAGGTCCAGGGCCTGGCACAGCCGGGGCACCCCCTCGTCGCGGATGCGGTCGCGGATCTCGGCGGGGTCGCCGTCCTGCTCGACCGAGACGACCACGAGCAGCTCCGGGTGCTCGCGGGAGCCGGTGAGGGACGCCGTCGCGGTGCGCACGCCCGAGTAGCCGCGCACTTCTTCGGTGAACGGGGCGACGGCCGTGGTGGTGGCCAGGTCCGTGGTGCCGGTGTCGGTTTCGAAGTGCCAGGTGCGGTTGCCGGGTTTGCGGATCAGCTGGGCGGCCAGCCAGCGCAGCCCGGCCAGCGCGACGACGATCCCGGCGGCCGCGGCCACGTACCACGCCCAAGTCGGCGGCAGCTCGGTGCCTGGCACGATCGGCCGATCCGCGCCGAGCGCCGGCAGCCAGTGGAAGCGGATCGCGGCCGGGACCGCGCCGGCGGCGAGCAAGAGCAGCCCGAGGATGGCGAGCAGGGTGCGGTTGAGTCCGGCGGGACGGTTCACGACGTACTCCTCACTGCGCGGAGGCGGACCTTGACCTCGGGGCGGCGGACCGGATCGATCCGGTCCAGCCGCTCCGCGACGGCGACGCGGACCGCGTCGGCGATCCCGTCGGGGCGGGTGCGGCGGGTCCGCACCCGGACGCGGACGCTGCGCCGCCGGACCTTCAGCCGCACCTTCTCCACGCCGTCGACCTGTGCCGCGGCCGTCCGGAGGGTGGAGCCGAGGCTGTGGCGCGAGGCCCCCGAGTCGAGGTCGCCGCGCAGGGGGAGCACGGTGAGCTTGCCCGGCAGCACCGCCGCGAGCACCAGGACCGAGCCGAGCAGGGCGACGACGCCGCCGGTGATGACGACGGGCAGGTCGGCCCAGCGGAGGTCGTGCAGCCGCCGTGCGGTCGCGCCGTAGTCCAGCCACGGGCGCTCGCCGAAGATCGTCTGGATGGCCACGATCGCGGCGAGCGTGCCGGCCGCGGCCAGGACGAGTGCGGTCAGCGCGGCGGGGGTGCTGCGGCGTGGGCGGCGTTTCACGAGACCCTCCTCGAGGACGTGGCCGGTGGGTGCAGGGCGGTGACGGTGATGTCGACCCGCTCGACGTCGAGCCCGGTCAGTTCGCTCACCCGTTCGCGCAGGTGGGCCCGGGCGTGGTCGGTGGTGCGGGCGACCGAGGCCGGGTAGCCGATCGACAGCCGGGTGGCCAGCCGCACCCGGTCGCCGTCGACCTCGGCGTCGACCTTCACCGAGCGGTCGGCGTCTTCGCCGCCGAGCGCGACCCCCAGCACGCGCCCGGCGGCGCCGCCGACGCCGTCGATTTCGCGGGCGGCGTGCGCGGCGATCCGTTCGACCGCGTGGCCGGAGACGACCAGTTCACCCCGCTCTTCGGCGGGCACGGTGGCGGTCATGGGTCAGCCCCGGTCCCGGCCGAACAGCTGGGCAAGGTCGATCGCGCCGTCGAGGTGGCGGCCGATCAGGAAGCCGATCGCGCCGAGCACGAGGACGGCCAGGAACGCGCCGAACCCGCCGAAGGCGAGGGCGAGGCCGAGCACGAGACCGGTCAGCAACCCGGTCCTGGTGGCATTCATGGGAACCTCCGTCAAGAAGTGGTGGGTACGGCCACGTCGCCGACGAACACGCGCACGGGCCGGTCGAGCGGGCCGAGCGCAGCGCGGACCGCGGCCGCCGCCGCGGCGGCGGTGGCCGGGTAGCGCAGCACGACGCCGATGGTCAATTCGTCGTCGGCGACGCGGACCCCGGCGACCCGGCGTCCGGGCAGCAGCGTCGCGATCTCCCCGACCCGGCCACCGTGCGGGCCCGCCACTTCCGGCAGGCCCGCCACCGCGTCGGCGGTCGCGACCGCGTCGGGCGTCACTGCACCCGGCCGGTGTCGGTGCCCTGGTCGTCGGCGTCGTCGCCGGGCAGGTTGAGGTCGCCGACGGCGATGTTGACCTCGACGACCTCCAGGCCGGTCATCCGCTCGACCGCGGTGATCACGTTGCGCCGCACCGACCGGGAGAGGTCGGCGATGGACACGCCGTACTCCACGACGAGCTGCAGGTCGACCGCGGCCTGCTTTTCGCCCACCTCGACCGACACGCCCTGCCCCGCGGAAGCGGTCGCACCCGGGATGCGCTCCCGGATCGCGGAGAACGCGCGGGCGGCCCCACCGCCGAGTGAGTGGACGCCGGGCACCTCGCGGGTGGCCAGGCCGGCGATCTTCTGCACCACGGTGTCCGCGATCGTGGTCGCGCCCTGGCTGGTGACGAGCGCGCCGGTCGTCCCGGTGGTGGCGGCGGGGGTCTTCGTGGTCGTCTCGGCCATGGTGTTCCTCCTTCGTCGGGTGAACCGTTGTGCCGGGAAGACCCGGGGTGGGCCGGAATCATCACGGCCACGTTCGAGTGAACACGGTCACGCGGCCGGGGAAGTGACGAACGGCCCCCCTCGGTGTCTTGATGGGCAGGACCGTCCACAGGGGATGGTGACCGGTACGGGAGGAGCGACTCATGTCGTTGGGCGACAAGATCGGGAACAAGGCCGAAGACTTCGGCGGCAAGGCCAAGGAGACGGCGGGCAAGGTCACCGGCGACGACGAGCTGCGCGCCGAAGGCCAGGCCGACCAGGCCAAGGCCGGAATCAAGGACGCGGTCGAGAACGTCAAGGACGCGGTCGGCGACGCCGCCGACAAGATCAAGAACGTCCTGAAGAAGGACTGAGCCCGCCCGGGAGACCGGTGGCCGGCGCGGCAAGAGGGAGCGCGCCGGCCACCACCCGCGGATGGCGGTGGCGGGTGCGGCCCGGCTCAGGGGAGTGCGGCCAGGAAGCCAGTGAGCGCGAGCAGCCCTGTCACCCCGAAGTTGACCAGCCGGTGCTCCATGAGGATGGCGGTGAACTCCCGGATGGTGGCGCTGGGCCAGTAATAGAGGGCGGTGGGGGCGCCGACGACCTGACCGTTCACCTTCGCCGTGCGGGCGAGGATTGCGGCGCGGAAGGCGTGGAAGTTGTTGGTGACGACCACGCACCGGTACCCGGGCCGGTGCTGCTGCATGAGTTCGCGGCTGAAGGTGATGTTTTGCGCGGTGGTCGCCGAGCGGTCTTCGCGGAGCACTTCGCCGTCGGGAACACCGTGCGCGACGAGGTAGTCGGCCATGGCGTGGGATTCGGGCTGGTTTTCGTCCCTTCCCTGGCCGCCTGAGGTGATGACGATCGGCTTGCCGCCCTGGTCGCGTTCGTTCCGGTAGAGGGCGATCGCTTTGTCGAGCCGGGAGGCCAGCAGCGGCGGGATCCGGCCGTTGATGATCCGGGAGCCGAGCACGACCACGAAGTCGACGCCGGAACGGACGCGGAGCCGGCCGTAGAGGAAGGCGTAACCCAGGTAGCAGCAGAACAGGAAGCTCACGTAGGCCACGGCGGCCAGCGCCGAAACGGCGACCGCGCCGATGCCCGGGTGCTGGGTGTACTCGGCGGCGATCAGCAGGACGACGAGGGCGAGCAGGCCCAGACCGGTGAGGAAGGAGAGGAGGTTGCCCAGTGACCTGCTCTCGCGCCGGATCATGGTCACACCGTTGGCGAGCAGGAAGACCGCCAGCACCAGAACGGTGATCAGCGGTATCAGGAGGACGAAGAACACGACGATGCCGGCCACGTCGAGGGGAAGCCGGTCGATGTCGCCGAGCAGCGCGATGATGAGGCTGGCGACGGCCAGGCCGAGCAGGACCGCGTTGCGGAACCGACGGCGGTCCTGCCGGATGCTCACCAGCGCGACGACAAGGAACAGCGCGGCCAAGGCATAGAGAATGGCTGTCGCCTCCGGGTCTCGGTGTCGGATCGGCAGTAAGGATTTTCGGACTTCAGGGTCCGACGGGCCGGGTGTGTCACTCTTTGGCGCCGGTTGTTCACCTGACCGGACGTTGCCGGGGAAATCGCCGCGGGGCGGCCGATCCGAACGAGGTGTGCTGTGCCGGCCGGTGCAGGCACCCGGCCGGCATCGGACCGTCGCGCGGGCCGCCCGTTCGGACCGGGCTCACATCGTGACGACCGCGTTTTTGCCGCCGTCGACGGAAAGCGTCGCACCCTGGATGTAGGACGCCTGCGGGGAAACCAGGAACCGGATGGCTTCGGCGACTTCTCCGGGTTGGGCGCCGCGGCCGGTGGGGAGGGTGGCGAGATAGCCGCTGAACATGTCGCGGATGTGCTCGTTGACGCGGGTGAGGACGTAGCCGGGGTCGATTGAGTTGACCCGCACCCCGCGCGGGCCGTATTCGGCGGTCCAGGACTTGGTCAGCATGCTCAGGGCGGCTTTCGCCGCTTGGAAGGCGCTGGTTCCCGACGCGGCCATGGTGGTGCTGAGACTGCCGACGTTGACGATCGCGCCGCGGCCGCGTTCGGCCATCGCGGGAGCGAACGCGGCGGTCAGGAGGTAGGGCGCCTTGACGTTGACGGCGAACGCCGTGTCGAACATGTCCTCGCTGGTGTCCTCGGTGGGCGCGAACCCACCGCCGCCGGCGTTGTTGACCAGGACGTCGACGGTGCCGCTCGCGGTCGCTTCCCGGGTTTCGGCGATGAGCCGCCGGACGTCGGTGGGGTCGGCGAAGTCGGCGATCAGGTCGACCGCCCGGCCGCCGGCGGACTCGATGGCCTTACGGGTTTCCGCGGCCCGCTGGTCGAACCCGTGACGAGCGCCCAGGAGTTCGGTGGGGCGGATTCGGTGTCGCTCATGGGGTTTCCTTCAGTTGACGATGAGGACCAGGCGGCCGCGGACGTGGCCGGTCTCTGCGGCGTGGTGGGCTTCGGCGATGTCGGCCAGCGGGTAGGTCCGTTCGACCGGCAGCCAGAACTTCCCGGCTTCGATGAGGTCGCCGATGGTGGCGAGGGCGTGGAAGGCGTTGCCGTCGGCGAAGCCGTTGCTGAAGTGCACGCCGTGCGCTTCAGCGCTGGCGAAGTCGGCGACGGTGATGACGTTCTTCGCTTCTCCGCCGGCGAGGGCGATGAGCTCGGGCAGGACGCCGTTCCCGGCGACGTCGAGGGCGACGTCGACGCCGTCGGGAGCGAGGGCGCGGACGCGGTCGGTCATGCCGTTCCCGTAGACCACCGGTTCCGCGCCCAGGGTCCCGAGGAAGCCGCTGTTGCGGGCGCCGGCGGAGCCGATGACCCGGGCGCCGCGGGCGAGGGCGAGCTGGACGGTGGCGGTGCCGACGCCGCCGGAGGCGCCGTTGACGAACAGGGTGGTGCCGGCGGTGACGTGGAGCTGGTCGAGGCCGCGGGTGGCGGTTTCGAGAGCCGCGGGGATGCCGGCGGCGTCGGCGAACCCGAGCGAGGGCGGGATCGGCGCCCGGTAGGTCAGCAGCGCGTATTCGGCGGCGGCGGCCTGGTTGTCGGAGATGCCGAAGATGCGGTCGCCGACGGCGACGTCGGTGACGTCATCGCCGATCTCGTCGACGACGCCGGCGACGTCGGCGCCCGTGGTCTGGGGGAGGGTGGCGCCGAAGCTGAGTTCGCCGCGGCGGATTTTCGTGTCGCTGGCGCTGATCCCGGCCGCGCGGACGGTGATCCGGACCTGGCCGGGGCCGGGGTGCGGGTCGGGGAGGTCGACCAGTTCGAGGACCTCGGGGCCGCCGTAGTGCTTGAACTGCACTGCTTTCATGGTGGTTGTCTCCGGTCAGACGTTGCGGCTGTGGGGAGTCTGCTTGGTGTAGTCGACGTCCCAGTCCTCGACGCCGATGGCGATGATGCGTTTCGGGTGGACGCGGATCATCGCGTCGTCGTGGTGGCCGGGAGTGTCGACGTCGGTGATGGCTTCGGCGTGGCCGCGGATTTCCAGGGAACGGACTCGCCAGGGGTCGGTGCTGGGGACGTCGTCGATGACGAGGGCGATGCGGCCGTTGTCGGCGACGTTGCGGAAGCGGCGGCTCTTGCGGAGGTGCAGGCCCATCAGGTCGATGGTCTGCGTGTCGGGGTTGTAGGTGAAGCCGACCGGGCTGACCTGGAGGGTTCCGTCGGGCTGTGCGGTGGCCACGCGGCACAGGGGCTGGTCGTGCAGGTACTGGATTTCCTTATCGGTGAACATGTGGCTCCTCGGGTCAGTCAGTGGGTGAGGACGGGGTCGGGGGCGACCGCGAGCGGGCCGCTGCGGAAGAGGCCGGCGGCGAGCAGGGCACCGACGAAGAACAGCGCGGCGGCGATCCGGAACACGAAGTGGTAGCCGGCGAAGGTCGCCGCGGCGAGGGTGGCGGGGTCGGTCGCGGCGTGGGCGGAGAGGTAGCTCGTGGTGGCGGTCGCGCCGAGGGAGCTGAACACCGCGAGGCCGATCGAGCCGCCGACCTGTTGGGTGATGTTGGCCATCGCGGACGCGACCCCGGTTTCGTGCGGTCGGACGCCGCTGGTGGCCGCGTTCTGCCCCGGTCCGAAGATCAGGCCGAGACCGAGGCCGATGACGAGCAGGCCCGGCAGCACGCCCCCGGTGTAGGTCGAGTCCGCGTCGATGCCGGTGAGCAGGACCATGCCGGCCGCGGCGAGGAGGCTGCCGAGCGGGACGATCGGGCGGGGCCCGAAGCGGGGAAGCAGCACCGCGCCGGAGACGACCGCGCCGGCTATGACGAGGACGACCATGGGCAGGAACGCCAGGCCGCTCTGCACCGGGGTGAACTTCAGGGTGTCGGTGAGGTAGTAGGTGACGAACAGGAAGACCGCGAAGCCGCCGGTGCCGGAAATGCCGATCGTCAGGTAGGACGCGCCCCGGTCGCGGTCCATGACCACCGACAGCGGTAGCAGGGGGTCGCGGACCCGGCGTTCGACCACGACGAACGCGACGACGAGGAGCACCCCGAACGCGGTCGGGCCGAGGGTCCAGGCGTCGGTCCACCCGCGCGTCGCGGCGTGGCCGAGACCGTAGACGATCCCGAACAGGCCGAGCAGGGCCAGGACGGTGCCTGCGAGGTCGAGCCGGGTGCGCTCCGGTTGGGCGTGGTCGACGAGGAAGACCAGTGCGCCCGCAATCGCGATCGCGGCGATGACGACGTTGACGTAGAGGCACCACCGCCAGGACAGGCTCTGGGTGAGCACGCCGCCGAGCAGCAGGCCGAGTGCGCCGCCGGCGCCGGAGATGGCGCCGAAGACGCCGAAGGCGCGGCCGCGTTCGCCGGCGTTGCCGGCGAAGGTCACCGAAACCATGGCCAGTGCGGCAGGAGCGAGGATCGCGGCGAACGCGCCTTGGGCGATACGGGCGATCAGCAGCAGGGTGAACCCGTCCGCGGCGCCGCCGAGGGCGGAGGCGGCGGCGAACCCGAGCATGCCGGTGATGAACAGCCGTTTACGGCCGAGGAGGTCGCCGAGGCGGCCGCCGAGGAGCAGGAGGCTGCCGAAGGCGAGGGCGTAGCCGGTGACGACCCATTGGCGGTTGTCATCGGAGAAGCCCAGGTCGTGCTGGGCGGTGGGCAGGGCGATGTTCACGATCGTGGAGTCCAGGATGACCGTCAGCTGGGCCAGGCTGAGGACGGCCAGCGCGAGCCACCGGTTCGGGACGGCTACGGATTTCATGGGAGACCTTCGATCGTCACGGGCTTGACTTACCGATGTTATATTAACTTATCAACGATAAGTCAAATGTGGACGGGTAAGGTGACAGGTCATGACCGACGACGTCCTCTGGCTGCGGGACGAGCCGCCGCGACCGCCGAGGCGCAACACGCCGCTCACCCTGGACCGGATCATCACCGCGGCGATCGCCGAACTCGACGCGGCGGGCGCGGAACGGCTGACGATGCGCAGGCTCGCCGAACGGCTCGAGGTGACGTCCACCGCGCTCTACTGGCACGTCGCGACCAAGGAAGACCTGCTCGACCTCGCGCTCGACCACGTCGTCGGCGAAGTGCCGGTGCCCCCGCCCGGCTCGGAGCCCCGGGACGGGCTCCGGACGCTGCTCGTCGGCTGGCGCGCCGCGATGCTCGCCCATCCGTGGTCGCCCGCGCTGCTCGGCCGCCCGCTGCTCGGGCCCAACGTGCTGGCGCGGACCGAGTTCATCCAGGCGAACCTCGTCCAGGCCGGGCTGGCCGGGCTGGAGCTCGCGGCCGCGACCCGCACCCTCGCCGGCTTCGTGCTCGGCGCGTCGCTGGCGGACGCCACCTGGCGCCGGCTGGACGACCCGGCCGCGATCGCCAAGGTCCGCGCGCACATCCTCGATTCCGCCGAACGCTATCCGACGCTCAGCACGTCCGGGTTCGTCGACGCCGGGTGGCCGGACGACGAGCTGTTCGTCTTCGGGCTCGACCGGGTGCTCGACCGGCTTCTGGCCAAGACCTGAGCGCGGCGGGCTCGCCGAACTCGCGAACCCGTAGCACATCTGCCCGTAGACAAGGCCGAATGCGGCGCGAGGTAGCCGGCGCAAGTGCGGCCGTGGTTCCTCGGCCTCCGCAAGCAGCCACGCCGGCTGCCACCCGAACCGCCGCTTCGCCGTCAACTCCGTGGTCCGCCGTTGCCCGAGGCGGCGTCAGGCTCCCTGACCGCTTCGGGCAGGGCACCGGAGTGGTGCGAAAGCGGCCCGGCCTCCACCGGCGACGGTGCGTTGCTGCTCGTCGGCGGTGGCAGCGGCACCGCCCCGGCGAGCGGCGACCGTGAGCTGGACCGCGCCATTGAGCGGCGGAAACGGCGTCGCGAACATCACCGTGCAGTCGTCAGCGGCGCACGGGATTCCCTCTACATCCCCTTGCCGGAGAACGACCGCACGCAGTTGACGCCGATCGGGTTGAGCAGTTCCTGCTCCGCCTTGGTCAGGTGCGTCTCGAGGGCGAGGGCGCCGCGGACGACCTCGTTGGCGAGTCGCCGGCGGGCACGTCCGGCTGCAGGCGCCCGGGCACTCGGCGAAGGGACGCGGGACGAGTCCGCGTTCACGCTGTCGGTGCACACCCCGGACCTCGACGACGTCTTCTTCGCCCTCACGACCGAGAAGGAGGCCGCTCGATGAACTACGCGATTCGGCGACCATGCTGCGGCGCAACCTGAAGCACCTGCGCCGGTACGCCGGGACTGGTGTTGCTGCTGGCGTCGGCGCTGACCTGACTGGCCGTCGCGGTCGGGCTGGCGGCGAAGAACGCCGAGGGCGCGAATCTGTTCATCCTGCTGGTGCAGGTGTTGCCGTTCGTCAGCGGTGCGTTCGTGCCGACGGACACGATGTCGGGAGCCGTGCGCTGGTTCGCCCGCAACGAGCCGTTCACTCCGGTCATCGACACCCTGCGCGGGTTGCTTCTGGGTACGCCGGTCGGGACCAGTGCGTGGATCGCCGTGGCCTGGTGCGCGGGGTTCGCCGTCGCGGGGTACGTGTGGGCGCGGGCGTTGTTCAGGCGCGATCCCGCGGCCTGAGTGCCGGTGCCGCGATCGCGGCGGCACGCAGCTCCTCGCGGATGCGGGCCGAGGACATCGCCGGGTGGAACCCCCGCACGTACCGGAAGCGTTCGGCGAGGGCGATCAGGCGCACTGCCGCGGCGCGCTCGGCGGCCGTCCGCGCGCGGTCGAGGTCGGTCAGGGCCAGTGCCAGCAGAAGGGCGCCGCAGACCGGGACCGACGTCCCCGGGTCTTCGAGCAGGCCGGGCAGCGCGCGGGGGAGGTCATCGGCGATCTCGGCGACGAGGTCGAGGCGTCCGTAGTGGGCGTGGGCTACCACGGTGACGGCTTGGGTTTCCCACGCCCAGCCGTCGGCGCCGGGATCGGTGTCCTTTGTGGATCGGAGCCGGTCGGCGGTCTGCCGCCACAGGCGCAGGCCGGTGTCGGTGTCGCCGCGGGCGAGCTGATCGGCGCCATCCCTCCGATCCACGGCATGGCCGGTAAGCCACGCCAGCGGCCGCGCCGGCTCTACGCCGACGCGGCGCGGACCTCGGAGGTCCACAAGGGCCAGCCGTCGGGTGTGGTGATGACCTGGATGTTCCCCCGTGGTTGGCGTGTTTGCTCGACCATCACAGGTCCACTCCCTCGGTCGGGCCGGAGGTGCGGCACCGGTCGGTCTCGATCAGGGTGCCGTCGATGCCGACGTGGCTGTACCCGGCCATCTTCGCGGCCGGCAACGCCGGTTCCAGGGCCGGTGCCTGCGCGGCCGGTGGCCGGCTGCCGCACCCGTCCGGCGCGGGAGTCCGGGGTTGGCCTGGCGGGATGATCAACTTGATGCTAGCCTCCTCAGGCGTATTCGAACCTGACCGGGGAAAACGGATTCTATTTCGCGTTTCGCTGTGCATTGAGCTCGGTAACTCATGCGTCATCTGCGCGAACAAGCGGAATCCGAATTCCGCCTGCAATTTTCCAAGGGGGATTGTGAAGAATCTTGTAAAGACGTTCGTTGTGGCCGGTGCCGCAGTAGCGGCGTTGACTGTTCCGGGTGTCGCGATGGCTGCTCAGGGCGGCGCCGCGGCGGCGTCTACCAGTGTCGGCGTGGCGGATGTCAACAGCAAATGGTGTGGCGAAAACTACAATAGCTGTGTTGTTGAGCGGAGCGAATTCGCTCGATACTACAAAGTTGGGCCGATCGAGTACTTTCCTCGTGACCCCAGCTGCGCAGGTATCTGTTACAGCGGCTACAGGTTCAATTACTGGCCTAAGTGAATAGTGGCGGTGGGGCGCTTCGGCGTCCCACCGTGTTTCACGCGGCGGCCAGAACCGCGGCGATTGCGATCACGATGGTCACCGGTTTCGACGCCGGACACTTTCGCCGGCTTGCCCGAGGGGGCGGCGGTCGGCGCACTCCGGCTCACCTACCACGGCGGCGACGGCAATGACGTTGCGCTGACGGGTGAGACCGGCGCAGCGCGCCACGGCACCGGAGTGTCGTCGGTCGCGGCGGTGTCGGACTCCGGGTTGCCGTGGTGGCTTGCGGCGGCCGGTGCGCTGGTGGTGGTCGTGGCTGGTTTCGGTCCGGTCCGTGGTGGGCCTTGTCCGCGCGCGGAAATCCTGCGCCCCAACGACGCCGGCGACCAGGTCGTCCTCTCCGCGGTCGACTCGGCCGGCCCGGCCACCACGAACGCCGAGGCCACCTGGATCGTCCGGGCGGGCCTGGCCAACTGCTCCTGCCTGACCTTCGAGTCCGCCGACCAGCCCAGCCGGTTCCTGCGCCACTACGCGTTCCGGCTCCGGCTGAATGCCGACGACGCCTTGGCTGACCCAGACCGTGCTCGCGCGGGCGATTCACCGGGCGGCCGCCGTGCGAGGTCGCCGACGGTCCGGGTGGACCGTCGGCGACACCGCCGCGCGGCAGTCGTCAGATACCGCTGACCTGGCGGATCCAGCTGCGGCCCGCCGCGACGCTGCCGTAGGTGGTGGTGCTGGACCGGTCGCTGGTCGAGCAGACCCCGACCTGCACGCCGTCGTCGATCATCGGGCCGCCGGAGTCGCCGCCGGCCACCGCGCCGTCGAGGGTGTCGGCCGCGATGGCCGGGCCGCCGAAGTAGTCGGTGGCACTGGTGTCGGCGATCCGCACCGAAGCCTGCTTCAGGACGGCCGACTGGTGGTTGCCTTCGTCGGTGGATTGGGTCGCGCCCCAGCCGTAGACGCGGGCGGAGTCGCCTTCCTGTGCGTCCGACGAGCTGCCGGCGAGCCGGGCGAAGGTGCTGCCTCCGTTGGTGTTCAGCTTGATCAGGGCGAGGTCGCCGCCGGAGTACACGTATGTCGAGGACGCCTTCGCGTGCACGCCACCGGAGGCGCTGTTGGAGCCGACGTAGAGGTCGATGTCGGTCAGCCGCCGCCCGTTGTCGTCGTACATGCAGTGCTTGGCCGTCAGCACCCAGCGTGCGCCGATCAACGTGCTGGTGCAGAAGAAGGTGTAGCCGTTGGCGTGGCCGTTGAACCGGGTGATGTAGCCGGGGTTCTGGGCCGTGCTGCCGTCGATGATCGACGGTTCGGCACCGGACGGAACCGGCGTGACCGGGGTGCTCGCCGACGCCGGGGCGGCCGCGAGGGTGGCGAACGCGGCGCAGGACACGGCGAGCAGAGCGGCGGATCGGGCGAGAGGATTGCGCATCAGGGCTCCTTGACGGGGACCGGTGGGGACTCACCGAACGTAATTAGCTGGTGTTGCTTCGGTAACCGTCGGAAGATCGGAGAGGATCAACGGAAGAAGACGGATCTTTCGGCGGGTTGTGCGTCGTCCGCCGACGTTCGTCGGGTGACAGGCGTGGTCCGCGCCTGTTAGACCGGTGGTGATCCGGCACGACCGGACACTTCCGCCACGCCGGCGCGATCCGCCGACGGCACCTCGTTTCTCCGCACCGACGCCGAGGATCGCCATGCCGTTGTTCGCGGTGCCGCCGCCGGAGGCCGCCAGGCGGGACCTGGCGCAGGTCCTCGCCGAAGGCCCGTTCAGCCGCGCGCTCTCGCTGGCCATCGACCGCAGCGGCCTGGGACTTGCCCGCCTCGGCAGCCGCTTGACGGCCGCGGGTGTTCCGGTCAGCACGACGACGCTCAGCTACTGGCGCACCGGGCGGACTCGCCCCGAGCGGCCGCATTCCCTGCGCGCGGTGACGGTGCTGGAAGACGTCCTCGGTTTGCCGGCCCGCTCGCTGACCGGCCTCCTGTCCCGCCCCGGCCACAGCGGCGCGCCCGATCCGGTGGGCTGGGAACGGTTGTGGGGTCCGCGCAACGGCGTGCTGCCGGTCCTGCGTTCGTTCGACGCGGCCGACGAGACATCGTTGCTGGTGCTCAGCCTGCACGAGGCCGTGTATGTGGGCGCCGACCGGTGCCTCACCCGCCTGCGGGTGCGCGAGGTCGTGCGGGCGATCGAGGAACCGGTCCAGGCCAGGGTGGTGGCTCTCCGTGGCTGCGCCCCCGGCCGCCCGCCGCGGCTGGAGTCGACGCGGTACTGCCGGGCGGTGCGCACCGAAGTCCTGGCGGAGCCGGGGTTCGTGATCAGCGAGCTGGTCCCGGTCCGCCCGCTGGCGGTCGGCGAGATCGCGATCCTCGAGTACGAGTTCGAATACACCGATGACGTACCCGACACCAGCTACGATCGCCGCTTCCGGCATCCGGTGGCCGAGCACCTGGTGGAGGTGCACTTCGCGCCGGAGGCGTTGCCCTCGGCCTGCCACGCTTACCGGCTGGACGGGCCGGGTGGTGTGGAGCGCGACGTCGCCGCTGTCCCGGTGGCGCCGGAGACGCCTGCCCTCTGCTTCGCGAGCGAGGTGAGCGCCGGCATCCGCGGGCTGCGCTGGGGCTGGCCCTGATCGGTCACGGCCGTAGGTTCTCCTCGAGCATGCTGCCGGCTCGCTGAAGAAGCCCCCTCAGCCGAATGTCCCCGTCGACAGCCGCCGGCGCCGACATCTCGTGGCTGTCTCGCTGGTGCTACCGAGGCGAAGAGTCACTGATCCGCCCGGGTGATCACTGTGACACGGAGGTGTGGTTGGTGCGTGCAGACGTACCTCGATCGTTGAGGCTGGCGAACAATTGGGGGGTGTGCGACTACGCATCGTCACACTGCCCGCCGAGGTGACCGCCGACACCGTGGAGGACGATCAAATGAGCGTGCGCCAGCCGCTGTTCGGAATGGTGGCCTATCGTCCCCGGCATGCGCGCGAGCGGTCGTGGCGATGGTGGCCGCTGCTGGGGCTGCTCGCCGTCGCGGTCGCGGTTCCGGTCGCCGATACTCCGTCCGGAATGGTCGTAGGAGGCGTGGTCGCGGGCTTCGTGGCGCTGTTCGCCGCGCTGCGGTGGCGGTGGATCCACGAGGAAGCGAAGCTCCAGGAGATCCTCGAAAGCGAGCTGTCCGAACGCCCGATCTGACGCCGCGCGGCCCGGTCGTCACAACGTCCCGTATCGGCTCGGGTGGCGGCCGTGCCGGCTCCGATCATCGCCCTCCGGCGACCGGTTCGGCGGCGGACTCGGTCACGAGGACGACATCCTCTCGCTTGCCGGGCGCCCTCGCAGCGTAGGCGGGATCACCGCGGATCGGTAGCCGATAGCAGGGCCAGCGCCTCGTCGGGAAGCGCGGTCACCGTCAGGTGGTGGCCGGTGTCGAGCACGGACAGCGGTCGTAACACCCTGGCAGCCGTCGTGGCCAGGATGATCCGGCCGCCTCGGCGCCCGGCTTGGTAAGCCGCCGCGAGGAGGCGGCCCAGGCAGCCGGCGCCGCAGAAGGTGATGTTCCGCCCGTCGACGACCGTGGTGGCACCTGCGGCGGCCAGCGCTTCGGCCAGCGCGTCCTGGGCGTTCAGATCGAATTCGCCGTCCAGGCGCAACAGGGTGACCGGGCCTTCCCGATGCGCGGAGATGGTGAACGCGGCCGGCGCCGGTGGCGGGTCTGCGGTCATCTCCGTGGCTTCGGTGCGGTCGCGGACCGATGTGCCCGGCAGGCGAGCTGGTCGGGTGCCATGGGACCTCCGGTCTGCGATGCAGGAACGATGCGAATCTACGCTGCGGAGCTCGGGAATGCCGAGTCGGCAGAGTGTCCTGACAGAGCGGCGATCCAGTGTGCTCGGGTAATCACGAGGCACGGACGGCATGTGGCGAGGTCCAAGCGGTGCAGAACGAGTGGAAGCCCGCGATGCTGGGTAGCCAGCTTGCATCGTATTTGAATCGCTCTACCGCCGACCGACGCGTCCCTCATGGCCATGCGGGCGATTCCGCCGGAGCAAGCAGCTGCTCCTGCCGGTCGGTAGGGTGTGGGCGCGGTGCCCGGCGATCGGGCGGGTAAGAGGAGACCGGATTGACCGACGTCTACGCGCAGACCGACGACCCGTGGGAGGCCGATCGGGTCACGTTCGGAGCGGAGCCGGCCGGTGACGGCTGGGACCGGTGTGGCGTTGATGGTGACGGGCCGCTGGCGCAGCGGTTCGGCGCGCTCGCCTCGGTGCTCCTCGAGGCCGGTTCCCTGCACGAGGCGATGGAACGCGTGGTGTCCGCCGCGCTGCGGATCGTTCCCGGCGCCGAACTGGCGAGCATCACGATGCGCTCGCCCGACGGCGGGTTCCACACCCCCGTCCGGACCGGTGCGGAGGCCGAGGAGCTGGACCGGATCCAGTACCGGACCGGCCAGGGGCCGTGCCTGGAGGCCGCGCGGCACGACGGGCCCGGGCACTGCCTGAGCGACGACCTGGCCGGCTCGGTGGCGTTCCCGGAGTTCGGGCCGCGGGCGGCGCGGTTGGGGTTCCGGTCGTTGCTGGCCACGACGTTGCTGCCGGATCGCAAGTCCGGCCTGCCGCCGGGCGCGATCAACCTCTACAGCCGGCGCACGGGCGCGTTCAGTGACAATGCGGTCGACCACGCGCTGATCTTGTCGTCGCACGCGTCGCTGGCGCTGGCCGGGTCGGCCGCGCACACCGCGGCCGCGTTGCGGGAGGAGAACCTGCAGCGGGCCATCGACGGCCGGGACGTGATCGGGCAGGCCAAAGGCATCCTGATGAACCGCCGCGGGGTGTCGGCCGACGAGGCGTTCGACATTCTCCGCCGCACGTCGCAGGAACTGAACGTGAAGCTGGCGGAGCTGGCCCGCACGCTGACCCAGCGGCACCATGAGCTCGACGGCTGAACTGCCCCGGCGGGTAGTGGGTCCGAACAGAGCAATGACTGCCGCCGAACGGTGTGAATCAATTTCGGGTTGGGTAGTCAGTCGCCAAGTCCGGGCCTTCCGCGCGCAGAAGGCCCGGACCGAGGTTCCGCCGGTCCAGACCTCGGGCCGGCGGAACCGCCTCGGGCTGCCGGGATCCCGTACGTCGGTGCACCGGGCGCTCTTGGATCGCTGTCCGGGGAGGCTCCTCGATCAGGTCGGCTCCGTCGAGGCCGCGGTCCCGGGATTGCCGGCCGCGGTCGCCCAGGTGATGGCCGCCGTCACGGGTGGGCGCGCGCCGCAGTGCAGGACATCGCGTCCAGCCCGGCGCAGGACACTTCGGCCCACACCGTCTTGCCGCCCGCCGGGTGCGCGAGCACGCCCCAGGTCTCGGCGAGCTTGTCGACGATCTGCATGCCGCGGCCGCCGAGCCGCTGCGGAGACGGTGCCGCGACGACGGGCTGGTCCGGGGAGCTGTCGTCGACCTCGATCCGCACCCGGCACGGCGTCGGCGTGTGGCTCATCCGGATCTGCAGCGGCCCTTGGCTATGGTCGTAGGCGTTGGTCACCAGCTCGGTGGCGACGAGCAGCACATCACCCAGGTGAGCGTCGTCGACCTGCGTCAGCGTGCGCGAGGCCCAACGGCGGACCTGCACCAGGACCGGGGCGGTGGTGCCGCGAAGGTCCAACGACCACGGCGCCGCCTCGCTTCCGGCGTCGCTCCCCTCGGGCATGACCGATCGTCCCTTTCCGGGCTCCGTCCTCCCTGCTGAAGACGTCCGCACACCAGCGGTACCCAGCCCTCGGCGGCGTCAATCCCGCGAAGCGGCGATCGCTGCTGCGGCACTGGGCACAGTTCACCGGGGCATGGGTAACGCGCCGTGGCCCTTGCCTCGAGCCCAGCCGGACCTCAGCCCGGCGTTCGGGCAGGTGCCGGTGCCGTCAGTGTCCGGTGGAGTAGATGTTGATGAGGTTGCCGTCGGGGTCGCGCAGGAGCATCGATCGGTTTCCCCATGGCTGGTTGGTGGGTTCCTGGACCCAGGCGGTGACCTGGTCGCCCAGGCGGGCGCGTTCGGCGTCGACGTCGTCGACCTCGAATTCGATGATGGCGGATCGGTTGGCGGCGGCTACGGCGGCGTTGTTGTTGAACCGCTTGACCCCCGCGCTGCTGGCCAGCGCGATGATGCTGCCTTCGGTGTGCAGTTCGGCGTAGTCGCCGGACCCGAAGGGGGTCACCGGCTCGGTGTTCGTGAGCGTGGAGTAGAAAGCGGTCAGGGCGGGCAGGTCATCGGTGACGAGGCGTACTGAGGCGAGCTTCACGGCGTTCTCCTGGCTGCTCTCGGCGAGCCGGGCTGTCCGGCTTTGCGAAACAGTACGGTACAGTATCGTACTGTTCCGGTGAGGAGAAGAACGGAGATCACCAGGTGGCCCGATCCGGGGACTTCGTCGACGTTCGAGTCCAGCGGTCCAAGGCGGCGGTGCTCGCCCAGACGTACGAGTTGCTCTCGGCCGGCGGCATCGGCGGCGTCAGCATCGACGAGGTGTCGCGACGCTCGGGCGTCTCCAAGACCACGATCTACCGCCACTGGCCGTCACGGGCCGCGCTGCTGATCGAGGCGTGCTCGACGATCGGGTCGGCGCCTCCGGTCCCCGACACGGGCAGCTTCGGCGGGGATCTCGTCGCCTTGATCGAGGCGTTGGCCGAGCAGCTGCGGAGTGCCCGCTGGGCGGCGGTCTTGCCCTCCATCGTGGACGCCGCCGAGCGCGATCCCGAGTTGGCCGGGCTGCATGCGGATCTGCACGCCCGGTTGATGGCTCCGTTCGGTGTGGTGACCGAACGCGCGCAAGCTCGCGGCGAGCTCGCCGCGGATCGTGGGCCGGCCGACGTCACCGCCGCCGTCGCCGGGCCGCTGTTCTACCGTCGCTGGTTCTCCCGCGAACCCCTCGACGCCGCGTTCGTCGCGCGCGTGGTCGAGGACGCCCTCGGCCATCTCGGCGCCTGACCCGTTCGACATGACGAGCGGACCCGAGTCTAGGGGACCAGGTTGCCCGCGGCGGCGAGGAAGGCGTCGATCAGGGGTGATCGGCGCGTCGCGAGCCAGGCCAGGGACACCTGGTTCGGCCCGATGTCTTCGACCGGGACGCCGATGATGTCCGGCCGGGTGTAGAACGTGGCCGTCGACAACGGGATCACGCTGATCCCGGCGCCCGCCGCGACCAGTTCGAGCTTCTCTTCGACGCTGTCGATCCGCGGGACTTCCGGGCGGTCGGGCCGGCGGAGCTCGAGCGCGATGTCCCGCCATTCCGGGACGGCGTCGGGGTCCTGCAGCAGGTGCTCGTCGGCGAGTTCGGTGACCGGCACGGACTCCTTCCCGGCCAGGCGGTGCCCGGCGGGCACCATGACGACGCGGGGTTCGGTGAACAGTGGCCGCACGGTCAGCCCGCGCTGGTCGGCCGGCAGCCTGATGATGCTGACGTCCACGCGGCCGTCGTGCAGAACTTCGACCTGGTCGTGCCAGCTGGTGCGCAGCAGCCGGACGGCGATGCCCTGCCGGGCCAGTGCCCGCACCGCCGGGGTGACCACGAGGCCCGGCATGAACCCGACCGTGAGGACCGGCTTCGCTTCGGCCGCGGCCGTGACCCGGCGGTGCACGGCTTCGGCCGCGGCCAGCAGGTCGCGGGCGTCGGTGAGGAGCTGTTCGCCCGCCGCGGTGAGGACCGTGCTCCGGCGGTCGCGGACGAACAGCGGCGTCTTCAGCTCGTCTTCGAGGGCGCGGATCTGGCGCGACAGCGCGGGCTGGGCGATGTGCAGGCGCGCGGCGGCCCGGCCGAAGTGCAGCTCTTCGGCGACCGCGACGAAGTAGCGCAGCTTCCGCAGGTCGAAGTCCACGTCGGCCCACCTCCCGCGCCCATCATCGCAGTTTTGTGATGCCGCCGCGGCATCACAGCGCGCGGAACGGGTCTTGGACGCAGGGCGGGGGCACCGGCCACCGTGGAGGAGGAACGAAAACACGATCGAAAGGACAGTGATGAAGATCTTCCTCACGGGCGGCTCGGGCTACATCGGCCGGGCGACCATCGGCGAGCTGGTCCGGCAGGGGCACACCGTCGAGGCGCTCGCACGCAGCGACCGCGCCGAGGCGGCGGTGGTGGCCGCCGGGGCGAGCGCGGTCCGCGGTGGCCTTTCCGACCTCGACGTGCTCAACCAGGCGGCGGCGCGGGCGGAAGCCGTGATCCACCTCGCCCAGGCCACCAGCGGCGAGGAGGATCTGGCGGCCGCCACCGCGATGCAGGACGGCGTCGGCGGCGGCACCTACGTGCACACCGGCGGCAGCTGGGTCTACGGCGACACCGGCGGCGTGCGGGACGAGACCGCGCCGTGGAACCCGCCGGGCGTCGTCGCGTGGCGCAAGCCCGTCGAAGACGCGGTGCTGGCCCGCGCGAAGAACGGCGGCCGGCCGGTCATCGTGCAGCCCGGCCTGCTCTACGGCGGCGACAACCGCCTGATCGACCTCTTCTTCGTGCAGCCGGGCAAGGAAAGCGGCGCGATCCCGTACCTCGGCGACGGCGGCAACCACTGGGCCCTGATCCACCTCGACGACCTCGCCCGCCTCTACGTGGCCGCACTGTCCGCTCCGGCGGGCTCGGTGTACCTCGGCGTGGGCGGGATCAACCCGACCGCCAAGGAGGTCGCCGAGGCCTGCGCCCACGCCGCCGGGCTCGACGGCAAGACCGTCTCCCTCAGCCTCGAGCAGGCCCGCGAGCAGATGGGCCCGATCGCCGACGCCTTCGCCCTCGACCAGCAGCTGACCTCGGCCAAGGCACAACGCGAGCTCGGGTGGACACCGGTGCACACCGACCCGCTGACCGAGTTCACCGTACGATGAACCAGGAACCGGGAATGGACCGCGAAGCGGTGCTGTGGTCCGAAGAGGAGCGTGCCCGCGGCTCACGGCCACTGCTGGTGATGCTGCACGGCTGGAGCTACGACGAGACACACCTGCACCGGCTGATCACCCCGCGCCTGCCCGACGAGGTCGTGGTCGCCTCGGTGCGGGCGCGGATTCCCGAAGCCGGTGGGTACGCGTGGTTCCCCAGTGCGGGCAACCCGATCGGTGATCCGCGGCCGCAGGTGGCGAACGCGGCGGCGCTGGACGTGCTGTCGTGGCTGGAGACCGTCGAGGCGCCGTCGATCGGGCTGCTCGGCTTTTCGCAAGGTGCGGCGATGGCGCACCAGCTCATGCGGTGGGCGCCGCACCGGTTCGCCTACTGCGTGAACCTGGCGGGGTTCGTCGTGCGCGACGAGCAGCCCGGCGACGCGGCGCTGGGCGGCACGCGGCCGCCGGTCTACTGGGGACGCGGGCGGGAAGACCGGATCATCCCGCCCGGGGCGCTCGCGCGGACCGAACGGTGGCTCGCTCGCCACGCCACCGCCGAGGTTCACGTCTATCCCGGGCTGGGCCACGACGTCCGCGGCCAGGAGATCGACGACGTCGCCACCTTCGTCGGCAAGCAGATCACTTCAGCAGGAGGTCCGGATGACTTCGAGAGTCCTCACCATCGGCGGTGACCTGCGTGCCGGCCGGATCGGTTTCGGCGCCATGCAGCTGACGGGGAAGCAGGTCTGGGGCGAGTACCCCGATCGCGACGGCGGCATCGCCGTCCTGCGCGCGGCCGTCGACGCCGGTGTCACGTTCATCGACACCGCCGACGTCTACGGCCCGCACACCAACGAGGCCCTCATCCGAGACGCACTGCACCCCTACCCCGAAGACCTGGTCATCGCGACCAAGGGCGGATTCGTGCGCGGCGGCTTCGACTACGCCACGCTTGGTGCCGTCGGCAACCCCAACTACCTGCGGCAAAGCGCCCACCTCAGCGCGCGCCGGCTGGGTGTCGACACGATCGACCTGTACTACCTGCACAGCGGCCGCGCCACCGATGCGCCGTTCGAGGACCAGGTCGCCACCCTCGCCGCGTTGCGGGAGGAAGGACTGATCCGGCACATCGGACTGTCCAATGTGACGCTCGAACAGTTCCGGTCCGCGCGGGAGATCGTGGAGATCGCGGCGGTCACCGCCCATTTCAACGCGAGCGCGCGCACCGGCGCGGACCTGCTGCGGGCCGCCGAGGACAGCGGTGCGATCTTTTCGCCATGGCACCCGGTCACGCTCACCGAAGGCCCCGACACGGGCAAGGTCATGACGGTGCTCGAGCCGATCGCCGCCCGGCACGGGGCGACCGTCCGGCAGATCGCGCTGGCGTGGTTGCTGCACCGCTCGCCGGTGATGCTGCCCATCCCCGGTACGAGCAGCGTCACGCACCTCGAGGAGAACCTGGCGGCCGCGGACATCGAGCTGTCCGGCGAGGACGTCGCGGTGATCACCGGCCTCGCCACGGAGGTGTGAGCATGTGACTCCCGCTCCGCGGAACCTGGTCCACGGTAATCGCAGTGGCGTGCGTTGCGCTGCCGGCGATCGCGTCCGCGCACGGCGGGCCCGGCGTCACCATCGCCACCGCGTCCAACCCGCGGCCGGACCTCGTCGGCGGCCCGGAGGTTCTGGTCCGGTTGACCGCTCCCAGCTCGTTCGTCTTGCGGGCCGACGGCCACCCGGTGGGGGCCTGACGCGACAGGCGGACGGGAGCTTCCTCGGCTCAGCAGCCGGCACCAACGGCGCGTCCTGGAACATCCTGACAGCGGCACCGAGCACGTGCCGAGCGAGGCGTTGATGCTTGTGATCCGCCGCACCGGGACGCGGGCGACGTAGACGACATCGGAGCCGTCCAGCGCGGCCAGTGACGCCGATTCGCCGGTTTCCTCGGCGAGGCTCATCAGCATCGGCTGGGCGGTCTCGCTCATGGCGTGCGAGGTCGAGTGGTGCTGGCCGACGCTGAGCACGCGCGGGGTCAGCGACCAGCGCGGGCTGTCGTACGCCGAGCGAGCCGCCGTACGCCAGGCGCTTGAACGCCACGGCGTTCTCGTGGCCGGGGTGGCGGACCAACGGGAAGCGGTTGCCGGGGCCGAGGCGTGTCGATGCGGCGCGGGCGCGGTGTGCGGACGCGGCCGACGCCAAGGGCGTCATCCGCGACCGAAGGAGCATCATCGAGCGGCTCAGCTCCGGGCGCCGTGCCGCCGCGGAACGCAAAGCCCAGTCGCACGAAGCCCAAGCCACCAAGCGTCGGAACGCACACGGTGCCCATCCGAACACCCGACCGGGATGGCTGGTGCCCTGGCTGCCGAGCCGTGGGTCATCGACCTGCACGGCCCGGAGACGGCCGCACGCAGACGGTCAAGCAGCCCATCGACGTCCGTTGACCGCCTCTTCCAGCCGCGCGGGAGCCGCCTTGTCCTCGACCTCCACCGTTCCCTCGCACCGGGCCGCCCGTCCGTCCCCGCGGCCGCGCCTGAGCACCGTCCTCCAGCTCGTCGCCCGGCGGCTGCACTTCCTGGCCGGTATCGTGGTCGCGCCCTTCCTCGCCGTGCTGTGCCTGACCGGGCTCGTCTACGTGTTCAGCCCGCAGATCCACGACAGCCTCTACCGGTCCGACCTGCACGTGAACCAGGTCGGCGACGCGCCGCGCCCTCTCTCCGAGCAGGTCCGCGCGGCCCTCACGGCGCACCCGGAGGGGACGCTCGAGTCGGTCCTGACCCCGCCCGCCCCCGACCGCACCACCCGTGTGGTGCTGGCGGTTCCCGGTCCGGCCGGGACCACCGACCGCACGGTGTTCGTCGACCCGTACACCGGGTTGATCAACGGCGAGCTGACCACGGTCGAGAACCGGCTGCCCGCGAACACGTGGCTGCGCCGGCTGCACGGCGATCTGCACCTGGGCGCGCCGGGCCGGCTCTACGCCGAGCTCGCCGCGAGCTGGGTTCCCCTCGTCGCCGTGGGTGGCCTGGTGCTGTGGCTGGCCCGCACGCGCCGGAAACGTCCGCTGCGCGAGGTGCTCGTGCCGTCCACTCGGGACAAGACGGGGTGGACGCGGGTGCGGGCGATCCACGGTGCCGCCGGCCTGTGGCTCACGGCGGGACTGCTGGCGGTGGCGGTCACCGGGTTGGCGATGAGCCAGTTCGCGGGTGGTCGCGCGGACGCGGCGGCCGACCCGGTCCACCTGCGAGCCCCCGTGCTCACGGCGGCCCCGGTGCCGGTCCGGCCGGGCGCCGGGCCGATCGGCCTCGACCGCGCGGCGGCGGCCGCCGAGGCCGCGGGACTGAGCGGCGAGCTGGCCGTTTCGGTACCGCCCCGGCCGGAAGCGCCGTACACCGTCACCGAGATCGAGGAAGGACTGCCGGTCCACCGCGGCGCGGTCGCGATCGATCCCTACACGGCGGAGGTGACCGAGCGGATCGCCTGGAGCGACTACTCGCTGCCGGCGAAGCTCAGCGCACTGGCCACCGAGTTCCACACCGGCACGCTGTTCGGCCTGGCCAACCAGATCGTCCTCGCGCTGGTGGCGGTCGCGACGCTCGTCCTGCTCGCGCTCGGGTACCGCATGTGGTGGATCCACAACCCGTACAAGGGGCGGTGGGCGTCGTTGCCGCGCCCGGTGTGGCGGCAGCTGGCCGGCGCGCCGCTGATCGTGACGCTGCTCGGAGTCGCGGTGCTGGCGTGGGTCCTGCCGCTCGTCGGCGCGAGCCTGGTGGTGTTCCTGGCCTTCGACGCTTTGCTGATCCGGATCAAGCGACGCTCGGCGTAGTGGCCTTCCGTTCCCCGAGGTGGTCGCGGACGTCGCGCGCCGCCGCAATTTCCGCTGCGACGTCGATTTCGGCCGAACCCGGGAACCGGGTTCCGTTTGGCACCCCGGCTTGGTTGGCGCAGACGAAAACCACCTGGTTTTCGACGGCCCGCACACAAGCAGGCGATGATTTCGGCCCGTCGACGGCGAGGCCGAGACTGGGCTCGGGGAAGGCTCTCTCGTAGTCGAGCAGCATGCCGACCCGGCCGCGCACACCGTTGCCGGACACGCACGCCGCAGCCGAGTACCGCTCGCCTCGTGGATCTGCTTCGGTGTAGCCGAAGCACATGACCATTTCCGCGGCCAGCGCAGTACCGAACGCGACGTCCCGCCCGAAGTGAGCGGCGACGGTGGCGATCCGGGATGGCGTCACCCGTTCCTCTGTTCGCCGCTGCTTGATCGTCATCTCGTGCATGGTTGTGGACGAATTTTCAACAATTGCACTGTCGGCAGGGTGGGTCACCTATTTGTCCTGTCGCCGTTTGTTCGCGAACCCGGCGGGTAAGGCGGTGGTTTGGCCGGTTCGACGATCGAGGAGAGCACTGTGGACGAGGACCAGGTAAAAGCTGTGCTGGCGGCGGAAGGGCCGTTCGCGTCGGTGTTCCTCGAAGATTCGCACGACACCGAGGACGCGGAGCGGCAGCTCGAGCTGAAGCTGCGGGAGATCGCCGCTCGGCTCGGCGAGCAGGGGGCCGGCGACGCGACGGCCGAGGCGGTCGTGACGGCGATCCGCGACAGCGAGCCCCCGGTCGGCCGGAGCGGGCGCGGTGTCGTCGCCGCCGGGGGCCGGGTGGTGGTGGACCGGCGGCTCGCGGACGCGCCGGCCACCCAGGTCGAGCGCGTCTCGCCGCTGCCGTACCTGCTGCCGTTCTTCTCGCACGGCTCGCCGTCGATCCCGTACCTGCTGGTGACGGTGGACCACCGGGGCGCGGACCTGGTGACCCACGACGGCGAGGGCCGCGAGGTCGCCACCGAGACGGTGACGGGGGAGGACTGGCCGCTGCACAAGGTGCGCGGCGGCGGGATGGCGCACCGCAGGATGCAGGCCAACGTCGAGGAAACCCGTGACCAGAACCTGGAGGACGTCGCCGGACACGTCGCCGAGCGGGTCGCGGCGCTGCACCCGGGGCTGGTGCTGCTGGTGGGGGAGGTGCAGGCGCGCCGGGCGTTGCACGCGAAGCTGCCGACGGCGGTCCAGGACGTCACCCGCGAAGTGGACGCCGGGAGCCGGGCCGCGGGGGGCTCGCGGGAGGGCCTGGAGCAGGAGATCCGGACCGTGCTGGCCGGTGAGCGGCTGAAGGTGCTGGACGAGCTGGCCGAGAGCTTCCGCACCGGGCTGGGCCGGGAGGACGGGCTCGCGGTGACCGGGCTGGCCGAGGTCGTCCGGGCGCTGGCCGAGGCCAACGTGGACACGCTGTTGATCGGCGACCCCGGCGACGCCGAGGTCTGGGTCGGCCGCAACGCCGGCGAAATCGCGCTGGACCGCGACGGGTTGGCGGCGTTCGGCGTCGAGGACGGACGGCGGCAGCGGGCGGACGAAGCCGTACCGTGGACGGCGCTCGTGTCGGGCGCGTCGGTGACGGTCATGGACGAGCGGGTCGACCTGAAGGAGGGATTCGGGGCGATCCTGCGGCACTCCTGATCGTCCGGCCGCGTTCCTCGCGGTCGGCGGGCGTGTGGGCAGGTCAGCGTGGTGCCGGGAAAGTGGCGAGTCCCGCTTCGGCCAGGCGGGCCGCCCGCCGGACCTCGCGGCTGACGGCGTCGATCGCGTCCTCGGAGCGCTCAGCGACGAGCCGACGGCCACCGTCCGGGGGGTGCTGTCGGCCGTCGTGTCCGATTCGACGGCGGACCGGCGGCCGCTCGACCGGGTGCTCGAGGATGCGGGCGTGGGCAGGCTGATCGCCGAACTCCGGGATCGCGGCCTCGTTCCTGCCGGGGAGGCGGCGCAGCGGGTCCGCCTCGCGGTGGGGACGATCCTCGCCTTCGCCGCCCTGTCCTCGGGCCCGGGCCTGTCCGGCCGAGGCGAACGCGAACTGCTGATCGCGTTCGTCACGGCGGGCCTTCGCGCCACCCCGGCTGTCAGCGGCGGACCCGGTCACCGGGCTCGGTAGCTGCCGGGTGTCCGGCCCATGGTCCGGGTGAACGTTTCGACGAACGCGCTCGGGGTGGCCCAGCCGCACCGGTGCGCGGTCTGGGTGACGGTGGCGCCCTCCGCGAGGTGGATCATCGCGTGGAACACGCGGGTCGTCGTGCGCCACTGGGGGTAGGTGGTGCCGAACTCGACGCGGAACAGCCGGGACAGCGTGCGCTCGCTGGTGCCGGTGCGCTGGGCCAGCCACGCCGTCGTGCGAGGCCGGCTGAGGTCGTCGGTGACGAGCCGGCACGCGTGCGCCAGCCGGGGGTCGCGGGCCTCGGGCAAGGTCAGCGGCCGGCCGTGGGTCCGGCGGAGCCGGTCGCGCAGCACGGCGTGGATCCGGGCGGCTTCGGCGGTGCCGAGACCGGGTTCGGTGGTGGCGACGAGCAGTTCGCGCAGCAGCGCGCTGACGCCGATGACCGTGGGCGCGGTGCCGTCCAAGGGCGCGTCATCGGTGGGGAACATCAGGGTGAGCACCTCGGAATCGCCGTAGACGCGGTGCTCGTGCCAGGTGCCGGCCGGCGTCCAGACGGCACGGTCGGCGGAGGCGACCCACGTGCCGTGGTCGGTGCGGACCGCGAGCACGCCCCGGTGGACGTACACCAGCTGGTGCTCGTCGTGGCGGTGGCGCTCGATGACCTGCCCGGCCGCGTGCCGGTGGCGGTTTTCCGACACAAGAAGACAGATTATCGGAAGTGCGACACGGGTGGCTCCTGCGACGGTGAGCGCATGACGACCAGTCCGTCGAAGAACCGCCTGCGCCGCGTCGCGATGGACACCCGGCCGCTGACGCATCCCGTGTTCCGCCGGACGTTCCTCGGCCAGGGTGCCGCGGTCATCGGGACGATGGTCACCGAAGTCGCCGTTCCGGTGCAGATCTACGACCTCTCGCACTCTTCGTTCGACGTCGGTCTCGCCGGGCTGGCCGGGCTCGTCCCGATCCTCGTGTTCGGGCTCTACGGCGGCGCGGTCGCCGACGCCGTGGACCGGCGGCTTCTGTACCTGGCCTCGTCGGCGCTCACCTGGACGGTCACGCTGGCGCTGTTCGCCCAGGCGCTGGCCGGGGTCCGGTCGGTGCCGCTGATCCTCGGGCTCGTCGCCGTCCAGTCCGGCGGCTTCGCCGTCTCCTCCGCCGTGCGCGGCGCCATCACGCCCGCCCTCGTCCCGCCGGAGGTGGTGCCCGCAGCCAACTCGCTCACGTTCACCGTCTCGACGGTCGGCCAGGTGCTGGGCCCCCTTCTCGCGGGAGTCCTCCTCGGGCTCCCGGACGGGTTCTGCTACGCCTACGGCGCCGACGCGGTGCTGTTCACCGCGGCGCTCTACGCCACCTTCCGGCTCCCGCCGTTGCCCGCGGCGGACCCGATCGGCCGCCCCGGGCTGCGGTCGGTCCTCGACGGCCTGCGCTTCCTCGCGGGCCGCCGGGTCCTGCTGATGTCGTTCCTGGTGGACATCGCCGCGATGGTGCTGGCCATGCCGACGGCTTTGTTTCCCCAAGCCGCCGAGACGCGGTGGCACGGCGGAGTCGGCCTGCTGTACTCCTCGATCGCGGCCGGCTCGGTCCTCGCCGGGCTGCTCAGCGGCTGGATCGGCCGGGTGCGGCGCCAAGGCGCCGCCCTCACCGCGGCGGTCGTGGCCTGGGCGGGGGCCGTCGCCTTGGCCGGCCTCGCCCCGAGCCTCTGGCTCGCGGTGACCCTGCTCGTCATCGCGGGCGCGGCCGACCTCGTCAGCGCGGTGTACCGGCAGACGATCCTGCAGACCGCCGTCCCCGACCGGATGCGCGGCCGCCTGCAGGGCGTGTACACGGTCGTGGTGGCGGGAGGTCCCCGCCTTGGTGACCTTCGCGCCGGGCTGATGGCGTCGGCGCTGCCGCTGGCGGTGGCGTGGTCCGGGACTGCGGTGGTGTGCGGGGCGCTCGTCCTGGCCGCTGCCCTGTTGGTGCGGCCCTTCTGGCGCTACACGCCCGCTGAAGGCGTTGCCGAAAGGTCCACAAAGGAGGGTGCTGCTCATCGTGCGGACGGCCACCGCGCCAGGCCGGGTGCGGAAGGCTGGTGATCCGCAGGAACTTGGCTCCCTACGTCACCGGTCCGGCTCTAGCCCGACGGGCGGCCAACCACGACAGTGACAGGTATGAACGAGCCGGGGCGGACGTCCGTGTCACCTCCTCCGTGGTGGGAGCAGAGCGGTCAGGACCGGGTCGCCGCCGCTCTGGTCGCCGCGCGCGCCGGTGACGAGGCCGCCTGGGACGAGCTCGTCGACCGGACCGCACCGTTGCTGTGGGCAGTGCTGCGGTCCGCGGAGGTCGGCAAGGCAGCCGCCGACCTGATCGCGGAGCAGGTGTACTTGCGCATGGCGCGAAACTTGGACCGGATCCACGATGTAGGTGAGCTGCTGAGCTGGGTCGCCCGCGTCGCGGCGCGGGAGGTGCGGACTGGAAGAGCATGGTCCGAGACCCGGTACGAACCGGAGCTCGCCGCTTCTCGGTACGCCCAGATCGACCGGGCCTTCACCCGGTTGTCCAGCGGGGAGCGCCGGCTGCTCCAGCTGATTTTGCCTGGCGGCATGAGCTACGCCGAGATCGCGAAGGCCGTCGATATGCCCGTCGGGAGCGTCGGGCCAACCCGGGATCGAGTTCTCGAGAAAGTCCGGAGGTTGATCGACGCGCTCCCGGCAAGACCGCCGAGCCCCCTTGGGAACTCGGCTCGCGAAGAACTCGAGAAAGCGTTGCGAGCGCGGGCTCGTGTCAATACGCTGCCGGCGCCTCAGCGGGGTAAGGCCCGTCGCGTGGTGGAAGCATTCGGTCGATTCTTCGGCGTTCTGCCACCGCCGCCGTTCGAGCCCGTGCCCGGAGACGACCTCGTCGTCGGCGCTTGCCGCGATGTCACCAGCGCGACCCGAGACACGTTAGAGGCTCTCATGACGGTCCTTTCGGAGCATGACACCGTCGCGCGGCAGGGTGGTGACCGATCATGACGGAGCAGACCACGCCTGGTGCTTCGCTGGTCGACGAATGGCTGGGCATGCGAGTCCTCGAGCACGTACGCGACCTGTACAAGGAGCAGCCCGACAGCGCGGACCGGGTGCTGAAGCTCGTCGAGACGCGGCTTCAACAGCGTCACGACGCGGAGGTCGTCCACAACCGGCACCGACGGCGGCTCGAATGGGCGTGGTTCGGTTTCCGGGTGGCTTCGGCGCTGCTCGGCTTCGGCGCACTCGTCGTGCTCGCGCTGGTCGCCGTACAGTTCATCGGCCACGGTGCGCCGACGCAAGCGAGCGTGGCGCTCGCAGCCGGCGCCCGGGGTTCCACAGTCAGGCGCGGGCGAGCACTTCTCCGTGGGGGATCAGCAGCCAGCCGTCGGGGTGGTCCGCCCAGGTCAGCCACGCCTGGGCGATGGCGTCGAGATCGGCCTGGGTGGCCAGTCCGCGTTCGAGGGCCATCTTGCCGACGGACGAGTGGATCCGCTCGGCCCACATGTCACCCCACGTCGAGCGTTCCTCCGGGGTTGCGTAGCACCAGACCGAAGCGGACGGTGTGACCTCGGTCAACCCGGCTTCGTGGGCCCACGCGAGCAACCGCCGGCCGGCGTCGGGCTCGGCGTCGTTGCCGCGGGCCACCGCCCGGTACAGGTCCTGCCAGTCGTCGAGGCGCGAGTCCTCGGGCCACCAGCTGAACGCGCCGTAGTCGGCGTCGCGCGCGGCGACGACTCCACCGGGGCGTGTCACGCGCCGCAGTTCGCGGAGGGCGGCGACGGGGTCGGACAGGTGCTGGAGCACCTGGTGGGCGTGGGTGACGTCGTAGCTGTCGTCGGGATCGGAGAGCGAGTACGCGTCGTCGACGGCGAACTCGACGGACACCCCGCGCCGAGCGGCGTTCGCCCGGGCGGCGGGGAGCGGGGCTTCGGTGATTTCGACTCCGCGCACCCGCCCGGGTGCGACGGCTTCGGCGAGGTCGGCGGTGATGCTGCCCGGACCGCAGCCGACGTCGAGCAGGTCCAGCCCCGGGCGGAGCAAGGGCAGGAGGTAGGCCGCCGAACTGGCCGCGGTGCGTGGCTCGCGACGACGACCTCGGCGTGGCCGTGGGTGTACACGTCCTTCCCTGCCATGGCCAACCCCATTTCTCGAATGGTGAGACAACGTGTCCGCATCATGAACTCTACGCCGGGTTGGCCGCCCGGGCAATGGACTGCCGTAGCCGTAGAAGACGGCCACAGTCCACCGAGGACGGTTGTCACGCCTTGAGGTCGAAACCCGTGACGTACCAGGATCCGGCGTGCTTCTCCACGCGGAAGCTGAGGGCGAACGAGCCGGTTTCGCCGGTGGCGCCGATGAGTTCGAGACTGCGCAACGTACGGCCGTCGAGCTTGACCGCCGTGTCCGGCACGGTGACCTTGTCGCCCTTCGCCGCCACGGCGGCGACCTCGACCTTCCCCTCGGGAGGCAGGGTGACGCCCGGTTTCGCCCAAGCCGAACGCAATGACTTCGCGCTCGCCGAAGCCGCGGGCTCGGCACACAAGGACTGGGCGTCCTGACCGGCGGGGAGTGCGGGAGCACTGGACAGGCACGCCTCGACGTACTGCTCCTGCAGGATCTGGGTGACCCAGCGCTCGACGGCGGCGCCGGGCGTCTCGGCGCCGGAAGCGGGTTGCGCCGCCGACGTCGGGGCGGTGCCGCTCGACGTCGGGGCGTCCGGGCTGGTCGTGGCCGGGCTCGCCGACCCGGCCACGCGAACCGGGCCGCACGCCGCCGCGAGCAGGACCATCGGTGCCACCAGCGGGACGATTGCCCGGCCGGGCAGGGACTTTCTCCTCGTTCGGCCGCTGCGACCGGCTTCGAGCTTCATCGGCGGGATCCTGGTGTCCGACGGGAGGCGTCGTCAACCGGCGACGGGCAATTCTGCCTTTTCGGCCACTTCCGGAAGTCGGCTCGTCAGTCCCGGCGTCGTCACGGACGCAGGAGGTGGCCGATCGTCCGCCGGCGGGCCGCGGCGTTGTCCCGCCGGGGATCGAAGACCGCGTCGAGCAGGGTCAGTACCTCGTCCCGGGCGGCCCTGGTGCGCATGATCCGCCGCCACAGCCACAGGTTCAGCGCGTGGCGGCCGGGTGAAGCGGTGGCCAGGCGGATGACGTTGGTGACGTTGCGTCGGACGCTGTCCGGCAGGGTGCGCAGGTCGGAACGCTGCTCGAGCAGTATTTCCGGCAACACGTCCAGGCCGTGCTCGGTCATGAAGCCGAAGTCGGTCCGCCAGGCGGCCGCCCCGAGGTAGTCGACCATCCGGCACCAGCCACGCAGGAACGTCAGTTCGAGCGGCGCATACGGAGCCGGGTCGATGCCCGCGATCTTCGTGACCACGACGTCGAGACAGGTCTTGTGCGCCTTCCACAGCGCGATCCGGAGCGGCTCGAAGTCGGTCGTGGCCCGGGTTTGCTGCACCATCGCGAAGTAGCGCCGCCACTGCTCGACGCTGGGTGCCAGCTCGTCCGGCACCACGCCGCCCCGCACGTACCCGAACCGGGCCGGGCCGGGGGCGTCGGCGATTTCGAGCGGAGCGACCACGCCGGCCCCTTGCGCGCCCAGCCACGGGAGCACGCTCAGCGTGTAGTTGCCGTAGGCCCACGGCGAGTCCGGCTCGATCGTCCCGTCAGCGTGCGTGGTGGCGCCCAGCCGCCCGGTGCGGCACTGCCACTGGAGCTGGAACGTCCAGGCCCACAAGGGATTGTGCCGGTTGTCGGCGCCGAACAGGCCGCCCGCGTTCGTGGCCGCGATGAGCTGCCGGTAGGCCGCCATCCGGTGCTCGAACCGGAACGGGTCGAACCGGTCCGTCAGTTCCGCCGCGGAAACCCAGACCGCGTACAGGTCCAGGCCGGCCAGTTCCCGAGGGTGGACGGAGCTCACGAACACAATGTAGCGCGGTCAAGCGGGTCGACCCGGCTGGGCGAGCAGCCCAGTGGGGCCTGCGGTGGGCCGTTGTTCAGCGGGTCGGGAAGTCGATTTCGGTGGGGCGCGTCGCCGACGTCGACGCCGCGGCGGGCCATGATGATGCCCTTGGCCTGCCCGATCAGTCCCGGCTCTCGCTTCGTGCAGGTGCGCGGCCTGCAGTACGGCGCGGGTGACGGCGTCGGTGGTGGGTGTCCGCCGCCGACGACGAGATCGGGCGGACCCGGCACGGCGGGAGCGCCTGCCTTCTGGTTCGAGCGGCGGTCTCACTCCTTCGGTTGATCACCAAGCCCGAACCAGCGATCCCGCTCGCCGGGCGTGGTCACCTGTGTTTCGTTGACCCCGTGCCTTCGTTTCGCCTCGCCCACGTTCTGACCGGCTCGGTTCTCTCCGCCGGCGTTGCGGTGCTCGCGGTAGCCGAGCCGGCGGTCGTCCCGGTTGCGCGGACTTCCGCGCCCGCCTCCGCGGTGCTCGTCCGCTTGACGACTTCGCCGGTCGAGGCGCTCGGTCTCGAGGCCTACACCGGCCGGTACGGCGTCGCGGAGTCCTCCGGTCCCGGACAGACCGACAACGGGGACTTCAGCGACCCCGACGGGGTTCTGCGCAGGATCGGCGTCGCCACCAAGCAGGCCCGGACCGTCGCCGACCCGGCCAGGAACTGGGCGCAGGCGCAGCTGACGGCGCTGGAGGTGAAGCTCGGGCGGAAGCCGTTCCTCAAGGTGGCTTCGCTCGACTCCTACGCCGAATGCGTACCGCCGCCGGTGGGCCCGTGGGCGCTGGCGTACAACCGCACGAACGGCGGCACGATCGAGGTGCTCGGGCACACCGTGCGGCCGGGCCGGAACGGGCTGAGCGTGACCGGAGCCCAGCTGGGCGCCCGTGAGATCGGCAAGAGCACGCTGACGGTCGTGGTGACACCGATGCAGGACCCGTCCGCGCAGAGCCGCCAGGGCTACGCCCGGGCCTGGCTGGACATCGACGTCACCGCGTCGCTGAAGGACAACGACGGCAAGCCGGTGTACGACGGGCCGTTGACGTCGTTGCGGCTCGGCGAAGCCGAGGCACACTGCGAGCCCCGGCCGCCGACGACCACCCCGACCAGTTCGAAAACGACCACGCGAACCACGTCCTCCACGCCGACCTCCACGCCGACCTCGACCTCGACCTCGACCTCGACCTCGGCTTCGGCATCGACCTCGGCGACGACGACCGGTGCCACCGTGACGCCGACGACCGCGTCGAGCACTGCGGCCGGCTCGCCGTCTCCCGGCTCGCCCGGCAGCCCGCCGACGACCGGCGGCCTCCCCGGAACCGGCGTCGCCGGGCTGCCCGCCCAGGCGGCCGCGCTGCTGGTCCTGCTCGGGGCCGGCCTGACCCTGCTCGCCGTGGCGCGGCGACGAGGTGACCGCTGACCCGAGGCCGGGTCTTTCGCCCGGCGAGGCGTGCATCGCCGCTACTATCCCCGGGTCGTCGAGTGCCGCCCACGCGGCCGGCGCGGGTCCGGGAGACGAGGGAAGCGAGATGACCAAGGCGTTGATCATCGGCGGAGGCATCGCCGGACCGGTCACGGCCATGGCCCTACAGAAGGCGGGCATCACTTCCGTCGTCTACGAGGCCCAGGAGCCGGGTGCGGACGACGTCGGCGCCTTCATGACGATCATGAACAACGGCTTCGACGCCCTGCACGCCATCGACGCCGACAAGCCGGTGCTGCAGGCGTCGTTCCCCGCCGATCACGCGTTGTTCTGGAGCGGCTCGGGCAAGAAGCTCGGCGAGGCACCCATCGGCAGCGGTACGGCCGGCGCGTACGGGCCGCACATGATCAAGCGGTCCGAGCTGTACCGGGTCTTGCACGAGGAAGCCACCCGCCGCGGGATCACGATGGAGCACGGTGAACGGCTCGGCGACGTGGACATCTACGCCGAGCACGGCATCGCGGCGTTCTTCGAGGACGGCTCCCGCCGCGAAGGCGACCTGCTGATCGGCGCCGACGGCGTCCACTCGGCCACCCGCGAAATCATCGACCCGCACGCGCCGCGGCCGCGCTACACCGGAACGGTCGTGTTGTGCGGCTACGCCCGGCAAGCGCCGGTCGAGCCGATGCCCGGCGTGTACCGGATGATCTACGGCAAGCGCGTCTTCTTCGCCTACACGACCGCGCCGGACGGCGAAACGTGGTGGTTCGTGAACATCCCGCGCCCGGAGCTGTCCAAGGCTGAGCTGGCGGCGACGTCGCTGGAGGAGTGGAAGCGGCAGGCGACGGCGCTGCTGCGCCGGGACCGGTCACCGGCGGCGGCGATCGTCGAGGCGTCGGAGCAGATCCGGGCGAACAACGGCTACGACATCGCCTCGACGCCGCGGTGGCACGCCGGTCCGATGATCGTCATCGGCGACGCCGCCCACGCTGCGGCGCCGAACGCCGGCCACGGGGCGTCGATGGCGATGGAGGACGCCGTGGTCCTGGCCAAGTGCCTGCGTGACCTCCGTGAGCCGGCGGCGGCGTTCCGTGCCTACGAACAGCAGCGCCGGGAGCGGGTCGAGCGCCTGGTGGCGACCAGCGCGAAGATGGGCGGCACGGCCACGCCGGGGCTCGTCAAGCGGCTCATCCGGGACATCGCGATCTCCCGATGGCTCAAGAGCGGCCCGCGCAACACCGCGGCGTGGCTCACGCAGCACCACATCGAGTGGACGGACTGATCGCCGCTAGGTTCGCTCCGAACCCGGTGACGTGACTGTCACCTCCGGGCCGGTCGAGCCGCCGTACGTGGCGATCTTGTATTCGGTCGCGGCGAGCGACAGCGTCAGTTCGCGGATGCGCCGCCGGATCGTGTCGCGGTGCTCGACGAGCATGTCGAGCCGCTCGGGCACGGTGTCCGCCCCGGCGTCGACGAGCTCGATGTAGTGCTGCAGGTCGCGCATCGGCATCCCGGACAGCCGCATCCGGGTCAGGAACACCAGGCGCCGCACCGCTTCTTCGTCGTAGACGCGGTATCCGCTGCTGTCGCGGCCGACCTCGACGAGCCCGGCGCGTTCGTAGTAGCGGAGGGTGTGCGGCGAGATGTCGAGCATGTCGGCGACCTCGGCGATCGTCATCGGCTCGGTCATCCCGCCCACGTCGGTCAGCCGGTGGATCGCCTCGACCGACACGTCGTCTTCGCCCAGCATCGCCAGCGCCCTGGTCAGCAGTTCGTCCGTGGCCATGCCGTCCAGCCTAGATCGGCCGCGAAGAGGGCGGGACGTCGGCGAAATCGGCGCTGCGGGCGGTTTCGGCCCACCGCTCGACGCCTTCGAGGTCGCGCCGGTAGGCCCGGGTGAGCCGCTCGACGGCCTCGCTGCCCAGCGGCAGCCGCAGTGGCACGTCGTCGCCGTGCACGAGGGACACGAGAATGTCCGCGGCCCGCACCGGGTCGCCTTCCTGGCGGCCGTCGGCACCGGCCATGTCCGCGCGCACCCGGGCGAGCACGTCTCGGTAGGTCTCGGACGGCTCGGCGAACTCCAGGACGTCGGCCTCGTTGAACCCGGTGCGGAACCGGCTCGGCTCCACGAGCAGCACCCGGATCCCGAACCCGGCGACCTCGCCGGCCAGGGACTCCGACCAGCCTTCGAGGGCGAACTTCGACGCCGAATACGCCGACACCCCGGGGAAGGACTGCCGCCCGCCCTGGCTGCTCATCTGCACGATCGTCCCGGTCCCGCGCTCGCGCATGGCTGGCAGCGCCGCGCGGACCAGCGCGGCCGGGCCGAACAGGTGCAGGTCCATCAGCTCCCGCAGCTGCGCGTCGCTGATTTCTTCGACGGCGCCGACCACCGCCCGGCCGGCGTTGTTGACCAGGACGTCCAGCTGCCCGAAGTGGTCGATGGTGTCCTTCACGAGGTCCGCGGCCGCGGTCGTGTCGCGGGCGTCGAACTTCACGACCAGGCAGCGTTTCGGGTACTCGGCCTCCAGGGCGGACATGCTTTCGGGCCGGCGCACGGCGGTCACCACGTTGTCACCCGCCGCGAGCGCCGATTCCGCCAGGGCGCGCCCGAGGCCGCGGGTCGCGCCGGTGATGATCCAGGTCTGTGTCGTCATGCCGGCGACGTTAAGGCTTCGAGCGCGCTCGAACGCAAGGCCGTAGGCGAAGCGGACGTCCGGCCCGTGCGGGTGCGGCGTGGCTTCGGCAAGCCGTCACGGTCAGTGCGCGAATCTCGTGCTGGCTGACCCGGCGGTGGCAGTCGCTCCCCGTTTGTCCCAGGGCCTGCCCTGCGTTGCTTTACTTCCGGAACCGGCTGGACGGGATGCCGTCCCACCTTGGGTTGACGATGATTCCGGAGCACGCCTTTCTCGGGCAGGATTGATCAAGGGGGCAATTCGACGGGAAGGCGATCGTTCGATGAGTGTGACGGCCGAAGATCGGGTGAAGATCATTTTCTCGCTGTTCGACGTGGACCGTAACGGCTACCTGGAGGAGCGTGACTTCTCGGCGATGGCGGCGAATGTGGTGCGCGCGGCCGAGGGATCCGGTGCGGCCGCGAAACAGGCGATGGAAAGCGCCTTCGTGCACTATTGGCGGACCCTGGAACGCGAACTGGACCGGAACCGGGACGGCCGGGTGAGCTACGAGGAGTTCACAACCTGTGTGCTGTCGCCGGAGCGGTTCGGCGGCACGGTCGCCGACTTCGCGGAATCCCTGGCGGCCCTTGGGGATCCCGACGGCGACGGGAAGATCGAACGTCCGGTGTTCACCGCCCTGATGACGGCCATCGGGTTCGGCCGGCCCAACATCGACGCGCTCTTCGACGCGTTCGGGCCGGACGGCGAAGACCGCATCGGGGTCGAGGTGTGGGCCGAAGGGATCAAGGACTACTACGACCCGGCGAAGGTCGGGATCGCGGGCGATCACTTGGTCGCGAACGCGGCCCGCTGAATGGGAAACCCTCGGGTGCGAGCGACCGTCGGACTGGCGGTCGGCCGCGGAACCGGACCGGAACTGGCCGACGTTTTCGCCGCCGCACTGGACCGGATCGGCGACCTGTTCTCGGCGGAAATCCGAATCACCCGCTCGGCTCGCACCTACCATTCCTATTTCTCGCTGGCGGAGGAAGGTGGCGCCGAGGAGATCCGCCGTATCACCCGTGCCGACGCGGCGCACTACGAACGGTTCTGCCGCGAACAGGCCCGGGCGGGCGTCACCGCGGTCTTCCGCACGGCGATGAACGCGCAGTCGCTGTACCTGGTCCGCGAGCGGCTGCAGGCGGTCAAGGTCGATGCGGTGACGCCGTCGCTGCTGATGGTCCGCGACCAGGTGCAGGGCTTCTACACCGGCGAGAACCGGCACGGGCCCGGAACGGTGACCCGCACGACGATCTTCACCCGTGAGCTCACCGAGAAGGTCATCGTGTTCGCGCTGCGCCGGGCCCGGGCGCAGTGGCCGGGCGCCGGGCCGGACCGGATCGTCCTGGCGTACAAGTTCCACCTGCTCGACGGCGCGTTCGGGGCGTGGGTGGCGGAGATCGCGCACCGCCACGGCGTCCGCGTCGAGCTGTGCCAGCCGGACACCGTGAACCGGAACCTGATCGAACACGGCTTGACCGGGCGGACGCTGGTCGTGGCGGGCAACGAGTGGGGCGACGTCATGCACGTGGTGCTGCTCGACCGGTTCGGCGGGGCGCGGCAGGAGGACCGGTGCACTGAGAACGTGCACCTGCACCCGGAGGTGGCCGGCCTGGTCGAGTACCAGACCGTGCACGGGTCGGCCGACGACCTGGCCGGCACGGGCCGGGTCAACCCGACCGCGACCTTGCGGGCCGCGGCGGCGATCGCGGAGCGCCACGCGGGCTGCCCGGGTGCGATCGCGGCGCTCGAAGACGCCCTGCGAGCGGCCCGGAGCCGGGGCGTGGGCACCCCGGACACCGGTGGCACGCATGCGACGGACGAGGTCGTCGCGGCGGTCTTGGCGGAGCTGCGGCCGGCCACCGATCAGCTCCCGGTGGCCGGGACGTGAGGTCGGGGCTGGTCGTGGTGGACCTGCAGAACGACTTCTGCACCGGTCCGGTCGCGACGGCCCGGCACGGTGACCCGGCGAAGCTGGAGCGGCTCGCGGCGAACGCGGCGCGCGCGATCGACCTCGCGCGGGAGGCCGGCGTCGAGGTCGTCTTCGTGCGGTTCGCCGGGGACGTCGAGTTCCAGCGGCCGAGCTGGCGGCGCCGCGACCGGCTCCTCGGCAAGCGGCCGAAGTGCCGGGAAGGCAGCTGGGGTGCGGAGTTCCACCGGGTGGCGCCGGCGGTGGGCGAACGCGTTTTCACCAAACGCGCGTGCTTCGACGCGTTCCTCGTCGACGGCTTCGGCGGGTACCTGCGTCACCGGGGGATCGGTCACCTCGTGTTCGCGGGTGTCTACGCCGACGTGTGCGTGGATTCGACGGCGAGAACCGCGTTCCAGCTGGGTTTCCACCTCACGATCCTGACCGACTGCACGACGGCGCTGCACCGCGGCGACGAGGAGGCGGTGCGGTTCATGGAGGTCGTCTACGGCGCCCGGACCGCCACGCACGACCAGCCGGCGAGCTGGACGAGGTTCCCCGAGGAGGAGGACGAGTGGGCACCACCGCAGACCTCGACCACGGAGTCGGCCGGACCGCGCTGATGGTCGCCGCAGCACGGGCGATCGAGGCGACTCGCCCCGATTCGCTGGCGCACGACGGGTTGGCGCGGTATTTCGTGCGCGCTGCGGCGCCTTCGGGCCGGTGGCCGGTGCGCTGGAGCGACGTACCCGGCGGGCCGGCGAACCCGCTGTGGGGGCGGCTGGGCCGGTACTTCGGTCTGCGCACCCGGGTGCTGGACGATTTCCTGCTCGGCGTCACCCGCGACGGAGCTCGGCAGGTGGTGTTGCTGGGAGCCGGGCTGGACACGCGGGCTTTCCGGCTCGGCTGGCCGCCCGGGTGCCGGGTCTTCGAGCTGGACCGGCCCGGCGTGCTGGCGTTCAAGCAGGACGTCCTCGACGACGCGGGGGCGAGGGCGGAGGCGGCCCGGGTGACCGTGGCGGTGGACCTGGGCGGCGACTGGGCGGGACCGCTGCGCGAGGCGGGGTTCGATCCGGATCGCCCGTCCGTGTGGCTGGCGGAGGGACTGTTCCTCTACCTGCCCGCGGACGCCGAGCGCCGGCTCGTCGAGACGGTCGACGGGTGGGCTGCGCCGGGTAGCGCGTGCGCGTTCGAGGCCAAGTTCTGGCACGAGACGCCGGCGGTCCGCTCGGGACCGGTCTACCGCGCGGCGCGCGAGCAGATCGGGGTGGACCTGACAGCGCTGTTCGACGCCGAACCCCGCCCGGACTCCGCGGGGGCGCTGCGAGCCCGCGGCTGGGCGACGTCGGTGCGCACGCCGTTCGCATTCTCGGCGGAGTTCGGCGCCGGTCTGGATCCGGTGCCTGACGACTCGTTGGCGAGCAACCGGTGGGTCTTCGCGCTCAGGTAGGCGTCATGGGCCAGTTCGGTCAGGGCGCTGGTCGGTGACCACGCAGAGGGGCACCTTCGCCGCTTGCGCAGCGGCAGTCAGCGTGAGCAACCCGACGACACCGGCGGCCCCGAGGAAACTCGCCTGAATTCGAGAAGTGCCGTGGGTCGATGCGACGAACGGCGTGGGCCGATCGAGGTGCCGATCGCGTTGCTTGATCACTTCTCTTGACAAGGAGCCGGAAAAGCCCATACATGGACAGTGGTTCAAACCACTCGTCAGGAGTTGAGCTATCGTGGTCAAACTCGGCCGGATCACCGCGTTGCTGGCAGGCGCCGCCCTCCTGGCGGCCATGACGACAGGCACGAGCGCGGCGAGCACGTCCGCCGCGTCGCGCAAGAGCGGGCCGATCACCGTGGCCTACGTCGAGGTGAACAACAACAGCATGCTGAACGTGGGCAAGTACGCCCTCGCCCAGGACGGCGGCAACGTGTTCGACATCGGCGTCATCTTCGCCGCCAACATCAACTACGACACCGCGACGAAGTCGGCGTACCTGTACTTCAACCCGAACGTGCAGCGCGTCCTCGACAACGTGAGCACCCAGGTCCGCCCGCTGCAGGCCAAGGGCATCAAGGTCATGTTGTCGATCCTCGGCAACCATCAGGGCGCCGGGTTCGCCAACTTCCCGTCCCAGCAGGCGGCCGCGGCCTTCGCCAAGCAGCTGTCCGACGCCGTGGCCAAGTACGGGCTCGACGGCATCGACTTCGACGACGAATACGCCGAGTACGGCAACAACGGTACCGGCCAGCCCAACGCCAGCTCGTTCGTCCACCTCGTCACGGCCCTGCGGGCGGCGATGCCCACCAAGCTGATCTCGCTGTACAACATCGGCCCGGCCGCATCGCGGTTGTCCTACGGCGGCACCGACATCACCTCGAAGTTCAACTACGCCTGGAATCCGTACTACGGCACCTGGGGCGTACCGAACATCGCCCTCCCCAAATCCGGGCTTTCCCCCGCGGCGGTCCAGATCGCGGCGACCTCCACCAGCACCGCCGCCAGTCTCGCCCAGCGAACCGTGAACGAAGGCTACGGCGTGTACCTGACCTACAACCTCGGCGCCGCCGACTCGCACACCTACATCTCGAGCTTCACCAAGCCGCTGTACGGGAAGGACGCCGTGTACCGGCCCTAGTCACCTCGGTGCCGGGGCCGGCTACCGCGGTCGCCGTCTCGACGTCGGTGACCCTGGCGTGCACCTTGATCAGCTGGGTGGACGGGAAGGCGGGTTCGTCGAACCACACCGATAGCCGCAGGTCCGGCGCAGCGGGTCGACGAGTGCTTCGGGCTCGACCCCGGCCGTAATCGCCGCTTGGTAGCGCTGAAGCCGCGCCTCCGCGTCTGCCGGCCGGTTTCGCGCCGCCTCCAGCGGCCCGCCGCTGGCCGGGCTGCCGTCCGATCCCAATAGGGCTGCTGCGGTTCGGTCGCGGTTGTCAGGGTGGAACAGGTCGTGAAGCCATCCGTGGTCGACCCCAACTGGTGGTAGACGACTGCGGGGAGACCGCGGATCGACGTTTCCGTACACGGCTCCAGTTCGCCGCTGCGCTTCAACGGGGACGTCGAGAGCTCGGTGAGCGTTTTCGGGCCTGGACCGGCTTCAACGCCACCAGCAGAGCGCCGGCTGGGTTCGGCCAGGAGCACCCCGAACGCCGGGAGGCTCGTGCGCCTGAACGGCTTTAGAAGTCAGTTCAGAATGAGTTTGCGGAGGCAGATCAGGGAGCAGGCCAGGCTGAGGATGGCTTGGTGGACGTCGGCTCGTCGTTCGGTGCGGATGCGCAGGCGTCGGAAGTTCTTGAGCCAGGCGAAGGTGCGTTCGACCGGCCAGCGGATGGTGCCGAGGCCTGAGCCGTGTTCGACGCCGCGGCGGGCGATGAGCGGGGTGATGCCGCGGGCGCTGACGAGGCGGCGGTACTTGTCGTGGTCGTAGCCGCGGTCGGCGTAGAGCCGGCGTGGCCGGCGCCGGGGTTTGCCGACCGTGCCGCGGATCGGTGGGATGGCGTCGAGCAGCGGGATCAGTTGGGTGACGTCGTTGCGGTGTCCGCCGGTCAGCGTGACCGCGAGCGGGATGCCGGTGGCGTCGGTGATCAGGTGATGCTTGGAGCCGGGTTTGCGGCGGTCGACCGGGCTGGGCCCGGTGTGGTCCCCCCTTTGAGAGCACGCAGGTGGGTGGAGTCGACCAGCGCGGCCGACAGGTCCAGCAGCCCAGCCGCACGCAGCTCGGCGAGCAGGCGTTCGTGCAACTGCTGCCAGACACCGGCCTCGTGCCATTCGGTCAGCCGCCGCCAGCAGGTGGCCCCGGACGCGCCGAACAGCGCCGTGGGCAGGCGGTTCCAGCCGATGCCGGTGCGGATCACGTACAGGATGCCTTCCAGTGCGGCACGGTCATCGGCACGCTTGCGACCGGGATAGCGGAACCGCCGCGGATGCACCGGAAGCAGCGGCTCGAGCCGCTCCCGCAGCTGATCGGTCAGAACCTCCTCACGCATACCAAAGATTCTGGAAACCCCGGCAGGTCACGCAAGACGACACGCCGACTCATTCTGAACTGACCCCTTAGCCCGTCCGGCGGGTCGGACACCACGGCTGCGGCTTGCTCCTTGGTTAGCAGGCTGCACGGGTCGGCGTCGAACTTCGCCAGGTCGACGGGGGTGTCGACGCGGTCGAGCGGCAGGGGAGCGCCGGTCTGTGCCGGTGCTGGTGGCTGGGAGAGCACTCGTTCCGGTGCGGACGGTCCGCAGCCGGCGAGCAGGCTGACCGACAGGAGTGTCGCGCACGCGATCGCGGGTGCCCTCATGCCGGTGCCGCCGACGGGTCGACCCGCCATTGCCGTTGGTCGTCGATGCCGGAGTTGCCCGGCATCGGGGGCATGTCCGGGAATTCGGTATTGCCTTGGACGAAGGCGATGGCCTGCCCGCGCAACTTGCCCAAGGTTTCGAAGGCTTGCCCGAACAGGGCGAACGTTGCGACCTTGTCGCGGGCGGCGCAGATGTCGTCGGTGGCTTTGCGCAGGGCCTCGGGGTAGACCTCGAAGCTCGAACCGGCTGCGGCGTTGCCGTACGGGTTGAAGTTGCCGCTGCTCATCGGGTCTCCCGTGCCGCATCGTCGAGCATGTTCTTGCGCCGGGTCGCGGTCGCGGATTCGGCGTTGGTGATCGCGCGCAGCACGTGCCCGGCGAGGCTGGCGCCGGTCTGCGCGGCGACCGCGTTCTGGTCGAGGTCGACCGAGACGAGACCGCCCAGGCCGTCGACGGCGACCGTGCCGAGGTTGGCGCCGATGTCGAGGACCAGCGGCAAGCTTTCCCCGGTCTTCGCAGCATGCTCGACGGCGGCGACGCGGGCGTCGATTTCCTTCGCGAGGTGGTAAAGCCGCTCTTCGCTGTTCACCAGCGACCACCTCCGGCCTCGGGCTTGTCGTCGGTGAGGAAGTCGAGTTCCTCGAAGCTCTCGTCGTCGGCCGGCGTGGTGGTGGGCGACGGCGGCGGTTGTTTGCCGAAAAGGTCGTTCAGGTGTGGCAGCGCCGACGCATGGGCCGCGGTGCGGGCGGCGCGGACGGCTTCGACGATGCTCAACCCGAGCTTCTGGACGTGAGCGCCGTGCAGGGCACGGTCGTCGATACGCAGGTCGAGGAGCTTTCCTGGCCGGTCACGGTCGCGGTGATCAGCTGGTCGGCTGAGTGCGCGGTGTGGCGTCCGGCCGCCAGCTGCGCGTCGATTTCGGCGGCTTGCTGCTGTAGAAGCCGCAGGTCGCGGTGTGGTGCGGTCATGATGGCGCCACGACGGTGTACATACTGATTCCCCTACTCCAGGTTCTGCCGAAAATGACAGAACGTGCCCGGCGTGCACCTTACTGCGACAGTGCCGCGGTGCAAGCGGAACTGGCAGAGAGCGGCGTAGGTCACGATGGTCCCGGAGACAGGGGCCAGCGGGAAGTGGTGCGCCCAGCCGCAGTTGTTCCGCTGTGTCGCCGACGGTGATCAGACCCAGGTTCGCAACCGGGTCGCGGGTTCGCGTTAGCGGCTCAGTGCATCGGAGTCGGTGATGTAGGTGCTGGTGGACACTGAGGTCGTGTTCCGGTGTGCGAACCAGGTCAGGGATGAGCATCGAAGGGCAGACTGCTGTCTGGTCGGCGAGGTGCTCGTAGTGCCAGCCGATCACTGCGTGGTCCCGGTGATCGGTGTCAGGCGTCCGTGTTCACGGTTTCGGTGTCAGCGAGGTGCGGTCCGGAGGTGGACGGGCAGGCTGGTGTGCCCGTTGGACAGGAACGTGGGCAGGGTGGTCAGTTTCTCCGGCGGCACGGCGAGGGTCAGGTCCGGAAAGCGGTCGAACAGCGCCGGGAGCGCCACCTCGGCTTCGAGCCGGGCCAGCGGCGCGCCGGGGCAGTGGTGCACGCCGTAGCCGAAGGTGAGGTGTGGTGCGGCCGCGCGGGTGATGTCGAACTCGTCGGCGGTGTCGCCGTGCTGGGCGGGGTCGCGCCCGGCGGCGCCGAATCCGACCAGGATCGCGTCGCCGCGGCGGATCACCGTGTCGTCCACCTCGATGTCCTCGACCGCGTACCGCAGCGGCGTGTACGGGATCGGCGCCTGCCAGCGCAGCGTCTCCTCCACCACGGCGGTCCAGGACGCTCGCCCGGACCGGACCAGGGCGAGCTGATCAGGGTGGGTCAGCAGCGCGGTGATGGCGTGGTCGAGCAGGTTCACCGTGGTCTCGTGGCCGGCGGTCATCATCAGCATCAGCGTGTCGACGAGCTCGGTTTCGGTCAGCGCGCCGTCCCGGTCGTCGCGCGCGGCGATCAGGGCGCTGGTCAGGTCGTCGGCGGGCGCCGCGCGCTTCTGCGAGATCAGTTCGGTGAACAGGGCGTATGCCGCCGCCACGTTCGCCTGGGCCTGTTCGGCGGTGATCGCGCTGTCGAAGAAGCCGTCCACTACTTCGCGGATTCCGGCCTGTTTGTCGCCCGGGACGCCGAACAGCCGGCAGATGACCTCGATCGGCAGCGGGTAGGCGTACCGCGCCCGCAGGTCGACGGACGCGTCACGGGAATCCGCCTCGATGGCGTCGAGCAGGTCCCGGGTGATTTCTTCGACTTTCGAACGGAGCGCCTCGGTGCGGCGGACCGTGAAGGCGGCGGCCGTCAGGGAACGCAGCCGGCGGTGGTCGGCACCGTAGGCGGTGAACATGTTCCGGATCGACACCCAGATCCGCAGCGGCCAGTCGTCGGCGATTTGGCCGTTGGTGAACGCGGGCCAGTGCTGGAACGCGTCCTTGGACACCCGGGGGTCGGCCAGCAGCCGACGGAGGACGTCGTTCCCGGTGGCGGCCCAGGCTGGAACGCCACCGGGCAGTTCGATCCGGGTGACCGGCCCCCGTTCTCGCAGGCGGGCACCCTCGGCGTGCACGTCGGAGGCGTGGATGTCGAGGGTGATCGGCTGTTCCATTCTCATTTCCCCACCGGTTCTCGCGCGGATCCCGGCCGAACTGGGATACGGAATACGCCTGCGGCGGTGATCCAGTACATGGCCTTCCGGTTTCTCGCTATGGTGTCACCCCCTAAGGATCGCGCGATCGACAGCATTGATAATTGTGCCATCGCGAGGACGTGGCTCGCGTGCCCTCAACGAGTGAAATGACGAGCGAACAGTGCTGATTCGCCATCCCAATGGAGTCACCCGCATGGGGGGTATTAGAGCCCGGATCAGGTGAACAATGGGTGACCAATTCGATTTCTTGACGGGCAGTCCGAGTTTCCGTCCGCCCCAGCTACGACGTCCGCCGACGCAGCTTCTTGAAGAGTGGTGCAGGAACAACCGCACACGCTTACCCTTGCAGCATCGACATCCGCACGGACTCGGGTCGATGAACACGCCCGCGTCCCGCGACACGGTGGACGTCGACGTCCCGCGTGCCGGGACGTACCGGCTGGGCGTGTTCTACGGCACCAACACCTTCGTCGGCCGGCTGGACACCCCGCTCGCGCTGGCCGCGGGCCGGCACCACGTCTCCGTGCGCACCAGCGATCCGAGCGGTTTCCTCGGCGGCTCGCCGGACGTCACGCTCGACCGACCTGACCGAGACGACCGGCCCGGAACGGGCGGAGTACCCGCTCGCCGACGCCCGCCGCTCGGGCGGCACGGTGGACCACGGCACCGGCGCGCTCCGGAACGCGGTCCACGTCGAGGCCGGATCGGGGCAGTTCGCGGGCGGCGCGGCGACGGCGACCGGCGCCTGGGCGTCTGGGGGGCTCGTACGTCGGCTATCTCGGCAACGGCGGGACGCTGACGATCCCGCGAACCAGCGGCCCCGGGCCGTACGACCTCACGGTCGCCTACGCCCAGGCCGAGAAGAACACCGGCCACCCGTACAACACGGACACGATCACCCGGATCCTGGTGGCCACCGAGGCGGGTGGCACGGTGACGCGAGCGCCCTACCGCCACAACTACACGTGGGACGGCTTCTGGCCGGAGACTTCGCCGATCGGGGCACCGCGGTGCAGCAGTCGCTTCTACGCCTCATGCTGTTACGGCGCGTGCAGCTTCGACCAGCCCTTCGCCACGCAGATGGCGGCCGGTGTCGTCGTCACCGTGCCGCGCCGGACGCGACTTTTGGAGGTATCCGTGTTGCGCACGCGATTCGGGGTGCTCGCCGTACTCATCCCGCTCGGCCTGACCGGTGTCCCCGCCGCCGCGGTGGCGGGGACACACGATGGGAAGAGCCCTCTCGACCCCGCGCTGGTCGCGGGTTCCGGGGCGAGCGAACTGACCACCAGCACCCGCCTGGCCGACCGGCGTTCGCTGATCACCGGTCCGGGGGCGTACGTGCTGGGCGACGCGTCGGGGCAGTACCCGGCCGCCGGGTTCCACATCCGCGGGGAAATGGGCGGGTTCTGGGCGCCGCCGATCAAACTGCTCGACGGCCTCTGGTTCCGGGTGGGGGACCAGTGGCTGGGCAGCGGTACCACCGCCGTCGGCTACACCAGCGGCGACGGCTACGAACGCTTCCGCTACCAGACCACGGGCGGCCTGACAGCCGAGCGCGTCCAGTTCGTGCCGGACGGATCCGCCACCACCCTCATCGCGCTCAGCCTGCGCAGCCCGGTGAGCCGCACGGTCGATCTGCGGGTCGACGCTCACTCGGAGCTGTTGCCGGCCTACCCGTGGACGTCGACCACGCCGTCCTCGGCCGCCGTCGACTTGCCCGACACCGTGAGCACCGACGGAACGGCTCTGACTTTCCGCGAGACCGGGACGTCGCCGGGAGCGCGCCCGCACGACTACAGCGCGGTCGTCGCCGGCAGCCGGCGACCGGTGGCGACCGCCACGACGGGCACGCACCGAGGTCCGCAGGACCCGCCCGTGCTGTGCCCGCCGACCGGGACGGCTCCGCCTCGCTGCGATGACAGCGATGCCGGCAAGGGCGCCGGGGGTGCCCTCGACTACCGGGTCGACGTCTCGGCCCGCCGCACGGAAACGCTGTGGTTCGCGGTGGCCGGCTCGACGACGAACGTGACCGAAGCGACTCGTTCTGTCCAGACGGCGCTGGCCGGCCCGGCCGCCGCCTGGGCGGGCAAGCTCGCCGGACGACGTGCCGCCGTCGCGCCGACCCAGGTGGATCTGCCGGGTGACCGCGCGCTCCAGGCCGCTGTCCGGTGGAGCAAAAGCAACCTCGCGGATTCGGTGCAGCAGGCCCGGAACCTGCAGGTCCGGCCGGTGTCGGCGGGAACGAGCTACCCGCCAGCGGCCGGTACCGTATCGTCCGCCCGGTGGATCGGTGCCGGGTTTCCCGACTACCCGTGGCTGTTCGGCACCGACGGGGAGTACAGCGCCTTCGCGGCCGTGGCGGCCGGCCGCTTCGACCTGGTCCGCGACCACCTGCGTGCCCTGCGCGACGTCAGCGACCTGGTCAACCAGCGCAGCGGAAAGATCGTGCACGAGGTCGTTTCCACCGGTGACGTGTACTTCGGCGCCAACGGCGACCCGGGCAACACCGACGAGACCGCGAAGTTCCCGAGCGTGGTGGCGTTGCTGTGGCGGTGGACCGGGGACAACCGGGTCCTCGACGACTTCTACGACCTCTCCGCCCGCGCGCTGAAGTACATCGCCACGAACCTCGACGCCGACCACGACGGCTGGCCCGAGGGGCTGGGCAACGTCGAGCGTCCCGGCATGGGCGCGGAAAAGCTCGACAACGCCGTCTACTACCTCCGCGGCCTCGCCGACCTCGCCGACATGGCCGAGAGCCGTGGGGACCACGCGACCGCCCGCTGGGCCCGAGCCCGGTTCGACGATCTGCGCGGCCGGTTCGACGCCACCTGGTGGGCGGGCGACGACGCCGCCGGCTACGGCGACTCGCTGGGAGAGGACAACACGCCCGTCTTCCAGCGGCACTGGATCGGCCTGACCCCGCTCGAAGCCGCCGTGCCGGGCGCGCGGGAACTGGCATCCCGGCGCCACGCGCAGGAAACCCTGCGACGCCGGGAACAGGCCTGCTACAGCGGCGACCTCGGCCTCTACCACACCGGGACGGGCCCGACCAGCGCTCCCGGCGGCAACCCCGGCCCCAGTTGCGACCAGGTTGTCACCGCGGTGCCGGCCGAGCGGGCCGTGTACTCGCTGAACACGGCGATCATGGCCGTGGCCGAAGGCAACCACGGCCGGCTCGGCCGCACCCAGCAGCAGCGCTACACCACCGCGAACACCCGGATCCAGCTCGATCCGGCGATCTGGGAGAAGCCGGGGGCGATGCCGGAAGTGGCTCCGTCGCCCGACTTCGCGGCGAACATCGACCGGCCCTTCACCGACCGCTCGATGGTGCTGCAGGCGTGGGGGACCTACGGCGTGCTCTGGCCGGTCGTGCACCAGCAACTCGGCGTCGACCCCGACCTGCCCCACGGCCGCATCGCGGTCGTTCCCCAGATCCCGCAGGGGCAGAACCGCATCTCCGGTTCGGACCTCCGGCTCGGCACCGGCTCCCTCGCCGTCCGGGCGACGACCACCGGGGCGAGCCTGACCACCTGGTTCTCCTGGACCGGAACCGCCGCGATCACGGTCGGCGCCGTCCTGCCGCCGGGGAGAACGGTCACCGGCGTCTCTTTCGGCGGCCGTCCGGTGCCCTACCGGCTGCTCTCCACTGCCCGAGGCGACCAGGTCGAAGCGGACGTCGCCAGCGGCTCGGGCGAACTTCAGGTGCGCCTTCGGTGAGCAGCTGCGGGCCGGTCCGGCATCAGGTCGCGCGTTCGGCGTCGCGGACGATCGAGCGGGCGAGCCACGCGAACACCTGGTTGTGCGCCGGTTTCTGGAGGTGCCAGTAGGCGTGGCCCAGTGGTGAGGCCGGGGCGAACCGCACCCGCTGCCGCAGCAGGCTCCCGGAACCGGCCGGGTCCGCGCGCAGGGTGAGTTCGGCGTCGCCGGGCAGGCGCATGTCCGCGGTCAACACGAGCTCGCGGTGGGTGTCGTCGCGGCGGCGGACCGTCCAGAAGTCGACGACGTCCCCGGTCACCGGCCGGTCGGGGCGACCGCGGTAGGCCCCCGCTCCGCCGAGCAGCCCGTCGAGCAGCCCGCGCAGGGCCCAAGCCGGTGCGGGTGGGAACCGGCCGTGGTCGCCGCCGAGGGCGGTGATCGCCTGCCACAGCCGTTGCGGGGCCGCTTTTGCGAGCCGCGTGTGCTCCTCCAGGTACGCCGGACCGGCGGGTGCCTGCTGCACCGGAACCCCGAGTGCCGTGCGCAGGGCGTTGTCGAGGCTTGTCGGTCCGCCGGGCGGGGGCGGCAGGACGGATTCGACCGGGGTGTCGGCCGGAAGCAGGTCGTGTTCGAGCGACGCGAACAACGGGCCCGCGACGGCGGCGGGCACGGGCGAGGTCAGCCCGGCGATCCGCGCGGCGGCGTGGTGGGACCAGAACGGTGCCGGCAAGGCGAGCGCGGCGGGCCGCCGCAGGAGGCGGGCGCAGCGCCGCACGAGGCCGTCGTAGCTGATGGCTTCCGGCCCGCTGACATCGAACCGGCCTCGCAGCGGCGAGTGGCCGGCCGCCGCCCGCAGGTAGTGGCGGACGTCGGCGAGCGCGACCGGGCGGCTGCGGCGGGCGGTCCACCGGGGCCGCGGCCGGAACGGCAGCCGGGCGGTGCGCGACAGCAGCTCCACCCCGGCCGATCCGCGGCCGAGGATCATCGACGCCTGCAGCGCGATGGCCGGAACCTCGCCGTCGAGCAGGATGCCGGCCACCTCGGAGCGGGACGCCAGGTGTGGCGACGTCGTGGCCGCCGGTCGTGGCCCGCCCAGGTATACGAGCTGCCGGACCCCGGCGGCTGAGGCCGTGGCGGCGAGGCGCTGTGCGATGACGCGGTCTCGGCGGGCGAAGTCCGGGCGGGCCAGCGAGTGCACGAGGTGGAAGACCACGTCCGCGCCGTCGCACGCGGTCTCGAGGGCGCGCGGGTCCGCGGCGTCCCCGAGCGTCACGCCGATCCGGTGCGGGAAGCCGTGCTCAGCCGTGCGGGAGAGGACATGGACCGGGTGCCCGGCGGCGGCAAGGTCGGCGACGAGCGCCCGGCCGACGAAACCGGTCGCGCCCAGCACCGTGCAGCGGGGAGCGTGCGGTTCCGGCGTCATCGCGAGCCCGGGATCGGCCGGCCGACGACGGTGCCGCGCCCGGCGTCGCCGGGGCAGGCGTAAGGGTGCGGCGGGCTGCTGCCGGCCATGCGGCGTCCTTCCCTAGGCGATGCAGAGGCGTCACAAACGTAAGGCGTCGGGGCCGCGACTGCCTGGGGAGAGGAGCTGTCACGCGCTCGGGGCAAGCGATGCTGCCGGTTGGTTCTCGCGCGCTGTGCGGGATAAGTGCAGGTAGACTCAGCGTCGGACGACTACCCTGGATGTCGCCCAGCCCAAGGATTTGCATCGTCTTTGTATCGCAGTGCCGGATGGCGGGCTCGACACCGCGCCGCGGAGGTGCCATGCAGCCGAACTTCCCTCTCGGGGTGTCGCTGATCCGGGAACGGATGCGCGACGCACTTTTCGCTCGGGTGGCGGGACCCGACGGGCCGCGCAACCGCGCCCGCATCCACGGTGCGCCGGGGGAACGCTGGTTCGGGCCGGACAGCGCGATCCGGCGGGTGCACGGGGACACGGCCATGTTCGTGGGCGGTCTGCGCGCGCTGCTGCTGCAGTCACTGCACCCACTGGCGATGGCGGCGGTCGCCGCGCACTCGGGCTACCGCGGCGATCCGTGGGGCCGGCTGCAGCGCACGAGCACGTTCCTTGCCGAGACGACGTTCGGCACGGCCGAAGACGCCCAGCGCGCGGTCGAGACCGTGCGCTCGGTCCACCGGCGGGTGCGGGGAGTGGCCCCGGACGGGCGGCCGTACCGGGCCGACGACCCGCAGCTGCTGGCGTGGGTGCACATCGCCGAAGTCGACAGCTTCTTGCGCGCCCACCAGCGGTACGGTGCGCAGCCTCTCGACGAGGCGGGGTGCGACGCCTACGTCGCCGAGACAGCCGTGATCGCCCGGGCACTCGGGGTGCCCGACCCGCCGGTGACCCGGGCCGGGCTCGACCTGGCGCTCGCCGCGTACCGGCCGGAGTTGCGCGGTACCCCGGAAGCTCGGCAAGCCGCCCGGTTCCTCCTGCTCACCCCGCCGGTCCCGTGGCCGGCGCGGCTTCCTTACGCGGCACTGGCAGCCTCGGCGGTGGCGATGCTGCCGGCGTGGACGCGGCCGCAACTGCGCCTCCCGCGGCTGCCGGTCGCCGAAGCGACCGTCGTCCGGCTTGCCGGGCACAGCTTGGTGAAGGTCGTGCGCTGGGCGATGACCGCGGCCTGAGCGGCGCCCGGATCCGCATCCCGTACGTCGATGCGTAGGGCCGGGATTCTGCTCATCCTCGCCGCCGCGCCGATCAGGCGGCAACCGAGATGGTGGCATCAGGCTGGGCGCAGTTCCAGGGTGCAGGTTCGTAGCCCCGGTCGAGCAGGCGTCTGCTGCCTGCCGAGAACGCGCCGGGGTAGTGGGCGATGGTGTCGGCGTCGAGAGGCAGCAGGGCGGTGTCCAGGTGGTAGAAGCACGCGTAGACCAACCGCAGGGGGATCACCGGGTAGCCGAGGAACTCCTGAGCCTCCAGATGCGTGTCGTGTTCGGTGCGGAAGCCGGTGCCCGCCAGGACATGCCGTCCGGTGAAGGGGAAATCGCCCTCTCCCTCGCCGAGCGCTTCGGACATCGCGACGGTGTAACCGTGCCACGAACGCACGGCCGCCGACCACGACCGCGCCGTGGGCGGTGAACACCATGTCCGGCAAGCCGGGTATCGGAGCCAGCAAGCCCTGTCGACATCCCGGCTCATGCGCCCGGCACCAACGCCAGAACGCGGGCGGGAAACGCTGTGGCGCTACGGGCCTTGCCGACGCCGACGCCGACGACGACCGTGGCGCCGAGCGGCGGCACTTCGGACAGGCCGGCCATCATCTCCACCTGGTAGCGGTCGTGCTCGAAGATCCGGGCCTCCGCCGGGTGTTGCCTGCCGGCGATCTCCTCGGCGTCCGATCCGTCGGCGTCACGGGTGACCCGGTGGCCCGGGTCGGTGTCGATCGTCTCGTAGCCTCCGGCGGGACGGTTCGGCGGACAGGTCGATGACCACCAACGGCAGCACCAGTTCGTCCGGCCGCAACTGATCCACTGTGCGTCCGCCCGCACACATGTGCGCGGGCGCGTCCACGTGGGTCGCCCAGGCACCCGGCATGCTGTGCCGCTGCAGGTCGAACGGTGTCTACGGTGCCTCGCGAGGTCAACCCGTTAGCGTGACGACGCCTTCCCGGAATAGCTGTTCGACCTCAGTTCCGCGTCCCGGATGGTGCTCCAGCCGTTCGATCAGCAGGCTGCGCGGACGAATCGCCCGCGGCGGCTAGGCGACGCTGGCGGTCGGCCAGGTGCCGTCCTCGACCAGGCGGTGGGTGACCCGGAGGACCTCGGTGGCGGCTACCTCGGCAGCGGGCGGGATACGGCCGGCTCGCGGCAATGCCAGGACGATCGTGCGGGAGATCGCGGGATCGGCGATCGGGCCGCCTCGCAGGCGCCCGGCTGCCACGTCTTCGGCGACGCCCGCCGCGGGGAGGACGCTCCACCCGGTGCCGGCGGCCACCAGCTTCTTCTGCACCGGCATCGAGTTGGTCTGGCACGCGATCGTGGGCACCGTGCCGAGTGCTTCGTCCACGAGGGTGCGCAGGCCGTGTCCCGCGACCGGCAGGATCAGCGGGTTCTCGCACACCCGGTCCCAGGTGAGCGCTTCGCGGCCGAGTTCCGCGTCGGGGGGAGCGATCGCCCACAAAGCTTCGCTCAGCAACGGGGTGACGGCGATCGACGGTGTCGAGTTCACGTTGTACAGCAGGCTCATGTCCACCGCGCCGTCGTCGAGCCACTGCCGCAGGTGACCGGAAAACGCGCTCAGGATTCGCACCTCGATGCCCGGGTGCCGGCGCCCCAGCACCTCCACCAACGGCGCGGCCACGAGTTCGACGGTGCTCTCCAGCAGCCCGATCGTCACGATGCCGCGCACGTGCTCGCGGTCCGGGCGGATTTCGGCGCGAGCCCGGTCCAGTTCGAGCAGCGCGCGTCTCGCGCGCTCGGCGAGGACCTCGCCCGCCGGGGTGAGGGTCATCCCCTGGCGGCTGCGCTCGAAGAGCGGCACCCCGATCTCGTCCTCGAGGGCGCGGATGTACCGGCTGACCGCGGGCTGCACGACGTGGAGCAGGCGCGCCGCTTTGGTGACGCTCCCGGTGTCGGCAACGGTCACCAGCGCCAAGAGCTGTTTGAGTTCCACCCGTCCTCCCGCCATGCCGGACCGGTCTAGGGATATCACGGATTGGCATTTCCCTCGACTTGTCATCACAGGTCAGGATGACAGCCATGTACGAACTCAGCGCAGACGAGACCGCGATCGTCGACGTCGTCCGCGAGTGGGTCGACCGCGAGGTCGAGCCCGTGGTGCGAGACCTCGAACACGCCGACACCTACCCCGAAGCCCTGATCGAGCAGATGAAGCGCATGGGCATCTTCGGGCTCGCCGTCCCGGAGCCGTGGAACGACGCCGGGGTGTCCACCCCGTGCTACGCGGCCGTGACCGAGGAGCTCGCCCGCGGGTGGATGAGCCTCGCCGGCGCCATGGGCGGGCACAGCGTCGTCGCCAAGCTCCTGCTCCACTACGGAACCCCGGCGCAGCGGGACCATTACCTGCCGAAGCTGGCCACCGGCGAGATCCGGGCCACCATGGCGCTCACCGAACCCGGCGGCGGCTCCGACCTGCAGGCCATCCGGACCGAGGCGCGCAAGGACGGAGACAGCTACGTCGTCAACGGCTCCAAGACCTGGATCACCAACGCCCGCCGCGCCCAGCTCGTCGCGCTGCTGTGCCGCACCGATCGGACCGCCGAGCCGAAGCACCGCGGCATCAGCATCCTGCTGGTCGAGAAGGGGCCCGGTTTCGAAGTGTCCCGGGACCTGCCGAAGCTCGGCTACAAGGGCGTCGAAAGCTGCGAGCTGTCCTTCAGCGACTTCCGCGTGCCCCGCAGCTCGTTGCTGGGCACCGTCGAAGGCGAGGGGTTCACGCAGATGATGCGCGGGCTCGAGATCGGCCGCATCCAGGTGGCGGCGCGAGCGCTCGGGGTCGGCGCCGCCGCGCTCGCCCGGTCGATTCGCTACAGCCAGGAGCGCGAAAGCTTCGGGCAGCCGATCTGGCAGCACCAGTCGATCGGCAACCACCTGGCCGACATGGCGACCGGGCTGACCGCGGCCCGGCAGCTCGTGCAGTACGCCGCCCGCCGCTACGACTCCGGCGAGCGCGCGGACATGGAAGCGGGGATGGCGAAGCTGTTCGCCTCCGAGACGGCCATGAAGATCGCGCTCGACGCGGTGCGGATCCACGGCGGCTACGGCTACTCGACGGAGTTCGACGTCGAGCGGTACTTCCGCGACGCGCCGCTGATGATCGTGGGCGAGGGCACCAACGAGATCCAGCGGACCGTCATCGCGCGCCAGCTCATCAAGCGGAACCCGGTCCGATGAGGCCCGAAGCCACCTGGCTCTTCGTGCCCGGCAACGTCCCTCGGCGCTTCGCCAAGGCGGCGGCCGCGGGCGCCGACGCCGTCGTCATCGACCTCGAAGACGCGGTGCGGCCCGAGGACAAGGACACCGCCCGTGCCGAGACGCTCCGCTGGCTGTCCGAAGGCGGCCAGGCCTGGGTTCGTCTCAACGCCGCCGGAACGCCGTGGTTCGACGCGGACGTCGACGCTGTCGCCGGCGCGTCCGGGCTACTCGGCGTGCTCGTGCCGAAGTCCGAGGACCCGGCGGCCTTGGCCGCGTTGTCGGCGCGGCTGGACACCGCGGTGGTCGCGCTGGTCGAGACCGCGGCCGGACTGCACCGCGTGCACGACGTCGCCGCCGCGCCCGGGGTGACCCGGCTCGCGTTCGGCTCGCTCGACCTGGCCGCCGACCTCGGAGCCGACGACACCGCCGAGGCGATGCTGTTCGCGCGAAGCACGATCGTGCTCGCCTCCCGGGTGGCCGGCCTGCCGGCGCCGATCGACGGCGTCACGACCGTCATCGACGACGCCGACGCGGTCACCACGGCGGCTCGCTACGCCCGGAGCCTCGGTTTCCGCGGCAAGCTCTGCATCCACCCTGCCCAGATCGCGCCCACGGGCCGGGGCCTGGCCCCCAGCGAAGACGAAATCGCGTGGGCTCGTGCAGTGCTTCGGGCGGCCGAGGGATCGGCAGGCGCGGTCACCGGTCCCGACGGGCGAATGATCGACAGACCGGTGCTCGACCGGGCCCACGCGATCCTCCGGTTCTGAAACGGCGGCTAAGAAAGGGTTTCCATGCTTCCTCTCGAAGGCACGACCGTCGTCGCGCTGGAACAAGCGGTCGCCGCGCCCTTCGCGACGCGGCAGCTCGCCGACCTCGGCGCCCGCGTCATCAAGGTCGAACGCCCCGGCGCCGGGGACTTCGCCCGCGGCTACGACCGGACGGTCCACGGCGACTCCAGCTACTTCGTCTGGCTCAACCGTGGCAAGGAGTCGATCGAGCTGGACATCAAGGACCCGGCCGACCGCCGGGTGCTCGACGCGATGATCGCGGCCGCCGACGTGGTGGTCCAGAACCTCGCACCGGGTGCGGTGGGCCGCCTCGGGCTCGACGCCGCGACGCTGCGGGCGGCCCGTCCCGACCTCGTCCACTGCTCGATCTCGGGCTACGGCTCCGGCGGCCCATACGCGGGGAAGAAGGCTTACGACCTGTTGATCCAGTGCGAGGCCGGGCTCGTCGCCGCCACCGGCACGCCGGAGGAGCCGAGCAAGGCCGGGATTTCGGTCGCGGACATCGCGACGGGCATGTACGCCTACTCGGGCATCCTCACCGCGCTGCTGCGCCGAGCCACCACGGGCGTCGGTGCGACCGTCGAGGTCGCCATGCTCGACGCGCTGGGGGAGTGGATGGTGCAACCGGCGTATAACGCGGTCTACGGCGGTGCGGAGACCCGCCGGACCGGGGCGAAGCACGCGTCGATCGCCCCTTACGGTCCTTATCGGGCCGGCGACGGCAACCAGGTTTTCCTGGCCGTCCAAAGCGACCGCGAATGGGCTCGGCTGTGCCGGGAGGTGCTCCGGCGGCCGGACCTGGCCGACGACCCGCGGTTCGCCCACAACCCGGAACGCGTCGCCCACGACCACCTGATCGGGCCGCTGATCGAAGCGGCGTTCGCCGCGTCCGGCGCCGACCAGGTCGTCGCACTGCTCGGCGAGGCCGGGATCGCCTGCGCCCGCCTCCGCCGGCCGGGTGAGCTCCTCGACCATCCGCAGCTCGCCGGGCGTGATCGCTGGCTGCAGGTCCGGACTCCCGGTGGTGCCGTCCGGGCCTTGCTGCCGCCGGTCGACATCGACGAAGTCGAGCCGGTGCCGGGCCCGGTGCCCCGGCTGGGCGAGCACAACGACGCCCTCCGCGCCGAATTCGAGGAGGTCACCCCGTGACCGAGCACACCGAAGTGCTGCAACCGGAGCCCGCCGTGGCCCTCGCCCGGCTGCTCGGCGTCGATCTGCCGGACCTGGAGACCGACGGACTTCCGCTGCTGTGGCACTGGGTCTACCTGCTCGATCGGCCGCACCAGGCCGAACTGGGGCCGGACGGCCATCCCGTGCGTGGGGTCGTCCCGGCGCCGGGCCGCCGGCGCATGGCGGCCGGGGGCCGGGTCACCCGCATCGCGCCGCTGGTCGTCGGGCGGCCTGCGACCCGGCGCAGCGAAGTCGTGTCGACGACGGACAAGGCGGGCCGTTCGGGCCCGCTGACCTTCGTCGTCGTCCGGCACACCATCAGCCAGGACGGCGCGGTGAAGGTCGTCGAGGACCAGGACATCGTCTACCGCGCCGCCGCCTCCACGCCGGTCTCGGCGTCGGCGAGCCCGCCGGTGCCCCTTGAAGCGGACGAGCGGGAGTTCCCGGTCGACCCCACCGTCCTGTTCCGCTTCTCGGCGTTGACCTACAACGCCCACCGCATCCACTACGACCGCGACTACGCCCGAGACGTCGAGGGCTACCCGGGGCTGGTCGTCCACGGCCCGCTGCAGGCGCTGGCCATGGCGGAAACCGTCCGCGCAACCGGCGCCACGGCCACCTCGATCGGCTACCGCGTCGTCGCGCCGCTGTTCGACCACCAGGGTCTGGTGGTGCGCGCCATCGGCGACGGGGTTTCCGTTCGTGACCACAGTGGCCGGATCACCGCGACCGGCCAGGTCGAAACGCTTACTGGAGAAGGGAAAGCACGATGAAGGCCGCAATCGTCCGGCAAGCCGGCGTCGTCGAGATCGACGACGTGCCTCGTCCCTCGATCGACGAGGGGGACGTCCTGGTCCGCATCCGGGCCGCCGGGCTCAACCGCGCCGACGTGCTCGTCCGGGACGGAAAGTTCGCCGAACAACCGCCATTCCCGATCATCCTCGGTGTCGAAGGCGCCGGAGACGTCGCGGCGGTCGGCAGCGCGGTCACGAACGTCGAGGTCGGGCAACGCGTGGTCGTGCTGCCCATGCTCGGCTGCGGCGTGTGTGCCGCCTGCCGGTCTGATGGGGACAGTCGTTGCCGCGAGCTGAAGTTCCTCGGCGAGCACACCGACGGCACCTACGCCGAATACCTCGCCGTCCCGGCCCGCAACGCCATCCCGGCGCCGGAGTCGCTGACCTACCTGGACCTGGCGGCGAGCCTGCTCGCGTACCTGACGGCCTGGCACATGCTGGTGACACGCGGCGGCCTGCAGCCCGGTGAAACCGCGCTGGTCGTCGGCGCCGGGAGCGGCGTGGGCACAGCCGCGGTGCAGCTCGCCCACGCCGTCGGCGCGCGGGTCATCGCCACGACCGGCACCGAAGACAAGCGAGAGCTGCTGCGGGAAATCGGCGCCGACGACGTCGTGAACTACCGGCAGGTGCCGGGATTCGGCGCCGCGGTCCGCTCGCTGACGGACGGGCGGGGCGTCGACCTCGTCCACAACTCGGCGGGCGGCGCGACCATCCAGGAGTCCATCCACGCACTGCGTCCCGGCGGCCGGCTGATCGGCATGGGATCGCATTCCGGTCCGCGCGCCGACATCGACCTGTACAGCCTCTACCGCCACGAGATCGACTTCCGCGGGGCCCACGCCGGGGACCTGCGCGAAGTCCCCGACGTCCTCGCGCTGCTCGCCGCGGGGAAGGTGCGGCCCGTGGTCGACTCGGTGTTCCCCTTGACCGACCTGGTCCGGGCCCACGAACGACTGGTGAGCCCGGACCGCTTCGGCAAGGTCGTGCTGATGATCGGCTGATCAGCCGATCGCCTTGTCCTTCGTCTCGGGCATCGTCAGGTAGACGATGAGGCCGATCGCGGCGGCGATCGCGCAGTACAGCCACACCCACGACCCGAGCCCGTGGGTGGTCAGCCACGTCGTGAGGTACGGGACGGTGCCGCCGAACACCGCGACCGACAACGCGTAGGGGAGACCGATGCCGGTCGCCCGGACCTCCGGCGGGAACTGCTCCGCCATGACCGCAGCGACGTTGGCCGAGTAGCCGAGCAGCAGGACCAGCCCGGCCACCTGGACGAGGAGCAGCAGCCGGAAATCCCCGTTCAGCAGCCGGAACGCGGGCCACGCGAGCAGCAGGAACCCGCCGGCGAACGCCACCAGGGTGGGCTTGCGGCCGATCCGGTCGGACAGCATCCCGGCGAACGGCAGCAGGACGACGAAGGTGACGAGCCCGATGACGTTGGCCAGCAACGCCTGATTGAGCGGGATGTGCGTGGACACGGCCGCGTAGGTGGGCAGGTACGTCAGCCACATGTTGTAGAGCACGACTCCGGCGATGTTGAGGCCGAAGACGCGCAACGCCGCTTTCGGCTGCTCTCGAAGCATCGTCACCAGGGCGTTGCGCCGGGGGCCGCGGGCGCGGTGGAACGACGCCGTTTCCGCCACCGAGCGGCGCAGCCAGAGGCCGATGAGCCCGAACAGCGAAGCGACCACGAACGCCAGGCGCCAGCCCCAGCTGTCCACCGCCTGCCGGGGCAGCGCCGACGTCACGATCGCGCCCATACCCGAAGCGATGAGAATGCCGACACCGACCGACACCTGCTGCCACGAGCCGGCGAACGCCCGGCGGCCGGGGCCGGCGGACTCCACGAGGAAGGCCGACGCCGAACCGAATTCGCCTCCGGCGGCGAAACCCTGCGCCATGCGCGCGATCACCAGGATGACGGGCGCCGCGAAGCCGACCTGGGCGTAGGACGGCGAGACGCCGATGACGAACGTCGCCGCCGCCATCAGGCCGATCGTGAGCACCAGGCCCTTCTTGCGGCCGTGCCGGTCGGCGTAGGCGCCCATGATCGCGGCGCCGATCGGCCGCACGACGAAGCCGACGGCGAAGATGGCCAAAGTGGACAGCAGGGCCGCGCTGTCGTTGCCCGGCGGGAAGAAGTGGTGCGCGAAGACGGACGAGAACGTCGTGTACACCGCCCAGTCGATGAACTCGACGGCGTTGCCGATGCTGCCGGCGACGAGCGCCCGGCGGTTGCCCCGCCCGGTCGCTTCCGCCGCGGTGCCGAGCCGAGTGGCTTCCATGGTCGTTCTCCCTCAGTTTTCGGGGGCCATCAGCCGGGCCCGGATCGGTGCGGACCGCGCGACGTCCGCGATCGTGAGCGCCATCGCCAGGCCGCCGTCGCGGACGAACCGGTCGCCTTCCGCGCTGCCGGCCGCGGACGCGAAGGCGGCGGTGTGGTTCCCGTCTTCCGCCGGGAGGTCGAACGACAGCATCGGGTGCAGCGCGGGGATCACCTGCGAGACGTTGCCCATGTCGGTCGAGCCGAAGAGCTTGTCCGGGTAGTCCGGGAACGTGCGGCCCAAGGTCTTCGCGTGGGCCTCGAACAGCGCGGCCAGATCCGGGTCGTGCCGGAACTCGCGGTACAGCGACGGCTGGGTGGTGAAGTCCACTGCGGTCCCGGCCGCGAGCGCGCCGGCCTCGAAGCACCGGCGGACCCGCGCCCAGACTTCGTCGACTTCGGCGATGGTGTCGCAGCGGATCATGCACTCGGCCACGACCCGATCGGGGATGACGTTCACGGCCGAACCGGCCTCCTGCACGACGCAGTGGACCCGGACGCCGTCGCGCAGTTGCTGCCGCAGCAGTCCGATGGCGGTTTGCGCGACCACCACCGCGTCGGCGGCGTTCAGCGCGTTCCACGGGCGCGACGCGTGGCCGCCCCGGCCGGTGTACTCGATCCGCCACGACCGCGAGGCCCGGAACCGGGGACTGACGACGTCCTTCAGCGACGGGTGCACCATCATGGCCGCGTGCGTCCCGGTGAAGACACCGCGGTTGACCATGATCTCCTTGCCGGTGCCGCGTTCCTCCGCCGGCGTGCCGAACACCTTGAGCGTCAGCCCCAGCTCGTCGGCGAACGGTGCCAGCGCCAGGGCCGCGCCCACGGCCGCCGCCGCGATCGTGTTGTGCCCGCAGCCGTGCCCGATCCCGGGGAGCGCGTCCAGTTCGGCGCAGATGCCGAACACCAGGTCACCCGTGCCCACCGAGGCCACGAACGCCGTGGGCAGGTCGGCGACACCCTTCTCGACGGTGAATCCGTGCTGAGCCAGGACGTCGGTGACGGCGGCCGAGGTCCGGTGCTCCTCGAAGGCGAGCTCCGGATCGGCGTTGATCGTGTGCGACAGCGCCAAGACGTCGTCGAGGTGCTGCGCGAAGGCGTTTTCGATGCCGGTCATCGCCACACCTCGCCCAGCAGCCGCAGGATGTTTCCGCCGAGCACGGCGGTGATCTCGTCGTCGCGGTACCCGTGCTCGACGAGCCAGCCGGCGATGTTGCGGAAGTTCTCGGTCGGGTTCTCGAGCCCGTCGACGTGGCTGACCCGCTCCCACTCGAGATCGCCCGCGTCGAACACGGCGGACGAGCCGATCACGTCGGAGATGGCCTTCTGGAAGGCGGCGTGGTCGCCGTAGAGCGTGTCCGGGCCGAACGCGACGTGCTCGATGCCCATCAGCTCGACGGCGTGCGTGAAGTGGTCCATCACCGACTCGATGGACTGCGCCCGGTGGTCGTAGGACACGGTCGTGTGCGGCGCCGCCTCGATGCCCAGGACGCCACCGCGTTCCGCGCACGCCTTGAGGACTTCGTCCGGTTTCATCCGGGCGATGGGCCACACCGCCCGCGCGCCGGCGTGCGTGATCGCGATGGGCTTGGCCGACGCTTCGATCGCGTCCAGGCTGGTCCGGTCGCTCGCGTGGGAGACGTCGATGAGCATGCCCACGGCGTTCATGCGCTCGACCGCGCGCCTGCCGAAGGCGGTCAGGCCGCCGTCGCGCTGTTCCTTCTGGCCGCTGCCGAGCGTGTTGGCCTCCGCGTAGACCAGGCCCATCTGCCGGATGCCCAGTCCGTAGAGGACGTCGATGCGGTCCAGCTCGTTTTCGATCATCCCGGCGGACTCGGTGCCCATGACGAAGGCGACGTGCCCGTCGCGCTGGGCGCCGAGGATGTCGCCGACGGTGCGGGCGACGACGACGCCGTCCTGGTGGGCGAGGTCGGCCAGGCGCAGGCCGAGCGTCGTGATCAGGTCGTCCCACTTCCAGCCCGCCCGGCGGGTGCTGCCGATGACGCCGAACCAGTTGTCGAAGACCGCGGTCAAACCGGACCGGCGCAGCTCGGTGAACGCGGTGAACTCGTGCTTGGCGCGCAGGAAGCCGGGCGCGTCCGCGAAGTCCGCCGGGAGCAGCTGGGGGTGGTCGTGGAAGCTGATGGTGACGTTGTCGGCGAGCAGGCGGTCGATCCGGCCGTCGTCCGAGCCGGCGGTGAAGCGGCTCCGGCGGGCGCCCGGATCGGCCAGTTCGACGGCGGGGAAATCGGTTCCGCGCCGGAGGTAGGGGAAGGATTCGTAGTCGTCGGGTTTCGCGGCGGGGCTGTACATCGAGACGCTCCTTGGTGGTCGGTGGCGGTTAGGCGGTGGCAGCGCGCCGGACGGTGCCGTCGTCGTCCACGACGATCGCCGGGTCCAGGGCCCTGGACGCCTCGGCGACCTGCGCGAGGATCGACGCGGCGACGTCCGGCCGGGGGAGGACCGGCTGGCTGTCCGGGTCGAGTTCGATCGGGTCGAGGCGGAGGGTGGGCCCGCCGGGGACACCCAGCCCGACGCGGAACACGGCGCTCTCGAACCACGGGCCGCGCACCAGGGCGGGCTGGTAGGGCGCCGCCGGGTGGGCGTCTTGCTTCGGCACCATCGCTTCGGCGTTCCAGCCGTCGCACCAGTCGAAGACGAAGTTGCCGGTGGAGTACAGGATCAGCCCGTTCCGGTAGAACTCCACGGGGTGCAGGCAGTGCGGGTGGTGCCCGATGACGAGGTCGACGCCCGCGTCGACCAGCCGCCGGGCCAGGGGCTGCTGGTACTCGGCGAGCGGACCCTGTGCCGCAGGCAGGTAACAATGGGGGACACCCCAGTGGAGCGCGACGACGACGAAGTCGTTGTGCCGCTTCGCTTCCCGGACCAAGGCTTCGGCCGTGCGCACGTCGGGCTCGTGGGCGTCGGAATGGACGAAGGGCGGCGTGCCCGGTGTCTCGTCCAGGAAGCCGCTGTCGTACTCGAAGGACTGACGCACCCGGATGGCGCCGATGCCGGCGCGGTCCGTGGTCGCGTCGAAGCCCCGCGGTAGCGCGCAGCAGAAGCTGAAGAACGCCAGGCTTTCGCCGCCGGCTGAGACGACCCGGGCGCGCGACGCTTCGGCACGCGTCTCGCCGAAACCGGCGTGGCCGACTCCCGCGGCGTCCAGCGCGCGGACGGTGTCGCGCATCCCGTCGGCGCCGTAGTCCAGCGCGTGGTTCATCGCCAGGGACACCAGGTCGAACCCCAGGGCCGCCAGTTCCGCGGCGCCCGACGTCGGGGCCCGCATGGCGACCAGCTTTTCCGCGCGCTGTCCTCGCCCGGTGAGCGGGACTTCGAGGTTGCCGATCGTCAGGTCGCCGCCGCGCAGCAGCCCGAACGCCGAAGCGCCGGCGTCCGCGCCACCGGAGCGGCGCGGCCACCCCGAGACGACGACATCACCCACCACAGTCAGATCCATGCGAACTCCGTTCCGTATTGTGGCACGCTGTGCCGCACAGTAGACCGATGTCGGCGGGATTGTAAAGAAAGCGCTGTGCCGGGATGAGGTACGGCAGTGCGTCCAGTGGTACGGTCGTAGCCTCATGGGCACCCCAGGCGACGGCGGCGAACCGGACAAGCCGAACAGCAGCATCCGGTCGATGAACAGCGTGCTGAGCACCCTTCGCGTCTTCGAAGAAGTCGCGGTGCGGCAGCCGATCGGCGTCTCGGAACTGGCCCGGGTGACGGGCATCCCGAAAAGCTCGGTCCAGCGCTGCCTGGTCACCCTCGAACAGGCCCGCTGGCTCCGGATCGTGGACCGGGAGCACGCGCGGTGGGGCGTCACGATGAAGGCGCTCGTGCTGGGACTGCGCAGCGCGGGCGAGCAGGACCTGCGCGAAGTGGCGACGCCGGTCATCAAGGGATTGGCCGCCGAGACCGGCGAGACGGTGCTCCTCGGCCTGCGCGACGGCGCCGAATACCTGATCGTCGCGCGCGAGGACAGCACGCAGCTCGTTCGCGTCTTCATGGAGATCGGCACGCGGGTGCCCCTCGGGGCGAGCTCGGGCGGCGTCGCGATCCTCGCCCGCCTCGAACCCGGCGAGGTCGGCGAACTCCTGCGGGCCGAGCCCCGGGAGTTCGAGGGCGCGCCGCTGCTCGGTCCCGACGAGCTGCGGGAGGAGATCGCGCGGACCGCCGCGCGTGGCTACGCCGTGAACATGTCGTCGTGGTACCGCCCGCACGTCGCTTCCCTCGGCGCGGCGGTCACCAACGCGGCCGGACGACCCATCGCGGCGGTCACGCTGAGCATCCCGGAAATGCGGTACCAGCCCGCACAGGAAGAGCAGCTGGCGAAGAAGGTCGTCGCGGCCGCGGACGAGATCAGCCGCCTGCTGGCGTCCCCGTGACGGCCCGCGCGCGCACGACGCCGGCGATGAGTGCGGCCGTCCCCTCCGGTGCCTCCACCGGGAAGTGGTGACTGCCGAGGTCGACGAGCACCACGTCGGCCCGGCCCGCCAGCCGGTCGCGGGCTTCCGGGGTGACCAGGTCGCGCACGCCGAACACGGTGACCGGCTGCTGGGCACCGGCGAGCGCCGCCTCCATGTCCCAGGCGACGAGACCCTCGAACGCCCGGGTCCCCGCCGGCTGCCGCACCGCGGCCATCTTGGCGAAGTGCGCGTCCTTGAGCGCCGGGTCGGTCCCCGGCGGCGAACCGGCCTCGACCATGGCGCGGACCAGCCCGGCGAAGTCGTCCCGCAGCGGTCGCAGCAACCCTTCGGCCTCTTCGTCGCTCATGGCGCCGAAGAGGAAGAGGTAGTGCAGGGCGTCGAGCGCGACGATGTGCCGGACCCGCTCGGGACGCAGCCGGCCGGTCTCGACCGCCACCGCGCCGCCGAGTGAGTGCCCGGCGACGACGCCGTCGGTCACCTCTTCGGCATCGAGGACCGCGGCGACGTCGCGCGCGAACTCCTCGATCGTCCAGGTGGCGCGCGCCGAGCGCGATTCGCCGTGCTCGGCGAGGTCGACCGCGAGCACGCGGAACTCGTCCGGCAAGAACCGGGTCAGCGCGTCGAAGTCCGTCCGGTCGCACGCCCAGCCGTGGACGAAGACGACCGTGGGGCCCTCGTCCGGTCCGCTGATCGAGTACCGGATGGACGTGTCGTCGGGTCGGTGGACTTCGCGGCTTTCCGTCACCCGGGTCGTCACCATGCCTGCTCCTCGTGCCACTATGCGATACGGCGTATCGTTGAGTAGCATGACGGTAAGTGCGCCGTAGGGCCATGTCAATCGCCGAGGGAAGGAGCAGCGGGATGCCGCCGAATCTCTTCAGCCCGCTCGAGATCCGCGGGGTGCGCCTGCCGAACCGGGTGGTCGTGTCGCCCATGTGGCAGTACTCCGGAGTGGACGGCCGTCCGACGTCGACGCACATCGTCCACTATGGACGGCTGGCCGAAGGCGGAGCGGGGCTGGTCATCCAGGAGGGCACGACCGTGGACCGGCGTGGCCGCGGCACCGTGGGCGACCTCGGTCTGTGGGAGGACGACGTGGTTCCGCTCTACGCGCAGCTCGTGGAGGTCGTCAAAGCCGGTGGCGCGGTGCCGGGCATCCAGCTGATCCACGCCGGCCGCAAGGGGCGCCGGAACCCGCCGTGGATCCCCGGCACGCCACCGCCGTCCGCGGCCTGGCCACTGCTCGCGCCCAGCGCGGTCCCCATGGGACCGGAGGGCTCCGACACTCCGGTCGAAATGACGCTGCGCGACATCGAAGACACGGTGACGGCATTCGCGGACGCCGCTCGACGGGCGGACGACGCGGGGTACGAGGTGCTCGAACTGCAGGCGGCCCACGGCTACCTGATCCACAGCTTCCTCTCGCCGCTGGCCAACCGGCGCACCGACCACTACGGCGGGTCGACGGAGAACCGGTTCCGGTTCCTCGTGGAGATCGTCGACCGCATCCGGACGGTCTGGCCGGACCGCAAGGCGCTGTTCGTCCGTCTTTCGTGCGTCGATGTCGAGTGGACGATCGACCGGACCGTCGAGCTGGCCGTCGAGTTGAAGGCTCGCGGCGTCGACGTCATCGACTGCAGCTCCGGAGGGATCACCGGGCTGCCGTACCCGGGCTTGAAAACCGGCTACGGCTACCAGGTGCCGTACGCGCAGCAGATCCGCGAGCGGACGGGGAGCAGGACGATGGCCGTGGGGCACATCGTCCGTGCCGCCCAAGCCCAGTCCATCATCGAGCACGGCCGGGCGGACCTGGTCGCGCTCGGCCGCGAGTTGCTCTACAACCCGAACTGGCCCCTGGACGCCGCGCGGAAACTGGGCGTGCCCGATCCGTACGCCCACGCCCCGGCGCGCATTTCGCACTGGCTGAGCAAGCGGGAGCAGAGCTTCCCGGGATTCGTGCCGTCCACCGGCGGTGAGCCGGCCTGAGCCGCGCTGAGCGCCCCGACAATCCGGCCGGTCAGGACCGTTCGCGGAACGTGTCCGCCACCCAGTCCGCGATGAAGGTGCTGACGTGGGGCAGGTGGTCGAGTCCGATGTGCTCGGTGGCGCCTTCCTCGGGGGTGAACACCCGCAGTTCCCGCCGGGGCGAGTTGACGGCCTGGTCGTAGGAGCGGTGGGCATATTCGAGCGGGATCTGGCGGTCGTTCCGGCCGTGGGCGATCAGGAACGGGACGGTGATCTTCTCGACGACGCCGTCGAGGTGCACGTCGTCGGTGAAGGGGATGAACGTGTCGAGGTCGTCGAAGCCCCACACCCACAGCACGTGCTCCCAGTAGTGCGGGACCGGCCGTTCGCCTTCGCGTTCGAGGCGGCGGCGCTGGACCGCGCCCCAGTTGTGGTTGGCGCCCCAGGCGACGCAGAGCGCGAACCGCTTCTCGAACGCCGCCGCCCGGGGTGCGTAGTAGCCGCCGAGGGACCAGCCGGCGATCCCGATCCGGTTCTTGTCCACTTCGGACCGTGTTTCGAGCCAGTCCACGGCCGCGGCCGCCCAGGCTTCGGCGTCGATGCGGGCGGTGAGTCCCTGCAGGCGCAGGGCTTCCCCGGTGCCGGGCTGGTCGAGCATGAGGCACGAGATCCCGCGATCGGCCAGCTCCCGCCAGTGCGCGGAGGTGTACATGTGCTCCTTCGTCGAGTCCAGGCCGTTGACCAGGACGATCACCGGCGCCGGCCCGGCATCGGTGGCCGGGGCGAGGGAGAGGTAGGCCGGCAGGGTCGTGTCTTCGTACGGGATCGTCACCCGGGAGATCCGCCGGTCGCGCAGGTCGAAGGACTTCTGCGCGAGTTCGAGGACTCGCCGGTAGGTGGGCAGCCGGTTCGGATCGGAGTGGGCGAGCATGCGCTCGGCCTGGCAGAGGTAGTTGGTGGCGCGGAAGTACAGGTCGCCCGCGGTGCGGGTGTGTCCGGTTTTTTCGGCCTGTTCGGCTTGGGTGACGAGCTGGTCGGTGAGCGCGGTCCAGGCTCGCAGGAAGTCCGGCGTGCCGGCGTCCGAGCCCTGGGCGGCGGCTTCGCGGATGGGCCGGCAGGCGCGGTCGACCTCGTCGATCAGGCCGCCGCTGTTGAGCGCGGCGACCACGCCGAGGTTCCACACGTAGTTGCCGGGGAAGTATTCGAACACGGGGGTCCTCTCAGGTTCGGGCGGCTTCGCTGATCGACTTGACGCCGCCGTGCGCGGTCAGGCCGCCGTCGACGGGGATCTCGGCGCCGGAGATGTAAGAGGCCGCGTCACTGATCAGGAACGCGACGAGCGCGGCGACCTCCTCGGCGGTCCCGGTGCGGCCGAGCGGGGTTTCGGCGAGGTTCGCGGCCCGGAACCCGCGCGGCGCGGAGGCGGTCATCGGGGTTTCGACGTACCCGGGGTGCACGGCGTTGACGCGGATGCCCCGGCTCCCCAGTTCGAGGCAGGCGGCCTTGACGAAGCCGCGCAACGCCCACTTGCTCGCGGTGTAGGCCAGCGGGTAGTGCCCGGTCAGCGCCGCGGCCGAGCCGGTCACGACGATCGATCCGCCGAGCGGCATCAGCGGCGCCACCGCCTGCACGGCCCGCAGGACGCCCCCGACGTTGACGTCGTTGACGTGCGCCAGGTCGACGGGGTCCAGCTCGCCGAGCCGGGCCCGCCAGGTGACACCGGCCGCCGCGACGAGCCCGTCGACCCGCTCCAGGCCCGCGGCGAGCCCGGCCCAGCCGGCGTCGTCGGTGACGTCGAACCGGTGGTGCTCGACGCCGGGCAAGCCGGGGTCTTCGGCGCGGTCGACCCCGATCACCCTGGCTCCAGCCGCGGCCAGCAGCCGGGCGGTCGCCGCGCCGATGCCCTGTGCCGCCCCGGTGACGACCACGACCTGGCCGGTCACCGCGACCGCTTCCTCGGCCGGGGCCGGGCCGGGCGGACCGGCGGCAGGTCGACGCCGGCCACGACGGTGTTGCGGATCGTCCCGATGCCTTCGACCGTCATCTCCACGACGTCACCCGCCCGCAGGGGCTCCTGCGGGCCACCGCGGCCCCACAGCTCCGCCAGGCAGCCGCCGTTGCCGCAGGTTCCCGAGCCCAGGACGTCACCCGCCCGCAGCCGCGTGCCCCGGCCCGCGTAGGCGGCCAGTTCCTCGAACGGCCAGCCCATGTTGGACAAGAGGTCCTGGCCCACTTCGACGCCGTTGACCGCCACTCGCATGTCCAGCGCCAGGAAGCCGTCCGCGTCGCGGTACGGCTCGAGCTCGTCGGCCGTGACGAGCCAGGGGCCGAGTGTCGTGGCCGAGTCCTTGCCCTTGGCCGGGCCGAGGTTGACCTTCATCTCGCGGCGCTGGAGGTCGCGGGCGGACCAGTCGTTGAGGATCGTGTAGCCGCAGATCCCGTCGGGGCCCAGCACGGCGGCGACCTCCAGTTCGAAGTCGAACAGCCGCGACCCGGGCGGGATGGGCACGTCGTCGTGCGCGCCGACGAGCGCACCCGGGTTCGTGAAGTAGAACGTCGGCGCTTCGTACCACTCCGGCGGCACGGAACCCGGCGCGACCATGCCTTCGACGTGCTCCTCGAACGCCACGAAGTCCCGCACGGACGGCGGCTCCAGCGGTGGGAGGAGCCGCCGTCCGGCCAGCGGCACCGCGTCACCCGTGGCGCGGGCCTGCGCGCCTGCCTCGTGGAGCGCGCCGGAGCGGATCAGGTCCAGCGCGGTTGTCCCGGCCGGCAGGCGCAGCAGCCTGTCGCCTTCGACGACGCCGCAGCGGACGGCGCCGCCGGGTTCCTCGACGGTCGCGAACTTCATCGGATCCCTTTCACAGCGGCGGGGCGACGAACAGGCCCTTGTCGGGGTCGTTGAAGGACCGCTGGGCGACGAACTCGTTCATCGCGTTCGCCGTGCCCCACTGGTCGGACACCTCGGGGTCGCTGAAGTCGTAGAGGTGCGGGTGCCAGGTGTCCTCGTCGACCAGCTCCAGCTCGGTGGTGTATTCCACCGTGTTGCCGTGCGGGTCGAGGAAGTAGCTGAAGGTGTTGTTGCCGGCCAGGTGCCGTCCGGGGCCCCAGATCTTCTCGACGCCCGCGCGCAGGAGCCGTCCGGTGCCGCGCATGTACTCGTCCAGCCCGCGCATCTCGAACGACACGTGGTGCAGCGACGGGTGCGGGCAGCGGGCGATGGCCATGCTGTGGTGCCAGGAGTTCACCCGCAGGAACCACATCATCTCGCCCATGCGCGGGTGCATGAGGATGTCCGAGAGCCGGAACCCGAGGTGCTTCTCGTAGAACGCCCGGGTGGCCTCCGGGTTCGTCGAGTTGATCACGACGTGGGACAGGCGGACCGGGACCGACTCGCCCGCCTCGATCCGCCGGTGGTCCCGGACGGCGACGTCGGCGCTGATCTCGATGGTGCGGCCCTCGTTGTCGAAGAACCGGAACCCGTAGCCGCCGCCCGGGGTGTGCAGTGTCCGGGGCTCGTGGACCAGGGTCACGCCCGTGGTGGCCAGGCGGGCGGCGAGCGTGTCCACATCGGACGGTGTGGCGACGCCGAAGGCGATCAGGTCGATCCGCTTGTCGCCGGCCTGGCGCAGCCGCACCACGTACTGCTCGGGCGAGCCTTCCGCGGCGAGGAACGCGACGCCGGTGTCGGTGTGCTCGGTCTTCAGGCCCCAGGCGCCGGTGTAGAAGTCCTGCTGGCGGGCCAGGTCCGGCACGGCGAGGTCGACGTGCCGCAGGTGGGTGATCATCTCGTTCTCCTCCGGGGGTTCAGGCGGGCTGGGTGACGAGGGTGGCGATTCGAGCCATCAAGCCCGGGACGTCCCCTTGCTCGCGATCCAGCAGCCACTGTCCGAGCTGGACGGACGCCTCGACGACCGCTGCCGCGCGGGCGTGGCGGCGGGCGGTGAACGCGGTCCAGACGGTGTCGTCGAGGGTGTCCGCGGCGAGCAGCAGCTCGGTCAGCACGGCCGCGTCTTCGAGGGCCTGGGCGCCGCCCTGGGCGAGGGTCGGCGGGCAGGAGTGCGCGGCGTCGCCGATGAGCACCACACGACCGCGGTGCCACGGCGCCGGCAGAACGTGGGTCTCGAACCACGTGTAGTTCACCCGGGCCGGGTCGGTCAGCGTGGCCCGGATGTCATCCCACGGGCCGTGGTAGGCGGCCGCGAGCTTTCGCATGGTCGCGAGCCGCTCCGACGGCGACAGGCCGCTGCGGTCCTGGGCGTCTTCGACGACGTAGGCGTACAAGGTGTCCTCGCCGGTCGGGCAGTACCCGGCGATGTAGGACTCCCCGCCGTAGTAGAGGTCCGTCCGGGTGACCGACGCCGGCCGGGGGCCGAACGCGCGCCAGATGCCCATGCCGGTCGGCCGGGTCTCCAGCGCGATGCCCAGCAGCCGGCGGACCGCCGAGCGGATCCCGTCCGCGCCCACCACGAGGTCGTAGCTCGCGGTGGTGCCGTCGGAGAACGTGACGCCGCCGTCCCGGTCGAGTGCGGTGACCGTGCGGCCGAAGCGCACCTTCACCCCCGCGGCGACGGCGCGCTCGTGCAGGATCCGGGCCAAGTCCGGCCGCGACATCCCGACCGTGGCCGGGAGGTCCGGACCGCCGGTGCGCGCGTCGGGGAATTCCGCGAGCAGGGTACCGTCCGGAGCGCGCAGCCCGAGGCTGTCGAAGCCGTACCCCCGCTCCCGCACGGCCTCCCAGACGCCGAGCTTGCGCAGCTCGCGCAAGGCGTTGCCCTGCAAGGTGATGCCGGAGCCTACTGACGTTGCGTCCGGCATGATCTCGACGAGGTCGACCGCGACGCCGTGATCGGCGAGGTGGATCGCGGCGGCGGTGCCGGCGAGGCCACTGCCGACGACGAGGACGGTGTGCGCGGCGGGCATGGGACTCCTTCGTCGGTCCGGCGGTTACTTGACGGCGACGGGCGCGACCGGCGCGCCGACCGCCCCGGTCACCGGCAGCGGGTCGGCGGTCAGCCAGAACTCGTACCGGCCGTCGGCGGCGCAGTCCGCGGCCAGGGCGTCGAGGTCCCACATCTCGCCGAGGAAGAGCCCGATGTGCGGAATGGCGACCTGGTGCAGCGGCTGGAACGCGTCGTCGAACTCGTTGGGCCGGACCTCGAACCCCCACGTGTCGGTCGCGATCGCGGCGATTTCGGTGTCGTGGAGCCACGCCGCGGTGGTGAACGACAGCCCGGGCGCGGGCCCGCCCGCGTAGTCGCCCCAGCCTGCACGCCGCGCGCGGGCGAGCCGCCCGGTCCGCACCAGGAGCAGATCGCCCCGGCCGACGCGCGCGGTTTCCCCGTGCGCGGCCATCGTTTCTTCGAGGTGCTCGACGGTGATCGCGAACCCGTCCGGCAGTTCGCCGTCCGTGCCCAGCGCGCGGCCGACGTCGAGCAGGACGCCGCGCCCGGCGATCCGGCCCGACACGGTCTCGATCCCGGTGACGCGGTCCCCTTCGCTGGTCACGACGTCCCCGGCCCGGCGGCCGTTCCACGCCACGCCGTGGTCGAAGATGTGCCCGAGCCCGTCCCACTGCGTCGACGCCTGCAGCGGCATGAACACCACGTCGTCGGCGCCGCCGATGCCGTGCGGAAAGCCCTGGGTGCCGCGCTCGGCCTCCAGGCCGGTGTCCAGCATGGTGTGCACCGGGTTGGTCCGGCGCCGCCAGCCCTTCTGCGGGCCATCCGCCTCGAACCGCTGCGACAGGGAGAAGCTCGCGCCCCGCCGGACCAGGGCCGCACCTTCGCGGCGCTTGGCTTCGTCGAGGAAGTTCAGGGTGCCGAGGACATCGTCGGCGCCCCAACGGCCCCAGTTCGAACAGCGCTTCGCGGCGGCGGCGATCGCGGCTTCGGGATCGGTGCGGTCCATGCCGTTCACGGTGTGGCACGCCACCGCATCAGGGAAGACGAAATAGCTAATGCGGAGTATCGATCTGATGGATAACCTCAGGTCGTGAACCTCGCGAGCCTGGACTTGAATCTGCTGGTGACGCTCGACGCGTTGCTCGAACACCGCAGCGTGAGCCGGGCCGCCCAGCAGGTCGGGCTCAGCCAGCCCGCGGTCTCCGCGCAGCTGGCGAGACTGCGCCGGCACTTCGGCGACGACCTGCTGGCCCGCCACGGCAATCAGTTCCGCCTCACCCCGCTGGCCGTCCAGCTGCGCGGCCGCGTGCAAACGGCGGTGAACGGCGTCGAGCGCGTCTTCGCCGCCGAGCCGGACTTCGACCCGGCGACGACCGCCCGGGAGTTCTCCCTCGCCATGACCGACTACGGCGTCGCGGTCCTCGGCTCCCCGCTGGCCGCCGCCCTGGCCCAGGAGGCACCCGGCGCCCGCGTGCGGTTCGTCGCCAACACCCCGGCCGTCGTCGACAACGCCCGCCAAGTCCTCACCGGCATCGACCTGCTGGTCCTGCCACACGGCTTCCTCGAGGGCCTGCCGCACCAGGACCTCCACCGCGACGACTGGGTCTGCCTGGTCGACGCCGGGCACCCCGCGGTGGCGGGCGGGCTGACGGTGGAACAGCTGCGGACCATGCCGTGGGTGGTCACCTACCACAGCCCGACCGCGTCGACCCCGGTCGTGCGGCAGATGCGGATGCTCGGCATCGAACCGCACGTCCGGGTGGTCACGGAGAACTTCCTGACCGTCCCGGGCCTCGTCGCCGGGACCGGCCGCGTGGCGCTGCTGCAGCGGCGGCTCGCCGAGCGCATCCCGGCCGACGCGAACGTGCGAGCCGTGGCCTGTCCGTTCGAAGCCGGTCCGCTGGTCGAGGCGGCCTGGTGGCACCCGATGTACGAACACGATCCGGAACACCAGTACCTCCGCGAACTGCTGACGCGGATCGCCGCCGGCGTCACCGAGCATCCACCGGGCTGATACCGCGGTTCGCCAGAAGTGATTTCCGCTTCCCCGCCGCGGAATTCATGCTTTCGGCACCTTCCCTGAACCAACGACGGAACTCAGGTGCCGAAATGCCCGAAAGCCCAGCCGTGAACCGGTCACCAGCCGCCTCTGTCACCGGCCGAGGACCGACCGCCGGGGGAGTCCAGCTTCTCCTGCTGCTCGCGGGCAGCTGCCTGTCGGTTCTCGGCGCCGTCCTCATCGCGCCCGTCCTGCCGCAGCTGTCCCGGGCGTTCGCGGGCACGCCCGGCGCGGACGTCCTCGTCCCGATCGTGCTGACCGCACCGGCGTTGCTGATCGGGCTGACCGCGCCGTTCGCCGGCATCGTCGCCGACCGGATCGACCGGAAACGGTTGCTGCTGCTGGCCATGCTCGCCTACGCCGGGTTCGGGACAGCTCCGCTCTACCTGGACTCGCTCGGCGCGATCCTCGCCAGCCGGGTGCTCGTCGGGCTGTGCGAGGGCGCGATCATGACCTGCTGCACCACCCTCATCGGCGACTACTGGTCCGGCGCGCGCCGGGCGCGGTACCTGAGCCTGCAGACCCTGGTCGCCACCTTATCGGCCACCGTGTTCCTGGCTCTCGGCGGGGTGCTCGGCGCGTCGGGCTGGCGCACGCCGTTCTGGCTGTACGCCGTCGCCGCCCCGCTGGCGATCCCCATGGCGCTCAAACTGTGGCAGCCGGCGCCGCACGGCGAGCCGAGCAGGCACCTGGCGAAGCTGCCCTGGCGGCAGCTGGCCGCGCCCTGCCTCGTCACCCTGTTCGGCGGCGTCGTGTTCTACGCGCTGATCGTCGAACTGTCCTTTGTGCTCGCCGGCGTGGGCGTGACCGCCACCGGAACCATCGGCGCGATCTCCGCGATCATGTCCCTGGCGACCGCCGCCGGCGCGATCACGTTCGGCCGTCTGTCCGGCAAGACGCCCCGGGCCCTGCTGCCCGTCGAGTTCGGCCTCTCCGCGGTGGGCCTCCTCATCGTGTTCGCCACCGCCTCGCCGGTCGTCATCACCGTCGGCTCGGTCTTCACCGGCTTCGGCACCGGCATGCTGCTGCCCACCCTGCTGAGCTGGGCGGTCAACCGGCTCACCTTCGACCGGCGAGGCCGCGGCACCGGCCTGTGGACCAGCACGTTGTTCCTCGGCGAGTTCGCCTCCCCGATCGCGCTCGCCGCGATCGGCACCGCCACCGGCGGACTCCAAGGCGCCCTCGCCGTCCTCGGTATCGCGTCTGCCATCGCCGGCGTCCTGACCGCGTTCCTGCTGCGACGGAACAACCGGCCGCTCAACGTCACCGAAGCCTGACGAGCTGACCGATTCGGGCGGGACGATGGCCGGTCCGGCCGCGGAGCACGTGGTGATTGATCACGTCCGGTTTCTCCAGCGGCGATGCATCTTCCACCAAGCAGTCGCGGTCCTCCGCCGACCTGGCCGCGGGCCGGCAGCGGCCACCTCCTCGACGCGGATGAGCAGCGCGCCAGAAGCCGCTGGCCACCCTGCCGAGGTTCCAGACCGGGGCCGGGGCGATTGCCGCGCGGATCACTGGAGTGGAGGAGATCCGGTTCGGGCTCGCCCGCCGGGCCGGCGAGGGCGACCCGGCCGCGGCGGCGCACGCCGGGGTGGGGAAGGTGCTCGCGACGCGCTTGCTCGTCGAGGCCGTGGAACAGGCCGTCGCGCTCGCCGGCAATCCCGGGTTGACGCGGGCCGACCCGCTGCAGCGGCACTACCGCGACGTGCCGTGCAGCCGCGTCCACACCTCCAAGACGACACCGTGCTGACCGGATTGGGCCGGTCCATCCTCGCGTGACCTCGGGCTCCCGTGCAGGGCCGTGCGGCGGCCCGATCCGCCGTGACCGCGACCGGATGCGTCGAACTGATCCTCCGGCACGTCAGCGGGATTCGACGGCCCGCACCGCCTCGGCGACCGCGAGCAGGGTGGCGACCGGGTCGTTGCCGAGCGGGTAGACGCCGACCTGGTCGGCGCCGGCTTCGCGGTGGGCCAGGAGGCTGGTCGCGACGGCGGCGGGGTCGCCGTGGGCGACGAGCGCGTCGATGAGGCGATCGCTGCCCGCGTCGGCGAGATCGTCATCGCTGTATCCGAGCCGCCGGAGGTTGTTCGCGTAGTTGGCGACCCCCAGCGCGGTCCCGGGTGGCGCGGAGCGGGCGATCGCGCGCGCCCGCTCGGCGTCCGGCTCGATCAGCGCGAACTGCCCGGGCAGCAGCAATTTGCCCGCGCCGATGAGGGAACGCGCCCGCCGGGTGTGCTCGGGCGTCGTCATGCAGGGGATGGTGCCGGCGGTGCGGTCGCGGGCCAGACGCAGCATCCTCGGCCCGAGCGCGGCCACCACGACCCGGTCGGCCGGGATGCCCGCCTGGTCGAGCCGGTCGACATAGGACACCAGCGTGTCGTACGGTGAGGCCCATTCGGTGTGGACTTCGCGGTGCCCGATCCCGACGCCGAGCAGGAACCGGCCGGGGTGCCTGGCTTCGATCCGGTGGTAGGAGGCGGCGACGGTGTCCGCGTCCGCCGTCCAGACGTTCACCACGCTCGTTCCGACGGCCAGCCGGGTGGTCGCATCGAGCAGCTGCTCGGCGAGGGCGAGGTCGGCCGGCGGTGAGGCGTCCAGCCAGAGCGTGCCGTAGCCGGCCCGTTCGATTTCCGCCGCGCTTCCCGGAGTGACTTCGTGCTCGCGCAGGTGGGCGCCGAGCAGGCCGAGATCAAGGTTCATGCCCTGACTCCAGCACGACGGCCCACGGCGAACCAGCACCGAAGCGGCCGTGCAGCGATAACCTGGCGGCATCGTCGCAGGGAGGACCGGTGGAACTACGGGCATTGCGCTACTTCGTCACGGTCGCCGACGAGCTGCACTTCGGCCGGGCCGCCGACCGGCTGCACATCGCCCAGCCCGCGGTCAGCAGGCAGATCGCCCAGCTCGAACGCGAGCTGGGGGTTCGGCTCTTCGACCGCTCACCGCGCCGGGTCCGGCTCACGGCGGCCGGCTTGCGGGTGCTCGGTGCGGCGCGCGAGGCGCTGGCCGCCGCCGACCGGGTCCGGGGCGCGGCGAGCCCGCAGGCGGGGGTGATGCGTATCGGCACCGGCACCGGCCAGTTCACCGCCCGCCTGGAACGCGGGATCGACGCGTTGCGCGAGCAGGCCCCGGCGTTCGACGTCGTGCTCGTCGACCTGCCGCTGCCCACGCGCTTGAACGCCCTCCGGCAGGGAGAGCTCGACCTGGCGCTCGCGCGGGGGGTGCGGGCGGCACCCGGCCTGCAGGTGCTGCCGACGTGGACCGAGTCGCTGTTCGCGATCGTGTCCGCGCGGCACGCCGCCGCAGGTCGCGCGGCCGTCGGCGTGGCGGAACTGGCCGACGGTCCCTTTCGGACGTCCCGGGAACACGACCCCTCCGTGATCGCCGCGCTTCAGGAGACCGGCACCCCGGTCCGGGCGGCCACGGTCGCCGGCACGATCGTCGAGGTCGGCTCCGACCCGCGCAGCTGGACGGTGCTGACGGCCGACCAGGTGGCGGAGCTCCGCTCGACCCGCGTGCGCGCGATCCCGCTCGCGCCCCGCACGACGATCACCGGCAGCGTCGTCGTCCCGGCCGAGCTGCCGTCCGGCTGCGCGTCGGCCCACCGGGCGGCTTTCGGTGACTGACGCCGGGCCCTGTCCGATCGCTCCCGTGGAGTGCCTGCACTGGCCACTGACAAGGGACGTCAGCCACGAGCGTTCTCCTGTTCGACAGCGGCTCAGAGCAGGGCTACCGGGGCTGACCCTTCGAAGCGGTAGCCGACGCCGCGGATCGTGGTGATCGGATCCAGGTGGGGTTCCAGTTTGGCCCGGAGCTTGCGGACGTGGACGTCGACCGTCCGGTCGCCGCCGTGCGGCTGGGGCCAGAGCGCGGATTTCAACGCGGCGCGGGTGAAGACCCGGTCGGGGTGTGCGCGGAGGAACCGCAGGAGATCGAATTCCAGCCGGGTCAGGGTGAGCGGGCTCCCCAGCAGGACCGCGCGGCGGGACTCGGTCTCGATGCGCAGCAGCGGGTCCGAGACCAGGGTGAGGTGGGCGGCGCGCCGAGGACGGGCGGTGGTGACGTCGACGCTCGCCAGTCCGTCGAACGCGGTGGTCAGCCGGGTGGCGACGAGAGCGGCGTCGGCGGCTCGCCCGGTGAGGTCGATCCGGATGTCCAGGTGGACCACCTCGGAGTTCGCGCGGGGTGCGGGCTGGGTCGTCATGGGGGCGATTGTGGGCCGCGGCTGCCGCGGCGGGAAGGACGCCCGGCGGGTGGAACGACTTGACGGCCCACGGATCGCCGGCGGCACGATGACGGTGTTTGCCCGGAGCGGACGGAGCCGCGTGATGAGATTCCAGGTCCTGGACATCCTGCCCCACCTGACGAATCCGGTGACCGGTCGCCGGGTCCGCGTCGACGAGCGCTTCGCCCAGGCGGTGACGTCGGCGCGTTACGCGGAGGAGTTCGGGTTCGACGCGGTCGCGCTCGGCGAACGGCACGCGGGGCACTTCCTGAGCAGCGGCGTCACCGTGCTGCTGGGCGCCATCGCGGCGACGACGAGCCGGGTGCGGATCCAGACCGGGGTTTCGGTGCTGTCGATCCACGACCCGTTGCGGGTGGCCGAGGACTACGCGACGGTCGACCAGTTGTCCCGCGGGCGGCTGGAGCTGGTGATCGGCAAGGGCAACGAGCTGCGTCAGCTGCCGATGTTCGGCATCGGGAACGGTGACCAGTGGGACGCGCTCGCCGAGAAGTACGAGCTGCTGCGCCGGCTCTGGCGCGAGGAGGACGTCACCTGGTCGGGGCGGTTCCGCGGCCCGCTGGACGCCGTGACCAGCCTGCCGCGGCCGTTCGCCGGCGCGCCGCGGGTGTGGCACGGGTCGGCGACCACCGTGACGTCGGCGGAACTGGCGGCGAAGTGGGGCGACCCGCTGTTCTCGGCCAACGCCCTCCAGCCGCGGGAGAGGTACACGGTGCTGATCGAGCACTACCGCAAGCACTACGCCGAGCACGGCCACGACCCGCGGTTCGCGTTCGTCGGTGCGGGTGCCGGTTTCCTCTACCTGGCGGACACCACGCAAGAAGCCCGGGAAGCCTTCGGCCCGACCTATGAGAAGATCGTCGAGTACTTCAACCAGCCGGGAAACCACACACCGGGGAACCCGATGGAGTTCCCGACCGTCGAGGACGCCATCGAGCGCGGGCCGGTCCTGGTCGGCAGTCCGCAGCAGATCGCCGAGAAGATCCTGTGGTGGCACGAAGCCTACGGACACGACCTGCAGTCGTTCAGCCTGCCCACCATGATCCCGCACGAGCAGCAGCTGGACATGCTCGAACGGTTCGCCTCGGAGGTCGTGCCGGTCGTCCGCGCGGCGGCGCCGACGGCACTGTGGACGGACGCCGACCCGTACGGTGGCCGCCCGGCGGTGCACGGCCGCACGGCCGTCGATGCGGCCGCGGACATCGAGCAAGCCACGCTGTGACCGGGATCTCCTGCAGCGCGGGCTCGACGTGACCATCCAGGCCCGCATCCTCGACCTCTTGCGCGACCTCCGGCACGAGTTCGGCTTCGCGTGCCTGTTCATCAGCCACGACCTCGCGGTGATCGAGCAGCTCGCCGACCGGGTCGCGGTGATGCACCGCGGGCACGTGGTCGAGCAGGGCCCGGCCAAGGACGTCCTGACCGCGCCGGCGCACCCGTACACGCGGCGGTTGCTGTCGGCGGCACCGGTCGCCGACCCGGAAGCCCAGCGCCGCCGTCGCGAAGCCTGGCGGCAGCTGCGCTGAGGCAGCGCCGCCGGCGAATCGTCGGGGCCCGTCGTCCAGGATCTGGAATCCGCGGACGGCTCGTTGACCGGGCTCGGCGTGCTTCCTAAGGTTCGTGGGAGCAAGCGGAAAGCGCCCGCGCTTTTCTTCCCTTTCCTTTTCCGGAACAGGTACCCCCATGCCCGAATCCGTCTGGGTCGCCCAGTCTGATCCGCGGGTCCGGCCGTTACTCGCCGACCTGGCCCGCGAGTATTCCGCGCGCTACCACCGCGTGCTCAACGACGTCCACTTCGAACTCCGTGAGTACCCACCCGAGCGGTTCGCTCCGCCACACGGTGGACTGTTGCTGCTCCTGGCAGGCGAAGTCACCGTCGCAGGCGGGGCGTTTCAGCGCTACGACGAGGAAACCGCTGAACTCAAGCGGATCTGGACCCATCGCGCGCACCGCGGTCACGGCCTCGGCCGCCGCGTCGTCGCCGAGCTGGAGGCCGAAGCCGGCCGCCGCGGGTACACCCGGATCTTCCTGACCACCGGTCCGAACCAGCCCGAGGCGCGTGGGCTCTACCTGGCCACCGGCTACACCCCGCACTTCGACGTCGACGCCGTCCCGGTGACGCGGTTGGCGTTCTCGAAAGCGCTTCCCACCGCGGTGGGGGCGAGATGACCAGCGATCTCCGAACGCGACCTGCCTCCGCCGCGGCACCGGAAGAAACGCTCAGGATCGTTCCCGCACGCCATCCGCTGACCTGGATCGCCGCCGCCGTCGTGGCGGTTCTCGTCGCGATGGCCGGTCATGCGCTGATCACCAACAAGGCGTTCGACTGGCCGACGTTCACCCGGTTCGTCTTCCAGAAGTCGATCCTGGAAGCCGTCGCGCTGACCCTGGAACTGACGCTGTTCGGTGTCGTGGCCGGATTCCTCCTCGGGACCGTGCTGGCGTTGATGCGCATCTCCCGCAATCCACTGCTGCGGGCGGTCAGCTGGACCTACACGTGGATCTTCCGATCGGTCCCGCTCATCCTGCAGCTGCTGTTCTGGTACAACCTCGCCATCCTCTACAACGAGGTCTCGTTCGGCATCCCGTTCGGCCCCTCCTTCGTTTCGGTGGGGACGATGAGCCTGATCCCGCCGTTCCTCGCCGCCGGCCTCGGACTCGCGTTGCACCAGGGCGCCTATGCCGCGGAGATCGTGCGCGCCGGCTTCCTGTCGGTGGACGCGGGGCAGCGGGAGGCGGCCGCGGCCCTGGGTATCCCGGCCGGGCGGCAGTTCCGCCGGATCGTGCTGCCACAGGCGATGCGCACCATCGTGCCGACCGCGGCCAACGAGATCATCGGCCTGCTGAAGGCGACGTCGCAGGTCTATGTGATGGCCTTGCCGGAGTTGTTCTACCAGGTCCAGGTGATCTACACGCGGAGTGGCCGCGTGATCCCGCTGCTGCTCGTGGCCACCGCGTGGTACCTCGCGCTGACCACCGTCCTGTCGGTCGCGCAGTTCTCCGTCGAACGCCACTTCGGCCGCGGCACCCAGCGGACGCTGCCGCCGACGCCGCTGCAGCGCCTGCGCGCGGCTTGGAGGCGGGCGTGAGCACGGACTACATGGTGGACGTTCGGGGCGTTCACAAAAGCTTCGGCGACCTGACCGTCCTCGACGGGGTCGACCTCCAGGTGCGCCAAGGGGAGGTGACCGTCCTCTTGGGCCCGTCGGGGTCCGGCAAGTCCACGCTGCTGCGGTTGATCAACCACCTCGAACGCGCCGATCGCGGCTTCATCAGCGTCGGCGGCGAGCTGATGGGCTACCGCCGGTCCGGGAACCGGCTGCACGAGCTCAAGGAACGCGAGATCCTCAAGCAGCGCACGAAGATCGGGTTCGTGTTCCAGAACTTCAACCTGTTCGGGCACCTGACCGTGCTGGAGAACGTCGTCGAGGCGCCGGTTTCCGCGCAACGCCGTCCGCGCGCCGAAGCCGAGGCCGAGGCGCGCGAGCTGCTGGACCGGGTCGGGCTCGCGGACAAGGCGGACCAGTACCCCCGGCGGCTGTCGGGCGGACAGCAGCAGCGGGTCGCGATCGTGCGGGCGCTGGCCCTCGAACCGGACGTCCTGCTGTTCGACGAACCCACCTCGGCCCTCGACCCCGAGCTGGTCGGGGAGGTCCTCGCGGTCATCCGCGACCTGGCGCGGACCGGAACGACCATGGTCGTCGTGACCCACGAACTGGGCTTCGCGCGCGAAGTCGCCGACACCGTCGTGTTCCTCGACGAAGGCCGCGTGGTCGAACAGGGCCCGCCCGCCGACGTCCTCGACAACCCCCGTCACGCCCGCACCCGGGCCTTCGTCGACAAAGTCCTTTGAGGAGAGTCATGAAGTCGAGAACACTTTTGCTCGCTTCGGTGTTCGTGCTCGCCGCGTGCGGCAACCCCGAGGCCGCGACCGCGCCCGTCGCCGATCAGCCCGGTGGGGTCAACATCACCGCGAACCAGAACCGCGTCCGGGCGCAGAAGGCCGACGCGATCGCCGCGCTCGTTCCCGCCGACATCCGCAACCGCGGCACCCTGGTCGTCGGGACCACGGGTAACGGCACCCCGCCGCTGTCGTTCCGCGCGGACGACGACAAGACGGTCATCGGGGTCGAGCCCGACCTCGCGCAGCTGGTCGCCGACGTCCTCGGCCTCAAGCTCGACCTGCAGGCCTCGTCGTGGGAGAACCTGTTCCTGTCGGTGGAGAACCGGCAGTTCGACGCGGGGTTCTCGAACATCACGGTGACCGAGGAGCGCAAGGACAAGTACGATTTCGCGACCTACCGCAAGGACACCATCGCGTTCGAGGTGAAGAGCGAGAAGAACGTCTCGGTGAAGGAGCCGAAGGACATCGCCGGGCTCACCGTGGGCGTGAGCGCCGGGACGAACCAGGAGCAGATCCTGCTGCGCTGGGACCAGCAGAACAAGGCGGCCCGCTTGGCGCCGGTGAAGTTCCAGTACTACCAGGCGACCTCGGACTACTACCTGGCGCTGCAGTCCGGCCGCATCGACGCCTACGTCGGCCCGAACCCGACCTCGGCCTACCACGTCGCCGTCGACGGGAAGACCAAGATCGTCGGCACGGTCTCCGGCGGCGGCACGATCCCGGCGGACATCGCGGCGATGACCAAGAAGGACGACGGCCTGGTCAAGGCCCTGCAGCAGGCCCTGGACACGGTGATCAAGAACGGCCGGTACGCGGAGGTCCTCAAGCGCTGGAACCTCACTTCGGAGGCGCTGCCGGCCTCGGAGGTCAATCCGCAGGGCCTGCCCCGGAAGTGAACCGGCTCAGCGGGGCGGCGTAGCCGAACGAGATCACCCGTCGGACACAGTATTAACCCACGGATCTCGCGGCCATGGTCATCGCTCGTGTCGCAGCCCTTGCCAGCAGGCTGTTGATCTCAACGTTTGTGGACGCTGGGCCGGTCTGGGGTCTTCTACTCATCCACTGGGCGAGTAAGTCCACGACCTCGTCCGCTGGAGGGAGCTGGGCGGCGCGTGATTGATGCGGATGCACGCTGGACCGATGCCGGGGCTGCCGCCTCATGACGGCGTGTTCGAATTCGTTCGCCCGATCAGCGCGGCGGATCGGGCGCGAGCGGCTTCTGGTCAACGGTGGCACCCGCGTTGGTCCGACGACTCCCTCCAGACCAACGCATAAAATCTTCGCGGAGCACGGCATCAGCGGATCACGCCTCACGCCCCGCGCCACAACAGCAAGGTCGAGCGCTATGACCGCATCGTCACCGGGTAGTTCCTTTATGCCCGCGACTGGACCAGCGAAGCCCACAGCACCGCAGCCCTGGCGGTCTGGAACATCCACTATAACTACCACGGGAGCCGGGTTCACAGCCATTTCGTCTTCGCTGTGCCGGCGACGTGACCGGCTGCTGCCGCCGCGGGAGACGGTTGAACAGCCGGTCATCGCCAGGAACCGCTGTTCGCTAACAGCGGTAGAAGTTGCTCCAGCTGTGCCCATCGCCGCGGATGCAGTACATGCCGTCGGTGCCGTACACCTTGAGGGTGATGGCGGTGACCAGCCCGTTCGACGCAACCGAGCGGGCAATGACGCGAATTCCGGCGCCGGTGTTGCTGTTGGCGACTCCGTTCTTCAGTTGGGACCAGCCGACGCGGCCGTCTTGTGCGCGAACGATCTTGTGATCGCGTTGGACCATGACGTACTCGGTGGCGCCGGTGGCCCAGTTTATCTCGGCGAACGACTGGCCGTTGACGCAGGCTGCGAAATTGCGGCCATCCGGCGGGATAAGGTTGCTGATCCACCAATCGTGGTCGCAGTAGTAGGGGAATCCGTAGAACAAACCCTGCGAGTTGGTGACGCTCGCCCAGAGAGCATTTGCGCTCGCGGTGCCGGTCAGCGTGCTGACCAAGATGACTGCCGCGGTCAACAGTAAAATGGACGATCGTCGAATCATGCGTGTGTAGGCGGCGCGAATATTTCGCGGACTCACGATGTACACCTCCAGATGTCGGTCCAGTCGAATGTTGGTTCCTTACCGGAGAGGCGGGCCGGTGTTGTCGGCGCTGCGGCCGGCCTCTCTAGTACGCGTCGCCTCTTGACGAACGCGTTCGGCGGCTTCTGCTTACGCTGAGTGGAGTCGCCGGTCCCATGTCTAACCCGGTGAGGTTGTTCTGTGTCGGACTCTGGACTCAGAACACCATCGCCCGAACAATGGGTAGTGGGTGGGGAGGGGGAGCTGTATGCCCAGACGGGAGCAGCCACTGGATCCGGACGGCGACGTGTTGTCGCAGTTCGCGCAGGGTCTACGCGACCTACGGCGGAAGTCAGGCAGTCCGACGTACCGGGAGCTGGCGCGGCGCGCGCACTATGCGGCGGGGACGTTGTCCGATGCTGCGGGCGGCCGCAAGCTGCCGACACTGGCCGTGACACTCGCCTACGTGCGGGCCTGCGATGGCGACGTCGCGGAGTGGGAGAGGGCCTGGCACGCCCTGGCCGCGGAGCTGGCCGCCGAAAACACCGAACCCGGCGAGCAGGAATCGACCGATGACGTGCCGTATGTCGGGTTGGGTGCGTTCCGGGTCGAGGACGCTGACCGGTTCTTCGGCCGCGAGCGGGTGCTCGACGAGCTGGACGGCAAACTCGCCCACCATCGGTTCCTCGCGGTGTTCGGCCCGTCGGGGGCCGGTAAGTCCTCGCTATTGCGGGCCGGTTTTGTGTCCCGTCGTGCGAATTCCGCAGTAGTGTTGTTCAGCCCCGGCCGCCATCCGTTGGAAGAATGCGCCCTGCAGCTCGCCCCGCTACTCGGGACCACCGCAGCGCAGGTCTTCGACGAGCTGAGATCGGCACCGGACACTCTCCGGCTGCTCCTGCGCCAGGCCGGGCCCGACGGCACCACGGTCGTGGTCGACCAGTTCGAGGAGCTGTTCACCCTGTGCACCGAGCCGGCCGAACGCACCGCCTTCCTCGACGCCCTGCTCGCCGCCGCGTCGGGCACGACCGAGGTCGTGCTCGGGGTCCGTGCCGATTTCTACCCCCGCTGCGCCGAGCACCGCGGGCTGGCCGACGCCGTCGCCGACGCGCAGCTTCTGCTCGGTCCGATGACCGCCACCGAACTACGGGACGCCATCGTCAAGCCCGCGACCCGCGCCGGGCTCAGCGTCGAAGGCGCCCTGGTCACCGAGCTGGTCACCGAGGCCCACGCCCAGCCCGGCGTCCTCCCGCTGCTGTCGCACGCGCTGCTGGAAACCTGGCGCCGGCGCCGCGGAACGACACTGGCGTTGTCCGGCTACCACGCCACCGGTGGCATCAGTGGCGCGTTGGCCAACACCGCCGAAACCGAATACTCGTCCTTGGACGAGGCCGAGCAGGCGACCGCGCAGCAGCTCTTCCTGCGGCTGATCGACCCCGGCGAGGACACCGGCGCCACCAAACGCCGGCTCCGACGCGACGAACTCGACCACAACGATCCCTGGGTCGAGGTCGTCCTGAACCGGCTGTCTGCGTCCCGGCTCATCACCCTGGACACCGACACCGTCGAACTCACGCACGAAGCCCTGATCGACGCATGGCCCCGTCTGCGCGACTGGCTGGCCGAGAACCGCGACAGCTTGCGGGTCCACCGGCAGCTCACCGACGCGGCCGCGGCGTGGGAAGAGACGAACCGGGAACCGGATGCCCTGGCCCGCGGGACTCGGCTGGCCGTCGTCCGGGAATGGGCCGAAACCCGCCACGCCACCATGACGCCGCGGGAACGGGAATTCCTGCACGCCAGTGTCGACGCCGAGCGTGCCGCGCAACGCCGGGCCGGGCGCCGGACCCGCCAGTTGCGCTGGCTCGCCGCAGGCCTCGCCGTGGCGCTGGTCTTCGCACTTGTGATGGCCTGGGACGCCCGGCGCAGCCAGCAGACCGCCACCGAACAACAGCAGATCGCCCTCTCCCGCCAGTTCGCCGCGCAAGCCGACGCCGCGGCCACTCATGACGCGCGGGCCGCGATGTGGTCCGCCTTGCAGGGGATGGAGGCCTATCCGACTGCGGAGGTCCGGAACAGCCTGCTGAACCTGGCGGGGCACCCGGTCTCGGACGGGCTCATCCCCGCGACGCCGATCGCGCTCAGCCCCGATGGACGGTGGCTGGTAGCGCGGTCTCCCGATCAGACTCTGGCCATTTGGGATGTGCCGAGCCGCGAGCGCATCACCTTCCTCCAGGTCACCACGGAGAACATGCCCCCTCGGTACGGGCCGACGATTGCCGCCGCATTCAGCCGCGACGGCAAGTATCTGGTCATTGCGACCGCCGACAACTACTTGCTCCGGTGGGACACCGAGCCGCCCGGCAAGGTCCTCACTGCGCTGCACACAGGCACACAGATTCGCGCCTTGACGTTGAGTCCCGACGGTTCCCGGATCGCGACCGTGGACGAAAACCGGACAGTGGAACTCCGGGACGAGTCCACGTTCGGTCTCCTGGCGACGTTCCCCGGCTCCGGCCCGGGGCAGGGGGGTGCTTCGGTGGCGTTCGGCCCCGATGGCCGAACACTGGCGTCCACTGGTAGCGACGACCAAGTCGTCGTGCGAGACGTCGCCAGCGGCGCAGTCCAGCTGACGCTGCCCTCGAGTCCGCTCCACACCAGGCCGTTGGCCTTCAGTTCTGACGGTGAACTGCTCGCGCTCCCGGCCCCGTCCGGCGGAGTCGCGCTCTGGAACATGCGCACGCGGCGTAGCGTGACCGCGGCACAAGACATCGGCGTCGTCGACGGCCTCACGTTCGAGCGAACGAGCGGCAACCTCCTCGTAGCCGGCAGCAACGGCTTGACCGTCTGGAACAAGGACATGTCGGGGTCGTACAAGCTCGTCGGCGAGGCGATGACCGGACTCGCCACTGGTGAGGGGACGATCATCGCGGCCGGGCCGGCGGGGACCATGATCTGGGAGAGCGCCAGGCTGCCGATCCTGGCATTCACCAGACTGGACGACGTCGCGTTCGATTCCTCGTCCACCGACGTCATCGGTGCCGGTGCCGGACTGACCCCGGCGCGACGGTGGCGAGTCCGCAGCCCGCACACGGGCGGCACGCAGGTCGGCACCGCGACTCCCGACGCGACCGCCTACCGGCTCACCCGGGACGGAACGCAGCTGATCGCTGCTCTCCCCACGGGCAATTTGGTCGTAAGCGATGTCGCACCCGGGGGGCCGCCACGCGAGCTGACCGGCCGGACCGGCAGCCCGGGTCGCAACCTGACACTGAGCCCGGACGGGCGGCTCGCTGCCGTCGCCTACAGTGGCTGGACCGGTCCCTACTACCTCAGCCAGGTGACCGTATGGGACATCGTCACCGGCCGAACCGTCGCCACCCTGAACACCAACGCCGCCCAGCTGGCATTCAACCCCGATGGTCGGGAGATCGCCGTCACCAACGGGCACACGGTGACGATCTGGGACATTGCATCCGGCAAACAGAAGACAGCTTTCAACGTTTCCCAGGTAAAGGCGAATGCCCTCGCCTACAATTCCGATGTAAATCTTCTCGCCGTCTCTGGATCAGATGGCGACGCCAGCCTCTGGGACCTCACCGGTGAGCAGGAGATCGTGAATTTCGGCGGTCATGTCGGGGCTGTGCACGCACTGTCGTTCAGCCCCACCGGGAGCTTCCTCGCCATCGGCAGCGACGACGGCAAGGTGATTGTCTGGGACATCGCCACCCGGCAAATCTGGGCTACCCTGACCGAGGCCGGGAGCGTTACCGCGCTCGCGTGGAACAACACGGGAACCATGTTGGCCTCGGCCAGCGCGAGCGGAGGCCTCCGCATCTGGCCCGTCGACCTCGGCACGGCGACCCGGCAACTCTGCGACATGCTCACCGACGTCGCCCGCACCAGGATCCTGCCGGACCTCTGCAACGGCAACACCGGCCGGTGAGCCCCTTCTCGGCGATCACGTGGTGGCCTGGGCCCGAGTCGCCACCCGCAGCGAGCCGGCCGTCGCTCAACCGCCAGAGGAGTACCAGTGCCCGGCGAGGAGGTGACGGACGCCGGACACCGCGCCGCGGCTGTTGCCGGCCGCTCGGCTGGCCGGGGTCGGAGCCCGGCCAGCGCCACCTCGGCTGGCAGCTCGACGAACGCGCAGGCCTCCCGGTCGAGGTCCGCCCGATCCGCGACCAGATCGGCCACCGCGTCCGCGCCCTGCTCGCGGCACTGGTCCCCGTGACGAGCTGACGTGCCAGCGAGCTGGGCATCAGGCCGGAGCGGTCGTGATCAGGGGAAATGCGTCCTGTCTCTCGCTTTCGTCAGCGCCCTCGACGCCCAGCCTTGGCGACCGAATCGGCGCCCGACACGCTTCGGCGACTGCCTCCCCGCCGCCCGGAGATTGCCGCCGGGACGGTCCGGCGCGCCGTGCCCGGCCGTGGGATCGGCCGGCCGTCACGACCACGAGCAGGTGATCGAATTGAGGTTCGTCGTCCACCTCCTGCACCGCACCCGTGGGTGGGTTTCACACCTGCTCGCCCAGCTTGTACTCCGCCCCGCCGGTGAAGGAAAACCCGTCGGCGCCGACGGTGACGTCGGCTTCGCGGGGCTCGGCCCGTTCGACGACCGGCTGGACGCGCCCGTCGAGGTCGAGCACGAGCGATGCGTCGGTGTACCAGCTCGGCACCACCGGGTTGCCCCACCAGTCGCGGCGCTGGTTGTCGTGGACGTCCCAGGTGATCACCGGGTTGTCCGGGTCGCCGGTGTAGTAGTCGTGCGTGTAGATCTCGATGCGGTGCCCGTCCGGGTCGCGGACGTAGAGGTAGAACGCGTTCGACACGCCGTGGCGGCCCGGGCCGCGCTCGATCATGCCGGACTTCCGGAGCGCGCCGAGGTGGTCGCAGATGTGCAGGATCTGGTGCCGTTCGTGGGAGGCGAACGCGATGTGGTGCAGCCGTGGGCCGTCGCCGCCGGTCAGGGCCACGTCGTGGACCGTCGGCTTGCGGAACATCCAGGCCGCGTACACCGTGCCCTCGTCGTCCTGGATGTCCTCCGAGACGCGGAAACCCAGGCCCTCGTAGTACTTCCGGGCCGCCGGGACGTCCGGGGTGTCGAGGTTGAAGTGGTCCAGCCGCGACAGGGCGCCGGCGCCGTGGACGTCGTAGCGCTGGGTGAACCGCTCGACGTGCTCGGCGTCGTGGAAGAACTCGACCGGGAACCCGAGCGGGTCGAGCACGCGCACCGCCTCGCCGATGCCGCGGGTGGCGCCGGCCGGCCGCCGGGAGACCGGGCAGCCGAGCTCGCGGTAGTACGCCTCGGCCAGCTCGAGGTCGGCCGGGGTGCGCACCCGGTAGGCCAGCACGCCCAGCGCGGGTTCCGGGCCCTTGCGCAGCACCAGCGAGTGGTGCAGGTACTCCTCGAACGCCCTCAGGTACAACGCGGAGTCGTCTTCGTGGGTGACGACGAGCCCGAGCACGTCGACGTAGAACGCCCGCGACGCGGCGAGGTCGGTGACGACGAGTTCGGCGTACGCGCAGCGGATGACGTCCGGCGGGGTGGTGGTCATGCGGTTTCCTTCCCGGCGCCGAACCGGGCCGTGTGCACCGGCCCGAGTGAGACGTGGATGGCCTGCTGATCGGTGTAGAAGTCGAGGGAGCGGTAGCCGCCTTCGTGGCCGAGGCCGGACGCCTTGACCCCGCCGAACGGTGTCCGCAGGTCGCGGACGTTGTGCGAGTTCAGCCAGACCATCCCGGCTTCGACCGACTGCGCGAAGGTGTGCGCCCGCGCGAGATCGGACGTCCACAGGTACGCGGCCAGGCCGTATTTGACGTCGTTGGCGAGCGCGAGGGCTTCGGCCTCGGTGTCGAACGGCGTCAGGGCGACGACCGGGCCGAAGATCTCCTCCTGGAAGATCCGCGCGGTCGGCGGCACGTCGGCGAACACCGTCGGTGCCACGTAGTTGCCGCTGTCCAACCCGGACGGACGACCGCCGCCGGCGAGCAGCCTGCCTTCGGTCTTGCCCAGCTCGACGTAGCTCATCACCTTGTCGTAGTGCTCGGGGTGCACCAGCGCGCCGACCTCGGTGGCCGGGTCGTGCGGATCGCCCACGACGATGTTCGCGGCCCGTTCCGCGTACCGCGCGCAGAACTCGTCGTAGATCGGCCGCTCGACCAGTATCCGGCTGCCCGCGGTGCAGCGTTCGCCGTTCAGCGAGAACACGCCGAAGAGGGTCGAGTCGAGGGCGGCGTCGAGGTCGGCGTCGGCGAAGACGATCGCCGGGGACTTGCCGCCCAGCTCCATCGACATGCCCTTGAGGTGCGCCGCGCAGTTGCGGTAGATCGTCTGCCCGGTCGTGGTCTCGCCGGTGAACGAGATCAGCGGCACGTCCGGGTGCTTGACCAGCGCGTCACCCGCTTCCTCGCCGAAGCCGTTGACGAGGTTGAACACCCCGTCCGGCAGCCCCGCCTCGGCGAAGATCCCCGCCCACAGGCTCGCCGAGAGCGGCGTGAACTCGGCCGGCTTGAGCACCACCGTGCAGCCCGAGGCCAGCGCCGGCGCGAGCTTCCAGCTCTCGAGCATGAACGGCGTGTTCCACGGCGTGATCAGCCCGGCGACGCCGACCGGCTTGCGGTGCACGTAGTTCACCTGCCGCCCGGGCACCTGGTAGGTGTCGTCGGCCTGGGCGACGACGAGGTCGGCGAAGAACCGGAAGTTCTCCGCCGCCCGCTGCGCCTGGCCGAGCGCCTGGGTGATCGGCAGGCCGGTGTCGAACGTTTCCAGCTCGGCGAGCCGCCGGTCCTGGGCTTCGACGGCGTCGGCGATCCTGTTCAGCACGCGCGCCCGCGCCCGCGGCAGCATCCGCGGCCACGGCCCACCGGTGAACGCCTCCCGGGCCGCCGCGACCGCGCGGTCGACGTCCTCGGCCTGGCCCGCCGCGGCGGTCACGTACGGGGTGTTCGACACCGGGTCGAGGACGTCGAACGTCTTGCCCGAGACGCTGTCGACGAGCCGGCCGCCGATGTAGTGCTTGAGCTCGCCCGGCAGTCCGTCCGGGACGTGGTGGGTCATGCCTTTCCTTCCACAGAGAAGCCGTCGACCGGGCTGAGGTACTGCGCGCCTTCGGCCATGAGGTCGGTGATCCGGGCGAGGCCGGATTCGGTGGGCGGGATGAGCGGCGGCCGGACGTGCCCGGAGGCGATCAGCCCGCGCTGTTCGAGCACCCACTTCCCGGGCGCCGGATTGGTTTCCACGAACAGCAGGTCGACCAGCGGGTGCAGGCCGTAGTGGAGTTCGCGGGCGCGCTCGTGGTCACCGGCCTGCCAGGCCGTGTACATCTCGGCGCACGCGGCCGGGGCGATGTTGGCCGTCGCGCTGACGAACCCGGCGCCGCCGAGGGCCAGCAGCGGCAGGCAGAGCAGCTCGATCCCGGACCACACGACCAGGTCCCGGCCGCACAGGTGCAGCACGCGCGAGAAGTGCTCGAAGTCCTTCGTCGTCTCCTTGATCCCGGCGAAGTTGTCGCACGAGCGGAAGAGCCGCGCGACGGTCTCCGGTGCGAGGTCGACCGCGGTCCGGCTCGGCACGTTGTACGCGATGATCGGCAGGTCCGGGAACTCGCGGCAGACCGTGCGGTACCAGACGAACAGGGCGTCCTGTGTCGGCCGCGCGTAGTACGGCGTGATGACCAGGGCGGCGTCGATCCCGGCGTCGCGCGCGGCCGCGGTGAGTTCCAGGGTTTCGTCGAGCTTCGCCGAACCGGTCCCGGGGACGAAGGGGACGCGGTCGCCGACCTCGGCGGCCACCGTCCGGATCGCCTCGGCGCGCTCGGCCACCGTCTGGGAGCCGGGCTCGCCGGTGGAACCGCCGATCGAGATGCCGTGCGTGCCCGAGGCGAGCTGCCAGCGCACGAGGTTCTTCAGGCCGTCGTGGTCGACGGCCCCGTCGGCGGTGAACGGCGTCATCAAGGGCGCGATCGACCCGCGGATGGCCCGGGGGTCGGAGCGGAATCGCATGGGTTTCCCTTCGTGCGTCAGTGGCGGCGGTAGGCGAGGTAGGCGTCCAGGGTGGCCAGCCGGTGGGCGCGGACAGCCTGTTCGATCTCCGCGCCGGGCGCGCCGCGTTCGAGCAGGCCGAGGATGGTTTCGTGCTCGGCGACCGACTCGCGGGCACGGCCGGGCACGAAGCTGAAGGTCGAGCTGCGCAGCCGGCCGAGCCGGTCCCAGCCGCGGCGGACGAGGTCGAGGACCTGCGGGTTGGGGCAGGCTTCGAACAGCACGGCGTGGAAGTCGCGGTTGAGGCCGGTGAACTTCGCGGGTTCGAAGTCGCCGAGGCAGCCGGCCAGCTCGGCGTTCAGCGCGCGGGCCTTCGCCAGCGTGTCTGGCAGGAGGACAGGTGCGGCGAGCGCGGCCGCGTAGCCTTCCACCAGGGCGAGGGTCTGCATCGTGTGCTGGTACTCGCTTTCGTCGACCATCGCGACCTGGGCGCCGACGTTGCGCTCGAAGGTCACCAGGCCCTCGGCCTCCAGCAGCCTGATCGCCTCGCGGACCGGCACCACGCTGACGCCGAGCTCCTGCGCGAGCTGGCCCAGGACCAGGCGGTAGCCGGGGGAGAAGGTGCCGTCGGCGATCCGGGCCTTGATCCACTCGTAGGCGATCCGCGACTTGCTCATCGTGGTGCCGTTCACCGGTTCGCGCGCCATGCCGCGTACCTCCCGCGCCAGTGCTCGTCCATCGGGTAGAGGCCTTCGACGCGCTCGCCGTCGGCGACCCGCTCGGCGATGAACGTCTCCTGCAGCTCCTGCTCGATCGCCGCGTCGACGACTTCTTCGACGAGGTCCGGCGGGATGACCAGGACGCCGTCACCGTCGCCGGCGATGACGTCGCCCGGGCGGACCGCGGCGCCACCGCAGGCGATGGCGACGTCGACGTCCCACGGCACGTGCCGCCGACCGAGCACCGCCGGGTGCGGCCCGGCGTGGTAGGTGGGAATGTCCAAAGCGGACACCGCGGCCAGGTCGCGGACCCCGCCGTCGGTGACGATCCCGGCGGCGCCGCGGACCTGGGCCCGCAGCGCGAGGATGTCGCCGACCGTGCCGGTGCCGCGTTCGCCGCGGGCCTCCATGACGAGGACGTCACCCGGGCCGAGGCGGTCGATCGCCTGCTTCTGCGCGTTGTAGCCGCCGCCACGGGCTTTGAACAGGTCCTCGCGGTACGGCAGGTACCGCAGGGTCCGCGCGCGACCGGTCAGCCGCGCGCCGGGCCTGGTCGAGGTGAGCCCGTCGATCGACACGGCGTCGTACCCGCGCTTGCGCAGCTGGGCCGACAGCGTGGCGGTGCCGACGGATTCGATCCGCTGCTTCAAGGAGGCCGTCAGCTCGAACTGCGGCTCGGCGGTTCCGTACGCGTCCGCGCGCTGCTGCTCGTCGATGCGGGGGAGCGCACCGTACGGCCCGAACGGGACGGTCCCCTCGGTGATCGGGGTGACGAGCCGGCCGGTGGTGTGGCCGCCGCCGTCGACCTCCACCTCGACCACGTCGCCGGGCACGGCGACCGACGCTCCCGCGGGCGTCCCGGTCAGGACGACGTCGCCGGGTTCGAGGGTGATCAGCTGCGAAAGGTCGGCGACCAGCCGTCCGAAGCCGAAGAGCAGGTCGGCGGTGGTGTCCTCCTGGACGAGTTCGCCGTTGAGCCAGGTCCGCAGCCGCAGGGCGGCCGGGTCGACGCCGGCCGCGGGCAGGACCGCCGGCCCGAGCGGGGTGAAGCCGTCGCCGCCCTTGGCGCGCAGGTTGCTGCCCTTGTCGGCGTACCGCAGGTCGTAGACGCCGAAGTCGTTGGCCGCGGTGACGCCGCCGACGTGCGACCAGCCCTCGTCGGGCGGGACGCGGCGGGCCGTGCGGCCGATGACGAGCGCGATCTCGCCTTCGAAGCCCAGCAGCTCGGTGCCGGCCGGCCGTTCGAGGGCGGTGCCGCTCGCCGCGACGGACGTCGGGGGCTTGAGGAAGTACGACGGCTGCTCCGGTACCCGGCCGCGCTGGGCGGCGCGGGAACGGTAGTTGAGGTGCAGCGCGATGATCTTGCCGGGCCGCTGCGGGAGAGGCGTCATCGGTGGTCCTGCCTGCCGGTTCGGAAGAAAGTATCTCAAATAATATACGATCTATGGCGCGGGGAAACCCCCTTCAGCCGCCGTAATGGAGCCAGACGGACTTGGTCTCGGTGTACGCGTCGAGGGCCCACGGGCCCATCTCGCGGCCCCAGCCGGACGCCTTGTACCCGCCCCACGGCGCCGCCATGTCCGGGATCGGCGGCATGTTGACGAACACCGCGCCGGCCCGGAGGCCGTCCGCGTAGCGTTGCGCCGTGCGGATGTCGCGGGTCCACACCGTGGCGGCCAGGCCGTATTCGGTGTCGTTGGCGCGGGCCAGGGGCTCGTCGCCGTCGTCGTAGGCCGTCACGGCCAGCACCGGGCCGAAGATCTCCTCGCGCATGATCGCCATGTCGTCGCGGACGCCGGCGAACAGCGTCGGGGTGTAGAAGTAGCCGTCGCCGTCGAGCGGGTTCCCGCCGGTCACCAGGTCGGCTCCCTGGTCGCGGCCGGTGCTGACCAGGAAGTCGACGTGTTCGCGGTGCTTCTCGGACACGAGCGGCCCGACCTGCGTGGTCTCCTCGGTGCCGGGCCCGAGCCGCAGGCCTTCCAGGCCGCGGGCCAGTTTGTCGACGAACTCCTGCTCGCGCTTGCGGTCCACGTAGAAGCGCGTGTACGCGGCGCAGACCTGGCCGGTGTTGAGCGTCGCGCCGGCGAGGTTGCCCGCGACGGCGGCGTCGATGTCGGCGTCGGCCGCGATGATGCTCGGGGCCTTCCCGCCGAGTTCGAGGGTGAGCCGCTTGAGGTTGGACGCCGCGCTCGCCGCCGTGATCAGCTTCCCGACCGCCGTGGAACCGGTGTAGGAGACGTGGTCGACGTCCGGGTGCCCGGTCAGGAGAGCGCCGACGGCGCCGTCACCGGTGACGAGGTTGACCACGCCCGCGGGGATCCCGGCCTCGTGCACCAGCTCGACCAGCCGGATGCTCGTCAGCGGCGTGACCTCGCTGGGCTTGATCACCACGGTGTTGCCGGTGGCCAGCGCGGGGGCGAGCTTCCAGGCGAGGATCATCAGCGGGAAGTTCCACGGCGTGATCAGCGCGTTCACCCCGACCGGCTCGCGGCGGGTGTAGTGCAGCGTGTCCGGGAAGGACACCGGGTTCGTGGTGCCCTGCAGCTTCGTGACCCACCCCGCGAAGTACCGGAAGTGCTCGGCCGCGCCGGTCACGCTCACCTGCCGGGACACCGCGATCGGCTGCCCCTGGTCCAGGGTTTCCAGCCGGGCCAGTTCTTCGTGGTGCTGCTCGACGAGGTCGGCGAGGCGAAACAGCAGGGCGGCGCGCCGGACCGGCAGCAGCCCGGCCCACCCGGGCGCGGAAAGCGCTCGCCGCGCGGCCGCGACGGCGGCGTCGACGTCGGCCCGCGAAGCCGTGCCGACCTCTTCGAGGATCCGGCCGGTGGCCGGGTCGCGGGTCGGGAGCGCGCCGCCACCGGCTTCGGTCCACTGTCCGTCGATGCAGAGGCGTGTCGCCATCCCGGTGTCCTCCTCGGCCTGGGGTGAACCGAGTATCGGGCGGCGGGCCGCCGCGGGTCTTGTCCGCTCCCGCACGCCCGTTGACCGACCGCGAAGGGATCCCGTGCGGGGTGCGGGCCGCGCGTCAGGCTGGGCCGCATGGACGTGATCGTGGTGGGCGCCGGCTCGGCCGGTTCGGTGGTGGCGCGGCGGCTGGTGGACGCGGGCGCGGCGGTGACGCTGCTGGAGGCCGGGGGCGAGGACGTCAACCCGGCGATCCACGACCCCGCCCGGGCCGGGGAGCTGTGGCACGGTCCCGAAGACTGGGACCTGTACACGGTGCCGCAGGAGCACGCCGCCGGCCGGCGGCTGCACCTGCCGCGCGGCCGGGTGCTCGGCGGGTCGCACGCCCTCAACGCGATGATCTGGGTCCGCGGCGCCCCGGCCGACTACGACGGCTGGGGCCTGCCCGGCTGGACCTGGGCCGACGTCGAGCCGGTGTTCGCGCGGATCGAGAAGGACCTCCTGGAGGTCGTCCCGAACGAGCCGCTGCACCCGGTCCAGCAGTCCATAATGGACGCCTGCGTCTCGGCCGGGTTGGCGCTGAACCCGGACTACAACAGCGGGAACCTGGACGGCGTTTCCGTCGAGCGGATCACCCTGCGCGGTGGCCGGCGGTTCAACACCTGGCACGCCTACGGGGCGCCGGTGGCCGCCCGGATGACTGTCCACACGGGAGCGCTGGTGCACCGGCTCCGGTTCTCCGGCTCGCGCGTGACCGGTGTGGTGGTTGCTCTCGACGGCGTGCTGCAGGAGCTTTCCGCGGACCTGGTGGTGCTCGCCGCGGGGGCGCTGGCCTCGCCCGCGATCCTGCTCCGCAGCGGCGTCGGCCCGGCGGACGAGCTGCGCGCGCTCGGCCTCGACGTCGTCGCGGACCTGCCGGGCGTGGGGCGCAACCTGCACGATCACCTGCTCTCGCCGGTCATCTTCTCGACCTCCCGCGAGGTCGCGTCCGCGCCGGGCAGGCCGGTGACGCAGGTGCACTGGTTCTGGCGCAGCCGGGACGGCCTGGCGGTGCCCGACACGCAGCCGATCTGCTTCAGCGTGCCGATGTACGAGCCGTGGATGTCCGGGCCGCCGACCGGGTTCTCGCTGATGGCGGGCATGGTCACGCCGGAGAGCCGGGGAAGCCTGAAGCTGTCCGGCCCTTCGCCCGACGACGAAGTGCTGATCGATCTTGCCGCCCTGTCCGCGCCGGCGGACTTCGAGAGCCTGGTGGCGTCGGTGGAGCAGTGCCTCGAGGTCGGCCGCGCGCCGGCGCTGGCGGGGGAATGGGGCGCCCGGCCGCGGTACCCGGCGCCGGGCACCGACGTCCGCGAGTACGTCCGCCGGACGGCGATCACGTACCACCACCAGGTCGGCACCTGCCGGATGGGCACCGGTCCGGACGCGGTCGTGGACCCGCGGCTGGCCGTGCCCGGCCTGGACGGCCTGGTGGTCGCCGACGCGTCGGTGTTGCCCCGCGTGACGACGGGCAACACGAACGCACCGGCGGTTCTGGTCGGCGAGCAGGCCGCGCGGTTCCTCATCGGGATCTGAGCAGGCGCCGCAGCCACGAGGACCGCGCGGCCAGCGCCGCGCGGGTCACCTCGGCCTCCGGGGCGAACCGGTCGAAGCCGTGGTGGGCCTCCGCCCAGACGTGCAGCTCGGTGGGAACCCCCGCTTGGGCCAGCCGCTGGGCGTAGGCCACGTCCTCGTCGCGGAACAGCTCCGCCCCGCCGACCTCGACGAACGCCGGCGGCAGGCCGCTCAAGTCCGCCATCCGCGCGGGGGCCGCGTACGGCGAGATCTGCCCGTTCAGCAGGCTGCGCCAGCCGAAGTCGTTGGCCTGCTTCGTCCACACGAGGTCCGGGAGGTCGGCCGACGTCCGGTCGTCGAGCATCGGGCACAGCAGCAGCTGCCCGGCCAGTGCCGGGCCGCCGCGGTCGCGGGCCAGCAGCGCCACCCCGGCGCTGAGCCCGCCGCCGGCGCTGCCGCCCCCGACGACGAGCCGCTCGAAGCCGAAGGCCGACGCGAACCACACGAGGCCCGCGTAGCAGTCTTCGAGCGGCGCCGGGTGCGGGTGCTCGGGCGCGAGCCGGTACTCGACCGTGGCGCAGACGAACCCGAACTCCTCGATCAACGGCACCAGCCGCGGCAGGTCGGCGAACCGGTCGTCCATCACCATCCCGCCGCCGTGGATGCTGTACAGGCCGGGGGCGTCCGACCGCGGGTGCCGGGGCTGCAGCACGGTGACCACGACCCCGCCGTCCAGCGCGTGGTCCGACCAGGTGATGTCCCGGTCGCCGATGGCCTCCGCCGGCGTGGGGTTGCGGAAGGACGCGCGGATCGCGGGGAGCGTCTCGGCGGAGAGGTTCACGGCCCCTCCGGATCGACGGCGTCCCGGTCCGCCCAGAACGGTTCCACCAGCGCCCGCAGTTCCGCCGCGCCCACCCGCTCGGCCAGCGCGACCGCCTTCAGGTTGTCCTCGAGCTGCCGCACACTCGTGGCGCCGAACAACGTCGTCGTGTTCGCCGGGTGCGTGAAGGTGAACGCCAGGCACAGCTGGGCCGGGGTCGCCCCGACGCTCTCGGCCACCTTTGCGAGGTCCGCCGCCGAGTCCGCGATTCGCTGCCGGACGTCACCGGGGTCCCGGCCGACCTGGCGGCCGCCTTTCCCGAGCAGGACCCCGCCTTCGAAGACGTCGGACGCCTGGAGCGACACTCCGAGCTCGAAGACCGAAGCGAACGGCTCGCCGTCCGGAATGGACCGCCGCGCCACGCTGTACTTCAGCTGGGCGATCGCCGGACCGGGTACGCCGTCCGCGGCCGAGAAGCCGTGGACGGCCTCGATGGCCGACGCCGACCAGTTGTTGACGCCCCACCGCCCGATCAGCCCCGCGTCGTGCAACTCGGCGAGGTCGGTGACGAGGGCGTGCAGGTCGGTGTCGGCGCGCCGGAGGTCGCCGAGGATCACCAGGTCGGCGTGCGAAACGCCGGCCCGGAAGAACGCGTTCTCCAGCTGGGCGCGCAGGCTGTGCTCCGGGTAGCCCTCCAGCCACAGCTTGGCCGAGAGCAGGTAGTCGTCCCGGCGCAGGCCCGCGGCCCGGACCATGGCCGAGAACAGGACGTCGGTGAAGACCGGCGGGCTGCCGGGCAGGCCGTACACCCCGACGTCGAAGAGCGTGATCCCGGCGTCGACGGCGGTCCGCAGCAGCGAAACCGCTTCGCGGAAGTCCATCCGGTCGTAGGTGTGCCACGAGCCGAGGGACAGCACGCCGGTGCGCGGGCCGTCGCGGCCGATGCGGCGCTGGGGGATGGGCACGGGAACGCTCCTAGGGAAGTCGGGGGTCGATGACGGCTTTGAGCTCGCCGAGCCGGGACATCGACTCGACGGCGGCGGACGCGCCGGCCAGCCCGACCGGCGGGCTGAACAGCTCGTCCCATGGCATCCGATCGGCGAAGGCGCGGAAGAACCCGACCGAGCGGTGGTAGTCGGCGATGTCGCCGTTGAGGGAGCCGGCGAGCGTCAGTTCCTTGCCCATCACCGTGCCCAGCGGTACCGGGACGGGCACCGGGCCGGTCGATCCGACGAGCGCGACCGTCCCGCGCTGGGCGGCGAAGGCGACGGCCTCCTCGCCGATCGTCGGGCCGCCCGCGAAGTCGAACACGTGGTCGGCGCCGCGGCCGCCGGTCAGCTCGCGCACCCGCTCGATGCGTTCGTCCGGAGTGGACTCGACGTCAACGGTCGCGGTGGCCCCGAACCGTTCGGCCACGGCCAGACGTTCGCCGGGACCGCCGACGGTGATCACCGTCCCGGCACCGCACAGGCGGGCGACCGCCGTGGCGAACACGCCGAGCGCCCCCGCGCCCTGCACGACGACTGTCGCGTTCGGACGGATGCCGCCGGACCGGGCGACCGCGCGCAACACGGTCTTGCCCGCGCAGCCCGACATCGACGCCCACATATCCGGGACGTCGTCCGGCAGCAGCAGCTTCGCCGCGCCGGGCGTCACGTAGCAGTACCGCGCCAGGCCGCCGGTAGCGTACGGGAACCGGTCGGCACGCTGGAGGAAGCCGTAGCCGCGGTGCTCGCAGGCGACCGGCTCGCGCAGGATCGTGCACCCGTGGCACTTCCCGCACGTCGACTCCGACCAGCCGATGCGGTCGCCGGGCCGGATATCGCGGCCGAGGGTGTCGGTGGTGCCGGGGCCGGTGGCGACGACTTCGCCGACCATCTCGTGGCCCAGCACCATCGGGAGCATGCCGGGCAGGCTCATCCGCCCCGACCAGAGGTGGACGTCGGTGCCGCACAACGTGGTGCAGGTGAGCCGGACGAGCGCGGCGCCCGGCTCCGGTTCGCCGGGAAGCGGGAGCTCGCGCCGTTCGAGGGGAGCGCGGTGGCCGGTGAGAACGGCGGCCTCCGTGGTGGTGGGCAGGGCCATCTTTTTAGTCTACAGTCGTGGAAGAAAAAGTCCAGGTTCGGGAGGAAACCATGACGGCACAACGGATCCACCCGGCGGATCTGGTGGTCCGCGGCGGGGTGGTGCACACCTTCGGCTCCGCGGGCACGGTCACCGGTCTCGCGGTGCGCGGTGGCCGGATCGCCGCGGCCGGCGGCGACCTGACCGGCCACATCGGACCGGACACCGAAGTCGTGGACCTCGCCGGCCGGACGGTGCTGCCCGGCATCAACGACGCCCATCTGCACGCGACCTGGCTCGGCGCCCGGTGGCCACACCCGCTGCTCGGCGCGCCACACGAGGAAACCCCGGTGGTCACCGCGGAAGACCGCCGGGCCGCGATCCTGCGGGCCGGCGACGTCTGCGCGGCGCTGGGCATCACGAGCTACACCGAGCCCGGCCTCGGTCCGGGCGAGACCGGCTGCTTCTCGGCCGAAGTCGTCGACGAGTACGCGGTCCTGCAGCGCGAAGGCCGGCTGCGGGCCCGGGTCACCGTGCTGCGCCTGTTCGGTCTCCTCGACGGCGCCAGTTCGCTGCCGGACTTCGCGCGCGGCCTGGTGACCCCGGTGCCGGCGGCGGATCCGGAGTGGCTGGCCGTCACCGGTGTCAAGATCTTCGCGGACGGCATCCCGCCGATGCGCACGGCCTGGACCCACCACTGCTACGCCGACGGCACGCACGGCACCCTGCTCGTCGACGGCCCGGACGACGACCGGCGCGCGGCCAACCTGGCGGCGATGATCTCGCTGGCTCATGAAGCCGGGCTCGTCGTCGGCGTCCACGCCACCGGCGAACGCAGCATCGAGACCGCTCTCGAGCACCTGCGGGCCGGTGACCACCTCGTGCACGGCGACCTGGTCACCCCGGCGCAACTGCGGCGGATGGCGGCCCATCGTGTCGGGCTGACCACGCAACCCGCGATCGCCACCGCGATGCGGCCGATGGTCGCCACGGCGCTCGGCGAGGACGTCGCCGCGAAGGCGTGGCCGCTGCAGGACGTCCTCGACGCCGGAGTGCAGCTCACGCTGAGCAGCGACGCGCCGGTCGTCACCCCCGACTGGCGCGTCCACCTCGCGGCGGCGGGCGAGCTGCTGGGTGCGCGAGGTGCCACGCCCGAGCTCACCGAACGGCTGCTTCGCTGCTACACGAGCGAAGCCGCGGCACAGGACGGATCCGCGGCGTGGAAGGGATCCCTGGAGCCGGGCAAGGTGGCCGACTTCTGCGTCCTGGCCGCGAACCCGATGGCGGTCGCCTTGGCGGACCTGCCGTCGGTCGCCGTCGAACTCACCGTGACCGGCGGCCGGATCGTCCACAAAGGATAGTCAGGTGAGCAGCTGGCCGCCGTCCACCGCCAGGCTCACCCCGGTGATGTGCCCGGCGGCGGGCGAGGCCAGGAACACCACGGCCGGGACGACGTCGCCGACGGCGGCGATGCGGCCCAGCGGGATCCGGGCCTCCCAAGCCGCGCGGGCGGCGGGGTCTGCGGCGAACCCCGCCGTCATCGGCGTCAGCACCGGTCCCGGCGCGACCGCGTTGACGCGGATCCCGTGCGGCGCCAGTTCCAGCGCCGCGGACCGGGTCAGCGCGTCGACCGCGGCTTTGGTGGCTTCGTAGTGGCCGAGCCCGGGCGTCGGCTGCCGGGCACCGATCGAGGAGATGTTCACGATCGCCCCGCGCGTCCCGGCCGCGGCCATGTGCGCGCCCACCGCGCGGGTCATCAGGAACGTGCCGCGGAAGTTGACCCGCAGGCAGCGGTCGAAGACCTCGACGTCCAGGCCGGTCAGCGGACCGCCGCCGCCGGCCAGCCCGGCGTTGTTGACCAGCACGTCCACCGGCCCGAACCGGTCCGCCACCAGGGCGGCCGCCGCCTCGACCGACGCGGGATCCGCGATGTCGAGTTCGACGTGCTCGGCGCCGATTTCGCGACCGGCGTCGTGCGCGGCCCGGGCGTCCACATCGGCCAGGACCACCCGGTCGCCCGCGGCGAGAAATCCTTCGGCGACCCCGCGGCCGATTCCGCTCGCGCCGCCCGTGACCACCACAACCCGTGTTTTCATTCTACAATCGTAGATGAAAGATGTGCTGCGGCGAAAGGAAAACCCGTGCTCGGAAGATCGGCCTTCGGCCTCGGCTCGTGGAACACCTGGGACCGGATGGCGTTCGACGACGCCGTCCGGCTGCTCCGGACGGCCGTCGACGCCGGCGTCACGCTGTTCGACGTCGCCCACTACGACTTCGGCCCGCACGCGGAGAACTCGCGCACGGACATCCTCTTCGGCGAGGTCGTGCGGAAGGCCGGGATCGCGCGTGAGGACTACGTGCTGTGCGGAAAACTCTGGCTCTGGGACTACCCGCGCAGCGGCTTCGCCGGCCAGCTCGAGACGTCGCTGGGCCGGATCGGCACGGAGTACGCGGACCTGGTCGTGGTGGGCGACTACCGGGAGCGGCTGGACGTCCCGCGGGTCGTCGCCGAGGTCGCGGAGCAGATCCGGGCCGGGCGGATCGGCGGCTGGGGCGTCAACAACTGGCTCGCCGCGGACCTGGACGCAGCACTGGAGTTCGCGGATCGCGAAGGTCTCCCGGGGCCGGAATTCGCCCAGCTCAAGTACTCGATCGCGCGCCGCTCGATGGCCGAAGGCGAGCCCTACCGCAAGCACTTCGCGAGCGGGCGGCTGGCGCTGCAGGCGTCCGACGTCTTCGAAGGCGGTGTCCTGCTGGGGAACGCCACACCGGCCCGCAAGATCGGCGCGGACGTCGGCGGGATCCGGGCGGACATCGTGGCCGCGTCGGCGGAAATCGGGCGCGTCGCGGCGGACTTCGGCGCCACCCGCGCCCAGCTCGCGCTGGCCTTCTGCCTGGCGTACGAGCCGGTGGCGAACGTCCTGTTCGGAGTGACCCGCACCGAACAGCTGACCGACAACCTCGGCGCGCTGCTCCTGGCCCGCGAGCACGGGCCCGAGATCCGCGCGGCCCTCGACCACCTCCGCCTCGACCACGCGGTCGCCCCCGACGGTTCCTGGTGACGGCTCAGGGGCGGCGCTTTCCCGGAAGGCGCCGCCCCTGAGGCCGATCAGGTGGTGAGGAAGGTGAGGGCCGCGGTGCGGAAGGGGGCGCCGCGCAGGGCGCCGCCGTGGTCGCCGGGTACCTGGACGAGGTCGCTGCCCGGCACCAGCGGGACCAGCGTCTCGATGCCCTGGCTGACCGGGTCGTCCCGGCCCGCGACGAACCGGGTGGGCACGGTGACCGTGCCGGCCCGCGGTGCGAACGGCTCCCGCCGGAGGCCTTCGATGCACCGGGCGAGGGCGGCCGGGTCGCGGCCGGGCGCGGTGATCATCCGGGCGATCGCCGCCGTCAGCGGGTCGGCCGGCAGCCGCCCGCCGCCGGCGAAGGCCAGTGCGGCCTCGACGTCGACCGCGCCGAACGGCTCGTGCGGGCTGAGCCCGCCCAGCACCAGCCGCCGGACCGGCAGCACCGCGGGCAGCTCCCACGCCAGCCGCGCGCCGAGCGAGTAGCCGACGACGTCCACTTCGGACACTTCGCCGGCCACGAGAGCGAGTTCCCCGGCGATCGCCTTCGGCGTTACGTCGGCGAGCGCCGGGCTGGAGCCGTGGCCGGGCAGGTCGGGCACCAGCACCGGACGGCCCGCGGCGGTGAGCGCCGACGGCCAGCCCGTGCTGATCCAGTCGGTGGGCCCGTCGGAGGCGAACCCGTGCAGCAGCAGCACCGGCGCCCCGGCGGCCGGCCCGTCCGGGGTGAACCGGCGGACGGCAAGGGAGGTGAGCGTCAAGGAGGTCCTTTCTCACGAAGCCCGGCGCAGGCGCTGCAGCTCGCCGAGCGTCCGGGCACGGGTGTCGACGGCGATCCGCAGCGCGGAGCCGGCGAGGTTGAGCAGCAGCACGCAGGCCATGATCGTCACGCCGGGCACGACGACCAGCCACGGCGCGGTGACCAGGTACGACCGGCCCTCGGCGATCATGTTGCCCCAGGTCGGCGTGGGCGGGGCGATGCCGAGGCCGAGGAAGCTCATGGCGCCGTCGACGAGCATCGCGGCCGCCGCCAGGATCACCACCTGGACCAGCGCCAGCGGCAGCACGTTGGGGAACACGTGCACCAGCAGGATCTTGCCGCGGCTCATCCCGGACACGCGGGCGGCGCCGATGTACTGCCGCCCGGCGATGCCGAGCACGCGGCTGCGGATCACCCGGGCGGTGAACGGCGTGAAGATCACCGTCAGCGCGATCAGCTCGGTCCAGATGCTCGCGCCCAGCGCGATGGCCAGTGCCATCGCCAGGATGATCGCGGGGAACGACATCCACGCGTCCATCAGCCGCATCAGCACCGCGTCGGCGGCCCGGTAGAAGCCGCTCACCAGGCCGATCAGCATTCCCGAGAAGGCCGCGCACACCGTGATCAGCGCCGACAACCCCAGCGACGCGCGGCCGCCGGACACCAGCCGGGCCAGCACGTCCCGGCCGAACGAGTCGGTGCCGAGCGGGTGCGCGCCCGAAGGCGGCAGCAGGCGGTGCACCGGGTCGGTCGCGCTGACACTCGGCAGGAAGAACGGCAGCACGACCACGGCCAGCACGATCAGGCCGAGCAGGAGCGAGCACACGACGAGGGTCCGGTTGCGCCGGAACGCCCGGGACGCGCGCCCCGGCGGGGGACCGTCCACCGAGGTGGCCGGTTCGGCGACGGCGAGGCTCATGCGACACGCACCTTCGGGTCGAGCAGCGCGTACGAGAGGTCGACCAGCAGGTTGACCACCACGAACAGCACCGCGACGAACAACGTCACGCCCTGGATGAGCGGGAAGTCGCGGGTGGACACCGCCCCCATCAGCAGGTGCCCGAGGCCGGGCACCACGAAGATCGACTCGATGATCACGATGCCGCCGACGAGCATGGCGAAGTTGCTGCCCAGCTGCGTCACCAGCGGCATCAGCGCGTTCGGCAGGACGTGCTTCAGCATGACCCGCCGCTCCGGCAGGCCCTTGACGCGGGCGGTCCGCAGGTAGGCGAGCGGCAGCTCGCCGAGCACGCTCTCGCGCAGGGTGAGCACGAACAGCGCCGTCTGCCCGATGACGAGCACGGTCACCGGCAGCACCAGGGCCGGCACCGCGGCCACCGGGTCGGTGAGCAGGTCGTGGTAGCCGCTGGACGGGAACCACCGCAGCGTCACCGAGAACACCAGCACCAGCACCAGCGAGATCCAGAAGTCCGGCATCGCCATCCCGAGCGAGGACAGCCGGTCGAGCGTGCGGGCCACCGGGTTGCGCGGCGACACCGCCTGCCACGCCGTGATCGCCACCGAGAGGACGAAGCTGACGATCGTCGAGAGCACGGCCAATGTCAGCGTCGGCACGATGTGCGCGGCGACGACGTCGAGGACCGGCTGGTGGTAGGTGATCGACGTGCCGAAGTCGCCGTGCAGCACGTGCCCGGCCCAGCTCAGGTACTGCTGCCAGAGCGAGCCGTCGAGGCCCAGGCTCGTGCGCAGCGCGGCAACGTCGGCCGGGCGCGCGGTCGGGCCGAGGATGGCCTGGGCCGGGTCGCCCGGGATCAGCCGGATGACGAAGAACATCATGGTGCCGACGATGACCAGGATGATCACCAGGTCGCGCAGCCGGCGCAGCAGCACCCCGGTCATGCGGCCAGCCAGGAGTTCCAGAACACCCGGTAGAAGTCGCCGTAGCCCTTGAGCCGCGGAGTGTAGGCCGCCCAGAGCTTCGACTGGCTCAGCGTGATCACCGACAGCTGCTTCCAGGTGAACGCCTGGAGCTTGTCGATCACGGCCTTGGCCTGCTCGGGCGTGGCCGAGGCGTTGAACTCGGCCAGCAGCCCGTCGAGCTCCGGCGACGACGAGCCGTTCAGCGTGCCGAGGGTCAGCGCGGGCATCTGGGCGGGCGAGGTCAGCGACGAGTCGAAGAACAGCGTCGTGATGTCCCAGCCGCCCGGGTCCTTGGTGAGGGTGCCGAGCATGGTGGCGAAGTCGAAGGTGTCGATCTTGGTCTGCAGCCCGATCTTGCCGAGCGCGTCCTGGATGAGCACGGCCCACTTGCCGAACTCGGGGTAGGAGTTCGTGGTGACGATGTGGATCGTCGCCCCGGTGGTGACGCCGGCGTCGGCGAGCAGCTGCTCCGCGCGGGCCGGGTCGTGTTCCCGGTAGACGGACTCACCGGCGGTCGAGTAGGACGCCTTGTTGTCCGGCGAGGCGAACGCACCCGTCTCGATGGTCAGGTCCTTGCTGCCGCCGGTCGCCGCGTTGATGGCGGGCTTGTCGAGCAGCAGGTTCAGTGCCTGGCGGGCCCGGGGGTCGGCGAACTTGGAACCGGGGTTGAAGTTCGGGATGACGACGTTCTCGTTGCCGCCGGGCAGGTTGTGCACCACCAGGTTCGGATTGGCCTTGAGCTGCTCGTACTGGTCGTTGGCCGGCATCGCGTGGTCCCACTGGCCCGTCTGCAGGCCGTTGATCAGCGCGTCCTGGTCGCCGACGACCTTGTAGGTGACGGTGTCGAGGTAGGCGTGCTTGGCGCCGGCCTGGCCGCCCCAGTCCTCTTCGGACCGCGACCGGTAGCCGTCGTAGCGCTGGAGCACCAGCTGCTGGCCGATGTCCCAGCTCTTCAGCTTGTACGGGCCGGTGCCGATCGCCTTGTCCTGGCCGAACCCGGTGGCGGGCAGGCCGGAGAGGTTCTTCGCCTCGTAGATCTCGGTGCCCGCGCCGGCGAGCTCGTCGATCAGCGGGTAGCGCGGCCGCTTGAGGTCGATGGCCACCGTCGCCTGGTCGGGCGCGGTGATGGCGGCGATGTCCGGCGTGACCAGCTGCCCGGTGCGGTGGCTCTTCTGCCAGCGCTGCAGGCTCGCGACGACGTCGTTGGCGGTCAGCGGGTTGCCGTCCTGGAACGTCACACCCTGGCGCAGCTTGAAGGTGTAGGCGAGGCGGTCGGGGCTGATCGTGTAGGTGTCGACGAGCATCGGCCGGGCGACGAAGTGCTGATCGACCTCGAACAGCTTCTCGTACATCATGTTGCCGATCTGCGCGGTCACCTGGCCGGGGTTGGCGACCATGTCGAGCGACTGCGGATCGGTGGGGACGGCGACGGTGAGGTTGCCGCCGCGGACCGGTGGCCCGTCGGCGGCCGGGGTCGTTCCGGCGCTGCCCGTGCAGCCGGCGAGCAGGGTGGCCGCGGCGGCGAGGGCGGCGAGCAGGGGAGTTCTCTTCATGGGCGCGTCGATCCTGTGTGGGGGAGGGCGGGCAGGTCGGGGTTGGCGGCGAGCAGCCGACGGGTGTAGTCGTGCTCGGGGGAGAGACGGATTTCGTCGGGTGTCCCGGTTTCGATCAGCTCGCCGCGGTACATCACGCCGACGCGGTCGGCCACTGACAGCACGAGGCTGAGGTTGTGGGTGATGAACAGCAGGCTCAGCGTGCGGGTGCGGCGCAGGTCCAGCAGCAGGTTCATCACCTGGCCCTGCACCGAGACGTCCAGGGCCGAGGTCGGCTCGTCGGCGACGATCAGCTCGGGCCCGGCGGCGATCGCCCGCGCGATGGAGACGCGCTGCCGTTGCCCGCCGGACAGCTGCGACGGCAGCTTCCCGGCGGTGTCCTTCGGCAGCCCGACCTCGTCGATCAGGTCGGCGACCCGGCGGTCCAGCTCGGCGCCGCGCAGCGGGGTCAGTTCCTTCAGCGGCTCGGCGATGATCCGCGCGGCGGTGTGGCGGGGGTCCAGCGAGCTCTGCGGGTCCTGGAAGATGAGCTGGACGCGGCGGCGGAACGCCCGTTCGCCCCCGGTGAGCCCGGCGGAGTCGATCCCATGGGAACCGAAGGTGACGGTTCCCGAAGTCGGCGGTTCGAGCGCCGTCACCAACCGGCCGAGGGTCGACTTGCCGGAGCCGGACTCGCCGACCAGGCCGAAGAACTCCCCGGGCGGGATTTCCAGGGAGACCTCCCGCACCGCTTCGACCCGGTGTCCTCTTCGTCCGTACACTTTGGACGCTCGGCTGATCGTCAGCGGAGATCCCCGGTGGACGTGGTCCGGCTGGGGTTGCGCGGCCGGCGTCTCGAGGGTCATCGTGGAAGAGATGACCGGGAACCCGCCGCGGCGGTCGACGCCGAGCTGCGGCACGCACCCGAGCAGCGCCCGGGTGTACGGGTGCTTCGGCCGCATCAGGACCTCGTCGCGCGAGCCCGCTTCGACCAGACGGCCGCGGTACATCACCGCGATCCGGTCGGCGACCTGCGCGGCGACGCCCATGTCGTGGGTGATGAACACGCAGGCGGTGCCGTGGTCGCGGCGCACGCGGTCGAAGAGCGTGAGGATCTCCGCCTGCGTGGTGACGTCGAGCGCGGTGGTCGGCTCGTCGGCGATGAGCAGGTCCGGGTCGGCCATCAGGGCCAGCGCGATCATCACGCGCTGCTGCATGCCGCCGGACATCTGGTGCGGGTACAGCCGCAGGATCCGGTCGGTGTCGGTGAGGCCGACCTCGGTCAGCAGCCGCTTCGCCTTGGCTTCGGCCCGCTTGCGCAGCGGGCTGCCGCGGCGGGCGGCCTGGCCGGGCAGCGACCCGGGTTCGCGGTAGGCCTCGGTCAGCTGGTGGCCGACGCGGCGGCTCGGGTTCAGTGAGTCCAGGGCCTCCTGGAAGATCATGCCGATCCGCGGCCCGCGGTAGGCACGCATCGCGTCGGCGGGCAGTTTCGTCACGTCCACGCCGTCGAAGGCGATTTCGCCGCGGGTGCGCACGGGGGCGACGAATTCGAGCAGGCGGATGATCGACAGGGCGGTCACGGTCTTGCCGCTGCCGGACTCGCCGACCACGCAGAGCGTCCGCCCTTGCCCGAGGTCCAGGGAGAGCTCCCGCACGAGTTCGCGTTCGGTGTCGTCGGTGACGACGCCGACGGTGAGCTCCCGGATTTCGAGCAGCGTCATGGATTCCCCTTCCTCGCGCCCGCCGCGAGCGGGCGGGCCGGACTGCCGGGCACCGGCAGGGGTAGTTCTACGCATGTTGACACTGGCCTGGGGCCGTGTCAATGGTTTTATTCTACGAGTGTAGGAAGTTGAAACATCACGGCTTTTTGTTGCTGCGCGGGAGAAATTCGTCCCTGGACTCTTTTATCTACGCATGTAGAGTGTCCGGGTCGAACACAAGGAGGACGACGTGACGCCCACCCCAGCCGCGCCCGACCGGATCGTGGAAACCGCCATCGGCTACATGGCCGCCCAGCAGCTGTTCGCCGCCAACCGGATCGGCCTGTTCCCGGCGCTGGCGGCCGGCCCGCTCGGCCCGGCCGAACTGGCCGAGCGCACCGGCAAGCCGGAGAAGATCGTCCGGATCCTCGGCGACGCCCTCGCCGCGCACGGCCTGCTGTCCCGCGTGGACGGTCGCTACGCGCTCACGCCCGACACCACCGAGTACCTCGGCGGAGAAGGTCTGGACCTCGCGCCGTTCCTGACCTTCCTCGAGACGATCAGCTACGCGCACTGGCTGCAGTTCGCGCACACCACCGACACCGGCGAGCCCGGCGAGCTCGACCTCGCCGGCGACCGCTGGACGACGTTCCTCGGCGGGGTCATGGTGTATAACGCCCTACACGCGCGGATGCTGGCGCGGAACTTTGACTTCGGCGGGTACAAAAACCTCCTGGACCTGGGCGGTCTTTCCGCCGAGTTCGCGCTCCAGGCCCTCCGCGCCAACGACGTCCTCCGGGCGACCTTCGTCTACGACCCGCGGTCGGTGGACTCGGTCACCGCGGCCGTCGCGGAGTTCGCCGGCCGGACGACCGTCGTCGGCGCGGCGACCCCGGACGCCGAACCCGAGGGCGAGTTCGACCTGGTCATGGTCAACCACGTGGTCCACCGGTTCTCCGTCGACGAGAACCGGGCCATCCTGCGGCACGCGCGGGCCGCGGCGGCACCGGGCGCCCGGCTGCTGCTGCTGGACTTCTTCCTGGACGAGGACGACTCGCCGCGGGCGCTGGACGCGCTGCACGCGGGGGAGTACCTGGTCATCGACGGCACGGTCGTGTACCCCGAGCGGGACGTCCGGGGCTGGCTGGCCGGGGCCGGGTGGCGGCCGGTGGACCGGCTCGCGCTGCCGGGTTCGCCGCGGGTGCTCGTCGCGGAGGCGGTGTGACCATGGGTCTCGACCCCGCGGTGCGGGAGCTGCTGGCCCGCAGCCCCGACGCGCCTGCCCGCCCGATGACGGCCGCCGAGCTGCGGGCGGCGTTCGCGGCGTCGCGGCCGGAGCCCGGCCCGGTGGCGCCGGTGGCTTCGGTGACCGAGGTGCCGGTGCCCGGCCCGGGCGGCGACCTGCGCGTCCGGCTGTACCTGCCGGACGCGCCCGGCCCGGTGCCGGTGTTCGTGTGGATCCACGGCGGCGGCTGGACGATCGGCTCGATCGACGAGAACGAAGTCGCCTCCCGCGCGGTGTGCGCGGCGGCGTCGGTCGCGGTCGCGGCCGTCGAATACCGCCTCGCCCCGGAGGACCCGTACCCGGCGGCGCCCGCGGACTGTTACGCGGTGCTGGAATGGCTGGCGGCGGGCGGCGCGGGCCCGGCGGTTTCGCCGTCGCGGATCGCGGTCGGCGGCGAGAGCGCCGGCGGCAACCTGTCCACAGTGGTCTCGATTATGGCGAAGGACCGGGGTGGCCCGGCGATCGCGGCGCAGGTGCTGATCTGCCCGGTGTTCGGCCACCCCGACGACGGCCATGCGTCCTATGTGGACTTCGCGACGGGGTACGGCATGACGGCCGACGCGATGCGGTTCTTCTTCGCCCAGTACGCCCCGCCTTCGTTCGACGACCCCTACGTGCTGCCGTCGCGTGCCGGTGACCTCACGGGCCTGCCACCGGCGCTGGTGCTGACGGCGGAGTACGACGTCCTGCGTGACGAGGGGGAGGCGTTCGCCCGCCGGCTGGCGGAGGCCGGGGTCGCGGTGGACCTGCACCGGTACGCCGGGCAGATCCACGGTTTCTACGGGCTGTACACCGGCTTGCCCGCGTCCGCCCGGTCGCACGCGGAAGTGGCCGCGTACCTGCGGGGGATCTTCACCTGAGGTCAGGGGCGGGTGAGGCGGTCCAGGAGGGACTCCAGGTGCCGGTGCTGGAGGTCGATCGTGGAGAACTCACCCGCCACCAGGCTCATCACGTTGGCGCCGGCGTTGAGCAGGACGATCTCGTCGACGATCTGCTCGTCGGGGGTCTCGGTGACGATGTCGCCGTCTTCGCGGCCCTCGGCGACGAAGCGGTGCAGCAGCCCGCGCCATTCGCGGACGTGCTCGAGGTACTTGTCGTGCATCCGCCGGTTGCCCAGCGACATCTGCCAGAAGATGAGCAGCACCCGCCCGGCGGTGATCCGCTCTTCGTCGATCGGCATGGACGAAACGCAGATCTCGCGCAGCGCGGCGAGCCCCCGCAGACCGTCGAGCTCGACGTATTGGCGCATCATGTCGAGGGCCCGCTCGTAGGTGGCCGCGATGATGTCTTCCTTGCTGGGGAAGTAGAGCTTGAGGGCCCCATTGGCGAACCCGGCGGCGGCGGCGATCTCGCGCATGGTGGCGGCTTCGATCCCGCCCCGCACGATCAGGTCCCAGGTGACGTCGACGATGTCGCTGCGCCGCTGGTCGTGGTCGATGATCTTGGGCACCCGGCACCTCCCGCACTGGTTTCTCTACCAGTGTAGGAGAAAGTGCGCGCGAGGACAGCTCCGGGGTCAGCGCCGGAAGACGCGCCGTCCCGCGAACCACGTCTCCACGACCTGCGTCTCCGCGACCTCCGCCGTCCGGAAGGGATTGCGGTCCAACACCACGAAGTCCGCCGACCGCCCGGGTGTCAGCGCGCCCGTCACGTCGTCCAGGCCACACGCCCGCGCGCCGCCCAGGGTGAACACCTCGATCGCCTCGGCCAGGGTGATCGCCTGCTCCGGCCAGAGCGCCCCGGGCCGCCGTCCGTGCGGGTCCGCGCGCGTCACCAGGCCCGCGATGCCTTCCCAGGCGTTCGGCGACTCGCTCACCGGCCAGTCCGAGCCGCCCGCCACCAGGGCACCGGTGTCCAGCAACGTCCGGTTCGGCTGCATCCGCGACGCCCGGGCGGCCGGCAGCACCTCCGCGATCGCCTCCGGGATGACCCCCGGCACCCACAGGAACGGCGAGATGTCCGCCGCCACGCCCAGCGCGGCGAACCGCGGCAGGTCGTCCGGGTGCACGAACTGCCCGTGCGCCACCTGGAACCGCGTGTCGGCATACCCGGCCGCGCGCACCTTCTCGACCGCGTCCAGGAACTGCCGCACCGATGCGTCGCCCGTGCAGTGGACCTTCGCCGAGAAGCCCGCAGCTGCCGCCGTGAGGAGCCACTCGGTCAGTTCGGCCGGGGGCATCGTCGTGGCGCCGTGGAAGCAGCTGCCGTGGGTGTCGTCGGGCAGGTACGGCTCCAGGAACGCCGCCGTGCGGGTCGGCGGCACGCCGTCGAGGAAGATCTTCACGAAGTCCGGCCGGTGGTGCTCGGTGCGGTACTCGCCGGCGAGCTCCAGCAGGGGCGCCCCGACCGGGTCGAAGCCGAAGATCGGGTCGTTGACCAGCAACGACGACACCACCCAGGCGTCGAGCTCGCCGGCGGAGTCCAGCGAACGGAGCGCGCCCAGGATGTCGGTCGAGACCCCGGCGTCCTGGAACGCGGTGACGCCGAAGCCGTGCAGCACCTCGACCGCCCGCCGGGACGCCCGCCGGTGCTGCTGCGGGGTCAGCCCGGCGATCACGCGCTCGACCAGCACGCCGGCGGCCTCCAGCAGCAGCCCGCTGGGCTCGCCGCCGTCGCGGACGACGACCCCGCCGGGCGGGTCCGGCGTCGCCGCGGTGATCCCGGCCAGCTCCAGGGCCCGGCTGCTCACCCAGCGGTTGTGCCGGCTGTCGTCCGACAGCGACACCGGGCGCCCGCCCGCGGCCTCGTCCAGCGCCCGCCGGGCCGCCGGAACCGACAGCTCCGCGACCAAAGTGGACGCCCAGGCACCGCCGGTGAGCCATTCGTCCGGTCCCAGGGACGCGGCCCGCGCGCGGACGGCGGCCAGGATGTCCTCGACCCCGGCGTCCGCGCCGAAGGTGAGTTCGAACAGCTCCGCCCGTCCGGCCATCGCGTGGTGGTTGTGCACGTCGACGAGCCCCGGCATGACGAACGCGCCGCCGAGGTCGAGCACCTCGGTGTCCGGGCCGATGCCGTCGTCGGCCACCTTGCCGCCGGTGACGGCCAGCGAGGGCGCCCAGGGCCGCGCGGTGTCCAATGTGTACACGACGGCGTTCGTCAGCACCAGGTCGGCGGCCATCGTCAGCGCTCCGCGGGATCGAACTCGGCCGGGTGGACGGTGGCGCTCAGCAGGTGCCCGTGCGCGCCGAAGGTGAAATGCGTCGGCCGCTGCCCGGTGGCGTCGAGTCCGAAGAGGACACCGTGGGAGCGCAAGGCGCGGGCGTTGCGGTGATCCGCGACGGTGACCGACGCGCACGGGATGACCTTCTCGCGCCAGGTGAAGACGTGGATGCCGGGCCGCAGCTGGTAGACGGTGTTCTCGTCGGTGTCGGCGAGCCCGCGCTCGGGCCCGGCCAGGCACTGCCACGTGTACCAATGCGGGCTGAGGTAGACGTGCTCGTAGGCGTGTTCGGGGCTGTACACCCACAGCACCCGACGCCCGATCAGGGCGGTGCTCGGCGCCATCGGCTCACCGCGGACGTCGAAGCCGTCGATGGTCGCGGGCCGGAACTCCTGGGTGACGCGCGGGGTGCCGTGGTCGCCGATCGTCGTGGTGACCACCAGCGCGCGGCCGTTCCGCAGGTCCAGGAAGAGCGACACCGCCTCGCGCGCGTCCGGCGACGGGTGGTGCTGGACGTAGTAGAGGTCGTCGTCGACGAGGAACGTCTCGTCGGTGCCGCGCCAGGTGAAGACCGGTCCGTCGTCGTCGCGCAGCACGAAGGAGCGGCCGTGCAGGTCGTCGACGGCCGGCGCCTTGTGGGCGTCGAAGCCGGGGGCGAGGCCGTCGAGCGGCAGCCAGGTGGAGGTGTCGGAGAGCGTCATCGTGTCCTCAATGTGCGCAGTGGTCGCCGGCCGGCAGGTCGAGCGCGGGGTTGCGGTCGAGGAACCCGGACGGCCGGAACAGGAACCCGGAGCGGTCGACCGGCATCACCGGCCAGTCCTCGGGGCGGGGCACGTGGGTCGGGCCGAACACGTGCCACAGCACGAGGTCGGTGTCGACGAGGTCGCGGTCGGCGGCCGTCCACGCCGGGAGCCCCGCGCCGCCGGGGTGGGCGTTGGGGCGGTCGCCGGCCGGGAACCGCTCGTCCTCGCGGTACGGCGTCGCCCACAGGTGCTGCGTGGCGAAGGTGGCGCGGGCGTGCACGGTCGCCTCCGGCTGCGCCATCAGCGTCGCCGAGGGCCGCGGCACCAGCTGGTAGGCGGTCGGCTTGCCGAGCCGGTTGACCCGCGTCGCGCTGCGGACCTCCCAGACGCGGGCGCGGGCCGGGTCGGCCCGGCGCATCGCCTCGCGTTCGGTCCGCAGCGGCGTGGTCTTCCAGGTGAACGCGTTGCCGTACGGGTTGCGCGGGCCGGTCGGCACACCTTCGACGTCGACTTCGTGCAGGCTGGTGCGGTCGCCGTCGACTTCGACGTCGAGGCGCGCGCAGAACAGGTGCTGGTGGACCGGCGCGAACAGGCCGGGCGCCAGCTCGGTGGCGTGCGGCTGGTCCGCACCCGGTGTCCCGGCGCCGCAGAAGACGATGCCGGTCGCCTTCGCCTCGAACTCGATCGAGCCGTCGAGGTGGAAGTACCAGTAGTGGCCGTAGTCGTAGTTGCCGATGGTGGAGATCGACGACACCACCAGCCGCCGCGACCGCCGGACCTCGGGCCGCCCGGCCAGGTCGGTGTGCTTCCAGAGGATCCCGTCGTCCTCCTCGTGCAGGCAGACCGCGCGCGGGATCTCGACCGGCTCGCCGCGGTCGTCGGCCACCCAGGCCGGGAAGTAGTGGATGACGCCGACGCAGTCACAGCCCAGGCGCAGGTCGTTGCCGTTCTTGCCGAACTGGTACTCGCCGGCGTCGAAGTAGCTGATCCAGAACCGGCCGGGCGCGACGTCCCCGTACGGGACCACCATCTCCGGGACGGAGGCCCGGTACAGGACCGGCCGGTCCTGGAAGCTCACCTGGTGCAGCGTCAGCCCTTCGCGGGCGTTGAACCCGACGCGCAGCCGCCAGCCCTCCCAGCGCACCTCGGAGCCCTCGACGGTGAAGCTCGGCCCGGCGGGCTGGGTGATCTCGACCGGCTTGAGCGTCGTCCGCGCCGGGACGCCGGTGTACCGCCCGCTCTCGGCGGGCACCGGGACGTCCCCCTCGTCCTCGACGCGCAGAACGCGCTGTTCGGTGAGGTTCAGGTGCACGACCAGGCCTTCGACCGGGTGCGCCCACGGGCTGTCGTCGGCGTCTTCCCGCAGGAAGGTCAGGGACCGCATGACGCGGCCGGCCTCGTCCTCGCGCCCGAAGTAGCCGGGCGCGAGCGGCGCGCAGAAGGCGTGCCCGATCCGGTCGGCGAGGCCGCGCCGGGCCATCGCGGCCTGCCACTCCGCCGACGCCTTCGTCAGCTGCTCGGCCAGCGCGTACTCCTCGAACAGGTACGACGGCTGCCCGTCGGCCTCGGCCCAGTCGTCCCAGGACACCAGCTCGCCCTCGGTCACCGAGACGACGGCCTCGCCGGCGCGGCCGGTGGTGGTGTCGAGGAGCGTGTACCGGATCCGGCGGTCACCCCCGCCCGCGCGCACCTCCGCCTTGGCGGGTTCGACGGGCAGGACCTGCGGGACCCGGATGGTGGCGCCGGCCAGCCCGGCCGCGGCGAGGATCGCGCGGCCGGCGGACAGCTCGGCGGCGGTCAGCGGGTCGAGGGGGTGCGGCGTGCTCACCCCGATGAGTCTCGGCCCCGGTCGCCGCGCGCGCCATCGACCTTGCGGCGCGGGACAACAACGCTGCGCTCGCGGCCAACCGCCCGGCGGGCGCCCGCGGTGAGGATGGGCGCATGCGAACAGATCTCGCCGGGAAGGCGGTCCTGGTGACCGGCGGGGCGTCCGGCATCGGGCTGGCCTGCGCCCGGGCGTTCCGCGCCGAGGGTGCGCGCGTCGGCGTCGTCGACCGCGAGCCCGGCCCCGACATCGTCCAGGCGGACGTCACCGACGAACCCGCGCTGGCCGCCGCGGTCGACGCCGTGGCCCGTGGCTTCGGCGGCCTCGACGCCGTGGTCGGCTGCGCCGGGATCTCCGGCCCGGTCGGTACCCCGCTGTCCGCGACCACGGCCGCCGACGTCGCCCGGGTGCTCGCGGTGAACGTCACCGGGCAGTTCCTGCTGGTCAAGCACGCGCTGCCGTGGCTGGCCGACGGCGGCGCGGTGGTCCTGCTCGGCAGTGACTCGGCGTTCACGGCGGCGCCGGGCATGGTGCCCTACTGCGCGTCCAAGGGCGCGGTGGTCGCGATGACCCGCGCGCTGGCCGTCGAGGTGCCGGGCATCCGGGTCAACTGCGTCTGCCCGTCGGTGGTGGACACCCCGATGGCGCGCGCCGACCTCGGCGCCGTCCTGGACGACCCGGCGTTCCCGGTGCAGGCGGCCGAAGACGTCGCCCGGCAGGTGCTGTTCCTCGCGTCCCCGGCTTCGCGGCCGGTCAACGGCCAGGCCCTGCTGGCCGACTTCGGGATGTCGGCGCGTTCCGCGTTCCCCGCATGAGAAAGGATCCACAGTGGACTCATCAGGCAAGGTCGTCGCGATCACCGGCGGTGGCACCGGCATCGGCGCGGCGGTGGCCCGCCGGTACGCGGGCGAAGGCGCGCGCGTGGTCGTGCTGGGACGGCGTCGCGAGCCCCTCGAAAAGGTGGCCGCGGAAACCGGCGCGCACGTCGTCACCGGCGACGCGAGCGTGCGGGCGGACGCCGAAGCCGCGGTCGCCGAGATCGTCGGCCAATACGGGCGGCTGGACGTCGTGGTGGCCAACGCCGGCGGCCACGGCCTGTCGTCGGTGGTCGACACCGGCGACGACGAGTGGGAGCTGGCTCTGCGCTCGAACCTCTCCAGCGCGTTCGTGTTCTGCCGGGCCGCGCTGCCGTCGCTGGTCGAGACGGGCGGGCAGGTGGTCGTGGTGTCGTCGCTGGCCGGGCTGTTCGCCGGGCCGAACGTCGCCGGCTACACGGTGGCGAAGCACGCGCTCATCGGCCTGACCCGCTCGATCGCCCGCGACTTCGGGCCGCGCGGGGTGCGGGCGAACGCGGTGTGCCCGGGCTGGGTCCGCACGCCGATGGCGGACGGCGAGATGGCCCAGTTCGCCGCGGCGGCGGGCTTCACCGGCGGCCACGACGAGGGCTACCGCCGCGTGACGGCCGAGGTCCCGCTGCGCCGCCCCGCCGAGCCCGAGGAGATCGCGGCGATCGTCCGGTTCCTGGGCTCGGCGGAGTCCTCGTACATCACCGGCGCGGTGCTCGTCGCCGACGGCGGCGCCCATGCCGTGGACCTGCCGACCTTGGCGTTCGAGCGCGCCGGGATGTGAGTCAGGACCCGAGGTAGGCGGAGTGCAGGGTGGCGGGGGAGTCGAGGAGGGTCTGCGCGTCACCGGTGTGGGTGACGCGGCCCGACGAGACCACCACCGCCTCCTGCGCGACGCCGAGGGCCAGGTGGGTGAACTGCTCCACCAGCAGGATCGCCGCGCCCTCGGCCGCGAACCGCGTCACGACCGGCAGCAGGCGGGTGAAGACCACCGGGGCCAGGCCCAGCGACATCTCGTCGATGAGCAGGTAGGCCGGGCGCGCGGCGAACGCCCGCGCCAGCACGACCATCTGCTGCTCGCCGCCGGACAGCAGGGCCGCGGGGGAGTCACGCCGCTTCTCCAGCTCGGGGAACAGCCCGAGGACCTCGTCGACGGCCGCGGGCGTGCGGGCGGTCAGGCGGAGGTTCTCCAGCACCGTCAGGCCGGGGAACACCGCGCGGCCCTGTTCGATGTGGGCCAGTCCGAGCCGGGCCCGCGCCACCCGGGAGTGCCGGGTCACGTCCACCCCGCCCAGGTGGACGCTGCCCGCCGACGGGGGCACCACGCCCGACACCGCCTCCAGCAGGCTCGTCTTCCCGGCGCCGTTGGGCCCGACCAGTGCGGTGATCCGGCCCGGTTCGAGGACCAGGTCGACGTCGCGGATGACCGGGCCGGCCCCGCGCTTCACCGTCAGCCCGTGGACTCGCAACGCGTTCACAGCAGCTCCGTTTCACCCATGTACGCCTTCAGCACGGCCGGATCGGCCAGGACGTCCGCCTGCGGCCCGCTCGCCAGCACCCGGCCGAAGTCGAGCACGGTGAGCGTGTCGCAGACCGACCGGACGAGGTCGAGGTCGTGCTCGATGAGCAGCACCGACACCCCGAACCGCGCGGGCACCTGCCGCAGCCGCCGCCCGAACGCCACGTGCTCCTCGTGCGGCAGGCCGGCCGCCGGCTCGTCGAGCAGCAGCACCCGCGGGCGGGCGAGCAGGTGCCCGACGACCTCGACGAGCCGCCGCGCACCCGCGTCGACCCGCGACAGCGGCGTCCGCGCCGCCGGGCAGCCGAAGAACGCCAGGGCGCCGTCGAGCTCGCGGCCGGTGAGCCGCCGCCGGGCGACGAACCGGACGTAGGCGCCGACGGTGAGGCCGGGCGGGACGCGGTCCTGCTGGAACGTCCGCCGCAGGCCGGCACGGGCCCGCCGGGCGGGCGAGCCGGTGAGCGGCCGGCCGCCGAGGGTGGCGGTGCCGGTGGCCCGGGGCAGGAAGCCGCTGATCGCGTCGACCAAAGTGGACTTCCCGGCGCCGTTCGGGCCGATCACCCCGAGGATCCCGTGTTCCGGCACCGTGATGTCCACCTCGGACAGTGCGGTGACGTGTCCGAAGGAGACGCTCAGCCCGCGGACTTCGAGCACCGGGTCGCCGGGTGGCAGCGGCTCGACGTCGGGGACGGGTTCGGTGAGCCCGACCCCGGCGGTCCGGCCGGAGCGGCGGCGGTACCAGAGGGCCCGCACGGCGGTGCCGAGGTTGCCGCGGCCGGTGAGGGCCTGGACGCCGAGCACGCCGAAGACGACGAAGCCCCAGTCCTGCGGCACGCCCCAGCGTTTGAGCAGCTCGGGCACGGCGACCCAGAGCAGCGCGCCGAACACGGCCATGTCGATCAGGTGCGCGCCGGACATGATGGCCAGGACGTACAGCGCGAGGGACTGGATGGCGGTGAAACTGGCCGGGAAGGCCAGGCCGACCTGCCCGGTGAGCAGGCCGCCGCTGATCCCGCCGAGGGCGGCGCTGACCGCGAAGGCGGTGAGCTTCGACGTCCGCACGCCCGCGCCGACCGCCGCGGTCCCACGCTCGGAGAAGGCGACGAGGTGCCAGCTGCTGCCCCACCGCCCGCGCCGCAGGAAGTGCACGACCAGCCCGCAGGCGACGAGCACCAGCACGGCGAACAGGAAGTAGGAGCGGTCGTCGGAGAACGCCTCGGGCCGCTCGACGGAGAGACCTTCGGTGGCGCCGGGGAACTGGATCTGCACGAGCGTGAGATCGGCGGCCGCGGCGAGCCCGAGGGTGACGACGGCGAGGGTGATGCCCCGCAGCCGCAGCGCGGGCAGCCCGACGAGCACTCCGGCCACGGCGGCGGCGAGGCCGCCGAGCAGCAGCCAGGTGCCGAACCCGCCGGGCACACCGGCCACGTTGCAGGCGGAGACGACGAAGGCTCCGACGGCGGCGAAGGTCAGCTGGCACAGCGAGATCATCCCGGCGGTCCCGGTGACGACCCCGAGCCCGAGCAACGCGATGGCCGCGACGACGGCACTGACCCCGAGGTAGACGAAGTACCCGGCGAGCCCGACGCTCAGTGCGTAGCCGACGGCGACCGCCGCCGCGGCGACGGCGAACGGCACGAGCTTCTCAGCGAGCCGCATCCCACACCTCCTTGCGCTGCGTCCACAGCAGCAGCGCCACGATCACCAGGAACGGGAGGAAGTACCGCAGCACCGACAGCCGGTCGCTCTGGGCGACCGCGCCCTGGGCCATGCCCAGCACCAGGCCGCCGAGCACCGCCAGGTCCAGCCGCCGGAAGCCGCCCAGCAGGGCCGCCGCCGCGGCCGGGACCACCAGCATCGCCAGCGAGGTCGGGTCGTTCGACTGCGACGGCGCCACGATCGACACCGCCAGGGTCGCGATCACCCCGGTCGCCGTCCACACCCCGACCGACAGCGGCCGGGCCGGGATGCCCAGCAGCTCCGCCGTCGTCGGGCGCTCCGACAGGGCCCTCAGGCGCACACCCAGCGCCGTCCGGGCCAGCACCGCCCGGCAGCCCAGGGCGACCAGGATCGCCAGCGCGACCGTGAGCACGGTGACCTGGCTGACCACCACACCACCGATCGTGAACGCCGGGCCGGCCAGCAGCGGGTGGAACGGCTGCGGCTTGTTCCCGAACAGGATGAACGCCAGGGAAATCAGCAGCAGGAGCACCGCGACCGTCGTCGCCGAACGCGTGCCGGTGTCGGCCTCGGCCAGCCAGGTGGAAACGATCCAGCCGAGTACCGCGCTCAACGCGCCGCCGAGCAGGATGCCCGCCAGGGTGGCCAGCCACGACGGGACGGCGAGGTGGACGGCGAGGAAGACGGCGACGTAGCAGCCGAACATCCCGGTCGCCGACTGGGCGAAGTTGACCACCCGCACCAGCCGCGACATCAGGGTCAGGCACACCGCGAGCACCGCGTAGAGCCCGCCGGCGGCCAGCCCGGCCAAAGCGCCCTGCAGCATGAACGTCCTCCTACTGCTTCGGGATCCGGAGCCAGTCCTGCGCGGCCAGTTCCCACTTCCCGGCGCCGGTGGCCAGCTTGATCGGCCAGCCCGCGGTGTTGTCGTGGTGTGCCTGCGCGGGCCCGAACACGTACGGCGTGCCGACCATCGGGTCGCTGATCGGCTTCATCTCGCGCAGCGCCTTCGACACCGCCTCGCGCGTGATGTCGCCCTTCATCCCGCGCAGCACGGCGAGGAAGTACTTGGCCGCCAGGTAGCCGCCCTGGCTGAACGACGTCAGCGGGATCCGGCTCTTCGCCATCAGCTCCCGCCAGTCCTTGTTGGCCGGGGCGGCGGCGTCGGTGAAGGGGTAGAACTCGGCCGGGACGTACACGCCGGCGCCCGCGTTCGAGATCGCCTTGGCGTAGTTCTCGCTGTAGACGCTGGTCAGCAGCAACCAGGTGACGTCGGTCCAGCCCTGCGCCTGCGCGGCCTTGAGCTGGCCGATCGAGTCCGGTTCCACCGGGTTGACGGTGATCGCCTTGCAGCCCGCCGCCCGCGCCTTGACGATGTAGGGCGTGTAGTCCGATCCGCCGTAGGGCACGGTCGAGTCGACGTACTTCAGCTTCTTGCCGGTGATCTTCGTCCACTCGTCGATGGCCGCCCGGTACGCCGGCAGCGTATTGCCGGCGATCTCCAGCAACGCGCAGATGTCGTCCTGCTTCAGCACTTCCGAGCCGTAGAGGAGGGTGAGCGTCATGTCGTGGAACGGGCCGACGTTGACCGGCGCGATGTTCGGGCTGGAGAAGCACGCCGGGTCGACGCCGATGCCCGGCATCGACAGGATCTTCTGCTGCTCGTAGTACTTCTCGTTGATCTCGCACTCGATCAGGCTCGACGACCCGACGAGCGCGACGGCCTGGTCGCCGCCGACCACCTCGCGGGCGGCCGCCGCGGCGGCCGCCGGGTCGCCCTTGTCGTCGATCGCCTTGTACTCGATCTTGCGGCCGTTGACCCCGCCGGCCGCGTTGGCCGCGTCGAACACGGCTTTTGCGGCCGCGGAGGCTTCCGGGAAGGTGGCCGCGCCGGACAGCGCGTTGACCGAACCGACCACGATCGGGCCGTTCGCGCCTGCTTCGGAACCGGCGCAGCCCGCGGCCGCCAGCAGGACGGCGATCGCGAGTACGGGCAAGGTTTTTCTCATTGCTGCTCCCGGAGGGCGGCCACGACGGGCGCGGAGTCGACGATCTGCTCGAAAGACACGACCTCGCCGCCCGCGAAGCGCCACAGGTGCGCGACACGGGCGGTGAAGGACCGGCCGGTCCGGCGGTGGGTGCCGGTGTAGGTGCCGACGCCGACCACCGCGTCCCCGGCGTCGAGCAGGTCGCCGAGGGTGAAGCGGTAGCCGTCCCAGTCCCGGCCGATGGCCTCGAACACGTGCTCGCGCACCTCGTCCGGGCCGGTGTACGTGCCGGCGTAGGGGAACCCGGCCGCCTCCGTCCACGTCGTCCCGGGGCCGAGCGGGGCGAGCATGCCGGGCAGGTCGCCGGCGTCGCTGGCGGCGTAGTGCGCGCGGATGACGTCCACATTGGACACGAGTGGCTCCTTCAGACGGGCTGGGCGTCGGGGTAGGCCACCGCGCCCAGGGGATAGATGTGCCCGCCGGCGCGGGAGTGCTCGGACCGCCCGTCGCCGGTCAGGCCGAGGAACACGCCGGTGGTGCGCAGGGCGTGGCCGAGGTCGTGCAGCCAGACGCTCGCCACGGCGATCCGGAACTCGCGGAAGCAGAACAGGTACAGCCCGTCGGCGAACTTCCACACCGTCGAGAGGTCCATGTCGCCGTGGCCGCGCTGCACGCCTTCCAGGCACTGCCAGGCGTAGCGCTGTGAAGAGACGTAGACGTGTTCGTACAGGTGGTCGGGGCTGTAGCGGTAGAGGTTCCGCTTGCCGATCAGGTCGCGAGACGGCCCGGGGACGGCCCCGGACGGTTCGCCGACGTCGGTGACACCCGCCCGGAAGGTCTGCGAAACGCGGGGAACGCCCTCGACGTCCTCGGCACCGATCACCGAGCGGACGGCGAGCGCGCGGTGGGTGGCCGTCGAGTAGACGACGGTCAGCGCTTCGCCGTCGACGCTGGTGAGCGGCAGGTTCACGAAGAAGACGTCGTCGCGCACGGCGACGGCGTCGTAGGGGTCCTCGACGCCGTTGCACACGACGTGCCCGGCGTCTTTGAAGGTCAGCGCGAGGGTTTCGCCGTCGTCGAGGGTGATCGTGACGTCCCGGCCGGTGAGGTCGGCGTTCGGCAGCCGGTAGGTGGCGATGCCGGCGGCGAACTCGTCGTAGGTGCGCCAGTCGTCGGAGGGGGCTTCGGGCATGGCCTCATCGTCGGGCGGCCCCGGGATCCGGGCGAGCGGTCACGCGCTGGCGGGCAACTACCGGACGCTGACGGTCAACTCCCGGCGCACCTCGCTCGGCGCCCGGCCGAACGCGCTCTTGAACACCCGGCTGAAGTGCGCGGCGTCGACGAACCCCCAGCGCGCGGCGATGGCCGCGACCGGGCGGCCGGCGTGCACCGGGTCCAGCAGGTCGCGGCGGCAGTGCTCCAGCCGCCGGGTGCGGATCCAGCCGGACACCGTGGTGCCCTGCTCCTGGAACAGCCCGTGCAGGTGGCGGGTCGAGATGAAGTGCTCGGCGGCGATCCGCGCCGGGGTGAGGTCGGTGGACTGCAGGTTCGCGTCGATGTGGGCGCGGATGCGGCGCATCAGCTCGTGGTGCGGGTCGGCGTTCGCGCGCGCGAGGTCGAGCTCGGTGGCGACCAGGGTGGACAGCAGATCGACGGCGCTGTGCGCCAGCCGCGCGCCCGCGGGGCCCGCCAGCTGCTCGAGGTTGCCACCGAGCTGGGCGAGGAACGGCACGACGACGTTGCCGACGCCCTCCTTGCCCGACATCCGGACGGCGGTCAGCCGCCCGACGAGCTCGGTGGGCAGGTCGATCAGCCGCTGCGGGAACATCACGACGAGGGTCCGGAAGTCCTCTTCGAACACCAGCGAGTACGGCCGGTGCGTGTCGTAGAGGGCGACGTCGCCGGGGCGCAGCACGGCCTGCCGGTCGTCCTGCACCAGCAGCCCGGTGCCGGCCAGGATCAGGCTCAGCTTGTAGTAGCGCCGCTCGCCGCGCGCAATCAGCTCCGGCGTCCGCTCGACGACGTGGGGCGAGGCGGTCACCTCGGAAACCTGCACGTCGTCGGCCGCTGATGAGCGGATCCGGCCGCGGAAGCCGTCACCGCCCGCGGTCACGTGCAGCGGCACGAAGGACTGGGAGACGGCGGCGCGGAATTCGGTGAAGTCGCGGGCGATGAGGGTCGTCGGGGCAGGCACGGGTCACCTCGCAGCGTCGGGAGGATGCAGCGTCGTATACGATAAGCGATACGATCACCGCCGACAACGCTCGCCGGTGTGCGCCCCGGGCACCCGTGCCCGGGGTGGACTCGGGTGCGACTGGTGCGGTCGTGGCGACTGTCCGTGTCGAGCGGCAGCGGTGTTCGTCGTGGCCGGAGGCCCGACAGCGTGCAGACTCAACCGCTTCGCGGGTTCGGGCGTGGACGTCGCTGAAGGCTCCGGACCGACCGGGGCCCCCGGGAAGGGATCCGGCTCATGACCCGACTTCTGCTGACCGGCGCGGTGGTCGCCGCCGCGCTGGTGACGGCGTCGACGCCCGCCACCGCGAGCCCGGCCGCCACCTGGCCGAACGACGAGTTCATCGTGTGTGTCCCGGTCGCGCCCTGTCCCGCCCAGTCCAACGGCGGCATTGTCTGGGGCAATCGCTCGGCGCTGGTGCAGGGGCAGATCAGGTCCTTGTCCACCTCCGGGACGACCGTGTACTTCGAGGCCTACGCCGGAAGCACCAAGGTCGACAGCGACACCCGCACTGCGCGCCCCGGCGCGGACGTGCCGTTCGACGTCTCGCTCAGCACAAACGTGGTCGGCGGCTTCGACCGGGTGAAGATCCAGATCTGCCTGCCGGGGCCAAGCCAGTGCAGCGAGCCGCTCCACGCACACCGCGACGCGGTTGCGGAGCAGCTGGTGGGCTGACGGCGCTCCGCACGATCCCGCCGCCGGCTGGTGGACGGGACCGTGCGGGCTCAGCCTCAGGAAAACGCCGCGCACCGCGACCGGCCAGCGGGACCGGGGCCGGCTCGGCCGCCTGGCCCACCCTCGCCGGCGTGAGCAAAGTCCATCGCCTTCGGCGCCGTGCCGTCCGCCGCAGGCGTTCAAGATCATCGACCCACGCGTGAAGAACCCCGGCTCCGCCGAAATGGGATCAGGTCTTCCGGGTGTTCGATCTGCTGATCTGAACGGCTGCGCGCAACACGCCCTGGCAACGGGCAGGCGGACAGGTGCGGCCCGCTGCGGCCCGCTGCGGCCGAGGTCAGAGGCGCAGGTCGGGGTCTTCGGTCACCGAGCGGAGGGCGGTCATCGTCGGATGCCCGTCGGCGAGCAGCCGGGCGTCGCTGTCCGGGGGCAGTTCACCTTCGACGACCACGGCGGCGAGGCGGATCGCGCCGTCGCCGCTGTCCTCGACGCGGCTGCGCACCGTTCCGAACTCGGCCAGCTCAGCCCGCTGTGGCGTCCCCACTTCGGCTCGGTCGGGGACGTTCAGGTTGAGCACCGTCCCGGCCGGCCATCGGGCGAGCCGGTCGAACAACGTCGCCGCGACCTCGACCGCGGTGTCCCAGTGCGGCCGCGTTCGTGGCTCCAGCCCGACGTCGAGCGACACCGCCAGCGCGCGGGCGCCGTTGATGGATGCGGTCAGCGCGGCTCCGACGGTCCCCGAATGCAGCACTGCGCGACCGACGTTCGCGCCGTGGTTGACGCCGGACAGCACGATGTCCGGCGGGTCGCCGAAGGCGCCCTGCGCCGCCGCCAGCACGATGAGCCCGGGGTGCGCGGCGACCGCGTGGGCGGGCACGCCCGGCAGGTCCGGCAGCTCCCGCCGCTCGACGGCGATCCGGCCGTCGTCCCCGGCGGCGGACAGGCCCGCGCTGGTGCCGCTGGCCTCCGTCGCCGGTGCGGCGACCACGACCGTCCAGCCGTGCGCCACCGCGCCGCGCGCGAGTGCCACCAGTCCCGGCGAGCCGATGCCGTCGTCGTTCGTGATCAGCGCCCTCATGCCGCGTCTTCCCAGTTCTTCAGGCGTACGGGGCCGGCCAGCTCGCGCACCGCTTCGCCGCTGCTCGACCCGAGGCTGTGCCGCGTCACGTTCGCCGCGCCGAGCTCCAGCGCCTGGCGCGGTGACAGGCCCTGGGCCAGGCCGACCGCCGGCCCGGCGGTCATCGAATCGCCTCCGCCACGCGGGTCCACCGGCGTCAATTCGGGTGATTCCACAAGCCACAGTTCGTCCTCGACGAGCGCAAGCGCGTCTTCGGCGGCCCGCGACACCACGACGACGCGAGCGCCGGACTCAGGCCGGTCGTGCACGTACGCGGCCCCCAGCGACTCGATCATCCGCGACTGCCACACCCTCTGCCCGCCCGCGTGCATATGGACATCCGGTACACCCTCGATCTCTTCCACCGTCACTGTCAACTGCGGAGACGGCGCGAACACCGCCTCGCTGCCGGTGGGGCCGGATCGGTCGACCGGTTCTCCGATCCGCGCGGCGATCCGCCGGTCCCGATACGCTTGTGTATAGGTCAATGCGGGAGGGATGGGCATGACTGACAATGGCTACGCGACCCCGGACCTGAGCGGTGCGCTCAGCGACATAGCGCGGACGCTGCAGGCCGAGCCGGACGTCGACTCCACCCTCGCCGCGATCGTCAAGGCCGCCGTCGACCACGTCGACGGCGCCGAATACGCCGGTATCTCCCTGATCGAGAAGGGCGGCGGGGTCCGCACCGTCACCCCGACCGACCGCGTCGTCGCGACCCTCGACGAGATCCAGCAACGCACCCGCCAGGGCCCCGGCCTGGACGCCATCGCCGACCACCAGGTGTACCGGACCGGCGACCTCACCCAAGAGGCCCGCTGGCCGGACTTCTCGCCCGAGGCCGCCCGCACCGGGATCCGCTCGTTGCTGTCCTACCGCCTGTTCGTCACCGACACCACCCTCGGCGCCCTGAACCTCTACGCCCGCGCCCGCAACGCCTTCAGCGACCGCACCGAAGCCGATGGCACGCTCTTCGCGCCACCCACGCCGCCATCGCCCTCGCCGGCGCGCAGACCGAAGCCCAGCTGTACACCGCGGTGGAAAGCCGCGATGTCATCGGCATGGCCAAAGGCATCCTCATGGAACGCCACGACCTCGGTCCGACCGACGCGTTCCGGATGCTCGTCGAGTCCTCCCAGCAAACCAACCTGAAACTCCACCAGGTCGCCGCCTGGCTCGTCGAGCGCCGTCGCCAGGCTTAAGCAGCGGACCCGGCGCTCGAGCTCACCGGCCGGAGTCGACGACGGTGTAGGCGCCGCGGACGACTTTCCGCGGGGCACACTATCTATGTCGTCACACATAACAAGCGGTAGGCTTCGACGTATGGCTCGACGTTCGGACACCAAGCAGCGCATGGTCGCGGCCGCCCGCCAGCTCATCCGCGAACACGGCTACCACTCCATGGCGCTGTCCGACGTGGTCGAGCGCAGTGCCTCGCCGCGTGGGTCGCTTTACTACCACTTCCCCCAGGGAAAAGTGCAGATGGTCGCCGAGGCGGCCGAGGTGCACACCCGCGAGCAGGTCGACCTGATCAACCAGCTCGCCAGGGAAGCCGTCACGGTCGAAGGTCTGGTCCGGGCCTACGTCGATTTGGCCCGCGAAGGCATGCTGGCCGGCGGTTATGGCCGTGGTTGTGCCATCGCCCCGCTGGTGCTCGAGGTCGGAGAAGCGTCCGAAGAATTGGGTGCCGCCGGCCGGCGGGCCTTCTTCCTCATGGTCGAGACGCTGACACTCCAGTGTGTCGTGCTCGGGGCGGACAACGCCGGCGCCCGCGAGCTGGCGCACGCGACCATCGCCGGTGTCCAGGGGGCGATGGTGACCTCGCGCGCGTTGCGCAGCACCGAGCCGTTCGACGCGATCCGAGACGCCCTCGCCGCCCGCGCCCGCAGTCTGGTCGCCGACCGCAGCTGACCTCCAGGTCGGATCCACCAGGTTCCGCCGGCGCGAAATTATGTCGGGCGACATAGATACATGTTAGCCTCCTGGGGACGGCATCGGCGCGCTCTCACCGCCTCTGCCGCAGATCACTCAGCGAACCGGGAGATTCCGACATGTCGTCCATCCTCATCACCGGCGCCTCGCAGGGGATCGGCCGTGCCGTGGCACTGGAGCTGGCGAGCCGTGGCCACCGTGTGGTCGGCACCGCGCGCAATCCGGACAGCCTGGCCGACCTGCCCGTCGCCGCGCGGCTCCCTCTCGACGTCACTGACGCGGCCGGTGTCGACGCCGCGATCAAGGCCGCGGGCGTGATCGACGTCGTGGTCAACAACGCCGGCGAGACCATGCGCGCCCCGCTGGAGACCGTCCCGGTAGCCGAAGTCGCCCGGCTGTTCGACCTCAACACGCTCGGCGCGCTGCGCGTCGTCCAGGCCGCTCTGCCCGGCATGCGCGAACGGGGCTCCGGCCACCTGGTGTTCATGTCCAGCATCCAGGGCCGGATGGTGCTGCCGGTCATCGGCGCGTACGGCATGAGCAAATGGGCGATGGAGGCCATGGCCGAGGCGCTGGCCATCGAGGCCGGCCACTTCGGCGTGAAGGTCAGCGTGATCCAGCCCGGCGTGGTGACCACCGACGGCGGCGCGAAGGCCAAGGTCTACCGCACCGACGACGACCCGTACGGTCCGCTGTTCGATCAGCTGGGCAGGATCCGGGGCGAGGTCGTGACACCGGAGGAGGTCGCCACGGTGGTGGCCGACACGATCGAGCAGGAGAACCCACCGCTGCGCGTCGCGGCCGGCCCGTCGGCGACCAAGGTCCTCGCCGCGCGCAAGAGTTCGCCGGAAGACGAGATCTTCTTCCCCTACGAAATCAACTGGTGACGGGGACCGGGGAGACCATCGTGGCTGTCGAAGATCACCGGTCATCGTCCGGCGCGCGAGCGCAGGCGGCTGAGGAACGACCGGTGCCGGAAGGCCCGACGTTGGCCCTCACCTGCCTCGCCACGGCGCTGGCCATGGTCATGTTCACCATGCCGATGAGCACCCTGGTCGAGCTGGCGAGCACGCTGGACGCGAACGTGACCGAGCGGACCTGGATACTCGCGGCGGCCAGCGTCGGGCTGGGCGCCGGGTTGCTGGTCAGCGGCGCGCTCGCGGACAGGGTGGGCCGCCGCACCGTGTTCACGACCGGCGCCGCCGTCCAAGCATTGTTCCTGTTCCTGGGTGCCTCGTGGCCGAGCCCGATCCTGTTCACCGTGGCGCGGGTCGGCCAGGGGCTGGGCGCGGCTGCCCTGATCGCGACCAGCCTGGGGTTGATCGCCCAGGTCACCGCGCAAGCCGGACATCGCCGCACCCGCGCCACCGGGATCTGGGGCGCGAGCCTGGGCTGCGGGATCCTGATCGGACCGTTGCTCACCGCCCTCCTCGGGCCCGCGACCGGCTGGCGCGTCCCGTATGTGGTCGTGGCGGTGCTCAGCCTGGCGCTGATCGCCTTCGCGCGGGTTCTGCCCGCGAACCCGCCGCACTCCTCGGCCTTCCACGGCCGGATCGACTACCTCGCCGCGGCCTGCTTGGTCCTGGGGCCGAGCCTGCTGCTGGCCGGGCTGACCCTCGGCCGGGGCGGCTGGACCCGGCCCGCCGTGCTGGTCCTGCTGGCCGCCGGCCTGCTCGTGCTGGCCGTGTTCGCGATCCACGAGAGGCGAACCGCGTCACCGCTGGTCGACATCCGGCTGTTCGCCAACCCGCGTTTCGTCATCGTCACCGTGGTCGCGTTCGCCACCGGACTCGGCATCATCGCGGTCACCTCCTACACCCCCATCTTCGTCGGCCAGGGCATGCACGGCTCCGCACTGGCCGGCGCCGTCCCGATTCTGGTGTGGTCCGGTGTCAGCGTCATCGTCGCCGTCCTCGCTCGGCACCTGCGCCGGTGGATCAGCGCGGACGCGCAATTGGCGATCGGCTTGGTCGTCACCGGCGCCGGTCTGGCCACCCTCGGGCCCTTGCACGATGGCGACACGGTGGTCCGGCTGCTTCCGGGCTTCGCCATCGCCGGACTCGGCACCGGACTGCTCAACGCCGCCCTGGGCGGGCAAGCGGTGGCCACTGTCCCGGCACACCACGCCGGCATGGGCAGCGGCACCAACAACACCGCGCGCTACCTCGGCTCCGGCCTCGGGGTCGCCATCGTCACCTCCACCGTCGACCCCACCTCCGCGGCCACGCTGCTGGAAACCTGGGAGGTGCCGATCCTCTTCGGCAGCGCGGTTTCCCTGCTGATCGGCATCGCCATCCCGATTTACCTCGTACGGCGGGCGGCAGCACCACCGGGCCACTGAGGGTGCGTCACAGCAGTTTGTCGAGGGTGATGGGGAGGTCGTAGATCCGCTTGCCGGTGGCGTGGTGGACCGCGTTCGCGATGGCGCCTGCGACGCCGGTGATGCCCACCTCGCCCACGCCGATCAGGCCGAGCGGCATCGTCGGGTCCGGGTCGTCGAGGTAGCCGACGCCGATCGGCGGGATGTCGGCGTGCACCGGGACGTGGTACTCGGCGAGGCTGGGGTTCATGATCCGGCCCGTGCGCGGGTCGACCAGGGTCTCCTCGGCCAACGCCATGCCGATGCCCATCACGATCCCGCCGCGCAGCTGGCTGGAGGCGGTCTTCGCGTTGATCACCCGGCCGACGTCGAACACCCCGACCCACCGCGACACCCGCACCTCGCCGGTGTCCGGATCGACGCGCACCTCGCAGAACTGGGCGCCGCAGGCGGCCTTCATCCAGCGCCGCTGGTCGCGCACGAACTTCGCCATGAACTTCAGCTGGCCGGCCTTCCGGCCGAACCGGGTGTCCGAGCCGACGGCCGCCTCGACCGACGGCACGCCGGCCTCGGCCAGGATCGCCGCCGGGCTCAGCCCGGCCGATCCCGAGCGTTTCGCCAGTGCGGCCAGCTCTCGCTTCAGCTTCTCGCACGCGGCCAGGAGGCTGTTGGCGATGCTCGCCGTCTGCATGGACCCCCCGGCCCCGGGGCTCACCGGCAGCGTGGAATCGCCGTACTCGACCCGGACCGCTTCGAACGGCACCCCGAGTGCGTCGGCGGCGATCTGCGCCTGCGCCGTCGCGCCGCCCATGCCCATTTCCTGGAAGCCGCACCGCACCAGGACGGTGCCGTCGACCGAAAGCCGGACCGTGACGCTCGCGGTGAACTGCCAGGACGGGTGGTACGCCGACGCGACGCCCATGCCGACCAGCCACCGCCCGTCGCGCATCGAGCCCGGTTCGGGTGTCCGGTCGGCCCAGCCGAACCGCTCGGCACCCTGGGCGTAGGCCTCGCGCAGCATCCGGTGCGCGAACTTCTTGCCGTCGATGGGGTTGACCGCCGGTTCGTTGCGCATGCGCAGCTCGATCGGGTCGACGCCGACCCGGTAGGCGAGCTCGTCGATCGACGCCTCCAGGGCGTAGGTGCCGATCGACTCGCCGGGCGCGCGCATCGAGGTGTTCGGGATCAGGTCCAGTTCGACCAGGTTCTGCCGCACCAGGATGTTCTCGGCGGCGTAGAGGTGCTTCGATTGCGACGTCACCTGCTCGGGTCCGCCGCCGACCCGCCCGGTGCGCGTCACACTGGTGTGGATGAGCGCGGTCAGCCTGCCGTCGGTGCCGGCGCCGAGCGCGACCCGCTGCGTGGACGGGGTGCGCCCGCCGACCGTGCGGTAGACGCCTTCCCGGGTGAGCATCAGCCGGACCGGCCGTCCGGTCGCGCGGGCGGCCAGCGCGGCGAGGATCGTGCCGGGCCAGACCATGCCTTTGCCGCCGAAGCCGCCGCCGACGAAGGGGGCGATCACCCGCACGTTCGCGGCCGGGACACCGAACCGCAGGGCCAGGTGCGTGCGGACCCAGTCGATGCTCTGCGTGCCGTCGTGGACGGTCAGCCGGTCGCCGTCCCAGGCCGCGGTGGTCGCGTGCGGCTCGATCGCGTTGTGGTGGTGCGTCGGCGTGGTGAACCGCAGGTCGAGCGACACCGGTGCCGCGGCGAGTGCGGCCTCGGCATCCCCCTTCTTCGCCGCGCCGGACATGATCAGGGTGCTCTTCTGGGGTTTGGCGTTCTTCTCCTCGGCAGCGAAGTCCACAGTGGACGGACGGGTTTCGTAGGTCACGGTGACCAGCCCGGCGGCTTCGCGAGCGGCGTCGAGGGTGTCGGCGACGACGACCGCCACCGGCTGGCCGTCCCAGTGCACCTCGTCGGTGTTGAGGTAGTCGACCGAGGTGCCGGAGGCCAGGGTACTGAGGTCGAGCGGGCTGACCTTCGGGGCCGGTTTCAGCGGGGGAGCGTTCAGGTGGGTGAGCACGGCGACGACGCCGGGGACGGCCGCCGCGGCCTCGGTCCCGATCGCGGTGATCCGGCCACGGCTGATCGTCGAGTGCACCAGCGCCGCGTGCGCCAGGTCGGGGAGGGGGTATTCGGCCGAAAAGCGGGCGGCGCCGGTGGTCTTGGCCGTGCCGTCGACCCGGTCGATCGGACGGCCGACGACCGGGCCGGCGGTCTCCGTCGCGGGCAGGGTGGTGGTCATGCCGCACTCCCGTCGGTGCGCAGGCGGCGCAGCGTCGCGACGATCGTGCGCTGCGCCAGCTCGATCTTGAAGGTGTTGTCCGGCCGGGCCGCCGCGGGCGCGAGTTCGGCCGCGGCCGCGCGGAGGAAGGACTCTTCGGTCGCCGGTGCGCCGAGGAGGATCCGCTCGGCCTCGTGGGCTCGCCACGGTTTCGCGGAGACGCCGCCCAGGGCCACCCGGACGTCGGTCACGACGCCGTCTTCGACCTCCATCGCCGCCGCGACGGAGACGAGCGCGAAGGCGTAGGACGCGCGGTCGCGCACCTTGCGGTAGCGGGAGTTCGCGGCCACCGGGAGGGCCGGCAGCTCGACGGCGGTGATCAGCTCGTCCGCGGCCAGCGCGGTCTCGACCTGCGGCGTGCTGCCCGGCAGGAGGTGCAGCTCGGTCAGCGGGAGCCGGCGGACACCGCGCGTGCTCTCCACCTCGACCACCGCGTCGAGCGCGGCCAGCGCGACGGCCATGTCGGAGGGGTGGGTGGCGATGCAGTGGTCGCTGACCCCGAGGACGCCGGCGTTGCGGGCGAAGCCGTCGATCGCGGCGCAGCCGCTGCCCGGTGCACGCTTGTTGCACGCGGCCGCGCCGTCGTAGAAGTACAGGCACCGGGTGCGCTGCAGGAGGTTGCCGCCCACGGTCGCCATGTTCCGCAGCTGCGCCGAAGCTCCGTTGAGGACGGCTTGGGCGAGCACCGGGTAGCGGGTCCGGACACTCGCGTGGGCCGCCAGCCTGCTGTTGCGCACGAGCGCGCCGATCCGCAGGCCGCCGCCGGGCAGGTCCTCGATCCCGGTCAGCGGCAACCGGGTGATGTCGACGACCACGTCGGGCTGCTCGATGTCCTCCCGCATCAGGTCGACCAGGTTCGTCCCGCCGCCGAGGAACTTCGCGTTCGGCTCGGTGGCGATCGTGCGGACCGCCGTCTCGACGTCGGGGGCGCTCAGGTAGGTGAACGACCTCATCGCGCGACCTCCTGGATGGCGTCGACGATCCCGTTGTAGGCGCCGCAGCGGCACAGGTTGCCGCTCATGCGCTCCCGGATCTCCGCGCCGGTCAGTTCGGCGGGACCGGCGAGGTGCTCGGTGACCGCGCTCGGCGCGCCCTGCGCGTGCTCGGCCAGCATCCCGATGGCCGAGCAGATCTGGCCGGAGGTGCAGTACCCGCACTGGAAGCCGTCGTTGCGGACGAAGGCTCGCTGCAGCGGGTCGTCGACGCCTTCGATGGTGGTGATTTCGCGGCCGGTGTACTGCACGGCGAGCGCGAGGCAGGAGTTGATCCGCTCGCCGTCGGCGAGCACCGTGCACGCACCGCAGGCGCCCTGGTCGCAGCCCTTCTTCGTGCCGGTCAGCCCCAGCCGCTCGCGCAGCGCGTCGAGCAGGCTGACCTGTGGTGGGAGATCGAGCAGCTCGTCGACCCCGTTGACCCGCAACCGCACCTCGACCACGTGGATCCCCTTCGCTCGTGCCGGTGCCGCCAAGTTAACAGAACGACGTTCTTCTAACAAGAGGACGTCGTTCTGTTAAGTGGACCGTATGATGGCTGAGAAATGTCTCAGTCGATGTTCATGCGGGCCAGGCGGCCGGAGCAGAAGGAGCAGCGGCGCGTGGCCATCCTCGCGGCGGCCCGTGAGCTGGCCCTGGAATCCGGCGTGCGCAACGTGACCCTGGGCAGCGTGGCCACGGCCGTGGGGCTCGCCAAGTCCAACGTCACCCGCTACTTCGGTACCCGCGAGGAGATCTACCTCGAGCTGGCGTCCGCGTGCTGGCGCGACTGGGTGGACGAGGCCGCCCGCCGGCTCGCGGCCGGGGAAGACGTCGTCGACGTGCTGGCCGAGACGCTCGCCGAACGGACGCTGTTCTGCGACCTGCTGGGCCACACCGCGACGTCGCTGGAGCACAACGTCTCGGTGCCGGCCGCCCGCGACTTCAAGCGAGGGGTGCTCGCCGCCGTCGCCGAACTCGGCGCGGCGGTCGCCCAGGCGAGCCCGGACCTGACCGAGGGCGAAGGGTTCGAGCTGGTCGCGGCGGCCAGCGGCTTGGCCGGGATGCTCTACCCGGCCGCGAACCCGCCGCCGACGCTGCTCGAGGTCTACGCCCAGAACCCGGAACTGGCCGTGGCGTGCCTGCCGCTCGCCCCGACGCTGAAGCGTGCCCTCGCCGCCTTGGCCGCCGGATTGCCGTCCTTGCGCTGAAGACCGGGTGAGCCGGGCGTGCACCGGGGTTGTCCCTGCGTGCAGCACGCCTACCGGGACCGTCCGCCGGGCGGGCAAGGTCGGACCCATGACGAAGCTGAGCGCCGAGCAGATCGCCCGGCACGCCTACGCGGCCGGGTTCCGCGGCCAGGGCCTGACCACCGCGGTCGCGGTCGCGCTGGCCGAGTCCGGCGGCCGGACGACCGCGCACAACGCCACCCCGCCGGACGACTCCTACGGCCTCTGGCAGATCAACATGCTGGGCGCGCTCGGTCCCGAACGGCGCCGGCAGTACCACCTGAAGTCCGACGACCAGCTCTTCGACCCGGACACCAACGCGCGGGTCGCGAACCGCATTTCGGGCGACGGCCACGACTTCACGCCCTGGTCGACGTACACGAACGGCGCGTACCGGCACCATCTGACGACCGCGCGCGAGGCCGCCCGGGACGTCACGAAGCACCACGGGAAAGCCGGCGGTGGCGCGCACCCGGGTGGCGGCCCGCTGCGGGTGGACGACGCGGTGCTGCACTCCTACGTCCACCGGACCCGGCACGTCGCCGACGCGCTGGGCACCGCGACCGGGCAGCTGCGCGACGTCCGCGAGATCGCCCGGGACAGCTTCGGGAAGATCGGCGAGGAGTCGGGGTTCGCCGACGCACTGGCCGGGTTCGGCCTGGCGCTGCAACGCCAGGTCAAGGGCGTCGGCGCGCACGCCGACGGGCTCGCGTCGGCGGCCGGTAAAGCCGCGAAGTCCTACCGCGACCACGAGACGGCGACCGCCGCCGCGCTGACGGGAAAGGGCTGACATGGACACCGCCGCGCTCGCGCGGTCCTTCGCGCAGGACCTCATCGCGCACCGCAACAAGCTCGCCGGGAAGGCCGAAGACGCCGTCCGCGCCGAATACGCCCTGCACCAGGTGGCCGCGGTGCTGGACGCCCAGCACGACGCCTACCACAAGGAAAGCACGACGGTCCTCGGCCACTGGCAGGGCCACGGCGCCGATGGCTTCCGGCACAACAGCGCGAAGCTGACGAAAGAACTGAGGGTCACCGGCGCGGCCGGCGCGGCGGCGGAGAAGGTCGTCGCGCACGTGGCGTCCACAGTGGACAGCGGGCACACGGCCGTGCAGCGCCTGGTCGACGAGTACACCGCCCGGGCCAAGCAGGTGCTCGACGCCGGTGTCGCGGCCGGGACGCAGGCGGCGCTGATGCGGGCCGTCGGGCACGCCGCCGACCTGGCACCGCGGTACACCCGGCAATCGGCGTCGACCCTGCGGCACGTCGACGCGGAACTCGAGGCGGCGGCGAAGAAACTGCACGAGCTGCGCACGGACCTGAGCCACGACGGGGTCGTGGACAAGACGGCGAAGGCGACGCACCCGAGCAAGGCCTCCGGGCGGGGCAAGGACATCGTCGACGCCGCCCGGAAAGAGCTCGGCACGCGCGAGAACCCGCCGGGCAGCAACCGAAACCCGTACGGGCCGACCGCCGCGTGGTGCTCCTCGTTCGCGACGGCGATGTGGCGCAAGGCCGGGGTGAAGATCCCGGTCCTGCCCTTCAGCGGCGACGTCTACCACTGGGGCGAACGCAACGGGCACGCCTACGGCAAGCACGCGCTGCACGAAGCGAGGCCGGGGGACGTGCTGATCTTCGGCACCGGCCCGCAGAACACGTCGACGAGCACGCACATCGGCATCGTCGAGAAGGTCGAAGGGAACCAGGTCACGATGATCGAGGGCAACTCCGGGGACGCCGTCCGCCGGAACACGCACCCGCTCTCGGCGTCGACGTTCTACGGAGGGGTCCACCCGTGATCACCGGAAAAGCCGCCGACCGGACGGTCGCCGTGGAGGTCGCGCCCGGTGGGGCGCTGCAGGAGCTGACCCTGGAAGCCGCGGCGCTGCGGCTGGAGCCGGACGAGCTGGCGCGCCGGATCCTGCTGCTGACGGCGGCCGCCTCGGCGCGGGCCACGGCTTCCCTGTGGCACACCCACGACGGTGCCGGGGCCCTCGGCCTGCCCGAGCCGGGGGAAGCCGCGGAAGAGACCACTCCGGACAGCTGGCGGGCCCAGTGACCAGGACGGCGGTGGAGCTGGCCGATGAGGCCTTCGCGGCCCCGGAGCCGGGCTACGGGGCCTGGCTGGCCGCGATCCGCGCTTCGGCGGCGGACGACGGCGTGTCGGTGGTGGTCGACCTGCACGGGGGACTGGTCGACCTGCGGTTCGACCGGTGGGCCCTGAACAAGCCGCCGGGGGAGCTGGCCCGGCTGATCCGGTGGCTGGCCGCGGAGGCGGGCGCGGATGCCCTGCGGCAGGGTCGCGAGCTGCTCGGCGACCTAATGCCGGACGGCCCGGACGACACGGACGGCCCGAAGATCGCGGAGCGGCCGGCGAGCGTGACCGACGCCGGGCCGCGGATCCGGCCCCGGCAGGACCCCGAACCCGCCGGCTTCCTGCCCGCGACCTGGGCGACGTGACGGCTCAGCGGACGTCGTCGACCATCCGGGCCAGGCGGTCGGCGAGCCAGGGGCCGTCGGCGGGGGTGAGCGTCACCCACGGCTCGCCGCCCACGTCCTCCGGGGTCACCGCGTACCGGCCGGCCGCCGTGTCGAACCACGCCAGCACCGGGCTGCGGCCCGCGGGGCCGGTCGCCGCCAGCTGGCCGGCCGTGTCCCGCTGCGCCGTCACCAGCGTCGCCAGCGGCCGGACCGCGCGGCCGGTGATCCCGGCCGTGCTCAGCGCCCGCTCGAACGCGTCGTACCCGCTGCGCGCGTAGGCGTCCATCGCCGCCGAGTAAGCGGCCCGGGGGAGGCGCAGCTGGTCGCCCGGGCCCGGCTCCGCGTCGCCGAGCATCCGGGCCACCGCCGGGACCAGGCCGTCCGGGCGCACCGGCTCCAGCACCAGGTCGCGGTCGTCGAGCACGGCGACCACGCCGGCGCCGGTCCGCGCTGCCGCGAGCAGCCGCCACGGCGCTTCCCCCAGCACCAGCCCGTCGATGCTCAGTGACGGCGAACCCAGCAGCACGATCAGGTCCGCCAGGTCGGGGTCGGCGTCGTCGCCGTCGGTGAGGCCCGCCTCGGCGAGGCCGGCGAAGACTTCGACGCCCAGGTCGTCGCGCTCGGCGTGCGTCGCGCCGTGCGACGGCACGTCGAACGGGTACGGCGGCGGCCCGCCCGGCCCCAGGTCCTCCCAGAGGAGATCGAATTCCAGATGCGACAGGATCACTCCCGCCGCCGTCGCGGTGCGCCGCGCCATGGTCCCCCTTCCCGTGCCGAGCGGCCCGTGTCCGGCACGATGGTGCCGATGGCCGAGCCGCAGTCGATGGACGTCCCCGCGAGCGGGTACCTCGTCGTCCGCGCGTCCGGGGCGGCGGTCGCGCGCGCCGCGATCCTCGGCGGCCGCGGCGACCCCGAGGACGTCCAACTGCTGCTGCGCTGTCCCGTCCCGCGGACGGTCGCCGAGTCCGGCGCGAAGCTGACGTTCGCCGACGCGACGCTGCACCTGCAGCCCTCGGGCGTCGTGATGCTGACCGTCGCCGCGGCGAAGCTGTCGATCTCCTTCGCCGAGCTGCGGCCGCTGATGTTCCGGCCGGTCGAGGTGGACGCGCCGCTGCGGTCGCTGTTCGCGAGCGCGGTCGCGCACGTCGTGGCGGCCGGTCCGCGGCTCGACCCGCACGGGCTCGCGCACCACCTGCTCGGGCTGGCCGAACTGGTGCTGCGGAGTGCGCTGCGGGTCGAGCTCGACCGCGTCGACGCGTTGGCGGCCCGGCGGCGCGAAGCCCTGGAGTACATGCGCGCCCACCTCGGCGACCAGTCGCTCAGCGCGGACCGGATCGCCGAAGCGCTGTACATCTCGCGCCGGCGCCTGTACCAGCTGTTCGACGACGGCCAAGGCGTCTCGGAACGGCTCAAGGGCCTGCGGGTCGAGCGCGCGAAGGCGCTGCTGGCCGACCCGGCGAAGGCGGGGCGCGGGATCGCCGAGATCGCGCGGGACTGCGGGTTCACCAGCGCCCCGCACTTCTCGCGGACGTTCCGCCAGTCGACCGGCCGGACCCCGCGCGAGTTCCGGGAGCGGGCGCTGCGGGGGTGAGGTCGACGCCCGCGACGAGCGTCCCGGCCAGGCCGGCCACCTCCAGCCAGCCGCGGCCGCCGGGGGAGTGCAGGGTCAACATGGCCGCGCGCGGCCGGTCCGGGTCGAGCACGACGGCCTGCAGCTGCGCCCCGGACAGGCCGATCCGCTCGACGATCACCACCGGGTAGCCGCGGCCGGTCCGCGCGGTGCTGACTTCGCGGATGCCGGGGGTGGTGTCCGCGACGAAGTGCCCGAGGTCGGCGGCCTCACCGGGGTCGTCGACGGGGACGACGCCGGCGATGAGCAGGGCGGGATCGGCATCGCGGTGTTCGACCAGCGCCAGCAGACCGGCCCCCTGCTCGTGGGCGATCTCGGCGCACTGGACGGCGGCGGCTTCCAGGCCGAGGTCGCGGGCGGCGTCGGGGCCGCGCAGGCGGGCCATCAGCGTGTGCAGCTCGGCGGTGGTGCGCTCGACGGAGTCCAGGGTGACCGGGGTGATCCCCGGAACGGCGGGCAGTTTCACCGGCCACCCAGCGCCGCGGCGAACGCGCTGACGGCCCCCGGCGGCGGCGTGACCGGTGCGGCGGGGGTCTTCGCGACGGTGCCGCCGAGCTCGCGCCCGACGGCCGAGAAGGTCTCGAGGTGGGCGGCGATCCCGGCGAAACCGGGAGCTTGCGGCAAGGGGGCGCCGTCGCCGAGGGCCGTCAGCCGCCCGGCGACGCGGGTCGCTTCGGTGTGGTGGGCGCGTTCCAGGACGCGGGCTTCGGCGAGGACGCGGTCCAGGTCGTCCTGGTGGGCGGCCAGCCGGGCGCGGGCCGCGGTGAGGTCCGGCTGGGCGGCGGGGGAGAACTGCGCTTCGGTTTCGGCTTGTTCGACGTCGTCGCGCGCGGCGGTGACGGCCCGGCGCGCGGCGGTGGCGCGCCGGTCGAGGTCCTCGGCCCGGCGGTGGTTCGCGAGGAGGGTGCCGGCCCAGCCTTCGAGAACCCCGGCGGCGGCCCGGAGGGCCTCGCAAGTGGCGGACAGACCGCCGGCGGCGCGTCCGGCCCGGTCCGCGAGCGCTTGCGCGGACCGCCCGGCCCACTCGGGGATCGTGCCGGGCGAGGGGATTTCCTCGAGCCGGGCCGCAGTGGCGGCGCACCGGCGGGCGGCTTCGGCCACGGCGCCGGGGCTGCCGGGGACGGGGTCGAAGCCGAGGCCGCGGAACTCAGCCATGGGCGCGGGCCGGCTCGCCGGGGGTGTGGTGGTGGGGCTTGGGTGCCGGGTGGGCGATGGCGCCGCTGGGTCCGATGGGCTCGGGAGTGGGTGTGGTGGTGCGCTTCGGTTTGCTGGGGGTGGGGTGGTGGGGCTTGGGTGCCGGGTGGGTGATGGCGGTGCTCGGTTGGCTGGGCTCGGGTGTGGGTGTGGTGGTGCGCTGCGGTTTGCCGGGCGCGGGGTGGTGGGGCTTGGGTGCCGGGTGGGTGATGGCGGTGCTCGGTCGGCTGGGCTCGGGTGTGGGTGTGGTGGTGCGCTGCGGTTTGCCGGGCGCGGGGTGGTGGGGCTTGGGTGCCGGGCGGGTGATGGTGCCACTCGGTCGGCTGGGCTCGGGAGTGGGTGTGGAGGTGCGCTGCGATTCGCCGGGCGCGGGGTGGTCGGGCTTGGGTGCCGGGCGGGTGACGGTGCCACTCGGTCGGCCGGGCTCGGGGGCGGATGTGGCGGGGGTGCGCTTCGGTTCGCCGGGGGCCGAGCGGCGGCGCTCGGGCGTTGGGGTGGCGAGGGCGCGCTCCCACTCGCCGGAGGCAGGGCGGTCCGGCCCGCGATTCCGGTCAGCCATCGGCCCTGCCCAGCTCGTCGGCCGCGGCGGCGTCCGTCGCGCGGTAGGCGTTCGCGGCCGTCCGGACACCCGCCGCCGCGTCGGCGAAGTCCCTTTCCACCGCCCGTATCCTGCCGGACCACTCGCCGGTCAGCGCGGTGAGTGCCGCCGAGACCGGGGCCGGGCCGAGGTCGTCCGGCACCTCCAGCGAGTGCGCGGCCGAGCGGTACTCGTCCGCCGTGTCCTCCAGGCGCAGCGCCAAGGCGTCGAGGGCGGCCGGGTCGGCGTGGAAGCCGGTCATTCGCCGAACACCGGGGGATACGCCGGCGGGAGGTCGTCGAGCAGGTCGTAGCCCTTCGCGTACTTGTCGCGGTGCTCGGTGTCCTCCTCGCGCCGCGTGCCCTGGCCCGGTGGGTACATCCCGTACCCACCCGCCGTGCCGCGGCCGCTCGTCCCGCCCGGCCCGAAGCCCGGTGTCCCGGCGCCGAACCGTCCCGCGCCGGCCCGGCCGCCTTCGCCGAGCGGCCCGGAGCCCGGCGTTCCGGCCACGGGAACGCCCGCGAAGCCGGGACCGTAGCCGGCCGCAGCCGGCGAACCCGGCCCGGCGGTGCCGATGACCCCGTCGAGCGCGCCCGGCAGCCCGGCGCCGGTGAACGTGGGCGGCAGCGCGGAGGCCGTCGACGTCGAGTCGTCCGGTCCGGCGCCCGGCTCGCCGGGGAAGTCCTCGTGCGGCGGGGCCGGATCGCGGGGGACCGGAGGTGCGGGCGGGGTCCGGACCACCGGCGGCCGTGGTCCGGTCCCGGACCCGGTGGTCACCGGCGGGGCCGTGTCGAACTCCGGGGGCAGGCGGTGGCGGACGTCGTGGCTCGCGCTCTCGTACTGTTCCATCACGCGGACGGCCGCGGCCTTGGCGTCGTCGGCCTCTTTCTTCGTCGGCAGCTTGTCGTCGAGCAGCTGCTCCAGCATGTACGTGCCTTCGGGGCCGTCGAGCCGCTTCACCGCGTACCCCTGCCGGAACCACCGCTCGGCCCAGTAGTGCACCGGCTCGGGCATCCGCTGCCGGGCTTCGCTGACCACCGACGTGTACGTGTCGAGGCCGGACCCGACGCGCTGGGCGTTCTCGCCCACGGTCCTCGCCCAGCCGGTCAGCCGGTTGACCGATTCCGCGGCCGAGTCGGCGGCAGGCCCGCTCCACGACTCCTGCAGCTTCCGGACCAGCACCGACACCTCTTCGGTCGCATTGCGGACGCCGGTGGCCACCTCCTGCCACCAGGCGGCGTGCTGGCCGAGCTTCGCCGGGACGGCCGACTGCACCATGTCCCACAGCTCGCGGTGCTCGTAGCTGTCCCAGTTGATCCGGCCGAACGTGGCTTCGCGGTTGTTGACGGCTTTTTCGCGGCGGACTCGCCGCGCCTTCGCCCGTTGCCGGGCGGTCGGAGCGTGGTGCGTCGAGTGGAACTCAGGCATCGGCGTCCCCCGTCGGCAGGGCCGCGGCGGCCGCTTCGTCGTTGCCCTGGTGCATCGCCACGACCGTGTCGAGCGTCTGCCGCAGCGTCGCGAGCTCGGCCAGGTACGACTGCAGTGCGGCCTGCACCCCGCCGGCCTCGGCCCCGCCGCGCGCCGCGAACGAGCGGCGCATCCAGTGGGCGACCGGTCCCTTGCCGTCGGCCAGTCCGGTGTCGAGGGCACGGGCCGTCTCGAGGTGACGGCTCAACTCGTCGTAGCGCTCGTCGATGGCCCGCTTGACGTCCTCGACCCCGTCGTAGTGGAGTTCGATGCCCGCGGTGGTCACCGGCTCCGCCACGACCAGCTCGTTCGTCTCGTGCCGCTGCTCGGCGCGCAGCTGCCGCCGCGCGTCGGCCTCGTCCCGAACAGTCGCCATGGAGGTCCTCCCTCGCCACCCAGGCGTCCATCCTGGCCAATGCCCGCCGCGTTGAGAAGAGCGACCCACCCGGGTGCACGGGTGGACATGAACACTGCACGGGCGGATACGGAGTCCGGCCGGATCGCGGACCAGGCCTATTCGCGTCCCCCCGGACTCACCTCCGGGCCCAGCATGTCGGGTTCGGGGGTGGACAGGGCCGTCCGGAGGAAGCGGCGCAGGACCGGCGAGTCCTCGTCGGGGCGCCAGCAGACGGCGGTTTCGACGACGGCGGTGTGCCGGCGCAACGGTCGCGCGACCAATCCTGGCCAGAGCATCGAGCTGTACTGGGCGGGCAGCAGGGTCACGCCGGCGCCGGCCTCCACGAGGGCGAGCGCGTGCATGACCGAGGTCGCATCGCGGCGGGCGTCGGACGAATGCCCGGTGCCGGCCCAGGCGGCGCGGATGTGGGCGGCGAGCCCCGCTGCGGCCTCGGCCGTGACCACCACCCGTTCGCCGCCCAGCTCGGCCAGGTCGATGCGTTCCTGGCCGGCGGCGGGATGCGTCCGGGCCAGCACCGCGACGAGTGGCTCGCGGGCCACCACCGCGACTTCCAGCGCCCGGGCCCGGCTCGCCGCGTGGCGGGTCCGGCCGGGGCCGCCGGGTTCGAGGTGGAGCAGGCCGGCGTGCGCGTCGCGGCGGTGGACCCGCTCGACCACGTCGGAATCGGAGTCTTCGGTGAGGACGAGGTCGACGCCGGGTTCGAGCACGGTGCCGCCGATCAGGTGGGGCAGCAGCCGGGGCGAGACGGTGTGGCCGACGGCGACGGTCAGCCGGCCCCGGGTGCCGAGGCCGATGGTGCGCACCAGCTCGGTCGTGGTGTGGAGTTCGGAAAACAGGCGGCGAGCGCGTTCCGCCAGCGCCCGGCCCGCGGCCGTCAGCTCGACTCCGCGGCCGTGGCGGATCAGCAGGGGCACCCCGAGTTCGCGTTCCAGCGTCTGGAGCCGCACGCTCAGCGGAGGCTGTGTCATGTGCAGTGCTGCGGCCGCACGACTGACCGAGCCTTCCTCCGCGACGGCCAGGAAGCACTCTAACGCGCGCAGATCCATATTCTGAGGCTATATCAGCGACGGTGACTTCGTATTGGACGTATGGCCGGCTGGTTCGCATACTCGTTCCACCGGTCGATGCGGACCCAGAGGTGAGGCAGCGTGAGCGACAACCCTGACAACCCCGGCGAAGTCACCACGGACGTCCTGGTCATCGGCAGCGGGCCGGCGGGCGCCTCGGCCGCGCTGTTCCTCGCCACCTACGGCGTGGACCACCTGGTGATCACCAAGTACCGGTGGACGGCCAACACCCCGCGCGCGCACATCACCAACCAGCGCACCGTGGAAATCCTGCGCGACATGGGCATCGAAGCCGATGTCAAGGCGCAGGGCACGCCCGCCGGGCTGATGGGCGACACGGTCTTCTGCACCAGCCTCGCCGGCGACGAGATCGGCCGGGTCCGGACCTGGGGGACGCACCCGGCCCGCAAGGCCGACTACACGCTGGCCAGCCCGTCCGAGAACTGCGACCTCCCGCAGACCCTGCTCGAGCCGATCCTGATCGGGCACGCCGCGGAGCGCGGCAGCAGGATCCGGTTCGACACCGAGTACCTGTCGCTGGAGCAGGACGACGACGGCGTCACCGTCACCGTGCGGGACAGGCTGTCCGGTCAGACCTACCCGATCCGCGCGAAGTACGTGATCGGCGCCGACGGCGGCCGCAGCCAGGTCGCCCGCGACATCGGGCTCCCCTTCGAAGGACGGATGGATCTCGCGGGGAGCATGAACATCGTCTTCCACGCCGACCTGACGAAGTACGTCGAGCACCGGCCGAGCGTGCTGTACTGGGTGCTGCAGCCGGGGTCGGACATCGGCGGCATCGGGATGGGCCTGGTGCGCATGGTCCGGCCGTGGGACGAGTGGCTCGTCGTCTGGGGCTACGACATCAGCCGGCCGCCCCCGCGGGTCGACGACGCCATGGCCACCAAGATCGTGCACGACCTGGTCGGCGACGACACCATCCCGGTCACCATCCGCTCCACCTCGTTGTGGGGCAACAACAAGATGTATGCCACCAGGTACCGGACGGGGCGCGTGTTCTGCGCGGGCGACGCCGTGCACCGGCACCCGCCGTCGAACGGCCTGGGCTCCAACACGTCCATCCAGGACTCCTACAACCTCGCCTGGAAGCTCGCCGCGGTGCTGTCCGGCAAGGCGGGGGAGGGGCTGCTCGACAGTTACGACGCCGAGCGCGCCCCGGTCGGCAAGCAGATCGTGGTGCGGGCCAACAAGTCCATCGAGGAGTTCGGCCCGATCTTCGACGCCCTCGGGTTCACCGCGACCGACGACCCGGCCGAGCAGATCGCGAACATGCGGGCCCGGACCGAGGACACCCCGGAGGCGGCCGCGCAGCGGGCCGCGCTGCGGGAGGCCTTGGAGCTGAAGGACTACGAGTTCAACGCCCACGGTGTCGAACTCGGCCAGCGGTACGTCTCCCGCGCGGTGGTGGGCGACGACACGCCCGAGCCGGAGTTCACCCGCGATCCCGAGCTGTACTACCACCCGACCACCTGGCCGGGGGCGCGCCTGCCGCACTGCTGGCTCGGCCACGGCGGGCACCGGGTCAGCACCCACGACATCGCCGGCAAGGGCCGGTTCGCCGTGCTCACCGGCATCTCCGGGCAGGCCTGGGCGGAGGCCGCCACCGGCGCCGCCCGGTCGCTCGGTGTCGACATCGAGGCGCACGTGATCGGCCCCGGCCGCGAGTACACCGACGTCTACGACGACTGGTCGCGGCTGCGCGAGGTCACCGAGTCCGGGTGCGTGCTCGTCCGGCCGGACGCCCACGTCGGCTGGCGGGCGCACGAACTGCCCGCCGATCCGGAAAAAGCGCTCACCGAGGCACTCGCCCGCCTGCTCGACCGCGCCTGAGGAGGCCCGGAGAATGTTCACCTACACGGCTCGGCCCGCACGCATCGTCTTCGGGCCCGGCACCCTCGAGCAGGTCCGTGCCGAGGTCGAACGGCTCGGCCGGTCCCGGGCGATCGTCCTGGCCGGCCCGGACCTGGCGGAACCGGGCGACCGGGTCGAGAAGGTCCTCGGCCCACTCGCCGCGGGCCGCTTCGACGGCGCCGCCATGCACACCCCGGTGGCGGTCACCGAGCAGGCCCTCGCGCTGCTCCGGGAGGCCGGAGCGGACTGCGTGGTGGCGGTCGGCGGCGGTTCGACGACCGGGCTGGCCAAGGCCCTCGCCGTCCGCACCGGGGTCGACCAGGTGATCCTGCCGACCACCTACGCCGGATCGGAGGTCACCCCGGTCCTGGGCGAGACGGCGGACGGGGTCAAAACGACGCGCTCATCGCCGGACATCCTCCCCGAAACCGTGATCTACGATGTCGAGCTTTCCCGGGGACTGCCCGTCCCGATCGCGGTGACCAGTGGCGTGAACGCGCTCGCGCACGCCGTGGAAGCGCTCTACTCGCCCGACGCCAACCCCGTCATCGACGGAATGGCGCTCGACGCCATCGGGCGGCTGGCACGCGGACTCCGCGGGCTCGCCGAAGACACCGTCGAAGCGCGGACCGAACTGTTGCAGGGCGCCTGGCTCGCCGGGACCTGCCTCGGCGCGGTCGGCATGGGCCTGCACCACAAGCTCTGCCACACCCTCGGCGGCAGCTTCGGCCTTCCCCACGCTCCGACGCACGCCGTCGTGCTCCCGCACGTCATGGCCTACAACGCCGCCGCGGCACCCGACGCGATGCGCCGCATCGCCGACGCGCTCGGCGCCACCGACGCCCCGGCGGCCGTGTACGACCTGGTCGTCGAGGCCGGCGGGCCGACGTCGCTGCGGGACCTCGGCTTGGCCGAGTCGGACCTCGACCGCGCGGCCGGACTCGCCACCGCTGCCCCGTACCCGAATCCCGCCGAGCCGACCCGGGACGGCGTCGCGCGGTTGCTGCGCCGGGCCTGGGCCGGTGAGCGTCCCGAGCCCACCGGTGCGTCGGTGCTGGACCGGCTCACCGCCCAGGTCGTGTCCACCTTCGCCGGCACCCCCGATCCGCGGCTGCGCGCGCTGCTGCAGGACCTGGTTCCGCGGTTGCACGCCTTCGCGATCGACAACGACCTGACCCAGGACGAATGGCAGTACGGCATCGAGTTCCTGACCCGCACCGGGCAGCTCTGCGATGCCACCCGGCAGGAGTTCGTGCTGCTGTCGGACACGCTCGGCCTGTCCAGCGTCGTCGACGTCCTCACCAACTCCCGCACCCCCGACACCACCCCGTCCGCGGTGCTCGGTCCCTTCTACGTCGACGGCCCACCCGAACTGGAACAGGGCGCCGACATCGCCGCGGGGATGCCGGGCACCCCGCTGTGGGTGGACGTGCTGATCACCGACACGGACGACGAGCCCGTGGCGGAAGCGGTCGTGGACGTCTGGCAGTCCAATGAGGACGGATTCTACGACGTGCAACTGCCCGACCTCGACGGGCCGGTCCTCCGCGGACGGCTCCGCACCGACCGGGCCGGCCGCCTGCGGTTCTGGTCGATCCTGCCTTCGGACTACCCCATCCCGGCCGACGGCCCGGTCGGCGCGATGCTGGCCGCGACCGAACGGCACCCCTACCGCGCCCCGCACCTGCACTTCATGATCGCGGCCGAGGGCTGCCGGCGCCTGATCACCCAGCTCTTCGTCGCGGACGGCAAGTACCTCGACTCCGACGCCGTGTTCGGCGTCAAGGACGACCTCGTCGTGAACTTCGAACCCCGAACCGGCCCGACGCCCGATGGCCGGGCCGTCGACGGCGAATGGCGCCGGCTCGATTTCACCTTCCAGATCGCTCGCCGGTAAGACTCAACTCCTCGGTGCCTCGATGCGGTGCAGTTGAGGGTGTTTCGCCGTGCGCTGGTCCCCGGAAGACTGGCCGCGCAGGCGCCTGCCGAGCCAGGGGCCGAGAAAGGTGGCTGCCCAACGCAGTTCGGCGGTGGCGCGCCCCGGCGTTGACGGTGGGGTGGGCAACGGTGGCGCCGGTTCGTTCCAGGAATCGTCGCTGCCCGGCACCCGCAGGGCGTGCGCGACCGCGTCGGCGATCAGCTGGTGCCCCAGGGGACTGCAGTGCAACCGGTCCTCGCTCCAGAACCGGCGGTCGGCGACGGAGGGGTGCCGGGCGATCTCCGCGACGGCGACTCCGTGCCGGGCGGCCGCGGCGCGGATCCGGTCGTTGATGTCGAGGATGCGGGAGCGAACCGGTCGGGCGAGGGGGATGACCCTGGTGATGTCGGGAAAGGTCAGCGTCGCCACGCGGGCTCCGGCGCCGGTGAGCGCGGCGAACATCGCTTCCAGGTGAGCGGCCACCGTGGCGGTCTCGACCCGGAGCCGGAGCAGGTCGTTGACTCCGGCGACGACGGTGGCCAGGTCGGGTCGCAGGGCCAGAGCCGGCTCCAGTTGCTCGGACCGGACTTCGTCCGCGCGGCGGCCACGGACGGCGAGGTTGGCGTACTGGAGATCGGGGTTGTCGGCGGTGAGGCGTTCGGCGAGCCGGTCGGCCCATCCTCGAAGGCCCGCGGTGTCGTCACCGTCGCCGACGCCCTCGGTTTGGCTGTCACCCAAGGCGACGTAGCGCAGGTACGGGCCGCTGACTGTCACACGTCCTCCTAGTCATAATAATGACTAATCATAACCATGGCTATGATGGGCTCGCCCCCATGGCGACGAGGAAGAGAGGCGCCGGTGAGTCTGCGGCATGCTGTGCTCGCGGCGTTGCTGTCCGGCGAGTACAGCGGCTACGAGCTGGCCAAGGCGTTCGACGTGGGCGTCGCCAACTTCTGGTACGCCCGGCCGCAGCAGCTCTACCTGGAGCTGGCCAAGCTCGAGAAGGACGGGTTGATCAGCGGCCGGGAAGTGGTCCAGCGAACCCGGCCCACCAAGCGGCTGTTCCTGGTCACCGACGCCGGCCTCGCCGAGCTGGCGGACTTCGCCGCCGCCGTGGGCAAGCCGTCGTTCATCCGCGACGACCTGCTGGTCAAGGTCCAGGCCGTCGACCACGTCGACGCGGCACCGGTGATCGCGCAACTGGAGCACCGCGCCGCGGCAGCCGCGGCCAAAGTGGAGCTCCTCGACAAGATCCTGCGGCGGTTGCGCGGGGATCTCGACGAGGAAACCTACCTGCGCCACGGATCTCCGATCGGGCCCTACCTGACGTGCTTGCGCGGCCGGCGGTTCGAGCAGGAACACCACGAATGGTCGGCGCGGGCCGCCGCGCTCCTGCGTGATCGGGCGACTCGAAACGACCAACCGGCGCCTGTTTCGGATCCATCCCGGTAGGGCTGTCGACCGGAAGCGCACCGTTGCTCTGGAGCGGGCAGGATGTGGTGCAGGGGAGTCGTGCCTGCCGGACGCGCGATCCCGTTCCCGGCCCGAGGATTGGACGTGCAATGGGACGCTCGTCGGTGTTCACCTTCCAGTACATCGCCATCGACACCGAGGCTGGGGTGACGCCGGAGGAGTTCGAGACCTTCGTGCGCGGCGAAGGCGTTCACCTGCCCTTGTACCCGGGGTGGCGGTGGACTCTGCTGCGCGGGTTGCGCGGAGAGCGGACCGGGCAGTACCTGATGTTGTACGAGATCGACAGCGCCGAGCAGCGCGACCGCTACGTCACGGCCCGGGGCGAGCAGACCGACTCGGCGCGGCAGTTCTGGGCGCGGCACCCGGAGGCGGAGGCGGTGCTGGCGCGGTGGCGGCGGCTGGGCACGTTCGCTGAGCTGCCGACCTTGTTCACCGACTACCGGCTGCTGGCCGACAATCCGCGGAGCACGGTCACGCCCGGCCCCCGCTACCGCGACCGCCCGGGGGAGGAGCCCGTCGCCCGGGTCGTCGGGATCCACAACCTGGCGTTGCGCGCCGGGGTGACCGAGGAGATGTTCGACCGCTTCATCGCCGAGAACCACCACCGGATCGACGACTACCCGGACTGGCGGTTCCACGTGCTCAAGGGCGAGCGGGGCAACCGCCTCGACCAGTACGTGATGATGATGGAGATCGCGAGCCTGGACGCGCTGGACGTCTTCTACCCCGAGCCCGACATCGCCACCGGCGAGGCCGCGGAGTTCGCGGCCGCCCACCGCGACACCAAGCAGATGTACGAGGAGTGGAAGCAGCTGGCCTCGTTCTCCGGCTCACCGCAGATCTACACGGACTACCTCGCCGTCGCGGAGAACCCGGCGTAATCCCGCACGGGCTTCGTCACTCGGAAGCGAGCACGATGTGCGACGCGCGTTCGCGGACGTCGGCGTCAGGGTGATCACGCAGTGCCGATACCCGCTCGCGCCACGGACGTGGCCAGCCGGCGTGCGGGCCGGCTTGGCTCGCGACACTCGCTGCCAGCAACGCCTCCGCCGGGCTCGCCGTCAGGGCTTGCGCGGCGTCGAACAGCTCGGAGCGGCCGGGATCGTGGCCGGCCAGCCAGGCCGCGAGCCGATCCGCCACTTGCCACGCCGCTGTGGGACGGTCGGCGAGGGCAGCGATCCGGCGGAGGGCCGGCAGCAGGTCGCCGCGGCGGGGTAGGGCGCTGACGGCGAGCAGGAGCGCGTCCGTCCGGTACTCCGCCCGTTCCGCCAGCGTCATCGACAGCTGCTCCGCCGCCGCGCGCATCGCGTCGCCACCGGCGTCCAGGCGGGCGGCGAAACGGACGAGGAATAGGCGAAGCCGTTGCCGCGCCGGCTGGTCCCGCCCGGCGACGGCCACGCCGGCCTGTTCGACGAGTGTCGTGACCACGTCGTGCACCGGTGCCGGGTCACCGGTGACCGCGCACGCGGTGAGCAGCGCGTCGAGCGCGTATCGCCACGTCGCGGTGCTCGTCAGGTCGCCGATCAGGGTGACCACCGCAGCGGGTCCTGCGCGGTCCCAGACGCTCCACGCGGGCCACGCCGCCAAGCCGATCCGCGCGGTGTCCGGGTCGGCGCTTGCCGTCACGGTCCGCACCAGCGCGCCGTACGGCGCGCGGTGGTGCTCGGCGATGGTCAGCGGGTCGGCTTCGGTCACCGCCGTGGCCACCGCGGCCATCGCGGTCGCTTCAGTGAGCCATTGCCACGCGCGTTCGTCGTCGAGCAGCCGGCGCGCGGCCGACACGATGGCGCGGCGGAGATCGCGGTGCAGGTCCGGGGCCGCCCACAGCGCGGCCAGTTCGCCGGCCGCGCCCGGCACACGGTGCTCGGCGAGCAGCCGGATCGCCTCCTTGCGCGAGGTCACCTTCTTGCCGGCCAGCACCGGCCGGAGCGCGGCACCCAATTCGGCGGGAGGGACGGTCCGGGCGGCCCGGCCGGCCGCGTACACCGCGACCCGGGCGCGGTCGGTGTCGGCGTGGCCGAGCAACGTGCCCAGTGCCTCGCCGGGCCGATCGACCCAGGCCAGCCCGGCCAGCGCGGCCTCGACCACGGCGACTTCGTCGTCCTGCAGGAACGGCTCCACGTCTTCGATGCGGGCGCCGGGCAGGCCGGCCAGCCGCTGCACGGCGGAGACCCGCTCCCAGACCGGCTTGCGGGGCGCGGTGGCGAGGTCGGCCAGCAGTTCGGCGTAGCGGGCGACCTGACGCGGCAGCCAGTGCCACGCCGACCCGCCGAAGGCCGGCACCAGCCGGACGCCGCGGGTGGCGAACCGTCCCCGCGGCGGCCGGTCCAGGACGCGGTCGAGCAGGTCGGTCCGGCGTCCGCCGACCGCGTTCGCCACGGCGGTCACCGTGATCGTGGAGGAGTCGCGCCGCAGCACGGCCTCGACGCGTTCGTCGCGGGTCGCGGGCGGGGCCAGCCACAGCTCGAGGGCCCGGTGGACCGTGTGGTCCTCGGCCGCGCGGGTCGCTTCGCCGAGGACCGCCTGCAGGTCGGCCATCGGCCAGGCCCGCCGGTGCAGTCCCGCGGCCAGCGACAGGACCAGGTCGTAGCGGCCGGCGCGGGCGTCGGCGGCGATGCGCGGCCGCAGCGCCGCCCACACGACGTGCTCGGCGCCGCGGGGCAGGGACTGGTCGAGCCGGTGCAGGGTGAGGGTGTGCGCGTGGCCGCCGGACAGCTCCAAGATCCGCAGGCCGCTTTCGACCAAGCCGGGTTGCCCCGTGAGCGTGCCTTGGCGGACGAGGGTGACGGCTGTGGTGCCGACCGCTTGCCGGGTACCCCACGACGCGTCCCTGGCCTGAACGGCGTCGGTGGCCGGCTTCACCAGGGCGGACGGGTCGGCCGACCGCAGCAGCCAGCCCGGGATGGCGGCGACGGCGGCGAGCGCGGCGTGGCGGACCGGGTCCTGTTCGTTGGGCAGCCGGGGCAACGACGCCAGCAGGCCGGCGACGACGTCCGGGTCCCGGGTCGCGGCCGCCGCGCCGATCAGAAGCGGGTAGCCGAGAGCTCGCTCGGCGGCGGACGGCCGGGCGGTCGCGGCGCGCAGGAGCGGTTCGGCTTCCGGCCACGGCAGCCGGGCGGTCGCCTGCCGGCGCAGGTCGGGGTCGTCGACCACCGGCCGGGTGGCGAGCAACCGGCGGGCGTGCTCGTGCCGGGACCGCCACGGCAGGACGTCGAGCACCGTCATCGGCAGGCCGGCCTGCTGCAGGTTGCGGTCGCCCAACGCGCCACTCAGGACGGTGGCGCGCCGGCCGGGCGGAAGCGCGCGCACCAACGCCGCCAACCGCGTCGCATCGGTGAGCCAGGTGCGCGCGAGCGAAGTCAGTGCTTCGTCCGATGCCCGCCGCAGTGCCCGTTCCGTGCTTCGGCCCGGCTGGAACCCGATGCGCCGCGTGGGATCGGCGAGGATCGCGACGACCCGGTCCGGATCGGCGGCGATCGCCGTGGCCAGCCAGCGGCTCGCGCCGGCCGGGAGCCCGGTCGGCGGTCCCGAGTGCGCGAGCAGGTCGACGAGCTGGGCGGGGTCGTGCCGGACCAGCTGCTTCAGCGCGGGTCCGAAGCGCGCCCAGGTGGCGTTGCGGCCGGCGGCACCGGCCACGGCCAGCCGGCGCCGCAGGTGCGCGAGCACGACGGCGGGGTGCCGGCGGGCCAGCGCGGCGAGGTTGGGCACGGCGAAGTCCAGTTCCGGCAGCAAGGTCGTCACCGTGCCGGCTTCGCAAGCGGGGAGCACGGCGGCCGCCTCGTGGTCACCGAAGCGGGCGCGCACCGAGGGCAGGAGAGCTTCGGCCCAGGTGGTGGCGCCGGTGGCGCGCACGGCGCGGTAGAGGGTGTGCCGCCACGCGAGGGGCGCGGTCGCGAGTGCCGCGGTCAGGACGTCGAGATGGCGGTCGCGGCGGGCGCAGTGGGTCATCGCCAGACCGGCGACCCGGGTGTCGGCCGAGACGAGGAGGCGGCGCAGGTGCGTGTCGTCGTCCGCGACGACGGCCATCGTGGCGGCCCAGACCCGGGGAATGCCGGGGACGGCGGCCAGCTCCGCGAGCAGGGCGGCGAGCTCCGGGGTACCGGCCAGCGCGCGTGCGGTGTCGGCGAGGACCCGCCGGCGCGCCGGCGCGGCCAGCGGATCGATCCGGGCGAGAAGGGCGCGCATGTCCATTCCGGCGATTGTTCCCGATCATGAGGTGCGCACCAACGCAATTCCACCCGGTCACCACGTGATCAGCAGCCGCCGGAGTCCTCGGGTCAGGCTCTCGGGCTGCCAGGCCAGCTCGTCGTCCCCCTCGGCCACCCGCAGCCCGGGCATCCTGGTCACCAGGCCGCGCAACGCCACCTGCAGTTCCATCCGGGCCAACGGCGCGCCGAGGCAGAAATGCGGGCCGCGGCCGAAGGACAGGTGGTGGGCCGCTTCGCCGCGAGCCACATCGAACCGGTCCGGGTCCGCGAACACGGCCGGGTCCCGGTTGGCCGCGTTCACGACCGGGAAAACCGTGGTGCCGGCTTCGACGGTCCGGCCGGAGAAGTCCACGGCCTCCCGCGCCATGCGTGGCTGCCCGGCGTGGCCCAGGGCGACCACCCGCAGCAGTTCCTCCACCGCGTTCGGCACCAGATCCGGCTCCGCCACCAGCCGTGCCCACTGGTCCGGGTGCCGGGACAGCAACAGCACCGACTTGGCCAGCTGAGCCATGGTCGTCTCCTGGCCGGCGCCGATCAGCAGCATCACGGTGATCAGCAGCTCGGCTTCGCTGAGCCGATCGCCGTCCTCGTCGTGCACCTGGGTCAGGCCGGAAAGCAGGTCGTCGCCCGGGTGGTGACGTTTCTGCTCGATCAGCCCGAGCAAGTGCGACGGGGCGACCGCTCCGGTCGCCCCGAATTCCTCCTGGTCGAACGTGGTCGTGATGGACATGGCTTCGATGAACGCGAGCAGGGGTTCGCGCTCGTCGCGGGCGATGCCGAGCAGTTCGCAGATCACGATGCCGGGCAGCGGTTCGGCCAGCGCGCCGACCAGGTCCGCCGGCGGCCCGGCGGCCAGCATCCGGTCCACCAGCCCGGCCGCGACCTCCTCCACTCTCGGCCGCAGGAGTTCCACGTTGCGGACGGTGAACGCCTTGGCCACCAGGCGACGCAGTCTCGTGTGGTCGGGCGGGTCCATGTTCGGCATCATGTCCGGCGACTGCAGGCCGGGCACGATGGTGGGGGCGTCCGGGGTCGCCAGGGCGGCGCGGCTCATCCGGGGGTCGGACATCGTGCGCTGGACGTCGTCGTAGCGGGTGACCAGCCGGACCCGGTGCCCGCCGGCCAAGCGGACCAGGGGCACCGGGTCGGTGTGCAGCAGCCGGAGCGCCTCGGCGGCCGGATCGGTCGAAGGTGGTTCGTCGAACGGGAACAGTGGTGGCAGACCGTGCGCTGTCATCGGCGCTCTCCCGTTGCCGTGCCGAAGCGACGACGACAGTGTGCGGGCGGTGGAGGGCGCCGGGCAAGGCTTCGCGCCGCGGCATCCCGGTCGGACGACCCGCCGGCCGGCAGCTCAGCCGAACACCGCGCCGATGAGCCCGCCCAACGCCGCGGGGAACACGCCGGCCGGGTCGCTTTCCCCGGTGGTCAGGGTGGCGGTCAGGGTCCTGCTGCCGTCGGGCGTGCCGATCATCAGCGCTCCGTAGCCTCCCGGCGCGCTGCCGTTGTGGTGGACGATGGTGCCGTGGCCGAGGTCCTGCACCCAGATGCCCAGGCCGAGGCCGAGTTTGCCCTGCGGCGTCAGCATTTCGGCCAGCAGCCCGGCGGGCAGGAGCCGGCCGCCCAGGAGCGCCGAGATGAAGGTGCCGAGGTCCTCGGCCGTCGAGACGAGGTGGCCGGCGCCGGCCAGCAGCGACGGGTTCTGGCGGCTGACGTCGACCACCTTCCACTCGCCGGCGTCCTGGTAGCGGTAGTAGCCGTGGGCGTGCGGCCCGGGCAGCTGCGGCGACGTCGCCGACACCACGGTGCCCGACAGGCCGAGCGGCCCCAGGATCCGCTGCTGCGCCTGCTCGGCGTAGGAGCGGCCGGTGATCTTCTCGATCAGCAACAGGGCCACCGTGTAGTTCGTGTTGGAGTAGCTCTGGTCGGTCCCCGGCGCGAACCGCGCCGGTCGGGCCAGCGCGAACCGCACGAGCTCTTCGGGGTGGTAGGTGTGGAACCGGTTGTCCACCCACGGTTTGCCGACGGACGGCAGCCCCATCTCGAACGCGCCGTCGGCGCCGAGTTCGCCGGTGTAGTTGTACAGCCCGCTGGTGTGCTGCAGCAGCATCCGCACCGTGATCCGCGCGTCCAGCCCGAGCTCGGGCAGGTGCCCGGCCACCGGGTCGTCCAGCCCGAACCGGCCCTCGGCCACCAGCTGCAGCACCAGGGTCGCGGTGAAGGTCTTGGTGACGCTGCCCGCCCAGGCCTGCCCGTTCGCCGGCGGCTCGGCGGTGCCGCCCAGCTCGCTGACCCCGGCGCCCCCGGTCCAGTCGCCGTGTTCGTCGTGCACGCGGACCCGCGCCCCGGCGAATCCCGCGTCGACGAACGCCTGGACGGCCTGCTGCAGTTCGGGCCGGGCCTCGACGGCGGCGGTGTCGAGCTTCTGCATCGTGTTCTCCGAAGTGTCGGGCGTCCCGCTGGCGGTGACGCGTCCGGTGGTGGCGAGGGCGATCGATGACCTGATCACGAGAACCACGATCGCCTCCCGCCCTGACACCGGACGGCCACTGCGCTGACACGGCCCCTGACACGCTCAGTCCAGGCAGAACTCGTTGCCTTCGGGGTCGGTCAGCACGATGAACCCGGCACTGAGCGGCGGCGCGGGTTCGCTGCGGCGGACCCGGGCCGCGCCGAGGGCGACCAGCCGTGCGCACTCCGCTTCGAGCGCCGCCATCCGCTCGTCGCCCTGCAGGCCGGGCGCGGCCCGGACGTCGAGGTGGACCCGGTTCTTCGCGGTCTTGCCCTCCGGCACCCGCTGGAAGAACAGGCGCGGCCCCTGCCCGTCGGGGTCTTCGACGGCGGAGCTGCTGGTGCGCTGCTCTTCCGGCACGCCGACCCGCTCGAGGAACTCGTCCCACGCGGCGAAGGGGTCGGCGCCTTCGGGCAGCTCGACGCCGGGTGGTGCGGGGTGGACGTAGCCCAGCACCTCGCGCCAGAACGCCGAAAGCGCTCGCGGGTCGTGGGCGTCGAAGGTGACCTGGACGTGTCGGCTCATCGGGGTGCTCCGTCGGTCGTCGGGCTGAGGGTGCCCACCTTGCCACCGGATGCGGACAGCTGCGGTCCTCGATCGGGTCCTCACAGGTCCAGGACGACGTCGTCCTGCGGCTGGGCGCAGCAGACAAGTGCTTCGTCCGGCGCCGGCGGTTCGAGCGGTTCGGTGTCGTAGCGCACCCGGCCCGAAAGCACCGGGGTCACGCAGGTGTGGCAGACGCCGGTGCGGCACGACCAGCGCGTCGGCACGTCGCACGCCTCGGCGAACTCGAGCAGGCTGGGGTAGCGGTCGCTCCACGGCACCGTGAGCCCGCTCCGCGCGAACGTGACCGCGGGGCCCGCTCCGGCCGCGCCGGCCGGAGGATGCGGGGTCTTGCGGACGACGCCGGTGAGGCCCGGGTTGATCGCGGACACGCCGCCGAAGAGTTCACTGTGGACACGTGCCGGGTCGAACCCCTGAGAGGTCAGGGATTCCCGCACGGCCGTCATGAAGGCGTCCGGTCCGCACAGGTAGACGGCGCCGTCGACCGGCAGGTCCGACAGCGTCTCGCGGGTCAGCCGGCCGTGTTCCGCGGTGTAGTGGACGCGCTCGTGGCCGTGCGGGAGGCTCGCCAGCAAGGCGTGTGCCTCGGCGGCGAACGCGTGCTCGGCGGCGGTCCGGGTGGTGTGCAGCCACCAGACCTCCCGCGGAGTCCGGTTCGCGGCGAGGGTGTGCAGCATGGCCAGGACCGGGGTCACGCCGATGCCCGCGGAGACGAGGACCACGGGCCGGTCCTCTTCGGCCAGCACGAAGTCGCCGCGCGGGGCCGCGACGGCGACGACGGCGCCGGCGGTCAGCTGTGCGTGGAGGTAGCTGCTGACGACTCCGTCCCGTTTGACGCTGATGCGGTACTCGCGCTCCGATGGCGTCGCCGACAGCGAGTAGCTGCGGACCGGTGCCGGGTCGGCGGCGCCGGGGACGCGCAGGGTGAGGTACTGGCCCGGCTCGGGCCGGGGGAGCGGCGCGCCGTCCTCGGCGGCCAGGTGGAAGGAGACCACCGTCGTGCTCTCGGGCACCACGCGGGTGACGCGCAGGGGCCGGAACCCGCTCCAGCCGCGGGGTGCCGGGGGCTCCTCCGCCAGCAGGTCCCGGAACGATCCCTGCCAGCCGGGGCTGAGCGCCGGGACGTCGACGGCCTTGCGCAGCAGGTCCCGGTCGCGGCCGGGCAGGTAGAGCAGGGCGTCGACGGCCGCGACGCTCAGTTCGTGCCGTCCGGTCCGGGTGCGGACGATCTCGTCGCCGGCCTGGACGTGGCCCTCGGTGATGACCCGCAGGTAGAAGCCGGGCCGGTGGTGGGCCACCAGCAGCGAGGGCATCCGCGGCTCGCCGAGGCGCATCCCGACGCGGAAGCACGTGACGCGCGGCTGGGTGACCTCGAACTCGGCCTCGCCGATGCGGTACCGGTCGCCGATGTGCACTTCGTCGTCGGGTAGGCCGTCGACGGTGAAGTTCTCGCCGAACTGGCCGTCCTCGAGGTCGTCGCGGCCGAGGAACCGCCGCCAGTGTTCGTAGGACTGGCGCTGGTAGACGAGCACCGCGCGGTTCTCGCCGCCGTGGCCGCCCAGGTCGCCCTGGCCGTCGCCGTCGACGTTGAGCCGGCGGACCATGCGGCGGCCCTCGACGGGGTACTTGAAGATTCCCGTGTGGACGGTCCGCCCCTGCCAGGGCACGTCCCGGGGCAGTCCGACGTTCAGTGACACCAAGCGGGCCATGGTGGTCGTCTCCTTCGGGCGGCTTCAGTCGGCCGAGATCCGCGTGCGCTGGTAGTGCCGCCGGGCCTTCATGCGGTTGCCGCACACGGCCATCGAACACCAGCGGGCACTGTTGGGTTTGCTGTGGTCGATCAGGAACAGCCGGCATTCGGGGTTGGCGCACGGGCGCAGCCGGCCGGGGCTCGACTTCGCGAGCGCGTCCCAGGCCAGCACGGCCCGTGCGGCGGCGGACCGGCCGGGCGGGACGTCGAGGACCCACTCGACGCCGTCGTCGCCGAAAGCGGCCCGGTAGCTCGCGCCGTCGACGAACCGGGCGGCCGCGGTGGGGGAGGCGTCGCCGCGCACGACGGCCTGCAGCACGGGGCGCACTTCGAGCAGGGCGCGGAGCTCGTCGTCGGTGGCCGGCTGCCCGTGGCCGGCCAGCCACGCCCGGCCCGCCCGCGGGCCGGCGAGGTCGTCCCCGGCCCGGCCGTCCCGGACCGGGGTGGTGTTGAGCAGGTCGAGCAGCAGCGCCTCGTCGGTCTTCGTCAACCTAACCTCCAAACCCATGCTTGACAGGTTACAGCATGCGCTGCTTCCATGTCTAACCATCAAACCAACTTATAAGGGTTAGGAGATGGTCATGGGATTGGCCTGGCAGCAAGGACCACTGGCCACCCGGGCGGTGGGTCACTTCCTGGTCGAGCAGCCACTGCCCGAGCGCCTGCTGTTCGCCGAGCCGCTGCGGCGGCGGATGCGCGTGCGGTTCGGCGGCGACTGGGTGGCCGACAGCGAGGACGTCGTCCTGCTGCACGAACCCGGGCGCTACCCGGTCGCGTACTTCCCGGTCGCCGACGTCCGCGAAGACGTGCTGGCGGCCGAGAACCGGACGACGAACCACCCCGAGCTCGGCCCGGCCGAGTGGTTCACGGTGCGGGCGGGCGGCCAGGCGGCGCCGCACGCGGCCTGGCGGTACCCGGATCTCCCCGGCCACGCGGACGTCCTGCGCGACCGCGTCGCCTTCGCCTGGCGGGCGATGGACGCCTTCTACGAAGAGGACGAGCGGATCGTCGGGCACGCGGCCGACCCGTACCACCGCATCGACATCCGGCGGACCTCCCGGCACCTCGTCGTGCGCGACGGCGACCGAGTCGTCGCCGAGACGAGGCGCCCGGTCGTGCTCTACGAGTCGGGGTTCGCGCCGCGCTGGTACGTGCCGCGCGAGGACATCGACCTGGCGGCGTTGACGCCGGTGCAGGGCGAGACGTTCTGCCCGTACAAGGGACTGGCCGGCTACTTCGACATCGGATCCGGCCGGCGCGCGGCCTGGTCGTACCCCGAGGCGTGGCCCGAGGTCGAGCGCGTGTCCGGGTTCGTGTCGTTCGAGCCCGACGTCGTCGAGGTGACCCTCGACGGCCGCAAGCTCGTCCTCGAACCGGGCCAGACGGTCACCCCGCACGGCATCGACCGTGGGCTCGACCCCGACGAGCTGCGCTCGCGCGTTCCGGAAGGGAACTGAAATGGCTTCGCTGGAAGGCCGCAAAGTCCTCGTCGTCGGCCGCGGCGGCGGCATCGCCCGGGAGGTGACGTCAGCGCTGCGGGTGGCCGGGGCGCAGGTCGTGGCGGCCGGGCGGGACCGAGCGGCACTGGCCGGGGCCTACGCCGACCCGGGCATCGAGACCGCGTACGTCGACCTGGCCGACGAGGCTTCCGTCGCGGCGCTGGCCGAGGAGCTCGGCCGGGTCGACCACGTCGTGTCGACCGCGTCGGCCCGGGCCCGCGGTGCGCTGGCGGAACTCGAGCACGATGTCGTGCTCAGGTCGTTCGACGTGAAGGTGCTGGGCCCGCTGCTGCTGGCGAAACACTTCGCACCACGCCTGCCCGAGGACGGCTCGTTCGTCTTCTTCTCGGGTTCGTCCGCACGGAAGCCCGCCGCGGGCATGCTGGCCGTCGGTGCCACGAACGCGGCGGTGGACGCGCTGGTGCGCGGCCTGGCGGTGGAGCTGGCGCCGCGGCGGGTGAACGCCATCTCCCCGGGCACGATCGACACCGGCGCCTACGACGGTCTCGGCGAGCGGAAGAAGGCGGCGCTGTTCGCAGCCCGCGCGAGCACCAGCCCGGCGCGGCGCATCGGGCGTCCGGAGGAAATCGCCGAAGCGGTCGTGTTCGCGCTGGGAAACGCTTTCCTGACAGGGGTTTCGCTCGCCGTCGACGGTGGGGAGCCCCTGGTCTGAGTTCTCCGGCGAGGCCGGCTACCGGCCACCCCGGGCGGGTGAATGTTAAGCGGCGCCGGGGGAAGTTGTCACGCTGCGGCGGCCTGGAAACACGCCGGTGTTCCGGATGAAACCGTCCGGAAATGGTTCGCCGGTGCACTGATCGGCATGAACTTCCAGCTCGACGGCCTGCACCGGCCGGTGATCGTGGTCGGCGGCGGCCAGGCGGGACTGTCGATGTCCCACTGCCTGACCACCGCCGGGGTCGGGCACGTGGTGCTCGAACGCGAGCGCACGGGGCACGAATGGCGGACCCGCCGCTGGGACAGTTTCTGCCTGGTCACGCCGAACTGGCAATGCCGGCTGCCCGGATTCCCCTACGCGGGCGATGATCCGGACGGGTTCATGGGCCGGGACGAGATCGTCGCCTACCTCGAGGCCTATGTGAAGGAGTTCGACGTCCCGCTGTGCGAGGGTGTCGAAGCGACGCGGCTGCGGCAGCTGGCCGGTGGCGGGTTCCGGCTCACGACGTCGGCCGGGGAACTGACCGCCGACCACGTGGTGCTGGCCACCGGCCCCTACCAGGTGCCGCTGAAGCCGCGGCCGGCCGAGCGGCTGCCCGAGCACGTCGTCCAGCTGCACTCGGCCGAGTACCGCAACCCCGCGCAGCTGCCGGACGGCGAGGTGCTGGTCGTCGGGACCGGGCAGTCCGGCTGCCAGGTCGCGGAGGACCTGCACCTGGCCGGGCGCCGCGTGCACCTCGCCGTAGGGTCGGCGCCGCGGGTGGCCCGGCGCTACCGCGGCCGGGACGTCGTTGCCTGGCTCGACGACATGGGCTACTACGCCAGGGCCATCGACGAGTTCGCGGACGCGGACGCCGTGCGGTTCCGGGCGAACCACTACGTCACCGGCCGCGACGGCGGGCACGACATCGACCTGCGTGCGTTCGCCACCGAAGGCATGCAGCTCTACGGCAGGCTGCTCGGTGTCCGAAGTGGACAGCTGAGTTTCGCGGACGACCTGCGCCGCAACCTCGACGCCGCGGACGCGGTCTCCGAGGGCATCAAGGATTCGATCGACGCCTTCATCGGGCAACAGGGGATCACGGCGCCGCCGGAAGAGCGCTACCAGCCGGTGTGGGGACCGCCGGAGGGGCCTCGCACCCTCGACGCGGAAGCCCTTTCGGCGGTCGTCTGGTGCACGGGGTTCGGTCGTGACCACCGCTGGATCGACGTCCCGGTGTTCGACGGCAAGGGTTACCCGACGCACCACCGCGGTGTCACCAGCTGTCCCGGGCTGTACTTCATCGGCCTGCCGTGGCAGCACACCTGGGGGTCCGGCCGGTTCTGCGGTGTCGCCGCGGACGCGGAGTACCTGACGCGGCGGATCACCGGGGGCGGCCGGGGAGACGTCCGGTGGATCTCGGGCACGCCGGTGAGCACCTACCCGGCCGATGACGACTGGGTCGCTCCGCGGACGGTGGCGTGATGCGGTGGACGAACGACGCCCACCGGCACCTGGGCGTGCTGCCAACGTACCCGTTCTACGGCGGCCCACCGGTCGCCCCCGCGATCGGCGCCCGCGCGACGATCGGGGAGCTGTTGGCCGATCTGGACCGCGAAGGCACCGAACGCGCGCTGGTGATCCCGAACTACGGTGTCCCCGACCCGGCGATCGCGTTCTCCTTCAACGAACTCTGCGTCGAGGCCGCGGCGAAGGACGATCGGATCAGCGCCGCGCTGTGGGTGTCCCCACGACCCGAAGACGCCGAACGCACCGAAGACGCGTTGAAGCTGGCCGGGGAAAGCGGGGTCCGGGCGCTGAAGCTCAGCTTCTTGCTGGGCGGCCGGGCGTCCGACCCGGCCTGCCGACCGCAGCTGGAGAAGATCTTCGCCACCGCGCGGGAACACGACCTCGTCGTGCACGTCCACACCTCACCGGGTGCCGCCTCCGACATCGACGAGGTCGGCCAGCTCGTCGACGCCTACGCCGACGACGTCAAGCTGCACCTCGTGCACTTCGGCGGCGGGATGAGCGGGCACATCAAGCTCGTCGGCGGCCGGTTCTTCGACTGGATCGCCGCCGGGAAGCAGGTTTACACGGACCTGTCGTGGGCGATCGGTTTCACCCCGCGCTGGCTCGTCGAAGAAATCTCACGCCGGGGTCTCGGCCACGACCGCGTGCTGTTCGCCTCCGACCAGCCGTGGGGCGATCACGAGGGCGAACTCGCCAAGCTGGCCGCCGCGGCCGGCGACGGCGAGCTCGCCGACCTGGTTTTCCGCGGCACGTTCGACGTGCTGTACGGACCGAAGAAAGGGAAATAGACCGATGGCAGAGCTGACCGAGACCGAGAAGACCAGCCTCGACGAGATCCCGCACCCGTCGCTGCCGCAGGGCTCCAGCCTGTACGGCGGGACCAAGGTCTTCCCGGATTACCAAGCCGAACCCGGCCAGAGCTACTTCACCCTCGTGCACGGCATCGCGCACGAGTCGTCGGTGAGCTTCGTGGCGATCCTGCAGGCCACCCGCGCGCTGCGGAAGGGCTTCGAGGCCGCGATCTACTTCTACGGCCCGGGTTCGCTGAACTGCCTGGCCACCCGCGGCTTCCCGACCACCGGGAACGCCGCGTTCCCGGGCGAGCTGAACATCAACGACCAGCTCAAGACGTTCATCTCCGAAGGTGGCAAGGCCTACTGCTGCCGCTTCGGCCTGTCGCTGCACGGTGCCCGCGAGGAGGACCTCATCGAGGGTGTCATCCCGACGCACCCTCTGGACGTGCAGGACGCGCTGATCCACTACGCGCGCAAGGGCGCGATCATCAACTCCACCTACATGTTCTAGGAGCGGCTCGTGCGCGTTGGCATCGAAGAGGACCTGGACACCCGCGCCGACATCGCCGTCCGCGGGGTGCGAGTGGACGCACCCGTACAACGCAGCAAGGGCGCCGGGCCGAGCGACGACGGCCACCTGGTCGTCGACGGTGCCAACGCGACGCTGCCGCTGAACCCGGACAGCCCGTACGAGGTCCGCGACGGCCGGATCCACCGGGGTGCCGTCGACCTCGGCCTCAGCGTGACCCCGGTGGCGCGGCCGCGGTTCTACGATCTGTCCACTTCGGATGGTGTGCCGTACCGGAAGATCGCGCTGCTGCACGGTAAGGACGTCCTGGCAACGACCGTCGTGCAGACGTGCATCCGGTACGCCGAGGACCAGCGGTGCCGGTTCTGCACCATCGAGGAGTCGCTGCGGGCCGGGGCGACCGTGGCCGCCAAGACGCCGCAGCAGCTCGCGGAGGTCGCCGAAGCGGCGGTGCGGCTCGACGGCGTCCGGCAGATGGTGCTGACGACCGGGACGACGGCCGGCCCCGACCGCGGCGCGCGGCACCTCGTCCGGTGCGTCCGGGCGGTGCTCGACGCGGTGCCGGGCCTGCCGATCCAGGTGCAGATCGAGCCACCGGGCGACCTCGGCGTGCTCACCGAGCTGCGCGACGCCGGGGCGACCTCGATCGGCATCCACGTCGAGTCGCTCGACGACGCGGTCCGGCGGCGCTGGATGCCGGGCAAGTCCACCGTGCCGCTCACCGAGTACGAGGCGGCGTGGGCGGAAGCGGTCCGGGTGTTCGGCCGCAACCGCGTCTCGACCTACCTGCTGATCGGGCTCGGGGAGGACCCGGACGACCTGGTCGCCGGGGCCGGGCGGCTGATCGGCCTGGGCGTCTACCCGTTCGTCGTCCCGATGCGGCCGATGCTCGGCACCTTGGCCCGCCGCGACGGCGCCACCGCGCCTTCGCCGTCGCTGGTCGCCGAGGTCACCAGCCGGGTCGCGACGCTGCTGCGGGCCGCCGGGATGGTCGGTGCCGACCAGGGTGCGGGCTGCGCCGCGTGCGGCGCCTGCGGGCTGCTCAGCGCGGTCGGAGGCTGACGTGGACCACGACATCCTCGCGCTGCTCGGCGACGTCCGCAGCGTCGCCGCCCGCCCGGCGTTCCACATCGCCGAAGCCGGGCACGACGGCCTGGCGGCCTACCGCGCGCTGCGCCACGAAGCCTTCGTGGCGCAGCAAGGACTGTTCACCGGGCACGACCTCGACGACCACGACCTCGATTCGCGGACCATCGTGCTGCTCGCCCGGGACACCGGGGGAGCCGTGCTCGGCGGGGTCCGGCTCGGCCCGGCCACCGAGGGGCCCGACCTCGGCTGGTGGCGCGGCGGCCGCCTGGTCGTCGCCCCCGGCTCGCCGCCCGGCATCGGCTCGGTGCTGGTCCGCGCGGCCTGCGCGCGAGCCGAGGCCGAAGGCGCGCTGCGGTTCGAGGCCACCGTCCAGACCCGCACCGAAAAGCTGTTCACCCGGCTCGGGTGGCAGCGCGTGCGGCCGGTGACCGTCGCCGGCCGCGACCACGTGCTGATGCGGTGGCCGATCGGCCGGATCGCCGCGCTGGCCCGGGCGACGAAGGCCGCGCTCGGCCCGCTGCTGCGCGGGCTGACCGGCGTGCCCGGCTTCGTCGGCGACGACGGCGTCCCGTTGCCCGGCACCGACGTCGTCGCCGCCTGCGACGCGATCGTCCCGGCCATGGTCGAGCGCGACCCGGAATGGGCGGGCTGGTGCTCGGTGCTGGTCAACCTCAACGACCTGGCGGCGATGGGCGCCGCCCCGACCGGGCTGCTCGACGCGCTCGGCGCCCGCGACGCGTCCTTCGCCGCCCGTGTCCTCAGTGGACTGCGGAAGGCGAGCGAGGCGTATGGCGTGCCCGTGCTCGGCGGGCACACGCAGTTCGGCGTGCCGGCTTCGCTGTCGGTGACGGCGCTGGGCCGGACCGCCGACCCGGTGCCCGGCGGTGGCGGGCGGCCGGGGCAGCGCGTCTGGCTCACCGCCGACCTCGGCGGCGGCTGGCGGCCCGGTTACACCGGGCGGCAGTGGGATTCGACGAGCTTCCGCCGCACACCCGAGCTGCGTGCCCTGCTCGGCTCGGTCGCGGCCGCGAGACCGGCCGCGGCCAAGGACGTCTCGATGGCCGGGATCGCGGGCACCCTCGGCATGCTCGCCGAGGCCTCCGGTTGCGGCGCGGTGCTCGACGTCGAACGCGTGCCGCGGCCGCGCGGAGCGTCCACAGGGGACTGGCTCACCTGCTTCCCGGGCTTCGCGATGCTGACCGCCGGTGCCCCGGCACCCGCCGGACCCGCGGTCACCGCGGCCTGCGGCGAACTGGTCGCGGGCGCCGGCGTCACGCTGCGCTGGCCCGACGGCGAACGGACGACCGTCATCGACGGCGGCGTCACCGGATTGGGGAACTCATGACGACACTGAGAATGGCCGCGGCCGCCGCGCCGTTCGACCGCGACCTCGAAGCCGGCTTCGCCCGGATCGAGAAGCTGATCGGCGAGGCGAAAGCCGAAGGCGTCCGGCTGCTGGCCCTGCCCGAGGCCGCGCTCGGCGGCTACCTCGCCAACCTCGACGGCGGGGCCGAGGGGCCGCCCGCGCTCGCCGCCGACGGCGCCGAGATCGCGCGGCTGGCCGCGCTGGCCGGCGACCTCGTGGTCACCGCCGGGTACTGCGAACTCGACGGCGGCCGCCGCTACAACTCCGCGGTGTGCGTCAGCGGCGACGGCGTCCTCGGGCACCACCGCAAGGTCCACCAGCCCCTGGCCGAAAACGCCAGCTACGGCGCGGGGCGGGAGTTCGCCGCGTTCGACACGCCGGTCGGGCGGCTGGGCATGCTCATCTGCTACGACAAGGCGTTCCCCGAGTCCGCGCGGGCGCTGGCGCTGGACGGCGCGGAGATCGTCGTCTGCATGAGCGCCTGGCCCGGCAGCCGGACCAACCCGGCCGCCGACCTCGCCGAAGACCGCTGGAAACGCCGGTTCGACCTGTTCGACCGGGCCCGCGCGCTGGAGAACCAGATCGTCTGGCTCTCGGCCAACCAGTCCGGCGCGTTCGGCGACCTGCGGTTCGTCGCGAGCGCCAAGGTCGTCGACCCGGGCGGCGACGTCCTCGCCGACACCGGCGTCGCCGAGGGCTTGGCGGTCGCCGAACTCGACGTCCGGGCGGCGTTGGAGACCGCGCGGCGGTCGATGGGACACCTGGCCGACAGACGGCCCGAAACCTACGCGTTAGTGTCACGTGGATGGGGCAGATCCGCATAGGCGCCGTGGCCGCGCACTTCGGCCGCGACCTCGCCTTCGACCTCCAGCGCATCACGACGCTGATCGACCACGCGCGCACGTCGGGTGCCGCGCTGCTGGTGCTGCCGGACGCGGCCCTCGGCGGCTACCTCGCCGACCTGCGCCACCCCGACCCGGACGCCCTGCCCCCGGCCCTCGACCCGGACTGCGCGGAACTGAAGACCATCGCCTCGCTCGCCGCGGAGATGGTCGTCTGCGTGGGCTACTGCGAGGCCGACGGGCCGCGGCGGTACAACTCGGCGGTCTGCGTGACCGGGGACGGCGTGCTCGGCCGGCACCGCAAGGTCCACCAGCCGCCGGGGGAGAACGTCGCCTACCAGCCGGGTGACCGGTTCGCCGCGTTCGACACCCCGGTGGGGCGGCTGGGCATGCTGATCGACTACGACAAGACCTTCCCCGAGTCGGCCCGCTCCCTCGCCCTCGACGGCGCCGACATCGTCGCCTGCCTGAGCGCGTGGCCGACCAGCATCACCAACCGGGCGCCGCGGATGGCCCAGGACCGCCAGTCCCGGCTGTTCGACCTCTACGACCAGGCCCGGGCGGCGGAGAACCAGGTCGTGCTCGTCTCGTCCAACCAGACCGGCGCGATGGGCGGGATGCGGTTCCTCGGCCAGGCCAAGGTCGTCGGGCCCGGCGGCGACATCCTGGCCCGTACCTGGTCCAAGGCCGGGATCGCGGTGGCCGAGCTCGACATCGGGCAGGAGATCGCCAACGCCCGCCGGGTGCTGCACCACCTGGGGGAGCGGAAACCGTCGGTGTACCGGGAGGCTTGATGCGCATCGCCCTGCTGAGCTACTCGACCAAGCCCCGTGGCGGGGTGGTGCACACGCTCGCCCTGGCCGAGGCGCTGGCGGAACTCGGCGAGGACGTCACCGTGTGGACGCTCGGCCGCGGCGGCGACGCGGGGTTCTTCCGGCCGGTCGACCCGCGGGTGCGGCCGGCGGTCGTCCCGTTCCCCGACGTCCCGGCCGAGTCCGTCGGCGAGCGGATCCTGCGGTCGATCGCGGTGCTGCGCGCGGCGTTCACCCCGGACGCCTACGACGTCGTGCACGCGCAGGACTGCATCAGCGCGAACGCCGTCGACCGATGCGTCCGGACGATCCACCACCTCGACACCTTCACCACCCCGGAACTGGCGGCCTGCCACGAACGCGCGATCGTCCGGCCGTACGCCCACCTCTGCGTGTCCGCCTCGGTCGCCGCGGAAGTCCGCGGCGGCTGGGGCATCTCGGCGACGGTGATCCCCAACGGCGTCGACTACGACCGCTTCGCGACCGCCCCGCGCACTTCGGAGCGGGGCCGGTACGTGCTGGCGGTCGGCGGGATCGAGCCGCGGAAGGGTTCGCTGGACCTGCTGGAGGCGTACGCGCTGCTGGCCGAGCCGGACGTCCGCCTGCTCATCGCCGGCGGCGAAACCCTCTTCGACTACCGCGACTACCGCACGCGCTGGGAGAAACGCGCGGCGGAACTCGGCGTCTCGCCGGTCGTGCTCGGCCCGGTCGCGCACGACTCGCTGCCCTCCTTGGTGGCGTCCGCGACGGTGTTCGCCTTCCCGTCCACGAAGGAGGGTTTCGGGCTGGCCGCGATGGAGGCGCTCGCCGCCGGGGTGCCCGTGGTGACGCGCGACCTGCCGGTGCTGCGCGAGGTCTTCGGTGGGGCGGCGAGGTTCGCCGCCGACCCGCCCGGGTTCGCCCGGGAGCTGCGGGCGGCGCTGGGCGGGGTCGATCCGGAGCCCGGGCGGGCGCTGGCGCGGCGGTACACGTGGGCCGCGGCCGCCGAAGCGCACCGGGCGTTCTACCGGAGCCTGCCTCGCTTCGGGTGACCCGGCCCGATCAGCGCGCCGGGTCGTCGCGGAAGGCGGCCACCGCGCATTCGGCGCCGCTGTTCGCCTGGTGCCGGGCCACCACGACGCTGCCGGCGATGGTGATCGGCGGTTCGAGCGGGATCGAGCGGACCCGGGTCGAACGGATCTCGGCGACCTGGTCGGCGGGCAGCACCGTCCAGCTCCGGGGATCCGAGCCGACTTCGACGATCGTGTCCTGGAGCGTGCCGGTCGGCCGGCCGGGCTTCGCGCACAGACCGGTTTCGTGCAGGGCGTGGGCCACGGCGTCGTGGAGCGCCGGATCGTGCTCGCGGGCGGGCAGGCGCAGCGTGTCGCCGGCCAGCTCGGTCAGGCCCGCGGCGGGGCGGGCCGCGGCCGGGTGGTGCCGGGACACCACCGCGAACAGCCGTTCGGTCCACGCCGGCCGGACCTCGAGCCCGGGCACCGAACGCACACCCCTGGTCAGCGCCAGGTCGAGGTCACCCTGCCGGAGCGCGTTGAGCCGGGCCTCGACGGGCAGGTCGACCAGCATCACGTCGAACTCCGGCGCCCGCTCGCGGAGGGCGTCGATCCCGCGTTCCAGGCGGGCGGTCAGGCCGGCCGCGGTGCCGATGCGCACGGTCGGCACGGCCTGCTTCGCCGCGAGCTCCACCTGCCCGGCCGCGGCCAGTGTGCGGCGCGCGGCTTCGAGCACCCGCTGCCCGGCGGCGGTGAGCCGGACCCGGCGGGGCGACCGGTCGAGGAGCCGGACCCCGAGTTCGCGTTCCAGCCGGGCGATCTGCTGGCTGACCGCGGGCTGCGCGATGTGCAGCCGCTCGGCGGCCCGGCCGAAGTGCAGCTCGTCGGCGACCGTGACGAAGTACCGCAGTGCCCGCAGCTCCATGATAAGCGGAGCTTATCGCAGCACGTGGCGGTTGGTGCTGGCACACGGCGCCGTCCGCTGCTGAAGTCGGGATCATGACCATCGAACTGGGCCTCCTCGGCGCCTACCTGACCACTGCCGAGGCGACCGCGGCGGACGCCGTCACGCTGGAGGAAGCCGGATACGGCGCGATCTGGCTGGCCGCGTCACCGCCCGCCGACCTCCGCCAGGCGGAGCGCCTGCTCGACGCCACCAGCCGGATCGTGGTGGGCACGAGCGTGCTCAACGTGTGGCAGACCGACGCGGGCACCGTCGCGGACGCCTACCACCGGATCGCGGAGAAGCACGCCGGACGGCTCCTCGTCGGCATCGGCGCCGGCCACCGCGAAACCGACGCCGGCTACACGTCCCCGGTGGCGAAGGTCGAGAGCTACCTCGACCGCCTGCACGCGGCCGGTGTCCCCGCCGGCCGCGTCCTGCTGGCCGCCTTGGGTCCCCGGATGCTCCGGCTGGCGGCGGAGCGCGCGGCGGGCACCCTCACGCTCCAGGTGACCCCCGAGCACACCCGCCGCGCCCGGGAGGCGCTGGGCTCGGGCAAGCTGGTGATCCCCGGCCACGGCGTGGTGCCGGACACCGACACCGAGCGCGCCCGGGAAACCGGCCGCGCCGGGCTGCGCCCCATCCTCGGCATTTCCAGCTACGCCGCGAACCTCCGCCGGATCGGGTACACCGACGAGGAACTCACCGACCCCTTCAGCAACCGGCTTCTCGACGCCCTCGTGCTCCACGGCGACGAACCGGCCATCGCGGCGGGCGTCCGAGCGGAGCTGGCGGCCGGAGCGAACCACGTCGGCCTGCACGCGGTGGGCACGGACCCGATCGCCTCGCTGCGGTCGATCGCCCACGTCTTCCTCGGCGGGGAAAGGGTTGCCGCTCCGGCACCCGCACCGGTCGGTGACCGGTCCACCGCCCGATAGGCACCCTGAAGCACGGTCACGGCTTCCTCGGTTCCGTCGCCCGCGTGCCGCCTCACCATGCGGATTCGGTGAGGCGGCGCGATCGCCCTCGCCTACGGTGCCGCCGTGGGGACAACGCTCAACCCGGTGACGCACACGCAGCTGGGCCGAGTACATCGCCGTCGACCCGCGCCACGTCGTGCCCGTCCCCGACGACACCGCCGCGGCCGCGCTCACCGAACTCGCCGGGTCCGGCCCGGGCAGTCGGTGCTCGCACCCGGTGTCGGCGGCGGCGTCGGCCAGGGCGGCGTGGACGTCGCCCGCGTGCTCGGTGCCGGCGCGGCGATCACCACCGCCACGAGCACCGCGAAGGCCGAGCGCGGCCGGGCGGCCGGGTTCGAGGTGATCGACCTGTCCACCGAGTCCCTGCGCGACGGCGTGCACCGGCTCACCGACGGCAAGGGCGTCGACATCGTCCTCGACGGGGTCGGCGGCTCCGTTCGCCCTGTTCACCCCGGAACGGATCAACGCCGCCAACACCCGCCTGCTCGAACTGGTCGCTCGCAAGGAGATCACGCCCCTGGTCGACCGGGTGTTCCCGCTGGAGCAGGCCGCGCAGGCGCAACGCCACCTCGCCGAGGACGGCCCGTTCGGGCGCGTCCTGCTGGCCATTTCGCGGTGACCGGCACTTCGGCCCGGTCGCCGTCAGACGGTCGTGCCGCGCAGGGCGAGCAGGCTCTCCGCGGTGTCGGCGATGGTGTCCTCGATCGGCCGCGGTGACCAGCCCAGCTTGTCCTGCGCCTTCTTCGAGGTGGCGTCGAAGTTCTTGCCCAGCTGCGGGCGCAGGATCCGCAGCCCGGGGTTGACGCGCGCGAGGGCGCGCGCGGTCCAGACCGGCAGTTCGCGGGTGGGCACCTTGGACGCGCGGTCGCCCAGGCGGTCGCGCAGGATCGCGGCGATGTCGCGGACCCAGAGGCTGTGGCCGGAGATCGCCAGGAACCGTTCGCCCGCCGCGGCCGGGTGGGTCATCGCGCGCAGGTGCAGGTCGGCGACGTCGCGCACGTCCACGTAGCCCATCGCGAACTTCGGCAGCGCGGGCAGTTCGCCGTCGAGCATCCGCTGGAGCAGGCCGAGTGAGGGGGAGTAGTCGGGGCCGAGGACGGGCCCGAACACGCCCACGGGGTTCACGACCGCCAGTTCCAGGCCGGGGTGTGCGGTGACGAAGTCCCACGCCGCTTTTTCCGCCAGGGTCTTGGACTTCTGGTAGGGCGCGAGGCCACCGTCCACATTGCTCCAGTCGTCCTCGGTGAACACCCGCGACTTTTCCGGGTGTCCCATGCCGACCGCGCCGAACGCCGAGGTCAGCACGACCCGTTTCACCCCGGCCGCGTGTGCTGCCCGCAGCACGCGCAGCACCCCGTCCCGGGCGGGGCCGACCATGTCGTCGTCGTCCTGCGACAGGGTGGTGAGCGTGGGCGAGGCGACGTGGAGGACGTAGTCACACCCCTCGGCGGCCTCGCGCCAGCCGCTGTCCTGCTGCAGGTCTGCCTGCAGGACGGTGAGTTTCGCGTGCTCGGGTGCGCCGCCGGCACGCAGCATCTCGCGCACTGCGGGCTCCTTCTTGAGGTCACGCACCGTGGTGCGGACGGTGTGCCCGCCGGCCAGCAGCGCGAGCACGCAAAAACTGCCGATGTAGCCGGAGCCGCCGGTGACCAGTACTTCAGCCATGGGTTACCTCACGAGGATGAGTGGGAGGGTCGTTGATCCGTCGAACCGCGCGGTGACGCACCGGCCTGCTCAGGTCGGCGAGCTTGGTGTGGCGGGTGACGCTCCGGTACGGTTCTGGAGAGGTCTCCACTTAACGTACTGGAGACCTCTCCGGATAGCAAGGAGGGTAGATGGTCCGCTCGGACGCCCGGGAGAACCGGGCTCGCATCCTGCAGGTCGCCCGCGAGGCGTTCGCCGAGGACGGCGACGTCTCGATGAACCAGATCGCGCAGCGCGCCGGGGTCGGGCCGGGCACCTTGTACCGCAACTTCCCGACCAAGGAGGCCCTCGTCCTGGTCGTTTACCAGCACGAAGTCGACCGCCTGCTGGAGTCGGTGCCGCCGTTGCTGGCGACGGAGTCACCGCTGGAGGCACTGCGGCGCTGGACGCTCGACCTGGTGGCCGCCATGCGGAAGAAGCACGGTCTCGGGGACGCCCTCAGTGCCGACGCTCACCAGGAGATCGCCGAGCAGACCTACGGCCCGGTCATCGCCGCCATCACCCGGCTGCTGGACGCGGGCAAGCGTGACGGAACCATCCGCGCCGACGCCGACCCCCGCGATTTCCTGCAGCTCACCGGCGCCCTCTGGCGGGCCGCCTCGGGGCCCGAAGACCGCTCGGCGTCCATGCTCGCCCTCATTCTCGACGGGCTGAGTGCTCACCGGCACTCCTGATGTGCGCGCGGTCGTCGCGGGCCGCTGGTGGTTCAGGAATGCCGCGCGAGGACCTCGTCGGCCGCGGTGGTCAGGCTGGGTGCCCTCGTTGACTCGCGGACAATCCTCCGCTAGTTTGGAGGCACATGCGGAGGATTGTCCGCGTGTTTGCCTCTTGGGAGTTTTCCTATGCGCTATGTGAAACTCGGTGCCACCGGCCTCGACGTCTCGCCCATCGCGATCGGCGCGATGACCTACGGCGAGCCCGACCGCGGGCACCCCGTCTGGTCCCTCGGTGAAGAGCGGGCCCGCCCGTTGATCAAGCACGCCCTCGAAGCGGGCATCAACTTCTTCGACACCGCGAACATGTACTCCAACGGCTCCAGCGAGGAGATCCTCGGCCGGGCGCTGAAGGACTTCGCCGACCGCGACGACGTCGTGATCGCCACCAAGCTGCGGCACCCGATGCGCCCCGGCCCGAACGGGAAAGGGTTGTCCCGCAAGGCGATCATGACCGAGATCGACCACTCGCTGCGGCGGCTGGGCACCGACTACGTCGACCTCTACCAGGTCCACCGCAACGACCACGCCACCCCGCTGGAGGAGACCCTCGAAGCCCTCAGCGATCTGGTGAAGGCCGGCAAGGTGCGCTACCTCGGTGCGTCGTCGATGTTCGCGTGGGAGTTCGCCAAGGCCCTGCACCTGCAGAAGCAGCACGGCTGGGCGCGGTTCGTCTCCATGCAGGACCACTACAACCTGCTGGCCCGCGAGGAAGAGCGCGAGATGATTCCGCTGTGCCTGGACGAGGGGGTCGGCACGATCGTCTGGAGCCCCCTGGCGCGCGGCCGGCTGGCCCGCGCCTGGGACGACGCGAAGTCGACTGCGCGCTCGGAGACCGACGGCGCTTACGCTGACACGCTGTACTCACCCGAGCAGGAAGCCTCCAACCGCGCCATCATCGACGCGGTCGGCAAGGTCGCGGCCGACCACGGCGTGAGCCGCGCATCCATCGCGCTGGCCTGGCTGCACCGCCAGCCGGTCGTCACCGCTCCGCTGGTCGGCGCCGGGTCGGCCGGGCAGATCGACGACGCCGTCGCCTCGCTGGACGTCGAGCTCACCGACTCGGACGTGCAGGCGCTCACCGCGCCGTACACGCCGCGGTACGACTGGCAGGGGATCTCGGACGAGGCGACCATGGACGCGATCCGTGCCCGTGTCCCGGGGATGGCGCTGAAGTGACGCCGATCGTGCGTTCCGGCGCGGCCGCCCGCGTCGGAGCTGTCCTGCTCCTCGCCGGTCCGCTGGTGTCATGGGCGGCCGAGCTCGTCACGGCGTCGGCCTGGCAGGAGCCGCACTACTCGCCGTTCTACAACTGGGTCAGCCAACTCGGCCTGACCGGCCCGAGCCAGGTCGCGTTCGGGCAGGTCGGGAACTCCCCTCTCGGGGCGGTGATGGACGTCGGCTGGGTGTCCTACGGCATCCTGCTGATCGCCGGCGCGTTGCTCACCTTCGACCTGCGCCGAGGACCGCGGCCGATCTTGATCGTCGTGCCGGCGATCCTGGCCGGGGTCGGCGTCTCTCTCGTCGGCGCCTTCCAGGGGTCCAACGCCAACGTCGCGAACGGCCTGATCGTCTTCCACACCTACGGTGCCCAAGGCGTGATGCTGGCCGGGAACCTCATGGCGATCGCGGTCGGCATCAGCGCCACCCGAATCGGATTGGGTCGTGGCCGCCGCATCGCGAGCATCGCGCTGGGCGTCTTCGGGCTGATCGCGTTCGCGGCCTTCATGGCTGATGTGTTCACCGGCTGGGCGTGGAACATCGGCCTGTTCGAACGCGCCGTGATCTACCCGATCATGATCGGCCACGTCGTCCTCGGCAGCGGCCTCATCGCCGCTCGGACCGTCCGGGCCCGCCGGCCGTGGCTGCGTCAGCCGATCCCCGCCGGCCGGTGACCGCACCCGGGGGCAGGCCGGTCTCCTGCGCGGCAGGGCGGCGGCGGCATCGACAACCGGTCAGAACGCGTCGTCGCGGAAGGCGTTGCGGGCGCGCTGGTGCTCGGTGATGTCGATCAGCCGGTGCTTGAACCGTGCGTACTCCTCGTCGCCGAGGCGTTCGGCGTGCCGGTGCTGGATTTCCGCCATGATCGCGTCCGCGGTGCGCATCTGGGCGAGCCCGCGTTCGGTGGGGCAGACGAGCTTCGCCCGGCGGTCGTGCGGGTCGGGGCGCCGCTCGACGTAGCCGAGCGACTCCAGTTCGTCGATGAGGATGCCGATGTTCTGCTTGTGCTGGCCCGAAAGCCTGGACAGGTCGGTCGCTCGCACCCCGTCCGGGTCGACGTAGGCCAGCACCGCGCCGTGGCGGGGCTTCAGGTCGTCGAAGCCCCGCTCGGCCAGGGTCGAGAACAGCTCGCGCTGCACGGCGAACAGCAGGCGGCCCGCGAGGACGCCCAGGTCGGGATCCGTCGCGTTGCGTTCCGCCCGGGTGACCATCCGCCGCTCCTCATCGCTGCTCGCCGCCGACAGCTTAACGATCAGCTTCGCCGTTCGAGTGCACGTCCCAGGTCCTCCCGCAGGTGGACTTCGATGAACACCCGCAGGTAGCGCTCGTTCGCCAGCTCGTCGAACGCGTCCACCAGGGACTGGTCCGGTGCGCTGGTCAGGTGCACGATGCGCCAGAGATTGAGCGGGGCGTCCTCCGCGCCGGCGACGGAGTGCTCGACGTGGAACAGGGGTTGCCCGGCGCCGGCGGTGAAGACCCGGCCGTCCGGGGCTTCGAAGCGTTCGGCGCCGATGAAGAACGCGCGGCGGTGCTCGTGGTCGAGGCGCACGTGCTCGATGATCGTCGCGAACCGCGAAGGGGCGGCCCACAGCCGCTGCTCGGACACGCGCGTGAAGTCCTCGAACCGGCCGTGACGCACGCTCGGGAACTTCTCGGCGCTGCCCGCTTTCACGACCGTCGGGATGTACTTGTCCGGCGCCGCGGCCTTGCGGACCTCCATGTCCCACAGCTGCGCGCCGGTGTAGTCGAACGGCGGCCGCACGTCGTAGCGCTCGCGCAGCACGTCGTTGACGGCCACCGGCGGCAGTTCCACCGGCGTCGTGCCCGGCGCCGCCCACGCCTGTTCGAAGATCTCCTCGTGGTTCACGCCTTCTCCGCCGCGGTGACGGTTTCGTGGATCCAGCCGGTGACTTCCCGCCAGACGGGGTGGCCGGGCTGCACGACGTCGAAGTGGGTGCCGCCTTCGACCTCGACGTAGCGAGCGTTGCCGCCCTCGGCGACGACCTTCTCGACGTAGCGGCGGCTCCACTCGGCGGGAACGGCTTCGTCGGCGGTGCCGTGCACGGCGAGGACCGGGACGCCGGCGCCGGCCAGCTCCAAGGGGGACGTCCAGGCGTAGTGCTCCGGGACGGCGGCGAGGTGCCCGCCCACCAGCAGCGGCAGGATCCCGTCGCCGACGGCCTCCGCGACTCCCGCCCACGCTTCGGGCCGGGCGGGCTCGGGTGCGTCCTTCGGCGGTTCGGCGCCGGGGTCGGCGAGGACCTTCCCGAAGCCGTCCGCGTCGGCCGCCCCGAGGTCGAGCGCGCCGGCCAGCTCGACCACGCCGGCCGGCGTGATCTTCGGGTGGGCGCCGGGCGCCTCCGGCGGGAGCGCGCCGCGGTGGGCGGCCCACGTCGCCAGGTGTCCGCCCGCGGAGTGGCCGAGCAGCACGACGCGGCCGGTGTCGAGAGCCGGGTCCATGCCGTCGAGAGCGTCGATCGCGGCGGCGACGTCGAGGAAGGTGCCCGGCCAGCCACCGCCCGGCTCGCCGATCCGGCGGTACTCGACGTTCCACACCGCGTATCCGCGCCCGACGAGGTCGTCGGCGACGCCGGTGATCTGGCGGCGATCCCACATGGCGCTCCAGTAACCGCCGTGGACGAGGGCGACGACGGGGAACGGGCCCTCGCCCTCGGGCAGATACAGCTCACCGACCTGCGACGGCTCGGGGCCGTAGGCGACGGTGCGGACCTTGCGGGAGCCGTCTTCGGCGTCGTCGTAGCGGACACCGCGCTCGGCGCTCACCAGCGTGTCGATCGTCGTGAAGAAGGCCGCGATGGCGGGCCGGTTGGCGCCTTTGGCCTTCGACTCGTCCCACGCGGCGTCGTCGGTCCATTCGACGAAGTCCAGCCACGTCCGCTCGTCGAGGCGGACCAGCCGGGCGGCGAGGAAGCCGCGCCGGTCCTCCCGGAACGCCGCCACCATCCCGGGGCGCGCGGCCAGCATCGCCTCGGTGTTCTCCGGTGCCACGGTGAAGGTGGTCAGTTCGATGACCGACATCGTCAGCTCCTCAGCCTGCGATCCGTATGTAGTCAAAATACATGATAGTCATAGATCATGACTAAGTGGTGCTGTGACGCGGGACACTACGACGGGTGCCCGGGGGCGGAGGACGCGGCACCGGTCGACGTGGCGGGGGAGCGCTGCTTGCTTGCTCGCCGGGTCGGATCGCCGCGTTCGCCTGCCGGAATGCCGCTTTCGGGTGAATGCTCTTCGTTGCCTTTGCGCGTCACCGGAAACATCGGTGGCGGACGGTTTCCCTGAAAGGGTGTTGCGTGGCAGGTGGCCGGGTGGTTCCGGGTTGCCCGCTGTCTTGATCGTGCCGACACTCGGTGTATGGAGAACACGGATTCCGAAACCGCCACGCTGCCGGAGTCCGACGTCCGATTCCCGATCGTCCTGCGGGGATACGACCGTCGGCAGGTGGACGAGTACGTGCGGGTCGCCGAGAAGCGGGTGGACCGGCACGAAAAAGCGCGGCGGGTCGCGGAGCGCCGACTGGCCAAAGCGCAGGTGCCGGCGCCCCGAGACCCGGAAGCGGACGGGGCCGCCGGGCTGGGCAAACGGATCGAAAAGATCCTCCAGGTCGCGAAATCCGAGGCGGCCGAAATCAAGAAACAGGCTCGCGAAGAGAGCGAAAAGCTGCTGTCGGCGGCGGAGAAGACGGCGGCCGAGGCGGAAATCGCCCGCGCGGAAACCGAGCGGGCCGCGCAGCGGGACGCGGAACTCATCGTTTCCCGCGCGGAAGAGGAGGCCGCCGCCATCCGGGCCGCCCACGAGGCGGTGCTGACCCAGCTGAGCCAGATCGCCGGCGGCGTCGAGGAACTGCGGGCCCGGTTCGGCGGCGAGGCCGAGCCGGAGCACCCGGTCGAGCCGGAGATCCCGGATTCCGCACCTTCGTTCATCCCGTCCCCGGCGCCGTCCTGACGGAGCCGCTGCCCGCCGGAACCGCGCGGATCAGGCTGCCGACGTCGGCAGATCGGAGAGGTCCAGCACGAAGCGGTAGCGCACATCGTTGCGCCGCAACCGATCGAGGGCTTCGTTCACCTGTGCCGACGGGAGCACCTCGACGTCGGCGGTGACGCCGTGCTCGGCGCAGAAGTCCAGCATGGCGGCGGTCGCGGGGCGGCCGCCGCTGCCGGCCGAGGTCAGCTTCTTGCGGCCTACGAGCAGGTCCATCGTCCGGACGGTGACGGGGCCGAGGTGGCCGAGCTGGCTGAGGGTTCCGTCCAGGGCGACGAGCCCGAGGTACGGGCCGAGCTCGTGCGGTACGGAGATGGTGTCGAGCACCACGTCGAACCGGCCCTGGGTGGCGGCCATCCGTTCCGCGTCCGTGGACACCACGACGTCCCCGGCGCCCAGCCTGCGGGCGTCGGCGGCCTTGTCCGCGGTCCGGCTGATGACCGTCGTCTCCGCGCCGAGCGCGACGGCGAACTTGACCGCGAGGTGCCCGAGCCCGCCGAGGCCGGCGACCGCGACCCGGGTGCCCTTCCCGACTCCGAGACTGCGCAACGGCTCCCACACGGTGATCCCGGCGCAGAGCAGCGGCGCCGCGCCCGCCGGATCGAGCCCGGCGGGCAGGCGGTAGGCGAACCGGTCGCGGACGACGTACTCGCGGGCGTACCCGCCCGAGGTCGTCGAGCCGTCCTGACGGTCGGTGCCGCCGTAGGTCAGCGTGGGGAACTCGCGGCAGAAGTTCTCCTGACCGGCCTCGCACATGACACACCCGCCGCACGAGTCGACGATGTTGCCGACGGCGACCGGGTCGCCGGCGGCGAACGTCGTGACCCCGGACCCCACTTCGGTCACGACTCCCGTGAACTCGTGTCCCGGCACCAGCAGGCCCTCGGAATGAGCGTCGAGGGAGTGGACGTCGGTGTGGCAGACACCGCAGTGGTCGACGCGGACCGCGATGTCGTCCGGGCGCAGGTTCCGCCGTGGCACCCGCACTTGCCGCAATACCTTGCCGTCGCCGTCCGCGCCCCATGCCGTGGTCATCCGCATGTCTTCTCCATTAGCAAACAGACTGTTCGGTCTATTTCACCGTAGCGACGAGGTCGCGGTAAAGCAAACCAACTGTTCTGTTTGGTAAGGTCGCCCCATGGCCGACCAGCCCACGACCGCCCGTGGCACCGCGACGCGTGACCGCATCCTCGAGGCGGCGACCCGGGAGTTCGCCGAGTACGGGATCGCGGGCGCCCGCATCGACCGCGTCGTGAGCGCGGCCCGGACCAACAAGGCGCAGCTGTACGCGTACTTCGGCAGCAAGGACGGGCTGTTCGACGCGATCTTCTTCGCTTCGCTGGAGCGGATCGTGAACGTCGTCCCGATCGACGCCACCGATCTCGCTGACTGGGCCGTGCGCCTCTACAACGAATACCTGCGCCGCCCCGATCTGATCCGCCTGGCCACGTGGGCTCGCCTGGAGCGGCGGCCGGCCGGTCATCTGGTCGCGGAGGCCGATCGGCTCGATGACGAGAAGCTGCGCGCGATCGCCGCGGCGCAAGCCGGCGGGCTCGTGCGGCCGGGCGACCCGTTCGACGTGATGGCCGTGGTCATCGCCATGTCCATGGCGTGGTCGCCGGTCAGCAACGTCTACGCGGCGACCGCGGACGAGCCCGACGACCGGCACGACGAACGCCGCGCCCTGCTGCGGGACGCCGTCCGGCGGGCGGTGATGACCACCTAGTCCGGCCGCCGTCTTCGTGGTCGCGGCGCTCGACCGCACCCATCGCCGCGGAAGCTGGTCAGGCCACGGGGGAGCGCGCCACGGTGAGGGTTGCGGGGCCGAGCCCCAGGATTCCGTCGTCGAGAGGGACGCAGCGCACGCCGCCGTGCCCGCGGAGGCCGCGGAACGCGCCGGGCGCCAGGACCACGTCCATCCAGGCGCAGGGGTGGGCCGGGCGGTAGGCCTGGAACCGGACTTCGCCCGCTCCGGAGTCGAGGCCGAAGACGGCTCCGCTGCCGCCGCGCGGCGCGGCCAGCTCGTCGACGGGAAATCCGCGCACGACGATGTTGCGGCGCGGCAGGTGCGGGTCCGGCACCGCGGCGAGGCCGAGGTCGTGGGCCAGCGTGTCGAGTGATTCGGCGGCGAAGAGGGTGACGGCGGCCCGGCGGTGGGCGGGCTGGTTGAAGTACCGGTCACCGACGAGCCCGAGCCCGGCGCGCACGGTCACCTCGTCGCGCTCGACGGGTTCGGGGTCGGGCCGCGGGCCGTCCGCGGGACGGCCTTCGAAGGCGTGTGCGGAGGAGACCAGCAGCGCGACGATCTCGACCGGGGCCGAGATCGTGTCGCGCGCCGGCGTCGTCACTGACTGTCGGTGTCGCCGGTGAACAGGGTGCGGTAGGCGCCGTAGCCCGCGTCTTCCAGGTCGTCGAGGTGGATGAACCGCAACGACGCGGAGTTGATGCAGTAGCGCATGCCGCCCTTGTCGAGCGGGCCGTCGTCGAAGACGTGGCCGAGGTGGCTGTCCCCGTGCAGCGAGCGGACCTCCGCCCGGATCATCCCGTGGCTGAAGTCTTCCCGCTCGACGACGTTCGCCTTGACGATCGGCTTGGTGAAGCTCGGCCACCCGGACCGGCTGTCGTACTTGTCGACCGAAGCGAACAGCGGCTCGCCGGAGACGACGTCGACGTAGATGCCCGGCTCGTGGTTGTCCCAATACGCGTTCGCGAACGGACGTTCCGTGCCGTCCTGCTGGGTCACGCGGTACTGCTCCGCGTCCAGCCGCGACACGGCTTCCGGGTTCTTGTGGTACTCGGCCTGCTGAGGCACAGCTCTCCCTTTCCCGCCTTTCGGCGCGAAGCCGGGGTCCCAGGTGAAACGCACCTGGACGTGCAGGTGTACAGACGTGCGGCGCACCCGCGCTATTCCGCCGGGCCGTCCATTGCACTACAACTTGTGGCGTAATGGAGGCGGTATGCCCGGTCGTCCTCGTGATCCGGAGCTCGAACGGCGGCTCTCGGCGGCGGCGTGGTCGCTGTTGCAGAGCCAGGGTTACGACGCGCTGAAGCTGTCCGAGGTCGCGGCGCGGGCCGACGCGCACCGCACCGATGTCTACCGGCGGTGGTCGGGCAAGGCGCAGCTCGTCGTCGACGTGCTGGCCGAGCACCTGCCGCCGGTGTCGGATCCCGACACCGGGTCCCTCCGCTCGGACCTGCGGGCCATCGTCGAGGACTTCGCGGCGTCCTGGTCCTCGTCCTGGATCGACGGGCTCATGGGGCTCATGGCCGATCTGCACCGCGACCCCGACGCCGAGCTCGCGTTCCGGAAGATGGCCGAGGGGCGCGGTGTACCGCTGCGCACCGCCATCGCCCGGGCGGTGGAGCGCGGCGAGCTCGGCGGACCGCCCGAGCTGTCCCTCGTTGCCGATCTGGTCGAGGGACCGCTGATGCACCGCCGGATGCTGGGCCGGCAGCCGCTGACGCCGGAGTACCTCGACACGCTCGCCGCGGTGGCCCACGGGGTGCTGACCGGAACCGCGGTGGCGCCGTGAGCGGCGAACCGCACGAGGTGTCCGCCGCGGCGCAACTGGCCGCCCTGCGCGCGGGCGACCTGAGCTCCCGTGAGCTGACCGAGCACTACCTCGGCCGCATCGAGAAACTCGACGGCGAGCTGGGCGCCTTCGCCACCGTCACGCCGGACCTCGCCCTCGACGAGGCCGCGCGCGCGGACCGGCGGATCGCCCGCGGGGAGCGGGCGCCGCTGCTGGGGCTTCCGTTGGGAGTCAAGGACTTGCACCCGGCGGCGGGAGTGCGGACGACGTTCGGTTCCGCCGCGCTCGCGGGCTTCGTCCCGGCCGCCGACGGCTGGACGGTGGGCCTGCTGCGGCAGGCCGGTGCGGTGTTCGTCGGCAAGACGAACACCGCGGAGTTCGGCGCGACCTGCTACACCGAAAGCGACGTGACGGGCCGGCCGGCCGTCACCCCGTACGACCGGACGCGCTACGCGAGCGGGTCCAGCGGAGGTGCCGCCGCCGCGGTCGCCGCGGGGCTGCTGCCGCTGGCCCACGCCGGCGACGGGGCCGGGTCGACCCGGACGCCCGCGGCGACCTGCCACCTCGTCGGCGTCAAACCCAGCCGGGGCTGGTCAGCTCGTCGGTGCCGCCGACCGCGTCGACCGCCACCACCGTCGAAGGGCCCCTCGCCCGGACGGTCGCGGACGCCGCCCTGCTGCTGGACGTCATGGCGCAACCGTGGTCCGGCGATCTAGGGCCTGTATCGAAGTGGGTCAGAGCCACTCGTTGATCGCGGCGACGTGCACGGTGGCCTCGTACCGAACCGCGAGCTTGTCGTAGCGAGTGGCCACGCCGCGATGGCGTTTGAGCCGGTTGATGCCGCACTCCACCGCGTGCCGCTGCTTGTAGATTTCGGGGTCGAAGGCTGGTGGTCGGCCGCCCTTCGACCGCTTGGCCTTGCGGTGCGCGTCCTGGTCGGACTTGCTCGGAATGGTTGCCTTGATCCCGCGACCGCGCAGGTGAGCGCGGTTGGCTTTCGAGGTGTAAGCCTTGTCCGCCAGCACCCGATCAGGACGTGTCCGCGGCCGGCCAACGCCCGGACGGGGCACCCGGATCCCGGCCAGGACCGGAACGAACTGCGGGCTATCGCCACGCTGTCCCGCGGTCAGCACGACCGACAACGGCTTCTGCCCCTGCTCACACCCCAGATGCAGCTTCGTGGTCAACCCGCCCCGCGACCGGTCCAACGCATGATCCTCCGGCTCGACGGTGACCCCACCTGGCGGCTCGGCCTGCAGCTCCCCCTTTTCCGCGCCCCCGCCGCATGCTGATGCGCCCGCGCGATCGTGGAATCCACGCTGACATCCCACGTGATCCGCCCGCCGCCTCGGCCAGAGCCTGCAACGCAGTCAGAATCTGCTGCCAGACACCGGCACGTTGCCACCGCCGAAACAGGCCATAAACCGCTGCCCAGGACCCATACCCGTCCGGCATGTCCCGCCACGGAGCGCCGGTGCGCACCCGCCACCGGATCCCGTCGATCAACTGCCGTCTGCTCCACAACGACGGCCGACCCGGCCGCGACGGCACGGGCAACAACGACTCCAGCGCTGCCCACTGCTCGTCGGTCAGGTCGAACCGCCTCGTCGCCGCTAAGGTGTCCACGAGGTCTCCGGTGTTCAGGTTCTTCTTGGTCGACGAACCAACTACCGGAGACCTCACCCATGTCGGCCACCGACACGCCCAACACCAGCTCACCAGCCCGAGACGACTTCGATACAGGCCCTAGACCGCTGGTGGCCGGGCGGCAGCTTCGCCGACGCGGTCGAGCGGCCTCCCGCGCGGCCACTGCGCATCGCCGCCTGGACCGATTCGGGGCTGGAGGACGTCCGGCAGCACCCGGAAGCGGTCCGGGCCGTGGAACGCACCGCGGTGCTGCTGCGGGATCTGGGGCCGTGACGAACGGGCCACCGGTCCCGATCGGGCACTTCCACGCCGGTGAGGTGCCGGCGGTCGCCGACACGATGCTGGCCTGGTCGGCCCCGACACCGTGGGCCAACTTCACCGGCCGGCCCGCGGTTTCGCTGCCGTCGCACCTCGACGGCGACGGCCTGCCGCACGGCGTGCAGCTCGTCGGACGGCGACACGACGACGCGGCACTGCTCGCGCTGGCCGCACAGCTCGAACGTTCGGCTCCGTGGAGCGAAGTCCACCCGTCCTGCTGGGACCAGTGAAAGGCCACACCGATGAAAACGCACCCGAGACCCAGCCACCTCGACCCCGGCCGCGGACTGACCGAGGAGTTCGTCGCGCTGCCCGGCGGACGGCGGCTGCGGGCCGTCACCGCGGGCGGCGGCGACGGGCCGCCGGTCGTCTTCGAAGCCGGGATGAGCGCGCCCGCCGCGTCGTGGGTGCACACCCAGCGCGAGGTCAGCGCGCACACCCGCACGCTGGCCTACGACCGGGCCGGCTACGGCGGGAGTGATCCGGACCCGCGGGACCGCACGCTCGAGCGGCTCGCGGACGACCTCGCCGGCCTCCTCGACGGCCTCGGGGAGACCCGGCCCGCCGTCCTCGTCGGGCACAGCTGGGGCGGGCCCGTGATCCGGCTGTTCGCCGAACGCCATCCGCACCGCGTCGCCGGTCTGGTCTTCGTCGACGCGACCGTCGCTGAGATCATGGGTACGCGCGAAGCCCGGCTCGCGGCCTGGTCCTTCGGTGTCCTGGTGCTGCTCGCGCGCCTCGGCGGGCGGAACCTGCTCCGGACCGTGCCGCGTGTCTCCAGCACCATCGAAGCGTCCGATGTGGACATCATGTTCCGGGACTACGCCTGCGTTCGCGCGATGCGGGCGGGCCGCCGCGAGGCCGCGCAGATCGTTCCGGCGCTGGCGACGATGCGACGCCTCCAAGCGGCCGGAACGCCGGACGTGCCGACGCTCTGCCTCCGAAGGGGCGCGTTCGCGTGGTCGAAGGCACCGGCCACCTGATCCCGCAGGAGGATCCGGAGATCGTCCGCGACGCGATCCTCGAGATCGTCGAAGCGAGCCGGCGATGATCCCCGACGCGGTGGTCCCGCGCACCGCGACGGCCACCCCCGCCACCGGGCAGGGGCGCCTCATCGGCGCACTCGTCGGCACGAACGCCGCCGGGTACACCAGCATCGCGGTGCCGATGAACCTGCTGCTGGTCACCCACCTCACCGCGATCGCCGGTGCCGGGGCGACCTCGGCGTTCAGCCTGGTCACCGGGATCGGCGGCCTGGTGGGGCTGCTGGCGAACCCGCTCGGCGGGCGGCTCAGCGACCGCACGGCCGCCCGGTTCGGCCGGCGCCGCACCGGGATCCTCACCGGCGGGCTCGGCGCGGCGATCGTGCTCGTGGTCCTGGGCTGGACGACCGAGGTCTGGCAGGTGGCGCTGGGCTGGGCGCTCGTCACGACGCGGGTGATGTTCCAGCTCGCCGCGAGCGCTGCGCTGGCCGCCGACCAGGTGGCTCCGGAGCGGCACGGAGCGGCATGGGGCGTGGTGGCGTTCGTGGCGCCGGCCGGCCCGGTCGCGGGGTTCGCCGCGGTGAGCGCGCTCCCGGCCGTGGCCTGGCTGCAGTGGGCCGTGGTCGGCGCGCTGAGCGCGGTGGGCGTGCTCGTGACCGTGCTGCTCGTGCGGGATCCGCAGCACCGAGCACCGGCCGGCGAGCGACTGAACCCGGCGGTGATCCTGCGTTCGTACTGGGTGAGCCCGCGCAAGCACCCCGCGTTCGGCTGGGCGTGGGCGGTGCGGTTCCCTGGCCTTCGTGTTCACCCAGCGGTTCGCGGTCGCGGCCGACGCGGATCCGGGGGTGATCTTCCTGCTGACGCTGATCGGGATCGCCTGCGTCGCCGTGACGGCCTGGCTGACCGGCTGGCTCTCGGACCGGATCCGGCGGCAGAAGCCGTTCGTGCTCGCCGGCGGGGTCGTGCTCGCCGCCGGGCTGCCACGGACTTCGCGCTCTGCCTGCAGATGCTGCCGGACCCCGAATCGGCGGGCAAGGACTTCGCGGTGCTCAACATCGCGAGCACCCTGCCGGTCGCGGTGGTGCCCTTCGTGGCGCCGGCCCTCCTCGCGGCCGGTGGGTTCTTCGCCATGTTCGCCTGCCTCGCCGTGTTGAGCGTGGCCGGAGCGGTGTGCGTGCTCCGGGTGCCCGACATCGGCCAGGAGGGGCAGCCGCGCTTCGCGGCGATCACCGTGAAGCGCGGCTGACGGCGCGGTTCCTCTCAGCCGATGCCCTTCAGGAACAGGGACTTCGCCGTGCTGGTCTTCGTGTCGTCGACGCCGTGTCCGTGGGTGTAGTCGCGTTGTTCGTTGTGGGCCCAGTCCGTGATCGGCTTGCCGCCCACGTCCAGGTGGTGGAACGCGGAGCCGTCCCAGCCGAACTGGTAGATCTTCGTGTGGTCGGCGTAGTACGGCGTGTCCGTCGCGCCCGCGGTGATCTGCTTGGTCATCGTGTTATTGAAGAAGACGTTGCGCGGGCCCGAAGAGCCGGACCACTTGACCGCCTTCTGGCCCGTCGACCAGTAGATCGGGAACCAGCTCGAGTCGTCCGGGGCGTCACCGCCTTCGTCGCCGCAGTGCGCGGTGCAGTTGCCCGAACGGTGGGCGTAGGAGACCTTGTTCGTGTTGTTTTCGAACAGGTTGTTGCGTTCGTAGCCGCCGTGGATGTTGAAGTCGGAGTCGATGTCGTTGCCGATCACCACGTTGCCTGACGCCGACCATTGGAAGGTGAAGTGCCGGAGGTCGCGGGTGGTGTTGCCGGCGTAGAGCGAGTCCCACACGCGGGAGCCGCGGAAGTAGCCGTTACCGCCCTTGCCCTTGTTCCACGAGCCGTCCAGCTCGTTGTTGACGATCTGGAGGTTCTTGGCCTCCTCGGTGACGATCGGGTGCGAGCCGGTCATGCTCGCGTGGATGCCGCGGACCCAGGAGTTGGCCGCCCACTTGAAGACGATGCCGTGCATGGCCAGGCTCGGCGCGAGGTTGCCGTAGTTGTCCTTGGCCTGCTCCGGTGTCACGCCGGGGGGCGTGGCCTGGCCGAAGGAGAAGTCCTCGAAGCCGACCCCGACGACCGGGTCGACGATCGGCGCCGCCTTCGACGCGTAGGTCGTCCCGTCGATCGGCGCGGAACCGTCCGAAGTGGAATCGACCGGGACGTCGTACTCGAGGGGCTTGTCGAGGGAGACGGTGTGGTTGCCGGAGTCGACGGCGGTGATGGTGAACCACTGCTGGCGCATGTGCAGGTTCTGCAGCGGCCACGTCGTGGGCACCGCGTTCATCGACTGGTAGAACTTCATGGTGTTCGCGGCCCGGATGTTGATGAAGCCGCCGACCTTCATGTTCGTCGTCTTGGCGCTGGTGGCGAGGTAGACGGTCCGGTCGCCGGTGCGGGCCGCGAAACCCTTGTCGCCGGGCTTGTCGCGGAGCTTCGCGCCCACCTTCCAGTGCACGTTGATCGTGCCTTCGAAGATGTCCTTGCGGTTGGCCGGCGCGGACCGGTACTGACTGGCGTAGCTCGGGTCGACACCGCGCGACTGCACGCGGAACAAGCCACGGCCCGGCCACAGCCAGCCGCCGGAGCCGTCCTCGTAGTTCATCTCGTGCTGGTCCCACTGGTCGCCGTCGGGTGTCACGACGTCGTACTCGGTGTTCTTGTCGGGCCGGTAGAGGAACTTCGTCCGGTCCATGCCGGCGCCGCGGAGGATCAGGTAGTTCGCGTCGACGTGGATCTCGCGCGTGACGTTCAGCGTGCCGGCCGGGAAGGAGATGAGGCTCAGCTTGCCATAGTTCGCCGACGGCGAGCAAGAGGTGTGGATCTTGTCGATGGCCGCCTGGATGCCGGCGGTGTCGTCGACGCCGTCGTCCGGCTTGACCTGGTAGGTGGTGGCGAGCTGGTTCGCGGTGATCCGGCAGCTCGCGCTCGGGTTCACCGCGCCGGCGCCGGGCAGGTCCTGCCCACCGCGGAAACCGGCTTTGCTCCAGTCGTACAGGCCCGGCACCGGTGCCGCGCGGTTGTTCACCGACGTGTCGAGGGCGGTCAGCGCACCCGGACCGGGCGCGGCGCCGGCGGGCCACGACGGCCCGGCGACGCCGATGGTGGCGCACAGGAAGACCGCGACGGCCGCGGCGGTTTTGTGGCGTGACAAAGAAACCTCCGAGAAGACGTGGGAAGACGCCTGCCGGTTGCGGCCGCGGCAGACGCTCGCGAAGCGTCGATGGGGTGGCAGCGAGCGGCTGAAAAGTCAGCGGCTGCGGGGATTCCTGCCGGCGGTGAGGGCCGGGGCGATGGCCGGTCTGCGCAAAGCTCCTCCATGGCTGACTGGTTGTTCACCAGGACTGCGTGAAGGCGGCGGTGCCGGGAACACTACCGGCTGGAGCCCGGTTAGTAAAGTTACTTTCCAAACTAAGCCGCTGACCGGATGATTCAGGCCGGCCTCCACCACCTCACGACGTCGGTGGCCACCTCCTGCGCCCGGCGGGCGCCGGTTTCCAGGGCGGCCTCGACGAACCGCACGTCGAGCAGGTCGGCGGGCGACCGGTAGTAGGCCAGGCGCCGACGACCGACCCGGCGGAGGTACCCACGACGAGGTCGCTCCCGGACACCGTGAGCCCCGCCGACCCGAGCTCGTGGAGCAGGGCGGCCTCCCACGACGCACCGACGGGTCCGCCGCCGCCCGGCACGAGGGCGTTCACCGGCGTGGACCCGGCACGACGTCACGGCCGGGGCAAGTGTGCCGACAGCAGCCAGGCGGGTGCCGACTTGCGGCCGTTGCCCTCGTCTCGGACGTCGCTGCCGGCGAAGTCCGAGAAGTTCGGGAAGTTTTCGGGAACGGCGGCGTGGATGCGGGCCGGCCGGATCTCGTCGATCGCCCAGTGAGCGCCCACCACCTCCCGCAGCTCGTCCGCCGAGACCGGGTTGACCTTGCCCGAGGGCACGGTCGCGCTGTCGAACACCAGCACGAAGTAGGACGCGCCGGGCGCCGCGGCGCGCACGATCGATTGCTGGTACCCCCGGCGTGCCTCGACCGGCATCGAGTGGAACAGCGTGCTGTCGACGATGGTGCCGAAACGACCGTCGTAGCCGGTGAACGTGCTGATGTCCGCGACCGCGAAGCCGGCGGCGGCCAAGCCGCGCCGGGCGGCTTCCGCGCGCGCCAGCTCGATCGCGGTCGGCGACAGGTCCAAGCCGACCGTCGTGAAGCCCCGCTCGGCGAGGTGGAGCGACGTCGCGCCCTCGCCGCAGCCGGCGTCGAGGACTTCACCGTGGAAGGCGCCCGCGTCGATGAGCGCGGCGATCTCGGGCTGCGGCTCGCCGAGGCTCCACGGCGGGCGCAGGCCCGGCCCCATCTCGGGCGCCTGGCGCCGATAGGCGGATTCGAACAGTGCGTCACGCGGTGAGCTCGTCATGCGGCCCAGAGTGTCAACCAGGTTGATATATGTCAACATGGTTGACATGGAAAGCGTCCGCGACGAGCCGCTCGGCTACCTGCTGCACCGGGTGACGTCGGCCTTGCGCGCCGAGGTGGCCGCCACCGTGCTCGAGCCGTCGGAGCTGGCGGCGCCGGAGTACTTCTGCCTGCGGATGCTGTCGCGGTCGCCGAAGTCCAACGCCCAGCTGGCCCGCGAGGCCCAGGTGTCGCCGCAGGCGATGAACAAGGTGGTCCGCGAGCTGCAGGAGCGCGGCCTGGTGACGCGGCCCGCCACGGTGCCGGCCGGGAGGTCGTTGCCCGCCACGCTGACCCGTGCGGGCGCGGCCATGCTGGCACGGCTCGAGCCCGAGGTGGCCGAGGCGGAGGACCGGGTCCTGGCCAACCTCGGCGAGCGGGACCGGCGCGAGCTCCGGCGGCTCCTCGTCGCGGTCGGCGAGGTGGGGCCCCGGCGGTGATCCGTCGGCCGGCTCACCCGGGAGTCAGAGGTTCGAGATGGAACCGGTTCCGAGGATCGCCGGACGGTGCGGATCTGTCAAGGGTTGACAAGCCGGGTGCGGTGGTATGAACCTTCTTGACGATCGTTCCCGCCGGCCCATCAGGGCATCCGCCCGGCGCTCAGGACGAGCCGGACCACGCCGTCTCACCGGCGGCGGGTCCGCCGCTTGGCCAGCCAGGGAGGAACCATGTCCAGAACCATCCTGCCGCGGCGCCGTCGCCACGGCACCCGCTCGGCGATCCTCGCGGCCGCCCTCGCGGTGGCCGCGCTCGGCCTCGCCGTCCCGATGGCGAGTGCCGCCGACACGGTGATTTCCCAGGGGAAAGCGGTCACCGCGTCGTCGGTGGAGAACGCCGGCACCCCCGCGACCGCCGCGGTGGACGGGAACACCGGCACCCGCTGGTCGTCGCAGTTCAGCGATCCACAGTGGATCCGGATCGACCTCGGCGGCGCCGCGACCGTCAGCCAGGTCGTGCTGCGCTGGGAGGCTGCCTACGCGACGGCGTACCAGATCCAGCTGTCCGACAACGGATCCGATTGGTCCACTGTGTACCAGACGACCGTGGGAACCGGCGGCACGCAGACCCTGAACGTGACCGGTTCCGGGCGGTACGTGCGGTTGTACGCGACCGCGCGGGCCACCACCTACGGCGTCTCGCTGTGGGAGTTCCAGGTCATCGGCACCGGCGGCGGGACCACCCAGCCCGGGGCCGGCGTCCCGCCTGACTCCTTCTGGGGCGACACCAGCAGCATCCCGGCCGCGCGGAACGTGCTCACGGTCAAGGTGCTCAACCGGACGAACGGCAAGTACCCGGACAGCCAGGTGTACTGGAACTTCGGCGGCCAGACCCACTCGATCGCCGAGCAGCCGTACATCGACATGCCGGCCAACTCGGCCGGGCGGATGTACTTCTACCTGGGCACGCCGAACGGCCAGTACGCCGACTTCATCGAGTTCACCGTCGGCCCGGACGTGTTCAACGGCAACACCACCCGGGTGGACGCGTTCGCGCTGAAGCTGGCCATGCGCCTGCACGCGCACGACGGCTACGACGTCCAGGTCGGCGACGACTACCAGACGTTCCAGGAGGACCGCTCGGCCACGTTCGCCAAGTTCCAGGCCGAGGTGCCGACGGAGTTCAAGGGCCTGGCGACGGTGAACGCGCCGTACCGCATCCCGGCGCCGGGGAGCGCTCCGGACTTCCGCACCGGCGGCAAGTACGCGAACTACTTCACCTCCTACGCCCAGTCGGTGGGAGTCAACGAGCCCACGTCGAACATCACCGGCTGCGCCGGATCACTGGCCGGCAACCCCGACATGTGCGCGGCGCTGAACCGGCACACGGCCCACCTGCCGCAGTCGCAGTGGCAGGACCCGTCGCGGTACTACCAGGCGGCGCCGGCGAACTACTACGCGAAGTTCTGGCACGACCACGGCATCAACCACCTCGCCTACGGCTTCCCGTACGACGATGTGGCCGCTCAGTCCTCGTTCGTCTCGCACGGGGACCCGCAGTGGCTGGTGGTCGCCGTCGGCTGGTGACCGGGGGAGGCGCCCCGGGTTCGAGCGACCCGGGGCCGCCACCGCCCGGATGGAGACGACGGGACAACGGCGCTCCACATTTCCGATGAGGTGCGAAGAAGGGCCGTCCCGAAATTTTCGTTGCCGGTATCGACGATTTCTCCGGCGGAAGGCCGGCGGGCGAAATCGTTCGGGACAAGTAACTTTCACCAGCGATCGCATGATCGTTGACCTGTCGGGCGACCACTCTTATCGTGGCATTCCTGTCGGCCGGTGGATCCGGCGACGAGGGCGGAGGAATGTCGATGAAACGGGTGATCCGCGGTTTGCTGGCGGTGGTCCTGCTGGTGCCGCTGACCGTTGTGGCCGCATTCCTGACCGCCGGTTCCGCCGCGGCCGCCTCCTTGACCAGGGTCACCGACTTCGGCACCAATCCCACCAACCTCGGCATGTACGTGTACGCGCCCGACTCGCTGGCGGCGAAACCGGCGCTGCTCGTGCTCGTCCACTACTGCGGTGGTTCGGCGGGCGCGATCTTCAACGGCAACGGGCACGACTACGCGACGGCGGCCGACCGGTACGGCTACGTCGTCGTCGTGCCCGAGGCCACCCGGGACGGGCACTGCTTCGACGTCTCCACGAAGGCGGGCCTGACCCGCAACGGCGGCAGCGACTCCACCGGGATCATGTCGATGGTCGCGTGGGCCCGGCAGCACTACAACGTGGACCCGGGCCGCATCGTCGTCAGCGGTTTCTCCTCGGGGGCCATGATGACGAACGTCCTCGCCGCCGAATACCCGGACGTGTTCTCCGCCGGCGTCGCGTTCTCCGGCGTGCCTGCGGGGTGCTTCGCGACCGCGGACGGCTCGTTGTGGAACAGCCAGTGCGCCGGCGGGAACGTCGTCAAGTCCGCCCAGCAGTGGGCCGATCAGGCGCACGCCATGTACCCGGGTTACACCGGCGCCTACCCCCGGATGCAGCTGTGGCACGGCGACCAGGACACGACGCTGGCCTACCCGAACTACGGCGAAGAGATCAAGCAGTGGACCGCCCTCCACGGGCTGAACCAGACTCCGTCGGCCACCGACCGGCCGCAGTCGTCCTGGACCCGCAACCGCTACGGCGACACCGGCAGCCACGCTCCCGTGGAAGGCATCGTCGTCTCGGGCACCGGTCACACCCTGCCGCAGGCCGGGATGCTCGCGTACGCGATTTCCTTCCTCGGCCTCGACAACGGCGGCAGCACCGGAACCCGCAGCGGCCCGGTGCGCTCGGTCGCCGCGGGGAGGTGCCTCGACGTGCCGGCCCGGTCGACGACGCAGGGCACCCGGTTGCAGCTGTGGGACTGCAACAGCGGGACGAACCAGACGTGGACCGCCACCGCCGCCGCCGAGCTGACGGTCTACTCCGGCGACACGCTGCGCTGCCTCGACGCCGAGGGCGGCGCCACCACCCCGGGCACGGCGGTGATCATCTGGGCGTGCCACGGCGGGGCCAACCAGAAGTGGCGGAGCAACGCCGACGGCACGGTGACCGGGACGCAGTCGGGGCTCTGCCTCGAGGCCGCGGCCGGCTCGACCGCCAACGGGACGGCCGTGCGGCTGGGCACCTGCAGCGGCGGCCAGAACCAGAAGTGGACCGTCCCGGCCGCGCAGTGACCACGGCAGCCCGCGACGAGGAGGACCCCCGATGCGGCCCCATCTCCGGCGACGTGGCGCGGGGCTCCTGGCCGTGCTCGCGATCGTGCTCGGGCTGACGACCGTCGCGCCGGCGTCGGCGGCCGACAACCCGTACCAGCGAGGACCGGATCCCACCCCGGCCGGCGTCGCGGCCGACCACGGCACGTTCGCCACGGCGCAGACGACCGTGCCGAAGGGCAACGGGTTCGGCGGCGGGGTCGTGTACTACCCGGCGGACACGAGCGCCGGCACCTTCGGGGCCATCGCGATCGCGCCGGGCTACGGCACGGAATGGCGGTGGTACGCGTGGCTGGGCCCGCGGCTGGCCTCCTTCGGGTTCGTCGTGGTCGGCATCGAGACCAACAGCCTCGACGACTACGCCGACGCCCGGGCGGACCAGCTGCTCGCCGCACTGGACTGGCTGGTGACGAGCAGCCCGGTGCGGGACCGGGTCGACCGGAACCGGCTCGCGGTGGGCGGCCACTCGATGGGCGGCGGCGGTGCACTGGTTGCGGGGACCCGCCGGCCGGCTCTCCTGACCGCCGTCGGGATGGCTCCCTACGTGCCCGGCGGAAACCTGTCCGGCATCAAGATCCCCACCGTGCTGTTCGGCGGTCAGACCGACACGACGGTGACCCCGTCGTACCTGGCGAGCGCCTACGCCACCGTCCCGCCCACCACCCAGCGCGCCTACCCCGAGATCGCCGGCGAGGGCCACGGCTTCCCCGCCGGGGGCGGCGGCGGGAATTCCGGCGCCTTCGCCCGGGTGATGATGGTGTGGTTGAAGGTGTTCATGGACGCCGACACCCGCTACGCGCCGCTCCTGTGCCCGTCGCTGTCCGACATGCGGGGGATCTCCGAGTACCAGGCGAGCTGCCCGCTCGGCCCCTCGGGCGGGACGCCGCCCCCGCAGACGTACCGGCTGGTCAACGTCAACGCCGGCCGGTGCCTGGACGTACCCGGCCAGTCCCAGGCGAACGGCACGCAGGTGGCGCTGTGGGACTGCAACAGCGGGGCCAACCAGCGGTGGACGCTCACCGACGGCAAGCAACTGCAGGTCTACGGCAGCAAGTGCCTCGGCGCCGACGGCACCTCGCCGGGGGCGACGGCGGTCATCGGCGCTTGCGCCGGCGGGACGGCCCAGCAGTGGAACGCCGCCGCCGACGGCACGATCACGAACGTCCGAAGCGGACTCTGCCTGGACGCTTCCGGCGCCGGAACGGCCAACGGCACCAAGGTGATCGTGTGGACCTGCAACCACGGCGCCAACCAGCAGTGGACCCGGAACTGACCCGCGGCGGCCAGGAACCGTTACAACGGACGGACTCGGAGCGCGGTTCGCGGCAGCTCGCGGTCCACGGGCCTGACCGCGATGTAGAACAACGCCTCGTCCACGGGGTTGTCGTCCCCGCCCCAGCGTACGACGCCTCCCAGGTCCGCGAGGATCGTGCGGATCGCCACGACCTGCGGCGGGTAGAAGCCGCCGCGGGACCCCGCGGGGTAGTGCCCCGGACGGATCTTGACCGCGGTGCCCGAAGCCAGGTTCGACTCGGGCAGCGCCGGCTTGACCGTGGCCGGAGGGCGCCAACCCGCTACGTCACCATCGCGCAGTTCGTCCACGTCGCAGTGAAACCGGTGGACGACGTGCGCCAGCACCGCAGCCACGAAGCCGATGCGCAGGGGCACTCCGGACAACGGCGTGCCCGGTACCGGGCGCGTGTGGATGTTTCCGCGGCCGTCGGCGAGTTCCTCCATCTCCCAGCCGTTGTGCGATCGAGCTCCGGTCAGCACGCCGTCCGGGTTCGCTTCCCGGCGCCCGATCGCCTCGTCCGTTCCGGCGCCCGCTGATGTGGGCGGCAGTACCACCGTTGCTCCGGTCACCGCCGCGGCGATGAGGAACGTCCGGCGTCGCAAGGTTGTCACCTGTGCTCCTCCCTGCTCATAGGTGCCGCGAGATGCCGTTGTACTTCTCGAGGATGTGGTACAGCGCCATGCGTTGCCCCGCGTGCTCCTCCGCCTCCGCTCCCCAGCCCTGGTAGCGGCGCAGCACCTCGAAGATCTCCCGCTCGGTGTAGTTCAACGCGACGGGCCGCAGCACCGTTTCGCCTTCCGGCGGGTTCTGGCCGCCCGGCTTGCCGTCCGCGTCCCAGATGTGGATCATCGCCACGGTCCGGAGTGCGTACTCCTCGTCGTCCTTGACCTGTTTCCAAGCCGCGTAGATGTCGTCGTCGGCGGCCGTGTCCCGGATCGTGCCGGACGCCACCCCCTTGGTGATGCAGTGGTTCCACGCCAGGATCGCGGTGGCCCCGAAGATCTGGGCGATGCCCGTCGACGAGTCCCTGGGCGCGTCCGGCGGCGGGGGGACACCCGGCGGACGGTTGTGGTACCCCTCGACCAACGCGTCGACGCCGTCGTCGATCGCGTCCCAGTGCCGCATCTCCCAGTACGCCGACGCCTGGATCAGCGCCTTGCGCATGGTGTACCGGTTCGACAGCTCGGTGATGACGTCGTCGTGGTCAAGCACGGTGGTCTGCAGGCATTTCCAGTGTGCGAACTTCCGCGTGCCGCCGTTGTTCGGGAACCCGATGGACTCCATGTACTTGCCGACGTCGAGTTCCAGCGCCGGATACACCTCCGCCGCCAGCCGGGTGTCCGGCACCACCTTGCGTGGCGGGTCGAACGAGCCCTGTCCGGAGTCACGGCCCGAAGCGATGTCGACGTCGATCTCGATCCGGCCGTCGCCGATCCCGATCGTGCGCGTCGCGATCTGGTCGTACGCCCAGTCTTCGGGCAGCGGGTAGCCCAGGTTGCCGGAGAACCCCGAGGACATGTCCGACACGAAACTCGCTGTCGAGTGCCCGGCGGCCGCGACCCGCGAGCACACGTTGCGCGGCCCGTAGATCCCCACCAGGTACGGGTTGCCGGCGTCCGCCACGGAATCCACGATGCCCTTGAAGTGCGGCAGGACGTGCGAAGTCACCTCTCCGTCGAGCGCGTCGAAGTCGACCGCGAAGAAGATCCGTGTGCCGTTCTTGAACCCGTGGTCCCGCGCGGCGTTCATCGCGGCGTAGCCCGCGGCCCGGCCGGCCGCGTAGGTGAAGCTCGCCGCGTCCCGCCCGAACGTCTGGTAGATCGGAAAGCACCGCAGGCCGCCGGCCGCGATGGTCTCCAGCTCTCCCTCCTGGATCGGCTTTTCCGGCAACGAGGTCGTGCTCAACGCGGTGAGGTAGCGGCCGACGTACTTGATCCCTTGTTCCTTCAGGGTCGCCGCGCGGGAAGCGGTGATCCGGGTGACGCCGTCGCACGCCTCGCCGGTGCGGGTCTGGTCGCCGTAGGAGACCAGCAGCGATGCCCAGGTGGGGAAGTCACCGGTGCCGGACACCGTCAGCTTCGCGAACGACTGGAACTCCCGGACGGCGGCGCCCACCGAGGAATCGAACGTGCCGGTGAAGTCGACCGGCCGCTTGTTCAACGCCATCACCGCTGAGAACAGCCACACCCAGATCCCCGTGTCGCCGAGCGAGACCGGGTGCTGCTTCAAACCCGCCTGCGTCCCGGGGCCGAACACCCCGTTGGCGGTCCCGTCGGCCATGCCCAGCTCGTACTGGATCGCGAACAGGACGGACTTGGCGACGTCGCGCGAATGGTGGCCGTCGCAGGGGATGACGAAGAAGTCGCGGCGGCCGATGTACCGTCCGTTCAGCCACTGCTGGATCTCGCGGACCGTCGGCGAACCGGAGCCGACGTCGACGTAGGCGTCCATGGTCAGCAGTCCCTTGAACACCTTCGGTGTCAGGTCGCTGCCGGGGAACACCGTCCCGACGCCCATGTCCTCCTTGAGCTTCGTCACCGCGGCCTGGACGCGCGGACCGTACGCGCCGTTGATCCCGTCGCCGTCGTAGCCCTTGCAGTACAGCGCCGACTGGATGATCCGGCAGAAGTCCGCCGAAGGCATGGTGCCGAAGTTCAGCTTCGGGTACTTCGACGTCAGCGTAGCCAGCGTCGTCGGCCCGAAGCTGTTCGACACGGGTGAGATCCCCAGGTGCCACTGCAGGGCGCGGGTGAGGGCGTACATGACCTCCCACTTGGTGAGGCCGTCCTCCTCGACCGTCATCCCGATGCGGCTGCTGTAGACGTCGTTGACGAACCGCTGCGCCCGTCTGACCATCTCGTCGGCCATCGTCACCCGACCTGGATTTCGTCGGCCTTGTCGTTCCAGCCGAAGCTGCGGAAGTCGGAGTAGATGCCGTTCGCGGCCAGGTACGCGTGCTGGTCCGGCAGCGCGGTGACGTAGTTGACCAGGGTGGCGCCGCTCTGCGGCCGGTGCAGCGCGGCGCTGCTGGCCTGGTCGCGGAAGCCCCAGTCCGCCAGCTTCTTCGTCCCCGACGCGTTCCACTGCAGGCGGCGGCCGGTGTGGTCGATGTTCTCCCAGAGGCACACCCAGGTGTACTTGCAGTCCTCGGCCGCGGCGATGCCGAACTCGCCCGAGGTGGCCGCGAAGTCCTGCGGGGTCCGGAAGCAGCGGACGTCGCCCACCGCGAACTCGGCACAGACCTGGGCGTCCTTCCAGCCTTTGCCGAGGTCGATGGTCGTGCCACCGTAGGAGGCCTGGATCCCCACCGGTGCCGCGCTCGCGGGCACCTGGGCGATCGAGAACGTTCCGATCATCGTCGCGGCCAGGACCGCGGCTTTCACACTGCGCATGGGGTTCCCCTCGTGTTCGCGTGCTCGGTGTTCGGCTGTCGTCGGCGGCCGCGGTACCGCGGTCAGGGGTGGACGTACCCTTCACAGGCCAGGTGGGCCGTGTCGGTTTCGTCCTTGAAGCAGAGGTCGACGTAGATGGGGCCGCCGGGGATGTCGACGGGCACGTTGATGGTGTCGGTGGACACGTCGTTGCAGTGCAAGCTGGTGCTCCTCGCCGGCCATCGCTTCCAGTTGGCGTCGTAGGCGTAGGCGTAGAGACGGCGGCAGTAGCTGGCCTTGAACGAGTAGTCGACGTCGACGGATCGCTGGTGCCAGCGCAGCGTGCCGAGCGCGTAGGTCGCGCCGTAGCGGAGGATCGGGTCGATCGGGCTGGACGGGTCGGCAGTGGCCGTGGCGGGTGCGGCGGTGGCGGGTGCGGCGGTGGCGACCGGCGCTCCGACCAGGGCGAGCCCGGCCACGACCGCGGCCACCGTCAGTCGACCGAGTGAACTTCTGGCAGTAGCTCGATCCTGGCGCCCGGCTGTGGTGCTGGTCATCGTGAACTCCCCCTGTCATTGATCCGGTTCGCGGTGATCCAGAGCGTGGCAGTGTTCACTGCAGTCGCGCTGCAGTCTCACGGAACGTGGTCTTCCGGACGTGCCGGCGTACGACACCCACGTGCTCGGCCGGCCGGAGGGAGGCCTGGTCCGCCCCCGTCCACACGGCACCCGGTGCGTACGCCGCCGCGGAGTTGGACCGGGCCCAGCCCCGCACCTCGTCGCGGGTGCTGGAATTCCGGATGTCGGCCGTGGGCTTGGACTGCGCGGCCGTCGCACGGTGACCTGGCCGGGTATCGACGTCCTGGCCGGGACGCCCGGCCTGAGAACCGCCGCCTTACCGGTGGCGCGCGTCGTCCAGGCGGCGGGCCTCGGCGGCCTGCTCGAACGGGGTGTCGCCCGCCGGGTGGCGGTCGCCGAGGTCGGCGAACAGCGCCGCCACCTTCACCGAGTCGTGGTGGGTGGCCAGCTCGGCCAGTTCGGGGTCGGTGGCGGCCAGCACCTGCCGGAAGCGCAGCTCGGCCAGGGGGCCGAGGCGGTCGTAGATCTGCAGGAACACCTTCTGGGCCCGGTCGCGCGCCCAGTCGGCGGGGAGCAGCTCGGCCGGGAGGTCCGGGTCGGTCTCCGGGAACCGGCGCCAGTCCACGCGCAGCTCGGTGCGGGTGCGCAACGCCTGGGCCGGGCTGATCAGGCCCGCGTCCAGACCCGTGAGCACATCTTCGTAGCGTTCGACGAACTGTTCGTACTCCCGGGCCAGCGGCTCGAGGTCGAACGCGGTGACCGCCGCGGCCGGGCCGGGGACCTCGGTGGCGCGGAAGACCGTCGCGGTGCGGAGGTCCAGTTCGCGGAGCGCGGTGAGCGCGGGCTCGGCCAGGTCGTGCGGGCTGATCCAGACGCCGTCGTACAGCGCCGCGAACCGCAGGACCCGCAAGCGCGACCGCAACGCCGTGCGCAGCCCGCGATCCTGTTCCGGCACGGAGAAGGTGACCACCGTCCACCGGCCGTCCCATTCGGGGGCGGTCGTGCCGAAGGTCAGCATCCGCTGGGTGCGCTCGATGATGACCTCGGACGTCCGTGCGGGGATGCCGTAGGCCGTCGTCCGGCCGCTGCGCGACACCGTGAGCAGGCCGCGGGCGGCCAGCCGGCGGATCGCGGCCCGCGCGCTCGCCGGGCTGATGTCGAACTCGCCGAGCAGCTGCACCAGGGCGGCCGACGGGATGTGCTCGTCGCGCCAGTACCAGAAGTCGCCGAGCAGGGACGTCAGGAGCAGCTGGGGCTCGGCTCCCTGCTGGGAGCGGGGCAGCGGCCCCGAGGGCGTCGCTGTCATCGCGCGCCTGCCTCTTCCACGGTCGGTCCCGGCGGCCGGTCCGCCGCGGGTGTCCATGGTGGCAGTGCGGCGCGGGCGGCGGAACCGAGGGGTTGAATCACGCGACACATCATGCGACGATCGGCGCCCAGATAGCAACCAATTGATCCTCCGGGTTCCCGCGCCGCCCGCTCGGACGGCCTTCCTCAGGAAGAAAACGACATGGGTTCCTCTCTTCGTCAATGGCGTCGAAGCTCGCTCGCCGTGGCCGCCGCCGGGCTCGTCCTGGCCGGGTGCACGGTCGACGACGGCGCGGCCTCGGCGCCCACGGCCGCCGCCCTGACCACCGACCAGGCGCTGCACGACCAGCTGCCGCAGGCGGTCAAGGACTCGGGGGTGCTCCGGTTCGCCGGCGACTCCCACCCGCCGTACCGGACCGTCGGCCCGGACGGGAAGACCGTCACCGGCATCGACCACGACTTCCAGCAGGCGCTCGGCCAGCTCCTGGGCGTGCGCACGGAAACCACCATCGTCAGCGGGCTCCCGGCCGCGCTGCAGGGCATGCTCAGCGGCCGCTACGAAGCCTTCAACGGCCCGGTCAAGGCCACCGCCGAACGCGAGAAGCAGTTCGACACCGTCACGTGGATGACCACCCGGACCTCCTACGTGATCCCGCAGGGCTCCGCCGCCGGTGTCAAGCAGACCGCCGACCTGTGCGGGAAGCGCGTCGCGGTCGTCACCGCGAGCGTCGTGGAGGACCAGCTCGCCAAGCTGTCCAAGTTCTGCGAAGGCGCGAAGAAGCCGGCCGTGCAGGTGGTCGGGCTGGACGACACCAACGCGACCCTGCTGGCCGCGAAGTCCGGCCGGGCCGACGCGGCCGGGATGACCCAGGCGGCCGCGATCGACGTGACCACCCAGCAGAAGGGCCAGTACGAGTACGTGACGCAGACCGAGGAGCAGGGCGCCACGAAGGACAACCTCGCGCTGTACACCCCGAAGGCCGGCAAGCTCGGGCCGGTGCTGCAGAAGGCCTTCGAGGAGCTGTTCCGCAACGGCACCTACACGCGGATCATGCACCAGTGGGGCCTCGACGACGTCACGGTCCCGCAGCCGATCTTCGACGCGGCGTCGGCGAAATGACCACCATGTCCACAGTGGAGGAGACGGCGACCGCGCCCGACGACGTCGCCGAGGCCCGCGGCCGGTTCCGCCCGCTGCGCTGGCTGTTCGTGCTCGTGCTGGTCGTGGTGCTCGCCCAGTTGGCCGTCTTCCTGGTCGGCAACTCCCGGTTCCAGTGGGACGTCGTCGCGAAGTACCTCTTCGAGAAGAGCGTGCTGGCGGGCCTGGGCACCACGGTGCTGCTCGCGGTCGCGGCGATGGTGCTGGGGTCGCTGGTCGGCGGGGTGGTCGCGGCGATGCAGCTGAGCGGGTTCGGGCCCGCCCGGTGGGTGGCGACGCTGTGGGTCGGCCTCTTCCGCGGCATCCCGCCCCTGGTGCAGCTGATCTTCTGGTTCAACCTCGCCTACCTGCTGCCGAAGCTCTCGATCGGCATCCCGTTCGGCCCGGTGTTCGGGACGTGGGACGCCAACAGCGTGATCACGCCGCTGACGGCCGCGGTGATCGGCCTGTCGCTGGTCGAATCCGCGTACCTGGCGGAGATCTTCCGCGCCGGGGTGTCCTCGGTGGACCCCGGCCAGCGCGACGCGGCCCGCGCGATGGGGTACCCGCCGGCCCAGACGCTGCTGCGGATCGTGCTCCCGCAGGCGATGCGCGTGATCATCCCGCCCGCGGGCAGCCAGTTCATCAACGTGCTCAAGGGCACCGCGCTCGTGTCCGTCATCGCGATGTCGGACCTGCTGCACTCGGTCCAGGTCATCTACAACCGCACCTACGAGATCGTGCCGATGCTGCTGGTGGCCTGCTTCTGGTACCTGGTCGTGGTCACCCTCCTGACGGCCGGGCAGCGCCGCCTGGAACGCCGGTTCTCCCGCGGTCACCGGGACGTCCGATGACCGCGCCGGTGCTGCGGATCAGCGACGTCCGCAAGGAGTTCGGGCCGGTGCACGCGCTCGACGGCGTCCACCTCGACGTGCACGAAGGCGAGGTGGTCGTCGTCATCGGGCCGTCCGGGTCCGGGAAGTCGACGCTCGTCCGCTGCGCCCACCAGCTGGAGCCCATCGACGGCGGGGCGATGTACCTCGACGGCGAACTGCTGGGGCACCGGCGGTCGCCGGCCGGGCTGCGGCCGCTGACCGAGCGGCGGATCGCTGCCCAGCGCCGCCGGATGAGCATGGTCTTCCAGCAGTTCAACCTCTTCCCGCAGTTCACCGTGCTGCGCAACGTGACCGACGCGGCGATCCGCGTCCACGGCCGCGATCGGTCCACTGTGGAGCGGGAGGCCCGGGAGCTGCTGGAGCGCATCGGCCTGGCCGGGCGCGAGGACCACTACCCGCGGCAGCTTTCGGGCGGGCAGCAGCAGCGCGTCGCCATCGCGCGCGCGGTGCTGGTCCGGCCGCGGATCATGCTGTTCGACGAACCGACCAGCGCCCTCGACCCCGAACTGGTCGACGAAGTCCTCGCCGTGCTGCGGAGCCTCGCCGCGGCGGGGACCACGATGGTCGTCGTCACCCACGAGATGACCTTCGCGCGCGAGGTCGCCGACCGGTGCGTCTTCATGGAAGCGGGCCGGATCGTCGAGGAGGGCCCGCCGGGCGAGCTGTTCGCGCGGCCCCGGACCGAGCGGCTGCGTGCCTTCCTGTCCCGCCATCTGTCCGAAACGGAAGGTGTCTCGTGATCACTGTCGGCGCCGTCGGCGACCTCATCCTGGACGAGCCCGATCCCGAGTTCTTCCTCGCCCCGGCCGCGCCGGTGCTGCAGGGGATGGACCTGGCCATCGGCCACGTCGAGGTCCCGCACTCCACCACCGCGGTCCAGCAGAGCACCGACGTGCCCGCGCCGCCCGCGGACCCGGCGGCGCTGAAAGCGGTGGCCGGGGCCGGGTTCGCGGTCGTCACGCTGGCGGGCAACCACGTCCTCGACGCCGGGGCCGGGGGACTGGCCGACACCATCGCCTACTCCCGCGCGGCGGGGATGGAGACGGCCGGTGCCGGGCCGGACCTCGCCCAGGCTCGGCGTCCGGCGCTCGTCGAACGCGGCGGCCTGCGGATCGGCGTGCTGTCGTACAACTGCGTCGGCCCGCGGGAATCCTGGGCCGGCTCCCGCAAGCCCGGCTGCGCGTACGTGCACGTGCTCACCCACTACGAGCTGGACCACGCCAGCCCGGGCGGGCCGCCGAAGATCTACACCTTCGCCGACCCGGACAGCCTGGACGCGATGGCCGGCGACGTCCGCCGCCTGCGGGCCGAGGCCGACGTCGTGCTCGTCTCGCTGCACAAGGGCGTCGGGCACACCCCGGTCGAGGTCGCGATGTACGAGCGCCCGGTCGCCCACGCGGCGGTCGACGCCGGCGCCGACGCCGTGTTCTCCCACCACCCGCACATCATGCGCGGCATCGAAGTCCACCGGGGACGGCCGATCTTCCACGGGCTCGGCAACTTCGCCACCGTCACCCACGCCCTGACACCGGGAGCCGGGGTCGGCGCCGACGAGCTGCGCGCGTGGGCCGAACGGCGCACGAAGCTCTACGGCTTCGCGCCCGACCCGGACATGCCGTTCTTCCCGTTCCACCCGGAAAGCCGCAACACCGCCATCGCCTTCTGCCGCTTCGACGAGACCGGGCTGCGCGAAGCCGGGTTCGTGCCGTGCTGGATCGACGACCAGGGACGTCCGGTGCCGGTCGGCGGCACGCCGCAAGGCGAGGCCGTCACCAAGTACGTCGAGGACATCACCCGCGGGGCCCGGCTGGGCGCCCGGTTCACCACGCGCGGCAGCGAAGTGCTCGTCGATCTCACCGAGGGGGTTCCTTCATGACCGACCAGCCACTGGCCGGCCGCACCGTCATCGACCTGACCACCGCGCTCGCCGGGCCGTACGCGACCCTGCTGCTCGCCGGGCTCGGCGCGACCGTGATCAAGGTCGAAAACCCCGCCACCGGCGGGGACTCTTCCCGCAACAACGCGCCCTACGTCGGCCGCGACGGGCTCAACCTCGCCCGGCGGCACGACGACGACCTGTCGGTGTCGATGCTGCTGCGCGGCCGCAACAAGCTCAGCGTCACCCTGGACCTGAAGAACCCCCGGTCGCGGGCGGTGTTCACCGACCTCGTCCGCGACGCCGACGTGCTGGTCGAGAACTACAGCCCGGGGGTCACCGACCGGCTGGGCATTTCCTACGACCACGTCAAGGAGATCAACCCGCGGCTCGTCTACACCTCGATCAGCGGGTTCGGGGCCCAGGGCGGCCCGGGTTCGGGCAAGGCGATGGATTCGATCATCCAGGCGCTCAGCGGGGTGATGCTGACCGCGGGGGAGCCCGACGAGGGCCCGGTGCGGTTCGGCCTCCCGATCGGCGACCTCCTCGCGCCGCTGTTCGCCGTGGTCGGCACGGTGTCGGCGCTGCTGCAGGCCGAGCACACCGGCGAGGGGCAACATGTCGACGTGTCGATGCTCGGCGCGCTGACCTCGCTGGTCGCCTGCGAGCCGTTCGACGCCTTCGACGCGGTCGGCCTGCCGCAGCGCACGGGCGCGATGGTGCCGCGGCTGGCGCCGTTCGGGATCCTGCCGGCTCTGGACGGTCACCTCGCGCTCTGCGCCCCGACCGACGCCTTCGCCCACGGCGTGCTGCGCGCGATCGGCCGGCCGGAGCTGGCCGAGGACGACCGGTACCGCACCCGGGACCAGCGTGTCCGCGCGGCCGACGAACTGCACGAACTCATCCGCGAATGGTGCCGCGTCCGGCCCCTCGCCGAGATCCTCTCGGCCTTCACCGCCGAAGGCGTGCCCGCGGCCGAAGTCCGCGAACCACGCGAAGCCGTGCGGGATCCGCTGGTCCTGGCACGCGAAGAGGTCGTGCCGCTGCGGCACCCGCGTCACGGGGACGTCGCCGACCTGGCCGGGACCGGGGTGCCGATCCGGTTCTCCGCGGCCCGTGTCTCCCTGGACCGGCCGGCGCCCGGCCTGGGGGAGCACAACGAGCACGTCTACCGCGAGCTGCTCGGCTACACCGAGGAGCAGCTGGCGGACCTGGTCGCGGAGGCGGTCATTTGAGCACCGTGGGGTACGTCGGTGCCGACGTCCCGGTCGAGCTGATCACCGCGGCGGGCCTGCGTCCGCTGCGGCTGACCGGGAAGCCCGGCCAGGACAGCACCCTCGGCGACCGCTACCTCGGGCGCGGCGTCGACCCGGTCGCCCGGTCGGTCCTGACGCGGATCCTCACCGACGGCTACGGCCCGCTCGAAGCCATCGTCGTCTCCCGCGACTGCGAAGCGTCGCTGCGCCTGTTCTACGCGCTGCGGGAGCTGCACCGGATCGAGCCGGCGCTGGGGCTGCCGCCGGTGCGCCTGGTGGACGTGCTGCACCTGCCGCACCACACGACCACCCGGTACGTCCACGCGAAGATCGCCCAGCTGCGGGCCTGGCTCGGCCGCTGGCGGCCGATCGGCGACGACGACCTCGCCGAGGCGATCACCGCGCACGACAGCCTCCGGCGGTCGCTGGGCCGGCTCGCCGCCCTGCGCCGGGCGAACCGGCTCAGCGGCACGCGGTTCCTCGAAACCGTCGCCGCGACCACCGCGGTGCCGGTCACCGACGCCATCGCGCTGGTCGATCGAGTACTGGCCGAGCCGCGCGAGGTCGACGGGGTGCGGCTGTTCCTCACCGGGAGTTCCCACGACGGCACGGAGGTGTACGAAACGTTGGAGCGCAACGGCTTCCTCGTCGCCGGGGAGGACCACGACTGGGGCGAGCTGCTCTTCGCGCGCACCTGCGCGGCGCCGACGGAGCTCGCGCTGGCCGAGCGTTACCAGTACAACGGCCCGTCGGCACCCCGCGCCTCGATCCGGCAGCGTGCGGCGCACACGGCCGCGGCTGCCCGCGCCTGCGGTGCCGAGGTCCTGTTCTCCTACGTGCGGGTGCACGACGACGCGCCGCCGTGGGACTTCCCGGAGCAGCGGGCCGCGACCGGACTGCCGGCGATCCTGGCCGAGCGTCAGCCGTACGGCGAGCTGACCGCGGAAGCGCTGGCCGCCCTGGCGCCGGCGGGAGCGGCGGCATGACCGCACGGCTGGCGTCGGCGACCACGGCGACCGCCTACCAGCGCGAGTGGTTCGCCCGGGTGCGCGAAGAGGGCGGCCCGCTGGCGCTGGTCAACGCGGACGCACCCCAGGAGATCTTCCGGGCGATGGACATTCCGTACGTCGTCAACCAGTGGTGGGCTTCGATCGTCGCCGCGAAACGGCAGACCCAGCGCTACCTCGGCCTGCTGCGCGAGCGCGGCTACCCCGACTACATCGAGCAGTACAGCGCCACCTCGCTGGCGTCGGCGTTCGAAGACGACCCCGGTCAGGCGCCCTGGGGTGGCCTGCCGACGCCGTCGATCGTGCTCGGCGAGACCACCGGCGACGCGTCCCGCAAGATCTTCGACGTCTGGAATTCCCGTCCCGGCGTCACGTACTACCCGCTGGAAAGCGCGGCGGAGAACGCGGTCCCGGAGCGGTGGTGGGAGCTGATGCCGCACCGCTGGGAAGAGGCGATCGGTAGTGACCGCCTCGACCTGCTGACCGGCGAGCTGACCGGGCTCATCCGGTTCCTCGAGCAGACCACCGGCCGGGTGTTCTCCGAGACCCGGTTCCGCGAGGTCCTGGACCTGGTCAACGAGCAGCAGGAGTGGAACCGCCGCACCCGCGACCTGATCGCCGCCGCCCGGCCGTGCCCGATCGCCGTCACCGACGGCATCCCCAGCGTCATGGTGCCCCAGTGGCACCGCGGCACCGAGTGGGCGCGCGATGCGGCGCGGGCGTTCCACGACGAGGTCCGCGACCGGATCGACGCCGGTGTCGCGGTGTGCCCGGACGAGCGGTTGCGGCTGATGTGGATCGGCCGCGGGCTGTGGTTCGACCTCGACTTCTACCGTCGGTTCCAGGAGTCGCACGGCGCGGTCTTCGTGTGGTCGATGTACCTGGCCATCGCCGCCGACGGCTATCTGCGCTACGGCGACGACCCGCTGCGGGCGCTGGCCGCCCGCTTCGCCGCGTTCAGCGATCAGCTCTACACCCCGCCGTGGTCGGCGGAGTGGTACGTCAAGGAAGCGCGCCACCACGGCGTCGACGGCGTGGTGCACCTCGTCTCCGACGACGCGCGCGGCAGCTACTTCACCACCCGCGCCCTGCGCGCGGCGGGCATCCCCGTGCTGGAACTGCCCGCGGACAACGTCGACGCCCGCACCGGGGACGACCTGACCGCGCGGATGACCGCGTGGCTCGACGACCTGACCTGACCGTCCGGAAGGAGAAATGTGCGATCTCCACTTCGCCGACGAAGCCGAAGTGCGATCCTCGTGACCGCTGCCCTCGGGCTGGCCGTCGCCGGGTGCACGGTCGGCACCGATTCCCCGGGCCTGGCCACCGGAACGAACCTCCCGGTGGTGCAGTCCCTGCACGACGCGCTGCCGCAGGCGATCAAGGACGCCGGCGAGCTCCGGTTCGCCGGCGACTCCCACCCGCCCTACCGCACGGTCGCGCCGGACGGCACGGTCACCGGGATCGACGCCGACTTCCAGGCCGCGATCGGCCAGGTCCTCGGCGTCCGCACCCGGACCGTCGTCGTCGCCGGGCTCCCGGCCGCGCTCCAGGGCATGCAGGCCGGCCGGTACGACGCGTTCAACGGCCCGGTCAAGGCGACCGCCGAGCGCGAGAAGCAGTTCGACACGATCACCTGGATGACCACCCGCACCGCCTACGTGTACCCCACCGATTCGACGGCCGGGATCGCGCGGGTCGAAGACCTGTGCGGCAAGCGCATCGCGGTGGTGACCGCGAGCGTCGTCGAAGACCAGCTGAACAAATTGTCCCGGTTCTGCACGGACACCAAACGGAAGCCGACGCAGACCGTCGGCCTCGACGACACGAACGCGACGCTGCTGGCCACCCGTTCGGGCCGCGCGGACGCCGCGGGGATGACCGAGGCCGCGGCGATCGACGTCACGCAGCGGCAGGGCGGGAACAAGTACGTCACGCAGACCGAAGCGCAGGGGGCGGTCAAGGACGACCTGGCGTTGTACACCCCCAAGGCGTCCGGACTCGGCCCGGTGCTGCAGAAGGTGTTCGAAGAGCTCTTCGCGGACGGCACGTACGTCGGGATCATGTCCCGCTGGGGGCTCAACCAGGTCTCGGTGCCGAAGCCGGTCTTCAACGCGGCCACCCCACGGTGAGAGGACTTCCGATGGCATTGCTCAAACCGGCCCTCGTCGCCGCGGCGACGGCGCTGCTCGCGGTGACCGCGGCGATCGTCGTCCCCGGTTCCCCCGAGGCCGGGGTCGCGGCTCCGCCCGCGCCACCCGCGTCCGCGGTGTTCCACCCCGTCGTCCGCGAAGCCGCGGCCCGGACCGGGGACTACGCCGCCGAGTACACCGTCTACCGGCCCGCGGACCTGGACCGGGTGCACGGCCGCCTGCCGGTGGTCGTCTTCGGCAACGGTGCGTGCCGGCACACGAGCAACGACGAGCTGCTGACCCTCGAGACACTGCTCGCCGCGCACGGGTTCGTCGTCGTGGCCGTCGGCGGGTTCGACGAGCCCGCCCTGACCGAGAACGGCAGCCCGGACCCGAAGGTGATCACCGACGCGATCACCTGGGCCGAACGGGAGAACGGCCGCCGGGGCAGCGCCCTGCGCGACCGGCTCGACCCGCGGCGCGTCGGCGTCACGGGCCATTCGTGCGGCGGCATCGAAGCGCTGGTCGCCGGCGCGGACCCGCGGGTGAAGTCGGTGCTGTCGCTGGACAGCGGCTTCTTCGCCGACGGCACGCTCGGCTACGGCCGCGAGCACCTCCGGAACCTGCACACGCCCACGATGTTCGTCGACGGCGGCCCGGACGACGTCGCCTACGCCAACAGCGGCGAGAACTACGACCTGGTCACCGTGCCCGCCGTCCGCGCCACCAACCCGGCCGCCGGCCACACCGGGTTCGTCTACGGTCAGCGCACCGGCAACCCGGACCCGAGCGTCCGCGAAGAGGCCGTTCGCGTGTTCGTCAACTGGTTCGACTTCACCCTCGGCGGCAACCGCGACGCACGCGGCTACTTCCTCGGTGCCGGCTGTGGTCTGTGCGCCACCCCCGGCTGGACCGTCACCGCCAAGAACTTCTGACAGGAGCGCTCATCATGAGGCCCAGACTCACTTTCCTGGCCGCGGTGACGGTGGTCGCCGCCGGACTGCCGGCCACCGCACACGCGGCGGAACCCTGCGTCGGCACGGCGACCTGCGTCGGCGGGCAGCTGGCCGACGGGACGCCGTACAGCTTCGCGAAGCCCGCCCGGTGGAACGGGACCGTGCTGGTGGACATGGACTTCGCCGCGGGCGGGCTGACGAGCGCGCTCACCGCGAGCCTCGTCGAGCGCGGCTACGCGGTGGGCGGCACCACCCGCACGGTGACCGGCTGGAACATCGCGCAGGCCATCGACAACCAGGCGGAAGCCCTGGGACGCTTCGAAAAGGCGTTCGGGCACCCGCGGTACGCGATCGCCGAAGGCCGCTCGATGGGCGGGATGGTCGCCGCCGGCGTCGCGCAGGTGCACCCCGGCCGGTTCGACGCGGCGATCCCGATGTGCGGCGGTCTCGGCGGTGCGGTGGGGCAGTGGAACCAGAAGCTGGACACCCTCTTCACGCTCAAGACGCTGCTGTTCCCCGAACTCCCGGTGACCGGCATCCCCGCCGACGTCCCGGGCACGCAGCAGCGGTGGATTTCGGCGGTGACGTCGGCGCAGGCGACCCCGGCGGGCCAGGCCCGGATCGCGCTCGCGGCGGCGATCGGCCAGCTGCCGGGCTGGGGCCTGGCCGCCGACGGCTCGCCGACGCCGGTCCCGGCCGGCCACGACGTCGACGGTGTCGAGCAGGGGATGTTCCTCGCCCTCGCCGGCGGTCCGCTGCCGTACGTCGGGCAGGCGGTCAGCAGCAGGCGGGCGATCGAGCAGCTGGCGGGCGGGAACCCGTCGTGGAACACCGGTGTCGACTACGCGCACCAGCTCACGATGGCCGAACCGAGCCAGCGGAACGCCGTGCGGCGCCTGTACCAGCGCGCGGGCCTCGACCTGCGCGCCGACCTCGGCCGGCTCGCCGCCGCGCCCCGCGTGTCCGCCGACCCGGCCGCCGTCCGCTACCTGGAGCGGGGCATCGTGTTCACCGGCGACCTCCGGATCCCGGTGCTCACGGTCAACGGCACGGGCGACCAGATCTCGACGGTCGCCCAGCAGCAGTCCTACGGCGCCTTGGCCGCCCGCGCGGGCAAGGCGGCCCTGCTCCGCCAGACCTACGTGCAGACGGCGGGGCACTGCACGTACACGACCGGCGAACAGCAGGCGGCCATCGACCGCATGCTGACCCGCCTGCGAACGGGCCACTGGCCCGACACCGCACCGGCGGCGATGAACCGCGCGGCGGCGGCCGCGGACGGCGTGCCGGGCCGGTACCTGCCGTACGCACCGCCGCGGTTCAATCGGGCATACCCGGCGAGGTGAACGGGGGCGAAGCGGTCTGCCCGGGCGGAGGGCTCGGGCGTAGGCGAGCACCGCCTGCTCGGTGCGGCTGGTGTTGCCGATGAAGATAACGGCACCGGCCGGTCATCGGCTCGGCCCAGTGGCCGTGGAAGGCTTCGAACTCATCGTCGGTCACCGCAACAGTCCCCGCTCGGAACGTTCGTGCGGCAAAGCTGCCCCGAAGACTCTCGTCCGCGCCACCGCCGGCCCCACCAGGTGTAGAGGTGGTGGGGGCGGGAACGGGGGAGTGCACTGTGGAACGGACGAGGTGTTGCGTCGTGGGGGGTGGCCCGGCGGGCATGGTGCTCGGGCTGCTGCTGGCCAGGGCCGGGGTCGAGGTCACGGTGCTGGAGAAGCACGAGGACTTCCTGCACGACTTCCGCGGCGACACCGTGCACCCGGCGACCCTCCAGCTGCTGGACGACCTCGGGCTGGGGGAGCGGTTCGCGCGGTTGCCCCAGACGCGGATCACCGACGTGGTCCTGCCCGACGGCGCCGGCGGCGTCCGGCGGATCGGGGATTTCGGGGCGTTGCGCCGGTGGGGCGTGCGGCACCCGTACGTCGCCATCGTTCCCCAATGGGACCTGCTGAACCTGCTGGCCGATGCCGCACGGGAGGAACCGGGGTTCCGGCTCGTCATGGGGACCGCGGTGACGTCGCTGATCCACGAGGACGGCCGGGTCGCCGGGGTCCGTTACCGCACCAGCGAGGCGGTCGACGGCGAGCTCCGGGCGGACCTCACGGTGGCCTGCAACGGCCGGAATTCGGCCCTGCCGGCGGCGGCCGGGCTGGGCGTGACCGAGTTCGCCGTCCCGTTCGACACCTGGTGGTTCCGGCTCTCGCGGCGTGACGGCGAACAGGTCGGCGAGCTGACCCGGCGGCCGGGGCGGGGACGGTTCGCGATCGTCATCCCGCGGGAGGACTACTTCCAGATCGGGTACGTCGCCCGCAAGGGCACCGACGGCCGGTTGCGGGCCCGTGGCATCGACGCGTTCCGGCGGGACGTCGCCGAACTCCTCCCGGAGTACGCCGACCGGGTCGGCGAGCTGGTCTCGATGGACGACGTCAAGCTGCTGGATGTCCGGCTCACCCGGCTGCGCCGGTGGCACGTCGAGGGCTTGCTGTGCATCGGGGACGCCGCGCACGCCATGTCGCCGGTCGGGGGCGTGGGCATCAACCTCGCGGTCCAGGACGCCGTCGCGACGGCGACCCTGCTGGCCGGGCGGCTCCGGCGGGGCGGGGTGCGCGGGGCCGACCTCGCCCGGGTCCGGCGGCGCCGGTTGCCGTCGCTGCTGGTGGTGCAGGCCTTGCAGCGGATCATGCACGCCGACCTCGCCGGCCCCCTCCGGTCCGGGAGGCAGGCGGGGCCGGTGGGCCGGCTCATGGCCGCGGCGCAGTGGGTTCCGGGCCTGCGGACGCTGGCGGTGTACCTCGTCGGCGTGGGACTGCGCCCCGAGCGAGCTCTCGGTGGCCGCGCACCGGTGTGCGGCGGACCGGTCAGGCCGTGAAGCCGCCGTCCACCGGGAGGACCACTCCGCTCAGGTGGCCGGCCCGGTCGCTCAGCAGGAACGCGGCCGCCGAGCCCACTTCCGCGCCCGTGCCGGCTTTGCGCAACGGCGTCGCCGCGATGCGGGCTTCCACACCGCCCGGGATCGTGCGGCGCAGCTCGTCCAGCATCGGGGTCTCCGTCGGGCCCGGGGCGAGCGCGTTGACCCGGATGCCCAGTGGCCCGAAGTCGTGGGCGGCCGTGCGGGTCAGGCCGATCACCGCGTGCTTCGTCGCCTGGTAGGCGCCCATGCCCGGACTGCCCCGCAGGCCGCCGATGCTGCTCACGTTCACGATCGAGCCCGAGCCCCGGCCTTCCATCGCCGCGACCTCCGCACGCAGGCACAGCCACGTGCCCTTCACGTTCACCGCCATGATCCGGTCGAAGTCCGCTTCGGACACCCGGTCGAGCCGCCCGCCGCCGCCCATGGCCGCGTTGTTGAACGCGCCGTCGAGCCGGCCGAAGCGCGCGACCGTCGCCGACACGAACGCGGCCACGTCGGCGGCCGAAGAAACATCGCCCGTCGTGTAGGCGACGTCGTGGCCGTCGAGTTCGGCGGCCAGTTTCGCCAGCGGCTCTTCGTGCCGGGCCACCAGCATCACCGAAGCACCGTCCGCGGCGAACACGCGCGCCGCGTCCGCCCCGATGCCCGAACTGGCCCCGACGACCAGGATCACCTTGTCCGTCAGCAGGCTCATGCGTTCCCTCCACGGAGTGCCAGCAGCGCGCGGGCGTCGGCGGGTGTGGCGACGGGTTTGCCGAGGTCCTCCACCACCGCCCGGATCTTGCGGACCTGCTGGGCGTTGCTTTCCGCGAGCTGTCCCTTGCCGATCCACAGGCTGTCCTCCAGCCCGACTCGCACGTGCCCGCCGAGCCACGCGCTGTGCGTGCCGAAGCTCATCTGGTCGCGGCCGGCGGCGAACGCCGAAAACGCGTAGTCGTCGCCGAAGAGCTTGTCCGCGATCCGCACCATGTGCTCGAGGTTCGCGTGGTCGGCGCCGATCCCGCCGAGGACCCCGAACACGCCCTGGATCAGCAACGGCGGTTTCGCCAGGCCGAGTTCGGCGAAGTACGCCAGCGAATACAGGTGCCCGATGTCGTAGCACTCGTACTCGAACCGGGTCCCGGACTCGCCGAGCGTCCGCAGCGTGTGCTCGATCTTGTCGAAGGTGTTCACGAACGGCTTCGAGTACGTGTCGAGCACGTACGGCCTTTCCCACTCGTGCTTCCACTCGGTCACCTTGCCGGCGATCCCGGAATAGACGAAGTTCATCGACCCCATGTTCATCGACGCCAGCTCGGGCCGCAGCCGGTAGGCGGCCGCGAGCCGTTCGTCCATCGTCATCGAGGACGCGCCGCCGGTGGTGATGTTGATGACGGCATCGGATTCCGCGGTGATCCGCCCGACGATCTTTTCGAACACGCCGGGATCGGGCGTCGGCCGGCCGTCCGGTTCGCGGGCGTGCAGGTGGACGATCGCCGAGCCCGCGTCGATGGCCTCCAGCGCGGCGTCGGCGACCTCGTCGGCGGACAGGGGCAGGTGCGGGCTCTGCGACGGGATGTTCACCGATCCCGTGATCGCGGTGGTGATGATGACCTTTTCGGCCGGGCGCATCAGTTCTCCTGTTCGGCGAGGGCGCGGTAGGCGTCGAGTTTCGCGTCGTCGAGCGGGCCGACCAGCGTCAGCGCGACCTGGGTGGCGCCCGCGTCGTACTGCGCTCGCGCCGCTTCCCGGACTTGCGAAGGCGTGCCGCAGGCGACGAGCGCGTCGACCAGCCGGTCGGACCCCGGTGGCGCGAGGTCGGCATCGGTGAAGCCGAGCCGCTGCAGCTTCGCGAGCTGGTGGGGGAGCGTGAGGTAGTAGGCGAGCCGGCCCCGGGCGACCTCGCGGGCGGCGGCGCGCGACCGGCCGACCACCGCCCACTGGACGACCGACAGGAAGAGGTCGCCGACCGTCTCGCGCGCCCAGCGGGTGTGCTCCGGCGTGACGAGGAAGGTGATCAGCCCGTCGGCCCGCTCGGCCGCGAGCCGCGTGATCCCTTCCGAGTACGCGCCGAGCACCTTCGGCACCCCGGCGGCCACCTGGTCGACGCCGTCGAGGTACTCCCGCAGGAACGGCAGCGGTCCGACCCCGCGTTCGCGGACCGCTCCGCTCACTCCGAGACCCAGCACGTACCGCCCGGGGTGGCCGGCGGCGAGGTCCCGCGCGGCCGAGCCCGCCGATTTCGGCACGCGCTCCAGCGCCCGCGCGACGCCGTTGCCGACGACCAGCCGCTCGGTGGCCGAAAGGACCAGCGCCGCCGTCGTGAACGCTTCGCGGCCGTTCACCTCGGGAATCCAGACCATCCGGTGGCCGCACTCCTCGAGCGCCCGCACGAACCGCACGACCCCGTCGTGATCGAGGTCGTCGAGCTCGGCGATCGACAACGCCGTGCGCGGCAGCGAAAGCGTCATGAAGTCGCTTCCCGGAAGGCCGTGACCAGGCTGCGAGCGGCCTCGGCCAGCATCGTCGTGTCGTTGCCGAGCAGGACGAAGTCGCAGCCGTCGCGCACCGCCCGCGCGGCCTTCTCCGGCACGCCGCCGAACGCGAGCCCGCACTTCTTGCCGGCGTCGTGCGCGGCCGCGATCGCCGAGGCGATCAGGTCGAGCACGTCCGGCGACGCGGGCGTCGAACCCATCGACATCGACAGGTCCGCCGCCCCGACGAACACCGCGTCCACCGTGTCCAGCGCGAGCATCTCCGGCGCGGCCTTGATGGCCTCGACGCTTTCCAGCTGCGGGATGCACAGGACGTCGTCGTTGCCTTCCGCGAGGTACTCCGCGTTCGGGCGCAGGCCCCACGATCCCGCCCGGCTGGTGCCGCCGGCGCCGCGGACGCCGTGGGGCGGGAACCGGCACGCCCGCCCGACGGCCGCGGCCTCTTCGACGGTGTCCACATGGGGCACGAGGATGCCCCGCGCGCCCGCGTCGAGGATCTTCTGGATCGTCGACGGCGTCTTGTCCGGCACCCGCACCAGCGGCGTCATGCCGAGCGCCGCCGCGGTGTTGATCAGCCGGTACGCCGTCACCAGGTCCAGCGGCGCGTGTTCCAGGTCGATGACGACGAAGTCGAACCCGGCGAACGCCATGATCTCGGCCGGCTCGGTCGAGGCGATCTTCAGCCAGGTGCCCACGGGGGTGTGCGAGCGGGTGAACAGCCCGCCTCCGGTGCGCGCGCTCACGGCATCGGGTAGTCGTCGGCGTTGAGGACCCAGCCGGGTTTCTCCGAGAAGTCCACCCGCGGCGGGCTGAAGATGTCGATCAGCTGGTTCACGCCCGGGTCGCTCGCCGCGGAGGTGTGCACGGTCGGCGGCGGGATGATCGTGACCGACGGGCTGCCGATCCGGACGTGCTCGTCCTCGCGCCAGGTGGTGCTGTCGGGCAGCCACGGCGTCCGGATGTGGTGCACGTATTCCCCTTGCACCGCCAGGGAAAGCTGCTCGAAGTCGTCGTGGTGGTGCGGCGAGAGCTTGCGCGGGTCGCGCGGGCCGTCCTGCAGCGGCAGGAAGTTCACCATGAACGACCGGGTGCGGAAGATCCGGCCGAACCGCTTCGGGTCGTCCGGCACCTCCGACAGCGGGTAGAAGCGGACGCGCTCTTCGGCGGGCGCCGGCCAGCGCTCCAGCAAGGCGACACGCGGGTGGTCCTCGGCGTAGGCCGCCGCGTTGGCGACGCGCTCCCGCCACGCGGGTTCGGTCGCCTCGACCAGCCGGACCAGCGGCCCGTCGCCGTGCACGCTGATCCGCGACGCGCCGGGCGGGACCACGACGAGCCCGGGGGAGTCCACTTTGGTCTCGCCATTGGCGGTGAGCACGGTGAACGCGGGGGAGGCGCCGGTGACGACGATCGCCAGCTCGCCCTCGAGGGTGCCGTTGTCGAGGTCGTCGCCGTCGCGGGCGTCGGTGTGGATCAGGATGACGTTCTGCGCCCGCACGACCGGGGTTTCCCCCAGGTCGAGGTACTGCGCGGCCGCGATCGCGGCACCGCTCTCGGGCCGGGCCGCGGTGGCCAGACCCGAGCGGGGATCGTCCTTTTCGTACACGAGCGGGTCCTTTCAGGCGTCGAGGTTCAGCAGGTACGCCGGGTTGTCCCGGACCATCCGCCGCAGGTCCTTCTCCGGCAGCCCGAGGTCGAGCAGCGCTTCGCCCACCCGCAGCCAGGCGTCCACCGGTTTCGGGTTCGCCTTCTGGCCGAAGTCCGAGGCCAGCACGGTGTGCTCCGGGCCGAGCGTCTCGATCCAGGTCAGCAGGTTCTTCGGGTCCCATTTCTGGGTGCCTTCGGGGTCGTACATGCCGACCTCGTGCTCGACGAACGCGCCGAGCTCGATCAGCTCGCGGCACAGGGCCGGGTCGGCGCCGATGACGAAGTCCGGGTGGCTGACGGCCATCCGCTTCAGGCCGCGCTCGTGTGCCTCCTCGAACAGCGTCTTGATGTACTCGGGGTACATGTGCCCGCCGTTGAGGACGGCCTGCTGCTCCTTGATCTCGTCGAGGATCTCGATCGCCTCGGGCTTGAGGGCACCTTCGCCGTCGACGATGTCGATGCGCTCCAGCGTCAGCGGGACGGTGGTGGTCGGGAAGGCGCCGTCCTCGGGGTGGCAGTCGAGGTGCCGGCCGGAGGAGATGGTCGGGAACCAGACCACCTTGCCGCCCATGCGCAGCGTCATGCGCACGGCGTGGACGTTGAGCCCGCCGACGGTGCTGTTGAGCGCGATGCCGCCGAAGACCTGCGCCTCGACGTCGGCGAGCCGCCCCTGCATCGCGAGGACGTCCATCTGGGTGTTGTGGTGGTGGGACTTGGCGACCATGGCGCGCATCCCGATCCGGGCGCCGTCCCGCGCGGCCTCGACGTGGTCGAACCGCCGGGGGAACGGGCTGGGACCGGAGTGGACGTGCATGTCGACCAGGCCGTCCAGGACGGAGGCGATGGCGGGGCGCGGGCTCATGAGCGGCCTTCCGTTCGCATTATGAAGTCAAAGTTCATTATAAGACCGCCTGTCAACCCTGTGACCGCCCTTGTGTATCGAACGGCGCATATTTAGAGTGGCTGGCGTTCACTTTGTGAACACTCGGTTCGGAGCAACGGAGGACGCCGATGTCCACACCGCCCAGCACCGCGGGAACGGCCGCCCGTCCCGGTACCCCGCACGGCCCGGACGCGACCAAGGTGCGCGCCGCGATCCGCGGCGGGACGCTCGCCTACTTCGTCGACCAGTTCGACATCTACCTGCCGATCGTCGTGCTGGCCCCGGCCGCGGCGTACTTCCAGGCGGCGAACCTCGGTGCGAGCACGACCGCGCTGCTGGCGTCCCTGGTGTTCGCGTCGACGCTGATCGGCCGCCCGCTCGGCGCGATCATCTTCGGTCACTTCGCCGACACGGTCGGGCGCAAGCGGACGACGCTGGTCGCGGTCGGCGGGTTCGGCACCATCACGCTGCTGACCGCGTGCCTGCCAGGGCACGAGACGATCGGGATGTGGTCGGTCGGCACCCTCATCGCCCTGCGGTTCGTCGACGGGATCTTCCTCGGCGGCGAGTACACGACGGCGGTGCCGCTGGCGATGGAGTGGAGCCCGAAGCACAAGCGCGGCCTCTACGCCTCGATCATCACGTCGACCTCGCCCGCCGCGTACGCGGTGATCGCCGCGATCACGCTGCTGATGCTGCAGCTGCTGCCGTCCGCCGGCCTGCACAGCGCGTACGTCCAGTGGGGCTGGCGGATCCCGTTCTTCGTCGGCGCGGCGCTGGCGGCCGTGCTGTTCCGCTACTACCTCAAGCAGGTCCACGAGCCGCCGGCCGAGCTGACCGGCGAGAAGCACAAGCTGCCGTTCGTCCGGCTGCTGAAGAAGTACCCCCGGGCGCTGGGCCAGGTGTTCATCCTGATGACCGGCACCTGGCTCGCGACCAACATGGAAGCCGCCGTGACGCCGGCGCAGCTGAAGGCCCACCTGGACCTGTCGAGCAAGGAGGTCACCATGACCATGCTCGTCATCAACGCGGCCGCCGCGCTGTCCTACCCGGTGTTCGGGGTGCTGTCCCAGCGCATCGGCCGGCGGCGGTTCTACATCGGCTACGGCCTGTCGATGGTCGTGGTCGGCGCGGGTTCCTACACGCTGCTGATGGCCTCGAACGGCGGCTTCGGCGCGGCGCTCGGCTTCGGCGTGCTCATCGGGGTGTTCACCGTCGGCACGTTCGGCCCGATCGCGGCGTACCTGACCGAGCGGTTCCCGGCGAGCATCCGCTCGACCGGCTACGGCGTGGGCTACAGCCTCGCGCTGATCGCCCCGGCGTTCTACCAGTTCTACCTGCAGCGGTTCGACGGGGTCATGCCCGCGCACCTGGCTCCCGGTGTCCTGCTCGTGCTGGCCGGCCTGCTGATCAGCCTCGGCGGCTTCCTCGGCCCGGAGACCAAGGACGTCGACATGTCCGACGACAGCACGATCCCCGCACTGTCCTGAGTGGAGGGAGGCGGTCGAGGCTCGCGCAGGCGGGCCCCGGGCGACCGGGCCGGGTTCCGCCGGGTGCTGCGAATGACTCATTCGGGACCTCGGGCGTCCCGAATGAGTCATTCGCGACGTTCGAACCCGCTGCCCTACACCGCCCGCCGGCCGTCGTCGGGGCGGTAGTGCCCGCCCAGCTCGTGGGTGAGCTCGCGCGCGGTGTCGACCACGACCCGCAGCTCGGGCGTGTCGTCGCCCATCGACAGGGTGTTGTCCGGGCCCACGATCGCGATCGTGGCGCAGATGCCGTACTCGTCGAAGACCGGCGCGGCCACCGCGACGATGCCGGGCGTGCTCATCGCGGAGCAGTGGCCGGCCGCGCGCACGCGTTCGACGTCCGCGCGCAGCTCGTCGCGCGCCGGGCCGGACAGGGTGCCGATCAGGCGTTCCATCGACAGCTGGTCGGCGTGGTAGGCGAGGAACACCTTGCTCTGCGCGGTGTCCAGCGGCAGGTGACTGCCGACCCGCACGGACACGATGACGATGGTCGAGGCGTTCTCCTCGACCCGTGAGACCACCGGGCCGGTGAGGCCCCAGAGGCTGAGCACGACGCTGGTCTGCGTCGCGCGCGAGAGCGCCTGCATGTGCCGTGGCGCGAGGTTGACGACCCGGCGGTGCCCGATCGCGAACGCGCCGAGCTGCAGCAGCAGCCCGCCGGGCACGTACCCGCCGTCGGCGCTGCGTTCCAGCAGGCCGGCCGCGACGAGCGAGGTGCAGTACCGGTACGCCGTGGTGCGGTTGAGGCCCAGCCGTTCGGCGACCTCCCCGGCGGTCAGTTCGGGGGTCGCCGGGTCGAACAGCGAGAGGATCTGGCTGACCCGGCTCACCGCCTGGATGTCCGCCTGGTCCGCGCGGGCCTCCGGGGACCGGGTCGGTTTGGTCACGAGGTGCCTCCGCCGGAAGTCTGGAATCGCTGTTCACTTCGTGAACACGGACCTCAGGCTACACGGACCGGGCAGCTCGTTCCCGACGACGCGGGTGCCGCGCCGGACGGCACCCGCGTCGCCGGAGGAGCGTCAAGAAAGCCGGGCGACCTCCGTGTCCGTCAACGCCCGGCCGGCGACGTGGACGTCGTCGACCGCGCCGCTCCAGGAGTCGACGTTGCGGCCGTCGTACTTGGCGCGCCCGACCGTGAACGCGCCGGTGCTGACCAGCGCCGGTCCGGCCGGGGCGGTCGCGACCCGCACGCCGTCCACGTAGAGCCGGATCTCGCCGCCGGCCCGCACTCCGGTGAGCTCGTACCACCGGCCGATTTCCGGCACGACCTCGTACCGGGCCCGGTTGCCGCCGGGCGTGCTGAACGCGAACGCGCCCTGCCCGTACTGCAGGTAGAACGGGCTTTCCCGCTCCCGGCCGTCCTGGCTCACCGCGGTCGCGTAGTTGCCGGGCAGCTGGTCGAGCCGCACCTTCGCGGACACCGTGTAGTCGCCGGTCGTGTCGACGACCGGGCCGTAGGTGTCGGCGGAGCCGCCCGTGAACTGCAGCGCGCCGTCCTTGAACGCCACCCCGGTCGGGGTGAGCGTCAGCGGGTTGCCGCCGCCGCTGGCGTCCTTCGCGGTGGTTCCCCGGCGCTCGTCGAGGTTCCAGTCGCCCTGGCCCGCGTACGGGTAGGGCTTGCCCGCGTTCGCGCCGGCCTCGATCACCCGCCGGTTGATCTCGCGGACGGGACCCGGGTCGACCTTGATGCGCTTGCGGTCGTAGGTCCAGAGCCCGTTGAGCTCGCCTTCCAGGTCGGTGACCTGCGTGTACACCGACGCCGACAGCTCGGCCCGCGCCTGCCCGAGGTAGAACGTGCGGGTGTTGTCGACGTACTTCGCCGTCAGCGCCGCCTTGTCCGCCACCCCGCTGTAGATCGCGATCGGCGCGCCCGGCCACTGGTGGCCCGGCGTGCGCAGGGTGAAGCCGCCGTGCTCGCCGTCCATCGCCACGCGCTTGCCGTCCGGACGAGCCGGGTCGGTGTTGTTGTAGTCGTGGTGGTCGATGACGTCGCCCGCGCCCGAGTCACCCTTGGAGGCGCAGCAGTTCACCCCGCTGTGGGCGTTGACGATCCGGCTCGGGTCGGCGGCCTTGACCTGGTCGGTGATCCGGCCGGTGGCGGTCTTGTCCCACTCGCCCCAGCCCTCGTTGAACACGATCCAGGCGTAGACGGAAGGGTAGTTCTGCAGTTGGTGCATCTCTTCCAGGCCCTGGCTGAGCCACGCCTGCTGCGCCGCCGGGTTGTTGCCGTCCTCGACGGACACGAAGTCCTGCCACACCAGCAATCCGAGCCGGTCCGCGTGGTAGTACCAGCGGGCGGGCTCGACCTTGATGTGCTTGCGGACGGCGTTGAAGCCGAGGTCCTTTTGCGCCTTCAGGTCGAAGACGAGGGCGTCGTCGCTCGGCGCGGTGTTCAGGCCGTCCGGGTAGAAGCCCTGGTCCAGCTGCATCAGGGAGAAGAACGGCTTGCCGTTGAGGGTCAGCTTGGGCACGCCGCCGACGTTCGTGATGCCGGTGGACCGCATGCCGAAGTAGCTCTTGACCCGGTCGCCGCCCAGCTTGATCTCCAGCTGGTACAGGTACGGGTCGTCCGGCGTCCACAGGTGCGGGTTCGGCACCGCCAGCTTCAGGTTCGCGTTCGCCGGTCCGCTCACCGTGCCGACCGGCCGGCCGTGCGCGTCCTTGGCGACCGCCGTGATGGTGCCGTTGCCGGCGGACTTGACGTTCAGCGCCAGCGAGTTCGTCGTGAGGTCGGGCGTCGTCTTGATCTCGTCGATGCCCCGGTCCGCCACCGGCTCCAGCCACACCGTCTGCCAGATGCCCGACGACGGCGTGTAGAAGATCCCGCCGGGGTTGGCGGACTGCTTGCCCTTGGGCTGGTACGGGCCGGTCGTGTCGGTGACGGCGACGACGATCTCCTGCTCGCCACCGCGCTCGAGCGCGTCGGTGATGTCCGCGCTGAACGCCGTGTAGCCGCCGGTGTGCTCCGCGACGAGCTTGCCGTTCACCCACACCTTGGCCTGGTAGTCGACCGCGCCGAAGTTGAGCTTGAGGCGCTGCCCGCCACCGATCTTCCAGTCACGCGGGACGGTGACCGTGCGGCGGTAGAACATGTGGTCCTCGTGCCGTTCGAGCCCGGACAGCTGCGACTCGATCGGGTAGGGCACGACCACCTTCTCGGGCAGCCGCTTGCCGAACGTCGGTTGCTGGCCCTCCTTGGCGGCCGAAAACTCCCACGGGCCGTTGAGGTTGAGCCACTTGTCGCGCTCCAGCTGCGGCCGCGGGTACTCCGGCAGCGGGTGGCGCGTGTCGACGTTCTCGCCCCACGGCGTCCGGAGCCGTTCGGTCGACGCGTTGGCGACGATGCGCCCGGCTTTGCCGACCTTCGTGCCGTTCACCGCGAGCGCGCCCGCGCCGTCGTAGTAGAGCGTGACCCGCTGGCCCTTCAGGACTTCCTCGGCCAGCTGGATCGTCGCCCGGGTGCGGTTGGTCGCGATGGACGAGACCGGCATCGGCGTCGCGTCGACCTCGATGCGCAGGTGGTCCTTCAGGTCGCTCGTCCCGGAGACCCGGCCGGCGAAGTCGGCCGTGAGCGTACGGCCGTCCTGGGAAACGTCCGCCGTGCGCGGCACGACCGCGAAGTCGGCCGGTGGCGTGAACGCCGACAGCGGCACGATCTGCTTCGCGATGCTCCCGCTCGACCAGCGCAGGAACATGTTGGCGCCGCCGGTGTCCTGGAACATCTCCAGCTTGAAGTCGTATTGCTTGCCGGCGGTCAGCGTGACCGGCGCGCTGGTCTGCTCCTTGTCCCAGTCGCCGACCCAGTGGTCGATCACCGGTGCGCCGTCGAGGAACAGCCGGAAGCCGTTGTCGCCGATGGCGTAAAACGTGTAGTCGCCGGTCTGCGGCACGGCGAGCTGCCCGGTCCACCGGGCGGTCGTGTTCTCGGTGCGCCCGGCGACCAGGCCGAAGACCGAGGTCAGGTCGGGGTGGTCGACCTCCCCGTCGAGCGCGGTGCCGGCCAGGTTCGCGAAGTCGTGCGCCCCCGGCGCCGAGGGCGTGAAGTATTCGGCCTTCAGGCCGTGCACGGGCTCGGCAGCCCCGGCGGGTGGCGTTCCCGACGCCACGCCCAGGGCCACCAGCAGGGCGAGGAGGACAGTAGCGGCTCTTCTCATCGGCGGGGACCTCCACTTTTACAACGTTGTAAAACGCTCCGGGGAGATCCAATCAGATAAATCGGACTCCTGTCCAGATCGCCTTGGTCCGCGGGCCCGGCCTCAGGCCGCCGACCGGAGCCCGGCGGGGCGCCGCCGGAGAGCGGTCTCGAGCAACGCCGGGGGCCGGTACTCCTGGTCCAGGGGGGTGACGTCGATGCCCGGCGGAACGATCTCGTCGATCCGGTCCAGAACTTCGTCGGACAGTTCGACGTCGGCTCCGGCCAGGAGGTCGTCGAGGTGGGCCATGGTGCGCGGGCCGAGGAGCGCGGCGGTGACGCCCGGGTGGGCGATGGCGAACGCCATCGCCAGGTGGGTCAGGGGCAGCCCGGCCTCCCGCGCGAGCGGGACGAGTCGTTCGACGACGTCGATGCGGCGTTCGTCGGAGAGGTGGCGGGAGAACCGGACGCGCTTGAGGTCGTTGCCCCCGCCCTTGCGCACCCGGCCGGTCAGCATGCCCTGGGCGAACGGGCCCCACACCAGGACGCCCATGCCGTACTCCTGCGCGAGCGGCAGGACCTCCCGTTCGATGCCGCGGTTCAGGATCGAGTACGGCGGTTGCTCGGTGCGCAACCGCTGCAACCCGGCGCGTTCGGCGGCCCACTGGGCCTGGACGATCATGGAGGCGGGTGTCGTCGAGAAACCGATCACGCGCACCTTGCCCGCCCGGACGAGATCGGTCAGGACGGACAAGGTTTCCTCCAGGTCGGTGTCCGGGTCGGGCCGCTGGAGCTGGTAGATGTCGAGGTGGTCGGTGCCGAGCCGGCGCAGGGAGTTCTCGACGGCGGTGGTGATCCAGCGGCGGGAGCCGCCCTGCCGGTTGGGCCCCGCGCCCAGGGGCAGCCCGACCTTGGTGGCCAGGACCACCTCGTCGCGGCGGCCCTTCAGGGCCTTGCCGACGATGTCCTCGGAATCGGCGTAGCGGTCGGCGGTGTCGATGAGGTTGATCCCGGCGTCGATCGCCTTGTGGATGATCCGGACCGACTCGTCCGGCTCGTTGCCCATCTGGCCGGCGAGCATCAGCGTGCCGAGTGCGTAGGGGCTGACTTCGATCCCGGTCCGCCCGAGTTTGCGGTACTTCATCGACGTGCTCCTCCGGTGCCGGCCGGCGGGGCGATCCCGCCGGCCGGAATCCACCTTCCGCGCGCTCCCGGAGATCGACCAGTACCCGCCGCAGCCGGTGGATCCGGAGTACCAGGACGGGACGCGGCCGACCGCCGATACTGGGGAGATGACCGGAACCACCGATCTCGGCCGGGCCCTGCATGCATGGCGAGACCGCACGAAACCCGCTGAGGTCGGCCTGCCGGGTGACGGCCACCGGCGCGCGCCGGGCCTGCGGCGGGAGGAGCTCGCCCTGCTCGCCGGCCTGTCCGTCGACTACATCGTGCGGCTCGAACAGGGCCGGTCGGTCAACCCGTCCGCCCAGGTGCTGTCCACGCTGGCTCGGGCGTTGCGGCTGACGGCGGCGGAGCGTGCGCACCTGTTCGTTCTCGCCGGTCAGGCCGTGCCCGGCCCGGGACAGGTGTCCGACCACGTGCCCGCGGGCGTCCAGCGGCTGCTGGACCGGCTGACGAGCACCCCGCTGAGCGTGTACGACGCCGCGTGGAACCTCATCACGTGGAACCCGCTGTGGGCCGCGCTGTTCGGCGACCCGCCCACCCCGCACGACTTCCGGCGGAACGCGGTGTGGTGGTCCTTCGTCGAGCCCCCAGCCGGCTACCCCCAGGCGGTGGGCCGGCAGGCGGGACACCGCACGGCCTTCGTGTCCGACCTGCGAGCGGCGTCGGCTCGCTACCCGAAGGACGCCGGCCTGGCCGCCCTGATCCACGAGCTCCGCAGCGCGAGCGGCGACTTCGCGGACCTGTGGGACTCCGGCGTGGTGGGCGAGCACAAGCCCCTGACCAAGACGGTCCGGCACGCGAGCGTCGGGGAGATCACCCTCGACTGCGACATCCTCGCCGCCCTCGGAACTGACCTGCGGATCATGGCCTTCACCGCGCCGGAGGGCAGCGACACCGCCGAGCGGCTGCGGCTGCTGGAGGTCATCGGCGTCCAGGCGCTGACCCCGTGACAGGCCGAGGCCGGCCGCCGCGGATACCGGATCGCCTCCCTGGCGCGGGCGGTGTCGACCGTCCGGAGTGGATCCCGAGTCCCGGGCGACCCGGCCCGGGGCGTGGACAACCCGGTCAGGAGCCCGCGGCCGCGCGGACTTCCTCCAGGACTCGCCGCAGCGGCTGGCCGGTGGCGGCCGCGGCGGCTTTCACTTCCTCGTACTCCGGCTGGGCCGTCACCACCACCCCGTCGAGGTAGCCCCGCTTCACGCTCACCGGGCGGCCGCGGTAGTCCACCGTCACGCTGTCGCGCGGCAGTGACCGCCGCTCGGTGGGGGACAACCGCACGCCCAGCGTCGACGTGTGGGCGAACACCGCCGCGCAGATGCCGTCCACGCGGTCGTCCGCCGCCAGGGCCGTGAGGACCATGCCCGGCCGGCCCTTCGGTGTCGTCACCGGGGCGCACCACGCGTCGGCCGCGCCCGCGGTGCGCAGGGCCGCCAGGACGTCGGGCCACAGGCGGGGATCGAGGTCGTCCACCGTGGTCTCGATGACGGTCATCTTCGCGCGTGCCCAGGTCCGGTCCGGCTCCGCGGCCGATCCGATGACCACCCGGACGATGTTCGCGTGGCCCGGTGGATCGGCCGTTCCCGCGCCGACGCCGACTCCGGCCGGCACGCAGGCCGGCATCGGGCCGTACGCGTCCGCCAGCGTGACGAGCAGCGCCGCCCCCGTCGGCGTGCACAGCTCCCGGGCGGCGGGGTGCGCGGCGACCGGGGCGCCCGCCGCGGTGAGCAGCGCGAGCACCGCCGGTGGGGGCACGGTGAGCCGGCCGTGCGCCGCGGTCACCGTGCCGCCGCCGACGGCGATCGGCGACACCGTCACGGTCGCCTCGAGCAGGCCGAGGGCGTCCAAGCCGAGCGCACAGCCCACGATGTCGGCGATCGCGTCCAGCGCGCCGACTTCGTGGAAGTGCACCTGGTCCCGCTCGATGCCGTGCACGGCGGCTTCCGCGTCGGCCAGCGTGCCGAACACCCGCGTGGCGAAGCGTTCCGCGGCACCGGAGAGCGCGGCGGACGCGATCAGGTCGAGGATCTCCGGGAGGTGGCGGGCGTGCCGCGTCTCGGGTGCCTCGACCACGACCTGGCGCGCCCGCAACCCGTGCCGCCGCACCACCTGCTCGGTCAGCCGGATGCCGTCGACGCGCAGCCGGGCCAGGCCGTCGACGATCCCGGCGAAGTCGGCGCCCGCGTCGACCAGCGCCGCCAGCAGCATGTCGCCGGCGCAGCCGTTCCCGGCGTCGATCCACGCGACGGTCACGGTGCCACCGACTGCCGGGCGACGCGGGCCGCGGCGACGCCCGCGCCGAAGCCGTTGTCGATGTTGACCGTCACCACGCCGGGGGCGCAGCTGTTCAGCATGGTCAGGAACGCGGTCAGGCCGTCGAGGTGCCAGCCGTAGCCGACGCTCGTGGGCACGGCGATCAGCGGCGTGCCGCACAGTCCACCGAGGACGGTGGGCAGCGCCGCCTCCATCCCGGCGATCGCCACCACGGCGTCGGCGCCGGCGATCCGGTCGCGTTCGGACAGCAGGCGGTGCAGCCCGGCGACGCCGACGTCGACGACGAGATCCGGCTCCGCGCCGAACACGGCCACCGTCGTCGCGCATTCGCGGGCGACGGGCAGGTCGGACGTTCCCGCGCAGACCACGGCCACCCGGCCGCGCGGTGCCGGTGCGGTCCCGAGCGTCACCGTCCGGCCGGTGTCGTCGACCGCGGCCTCCGGCAGGCGTTCCCGGCACAGCGCTCGCGCTTCCGCCCCGACCCGCGTGGCGAGCACCGCGCGTGCGGGATGGGCTTCGTGCAGCCGGGCCAGCGCGGCCGCGATCTGCTCCGGCGTCTTCCCCGCACCGAACACCACTTCCGGATCCCCGGTGCGCGCCGCCCGGTCGAGATCCAATCGCGCGAAACCCAGATCGGCGGTCGCCGCCGTAACCCCAGTCGTCACCACCCGCGAGACGTTAGCGTTCCGGCGCGCCGTATGTAAACTGTTTCGGGGGATGCCGTCCGAATCCGGTAATGGAGTTGGGGGAAAAGTGCTGTTCTTCGGCCGAAAAATGATCACCGCGAACGTACAACCAGCAGGAAAACAGTAATGCGCGCCGGAATCGGAGATCGGCTGCTGGCCCGCGTACGCGAGCTCGGGAGCGTCGCGGTCGCCTTCTCCGGCGGCGTCGACTCGGCGCTCGTGCTGGCCGCGGCCGCGCGGGCCCTGCCGGCCGGACGCGCACTGGCGGTGATCGCCGACTCGCCCAGCCTCGCGCGGGCGGAACTCGAGGCCGCGCGGGGAGTCGCGGCCGGTCTCGGCGTCGAACTGGCCGAGGTCGCGACCGCCGAGCTGGCCGTGCCCGGGTACCGGGACAACGCCGGGGACCGCTGCTACTTCTGCAAACAGGCGGTGCTCGGGGCGGTCGGCGACCTCGCGCTCCGGCGCGGGTTCGCGCACGTCGCGACCGGGACGCACGCCGACGACCACCGCGCGCTGCACCGTCCGGGCCTGCGTGCGGCCCGTGAGCTGCACGTCGTCGAGCCGCTGGCCGAAGCCGGGCTGGGCAAGGACGACGTCCGGGCGCTGGCCGCCGCGTGGTCGCTGCCCGTGGCCGGCAAGCCGTCGACACCCTGCCTGGCGTCACGTATCTCCGTGGGGGTACCCGTCTCTTTAGGAAGGTTGGGTCTGGTGGAACGCGCCGAGATCGCGGTGCGCGCGCGGCTGGCCGAGGCGGGGATCCGCCCCGGTGATCTGCGCGTTCGCCTGCTCGGTGCCGGGTTTCGGGTGGAGGTGGATGGTCCGGCGCACGCGGCCGTCGAAGCGCGGCCGGGGCTCGCGGCCGCGGTGGTCGGCGAGCTCGGTGGCCTCGGCCTGAGCGGCCCGGGCGCGGTCACCGTCTATCGTGCGCCCGCACTCGCGCCGCCGCCGTAGCGACCATTCACTTCGCGCGTTCGATGTAGTCATTTGTGCCGTCATCGAACGACGCGGGAAAGCCGGATCACCGAATGCGGCGCTATCGTGTTGGCTTTGTTCGGAAAACACCGTGTCGATTTTTACGTCTCGCTGAATGCTTTCTTCGGCTAAGTTTTCCGGTTCGGCGGGCGCTGCCGCGTACGGTGGCCGCACGCTTACGGTGGGGGAGGATCGGATGTACTTCGAGTTGCTCGGCACCCTGCGGGTCCAGCGCGACGGGGAGCGGGTGGACCTCGGCGGCCCGCGCCAGCAGCGGCTCCTGGTGATGCTGCTGCTCAGCGCGAACAAGGTGGTCGGCGCCGACCGCTTGCTGGAGGCCATGTGGGACGGTGAGCCGCCGGTGACGGCGCGAAGGCAGCTGCACAACGCCGTCGCCGCGCTGAGACGCAGCTTCGGGACCGCCAAGCACCTCGTGGTCAAGGACGGTCCCGGGTACCGCATCACCGTCGACCCGCACGGCGTCGACGCCCACCGGTTCACCGCGATGGTCGCGTCGGCCTCCGCGGCGGCCGCCGCCGGGCGGGCCGCCGCGGCCGTCGAGCTCTTGGAGGCGGCCCTCGCGCTCTGGAACGGGCCCGCGCTGTCGGGATTGGACAACCCCGTGTTCGAGATCGCCGCCGCGCGGTTCGAGGAGAACCGGCTGACCGCGACCGAACGGCTCGCCGCGCTGCGCCTGGACGGCGGGGAGGCGTCGGCGCTCGTGCCGCAGCTGGGCGAGCTCGTCTCGCGGCACCCGCTGCGGGAGGAGTCGCGCAAGCTGCTGATGCTGGCCCTGCACCGGTGCGGGCGGACGGCCGACGCGCTCAACACCTACGAACAAGGCCGCCGGATGCTGCGCGACGAGCTGGGTGTCGACCCGGGCGCGAGCATCCGCGAGCTGTACGAGCGGATCTTGCGCGACGACCTGCCGAAGCGGCGGCCCGAGCCCGCTCCGGGCCGGTCGTTCCTGCCGTACGACACCGCGCACTTCACCGGCCGCGCCGAGGAGCTGCGGTCCCTGTCGGTGCACCGGTCGGCGGGAACCGCGCTGAGCATCCTGGCCATCGACGGCATGCCCGGCGTCGGCAAGACGACCCTGGCCGTCCGGCTCGCCCACCAGCTGGCGCACCGGTTCCCGGACGGGCACCTCTACCTCGACCTGCACGGGCACACGGCCGGCCGGGAGCCGCTCGAACCGGACGCGGCGCTGGAGCGGCTGCTGCTGGACTTCGGGCTCGCGCCGGACCGGATCCCCCGCGGCTGCGGCCAGCGCGCGGCGCGCTGGCGCGCGGAGCTCGCCGAGCGGCGGGTCCTCGTGGTGCTGGACAACGCCCTCGACGCCCGCCAGGTCCGTCCGCTGCTGCCCGGCACGGGAAAGGCGCAGGTGATCGTCACCAGCCGCCGCCGGCTGGCCGGCCTCGACGGGGTGACGGCCCGTTCGCTGGACGTGTTCGGTCCGCCCGACGCGGTGGCGCTGTTCACCCGGATCGCCGGCGCGGACCGCACGGTGGACCGGGCGGACGCGGTCGCGGAGGTGGTGGCGCTCTGCGGGTACCTGCCCCTGGCGGTGGCGATCGCGGCGTGCCGGTTCCACAACCGGCCGGCGTGGTCCCTCGAGGACCTGGTGTTCCGGCTGCGCGACCGGGTCACGCGGCTGGCCGAGCTGAGCCTGGAGGACCGCGGCGTGGCGTCGCGGCTCGAGGTGTCCTACGGGAGGCTGCCGGCCGGGCAGCGCCGGCTGTTCCGGGTCCTGGGCGCGACCACGCGCCCGGGCGAGGAGTTCGACGCCGCCGACGCGGCGCGGCTGGTGGGCCGGCCGGTGCCGGAGGCGGAGCGGTCGCTGGAGGCGCTGTTCGACGCCCACCTGCTGCGCCAGCGGGCGGCGGGGCGGTACCACTTCCACGACCTGGTCCAGGAACACGCACGGACGAAGGTGGAAGAACCGGAGCTGGGCGACGGGCTGCTGACCACGTTCGGCCGGGCCACGCTGGCCCCGGTCGGCGACCTGGAGTGCAGCCTCGGCTGAACCGCCCGGCCTGCCCCGATCCGTCCGCAGCCGACCGGCTCCGGACGGTTTTCTTTTGCCGCCGGTGACCGGGCGACCTCGCTGTGCGACTCCGATATCCGTTGTGCTGCAACGCCCTCGTCGCTGATGCAGCACCGATGCGTCTCCGATGGACACACCCGGCACGCTCGGCGGTGGAGTCGAAAAGCCCGCGGTCCCGCTGCAGAAAGTGATGCCATGGAGTTCACGCACCAGACCGTCCTGAGCCCGGAACTGCGGGCGCAGGTCCTCGCCGACCCGAGCATCGGCGGCGGGAACCTGCTGCCCGCCATGCTCGAGCTCAACCCCCGCCCGGACGAGCCCTTCATCCATTCGCTCACGCCGATCCCGTACACCGACGGGGAAACGAAGCACTGGTTCAGCCTCCGCGACCTCGACCACCTGGTGCAGAGCTGGTCGGTCTGGTACCTGGAGCGGGGGGTGCGGCCGCACGACCGGGTCGCCGTCTTCCCGCCCGACTCCCTCCAGTACTTCCTGCACCTGTCGGCACTCGCGCAGATCGGCGCGATCTCCATGCTCATCAACAGCAACGCCAAGCGCGACAGCGCCGTCGCGCTGATCGAGCGCAGCGGCGCCACCGGCCTCTACACCGACGCCGAGCGGCTCGCCCGGATCACCCCGGACCTCGACCGGCTGAACCTGGACTGGGTGCACACCGACCAGTCCGGGCCGCCGTCGGCGGTGCTGCCGGACGCCGACCGGTTCCGGCACCACCCGGACGACCCGGTCGGCCTCATGCACTCCTCCGGCACCACCGGCCTGCCGAAGCCGGTCATCCACACGCACAAGACCATTTTGGACGGTCCAAAGTGGCGTGCGGTGAACTATAAGGAGGAGCCGGATGCGCTCATCCTCAACGCGCTCCCGCAGTCGCACCAGGGGTGTGTGTCCTTCAACGCCTACGCCGTGCTGGGCGGGCAGCCGATGGTCGTCCACCGGGACGTCTCCGGCGCCGAGCTGGCCGAAGCCGTCGAGACGCACCGGCCGACCATGGTGATGGCCTTCGGCCACGCCTACCCGGAGCTCGCGGCGATCGAGACGCCGAAGGGCGCGCTCGACTCGGTGAACATCTGGGTGTCCATGGCGGACGCCATCCACGAGCGGCACCTGAAGGACATCCTCGGCCGCCGGTCGCCGGAGCTGCCGCCGGCCGCGTTCCTGGACCGGCTCGGCACCACCGAGCTGGGCTGGGGCGTGCTCATGCAGCCGCGCACCCTCGCGACCGAGCGCAACGACCGCTGCGTCGGCAAGTCGGTCGGGTTCGCCGAAGTCGCGATCGTGCGGGAGAACGGGACGCTCGCCGAGCCGTACGAGTACGGCCTCCTCGGCGCGAAGCCGCCGTCGATGACCGTGGGCTACTGGGGGAACCAGGACACCTACTACCGCAGCAAGCTCGCCGGCTACTGGCTGACCGGCGACATCGCGTACCGCGACGAGGACGGCAACTTCTACCAGGTCGACCGCGCGGTCGACGTCGTGCACACGGCCGCCGGGCCCGGATATTCGGTGCTGATGGAGGAACTGATCCTCAACGAGGTCGCCGGCATCGAGGACTGCACCGTGGTGGCCGGTGGCCACGACGGGGAACACCTGGCCGTGGCCGTCGTGACGGGCCGGGACGTGGACGCGGAGAAGGTGCTGTTCGCGGCCAACGAAGCCCTGCGGGCCAACGGGAAACCCGAACTGGCCGTGGTCGAGGTCGCCACCGGCGGCGACGACTTCCCGCTCGGGGTCACCGGCAAGTCGCTCAAGCGCTTCCTCCGGGACAAGTACAAGGACCTCGCCGTGCACGTCCGCGACCGCCGGGGCAAGACCCTCGCCGCCGTCGACGCGCTGGCGTGAACCCCTCTCGAGAAGAGACGATCGCCGTGACCGACCAAGACTTCCTGCTCGTGTTCGATGAGACCGTGACCCCCGCCGGGGTCGGCGTCTGGCTGCGGTACCTGGAGTCCGCGGGCGTGCCGACCCAGCTGTACCGGCTCGGCGCCGGGCACGTCCTGCCGGTGTCCGGAGTGGACGGGGACGGGCTGCTCGCCGCGGCGCCGGACCTGCCGCCGCCGACCCGGTGCGTGCCGCGCGGCGGCGAGGCGTGGCTGGGCCGCCGGGAGCTCCGCCCGGCCGGCACCGCGGTCTCCCTCGGCCCGGCCACGATCGGGGACGGCTCGGTCGCGGTGATCGCCGGCCCGTGCGCGGTCGAGACGCCGGAGCAGATGCTCGCCACCGCGGAGCTCGTCGCCGAACACGGCGCCGTCGGCCTGCGCGGCGGGGCCTTCAAGCCGCGCACGTCGCCGCACGCGTTCCAAGGCCTCGGCTTCAGCGGCCTGGAGCTGCTCACCGAGGCGAGGGCGAAGACGGGACTGCCGTTCGTCACCGAGGTCGTCGACCCGGAACACGTCAAGCGGCTGGCCGAGGTGGTGGACGGCTTCCAGATCGGCGCGCGGAACATGCAGAACTTCGCGCTGCTGAGCGCGGTGGGCCAGAGCGGCCTGCCGGTGGTGCTGAAGCGCGGGTTCGGCTGCACCGTCGAGGAAACCCTGTCCGCCGGGGAGTACCTGCTGCTCGAAGGCAACGACCAGGTGGTGCTGTGCGAGCGCGGCATCCGCACGTTCGAGCCGTCGTCACGGTTCACGCTCGACCTGACGGCGGTGGCGCTGTGGAAGCAGCGCACCCACCTGCCGGTCATCGTGGACCCGAGCCACTCGGGCGGCCGGCCGGAGCTGGTGGAGCCGCTCTCGCTCGCGGCCGTCGCGGCCGGGGCGGACGCGCTGCTGATCGACGTCCACGTCCGGCCGGAAGAGGCCCTGTGCGACGCGAAGCAGGCGCTGCGGCCGGAGCAGTTCGCCGGGCTCATGACCCGCCTCGCCGGCGTCGCGGCCGGGCTCGGCCGGAGCCTGCAGAGACGCTGACCAAATCACCGGGAGTGGGAGACAGTGTTCGGGGAGACGTCGGAGATCGCGGTGGTCGGGCTCGGCCCGCGCGGGTTGTCGGTCGCGGAACGGGTGAGCGCCAACGCCGCCTCGCTCGTGCCACCCGGCCGCCGGCTGGTGGTGCACCTCGTCGACCCGCGGCTGGCCGACGGCGGCCAGGTGTGGCGCAGCACGCAGGACCGCCTGCTGCTGATGAACACCGTCGCCGGCCAGGTGACCATGTTCGTCGACGAGACGGTCGACTGCGCGGGCCCGGTCGTGCGCGGTCCCAGCCTGTACGAGTGGGCGCGTTCGATCGCCCTGCTCGGCAGCCCGGACGTCCCGGACGCCGTCCGGGCCGAAGCCGAGGTGCTCGGCCCGGACGACTACCCGTCGCGGGCGTTCTACGGCAGCTACCTGCGCTGGACGCGGCGGCGGATCACGCGGACGGCACCGCCGTCACTGCGGTTCGTGGCCCACCAGACGCGGGCGGTCGACGTCCGGGACGGCGACGCCGGCCGCCAGGACGTCGTGCTGGACGACGGCACGGTCCTCGCCGGCCTGGCCGCCGTCGTGCTCGCGCTGGGGCACCAGCCGCACGAGCTCACCCCGGCCGAAGCGGAGCTGAGCCGGTACGCGGAGCGCCACGGCCTGCGCTACTTCGGGCCGGGCAACCCGGCCGACGAGCCGACGGACGAGGTGCCCGCGGGGGAGCCGGTGCTCCTGCGCGGGATGGGCCTGAACTTCTTCGACCACCTGGCCCTGCTCACGCTCGGGCGCGGCGGCCGGTTCACCCGCGAGCCGGGTGGCGCGCTGGCGTACGTGCCGTCCGGACGGGAACCACGGCTGGTCACCGGATCGCGGCGCGGGGTCCCGTACCAGGCGCGCGCCCGCAACGAGAAGGGCGCGTCCGGACGGCACGAACCGCGGTTCCTCACCCCCGCGGTGATCGAGCGGCTGCGGGACGGCGCCGACTTCCGCCGGGACGTCTGGCCGCTGATCGACCAGGAGGTCCGCACGGTCTTCTACGCGGCCCTCGTGCGGGAGCGGGGGTGCGAATGCGACGCCGAGGAGTTCACCGAAGCGTTCGCGGCGGCCGGCCCCGCGGAGGTGCTCGCGGATCCGCTGGCGGTGCGGGAAACCGAGGCCCAGCGGATCGTGCTGGCCAAGTTCGGGCTCGACCGGAGCTGGGACTGGCGGACGGTCGCGGCGCCGTACTCCGCCGCCGACCTCGCCTCGACGGCGACGTTCCGCAGGTGGCTTCGGTCCTATTTGGACACCGAACTGGCCGAGGCGCACCAGGGCAACGTGACCGGCCCGCTCAAGGCGGCCACCGACGTGCTGCGCGACCTGCGCAACGAGATCCGGCTGGCCGTCGACCACGGCGGGATCTCCGGCGCCTCCTACCGCGACGACCTGCGGCGCTGGTACATGCCGCTCAACGCGTACCTGTCGATCGGGCCGCCCGCCGAACGCGTCGAGCAGTTCGGCGCGCTGCTGGACGCGGGCGTGCTCGAGGTGCTCGGCCCGGACCTGCGGATCGAAGGCACCGGCGGCCGGTTCGTCGCGTGGTCCGCCGCCTGCCCCGACGTCGTCGTCCGCGCGAAGTCGCTGATCGAGGCGCGCCTGCCGGACACCGACCTGCGGCGCACGACGGACCCGCTGCTGCGGACGCTGCTCGCCCGCGGCGAATGCCGCCCGTACCGCATCGGCGAGTTCGAGACGGGCGGGCTGGCCGTCACGCGGCGGCCGTACCACGTGGTGGACGCGGAAGGCCGGCCCCACCCGCGGCGGTTCGCGTTCGGCGTCCCGACCGAGGCGGTGCACTGGGTGACCGCGGCGGGCATCCGGCCGGGTGTCAACTCGGTGATCCTCGGCGACTCCGATGCCATCGCGCGGTCGTGCCTGGGGCTCGCGGTGGAACACGACGACCTGGGGAGGACCGCATGAGTGACCTGCTCGCGCCCGCGTGGGCCGCGACCGGCGCCGGGGCGCTCGTCGACGACCACGCGCTGCTGACCGCGATGCTCGACGTCGAGGCCGCCCTCGCCGAAGCCCAAGCCGAGCTGGGCGCGATCCCCGTGACCGCGGCGAAAGCCATCCGGGCCGTGGCCGCGTCCGACCTCGACCCGCAGGCCATCGCCGCGGGAGTGCGCGAGACGGCGAACCCGGTGGTCGCGTTCGTCGCCGGGCTCACCGCCGCGGTCGACCCGGCCGCCGCCGAGTACGTCCACCGCGGCAGCACCAGCCAGGACATCCTCGACACGGCCTTGATGCTGCTCTGCGCGAGCACCCTCGACCGCGTCGAGCGGGACCTGCTGGCCACCGCCGGGACCCTGGCCGGGCACGTCCGCGCGCACCGGGACACGCCGATGGCCGGGCGCACCCTGACCCAGCACGCCGTGCCGGTCACCTTCGGGCTCAAGGCGGCGACCTGGCTGCACCTCGTCCTCGACGCCGTCGAGCGGGTGCGCCGGGCGCGCGCGGACCTGCCGGTCTCGCTCGGCGGCGCGGCCGGGACCCTCGCCGCGTACGAGGAATACGGACCCGGCTCGCTGGAGCTACCCGACCGCGTGGCGCAGAAGCTCGGCTTGGCCCCGCAAACCCTGCCCTGGCACGGGATCCGCACGCCGATCGCCGACGTCGCTTCGGCACTGCTGGTCACCACGGGCGCGCTCGGCAAGATCGCCGCGGACGTCCTCGTGCTGGCGCGCACCGAGATCGGCGAGGTCACCGAGGAGCGCGCGCCCGGGCGTGGGGCGTCCTCGGCGATGCCGCAGAAGCACAACCCGGTGTTCGCGACGCTGGTGGCGACCGCGGCCCGGCAGCTGCCGCCGCTCGCCGTCGTCCTTTTCCAGTCGATGACGGCCGAGGACGAACGGTCCTCGGGCGGTTGGCACGCGGAGTGGCAGCCGCTGCGGGACGCCCTGCGCAGCACCGCCGGGGCCGCCGCGAACGGCGTCCGGCTGGCCGAGACGCTGCGGGTGCACCCCGAGGCGATGGCGGCGAACCTGCGGCTGACCCGGGGCGCGATCGTCTCCGAACGCGTCACCGCCGTCCTGGCCCCGAAGCTGGGCAAGGCCGCGGCCAAGCGCCTGCTGACCGGGGCCACCGCCGAAGCCGAGCGCACCGGCGCGGAACTGGCCGGCCTGCTCGACGTTTCCCCCGGCCTGCTGGACCCGGCGGGCTACACCGGACTTTCCGGCCCGCTGGCCGACCGGGCCCTGGCCCGCTTCGAACGCGAGGAGCGACGATGACGACCCTGGACTTCGCCCGCGAGCGGCGGGACCCGATGCCCGCCGAGCAGCGCGAAGAACTCCTGCGCATGCCGGGCTTCGGCTCGCTCTACTCCGACCACATGGTCACCGCCCGGTGGACCGCCGGCCGCGGGTGGCACGATGCCACGAGCCGGCCCCTCGCCGCGTTCTCGTTGCACCCGGCCACCATGGCGTTCCACTACGGACAGACGATCTTCGAAGGGCTGAAGGCGTTCTGGCGCCCGGACGGGAAGCACGTCCTCTTCCGGCCGCGCGACCACGCGGCCCGGTTCGCGCGCTCGGCCCGCCGGATGGCCATGCCCGAGCTGCCGGAGGCGGACTTCCTCGCGGCCGTGGAGGCACTGCTGAGCGTGGACGGCGACTGGGTGCCGCGGACGCGGGGGCACAGCTTCTACCTGCGGCCGTTCCTGATCGCCAGCGAGACGCACCTGTCGAACCGGCCCGCCGAGGAGTACCTGTTCGCGGTCATCGGCAGCCCCGCCCGGCCCGCTTCGGCGGAACCGGAGCCGATCCGGCTGTGGGCGTCCCCGGAGTACGTCCGCGCGGCCGACGGCGGCACCGGCACGATCAAGTGCGGCGGCAACTACGGCGGGTCCTACCTGGCGCAGCGGGAGGCCGCGGCGCACGGCTGCCACCAGGTCGCCTGGCTGGACGCGCGCGAACGCCGGTACGTCGAGGAAGTGGGCGGCTCCAACCTGTTCTTCGTCGAAGGCGACCGGCTCGTGACGCCGCCGCTGAGCGGGACGCTGCTGGCCGGGGTGACCCGCGACTCGATCCTGCGGCTGGCCGTGCGGCTCGGGTACGGCGTCGCCGAAGAGCCGGTCACGCTCGAAGACTGGGAGCGTGGGTGCCGCGAAGGGCGTATCACCGAGACGTTCGCGTGCGGCACCGCCCGCGCGCTGGCTCCGGTCGGGCACGCGGTCACGCCGGAGGGCGAGTGGGCCGTCGGCGACGGCACCACGGGCCCGGTCACCCGGCATCTGCTGAACACGCTGCTGGACATCCAGTACGGCCAGGCGCCCGACGAGTTCGGCTGGCTGCACACCCCGGAGAGGAACCCGTGAAGATCGACTTCTACTTCGACCCGGCCTGCCCGTTCGCGTGGATCACCTCGCGGTGGATCCTCGAGGTCGAGCCGCACCGGGACCTCACCCTGCGGTTCCGGGTGATGAGCCTCGGCGTGCTCAACGAGGACCGCGAGCTCGAGCCGTGGTACCGCGAGTTCTGCGACCGCTCGTGGGGCCCGGTCCGGGTCTGCGTCGCCGCCGCCCAGCAGCACGGCGAGGAGGTGCTGCGCGACCTCTACACCGCGCTCGGCACCCGGATCCACAAGGGACGGAACAAGGACTTTCCCGACGTCGTCGCGCAGGCACTGGCCGAGACCGGCCTGCCGGCCGGGCTCATCGACGCGATGGAGAGCACCGAGTACGACGAAGCCCTGCGCAAGAGCCACGCCGAGGCGCTCGCCCCGGTCGGCGCCGACCTCGGCACGCCGGCGATCCACGTCGACGGCACCGGCTTCTTCGGGCCCGTGCTCAACGCCATCCCGCGCGGGCAGGACGCCGTCGACCTGTTCGACGGCGTGGTCGCGCTCTCCCGCAACCCGCACTTCTTCGAGCTGAAGCGCGCCCGGACGCCGGGCCTGGACTACGAATGAGGGAACGGCCATGAGACGCATCGGGTTCGTCGAGTCGAACCGGTCCGGGTCCGGGTTCGACGCCCTGCGGGCGGCCCGCCGGCTGGGGCTGCACGTCACCTTCTTCAGCTGCGGCCTGGACCGCTACCACGCGACGCCGGGCGGCACCGAAGTGCTCGAAACGTGCGTCGACGAGGTCGTGACCTGTCCGACCCACGAGCTGGAACCGCTGCTGGAGGCGGTGAAGGCGGTCGATGCCGCGAAGCCGCTCGACGCGCTGCTCTCGGTGGCCGAGTACGAGGTCATCCCGGCTGCCGAGGCGGCCCGCCAGCTCGGCCTGCCCGGCCCCGATCCGGCCGCCGTCCGGATCGCGCGGGACAAGGCCGCGCAGCGGCGGCGGTGGGCGGACCGGGGCGTGCCCGTCCCGGAGTTCCGCGTCGTGACGACCGCCGAAGAGGCCGTCCGGGCCGCCGAAGAGATCGGGCTGCCGTGCGTGGTCAAAGCCGTGGACGAGACCAGCGGTGCGCACGTCGTCCGCTGCACCACGCCCGACGAGGTCACCGGGACGTTCACGGCGATCCGCTCGGCGACGACCAACCGCCGTGGTCAGGCCCGCTCACCCGAGGTGCTCGTCGAAGAATGCCTCGTCGGGTTCGAGGTCAGCGTGGAGGTCCTGGCCGAGGGCGGGACCGTCCGCGTGCTCGGGGTGACCGACAAGATCCTCGGCGGGCGCAACCGGTTCATCGAGCTCGGGCACAGCTTCCCGACCGCGCTGCCGGACCCGGTCCGGCGCGAGCTGGAGTCGGCCGCCGTGGCCGCGACCACGGCCGTCGGCTTCGACCTCGGCCTCGCGCACGTCGAAATCAAGTACACCGGTTCGGGCCCGAAGCTCGTCGAGATCAACCCGCGCCCGGCGGGCGACCGGATCACCGAGCTGATGGACCACAGCTTCGGGTGGTCCACGATGGAGCTGCTGATCCGCCAATACCTCGGCGAGTCCGTCGGCGACGTCGTGACCGAGCCGCAGGGTGGCGCGGCGATCCGTTACCTCACCGCCGATCCCGGCGTCGTGACGGAGGTGACCGGCCGGGTCATCGCCGCCGCGCTGCCCGGGGTGCGCGAGGCCGTCGTGTCCGTGGGGTCCGGTAGCCGGGTGGATCCGTTGCGGGTCAACGAAGACCGGGTCGGGCACGTCCTGGCGACGGCCGGTGACGCCTACCTGGCGGGCCGGATCGCCGAGGCCGCCGCCCAGCAGATCGTGGTCGGCACCCGCGCCGATGCGCCGCCGATGGTGCACTGATGGCCGCGTCGGCGAGGCTGGGCCACTCCGAGCCCGGACAGGAGCAGACATGCCGAACCTCGTGATGGTCATGCCCTACAAGGCGTACCTCGGCAAGGCGCGGGCGGAGGGCTTCCGGATCACCGCCATCTGGGACCCGGCCGAGGCCGCGCGCCTGTTCGGCGCGGCCGCCCCCGAGTACCTGAAGGAGGTCGAGGGCCTCGCCGAGAGCCTGTGGCTGGTGGACTTCACCGACCGCGCGGCCTACGCCGAAGCGATCCGCGCGGCCGTCCGGGACACCGGTGCCCGGCACGTCTGGCACGTCGGCAGCGAGGAAAGCATGCAGCTCGCCTACGAGGTCGCCGACGAACTCGGCGTGGCGGTCAACTCACCGCGGTCGGTGGTCCTGCTCAACGACAAGCTCGCCATGCGGACCTTGTTGCGCGACAAGGGCATTTCCACCGTCCGGTTCGCCGTCGCGGACCGCTGGCAGGACGTCGAACGCCTGCTGGCGGGCTTCACGCTGCCGGTCGTGGTGAAGCCGGCCGCGCTGTCGGCCAGCCGCGGGACGCGGCTGCTCACCGGCCCCGCCGAGCTGCCCGGGTGGGGCGACGAGCTGGCCGCGCTCGCCTACTCCGGGCCGCTGCTGGTCGAGGAGTACCTGCGCGGACCCGAGTTCAGCGTCGAGACGATGACCGTGCGCGGCGAGCACCACGTCCTCGGCGTGACGCGCAAGCTGCTCGGCCCGCTGCCGCACTTCGTCGAACGCGGGCACCTCTTCGGCGAACCCGAGACGGCGCGGACGCGAGCCGTCGCCGCGCTCGCGGTCGAGCTGCTCGACGCGGTCGGCTACCAGTGCGGACCGGCGCACACCGAGGTGATCCACACCGCGGACGGCCCGCGGATCGTGGAGTCGCAGGCCCGGCTGGGCGGGGACAAGATCCCGGACATCATCGGGCACGCGCGCGGCTTCGACGTCAAGCGCGCGATGTTCGCCGCGCTCGCCGGGCGGACGTCCCTGCCGGAGCCGGGTGGCCCGGTCGGGCACATCGCGTACTTCTCCTTCCCCCCGGGAATCCTGCGGTCGGTGACCGGGCTCGACGCCGCCCGCGCACTGGACTACGTGGACACCCTGACCTTCCCGTTCGCGCCCGGCGACGTCCTGCCGGAGACGGTCAGCTCGAAGACCCGGCACGGGTTCGTCATCCTCACCGGCTCCGCGAACGCGGCGGAGGCCCAAGCCCGCGCGGACCACGTCCGCGCCCTGATCGAAGTGGAAGTCCGATGAGGACCTTCTTCGCCCTGCACCGCAACGTCCGGGTCCGGATCGGCCTCGCGTTCGTGCACAAGCTGATCGACGCGATGATCCTCACCTTCATCGCGATCTACCTCGCCGCGCACGTCGGCGTCGCGGTCGCCGGCGCGCTGATCCTGGTGTTCGCCGCGTTCGCGGTGGTCGGCATGCTCGCCGGCGGGCACCTGTCCGAACGCTGGGGCCGCCGTCCGGTGCTCGTCGTCGGGGACGTCGTCGGCACCGGGTTCCTCGCGTTGATGGCAGTTGCCTACTACGCCGGTTGGGGCGCGCTCGCCGTCTACTTCAGCTACGCCGTCGTCAAGTTCGGGACGAACCTCGCGCTGCCCGCCAACGACGCGACGATCATCGACGTCACACCGCCGGACGAGCGCAAGTTCGTTTACACGGTCAACTACTGGGTCATCAACCTCGCGCTCGGCACCGGAGCGCTGCTCGGTGCCTTCCTGTACAGCACCCACTTCGGCGCGGTGATCCTCGGCGGCGCGATCGGCATGGCGTTCGCCCTCACCGTCACCGTCACGCTCGTGGCGGAGACCAAGCCGGAGACGCCCCGGCCGGCCACCAAGCTGACCGGGGTCGCCCAGTTCGTCCAGGGCTACCGGGTGGTGCTGGCCGACGCCACGTTCCGCCGGCTGATCATCGCCGCCACGCTGATCCTGACCCTCGAAGGGCAGCTGAGCACGGCGATCGGCATCCGGCTGGCGACGGACTTCCCGGTGCAGCCGGTGTTCCCGTTCGGCGAAGTCACCGGCGTGGAGATGCTCGGCGTGCTCAAGGCGGTCAACACCGTCCTGGTCGTCGCGTTCGCGCTGGTGGTCAACACGCTGCTCAAGCGGATGCCGGACCGCGCGCGCCTGTACGCGGGCATCACGCTGTACGCGGGCGGGTTCGCGGTCCTCGCCGTCACCGACGACGCGTGGCTGCTGCTCGTCGCCGTCGTCGTGCTGACCGCCGGGGAGCTGATGAACCTGCCGGTGCAGCAGGCCCTGCTGGCCGAGCTGGCCCCGGACGACGGCCGGCCGCGGTACCTGGCCGCCTACTACCTGCACATCCGGTTCGGCCAGATCGTCAACTCGATCCTGATCAGCCTGAGCGCGATCGTCAGCACGCAGGGCATGGCCGGGATCTACCTGCTCTTCGGCGTCGTGATCATCCTCCAGTACCGCGTGATCCTGGCCCGCCGCGCGACGCCCGTCCCGGTCTCCGCCTGAAACCCCTGGAAGGTAACCATGTCGGCACGGTCCGATCGGATCACCAAGGCCTACCTCGCCGCGTGCGCGGACCCGGAGAGCCCCTTGCGCCACGCCCGGGAGAGCCTGGAGCTGTCGGAAACCAAACGGCTCTCCTGGCCCCGGCTGCTGCCGCGGCCGGTCGTGGTCGACGAGGCGGAGTACCGCGCGTTCGGCCGGGACCTCGTCACGGTCTACGAGCTCGTCTGCGCCCTGCCGCGGCGGCTGTTCGACGGCGACTTCGACCGGTTCCGCCGGGCACTGGGCATCGACGACCGGCACGCCGCGCTGATGACCCGGCTGCTCGGCGAAGGACCGCCGCCGCTCTACGGCCGTGCCGACGTCTACTACGACGGCACGGCGTTCAAGCTGCTGGAGTACAACATCGGCAGCGCGCTCGGCGGCCTGGACATGGTGGGCACGCTGCCCAAGGCGTACCTGCGGGTCCCGGCGGTCGCCGAGTTCGCCGCCGAGCACGGCCTCGGGTTCCTGGACATGGGCTCCGACCTCGCCGCGGCGCTGCGCTCCGCGGGCAAGCCGATCGGCGCCGGCGAGCCGGTGGTCGCGATCGTCGAAGGCCCCGGCGGGATGACGACCTACGGCCACCAGCGCCGGGCGATCGCGGAACTGCTGGCGGAGAACGACGTCGAGTGCCGGGTCGGGGAGATCGGCGACCTGGAGTTCCGCTCCGGCAAGCCGTACCTCGACGGCACACCGGTCGACGTCATCCTGCGCTACTACGGCCTCGAGGAGATGCTGGCGCACCCGGACTGCGACGCGCTGCTGGAACCGGTGTTCCGCGCGCACGAGAACGGCCAGGTCGTCGTCTGGACCCCGACGAACGTGTTCAGCAACAAGGGCACCCTCGCCATGCTGTCGGAGTTCGCCGGCACCTTCGAGCCGGCCGAGCGGGCGGCGATCGAGCGCGTGCTGCCGTGGAGCCGGATGCTCGGCCGCCCCGGTGCCGGCCCGGACGCCGGCCGCATCGAGGAGTGCCTCGAGCGGCAGGACCGGCTGGTGTTCAAGCCGACCGGCCTGTACGGCGGCCAGGGCGTCGTCATCGGCCCGGAGGTCGACGCGGCGACCTGGCGGGAAACGCTCGAAGCCGGTTCGCGGACCGGCTCGCTGGTCCAGGAGATCGTCCGGCCCAACCTGGAGGCGGTGATCGACCCCGGCACCGGCGAGCGTTCCGAGTGGTACGCGCTGTGGGCGGCGTTCATGACGCCGACGGGGCTGTCCGGCGGCGGCGTGCGCGCCATCCCGCCCGGCGGCACCACGGTCATCACGATGATCAACAACCCCGACGTCCGCAACACCTGTCTCGTCACCTGCTGAGCAAGGAGAACCCCGGTGCCCCGATTCGTCGACCTCACGCACGGCTTCTACGACGGAATGCCGTCCTACCCCGCCGACTGGTTCCCGAAGTTCGTCAGCGAACGCTCGATGACCCCGGAGACCGACCCGTACGGCACCAAGCGCACGTTCTCCTACCTGCACGTGTTCCCGCACAACGGGACGCACATGGAGTACAAGCTGCACTTCTTCCCCGGCACCGAAGGCATCGACGAGGTGCCCCTCGAGACGCTGATCGGCCGGGCCTGCGTCGCCGACCTGTCCTTCAAGGGCGAACTCGACGAAGTGACCGGCGAAGACCTCGAGAAGACGCTGCGGGCCGTGTGGCAGCCCGGCGACCGGCTCCTCATCCGCACCGACTACCTGCGGCACAACTGGGGCCGGCCCGACTACTGGGACCGCCCGCCGTACCTGACGCCCTCGGCCGCGCGGTGGGCCATCGACAACGGCGCCTGCCTCATCGGGTTCGACTGCCTCACCGAACGGCCCGGCGACGCGGAGTCCCCGGTGCACCACGCGCTGCTCGCCGCCGGCATCCCGCTGCTGGAGTACGTGACCAACCTGCACGAGCTGACCCGCCCGGTCGTCCAGCTGATCGCGCTGCCGACCAAGGTGGCGGGCGCCGAGGCCGCCCCGGCGCGCGTCATCGCGGTGGAGGACACCGATGACTGAGGCGGTCGCCCTCACGGCCGTCGGTGAAGACGCCGACGTGCCGGCCGGCCTGGACCGGCTCCTGGGCCTGCTCGGCGACCCCCTGTCCGGGTTGCCGGCCGGCGCGGAGGTGCTGATCAAGCCGAACCTCTTCCAGACGGCACCCGAGTTCCACGTGCGGCCGGCACTGCTGGCCGCGATCGCCCGCGTGGTCGCCGAGCACGGGGCGCGTCCGGTGATCGCCGAACGCACGCACGCCATCTACGAAATCCTGGGCGACCACGAGGCCGCGAAGTACGCCCGGGTCGTCAGCTTCGACGACCTGCCGCTGCGCATCACCGGCATCCCGGAGGCGACGTCGCTGCGGGTGCCGATCGCCGTGCCCGAGCTGATCCTGGACTGCGACTACTTCATCGGCGTCCCGCAGCTGCGCACGCACGCGAGCGTCGTCTACTCGAACGCGATGAAGAACCTGGTGGGGCTGTTGCCCGGGTACACGACCCGGATCGTGCACATGGCGGGGGTCGACGAGTCCACTGTGGACCTGAACCTGATGCGCCCGCAGGACCTGGTGGTGTGCGACGGGACCACGGTGATCGAGGGCAACTACCCGATGGACGGGCAGGCCCGTGAGGCCGGGTTCCTCGCCGCGAGCCGCAACGCCGTCGCGCTCGACGTCGCCGTCGGCACGCTGGCCGGCTTCGACCCGGACAGCGTCGCCTACCTGCGGGACGCGCACTCCCGCGGGATGGGGCCGCTGTCCCTGGACGACATCGAGCTGCTCGGGACCCCGCTCGAGGACCTGGCGTTCGACATGGTGAAGGCGCCGGTCGAGATCGTCGTGCCGCGCGAAGGGATCCACGTCTACGCCGAGAACGCCTGCCCGGCGTGCAGCCGGTTCGTCGCCGGGGCGATGAAAGCGCTGGCCGGCGAGCTGTGCGAGTGGGACGGGGAGCTGACGGTCATTTCCGGGCCCCAGGTCGAGGTGCCACCCTTGCGCGGGGAAGTGGTGCTCGTCGGCAACTGCCTGTACGAAAGCCGGGATCTGGGTATCTTCGTCGAAGGCTGCCCGCCGCGGGCGATCCAGCTCGCCGCGTTCCGCTACGCCATGGGCAAGCCCGTCGGCGCCCACGAGCGGACGCAGTTCCGGGTGCCGGCGGGCGCGCGATGATCACGTCCGCGCTGTCGCCCGGAGCCCGGCTGCACCGCCACGTCGTCCCGCTGGTGTCCCCGGTGGACCCGGTGGCGGCCGCGGCGGCGTTGCGTCCGGCGGGGCGCGTCATGCTCACCGCCGGGCCGGGCGGCCGGGACGCGGTGCTGGCCGCGGGCGAGCTCGCCGTCCTGTCGCACCCCGGCGGTGACGGGCCCGCCCCGCTCACCGCGGCGGTGGACCTGCTGGCCGGGCTGGACCTGCCGCCGGACCTGGCCGACGCCGAGGCGGCCTGGTACGGCTTCCTGGCCTACGACGCCGCGCGCGACTTCGAGCGGCTGCCCAGCCGTCACCCGTCGGGCGGGCGTCCGGTGTACGAGTTCTTCCTGCCCGAGGTGCTGGTCACCGAGGAGCGGGTGATCGGCCGCGGCACGACACCCGCGGCCGCGCGCAAGGCGGCCGAGCTCGTCGCCCGCACGCTCGACCGGCTCGTCGTGGCCCCGCTCGGGGCGGTCGCGGTGGGCACCGGGAAGTTCGGCTTCGGTTACGACGAGTACGTCGACGCCGTACGGCGCGCGCAGCGGCACATCCTCGACGGCGACGTCTTCCAGCTGGTGTTGTCCAACGCCTGGACCGCACCGGCCACAGTGGACGGTTTGGCTGTCTACAAGCGACTTACGGAGATCAACCCGTCGCCGTACCACTTCTGGTACGGTGGGCCGGAGTTCGAGGCCATGGGGGCGTCGCCCGAGCCGTGCCTGACGCTCTCGGACGGGCGGGCGCTGATCCGCCCGCTGGCCGGCACCCGGCCGCGGGGCCGCGACGGCCACGCCGACCGGCTCGCCGAGGACGACCTGCGTTCGTCGGTGAAGGAGCTGGCCGAGCACCGGATGCTGGTCGACCTCGCCCGCAACGACCTCGGCCGGGTCTGCCGCCCCGGCAGCGTGTCGGTGGAACGGCTGCTGGCCGTCGAGCGGTACTCGCACGTCATGCACCTGACGTCGGACGTCCGGGGCGAGCCGTCGGAGGGGCGTGGCACCGCCGAGCTGATCCGGGCGACGTTCCCGGCGGGGACCATGACCGGGACGCCGAAGGTGCGAGCGATGGAGCTCATCGATGCCCTGGAGCCGCGTCGGCGCTGGCTGTATTCGGGCGCGGTCGGCTCGTTCGGGGTGTCCCACGTGGACCTCTACCTGACGATCCGCAGCATGGTGTGGGTCGACGGCGAGGTCCGGCTGCAGGCCGGCGGCGGCATCGTCCACGACTCCGACCCGGCCGAGGAGTACGCGGAGTGCCTCGCGAAGCTCGGGTCCGGCGCCCGGGCGCTCGGGGTGACGGTGGAAGGGGCGGCGGCATGATCTGCGTGCTCGACAACTACGACTCGTTCGTCTACAACCTGGTGCAGTACCTGGGAAATCTCGGCGCGGAGTGCGAGGTCCACCGCAACGACGAGATCTCGGTGGCCGACGTCGCCGCGCTCGAGCCGGACCTGGTGCTGATCTCACCCGGCCCCGGCGACCCGGCGGACGCGGGCATCTCGGTGGATCTGGTCCGCAGCCTGGCCGGGCGGGTGCCGATCCTCGGAGTGTGCTTGGGCCACCAGGCGATCGGCGCGGCGTTCGGGGCCCGGATCATCCACGCGGGGGAGCCGATGCACGGCAAGTGCACACCCCTGACCCACGACGGCCGCGGTGTCTTCGCGGGCTTGCGCACCCCGCTGACGGTGGCCCGCTACCACTCCCTGGTGATCGACCCGGCTTCGCTGCCGGCCGATTTGGAGGTGACGGCCTGGTCGCCGTCCGGGGAGGTCATGGGCGTCCGGCACCGCGAGTTCCCGATCGAAGGCGTCCAGTTCCACCCGGAGTCCCTGTTCACCGAGGAGGGCGTGGCGATGGTGGCGAACGCGATGCGCTCACGCAGCCTGGTGCACGGTTGAGTCTCATGGCCGCGGTCGAACCTGCGGCCCCGCTCCCCGGGGGGAGCGGGGCCGCAGGCTCACGCGGTCAGTGGACGTACACCGAGTACCCGATGCCGCCCGACCTGGTGCCGTCCGCCGTGTTGCCTCGGACGAACACCGCGTAGGTGCCTCGCTCGGGCGGGGTCCACGTCATCGTCCCCGCGCCCGCGCCGTCCGCCGGCACGGTGGTCTCCGCGGTCTCCACACCCCGGTCGTTCCGGATCGAGTACGTGTACGAGACGATGCCCGGCATGCCCGGCGTGAAGGTGAACGTCCCCGGCACACCGGCACCGCCCGACCACACGCCCTCCGGGTATTCCCGAGACGACACGTACGGCGCGCTCAACACGTTGAAGTAGTACGTGCTCTCCTGCGACGACACCTGGCCGGCCGTCACCGTGCGCACCCGCAGGTTGTGGGAGGCCCAGCCGTCCGGGGGGAGCGGGGGAGTCCAGGGCAGCGCGGCGCGTCCGTTCTCGGCGGCCAGCTGCTGGAACGGACCCCAGTCGAACGAGTACTCGAACGTCACCGCGCCCGGCTGGCGGGCTTCGAACGCGAAGGTCCCGGGGAACACCCGGGCGTTCGGCTGGAACTCCTTCGAGGTCACCGTCGGCCCGTTCGTCACCGTCCAGGTGATGTTGTCCGTCGACGACCACACACCCGCCGTGTTCCTTGCCCGTACCAGCATCTCGTAGTCGCCGATCTTCGGCGGGGTGTAGCTCACCGTCGCGGTGGTCCCGCTGACCGGCACGGTCCACCTGGTCGCCGGGTCCGCCGCCAGCCAGTACTCGAACTCCACCGCATTCGGCATCGGGGTGGTGAACGTGAACGTGGTGGCCCGGCCCTCCGTCCCGATGTCGCCCTGGTAGCCGATCTCCGGCCGCCAGGTGTTGAGCGACAGCCGTTTCTCCGCCACCGGGGACAGCCCGCCGGACGCGTCGCGGGCCTGGACCCGCAGCAGGGTCTGGTCGGCCGAGGTGAACTCGACCGGCAGCGCGGCGGTTCCGTCGGCCTTCGCCTTGACCGTCCACTTCGTACTCTCGGCACTGGCGAACCAGTAGTCGTACTCGGCGACGTGCGGCATTCTCGGGGCTGCCGTGTACGTGGCCGAGGTGCCCAGGTCGACGTTCTCGGGCCCGCTCACCACCGGTGAAGCATCGACGAAGAATCGGTACTCCCGCTCCGGCGACTTCCCGCCCGAGGCGTCCGTGCTGCGGACGAACAGCACGTGCTCACCGCCGGTGGCCGGTGTGATCGTCACCTCGGCGACGCCACCCTGGCCGGCTGGGACCGTGGCGGACGCGCCGCCGTCCAGCCGGTGGTCGTACGCCACGACGTTCGGCATCCCCGGCGCGAAGCGGAACACGCCCGGCACGCCGATGCCGCCGTCCGGGCCGCCCTGCGGCGGGTAGCGGTCGGACGTGACCGTCGGCCGCGTCTCCTTGACGATGAACGTGTAGTAGGTGCTCAGCGAGAGGTTGCCCGCCCGGTCCCACGCCCGCACGACCACCGACTGCCAGCCGGCGGCCGTCGGTGTGAAGTCGACGGTGGCCTTGCCGTCGGGGCCGGCAGCGATCTCCCGCGTGTTCCCGCCGAAGTTGTAGTCGTACTTCGCGACGTCGGAGGATCCGTTGGGGGAGAAGGTGAAGGTGCCCGCCACCCCGATCCCGCCGCCCTCGGCGCCCGCCGGGTACGTCGTGGAGACGACGGCAGGCGCGTCGGGGTCCGTGTTGTCCACGGTGAACCGGCACGGGCCGGCCGTGGCCGACTTCGCCCCCCAGCTGTCCTGGGCGTACACCTCCCACGCGTAGGTGCCGTCGGCGAGGTCGGAGGTGTCCGGGTACGCCGTGGCGGGGTCGCCCCACCCGGCGCCCGTGTGCCGTTGCGCCGGGTTCGCCACCGGCCACCACGTGAACTGCCCGGACGTCAGGTCGCCGTTCGGGTCGGACACCTTCGCGCTCAGCTTCAGCTGCCAGCTCGCGAGCGCTCCGGTGCCGTTCTTGGCACAGGGTGCGTCGTTGGCGCGGAGATCGGTCGGCTTCGCGGGCGGCGCGTTGTCGACGACCCGCAGCGTCGGCGGAGCCTCGATCAGCCGGTAGAACGCCGGGTCTGCCTCGTGGGCTTCGGCGACGCGGAAGCCCAGCGTGAGGTGACGCGCTTTGTGGGCGACCGCGTCCCGCACCGCGGAGGTGACGTCGAACGTGGCGTGATTGTCGATGCAGGTGCCGTCGCCACCCCTGGACGCCACCCGGGTCTGCTCCGCCGGCCGGTTCTGCCAGGCCGACTGCTGGGTGTAGGCGGAGGTCCGCCACACCTCGGTGGCGCGGCTGTCGCAGTCGACGTAGTGCGTCTCACCGGCCGACAGCAGCACCGTCGTGAACGGCGCACCCCGCAACGAGCTCAGGTCGAAGTCCACATACGAGCGTTGGCGGTGCGGTGTGGTGTCCCAGGTGCCGATCGGCAGGCGGTCGCCCGGCTTGAAGTAGGTGGTCGTCGGTGCCGCCGAGTCGACGTAACCCCAGGACGTCGCGGCCAACGTCACCTCGGAACGTTGTTGACCAGGCGTTTCCGCTGCCGCGATCGCGCTGTCGGTGACAGTGAGCGCGAGCGCGACGGTGAGCAACGTCAGCGATCTTCGTAAGGTCATGCCGGTCCTCCCTGTTTCCCTGCATGCGGGAGGTACACGCCTGAACGGGAGGATTGGTTGCCGGCTCACCACGTGAGCGGGAGGGCGGCGATGTAGTCGGTGAGCAGCCCGGAGATGATGCGGTGGTCGGTGCGGGAGAAGTGCCAGTCGCACCCGAGGTGGTCCAGGCGCGGGTCGTCGAAGTTCCAGAACCGGACCCGGCTGTCGCCGCGGGCGTTGCGGTCGGTGACGACCTGCCGGGCCTGGGCGGCGAACAGGTTCGTCGCGCCGACGACGATGATCGTGCCGGTGCCGTACTGCGCGCGGAGCTTGTCGAGGAAACCCTGGTACGCGGTCTGGTAGGCGGCGATCAGGCTGTCGGCGGTCCACGGCTCACCGGAGTGCAGCGCCGTGCTGAAGTCGTTGGTGCCCAAGGCGACCACGACCAGCTGCGGCCGCCAGGTGGCGGGGTTGTGCCACACGTCGCCGGAAACGTTCTGCAGGGTGCGGTCGTAGTAGGTGCGGAAGTCGGTCCCTGGGTCGCCGCCGTTGTAGTTGCGGACCATGCCGCGGCCGGAGTACGCGTTGACCTGGTAATCGGCGTTCAGGCCGTGGGCGGTGAGGGCGCCGTAGCTGATGTCGGTGTTCGTGTTGCGGTCGATCCCGCCGTTGGCCGAGCAGTCGCGGGTGGTGGAGAGGTCGCCGTAGCCCGCGGTCAGGGAGTCGCCGATGAACTCGATCTGCCGGGTGCGGGCGGCGGGTTTCGCGAGGATCTCACCGCCGGGTGCCGCGGCGAAACCGTCGAACTCGCCGGCGACCCACGGGCTTTCGGTGCGTTTGACCAGCCGCACGTTGTGTTCGGCGTCGGTCAGCCCCCGGATCTGGCGCGTGGTGCGGCCCGGGGTGACCAGCGTGGCGACCGTGGTGCCGTCGACCTGGATGTCGTAGTCGTTCTGGGTGTCATTGAGCCGGACGTCGACGCCGGTGCCGCGGAAGCGGCCTTCGAAGGAGGTGCCGGGCCAGGTGTACTGCGCGGCACCGGCCGTGGTCTTCACCCGGCCCACCGTGTACGCCCCGGCCAGCGGGTCCGCCGGCGGTGGCGACGTGGTCGTCGTCGGGGGGACGGGACCGTTGCACGGGGTGCCGTTGACGGCGAACCCGGTGGGGACGGGGTTGGCGGAGGTCCACGAGCCGGTGAACCCGAACCGGGTGCTCGCGCCGGTGCCGAGGGAGCCGTTCCAGGCGGCGTTGCCGACGGTCACCCGGTCGCCGGACTGGGCGATCGTGCCGTTCCAGAGCTGGGTGACGCGCTGGCCGGCGGGGAACGTCCAGGTCAGCTGCCAGCTGGCGACCGGGTCGCCGAGATTGGTGACGTCGACGTCCGCGCTGAAGCCGCCCTGCCACTGTCCGGCGATCGCGTAGTCGACCCGGCAGCCCGTCGCGGCGCGGGCGGCGGGAACCGCGCCGACGGTGACGGCGGCGGCCGCAACGGCCAGGACACCGGCGACGGCGGCCGGCCGGGATCGGCGGGTGGTGTGCATCTGCGTTCCTCCGAGAACAGGCAGCGGATGGGACGGGCCGGTTCTGGAAGCGCTCTCAGGGTGAGCTTATCCGCTGCGCCGTCGAACCTGAATGCCTCGGTCAGCCGAAACGCGGAAAGTTCCGCGTGGCGGTACACGGATCGTGCGCGGGAGCAGTCTTCGTAGTGATGGCTGACTACGAAGACTTCGTCCGGGCACACCTGCCGCGGTTGCTGCGCTACGCGACGATGCTGGCCGGGGAGCGCGAGCAGGCCGCCGACCTGGTGCAGGACGTGCTGGTCAAGGTGTACCGGCGGTGGTCGCGGATCAGCGACGCCGAGCACCCCGACCGGTACGTCCTGCGGATGGTGACCAACGACTACCTGTCCTGGCGGCGCAGCCGGTCGGCGCGGCTGATCGCCGTGGGCGACCCGCCGGACGAGGCGCGGCCGGACGACTTCGCGTCGGACCACGCGGCACGTGAGGACATGTGGCAGCGCCTGGCGCGGTTGCCCCGGCGCCAGCGCGCGGTCGTCGTGCTCCGGTACTACGAGCAGCTCCCCGACGCCGACATCGCCGACCTGCTCGGCTGCGCCCAGGCCACCGTGCGGGCCCACTCCCGCAAGGCCCTGACCACCCTGAGACACGGCCTGAGCCTCGACCGGATGGCCCAGGCCAAGGAGAGCTGATGGAGATCGAGAACTTGATCAAGGACACCTTCGCCGCCCACGAACACGACGTCCCCGACACCGACCGGGTGCTGGCGGCCACGCGGGAGCGCCTCGACCGGCGGCGCGCCGTGGTGAGCCGTCCGCTTGCGGCCGGTGCCGCGGTGGTCCTGCTCGCGCTGGGCGCGGTCGCCGTCGTCGCGCTGAACCGATCCGAGCCGGACGACCGGGTGGCCACGGGCACCGGCCCGAGCAGCGCTCCGGCCGCTGCCGAGGCGCCGGCCAAGCCCGGCATCGGCGAGCTGGCCATGCCCTACTCGCTCGGCTGGCTGCCGCCGGGCAAGGCCGGCTACCTGGTGCGCCGGATCAACATCGGGGGCAGCGCGGCGAACCCCGACCAGCCGGTCTACGGCGGCGAGTACATGCTGACCGTCACGTCCGGGCCTCAGGTCCTGCTCGTGGACGTCCAGGAAATGCGGTCGATGCCGATCAGCGGCGCCGCCTTCAAGTCCGGTCCGGGCCGGCCCGTCACCATCGGCGGGCGCGCGGGGGTGGAGAGCTCGAACTCCGGCGGCCCGGGCGGCTACGAGGTGTACCTGACCCACCCCGCCGGCGGCTCGCTGTACGTCAACGTGGCCGCGCAGCCGGGCAGCACGGCGTCGGCGCAGCAGCTGACCGACGCGGGCCGCCGCGTCGCGGAGAACGTCACCTTCCCCGGCACGACCACCGTCGCCCCGGCGTTCGGCCTCGGCAAGCTGCCCGACGGCCGGCGGATGTGCACGTTCGACATCGAGGAGCACGGCCCGGGCGGGGCGCGCACGAGCTACTCGGTGGGCACGTGCAGCACCCTGCCGCCGATCCAGGTGCGCAGCGACGAGGCCGACCGGGTGCGCGGCACCGCGGGCGAACGGGTCCAGGGGCACGAAACCCGCTACGAGGAGGAAAAGGGCTACCACACGCTGTGGATCCTCAAGGCCGTCCACGGCGCACCGATCGCCATCGCGGGCCCCGGCCCGCGGGCGGAACTGTACGCCATCGCCGAGCACCTCGTCCTGCCCCGCTGAGCGGCCGCGGGTCCTCTTCGGACAGACCGAGGAGGACCCGCGCTCCGTTCGGGGGACGGGGAAGCCGCTGCCGAAGCAGCCCGTGTGGTCCTGCACGTTGCGGCCTACGTCGGGGCAGGTCGGGGGTGCGAGCGGACGCAGCGCAAGCTCTGGCGCTGTGTCACCTTGCCCCGAGGCGGGCGTCACCACCGGAGGGGCACCGCCGCCGGGCCGTGCAGGGACACGAACATCCGCCTCCACTCGAGCTCGCCGACCGGCACCGCCAGGTGCAGCTCCGGCGCCGCCGACAGCAACGCCGTCACTCCGGCTCGCAGCTCCGACCGGGCCAGGGCCGCGCCGAGGCAGTGGTGCGGGCCGTGGCCGAAAGCCAGGTGCCCCGGCTCCCGTGCCGGATCCACCCGCTCCGGGGCGGGGAATCGGCGGGTGTCGTGGTTGCCCGCCCGCAAGGCCCCCAGCACGAAGTCGCCCGCGTGGATCGGGACGCCGCCGATCTCGGCGTCCTCGACCGCCACGCGGCCCTGGTCGGCGGCCGAGCCCGGGTCCTGGCGCAGCAATTCCTCCAGCACCGCCGGGATCGAGGCCGGGTCGCGGGGGAGGGCCGGCTCGGCCGCCAGCCGCAGCACCGCCGTGGCCAGGGCGTTGGCCGCCGGGACGTAGCCGGCGATCAGGATCGCGAACGCCAGCTGCGTGACCTCCTCCGGGCTCACCTCCGCCTGGAGGAGCCCGGTCAGCAGGTCCTCGCCCGGTGTGCGCCGCTTCGCCTCGACGAGCTCGGCGAGGTACTCGCCCAGGTTCCGGGCCGCCTCGGCCATCTCCGCGTAGTCCGGTGCCGTGAACACCGCGACGACGCCGTCGGTCCACGACCGCAGGTCGTCCCGGGCCTCCGGTGGGACACCGAGGAGCTCGTTGAGCACCGCCAACGCGAACGGGACCGCGTAGCCGGCGAGCACATCGGCGGGCTGCCCCTGCGCGACGAACTTCTCGGCTGACTCCGCCGCGAGCGCCTCGACTCGGGGACGAAGCCGCTCCACCCGGCGCGGGGTCAGGGCCTGGGCTGCGGCGCGCCGCAGCCGGGCGTGTTCCGGGCCGGACATCGTGAAGAGCAGGCCACCGCCTTCGGTCGCGGGCGTGCCGGGCAGCCACGGCCGGAACCGCGGATCGGTCAGCAGCGCGCGGATGTCGGCGTAGCGCGTGACGAGCCAGGCGTCTTCGCCGGTCGCGAGGCGCACGCGGCCGACGGGCTCCTCGTCCTGCCGCCGGGCGAACTCGGCCGGGCAGCGCAACGGTGCCGCGTCCGCGAACGGGTAGTGCATGGGATCCCCCTACTTTTCCGGTTCACCGGCCGCTTTCCGGGCCAGTGAGTGCAATGGCACGAGCGTGGCTTCGCCGGTCACGCCGAGCGCGCGTGCGGTGAGCAGCCGGTACAGCTCGTCGGCGGCTTCGACCAGCCGCGCGGCCCGCGGTGCGACCGATTCCGCGTCGGGCTCCGCCTCGGCGAGGGCCGCGGCGAGCACCTCCTCGGCGTCACGGCGCTGGCGCTCGGCCACCGCCTCGACCAGTCCGGCCACCGGGGTGACGAGCGTGCGCCGCCGGTCGGCCGGGTCCGGGCCGGTGTTCAGGGCGCCGCGCTCCCGCAGCTGGGCGACGGCGGCGGAGACGTGGCTCTGCGCGAAGCCGGTGCGTGCGGTGAGTTCGCTGATCGAGATGCCCGGCGCTTCGACGAGCACCGAGATGACCACCAGGTAGATCTCCGGCACCTCGGGATCGGCGTCGTCGCGCATGCCCCGGGCGGCGAGCTCCATCAGGTGCTTGCCGAGCAGGTACAGCTCACTCACCTTCACATCGGAAACGATACATCGATAGTGATGTAATTGCCACGGGTAGCCTCGCCGGTATGAGGATCGGGGAGCTGTCGCAGCGCACCGGCGTGAGTTCGCGGTCGCTGCGGTACTACGAACAGCAGGGCTTGCTGACCAGTGCCCGCTCCGACGCCGGGCAGCGGCACTATTCCGACGCCGAAGTGGAGCGCGTGGGGCTCATCCGGCAGCTGTTCGACGCGGGGATGTCCAGCCGGGTGATCGCGGCCGTGCTGCCGTGCGTGGAAACCCCGGGCGATCCGGACGTCGTCGAGGCGGCGTTCGCCACGATGGCGCGGGAACGCGACCGGATCGACGCCGAAATCGCCCGCCTGACCGAGGCCCGCAACGCACTGGACACCGTGATGGAGGCCAACCGGCGGCACCAGGCGGAGCTGGTGGCGCCGGTGTGACCTGCGCCTCGGGTGGTTGCCCCTGACACCGGTGTCAGCGGTGAGCATGGCCGCAGGGCCCGGAACCGCCGGGCCGGTCACCCGGAAGGCAGCAGGAAATGGGACAGGCGTGGGGTTTCGGCAGGCACGGCGGGCCTGAGGTGCAGGAGTTCTTCGAGCGGCCGGATCCCGTTCCCGGTCGCGGCGAGGTGCTGATCCGCGTCGACGTCGCCGGGGTGAACCCCCTCGACCACCTGGTGCGCGCGGGCGTGGTCCCCGGTCTCGACGGCGGACGGCCGTTCCCCCGCGTGCTGGGCATGGAGGCCGCGGGGACCGTGCTCGCCCTGGGCGAGGACGTCGACGGGCTCGAGGTCGGCGACGCGGTCTTCGGCTTCGCGCTCACCGGCGGCGGCACCTACGCCGAGACGACGGTGCTCTCGGCGCCGAACACCGCCCGCATCCCGGCGGGCCTGGCGGCCACGGTGGCGGCGACGCTGCCGGTGGCGGGGACGACCGCGGTGGACGCACTCGACCAGCTCGGGCTGCCGGCCGGCGCGGTAATCCTGGTGAACGGGGTCGGTGGCGGGGTCGGTCTCGCGGTCGCCCGGCTGGCCGCCGCGCGCGGGCTGCGGGTGCTCGGCACGGGCAGCGCCGCCAAGCGCGAGCAGGCCGAAGCGGCCGGGGCGCGGTTCGTCGACTACACCGCCGAAGACGTCGTCGCCACGGCACGCGAGCTGGTTCCGGACGGCTTCGACGGGATCGTCGACCTGGTGGGTGGCACCTCGCTGCGGACGGTCGCGCCGCTGGCCCGCGACCCCCGCAATGTGATCGCGGTGGGGGACATGTCGGTGCCCGAGCTCGGCGGGCGGTTCGTCGAGCGCCGCCTCGACCGCGAGAACCTGGAGCGGTCCGCCCGGCTGGCCCTGGACGGAGTGCTGGCCCCGGTGATCACGGCGGTCCACCCGCTTTCCGACGCCCCGGCCGGCCTGGCCGCCGTCGAGAACGGCCACGCCGCGGGGAAGGTCGTGATCAAGGTGGCGTGAGCTCCCCGCCGGCTGCGAGAATCCGGCGTGGCCGGGAGAGCGATCACGCTCTCCCGGCCGATCCGAGCCTGCCCGGTGGTGCTAGCGCTGCAGGGTCAGCACTCCCGGCTTGTAGGGCAGGAGGCCGTAGTCGACGCCGTCGGAGGCCGGGTCGCGGCCCTGGTAGAGGAACTGCAGGTTGCAGGGGTCGATGGTCTTGGTCTGGTCGGGGTTGGTGCGGACGAGGTCGCCGTGGCTGATGTCGTTGGTCCAGGTGGCACCGCTGTTGGCCTTGCCGGCGAAGGGGTTGCTTTCGGTGGCGGCCTGCGGGGTCCACGTGCCGCTCAGGCTGGTGGCGGTGAACGAGCGGAAGTAGCGGCGCTCGTTCGTGCCCCGCGCCTCGACGATCATGAGGTACTGGTTCTGGTCCTTGACCTTGTAGACCTCGGGCGCTTCGAACAGCTTCTGCGGGGTGTCGCTCATGATCTTCGTGTAGTTCGAGCCGAAGCTGCCCGGGAAGTTCCCGATGGGCATGGTGGCGCGGTAGATGCTGCCGTTGTCGTCGGCGAAGAACAGGTACATGTTCGTGCCGTCGCCGATGAGGGTCTGGTCGATCGGCGCCCCGCTGGGGAGGGTGCCGGTGAACAGCGTCTGCTGCGCGGACCAGGCGTTGGGGTTGGTGGGATCGCTCGACGTGCGGTAGGAGAACGTGTCGGGCCAGCCCCACTGGTAGGCGAGCACCCAGATGTTCTTGGGGGCGAAGTAGAACAGGGTCGGCGCGACGGCTCCGAAGGACATGGTGCTCTGGCTCGCGGTGGCCATGTCGGACCAGTTCGTGAACGGGCTGAAGCTCGTGGACTTCCAGGCCGATCCGGTGTCGTGCGTGGTCGCGTAGACGACGTGCTTGCCGTTGTACACGACGTTCGTGAAGTCCTTGAGGGAAACCCAGCCCTGCTTCGGGGTGGCCAGCGGGCCGGTCGAGCTCCAGCGGTAGGTCGAGGGCAGGGTGCAGGCGCTCGTGGCACCGCCGTCGACCTGGACGAGCTGCCACTGCTGGGCGGTGCCGGTGGAGCCGGTCTGCTGCACGGCGCCGGCGCCGTCGGCGGTCGAGGCACCCTGGATGTCGAGGGCTTTGCCGCTGTTGCGGTTCACCAGCCGGACGTACCCGCCGCCGGCGTCGGCCACGCTGAACTGCTGGTTGGCGCCGCCGTTGGCGGCCCACTGCACCACCGGCGCGCCGTCGGCGGTGGACGCGCCTTGGACGTCGGCGAGCTTGCCGGAGTGCCGCGCGCGCAGCTGGTAATTTCCGCCGCCGGTGTCGGTGAACTGGAACTGCTGGTTGGCGGCGTTGGTCCGGCTCCACTGGATGAGCCCGGCGCCGTCGGTGGTGGCGGCGCCGGTGACGTCGAGCGCCTTGCCGCTGTTGCGGTTGACCAGGACGTACCAGGCGGAGGTGTCCACCGTGGCGGCCGAAGCCGGGGTGGGGGCCACGGTGAGCAGCCCGGCGACGGCCGCCACCACGGCCGCGGCGGCCGGCCAGGGCCGGTGCCGCCACCTGGTGGCGCGCGCGATTCCGATCGACATGGGGATCGTTCCCTTCGTCGTTGAGGGGGACATGGAGATACTGTTAGCGCTAACATCGAGCGGCGCGCTGGGTGCCGGGGAAGGGGTGGCGGGAGGGGTAGGAGGTCGACCGGGGTGCGTCCGAACGCACCAGAGGACTGTGAACGACAACGTCCGCGGCGTCAAGACCGGACGCAGGTTTCGCCGGAACTCCGGCTCGACGCGGCGGAGCGAGCCGGGGTGGCGGTCACAGTAGACGGTCCCGGCCGCCGTTCGGCGGTTTTACCGCCTTGCGGAAGGTGCCTACGGTGCGCTCGCACCCATGCGGCCGGTCCGTGCCGACCACGGCTGAAGGAGGTCAGGTGTTCCGCAAACACAGACGCAGTACCCGCGCCACCGTCACGGTGCTCGCGGCGGCGGTCCTGCTCGCGGTTCCCGCGTTCGCCGCCAGTAGCAGTGCCGCCCCCGATCCCGGGCTCGCGCCCTGGATGGACGCGCGGCGCCCGGTGCCGGCGCGGGTGGAGGCGTTGCTGCACGTCATGACGCTGCCCGAGAAGGTCGGCCAGATGGACCAGCAGCTGGTCACCACGTTGACCGACCCGAACGGGACGACGTGCGGGAACAACGGATTCAACCTCCCCAATCCCGAATGCATGCGGAAAATCCTGATCGACGCCAACGTCGGCTCGATTCTCGCGGGCGGTACCGAAAATCCGGTCGACACCACCGGCAAGGGCGGGGTGGGCAACACCGGCTACGACTGGGCCACCGAGTACAACATCATCCAGCAGTACGCGATCAAGAATTCGCGCCTGCACCTCCCGGTGGTGTTCGGCGTCGACGCGGTGCACGGCTTCGGCCACCCGTGGCAGGCACCGCTGTTCCCGCAGTCCATCGGCATGGGCGCCACCTGGGACCCCGGGCTCGCCCGGGCCGGCGGCAAGGCGACCGCGGACGCCCTGCGCGCCACCGGCTGGACCTGGAACTTCGCCCCGGTCCAGGACATCGCGCGCGACAACCGGTGGGGCCGCACCTACGAGACGTGGGCCGAGCAACCGATCCTGTCGGCCGCGATGGGTGCCGCGAACATCAAGGGCATGCAGACGCCCGGAAAGCGCGGTGAACTGAACGTCAGCGCCACGGTCAAGCACTTCGCCGGCTACTCGCAGTCGATCAACGGCCACGACCGGGCCGAGGAACTGCTCCCGATGAACTACCTCCAGACGACGATCCTGCCGCCGTACGCGGCCGGGATCGACGCCGGCGCCGGGACGGTGATGGTCAACTCCGGGTCGATCAACGGCGTGCCCGCCACCGCGTCGCGCTACCTGCTGACCGACATCCTGCGCAACCAGATGCACTTCCAGGGCGTCGTGATCAGCGACTACCAGGACGTCACCGCGTTGCAGACCGCCTACCACATCGCGCCGGACCTGCCGGGCGCCATCGCCGCCGCCGTGAACGCGGGCGTCGACATGAGCATGCAGGTCTCCGACGCGGCCGGGTGGCAGGCCGCGATCCTGCAGGCCGTCGACACGGGCAAGATCTCGCGCGCGCGGATCGACCAGGCCGTGCGCCGCATCCTCACGCTGAAGTTCCAGCTCGGCCTGTTCGACCAGCCGTGCGTGGCCGACCCGGCGAAGCCGTGCGTCGACGCGAACGCCGCCAACGCCGCCGTCACGGCCGGCCGCGATCAGACGCTGAAGGCCGCGCGGGAGTCCATCACCTTGCTGCGCAACGAGAACAACGCGCTGCCGTTGCCCGCGGGCGCGAAGGTCGTGGTGACCGGCCCGAGCGCGGACTCGATGACCAACCAGCTCGGCGGCTGGAGCGTGAGCTGGCAGGGCGTGGCGGGTGCCGGGCACGTGTGCTGCATGGGCCCGGACAACCAGATCCCGCCGGGCACCACCGTGCTGAACGGCATCCGGGCCGCGAACCCGGCCGCGGTGTACGCGCCGGACCAGGCGAGCGCCGTCGCGGCCGCGGCGGACACCAGCGCCTACGTGGCGGTGGTGGGGGAGAAGGCCTACGCGGAAGGACTGGGCGACAACCCGGCGCCGGCCCTGGCGCCGGACCAGCAGGCTCTGATTTCGGCGCTGGAGGCGACCGGCAAGCCGGTGATCGTCGTGGTCGTCGCGGGCCGGCCGGTCGGGCTGGGCCCGGCCGCGAAGGCGAACGCGGTGCTGATGGCCTACCAGGGCAGCACGGAAGCCGGCACGGCCGTGGCGGATGTGTTGTTCGGCAAGGCGAACCCGGCGGGCAAGCTGCCGATCAGCTGGCCGTCCGACGCCCCGGCCGTCGGCGGTGACTTCGCCGGCACGGCCCCGTCCCCGCTGGGGGACCAGCCGAAGTTCTTCGACCAGCTGCCCAGCACGGCGTCCGGTCAGGGCAACGCGTACAACCCGCAGTTCCCGTTCGGGTACGGCCTGTCGTACACGAGTTTCACGCACACGAACCTGGCGGTGACACCGAAGATCGGCCGCGACGGCACGGCCACCGCGACGTTCACCGTCACCAACACCGGAACCCGCGCCGGCACCGACATCGTGCCGGTGTACGCGGCCCAGCCGGTGAGCCCGGTGGTGGTCCCGCCGCAACGGCTGGTCGGCTTCGCCCGGGTGACCCTCGACCCGGGCCGGTCCCAGGTCGTGCGCGTGTCCTTCCCGGCATCGGCGCTGGCCACGAGCGCCGGGGACATCAACGCGTCCGGCCCGCCGGTCGTGCTGCCGGGCAGTTATGTGTTGCAGCTGAACAAGAACAGCACGACACCGTACTCGGTCGACGTGTCGGCGCCGTTCGTGATCCAGTAGCGCCGGGGTTGGTTTGCGGGGCGGCGCGTGCGTCGCCCCGCAAGCCGGTCAGGCCGGGCGGACGAGGATCTCGTTGACGTCCACAGTAGACGGTTGACCGACCGCATAGAGCACGGCCCGGGCGACGTCGGCGGGATCGAGCTTGGGGTCACGAGACCGTTCGGCCGGGATGCCGCCGGTGTCGACCAGGCCGGGCTGGATCAAGGTGACCCGGACGCCGGTGCCCACGCACTCGGCGCGGATGTTCTGGGCCAGGCCGGTGACGGCCCACTTGGTGGCCGAATACAGGTTGCCCGGGCGGATTCCGCGGCCGGCGGCCGAGCCGGTCAGGACGAGGTGGCCGCCGGATGCCACCAGGGCCGGGAGGGCGGCGCGGGCGGTCAGTGCGGGGCCGTACACGTTGGCCAGCACCATGTCCCGCCACTCCTCCGGCGGGGCGCCGCCCTCGCCGAGGAAGGAGGTGACGACGCTCGCGCCGGCGTTGGCGAAGACGACGTCCAGCCGGCCCCACGTGTCCCGGACCCGGGTGACGAGCGCGTCGAGCCGGGCCCAGTCCGTGACGTCGCAGGCGGCCGGCCACACCCGGTCGGCGTCGCCCAGCCGGGTGGCGAGGTCGGTCAGACGCGTCTGGTCTCGCGCCACGAGGACCAGGCGGTAGCCGGCTTCGGCCGCGAGCCGGGCGGTGGCGGCGCCGATGCCCCGGGAGGCGCCGGTGATGAGGAACACGGGATCGGTCACCGGCGCACCCTAGCCAACCCGTGCCTTCACCGCGGTGCGCGAGCACCTCCGCCTGATCGAAGACCGCACCGCGGCCGGCCCAGATCCGGGCGCGTGCGACGATCGGGGCGGAACCCGGACCCCGGACGAAGGAGCTCCAGACCTTGCCCTTGGTGCACGCGCTGTGGTCGCCGGGCCGGGGTCTGCTGCTCTGGGCGGAGCGCGACGGCGGCCCGGCCGGCACGTCGAGCCGTTCGGCGCGGATCGCGCTGCCGCACCCGTTCGCGGTCTCCGGCGCGCACCTGACCGCCCTGCACCCCGGCAAGCCCGCCTCGGCGACGGTCCTGCTGCCGTCGCGGGCGAACCGGCCGCTCGCCTCTTCCGAACCGGCCGCGGACGGCCGGCGGCGTGGCCCGGCGCCGTCACTGCGGCCGTGGTCGGTGCCCGCGCTGATCGTCGACGCGGCCGAGCTGGACGACCTCGACGACTCGGCCTCCTACGGCGCCTCGGTCACCCACCTGCGGGCGGTGGCCCACCTGGCCGCGGACCTGGTCCGGCGCGGGCGGGTGCTGCCGACGCTGGTCCGGCAGGGCGACGCGGCGGAGGCCCGCTGGCGCCCGGTGCTGCAGGGCGTGGATTTCGTCGCGTTCGACGCCCTGGTCGCGGCCATGCCGCCGGTCGGACGGGCCGAACAGATCGCGCCGCTGACCGGGGCCTCGCCGCGCGCGCTCGTCACCGATGCCCTGCACACCCTGGTCGACGCCGCGGTCCGGGACCGGCTGGCGCGCGCCGATCCGCCCGTCGACCTGGCCGGGGGCCGGGGCGTGACCGGGGTGTGGCTGTCCGCGCTGCAGGGCGGCGCTCCCCGCGTCGAACTGCCGCTGGACGAGCTGGGTGTCCTGGCCGACGCCGTCGCGAAGTGGGACGAGGTCGCCGACACCGACGTCGTCGACGGCCGGGCGTGCTTCCGGCTGGCCGAAGTCGGCACCCTCAGGCAGCCGGACGCGGACGACCCCGACGACCAGACCGGCGACGGCACCAAGTGGCAGCTGCAGTTCCTCCTGCGGGCCACCGCCGATCCGAGCCTGCTGCTGTCGGCGGGGCAGATCTGGTCGGGCGAGGCGCACGGGCTGGTCCGGGACCCGAAGGGACTGCTGGTCGCCGAGCTCGGCCGGGCCGCGCTGGTGGCCCCGATGCTGGCGCCGGCCTTGCGTCGGACCCGGCCGTCCGAGTACGACCTGAGCTTCGAAGAAGCCGAGCAGTTCCTGATCTCGGAGGCCAACCGGCTGGTCGAAGCCGGGTTCGAGGTGCAGCTCCCGGCCGCCTGGGACGGCCGGCGCCGGCTGGGGCTGCGCCTGTCCGTCCGCAGTACGCCCTCCGAGCAGGTCGTCGCCCGGGTGGGCCGCGACGAACTGGCCGCGTTCCGCTGGTCGGTCGCGGTGGGCGACGACGAGATCGGCGAGGAAGAGCTGGCCCGGCTCGTCGCGGCGAAGTCGTCGCTGGTGCGGCTGCGCGGCAGGTGGATCAGCGTCGACGCCGACCGTCTTCGCGCTGGTCTCGAATTCCTGCGCCGCGACCCGCACCGGAGCACCCCGCGCCCCACCGCGGCCGACCTGCTGGAGCTCGTCCACCCGGGGCGGGAGACACCGCTCCCGGTGACCGACGTCCGGGCCGGCGGCTGGGTCGGGGACGTCCTGTCCGGCCGGGTCCAGGAGGCGCTGCGACCGGTCGAGCTGCCGTCGTCGTTCCGCGCCACGCTGCGCCCCTACCAGCAGCGAGGGGTCGCCTGGCTGGCGTTCATGTCGGCGCTGGGGCTCGGTGCGTGCCTGGCCGACGACATGGGCCTCGGCAAGACCGTCCAGACGCTGGCGCTCGAGGCCGTCGAACGGGCGCGGGGCGATCGGCGGCCGACGCTGGTGCTGTGCCCGATGTCGCTGGTCGGCATGTGGCAGCGGGAGGCGGCGAACTTCGCCCCGGACCTGCGGGTCCACGCCCACCACGGCAGTGCCCGCGCGCACGGGGACGCGCTCGCCGCGCAGGTCGCCGCGGCCGACCTCGTCGTCACGACCTACGCCACCGCCACCCGTGACGCCGGTGAGCTCGCGAAGTTCGGCTGGCGGCGCCTGGTGCTCGATGAAGCGCACGCCATCAAGAACGCCGACACCGCAACGGCCAAGGCGGTGCGGCGGTTCCCCGCCGGGCACCGGCTCGCGCTGACCGGCACCCCGGTGGAGAACCGGCTGGCGGACCTCTGGTCGGTGCTGGACCTGCTCAACCCGGGGCTGCTCGGCAGCAGGTTCGAGTTCCGGCAACGGTTCGCGGCTCCGATCGAGCGCACCGGCGACACCGCCACGGCCGCCGCTCTGCGCCGGATCACGCAGCCGTACCTGCTGCGCCGGGTGAAGACGGACCCCGTGATCGTTCCCGAGCTCCCGGAGAAGATCGAGATCCGGCAGGAATACCGGCTCACCCGCGAACAGGGCACGCTCTACAGCGCGATCGTCGACGAGATGATGACGAAGATCCAGCACAGCCAAGGCATCAAGCGCCGCGGCAACATCCTCGCCGCGATCACGAAACTCAAGCAGGTCTGCAACCACCCCGCGCACCTGCTGCACGACGGCTCCCCGCTCGGGGACCGGTCCGGCAAGGTCAGCCGCCTCCAAGAGGTCCTGGCGGAGATCCTGGCGTCGGGTGACCGGGCGCTGTGCTTCACGCAGTACACCGAGTTCGGGCACCTGCTCGTGCCGCACCTGGCGGACCGGCTCGGCACCGAAGTCGGGTTCCTGCACGGCGGCCTGGCCAAGGGGGCGCGGGACGCGATCGTGGACCGCTTCCAGTCCGGCGACGGGCCGCGGGTCCTGGTGCTGTCGCTCAAAGCCGGCGGTTCCGGGCTCACGCTGACCGCCGCCGGCCAGGTCCTGCACCTGGACCGCTGGTGGAACCCGGCCGTGGAGAACCAGGCGACCGACCGGGCGTTCCGGATCGGGCAGCACCGCACCGTCCAGGTGCGGAAGTTCATCTGCCCCGGCACCATCGAGGACCGCATCGACACGCTGATCGACCAGAAGCGCGCGCTCGCAGGACTGGTGGTCGGCGAGGGGGACAGCCGGCTCACCGAACTGTCCACGGACGCGCTGCGCGGAGTGCTCGCGCTGGGGGAGGAGGCGATCGATGACTGAGCCGCTGCCGTGGTGGCCGGCCCGCTTCATCCGGGCGCTGACGGCGATCGGTGTCCTCCTGCCCGCGAAGGGCCGGGGCGACGTCGTTGCGCTGGAGGTCGGCGCCGGACGCGTCGACGCCGAGGTGCGGGACGGCCGGAGTCACCAGGTGCGGATCGGGCTGACGGCGTTCGGCAAGGCGGACTGGGCGGCGATCACCCATGCCCTGGCGGCCAAGGCGTCGACCACGGTCCAGCTGCTCGGCGGCGAGCTGCCCCGTGACGTCGAAGAGACGTTCAAGGCGGTCCGGCTGCCGTTGTTCCCGTCTTCGGCGCGGGAGGTGTCCCTGGACTGCACCTGCCCGGACCCCGAGGTGCCGTGCGGCCACCTGAACGCGGTGTTCGCCGCGCTCGTTTCTCGGGTCGGCGAGGACCCGTTCACCGTGCTGGCCCTGCGCGGCCGGAACAAGGAAATGGTGCTGGAGGAGCTGAAGAACCGGCTCATCTCGGCCGAGCCCCTCGACCCCGCCGACCGGTCCCCGGCGCTGGCCGAAGTCATGGACACGTTCTTCGCCGGCGGCCCGGCACCGGGCCTGGGCGGGGCGGCACCACTGCACGGACCGCGCACGCCGTCGGACGCGCTGCTGAACCAGGTGCCACCGTTCGCGATCACCACGGACGGCGAGGATGTCGTGGAGCTGCTTCGGCCGGTTTATCGGGCGCTCGCCGGAGAAGACGGAATTTAGCGTCGCTTGTTCTTCGTGCCGCATACTGACAGGCATGACAGGACCGCTGCGCGCCTTGACGCTCACCGTTCTCGCCCTGGCGGCCCTGCTCATCGCCGCCCCACCGTCCGACGCGGCGCCTCCGGCCAGCGGTGTGCTGTGGAGCAACAACAAGCAGCCCGCCACCGCCTCCACCGGCCAGGTCGGGATGTGGCGCACCAGTTCTTCCACTACGGTCCTCGGGCAGTCCATCTGGCCGTACAACTGCGCCACCTGGGGCACGTGCCCGCGCCGCGGGGACGTGTGGGGCCGGGCCGGAATCGTGGCGGTCAGCCGGGCGCACGTGCGGTTCGCCGGACCGCGGATCGTCAAGGAGCACGACCTGCTCTCCTGGGATCCCGGCAGCGGGCAGGTCCGGATCTGGACCGGTGCGGACACCAGCCGGATGGGGAGCACGCTGGTCGACCGGCCCTGCGCGGGATGCTCGGGGAAGTGGGGGCCGGTCGCGCTCGCGGACATGAACGACGACGGCTACGACGACATCCTCTGGTGGGAGAACTCCGATCGGGGCGCGCTCGCGTCGTGGCTGCTCGACGGGGCCGGGCACGTCATCGGCGAGCAGTGGATCAGCGGGTCGTCGTGCAACGCCGTCTGCGCCAGGGACTGGCAGGTCATCGGCGTCGGCGATATGGACAACGACGGCGACGCCGACATCGCCTGGGCGAACTCCAACCTTCTTCGCACCGGCTTCTGGCTGCTCGACGGGGCCGGCCAGGTCACCAGCGCCCCGGTTCCGTTCGGGTGGGGCATCTCCTGGGGCAGCGCCGAGCCGGTCGGGCTCGGGGACATGAACGGCGACGGCAACCTGGACATCGTGACGCTCGACTACTGGTCGGGGACGGTCACGGTGCACACGTCCGACGGCGCCCTCACCAAGACGGGATCCTACGACCTCGACTGGTCGTGCAACCCCGCGTGCCGGGACGCCGGCTGGAACCCGGTCGGCATCGTCGACTCCTACCAGGTGTTCTGAGGCGTCCCGGCACGAGCGAGAGCGGGTCCCGCTGCTCAGGAGGGCAGCGGGACCCGCTCGCACTGCTCAGTCCGTCACCGCGGAGCGGCTCAGGCGACGGAATCGGACTCGACGGTCCACCCGTAGAGGCCGATGCCGTTCTTGGCCAGCGCCCGGCCGGTGTTGTCCAGGATCATCTGGACCCCACCATTGGTCGCGATCTGCTTCGCCACGGCGTCGGTTTCCACCGTCCAGCCGTAAAGGCCGATGGTGTTCTTGGCCGAGACGACGCCGCTGCGGTCGAGGATCATTTGGGTTCCGTCGGATCCGGCCGCGATGTCGGTGACGACGGCGTCGGTTTCGAAGGTCCAGCCGTAGAGGCCGATGGTGTTCTTCGCCCACACCACCCCGGTGCGGTCCAGGATCATCTGCGTTCCGTCGGAGCCGACGGCGATCTTGCTGACGACGGCGTCGGTCTCCACCGTCCAGCCGTACAAGCCGATGGTGTTTTTCGCCAGCACCGTGCCGGTGTTGTCGACGATCATCTGGACGCCGCCGTTGGTGGCGATCTGCTTGACCACGGCGTCGGTTTCGACCGTCCAGCCGTAGAGACCGATCCCCTTCTTCGCTGAAACGACACCGGTGCGGTCGAGGATCATCTGGGTTCCGTCCGACCCGACGGCGATGTCGCTGACGACGGCGTCGGTTTCGACGGTCCAGCCATAAAGCCCGATGCCGTTCTTCGCCAGCACGGTCCCGTCCTTCATGAGGATCATCTGGACGCCGCCGTTGGTCGCGACCTTCTTGACGCCCGGGTCGGTTTCCACCGTCCAGCCATAGAGTCCGATGCCCTGCTTCGCCAGCACCGTCCCGTTGCCCTTGGTGCTCAACAGCATCTGCGTCCCGTCGGATCCGACGGAGATCCCGGGGCCGGTCGCCGGCACGTTGAACCGGTACAGGTCGTAGGTCCGCATCAGGCCGATGATCTTGTCGGCGTAGGCGGGATCGGTGGCGTACCCCGCCTTCGCGACCTCGCGGACGAACTGGTCGGGGTTGCCGGTGTAGTCGAACGCCGGCCGGTAGCGGGAGTTCGAACGCAGGAACAGGCCGTGGTCCCGGAACGAGTCCGTCATGGAGGCGTAGACGCGGAACGACGCGATCACGGTGTGGCAGTTCGGATCGCATTCCGTGGTGGACAGGTCCTGGCAGCCGGTCGCGATCGGGCCACGGCCGCCGCTGCCGCACTTGATGCCGAAGTAGTTGTTGCCCGGCGCGGCCTGGCCCCAGGCGGACTCCTGGATCGCCTGGGCGACGGTGACCGACGCCGGTACCCCGAACTCGGCTTGGCCCGGTTGCGCGGCCGGACCCGCGACGTCGATGAAGCCGGTGTCGGCGGCTTGCAGGTCGGTCGGGATGGCCCCGTCGCGCGCCGCGTCGGCGATGACGGGCGGGCTGCCGGGCGGGGCGGCGAGTGCGGGATCGGTGGCGGTGAGGGAAAGCGCGGCTGCGGCGGTCAGCAGCAGCGCGTTGCGGTACCAGGTTCTCATGGTCATCTCGGGTCTCCGCGCTCTCAGGCGATCGGGTCGGATTCGACGGTCCAGCCGTAGAGGCCGATGCCGTTCTTGGCCAGGACCGTGCCGGTGTTGTCGAGGATCATCTGGACGCCGCCGTTGGTGGCGATCTGCTTCACGACGGCGTCGGTCTCGAAGGTCCAGCCGTAAAGGCCGATGGTGTTCTTGGCCGAGACGACGCCGCTGCGGTCGAGGATCATCTGGGTTCCGTCGGATCCGGCCGCGATGTCGGTGACGACGGCGTCGGTTTCGAAGGTCCAGCCGTAGAGGCCGATGGTGTTCTTCGCCCACACCACTCCGGTGTGGTCGAGGATCATCTGGGTGCCGTCGGAGCCGACGGCGATCTTGCTGACGACCGCGTCGGTTTCGGTCGTCCAGCCGTACAGGCCGATGCTGTTCTTGGCCAGCACCGTGCCGGTGTTGTCGACGATCATTTGCACGCCGCCGTTGGTGGCGATCTGCTTCACCACGGCGTCGGTTTCCACGGTCCAGCCGTAGAGACCGATGCCCTTCTTCGCCGACACCACGCCGGAGCGGTCGAGGATCATCTGGGTCCCGTCGGATCCGACGGCGATGTCGCTGACGACGGCGTCGGTTTCGACGGTCCAGCCATAGAGCCCGATGCTGTCCTTGGCCAGCACGGTCCCGTCCTTCATCAGGATCATCTGGACGCCGCCGTTGGTCGCGACCTTCTTCACCCCGGGGTCGGTTTCCACCGTCCAGCCGTAGAGTCCGATGCCCTGCTTCGCCAACACCGTCCCGTTGCCCTTGGTGCTCAACACCATCTGCGTCCCGTCGGACCCCACCGAGATCCCGGGACCGGTCGCCGGCACGGGGGCGGTGAGGCCGACCGGGCTGACGAAGCCGCTGATGCGCTGGCCGGCGATGGTGGCGCCGACCTGGCCGTAGCCGGACGAGTAGGCGACCGTCGAGGTGGTCGGGCTGTCGCCGAAGTTGCCGTTGATCACCTGGATGTGGCGGTCCGCGTCGACGGCGGTGACCATGCCGACGTGGTCGGCGTAGTCGACGCCGTTGAAGTTGTAGACCACCGCGTCGCCGGGCTGCGGCACGTAACCGGCGTCGGCGTGCAGGGTGCCGTTGCGCCGGCCGTAGAGGTAGAACGAGCCCGCGCCCGCGGTCAGGCCGTCGATCTTGAGGCCTTCGTTGCGCCACACCCACTTGAGGAAGTCGGCGCACCAGGCTTCGGCGCTGCAGCTGGTCTCGTAGCCGCGGGTGCCGAGGCTGTTGGTGTCGCAGTAGTGCTTGCCGAGGTTGGCTCTGGCCAGGCCGACCACATCCTGGGCCGTCGCTGCCGACGCCGGCGTGGCCGCGACCGAGACCACCGCCGCGGCGGCCAGGACGGCGGTCAGAAACCGGGTGAACGCGGTGCGTGACATTCGGGGCTCCCCTTCGAGGCTGGCGGATCGTCTGGGCAGACCATGACGTCCCCGGCTGCGAAAAACCTCAAAGGCGGCCTTCAGGATCTTCGGAGCCCGCGCCGGCAAGGGCGCGGCCGGCCGCTCGCTCAGGACTCTTCGGCGAGCAGCTCCTCGATCCACCGGTGTGCCGTCGCGCAGGCCTCGGCTTCCGTGCTCCGGAGGTGCTCGACGACTTCACCGCCGGACCACAGCATGAGCGCGACCGTGCCGGGCCGGATGGGGGTCAGGCCGATGAGGCGGCGCTGCCCGTTGCCCTCGACGACCCGTTCGGCGGTGAGCCAGTGACCGGTCGTGCCGGTGCGGGTGACCGTCCAGGCCGGGTCGGCGGCGAGCTCGGCCACCGACCGGGGTACGAGTTCCACGGACTGTTCGTCGGGCACGTCCACCAACCTCGCCTGGTCGCCTCACCCGGTGATGCACCGGTGAATCCCAGGTTAACAACGCTTGACCCGGTTCTCCGGGATCCGCTGACCTCCCCGCGCCCGTTGCCGGGCTACCCGTGCCTGCGAGGCGGCGGGTGCGGGCGCGCTGAACGGCGACGCCGGGTCGTACTTTCGGGCGATCTGGGCCGCCCGGTCCTTTCGTACCATCAGCGGGTGACCGCTGTGCTCCGCTCGCTGTGGGACGAACCCCGGCCGCCCGATCCGCCGTCGCGGGTGTGGCGGGACTGGGCGCTGCTCGGGGTGCTCGGGACGGCGGTGGCCGCCGAGGGTCTGTTCCGGCCGGACATGCCGTGGCGGGTCGTCTCCGTGCTCGTCGTCGCCGCCTTGGCGCCGACGTTGCTGTGGCGGCGGACCAGGCCGTTCCCGATGTTCCTCACCTCCTTCGGCACGACGTCGGTGGTCATGCTGCTGACCGGCGGGGCCGCCCCGTCGGCGTACGCGACGGCCGGGCTGCTGCTCCTGGCGTACTCGCTGGCGCGGTGGGGTGCGGGCCGGGAGATCGTGCTCGGCCTGGGGTTCGTGCTGGCCGAGACCGGTCTGTCGGTTGCACTCGGGCAGGAGAGCGCCGCGGACGCGGCGGGCGGGATGGTCGTGCTGTTCGCGGCCGTCACGCTGGCCGCGGCGTTGCGCTACCGCGCCCGGGCGCGGCTGCGGGAGCTGGACCAGGCCAAGCTGCTCGAGCGGGAACGGCTGGCCCGCGATCTGCACGACACGGTCGCCCACCACGTCTCGGCGATGGCCATCCGCGCCCAGGCCGGCCTCGCGATGATGCCGACGCGGCCGGCCGCCGCGGCCGAAGCGCTGGAGCTGATCGAAGCCGAAGCGGCGCGGGCGCTCGACGAGATGCGCGCCATGGTCCGCGTCCTGCGCCGCGACGAGCCGGCCGACCTCGCCCCGAACCCGCGGATCGCCGATCTGGAGCGGCTCGCGAGCCGGGCCCGGCCGTCGGTCGACGTGACGGTCTCCGGTGACGTCGGCGACCTGCCGCCGTCGATCGGGAGCGCGATCTACCGCCTCGCCCAGGAATCGGTCACGAACGCCCGGCGCCACGCCCGGCACGTGACCCGGATCGAGGTCCGGGTCACCGCCGACGACGAAGCGGTCCGGCTGCGCGTGAGCGACGACGGGGAGCCCGGCCTCGTGCGCCCGGCGCCCTCGCCCGGCTACGGGCTGGCCGGGATGATCGAGCGGGCCGGCCTGCTCGGCGGGACCTGCGAAGCGGGCCCGGACCCGGGGCGGGGGTGGACCGTCACCGCCGTCCTGCCCCGCGGCGGGGCGGTGGCATGAGCATCCGCGTGCTCGTCGCCGACGACCAGGAGATCGTCCGCACCGGCCTGACGATGCTGCTCGACTCCCAGCCGGACATCGAGGTCGTCGGCGAGGCCGCCGACGGCGAGGCGGCCGTCGAGCTGGCCCGGCGGCTGCGTCCGGACGTGTGCCTGTTCGACATCCGCATGCCCGGCACCGACGGCATCGAGGCCACCCGCCGCCTGGCCGGGCCGGGCGTCGAGGACCCGCTCGCCGTCGTCGTCATCACCACGTTCGACCTCGACGAGTACGTCTACGCGGCGCTGCGGGCGGGCGCGCGCGGGTTCCTGCTCAAGAACGCCGGCACGCAGCTGCTCGCCCAGGCCGTCCACGCCGCCGCGAGCGGCGACGCCCTGATCGCGCCCAGCGTCACCGCGCGGCTGCTCGACGCCTTCGCGGGCACCGGATCCGAGGCGCCGAGCCAGCCCGTCGAACCCCTCACCGACCGCGAAGAACAGGTCCTGCTCAGCGTGGCGCGCGGGCGGACCAACCGCGAGATCACCGAGGAGCTCTACATCACGCTCAGCACGGTCAAGACCCACATCGCGAGCCTGATGGCGAAGCTCGGGGCCCGCAACCGCGTCGAGATCGCCATCTGGGCCTACGAAACCCGCCGCGTCCCCAAGGCGGCACCCGCGCCGCGCCGAAAGTACTAGAACGGGGCCGTACTTCGGGCCGGTCGAGATCCGGCCCGTGGACCGATGAGCCGCGGCCCGCCGGCGGTCATGCTGGGCGAACACGTCCGTGCCCGACCTCCGAGAGGGGTTTCCCTTGCTGCCCACCAAGAGACCGGAGTGGCTCGTCCCGGCGGGACTGCTCCTGCTCAGTGCCGTCCCGGTGGCCGCCGGTTCCGCGCGCGTGGCCGAGCTGGCCGGCGGCGCGCGGGTCACCGCGGACAACGCACGGTTCTTCGCCATGCCGCTGCCCGTCGTGCTGCACATCTTCGGCGCGAGCGCCTTCTGCGTCCTGGGAGCGTTCCAGTTCGTGCCGGCCCTGCGCCGGCGCCGGCCCACCTGGCACCGGCTCGCCGGGCGGCTGCTGGTTCCGTGCGGGCTGGTCGCGGCCCTGTCCGGTCTGTGGCTGACGCTGTTCTCCGACCTCCCGCCGGGCGACGGCGACCTCCTCGCGGTGTTCCGGTTGTTCTTCGGCACGGCGATGGCGGTGGCGATCGTGCTGGCCACGGTCGCCGTCCGCCGCCGGGACGTCCGCCGGCACCGGGTGTGGATGACCCGCGGATACGCGATCGGGCTGGGCGCCGGGACGCAGGTGCTGACGCACCTCCCGTGGGCCCTGCTGGTGGGCGTGCCCGGCGAGGGCACCCGGGCGATGCTGATGGCGGCGGGCTGGGTGCTCAACCTCGGCGTGGCCGAGTGGGCCCTGCGCCGGCGGCCCCACCGATCAGAAATCCGGCGCCCGATCGTCAGTTCGGGTAGTCCCTGATCCCGGTGGAAGGATGCACGACCATGACCGACGACGCCGCGCAGTTCGCGCTCCTCACCGAGCGGCACCGGCGTGAGCTGCAGGTGCACTGCTACCGGATGCTCGCGAACTACGAGGACGCCCGGGACCTGACCCAGGAGACGTTCCTGCGGGCGTGGGACAAGCGGGAGTCGTTCAAGGGGCACGCCGCGTGGCGGACCTGGCTGTACCGGATCGCGACGAACGCCTGCCTCGACTTCCTGGACAAGCGCAACGGCCGCACCCCCGTGCCGGCCGAGCTGCCGGGCGCGGCCTGGGAGGTGCTGCAGCCGTACCCCGATCGGATGCTTCCCGAGGACCCGCAGGAGTCGGCGGTGGCGCGGGAGACGATCGAGCTGGCGTTCATCGTCGCCGTCCAGCACCTGCCGCCGCGGCAGCGGGCGGTGTTCATCCTGCGGGACGTCCTGGGCTGGCCGGCGGCCACGGTCGCCGACGTCCTCGAGCTGACCGTCGCCTCGGTGACCAGCGCCCTGCAGCGGGCGCGGGTGACGGTGCGCGGGCAGCTGCCCGGCCGCCGCCTCGACTGGCGCGGCCGGGCCACCCACGAGCTGTCGGACGACGAGCGCGGTGTGGTGCAGTCCTACCTCGACGCCCACGAGCGCAACGACCTCGACGCGCTGACGGCCCTGCTGCGCGACGACCTGCGCTTCGCGATGCTGCCCGGGCAGACCACCGTGAGCACGACGGCCCGGGACGCGGTGGACGGCTGGGTCTCCGGCGGGCTCTTCCGGCGCGGCCACGACGACTGGCGCGGGGTGGTCACGACGGTCAACCGCATGCCGGCCGCCGTGCTGTACCTGCGTGCCCCCGGCGACCCGGAGCACCGGCTGTTCGCCGTCGCGCTCCTGCACGTCGTCGACGGAAAGATCGCCGAGCTCACCGGGTTCGAGGCCGCCGGCAAACCCTGGCTGGGCCTGCCGCCGACGCTGTGACCGTGCTCATCGCCGCGTCTCGTACCGGGTCAGCACCACGCCGCCGGGGAAGGTCCGCGTCTCGACCAGGGTCAGGTTCACCCAGCTGTCCAGCGCGGTGAAGAAGGGCGTGCCGCCACCCACCAGGACCGGGTGGGTGGCCACGGCGTACTCGTCGATCAGCCCGGCCCGCATGGCCGCCGCGGCGAGGGTGGCGCCACCGATGCTCATCGGGCCGCCGTCCTCGGCCTTGAGCCGGGTGATCTCGGCGACGGCGTCGCCGGTGACCAGGCGGGTGTTCCAGTCGACCTTGTCGATCGTCGAGGAGAACACCACCTTCGGCATGTCCCGCCAGTTCCGCGCGAAGGCGACCTCCGCCGGATTGGCGCCGGGCTGCTGGTCGCCGGTCGGCCAGTAGGAGCTCATCGTCTGCCACAGCTTGCGCCCGTAGAGCGTCAGCTCGCTGGCCCGCTCCTGGTCGAGCCACCACCGGAACAGCTCGTCGCTCGGCGGCCCGCTCCACCCGATGTCATCACCGGGCGCGGCGATGTAGCCGTCCAGCGTCAGGTTCATGCCGAAGATCAGTTTCCGCATCGTGCGTCCTCCTGGGTGTCGATCTCGCAGGTATGGACGGCGGCGGCCCGGAAAACTCATCGGTGCGACGAGGCCGGGACCGCCTTGATACGGGTACCCCCTAGGGGTACTGTGGCGGCATGAGCGAAGGGAACCCCATGAGCACCAGCCGCTACACCGTGACCGGCATGACCTGCTCGCACTGCGTGGCCTCGGTCAGCGAAGAGGTCGGCGCCCTCGACGGCGTCACCGAGGTCGCGGTCGACCTGCCGTCCGGGGCCGTCACCGTCACCAGCGACCGGCCGGTCGACGACGCGCAGGTTTGCGCGGCCGTCGAGAAGGCCGGGTACGCGCTCGCCGGGTAGTCCGGCGCCACGGAGGGAAGCAGACATGAACACCGCAGCACGGCTGGCCGGGTTCGGCGGGGCGCTCGTCCTGCTGGCGGCCGGGGGATTCGCCGTGGGCAACACCGCGGGCCCGGTTTCGGCCGCGACCACCGAACACCGTGACCCGGGCGGCGAACACGCGGGCATGGCCGCTCCGGCCGGCGAACTGCCGGGCGGGCTGGCGTCGAGCCAGGACGGCTACACCTTCACCGCCGGCCCGGCGCCGGAGCCCGGAAGGTTCTCGTTCACCATCACCGGGCCGGACGGGAAGCCCGTCACCGCGTTCGACGTCGAACACGAGAAGAGGCTGCACCTGATCGTGGTCCGCCGGGACACCTCCGGCTTCCGGCACGTCCACCCGGAGCTGGCGCCGGACGGCACGTGGAGCGTCCCGCTGACCTTGCCCGCCGCCGGTTCCTACCGCGCGTTCGCCGACTTCGCGCCGACCGGAGGCAAGGCGATGACCCTCGGCGTGGACCTGTCGGTCGCCGGCGCCTACCAGCCGGCGACTTACGAGCCCAGCCGCACGGCCCAGGTCGACGGGTACACCGTCGAGCTCGCCGGCGAGCTGACGGCCGGGAAGACGTCGCCGCTGACGCTGACCGTCCGCCGCGGCGGCGTGCCGGTCACCGATCTGCAGCCTTACCTCGCCGCGTACGGGCACCTGGTCGCGCTGCGCGAAGGCGATCTCGCCTACCTGCACGTCCACCCGGACGGTGCCCCCGGCGACGGCAGGACGGCCGCGGGCCCGCAGGTGAAGTTCGCCGCCGAGGTCCCGAGCGCGGGGACCTACCGGCTGTTCCTGGACTTCAAGCACGGCGACGTCGTGCGCACCGCCGAGTTCACCGTCACCACCCGCGAAGGGGGACGATCATGACCAGCACCACGGCCGGGTCCGGCCCGGTGACCGAGATCGAACTCGCGATCGCCGGCATGACCTGCGCCTCGTGCGCCAACCGCATCGAGCGCAAGCTCAACAAGCTCGACGGCGTCACCGCGGCGGTCAACTACGCCACCGAGAAAGCCCGCGTGCGCGCTCCGGCGGGCCTCGACCCGGGCACGCTGGTGGCCACGGTCGAGGCGGCGGGTTACCGCGCCACGCTGCCGCGGCCGGAACCGGCCGTCGAGTCCGAAGTGGACGAAGACGATCCGGCGCGCCCGCTGCGGCAGCGGCTGATCACCAGTGCCGTGCTGGCGGTGCCGGTGATCCTGCTGGCCATGGTGCCGGCGCTGCAGTTCACGTACTGGCAGTGGATTTCGCTGACGCTGGCCGCGCCGGTGGTCACCTGGGGCGCGTGGCCGTTCCACCGGGCGGCGTGGACGAACCTGCGCCACGGCGCGGCGACCATGGACACGCTGGTGTCGATGGGCGTGCTCGCGGCGTCCGCGTGGTCGCTGTGGGCGCTGCTGCTCGGCACGGCCGGAACGCCGGGGATGGTGCACCCGTTCGAGCTGACGATCGCCCCCTCGGACGGGGCGGGCGACATCTATCTCGAGGTCGCTGCCGGCGTCACGACGTTCATCCTGGCCGGCCGGTACTTCGAGGCGCGGTCCAAGCGCCGCGCGGGTGCCGCGCTGCGGGCACTGCTGGAGCTGGGCGCCAAGGAGGTCGCGGTCCTGCGGGGCGGCGGCGAGGTCCGGATCCCGGCGGCCGAGCTGGCGGTGGGGGACCGGTTCGTCGTGCGGCCGGGCGAGAAGATCGCCACCGACGGCGTGGTCGAGGAGGGCAAGTCCGCGGTCGACGCGTCGATGCTCACCGGTGAATCGGTGCCGGTCGAGGTCGGCGAGGGGGACGCCGTCACCGGGGCGACGGTGAACGCCGGCGGGCGGCTGGTCGTGCGCGCCACCCGCGTCGGCGCGGACACGCAGCTGGCGCGGATGGCCCAGCTGGTCGAGGACGCCCAGAGCGGCAAGGCCGAGGTCCAGCGGCTGGCCGACCGGGTGTCCGGGGTGTTCGTGCCGATCGTGATCGGCTTGGCCGCCGCCACGCTGGGGTTCTGGCTCGGCACCGGCGCCGGCACGGCGGCGGCGTTCCCGGCCGCGGTGGCGGTGCTGATCATCGCCTGCCCGTGTGCGCTCGGCCTGGCCACGCCGACGGCCCTGCTCGTCGGCACCGGCCGCGGGGCCCAGCTCGGCGTGCTGATCAAGGGGCCGGAGGTCCTCGAATCGACCCGCCGGGTCGACACGGTGGTGCTGGACAAGACCGGCACGGTGACCGCGGGCCGGATGACCCTGGCCGGCGTCCACGTCGCCGACGGCGTCGACGAAGCGCAGCTGTTGCGGCTGGCCGGGGCGCTGGAGGACGCGTCGGAGCACCCGATCGCCACCGCCATCGCCCGGGGAGCGCGGGAGCGCGTCGACCTCCCGGCGGTCGAGGACTTCACGAACGTGGCCGGGCTCGGGGTGCGGGGGATCGTCGAGGGGCACGCGGTACTGGTGGGCCGGACGGCGTTGCTGGAGGACTGGAGCCAACCGCTGCCGGACGACCTCGCGGCCGCGAAGGCCGCGGCGGAGGAGCGGGGCCACACCGCGGTGGCGGTGGCCTGGGACGGCGCGGCCCGTGGCGTCCTACTGGTCGCCGACACCGTCAAGCCGACGTCGGCCGAGGCCGTCGCCCAGCTGCGCGAGCTGGGGCTGACCCCGGTGCTGCTGACCGGCGACAACGCGGCCGTCGCCCGCGCGGTGGCGGCGGAGGTGGGCATCGACGAGGTGATCGCCGAGGTGCTGCCGGCCGGCAAGCTGGCCGTCGTCAAGCGCCTGCAGAACGAAGGCCGGGTCGTGGCCATGGTCGGCGACGGCGTGAACGACGCGCCGGCGCTGGCGCAGGCCGACCTCGGGCTGGCCATGGGCACGGGGACGGACGTCGCGATCGAGGCGAGCGACCTCACCCTGGTCCGCGGCGACCTGCGCGCGGCCGCCGACGCGATCCGGCTGTCCCGCCGCACGTTGCGCACGATCAAGGGCAACCTGTTCTGGGCGTTCGCGTACAACCTGGCGGCCCTGCCCCTGGCGGCGGCGGGATTGCTGAACCCGATGATCGCGGGCGCGGCGATGGCCTTCAGCTCGGTGTTCGTGGTCGGCAACAGCTTGCGGTTGCGTGGCTTCGCGTCGACGTCGGTGGTCCGTGCCTGAAGCCGGTCAGCGGCAGACCACGAAGCCGGTGATCAGCACCAAAGCCACCGCGATCGCGGGCGAAGCGAGGAAGGCGACAACCCCACCAACGACGGTGATCGACCGCCGGGTCGCCGACATGCCGTTGTCGAGCCGGCTCAGTCGGAGGGCGGTGTCGCCGCCCGCCATGGCGAGGGCTCGGCGGGGTTCGGCCACCGCGTGGATCGACACCAGCGCCGACCTGAGCGGCTCGCGGCCGCAGTGTGTGGCCGCCGCCTGGTCGGCGGCCAGTTCCACCAGCAGGCGCGTTGCCGCGGGCAGCTCGCGCAGCAGGGGCACGAACCCGAGCGTCCGGCCGAGGACCTCCGCGGCGCCGGTGAGCAGGTGGTGGTGCCCGTGGACGTGGGCGCGTTCGTGGGCCAGCACGGCGCCCAGCTCGCGCCTCGTCAGCCGCGCCGCGAGGCCGTCGCTGGCGACCACCAGGGAGCGGCGGCCGCCGAGGCTGTAGGCGATCGGCCGGTCGTCCGGCAGCCACAGGGTCGGGACCGGCCGGGTGTCGCGGGCGCCGGCGAGGCGCAACGCGGTCAGGTGACGGCGGTGCAGGCTCGTCCGCCGTCGCCGCCGGGCGAGCCAGGTCGTCGCCAGCCGCCCGGCCGCGACCGCCACGACGGCACCCGCGATCGTGCCGGCGACCGGGTCGAGCGCGGGCACCTCGTCGTGGTCGAGCACCGTCCAGCAGTCGTGCAGCACCCGCAGGACCGCGTCGGCCGGGCCGTGTCCCGGCAGGACGAGCAGCAGCACCCCGGCGATCGCGCCGCCGAGCACCCCGGCGGCGGTGAGCAGCCACCAGGCGAGCGCCGTCCGCGGGTCGATCCGCGCGGTGAGCCGGCCCAGCGGCCACGGAGACCACCAGCCGACCGCGACGGTGCCGAGCAGCAGAGCGGCGGCGACGATCACCGCTTCTTCGGCTTCCGGCGCAGGGCCCGGCGGAGGACGTCCGACTCCTCTTCGGTGACCGTGCTGACGAAGTGCAGCAGCACGGATTCGCGGTCGTCGACGGAGTCGAGCACCTCCCGCAGGCTCTGCGCGGTCGCTTCCGCGCGGGTGGTGACGGCGCGGTAGCGGTACGCCCGGTTCTCCAGGTCGCGCACGACCCAGCCCTTCCGGTGCAGGTTGTCCAGCACGGTCATCACCGTGGTGTACGCCAGCTTGCGGTCGCGGTTCAGCTCGTCGAGCACCTGGCGGACCCGCAACGGTTCCGCCGCGTCCCAGAGCACGTCCATCACCGACGCTTCGAGCTCGCCCAGACCCAGCACGGCACCTCCGGTGGGCAGGATACTTCCCGCCCGGCGGCCCACCGGAGAAAGCTGGTCGCCGGGGCGGCGGCCGCCCCGGCGACCCGTGCTCAGCTCTGCGTGAGCAGGCCCTGCATCTCGGCGATCTCCGCCTGCTGCGCGTCGATGATCTTCTGCGCGAGCGCCTTGGCGCCGGCGTCGGCGCCCTGGGCCAGTTCGGTCCTGGCCATCTCGATCGCGCCCTGGTGGTGCTGGATCATCATGCCGAGCCACATCTTGTCGAACTCGGCACCCGTGGCGGTTTCGAGCTGCTTCAGGTCGGCGCCCGACATCGACCCGCCCATGCCGGGCATCGATTCGTGGGCCGGGGCGGCGCCCCAGGTGGTCAGCCAGCCCTGCAGCAGCCGGATTTCCGGATCCTGGGCCTGTTCGATCCGGCTCGCGAGGCCGAGCACCTTCGGGTTCGCGCTGCGCGCCGGGACGAGCTTCGCCATGTCGAGCGCCTGGATGTGGTGCGGGACCATCTGCTGGGCGAAGGTGACGTCGTCGGCGTTGTGGCCGGCGGGGGCGTCGGCGCCGCCGCAGCCGCCGAGCAGGAGGGCGGCGGCCAGCACGATGCCGCCGATGAGGGAGTTTTTGCGCATGACGGATCCTTCTCTGTGCGGTGAGGGTGATCGGACGGGAAAACCGGTCGGATCACGTGCGCGAAATGCACAGGGAAATCAGGACGCTGCGGCCGGGTGGCCGTCCCCGGCTCGGCGAGCCACGGGCATCGGGCGTCCGCGAGAACGTCGTGGTGCACCGGGAAACAGCCAGGAAGAGGACGACGGCAAGCAGGAGCGCGCCGGCCGCGCACAGCACGGCCAGGCAGAGGTGGAGGACGTCGTGCAGGCCCGGATCGTGCTCGCCGGGGTTGCTGTCCGGGGCAGCGGTGAGGACCTGCGGGGCCGGGGCGGCCATGGCGTGCATCGTCGTGGCCCCGGCCGCGCTCGCCATGCCGACGTGGTGCATCGCCACGACGCCCACGGCCAGCGCGCACAGCAGGAGGACCTGCTGCAGCTTGCCGGGCCGGGCCGCCGTCACGACCCCATCCTACTACGTGCCGTAGTAGTAGACGGCCGGGTGGGTCAGTCCTCTGTGGATTCGGTGGGGAGCTCCGGTGGGGCCTGCAGGTCGTGGGCCCGGAACAGGACGGCGTGCTCGACACCCATCGCCTTCCCGCTCATCGCGGCGAACTGCGGGATGAAGTCGGCGGGCGCCGGGTGGTCGGGGAGCGCGGCCAGGTACGCCGCGTGCGCCTCCAGCGACGCCACGCCCCGGCGCAGCGGCTCGCCCGTGACGTCGACGCCGTGCGTCGGGTTCGTCATGCCCGGGGTGAGGTACCAGCGGGCGGAGTGCGGTTCGAGGCCCTCGTCGTCGATCTGCTCCGGGAAGACCCAGCGGTTGCCCGCGTCGCGGATCGCGTCCAGGGTCGCGAGGCCGGCCGCGCGGTGGTCGGCCTGGTCGAAGCCCCACGGCGTCTCGACCTCGAAGCCGGTGCCGTAGACGACGTCGGGCCGGAAGCGGCGGATTTCGCGGCAGATGTCCCGGCGCAGGTCGAGGCCGTACACGAGCACGCCGTCCGGGTGCTCCAGGATCGTCAGGTGCTCGACCCCGACCACGGTGCAGGCGGCCTGCTGCTCGGCGGCGCGCAGGCGGGCCGTCTCCTCGGGCGGGTTGGGCATGCCGGCCTCGCCGCGGGTGAGCAGGAGGTAACCGACCTCGATGCCGCGTGCGGTCCAGCGGGCGACCGCCGCGGACGTGCCGTACTCCATGTCGTCGGGGTGGGCGACGACGCAGAGCACGCGCCGGAAGGACTCTTCGGGCAAGGCTGGCAGCGTCATGCCCGACATCCTGTCAGCCCTCGGACGGATCGTCGGGATTTCGGGCGAAGCGGCGCTCGAGGTGAGCGAGCGTCCGGTTGCATCGGGTGATCGCTTCCGGGTCGATGTCGGCGAGCAGGTCGGCCAGCAGCTCCGACCAGGCGCCGCGGAGGACCTCGAGGTTGGTCCGGGCCAGCTCGGTGGGGTGCACGGTGACGGTCCGGCCGAGGCCGGCGCGGGTCAGCAGACCCTTGGCTTCGAGTCCGCGCAGGGCGGTGCTGACGTTCGTGCGCTGCAGCCCGGTGCGCTCCGCGATCCGGCTCGGCGTGCAGCCGGGGTCCAGGTCCACGATCCGCATGACCTGGCGCTCGGTGGCGGTGAGCCGCACGACCTCCGGCCCGGCCGGGGTGCGCAGGCGGATCAGGCGTGCGACGTTGAGCACGAGATCGGCCAGGTCGGCGTAGGGATCCTGGGGGAGAGGCACCCCTTTACGCTACCCGATAGTTATGTAAACATAATTATGTATCCATACTATCCGGGGAGTGTCGACGCCGATGAGCCGAAACGATGGGGTCCTGCGCGCGGGGCCGGCCGGGTTCGCCGAACTCGCCGCGGTGCTCGGCGACGCCGTCCGCGACGTCGGGGTCTGGATGGCGGAGTACGGCGGCTACGACCCGCACCACTCCCAGGACGTGCCGCTCGGGCCGTTCCGGGAGGCGACCGCGGAACTGCACCGGCGCCTGCGCGACAACTACCCGTTCTTCCACCCCCGCTACGCCGGGCAGATGCTCAAGCCGCCCCACCCGGCGGCCGTCGCCGGCTACCTGAGCGCGATGCTGATCAACCCGAACAACCACGCCCTCGACGGCGGCCCCGCCACGGCGGCCATGGAGAATGAGGTCGTCGCGGACCTGGCGGCGATGTTCGGCCTGCCGCAGCACCTGGGGCACCTGACCAGCAGCGGGACGATCGCGAACCTCGAAGCCCTGTTCGTCGCCCGCGAGACGCACCCGGGCAAGGCCATCGCGCACAGCGCCGACGCCCACTACACCCACGGCCGGATGAGCCACCTGCTCGGCATCGAGGCCGTTCCGGTGGCCACCACCGCGACCGGGGCCCTCGATCCGGACGCGCTCGAAGACCTGCTCCGCACCGGGCGCATCGGCACGGTGGTCGCGACCACCGGGACGACGGGCCTCGGCGCCGTCGACCCGGTCGGCGAGATCATCGCCCTCGCCCGCCGGTACGGCGCCCGGGTGCACGTGGACGCGGCCTACGGCGGCTTCTTCCGGCTCATCGCCGACGACTCGGCGGACGGCGTGCGATCGGCCCCGTTCCGCGCCATCGCCGACGCCGATTCGGTCGTCATCGACCCGCACAAGCACGGGCTGCAGCCCTACGGCTGCGGCGCGGTGCTGTTCCGCGACCCGTCGGTGGCCCGCCACTACCTCCACGACTCGCCGTACACCTACTTCACGTCCGACGACCTGCACCTCGGGGAGATCTCCCTCGAATGCTCCCGGGCGGGCGCCGCGGCCGCGGCGCTGTGGCTGACGTTGCGGGTCCTGCCGCTGACCCCGGACGGGCTGGGTGCGGTGCTCCGGCCCGGGCGCCGGGCCGCGCTCGCGTGGGCGGAGCTGCTCGCCGGCGGTGCCGAGCTGGCGTTGTACCAGCCGCCGGAGCTGGACATCGTGAGCTACTTTCCGGTCCGGGAAACGCTTTCCGAGATCGACCGGGTCAGCGCGCAGGTGCTCGAGGCCGGGATGGCGCGACCTCCGGAGGAGGCGGTGTTCGTGGCGACCTACACGGTCACCGGTGCGGACCTCGCGCGGCGGGGGCATGCGGTGCGGGCGGACGTTCCGCGGGGCCGGATCCTGCGCAGCGTCCTGATGAAGCCGGAGAACGAGGCGCAGGTCCCCGGGCTGCACCGCGAGATCGTCCAGCTGAGTTCGCCCTAGCGCCGGTTGCTCCTTCCCGACGTTCCTCGTCCACTGGTCGGCCGCCGTCGTTCCGCGGGCAGGGCCGCGTGACCACGGCGGAGGCCACGGCTTTCGCGGTACCTCAACGGGATCGTCGCCAACCCCATGAGCCCGGAGGCGCGATCGCGGCCGAACGCCAGCGCCAGGTGCTCGAGGTCGGCGAATACCGTCAGCGCCGGTCCTCAGGTGCCGGCCAGGGCGGCCCGGACCGCTCGCTCGACCAGGATCGGCACGAAGGCGTGCACGCGAGCGCTCGCGAACCGGGCCCGCTCACGGTCGACCATCGCGTGCAGCCGCGTCCGGGCGACGTCCGCGTAGTCGTGGTCCAAACGGTCCTCCAGCTGCGCGAAGTGGGTGTCGAGCTGCTCGGAAGCCAGGGTGTCCAACGTGCTCATCGCTCACCTTCCGGTCGGCCGTCGTACGCAGAACATGCCCCATGAGACGACCGGAAGGTGAACCCGAGGTGAACAAAGGGGCGCTTCTCTCTGCGTCGCGTTGGAAGCGCACCCCGTGAGTGGCTACTCGAACACCCCGTAGCCCGGGACGGCGTGCGCCCGGACGCCGTCCAGGTCGAGCTCCACGCCGATGCCCGGTGTGTCGGGCAGCGTGATGTAGCCGTCCTTGACGATCGAGCCGCTCCCGTCGGGGGCGTGGACGTAGCTGTCCCACACCGCGCGTTCCTCGAGCGCGTGCCACTCCTGGACAAAGAAGTTGGGGATCGCCGCGCACTGGTGGGACGTCGCCATCGTGCCCAGCGGCGTCGACACCAGGTGGGGCGCGAAGGGGATGTAGTGCAGCTCCGCAAGGTTCGCGATCTTCTTGGCCTCGGCGAGGCCGCCGCACTTCGGGACGTCCGGCTCGATCACGTCCACGGCGCCGCGTTCGAGCAGCTCGCGGAATCCCCAACGGAGGTAAAGGTTTTCTCCCGCGCAGATCGGTGTGCGGGTCTGCTCGCGCACCCGTACCAGCGCGTCGACGTTCTCCGCCGGCAGTGGCTCCTCGAGCCACATCAGGTGGAACGGCTCGAGCTCCCACGCGATCCGGCAGGCGCTGGGCAGGTCGTAGCGGGCATGCAGGTCGATCGCCAGGTCGACGTCCGGGCCGATCGCTTCCCGGACGGCGGCCACGCGCGAGACCATCGACTGCAGCTCGGCCGCGTTGACCGTGTGGTTGAACGGGTCGAACTTGGCCGGGTGGCGCAGGTCGTCGACGTCGAACTTGAGGGCGGTGAAGCCCTCGGCGACCATCCGCTGCGCCCGGTCGACGCACCCGGCGACCGAGCCCGCGGGGTCGTCGCCGTCGCCGCAGTCGGCGTAGAGCCGGATGCGGTCGCGGAACTTCCCGCCGAGCAACCGGTACACCGGCTGGCCCGCGGCCTTGCCCGCGAGGTCCCACAGCGCGAGCTCGATCCCGGACAGGGCGATCACGAACACCCCGCCCTGCGGGCCCGCGAAAACCTTGCTGCGGCGCAGTTTCTCCCAGCAGCGCTCGACGTTGCGCGGGTCCTCGCCGAGCAGCAGGGGTGCCAGGGAGCCGATCATCCCGACGACCGCGCCCGCGCCGGCGTCGGGATTGGCCTCCCCGAAGCCACTGAGGCCCTCGTCGGTGTCGATCCGCACCAGCGTGGCCTCACCGTGGTAGGCCACCACCGCCGTCGTGACGTTCACGATCCGCATTGCTCTCCCGTCCCCGGGTGGTGCGTACGAACGGACTAATGCGACGTCCAACTTGTCCGATAAGCTGATGACATGCCAAGGAGACAAGAGTCTCCGGACGCTGTCAAGGTCCGGACCCTTCCGGTGCAGGTGGCGGCCCACCTGACCCGGCGGATCGTCCGCGGCGAAATCGAGGACGGCCGGGCACCGTCCGAACTCGACATCGTGAACGAGTTCGGGGTGTCCCGCGTGGTCGCGCGGGAGACGCTCAAGATCCTCGCCTCGCTCGACATCGTCGACGTCGCGCAGGGCCGCCGCGTCGTCGTGCGGCCCCGCGCGGAATGGGATTACCTGAGCCCGCTGCTGATCGAGTGGCTGCCCGCGGAGATCGTCGAGGAACTGCTGCAGGAGCTGCACCAGATGCGCGCCCTGCTCGAACCGGAGCTGGCGGCCATGGCCGCGGCCAGCATCAGCGACGAGACGCTGAACCGGCTCCGGGACGAGCTCGACCGTATGGCGGTGCTCGAAGCGGAGCCCGAGGCCTACCTCGAAGTCGACCACGAATTCCACATGGAGATCTGCCGGGCGGCCGACAACCGGATCCTCGACCGGATCATGTACTCCGCCCGCTGGCTCGGCACGGCCAGCCGCCGCGTCACCAACGAGGCGCCGGCCGGGCTGCACCGCGCCACCGCCCAGCACACGGAGATCTACGAGGCGCTCGTCGCGCGCGACCCCGAGGCCGCACGCGCCGCGATGCGCCGGCACCTGAGCAACAACTACTCCACGCTCCTCGCGGAGAAGAAACAGCGAAGCAAGCGGGCCGCCCGGCGGCGCTAGCCGCCTTTCCGGACGGCGCTCGACCCCCCAGCGTTCGGCATCACTCACCGCATGAACGACCTGCAGCGCGGCGCTCGCCCCGCTGCCCCGCCGGTTGCAACGTCGCCCCGTCGGTCCGCGTCCGCCCGATCGGACGCGAAAGGAGTGGTCATGGCAGAGAAAACGGACTGGACGAGACGCTCGTTCCTCGGGATGAGCGCGGGGGTGGGCGCGCTGGGCGTGCTCGGTCTCGCCGGGTGCGGGAGCAGTCAGGCACCCGCACCGCAGGTCGACGTCCAGGTGCCCAAGGCGCTGCTCGACCAGGCGGCCGCGCTCCGCGGCGGCTCGGTGGGGATGCTCTCGCAGAAGCTGTATTCGGAGGCCGCCAACAAGGCCCTGGACCGGTCGCTGCAGGTGTTCGCGCAGGCCACCGGCACCACCATCCGCAACGACCTGGTCTCCGGCGACGCCGGCGACATGGTCGCGAAGATGGACGCCGAAGTGAAGGCGGGCACCAACCGGGACCTGGCCTTCATGAGCGACCGGCGGTTCGTCGGCCAGCTGCACAACCTGGGCGCCCTCACCGATGTCACCGACGTGGTCGAGGACATGAAAGCGCTCTACGGGGAGCCCGCGACCGAGGCGAACGACTATTGCGTGTTCGACGGGCGCTGGTTCGCGATCCCGTACCACTTCATCGCGTCCGGGATGTACCTGCGCAAGGACTGGTACCAGGAAAAGGGTCTCCCGCTCAAACCCTTCTATTCGTGGGAAGAACTGCGCGACAACGCGCTGGCGGTCTCCGACCCGGCGAAGCGGCGCTTCGGCTGGGGGCTCACGGTGAACCGCTCCGGTGACGCCAACGGCTTCATCCAGAACGTCATCAACACCTACGGCGGGGCGATCGCGGACAACACCGGCACGAAGGTGGTGTTCAACTCGCCGGAGACGGTCGCCGCCGTCACGTTCATCGGCGACATCTACACGAACCCGAAGTACGCGCCGATGCTGCCGCCCGGGATCGGCAGCTGGACCGACTCGAGCAACAACGAGAACTGGCTGGCCCAGATCCTGGGGCTGACGCTCAACCAGTTCAGCGTCTACGCCGATTCGAAGACCAAGAAGAACCCGGTCTACGCCAACACCCACGTGTTCAACGGCGCCACCGGACCGGCGATCGACCAGCCGCTCGCGTTCGGCGAGTCCAACTCGTTCGTCGTGTTCAAGGGGGCGAAGAACCCCGACCTCGCCAAGCTGGTGGCGAAGTTCATGGTCGGCGGGACCGCGCTGCTCGGGGTCGCGAAGGAAGCACCGTGCCTGGTGAACCCGTCGTGGAGCAAGGTGTGGGACTCCGACCCGTACTACACGACCGGTGACCCGGCCTACCCCGCCCTGCGGGAGCAGACCCGCGTGCAGCTCCCGGTGAAGACCAAGACCGGCTACGCGTTCCCCCAGGCCCCGAGCCCCGGCGAGCAGGCCGCCCTCGCCGCCTACCTGCTGACCGACATGATGCAGTCGGTCATCCAGGGCACCAAGCCGGCCGACGCCGTCGCCGCGACGCACGGCCGGATCGTGCAGATCTTCGAGCAGCAGGGCTACCGGCAGTGACCGTCCTCCGCCCGCGCCCGGCGCCGGTCCGTCCGGCGCCGGGCCCGTCTTCCTCGCTCACCAAAACGCAGCGGCTGCTCGGGCGCGACTGGCGCCTCGCCGCGGTGTTCATCGGGCCGACGCTGCTGCTGGTCGCCGGCCTGATCCTGGTCCCGATCGCCGACTCGATCTTCACCAGCACCACCGAACGCCACGGCGCGGAGACGGTCTTCACCGGACTGGACAACTACACCGCCCTCGTCGACGACGCCCTGTTCCACCACGGCGTGCTCAACTCGTTCGTCTTCACCGCCTACGCCGAGATCTTCAAGGTGACCTTCGGGCTCATCGCGGCACTGATGCTGCACCACATGCGCCACGGCAAGGCGCTCGTCGCCGGGGTGATCCTGCTGCCGTGGGTGATCCCCACCGTCGTCACGGCGTTCACCTGGCGGTCCCTGCTCGACCCGATCTTCGGCAGCGTCAACGTCCTGCTCACCGAATCCGGGATCGGGCCGGGCCTCGCCTCGATCGGCCTGGTCGACAAGTGGCCCGCGGAGTGGCTGTCCGATCCCGCGCTCGCGATGCCGGCGGTCATCCTGGTCAACGTCTGGAAGGGCATCCCGTTCTTCACGGTGACGTTCCTCGCCGGGCTCAAGGCCATCGACAGCGGCCTCCACGAGGCGGCGATGGTGGACGGCGCCTCGCCGTGGCAGCGCTTCGTGCACATCACGCTGCCGGGCCTGCGGCCGGTCATGATCGTGACGGTGCTGCTGTCGTCGATCTGGACGTTCAACAACTTCGACCTGATCTGGCTGATGACCCAGGGCGGCCCGGGCGACGCCACGGCCCCGTACGTGATGGTGGCCTACTCGAAGGCGATCCAGCAGCTGCAGCTGGGCGCGGGTGCCGCGGTCACGCTGGTGATGCTGCCGGTCATCGCCGTCCTCGTGGTGATCCTCGTGCGGATGATGCGCCGCAGCGACCTGCCCGGCGCGGCCGACCTGGGCCGCCGGCGGTTGACGCCCGGGCAGCGCCGCGCGCTGCCGTGGGTGATCGTCGCGGGCTCGGTGCTCGTGCTCACCTGGGCGTCGCCGCACATCGTCTGGAAAGCCGCGCTCGTGCTCGGCGTGTTCGTGGTGCTGGCGGCCATCGTCGGCCGGGTCGTCTCCGGGTTCGCCTCGCGGGGCAACCGGCTGGCCGCCCGCCTGGTCGGCGGCACCGGCACGGGCGTCGCCCTGGTGGGGCTCCTCGGGTTCGTGCTCGCCCCGCTCTACTGGATGACGATCACGGCCTTCAAGACCGACGACCAGATCGTCGCCCGCACCGACGACCTCTGGCCGACACCGTGGAGCACCGAGCAGTTCACCAACCTGTTCACCGGCCGGGCGTTCGGCACCTGGTACGTCAACACGATCCTGGTGTCGGTGGCGTCCACCGCGATCGCCCTGGTGTGCGCGGCGCTGGCCGGGTATGCGCTGGCGCGGCTGAAGTTCCGCGGCTCGGAGAGCTTCACGGTGACGATCCTGCTCACCTACGTGATGCCGGGCGCGCTGCTGTTCATCCCGCTCTACCAGCTGGTCAGCGGAATCGGGCTCAACGACTCGTTGTGGTCGCTCGTGCTGGCCTACCCGACGTTCACCCTGCCGTTCGCGACCTGGCTGCTCGTCGGCTACTTCAAGTCGATCCCGGCCGACCTCGAGGAGGCCGCGCTGGTCGACGGCTGCACGCGGTTCGGGGCGTTCCTGCGGATCGTGCTGCCGCTGGCCAAACCGGGCCTGCTCGCGGTCGCGCTGTTCACGCTGACCAACGCGTGGAACGAATTCCTGTTCGCCTTCGTGTTCATCACCAAGGACGAGAACAAGACCCTGCCCGTCGGCATGCAGTCGATGATCTTCGGCGACGTCGTGCCGCAGGGCCAGCTGGCCGCGGCCTCGCTGCTGATCAGCATCCCGGTCGTGCTCATGTACGGCTTCGGGCAGCGGTTCCTGACCGAAGGCCTCACCGCGGGGGCGGTGAAGGGGTGAGCGCGCCGGTCAGTCCCGGCCCTGTTCGGCGCGCCACCGCTCGTACTCGGGCCGGGCCTCGTCCGAGAGCGGGTAGTACCGCCGCAGGTCCCCGCCCTCGGCCAGCCGGATCCGGGAGAACTCTTCCCATTCCGCGTGTTCCCGGGCGGCCGCCAGGAGGGCGGGGGCGAGCTTGACCGGCACCACGACCGCCCCGTCGTCGTCGGCGACGACGATGTCGCCGGGCTCGACCAGGGTGCCGCCGCAGGCCACCGGCACGTTGACGGCGACCGGGACGATGCCGGTCTGGGCGTGGAAGTTCGGCGTGGCGCCCCGGATCCACAGCCCGAGCCCGAGTTTCTTGGCCTCGCCGATGTCACGCAGGCACCCGTCGACCACCACGCCGGCGCCGCCGCGGCCCTTGAAGTAGGTCAGCATCATCTCGCCGAACACGCCGCTGCCCATGTCGCCGCGCGCGTCGACGACGATCAGGTCGCCGGGACGGGTGTGGTACATGACGTGCCGGTGCAGCTGCTTTTCCGGTTCGGCGTATTCGTCGACGGGATAGAGGTCTTCCCGCTTCGGCAGGAACTGCAGCGTCAGCGCCGGGCCGGCCACGCGCACGCCGGGGGTCACCGAAACCGGGCCGCTGATGAACGCGCTGCGGATGCCCATCCGGCTCAGCTCGGCGCTGGCCGTGGCACTGCCGATGGTCGCGAGAGCCGCGCTGAGCTCGGCGGGCGGGCGAACGATGTCGGGCGTCTCGACCACGTCGGCAAGCTCCCTCGGATCTGCACTGTGACAACCGATTCTACCGCGGAGCCCGGAATCCGCCGATCTTCCGCTCGAGCAGTTCGGCCAGCCGCAGCGGGGTCCGGTCTTCGAACATCGGGCCGATGAGCTGCACGCCGACCGGCAGGCCCTCGGGGGACCGGCCGGCGGGCACGGCGGTGGCGGGCAGGCCGGGCATGGTGGCCAGACCGGCCCAGACGAGCTGGTCGAAATAGGGATACTCGGTGCCGTCGATGTCGAGGCGCCGCTCCAGCGGAGTGGCTTCGTGGTCGTGCGGGAACGCCGGTGTCGGCGTGATCGGGCAGACGACGGCGTCGAACTCGGCGAACAGCTGCCGCCAGCCGTGGCGGTGGACCTCACGGCGGTGGTTCGCCGCCATCCAGTCGCGGTGGCTGGACACCAGGGCACGCACCCGTACGGCGTCGAGACTCCGGTCGTCCGCGCTCAGCGCGGCGGCGTGCGCCCGCAGCCGCTCGTCGGATTCGATCGGAAACCGGGCCACCGAACCGGAAATCAGCAATTGCATGTAAAGCGCCGCTGCTTCGGTCAGGTCGGGCAGCAGCGGACTGTGCCGTTCGACGCGGGCGCCGCCGTCGGCGAGCGCGTCGGCCACCCGGTGCACGCCCGCCCGCACGGCGGACCCGGTCGGGATGCACGGGTGGTCGTCGAGGACCAGGACCCGGAAGTCGCCGAGCTTGTCGTGGCGGGCGGGTGGCAGGGAAAGCCGGTACGCCACCCCGTGCGTCAACGGGTCCGGTCCGGCCATGACGTCGAGCAGGAGCGTCAGATCGCGGGCGGTGCGCGCCATCGGCCCGACGACGGCGAGGTCGAGGTCCACCGGCAGGGCCGGCTCGGACGGCGGGACCATGCCACGGCTCGCGACCAGCCCGAGCGTCGGCTTGTGCGCGTAGACGCCGCAGAAGTGCGCGGGGGTGCGCAGCGAGCCGGCGATGTCGGAGCCGAGGGACAGCGCGCCGAACCCGGCCGCCAGCGCGGCCGCCGACCCGCCGGAGGACCCGCCCGCCGTGCGATCGGGGTCCCACGGGTTGGCGGTGGTGCCGTAGATCTCGTTGAACGACTGGATGTCCTGCAGTCCCAAGGGCACGTTGGTCTTGCCGAGCACCACCGCCCCGGCGGCCACCACCCGCGACACCTGGACCGCGTCCTCGGCGGGCACGTGGTCCCGGTGCGGCGGCATGCCCCAGGTCGTGGGCAACCCGGCGACGTCGTAGCACTCCTTGACGGTGATGGGGACGCCGAGCAGCAGCCGGTCTTCCCCGCGGGCGCGCGCCCGATCGGCCCGCCGGGCGGCGGCGCGCGCACGGTCGAAGTCCGGTACGCAGATGGCGTTGATCGCCTTGTCGTCCCGTTCGATCCGGGCGATCGCGTCTTCGGTCAGCTCCGCTGAGGACACTTCACCGGCGCGCAGGGCAGCGATGAGTTCTTCGGCCGATGCGTGGTTCCGTTCCATGAAAACGACCGTAACGGGCCTCGGGTGGAGCCATGAAATCCGATTTCGCGCAATGGGGACGGTCGAGGTCAGTCCGTGAATTCGTGCTCCGGCAACGGCAACACGAGCCGGAAGCAGGCGCCCTCCCCGAGTGACGTCTCCAGTTCGACGTCGCCGCCGTGGGCACGGGCCAGGGACCGGGCGATCGCCAGGCCCAGGCCGGCGTCCGCGCCGGGCGTGCGCGTCCGGGACCGGTCGGCCCGGTAGAAGCGGGTGAAGACGCGGCTCGCCTGCTCCGCCGTCATCCCCGGGCCTTCGTCGGCCACCTCGAGCACCGCGCGGCCGTCCGCCGTGCCGACGCCGATGCGCACCCGCGTGCCCGGTGGGGTGTGGGCGGCGGCGTTGCCCACCAGGTTGGTGACGACCTGCCGCAGCCGGGCCTCGTCGGCATCGACCGGTGCCGGGCCGGGTGGGCCGGCTCCGCCGGGCCCGGTCAGGGAAACGGGCCGGCTCGGGTCGAGGGCGCGCAGGTCGTGGCGGGCGTCGCCGGCCAGGGTGCGCAGGTCCATCGGGGCCCGGTCGAGCTGTTCCTCGGGGGCCTCGTCGAGCTGGGCGAGCAGCAGCAGGTCCTCGGTCAGCGCGGTGAGCCGGGTGGCTTCGCGGTCGATCCGGCGCATCGCAGCGTCCACATCGGACTCGCCGGTCAGCGCGCCCATCCGGTACAGTTCCGCGGATCCCTTGATGCCGAACAACGGCGTGCGCAGCTCGTGGCTGACGTCCGAGACGAACGTCCGCATCCGCGCCTCCGACGCGGCCCGGTCGGCGAAGGCCCGTTCCAACTGGCCGAGCATGGTGTTCAGCGACACCGCCAGGTGCCCGATCTCCGTGCCGGGCGCCGCGAGGTCCGGGACGCGCCGGGTGAGGTCGCCGCCGGCGATGGCCGCCGCCGTGTGCTCGATGCGGCGCAGCGGCCGCAGCCCCCGGCCGAGGGCGAACCACCCGGCCGCGGTCAGCACGACGAGCAGTGCGGCCCCGGTGACCAGGCTGCTCGTCCGCAGCTGGGTGATCGTGGCGTCGGCTTCGGCGAGCGGCGCGGCCGAAACGACCGTCCCGCCCCAGCGGACGGCCGGGTGCGCGACGGCCCGCCAGCGCTGCGAGCCGTCGGCGGCGTCGAGGTCGACGGCTGTCCCGTCGGCGGGAACCGAGCGCAGCGCGTCGATCGGCGGCAGCGTCGCACCGTCCACTCGCGACGAATGGAGCCCGCCCACCGCCGCGCCGCTCGCGTCGAGGTACACGACGTACGGGGTGCCGAACAGCTCGAGCGCGGGGTCGACGAGATCGGGTCGCACGGCGGGGTTCGCGGACGGCGGCGGCCCGGCCGCCCGGGAGATGAGCTCGGTCATCGAACGCAGCTGGCCGTCGAGCCGGTCGAGCTGGAACCGTTCCAGCTGCCCGGAAACCAGCGTGCCGATGAGGGTCAGGCCGGCCAGCAGCAGGCCCGCGGTGAGCAGCAGGAGCCGGGCCCGCAGGGAAAGCCGCCTCACCGGCGGGGCTCCCGCAGCACGTAGCCGACGCCGTGCACGGTGTGGATCAGCTTCGGTTCCCCGGTGTCGACCTTGCGGCGCAGGTAGGAGATGTAGGTGTCGACGATCCCGGCGTCGCCCCCGAAGTCCTCGCGCCACACCCGGTCGAGGATCTGTGCCTTCGACACGACGCGCCCGGCGTTCTCCATCAGGTGCCGCAGCAGCCGGAACTCCGTGGCGGACAACCGGATCGCCTGCCCTTCGCGCGTCACCTGGTGGCCCTCGGCGTCGAGCGTGAGCGTGCCGACGGTCAGCACGCCCGCCTGGTGACCCGCGGTCCGGCGGAGGATCGCGCGGATCCGCGCGATCAGCTCCGCCAGGTCGAAGGGCTTGGTCACGTAGTCGTCGGCGCCGAGGGAGAGACCGGTGACCTTGTCGGACTGGCGGTCCCGCGCGGTCAGGAACAGGACGGGCACCGGCGCGCCGTGGCCCGGGTGCCGCTCGCGCAGGCGCCGGACCACCTCGAAGCCGTCCGCGTCCGGCAGCATGACGTCCAGCAGCACCAGGTCGGGCGGCTCGGCGGTGGCCGCGGCGACGGCTTCCCCCGCGCTCGCCGCCGACGTCACGTGGAAACCGGCGAACCGCAGCGCGGCGGAGAGCAGCTCGCGGACGGTGGCCTCGTCGTCGACCACGAGCAGCCGGGACGTCATCGCTTCCATACCCGCGAGGATACGGAGACCGCGTCGGCGAGCAGGGAACCCGCGAAGCCCGCCACCGCGCCGCCCGCGAGCCCGGCCACCAGCGCGAGCAGCGGGTTCGCCGCCAGCCGCGCGGCGAAGACGGGCAGCGAGAGGCCGAACGCGCCGACGGTGACGTCGACGGAGACCCGCGACAGCAGGGTCACGACCGCGAGCACGGAACCGGTCGCCGGCGCGAACCGCACCGCGCTCGCCACGGCCCGGTGCCAGGGCGTGCCGGGCCGTCGGCTCCGGACCGCGACACCGCAGGCGAGCAGCACCCCCGCGGCCACCCAGGACGCCGGACCGCCCGGCGAGAGGGCCGGTGCGCAGGGCAGCAGGCCGGTGGTGGTGACCGTCCACGGCACGCCCAGTCCCAGCAGCAGGACGCCGGCCACCAGCTGCGGCAGGAAGAGCAGCACGGCCCCGGCTGCGGTAGGGCCGCCGAACGCCCACGCGAGGATGAGGCACCCGACGGTGCTCCCGCTCGCCGGCCACCCGACCGCGCGCACACCCCTGGTGCGGCTGGGGAACCGGGCGATGACCCAGCAGCCGCCGAGGACCAGCGACGTCCAGACCACCGCACCCAGCATCGCCGGACCGGCGGCCACGGAGAACCCGGCGTCCAGTGCGCCCGGGAGGGGAAGGCGCGACGAACCGCCGCTCGGCCCGCAGCCGCCGGACGCCACGCCGCCCGGGAGCGCCAGCTTTCCCTGTGCTGCCACCGCGAACGCGCCCAGCCCGAGCGGAAACGCCACGGCCGCCGCCGCCCCGCGGGCCAGGAGCCGGCCGCCGCGCCGGTGCAGCAGCACCCAGCCCAGGACCGTCGCGCCCGCCAGCGAAACCCCGAGCGGCAGCACGTGGAGGCTGCCCCGCACGGCGACCGGGAGCCCGGCCGCCGGGACGGCGCCGACGTCCGCCGAGCCGCCCACGGCGAGCGCGACCGCCGCCGCCGTCAGCGCGCCGAGGTCACCGGCCCCCAGCAGGGCCAGGCCGGCGGCGGCGACCACGGTCATGGCGAGCAGCGCGGCGGCGGCCGCCAGCACGCCCCGGCCTGCCTCCCGCATCAGACGTCCCGCCGCCGGAAGACCACGAACGCCACGACCAGCACGGCGGCGACCCCGGCGGCCATCCCGGCCAGGTTCAGCCACGGGTGCGGGAAGTCCGGATCGGGCACCGTCTTGAGGACCGCGGACGCGCCGAGCGTCGGCCAGTAGAAGAAGAGCCGGTGCAGCCAGGCGGGGAAGAGGCCGGCCAGGGCGGGGACGAGGAAGACGATCCCGACCAGGGTGGCGAGCGCGCCCGCGGTGGCGCGCATGATCGTGCCTAGCCCCGCCGCCAGTAGCGCGATCGTCGCGAGGTAGAGGCCGCCGCCGGTCACCGCGGAGAGCACGCCCGGATCGCCGAGCCCGGCGTGCGGCACGCCGTGGCCGGCGAGGACGGCCTGGCCGAGGAAGAAGGCGGCGAACATCAGCACCTGCCCCGCCACCACGGCGACCGCCACCGCGACGACCAGCTTGGCCGCCAGCAGCCGGTGCCGGCGCGGCGTGGCGAGCAGCGACGTCTGCATCTGGCCGGTCGCGTGCTCGGCCGTGACGACCAGGATGCCGAGCACGCCGATGATCAGCTGCGCGACGATGTAGGACGTCAGGCTGCGGTTGGTCGGATCCCAGGGTTCGTCGCCGGGGTAGTCCTTCGCGGCGGCGTTGAGGGCGAGGGCGGTGATGCCGAGCCCGGTGCCGAACAGGCACGCGAGGGTGTACCAGGTGGAGCGCAGGCTGCGCAGCTTGATCCACTCCGCGCGGACGGAGTGCGCGAAGGACACGCTCATGCGAGTGCCCCCTGGTAGTCGACGCTGTCCCTGGTCAGCTCCATGAAGGCGTCTTCCAGGGAGACGCGCTGCGGGGTGAGCTCGGCGAGCGCGATGCCGTGGTAGGCCGCGAGTTTCCCGATCTCGGCGCTGGTCAGGCCGGACACGACGAGCGAAGCCTCGGCCCCGTCCCGGACGGCGGCCCCGGCGGTGGTCAGCAGCCGCGCGAAGCCCGGTTCGGGCGTGCGGACGAGCACGGTGCCCTCGCCGCGCACGAGCTCGCTCACGGCGGTGTCGGCGACGAGCTTCCCCCGGCCGATGACGACCAGGTGGTCGGCGGTCTGCGCCATCTCGCTCATCAGGTGGCTGGACACGAGCACCGCACGGCCCTCGGCGGCGAGGGAGCGCATGAAGCCGCGGATCCAGCGGATCCCCTCGGGATCGAGCCCGTTGACCGGTTCGTCGAAGATCAGCACGCGCGGGTCGCCGAGCAGGGCCGCGGCGATGCCGAGCCGCTGCCGCATGCCGAGCGAGAAGCCGCCGGCCCGCTTGCCGGCCACGCCGTCCAGCCCGGTCCGGCCGAGCACCTCGCCGACCCGGCGCCGGGGGAGGCCGTTGCTCACCGCGAGGGCGAGCAGGTGGTCGCAGGCCTTCCGGCCCCCGTGGACGGCCCCGGCGTCGAGCAGCGCACCCACCTCGGTGAGCGGAACGGGGAGGTCCCGGTAGCGCCGCCCGCCGACGGTGACCGAGCCGAGCGTCGGCGCGGCCAGGCCCACGATCATCTTCATGGTCGTGGACTTCCCGGCGCCGTTGGGTCCGAGGAACCCGGTCACCTGCCCGGCTTCGACGGTGAACGACAGGTCGTCCACCACGGTGTCGGGCCCGTACCGCTTGGTCAAGCCCCGTATTTCGATGGTCATGCCGGCGAGGGTGGTGCAGCCGGCCGGCCGGTTCCGGGGAGGTTCTGGGAGAACCCTGTGAGTCCGCCGGTCAGGGGCGGTGGTTGACGCGGGTCACTCGGGAAATCGCAACCGTCAGCCTTCGGCCGGCGGCCGCCGACCGGTGGTGCTTCCGCCGGATACTCCTGCGCTCGAAAATTGCCGAGTACGTGGGCGGCGTCGGAGAGGTCATGCACGTCTGGGGACGCGCATGTCATGCCGGCTCCACGGGGCCTATTGGCGCCGCGGCCAACAACGGATCGGGAGGGTGGGCCCGGGCGTCCGCGGCGAAGGACATCAGCCCTCGGCCGGCTCGATCCCCAGGTGGTCGCGCAGGGTCGAACCCGTGTACTCCGTCCGGAACGAGCCGCGCTCCTGCAGGAGGGGCACGACCTTGTCCGCGAACTCGTCGAGGCCGCCGGGTGTGACGTGCGGGACGAGGATGAACCCGTCGCTGGCGTCGGCCTGGACCAGGTCGTCGATCGCCGCCGCCATCGTCGTTGGCGAGCCGATGAACGTCTGGCGGCCGGTGACCTCGATGATCAGGTCGCGGGTGGACAGGTTCTTCGCCTCCGCCAGCTGCCGCCATTCGCGGGCCGTGGCGACGGGGTCGCGGTACATGCGGACGCTGGCGCGGCCGGGGGCGATCGTCGACCCGTCGACCACGGGGTCGGCCGACGGCAGCGGGCCGTCGGGGTCGTGGTCGCTGAGGTCGGTGTTCCACACCTGCTCGAGGAACTTGATCGCGGTCTGGCCGCTGACCTGCTGCCGCCGGACGACGTGGGCGCGTTCGTGGGCGTCGGCGTCGGTGTCGCCCAGGACGAACGTCGCCGCGGGCAGGATCACCAGCTGCTCCGGCTTGCGGCCGTACTTCGCCAGCCTGCCCTTGACGTCGGCGTAGAACGCCTGCCCGGCCTCCAGGGTGCCGTAGCGGCTGAAGATCGCGTCGGCGGTCGCCGCGGCGAACTCGCGGCCCTCGTCGGAATCCCCGGCCTGGATGATCACCGGCCGCCCCTGGGGGCTGCGTGGCACCGGGAAGCGGCCCTCGATGTCGAAGTGCGCGTCGTGGTGGGCGAAGGCGCCCGCCGCCGGATCGCGCAGGAACACGCCCGAGTCCGCGTCCGCGGCGACCTCGTCGCCGCGCCAGGAGTCGAACAGCTCCCAAGCGGTGCGCAAGAACGTCTCGGCGCGCTCGTAGCGCTGGTCCTGGGGCAGGAACCCGCCGCGGCGGAAGTTCTCGCCGGTGAAGGCGTCCCACGACGTGACGACGTTCCACGCCGCGCGCCCGGCCGAGAGGTGGTCCAGCGAGGCGAACTGGCGGGCCACCTCGAACGGCTCGTTGAACGTCGAGTTGATCGTGCCGGCCAGCCCGAGCCGCTCGGTGACCGCGGCCAGCGCCGAGAGCACCGTGAAGGTGTCCGGGCGGCCGACGACGTCGAGGTCGTAGATCTGCCCGTTCTGCTCGCGCAGCCGCAGGCCTTCGGCGAGGAAGAAGAAGTCGAACTTCGCGCGCTCGGCGGTCTGCGCGAGCTTGACGAACGAGCTGAACTCGATGTGGCTGCCGGCTTCGGGGTCGCTCCACACGGTCGTGTTGTTGACGCCGGGGAAGTGCGCCGCGAGGTGGATCTGCTTCCGGGACATCTCGGGCCTCCTCAGGCGGCGGAGTAGCGGTTGGCGGGCCGGGACAGGCCGAGCAGCCCGCGCAGGGTGCTCGCCTCGTAGCCGGTGCGGAAGGCGCCGCGGGAGCGCAGTTCGGGCACCAGGCCGCGGGTGATGGCGGTCAGGTCGTGCGGGAGCGCGCCCGGCCGGAGCCGGAAGCCGGACAGGCCGGCGCCCTGCCAGTCGAGCAGCAGGTCGGCCAGGCCGGCCGGGGTGCCGGTGAAGATGTGCGCGTCGGACGGGTACTCCGCGCCGAACCGGTCGTCGAGCCGCCGCTTGCGATCGGCGGCCGCCTGTTCGGTCTCGTCGAGGAACACGACGACGTCGCCGAAGACGTGCAGCGTCTCGCCGCCGCGGCCGGCCTTCTCCTGCTCCTCGCGCACGGCGGCGACGATCGCGCCGGCCTGGGCGCGGTCGAAGGGCGTCACGTAGACGACGTCGGCGGAGCGGGCGGCGAGCCGGTAGGGGACGGCGGCGTGGGCCAGCGCGGTGACCGGCGGCTGGCCCTGGGGCGGCCGCGGGGTGATCGATGGGCCCTTGACCGAGAACCAGCGCCCGGTGAAGTCGATGTAGTGCAGTTTGCCGCGGTCGACGAACCGGCCGGTGGCGACGTCCCGGATCTCGGCGTCGTCCTCCCAGCTGTCCCAGAGCCGGCGCAGCACCTCGACGTAGTCGGCGGCCTCGTCGAACAGGTCGGCCAGGGGGCTCGGTTTGCCGGGGTCGGCGGAGTCTTCGAGCCGGAACTCGCCGAACTCGCGACGGCCGAAGTGCCGGTTGTCGTCGGGACGGCCGGCCACCTGGACGCGCACGCCGGCGCGGCCGGTACTGACGTAGTCGAGGGTGGCGATGGCCTTCGACAGGTGGAACGGCTCGGTGTGGGTGACCACGGCGGTCGGCACGAGCCCGATGTGCGAGGTCAGCGGAGCGACGCGGGCGGCGATCAGCACGGCGTCGAGGCGGCCCTGGACGATGTCGGTCCGCTCGCCCGGCCGGTCGAGGTAGCTCACGGTCTGCAGGGCCAGCGAGTCTTCGAAGGTGACGAAGTCCAGCAGGCCGGCCTCGGCCTCGCGGACCAGGTCGGCCCAGTAGCCGGCGGTCAGCAGCTCACCCGCGCGTGCCCCGGGTTCGCGCCACGCGGCCGGGTGCCACCCCGCTCCGTCCAGCGCGACGGCGATCCGTGGTCCTGTCATCCCGGCGTTCCCTTCTCCTCGGCCCGTACCCGCAGTGTGCGCCGGTTCCCGGGCCCCGGGCGGGCGCGGCCACCTGCTGGGACGGCGCCGGGCCGCGGGAATAAACGCCGGTGCTGCCGGTGGACCGTCCATTGCGGACTCCTGTTCCGCTGGATGGACGTGCTGGCCGTCGGCGGAGGTGATCCCGAGAATGCCCGCATGACGGCGTTCACCGAGGAGACCGCTTACGACCGGGGGCGGCTCGCGCAGTGGCGGGCGGGCGAGGCGCGCCTGCCGGGCCTGAGCCGCCGCGACCTGCTGCGGCTGACGGCGGCGGGCGGGCTGGCGCTGGCCGTACCGGGCACGGCCGCCGCCGCGGCCGGCGGACCGATCGTGAAACCGCTGCCGCCGGAGCTGTTCGACGTCCACGGCAGCAACGCCGAGACCCGCTGGGAAGCGATGAGCGGCCAGGGCTACCTCACCCCGGTCGACCGGTTCTTCGTCCGCGACCACACCTCGACGCCGGTGCTGGACGCCGACACCTGGCGGCTGCGGCTGTTCGGCTCCGGGCTGCGGAAACCGGCCGAGCTGTCCTACCGGGAGCTGCGCGCGCTGCCGTCGGAGACGATCACCGCGTTCATCGAATGCGCCGGCAATGGTCGGAGTTTCTTCACGAGCCAGCAGGGCCAGACGGTCGCCGGAACGGCGTGGAAGCTCGGCGCGGTGGGGGTCGCCCGCTGGCGCGGCGTCCGGCTGGCGACGGTGCTGGCCCGAGCGGGGCTGACCCGCCACGCCGTCGACGTGCTGCCGGAGGGGCTCGACGCCGACTACGTCACGGCCGGGGTGAACCTCGGCAAGGTCCGGCGGCCGCTGCCGGTGGCGAAGGCGCTGGAAGACGTCCTGCTGGCGTATGAGATGAACGGGCAGCCGCTGCCGCCCGACCACGGTTTTCCGGTGCGGCTGGTGGTGCCGTCGTGGGCCGGGATCGCGTCGATCAAGTGGCTCGGCCGGATCGAAGTGTCGGCGACGCCGCTGGTGTCGCCGTGGAACACGCAGTACTACCGGCTGCTGGGCCCGGACTACCCGGCCGAGGGCACGCTCGTCACCGAACAGGTGGTGAAGAGCGCGTTCGAGCTCCCGTGGGACGCGACGCTGGCGGCCGGACGGCGCCTGGTGCTGCGCGGCCGCTCCTGGTCGGGCCACGGCCGGATCCGGCGGGTGGAGGTGAGCACGGACGGCGTGCGCTGGCACCCTGCTAAGCCGATCAGCCCGGCACTCGACCGCGGCTGGCTGCAGTGGGAGTTCCCGTGGCGGCCCCGGAAGGCCGGGGCCTACACGCTCCGGGCGCGGGCCATCGACGTCACCGGGGTGCGGCAGCCGGACGTCGCGCCGTACAACACGCAGGGTTATCTGTTCGGCGCGGTCGTCCGCCACCCGGTGACGGTGAGTGCCTCGTGAGGTTCGGGACCCGGCACCGGAGGCGCGGGAGGTAGCGCCGGCGGTGTCCCTTTGGGGAAGCGCGTCCCGTTTCGAGGCAGCACGAAACGTCCGGGCGGCGGTTGACGGTGCTCGCGGGCCGCTGGCAACGTCCCGCGCAGCGAGAGTGCGTCACCCGGCTGGGGAAGGCGGGACGTGACGAGCCGGCACTTTCGTTACTGGGGTTGAACTTTCCGGGTGCCGACCGTCGGCCGCGTGGCGTCTCCGTCGCGCGCGGCCCGCATCGTGCTACCCGATCTCGAAGGGCAGGCGATTGCTGGAAGCCACTGTCCTCGGTCCCGTCGGCGCACAGGTCCAGGGGACACCGGTGCCGATCAAGGGCCGTTTGGGGCGTACCGTCCTCGCCGTGCTGGCGCTGGCGTGCCGGCAGCCGGTTTCGGTGGAGCGGCTGATCGACGCCCTGTGGGGTGAGCGGCCGCCGGCCACCGCGCGGACGCAGGTGCACATCCAGGTGTCCAAGCTCCGGGCCGCGCTCGACCGGGCCGGCGCCGCCGAGGCCCTGGTCACCGTGCCGAGCGGGTACCTGCTGGACTGCCTCGCCGACGTCGACGAGGTGCGGCGGCTGCTCGCCGCGGCCCGGGCGGCCGGGGACCCCGCGGACACGGCCGGCCTGCTGCGGTCGGCGCTCGACCGGTGGTCCGGGACGCCGCTGGGCGGGGTGACCGCGCACCTGGCCGGCGCGGAACTGCCCCGGCTGGACGAGCTGCGGATCGGCCTGGCGGAGGAGTGGATCGACGCCGAGATCGCCTGCGGGCGGGCCGCGCGGCTGCTGCCCGAGCTGACCGCGCTGGTGCAGGCCCACCCGCTGCGCGAGGGCCTGCACCACCGGCGGATGCTCGCGCTGCACCGCGCCGGGCGGCGGGCCGACGCGCTGGCCGCGTTCCGGGACGCCCGGCGCGTGCTGCGGGACGAGCTGGGCATCGATCCGTCCCCGGAGCTGCTCGCCCTGGAAGCCGAAATCCTCACCGCCGGGACGTCGCCGTCGGCCGCCGTGGTGCCTGCCCAGCTGCCGCCGCGGACCGCCGGGTTCGCCGGGCGGGACGCCGAATCGGCCGCGATCCGGGCCGCCGTGGCGCGCCGGACCGGGGCGCCACCGCTGGTGCTGATCACCGGGATGCCCGGGATCGGCAAGACGGCGCTGGCCGTGCACGCCGGCGCGGCGGCGGTGCACGCCTACCCCGACGGGCAGCTCTACGCCGACCTGCGCGGCGCCGACGCCCGGCCGGCGGCCCCACACGAGGTCCTCGCCGGTTTCCTCCGTGCGCTGGGGGTGGCGGCCCGGTCGATGCCGGCCACGCTCGAGGAGCGCACGGCCGAGTTCCGCAGCCGGACCGCGGGCAAGCGGGTGCTCGTCGTGCTGGACAACGCCGCCACCGCCCGGCAGCTGGAGCCGCTCCTGGCCGCCGATCCGGGCTGCGCCACGATCGTGACCAGCAGGTACGTCCTGCCGGAGGTCGAGCCGTCGGTGCGGGTGCCGCTCGCGCCGCTGCCGGACCGCTCGGCCGAGACCGTGCTGGCGAACGCGGCGGGCGCGGACCGGCTCGCCGAAGGCGTCGGCGAAGGCACGGTCGCCACGGTGCTCGAGGCGTGCGGGGGCGTGCCGCTCGCGTTGCGGATCGCCGGGGCGCAGCTCGCCGCGTACCCGAAGCTCAGCGTGGCCGAGCTGGCCGCGCGGCTGTCCGACGAGTCGAGGCGGATGCGAGAGCTGGTGGCCGGGCAGCGCAGCGTGCGGGACAGCCTCGACACGAGTTTCCGGCTGCTGGACCGGGACGCGCGGGCCGCGATGCTGGCGCTGGCGGCGATCGGGGCGCCGACGTTCACCGGCTGGCCGCTCGCGCCCGTGCTCGGCGTGCCGCTCGCCCGCACCGGCGAGGTGCTGGCCCACCTGTGCGCGATGAACCTGCTCGAGCAGGCCGGGCCGGGGCGCGACGGCGTGCCGCGCTACCGGATGCACGACCTCGTGCGGGCCTACTGCCGCTCGGTCGGCCCGTCGCTTGCGCCGGGGGCCCTGGAGCGGCTGGCCGGGTGGGCGGTCCAGCTGACCCGGCACGCCCACGAGGGCATCCTCGGCTCGCCGGCGGGGTACGCGCTGGTCGCCGAGACCGCCGCGCCGCTCGGCCGGGACGTGGTGCGGCACGTGGTGACGGAACCGCTGCCGTGGGTCGGCGCGGACGCCGACGTCCTGCTCGCCGTGTTCGACCTGGCCGTGCGCGGGGGCCTGCGCCGGCGCGCGGCGGCGCTGCTGCTGGTGCTGCGGGCCCCGCTCGTGCGGCTCGACCTGTACGACCACGGCGCCCGGGCGGCCGCGCGGCTGACGAACGTCGCCGGCGACGACCCGGTGGTGCGGGTGACCGCGGCGCTGGTCACGGCGACCGCGCGGATGCACCGCAGCCGGTACGCCGACGTCGTCGCCATCCTGAACGAGGTGCCGCTGCGGGAGGCCGACGTCGCGCTGCGGGCGGAGGTGCTCACCAAGCTGGGCGACGCCCACGAGCGGTGCGGTGACTGGCACCGCGCGATCACCGCCCTGCGCGAGGCGGTCCGGTGCTTCCGGAAGTCCGGGAACCGGGCGGGCGAGTCGGGCTGCCACAGCACGCTGGCCGCGCTGTACCGCGACCACGTCGGCGACCTCGGCGCGGCGAGGATCCACGGCGCGAAGGCCCTGCGCCTGGCCGACGCGGCCGGCGAATGGAAGACCCGCGCCCAGGTGCGGCTGGTCGTCGTGCGCACGGCACTGGCCTGCGGCGACAGCGCGGCGGCGGTCCGCCTGGCCGGACAGGCCCGCGACCTGTCCGAGCGGAACGGCGACCCGATCGGCCGAACGTGGTGCCTCACCGCCGAAGCCGACGCCCACCGCGCCCACGGCGACCTGCCGGCCGCCCGGAAGGCCGCGGACCGCGCGCTGGTCCTGGCCCGCCGGATCCGCCGCCCGGACGCCGAATCGGCCGCGCTGCTCGCGTTGGCCTCGATCGAGCTGGCGACCGGCGACCGGACGGCCGCTCGCCGTCTGGCTGATGCGGCTTTGCGGTTGCAGGACCAGTTCGACAGTCCGGCGGAGCGGGCCGAGGTCGAGAAGGTGCTGGCGGTGATCGATCGTCAGCTGCCGGCCGGTGCCGGGCGGTGAGGGACGGCGCCGGCCACACTCTCGAGGTCGATGTAGCCGAGCTGGCGGGAATCCTCGCTGTGGCCGGTGTTGTCGCCGGCCACCACCACGCGGCCGGCCGGGACGATCGCGTCGCCGGCCTTCAGCCAGGCCGGGACCGGGTCACCGGCGACCGCCGCGATCCTCTTGATGCGCCACGCCACATCGGTGGCCGCGGCTCGGGGGCGGAAGACGATCACGTCACCGACGCGGTACTCCCGCCGCCGGGTTGCGACCACCCGTTCGCCGTCGTGGAACGTGGGGGACATGCTGTGGCCCCACACCCGGGCCACCACGTACCGCCGGCGCAGCACCACCAGCAGGACCACGAGCACCACCACACCCGCCGCGAGCCCGGCCATCATGCCTCCGCCATCGCATATCCCTTGGCCTGCAGCGAAAACAGCCGGGCGTACTCGCCGCCCGCGGTGAGCAGGTCGTCGTGGGTGCCCTGCTCGATCACCCGGCCGCCGTCGAGCACCACGATCCGGTCCGCGCCGCGCAGGGCGGACAGGCGGTGGGAGATCAGCACGCTCGTCCGGCCGGCTCGGTGGATGCGCAGGGCCTCGTGGGTCCGGGTCTCGGCGTCGGCGTCCATGCCGGAGCTGGGCTCGTCGAGGATGAGCAGGTCGGCGTCGGCGCGCATGAGGGACCGGGCCAGCGCCACCCGCTGCCACTGGCCGCCGGACAGCGCCGCCCCGGACTTGTCGTCGACGTCCAGGAACGCCCGGGACAGCAGGGTTTCGTAGCCGCGCGGCAACGCCGACAGCGCCGGGTCGATCTCGGCGAGGCGGGCCGCGGCGCGGATGCGGCCGAGGTCGCCGAGGTGGGTGACGTCGCCGATGCCGATGTTGTCGGCCGCGGTCAGGTCGTAGCTGGTGAAGTCCTGGAAGGTGGCACCGATGCGGGCCCGCAACGCGGCCGGGTCGCACGTGCTGATGTCCACGCCGTCCCACAGGATCCGCCCGCGGTCGGGGTCGTAGAACCGGCACAGCAGCTTCACCAGCGTCGACTTGCCCGCGCCGTTCACCCCGACCAGCCCGACCGCGGCTCCGGCCGGGATCACCAGGTCGACCCCGCGCAGCACCCACGGGCCGGCCGGGTCGTAGCGGAACCACACGTCCCGCAGTTCGATGCCGGTCGTCAGCGCGGGCACGGCGGCCGTCCCGGGGGCGAGGTCGGGTTCGGTCGCGACGACGTCGAGGTAGTGCCGGAACAAGCCGAGCGAGCCGCCGGCCCGCCCGAGCTGGCCCAGCAGCGCGCCCACCGGGGACTGGATGCCGGCCACCGCCGCCGTGAAGAGGGTGACGTCGCCGATGGACAGCGACCCCCGCGCGGCGCCGGTCGCGGCGACCACGAGGGCGATGCCGGCCACCACCGCCGACACGACCGCGGCGGCGACCCCGGTGACGGCGATCCGGCGCTGCATGGCGCATTCACTGGCCGTCGCCGCGCGCACGGCGGTCACCATGCGCGACCGGAACAGGTCCGCGAGGCCGAAGAGCCGGATCTCCTTGGCCGCCTTGATGTCCGAGCAGAGCGAGCGGAAGAGGAACCGCTGGCGCTGGGTGGCCATCATCGCCTCGGCCTCCCGCGCGCGCAGGCGGGACAACGTCAGCTGCGAGATCGCCGCGGCCGCCAGCGACGCGGCGAGCAGCCCGGCCATCGGCGGCCACACGAGCAGGACGGCACCGCCGAACCCGAGCACGGCGATCAGCGTGCGCACCGACTCGACGGTCAGGGCGAGCACCGCGGGCGACGCTTCCTGCGCGCCCTGCTCGGCCAGCCGGACCCGGTCGAGGAACGCCGGGTCCTCCAGGCGGCGCAACCCGGGCAGCGCGCCGACCGCGCCGACCAGGCGGTCCTCCGCCTCGATCGCCGACTTGGCCCGCACGATCGCGGTGCAGTAGGAGGCGACGGCGGTGATCGCGGCCGCGACGGCGAGACCGGCCGCCGAGCCGAGGGCCAGCAGCACGATCAGGCCGCGGTCCCGGCCGCCGGCCAGCTCGTCGAACAGCAGCTTCCCCAGCCACGCCGACACCGCGGGCACGGCCGCGGCCAGCACCGCCAGCGCGACCGAGCCGCCGGTGGCCACCCGCGATGCGCGCCAGGCGATGCCGAACGCGGGACCCGCCGCCCGGAGCAGGTTCATCGGGCGGGCTGCAGGCGCACGGCGTCGAGGTCGTGGCCGGCGGCGGCGATCCGCCGGTCCCGGACGCGGACCAGGGTCGGGGTGACGTCGCCCGCGTTGAACGCGGCCGACGCCGGGCTGCGGTCGCCGACGTAGGCGACGCGCACCGACGGGCCCAGCCCGGCCGCGTACTCCACGGCCTTGGCCCGGTCACCGCCGTCGATCACGAACGCGACGGTCGGCTCGGTGAGCTTGTCCGCGATGCGCCGGCACGGCCCGCAGGTGGGGGAGAGGAACGCGACGAGCACGTCGTCCAGCTCGCCGTCGGTGACGGTCCGGCCGTCGGCGTCGGTCACCTCGAACGCCCCGATCTCGGTGCCCACGGCGGGCAGGTCGGGGGTCACCGGCCGGCGCTGCTCGTTCAGCAGCCGGATGATCGCCGAGGACAGCAGGAGGTTGAGCACCGTCAGCACGGCCAGCACCGCGACCACGGCCACCAGAAACGACATGGGATACCTCTTTTCAGCGATGGGCGGTGTCCGCCCGGCCGACCAGGCCGGCCAGGCTGTCCCAGTTGATCGCGACGAGTGCGCCGAACGCGCCGACGAGCGCGGCGGCGGCGCCGGTGTCGAGGCCGAGACCGGGTCCCGCCGGGACGACGGCGGCCGCGGCGGCCACCACGGCGAGGAGCGCGTTGCGGACGAGGTGGGCGCGGCCGAGAACCGACCCGGAGCGGCCGAAGCAGTTGCAGGTGACGCGCCGGCCCAGCCGCATCGACCGGGCGATCGCGGCGCAGAAGACGAGCAGGATCGCCGTCGCCAGTCCGAGCCCGGCCCGGGAGGTGCCGGGGAACCCGGCGAGCACGGCCGCGGCCAGCTCGGCCACGGCGGTCCCGGCGGCGACCGGCAGCCAGCCGACGGGCGACCGGCCGAGCGGCGCCAGCGAATCGGCGAAATCGGTCAGCCGCGCCCGTCCGGCGAGCTTGCCGACGGCCGCGACCGCGAACACCAGCCCGATCAGGACCCGGGCGGCGAGCACGAACTGGGCGCCGAGCATCGGTGCACCTCCTAGGGCGGGGCTTTCCCGCCGCGGGAGGACCGCGGCGGGAAAGGCGAGGACGCCGCGATTACTTGCAGTTGCCGTAGCAGTCGTAGTGCAGCGTCTTGCAGACCTGACCGTGCTCGGGGATGCAAGCGCCGGCCTTCACCTCGCGCAGGAACAGCCCCAGCAGCCGGTCACCCAGGGCGTTGATCATGCGAGCCATGATCACTCCTCTCATCAGCGGGAATCGACGAGAAGATCGTTGCGCAGCCGTGCTATCCGTTCGCTATCGAGGAAACCGGCGGCGCGGCCGAACGGGTGAACCGGCCGGCCGGGCCTCAACGGCCCACCGGCGTGGAACGTGACGGTGCGGGTGCCCGGACCGCGGGCACCGGCGCACGGGAGAAGGAGTCCACGTGGGAACCATCGGGAAGAACGTCGTCCGGACGTCGTTGGCCGTCGGCGCGGCTGCCGCACTGGCGATGGCGGTGACCGGCACCGCTTCGGCGGCGACGCCCCGCAACGGGAAATGTGAGCTGGGCGAGTTCTGCTTGTGGTACGGGTACAACCAGACCGGCTCGGTGTCGGACTTCAACGGCTCGGTCAGCGACTACGGGACCTCGCAGCCGACCTGCTACGAGTTCAAGGGCCCGGGGCTCGGCCAGGGTGAGTGCATCCGGAACAACGCCCTGTCGGTGAAGAACAACACCACCGGCCACACCATCTTCCTCTACTTCAACGGTGGCCACTACCAGCTGAGCGTCGGGCAAGCCCTCAACGTCGGCAACCGGGACACCTCGCACACCTTCATCCGCAACTAGGTGTGATGTCCGGGGAGGTTGGTCAGCCGGGTGACCGGCGGCTTGCCGCCGGTTGAGCTGTGGGGTCGATGGTGATTGTAGAAGTGCAGCCACCCCGGCAGCGCCGCCCGCCGCAGTGTCTCCGTCGG